>NZ_CANNBW010000011.1 GCF_947502995.1 uncultured Tenacibaculum sp. | reverse complement strand
TTCTAAGGTATTATCCAAATGATAACCGATAATTTTCTTAGAATATGCATCTGTAACTAATGATAGGTGCATAGGGTTTTTACGATTTCCTAGATAGGTGATATCTGCCACCCATACTTGTTCTGGTCTAGTTACTTCTAAATTTTCAATAAGATTCGCATGTTTTCTAAAACGATGATGAGAGTTGGTTGTGATATGATAACTCTTTTGTCGTTTTATCAATAGTTTATTAGCACGTAAAATATCAAATAATCGATCTCTTCCAACACCTAAACTAGCTAATTCTTCTGAAAGAATATAATACAGTTTTTTTGTTCCAATTCTTGGCTGTTCCATTCTTACACCCTTAACCAATTCAACAACCTTATAGGCTATTGATTGAGCTTTCTTAACTCTATAATTAGCTCTATAATACACCTGTCTACTAAACCCGAGTAATTTACAGGTAGAAGAAATACTTTCTTTGTTTTGTAAAATAAACATATCAATTACTAGGTTTTGGAGTTTTTTCTGATAGGAATATTATACTCTTTCTCTGCTAAATCAATCATCATGTCAAACAGTATCGCTTTCTTCTCTGCTGCTGATGCTTGAGCTTTTAAACGATTATTTTGCTTTTCTAATTGACGTAATTTTTGCTCTAATTCTAATAGTTTTTGTTCTGGTGATTTTGGCATAGTAGATGGTGTTTGATGATCCCAATCAAAGTTACCATATTTCCGTAACCATACTAAAACAGTGCTGCGACCTTGAATTCCATATTTAAGTTGAGCCTGTTTGTAAGTGAGTTCGCCTTTTTCTACTTCAGATACAACGGAAAGTTTAAAACTCATCGTATAATCTTTCTGAGTACGTTTGCGGTAAGTATTGTTGTTCATAATGTTACATAATTGTGTAACGCTATTTCAGGACGAGACATTGTATAAAATAAAAAAAGCGACTTATTTAAGTCGCTTTCTTTATTTTACATTTCTTGATCACAAGTATATTCTTGTGGACAAGCTATAACTTGTTCACAATATTTTGGTCCAGTGACTCTTCCAGCACAATCACATCCACAATATTTAGGATCGATTAAAATGATTCCACCATTTAAAGTTTTTTGATCTTTTTTTGTTAATACAGATACACCGTTAACATTTAATAAGTTTTTCATAATAAGCTTGATTTTATAAGGTTAATAAATTCGTTTCTAAATTTAAAAAGTTTTCTTGTTAATGAAAAAATTAATAACTTTTTAAAATGTTAAAAAAGTAAGTTTATATCATTAATACGACTTAACTCACATAATTAATGATTAGCAAATACTATAAAATGAAAAAAATCTTTTTTACGTTGTTTTTAAGCTTGACTATAACAATGTTTGCTCAAGACCAGAAAAATAACTTTACAAGAAGTATCGAAAGTAAGCATAAGAAAACTGACTTTTTGAATAAAAAATATATCTCATATGATATTAATATCCAGTTTGGAGGTAAACATTATATGAAAGGTACTATTGTTCAAGAAACTGGTGGAGGAAAAATAAAAATTACTAAAGAAGATGGATCAGTAATTATTTTTGATGGAACCAATGTTTATGGAAAAGGAATTTCAGCAAAAGCTAAAGCTGGTGCACGTTTCGATATTTTTACATGGTCTTATTTTTTAGGTTTACCATATAAACTAAATGATTCAGGTACCATTTGGTCGAATTTTGAAATGAATACTTGGGGAGGAGGTAAATTAGATTCAGGTAAGTTAGCATTCCAGTCAGGAATAGGTGATGCGCCAGACGATTGGTATGTTGTATACAAATCAAAAGAAAATGTTCTGGAGGGAGCTGCTTATATAGTGAGTTTCGGAAAAGGAAAAGAAGCAGCAGAAAAAGAACCTCATGCAATTAAGTATAACAATTATAAAATAGTAAGTGGAATTCCTTTTTCTACGAATTGGACATTTCATTTATGGACTTTAAAGAAAGGGTATACGAACCAAATTGGAGAAGTTAATTTATCAAATATTACTTTCCCAGATATAGTTAGTTTTACTATTCCTAAAGAAAGTGAAATAATTAATGCTCCTAAATAAAAATGGCATAAAAAAACTACCGTTACTTATATAACGGTAGTTTTATATATAATTTGAAATAAATGCTATTTCTTTTCTTCAGTTTTTTCTTCTTCTTTGGTTTTATCTTCAGAAACCATTTTAGCATCTTCAACTTTTACTTTTTCGTGATCTTTAACCATTTTGTTATGCTCATCAAGCATTTGTTGATGTTGTTTTTTTAATTCTTCATGATCTTTAACCATTTGCTCTAAAGAAATTTCTCCAGTTAAATGTTTTTCTTCTAAAGTTTTGTGTTCCGAGATTAATTTTTTATGTTTTTCAACTAATGAAGTGTGAGAACCTAAAATAGCAGCGTGTGCTTTTTCATTAACAACATGTAAAGAATCATTTTCTAAATCTTTATGCGATGTAAGCATTGCGCTATGATCGTCATTCATTGTACTATGTTTCTTTTCAATCTCGTCATGCGTTTTCATCATTACTTCATGTTCTGCAACTAAAGCTTTATGCTCTGGACTTTCAGCAGGATTTTTCTTACATGAAATAACTGTTAATGCTAAACATACTAACATCGATTTCGATAAAAATTTCATAATTGGGTATTTTGGGATTATTTAGGTATAAATATAGTATAAATAAAGTAAATAGATTTTTTCGAATGTTATCAAAATGTCATTATGACATTTTTTTAGTATTGGCAGTATTCTTGCTTTTAATTAGCAAACTAAAATTAAAGAAACGATTTACAATGAGTAAAGATCAATATACTAAAGAAGATGAGTTAAATGATGCAATTAAAAATGCTGAATTTAAACAAGAGGAGAAGAAACCTAATGGAAATGAGGAGGAAAATACAGAGGAGACTGTAAAAGATGAGGAAGGAAAACCATCTTCAGAAGATTTATTACAGGCTGAAAAAGATAAATATTTACGCCTTTTTGCAGAGTTTGAAAATTATAAAAAACGTACTTCTCGAGAAAGAATTGAGCTTTTTAAAACAGCAAATCAGGAACTAATGACAGTTTTACTGCCAATTTTGGATGATTTCGAAAGAGCTTTAACACATATTGAAGATGATAAAGAAGCTGAAGAATTAAGAAAAGGTGTGTTATTAATTTATCAAAAATTACTTAAAACTTTAGAACAAAAAGGATTATCAGCTATAGAGGTAAATCAAGGTGATGTGTTCAATGCAGATACACATGAAGCTATCACACAGATTCCTGCACCATCAGATGACCTTAAAGGAAAGATTATAGATTGTGTAGAAAAAGGTTATAAACTTGGAGATAAAATCATTCGTCACCCGAAAGTTGTTGTAGGACAAGCATAAACATTGAACAAACTAAAGATCAGTTAATGTAAAATAATTTCATTACTGATTATTTTGTTCATTGATAATTGAAAAAACATGGCAAAGCAAGATTATTACGAAGTATTAGGTGTAGCTAAATCAGCTACTCAAGCAGAGATAAAGAAAGCTTATCGTAAGATGGCTATCAAATATCATCCAGATAAAAACCCAGATAATAAAGAGGCAGAAGAAAAATTTAAGTTATGTGCAGAAGCTTATGAAGTTCTAAGTGACGAACAAAAGAAAGCACGTTACGATCAATTTGGCCATTCAGCATTTGAAGGAGGAGCTGGAGGTTTCGGCGGTGGCGGAATGAACATGGATGATATCTTTAGTCAATTCGGAGACATTTTTGGAGGTGCCTTTGGTGGTGGTTTCGGAGGCTTCGGTGGAGGCAGTCGTGGAAGAGCTAGAGTAAAAGGAGGAAATCTTCGTATT
The DNA here is from genome assembly GCF_947502995.1 of uncultured Tenacibaculum sp. GTDB lineage: Bacteria > Bacteroidota > Bacteroidia > Flavobacteriales > Flavobacteriaceae > Polaribacter. Next base: position 162,981 of record NZ_CANNBW010000011.1, on the reverse strand, counting down.
CGTGTTAAACTTACTTTAGAAGAGATAGCTAATGGTGTAGAGAAAAAGGTTAAAGTACGTAGAAAAGTACAAGCAGATGGAGTAACCTACAAAACATGTACTACATGTAATGGTACAGGGCAAATTATGCGTGTTACGAACACTATTTTAGGTAGAATGCAAACAGCAACTACTTGTTCAACATGTCAAGGAGCAGGAGAGATGATCGATAAGCGTCCTAGTGATGCAGATGCTCAAGGAATGATCGTAAAAGAAGAAACAGTTACAATTAATATTCCTGAAGGGGTAACAGAAGGAGTCCAGTTAAAAGTAGGAGGTAAAGGAAATGAAGCTCCAGGTAAAAATTCTATTCCAGGTGATTTATTAGTGTTAATTGAAGAAGTACAGCACGAAACAATCAAAAGAGAAGGAAGTAATTTACATTACGATTTATATATAAATTTTTCTGAAGCTGTATTAGGAACTTCAAAAGAGATTGAAACAGTTACAGGAAAAGTTAAAATTAAAGTTGATGCTGGTACTCAATCTGGCAAAATCTTGAGACTTAAAGGTAAAGGTTTACCTAGTATAGAAAGATATGGTACAGGTGATTTCTTAATACATATTAATGTATGGACACCACAAGAATTAACCAAAGAGCAACGTAAGTTCTTCGAATCTATGTTAGTAGATGATAACTTTTCACCAAACCCACAAAAATCAGATAAATCATTTTTTGATAGGGTAAAAGATATGTTTTCATAAAAAGAATAATTTTTTTTACTTTTTTTTGTAGGAAGTTAAAAAAAGTTATATATTTGTAGTGTCTGGAAGACGTTCCAGATACTTTTTCTTTTTCATAGCAATTTTCCCACTCAATCTTTGAGTGGGTTTTTTTATGAAAGCTATCAAGTAAAAAAATAAATTAGCAGACCAGCCTTATCGCTAGGAGTTTATCTCTTAGAGGAAAGTCCGGACACCGAAGAGTAAGCATAGCGGATAACATCCGTCCAGTGTAAACTGAGGACAAGTGCAACAGAAAGAATGTACAGGTAATGCTGTAGTGAAATCAGGTAAACTCTATGCGGTGCAATGCCACGTATATTAGAGCTCGAGTGTTACTCGCACGATTCTAAGGGGTAGGCAGATAGATTTTTGCAGTAATGCACTAACTAGATAAATGATAAGGACTTTTTTTCATTAAAAAGTAACAGAATCCGGCTTATTGGTCTGCTTTTTCCTCTAAATTATTTTTTAATATCTCAAAATCGCATATTCAAAATTATGAATTTGATAATTTAAGATTTGTTTTTTAGTGAATTAATAAAAAACATCTTCTTAAGATGTTTTTTGTTAGATAATATTTAATGTTTGATCGAAAACGTTATATTATTTTCAAATATGAACGAAAATTAGTAAATTCGCCAGACTTAAAATTATAAACATTTTACTGTGTGATTTTTGTTTGTAAGCAACTCATAAAAATTGAGTCTTATTTAATAGAACTTACATAGGACAATTAAACTAGAATAGTCTTGCAGATGATATGCAACTATACAAACGACATTGTTACAATTAACTATGGCAAAGTAAGATTAGGTGTAAACAACTAATTGATAAAATTGCCTTTAACATTGAAAAGATTTTTCTATTATGAACTACCAAGATTACTTAAAAGAGATTGAAGAAAGGAAAAAGCTAGGTTTACATCCTAAGCCAATTGATGGCAACGAATTACTTAGTGAAATTATCTCGCAAATTAAAGATGTAAATAACGAGTACAGAAAAGAGTCTCTTAATTTCTTTATTTATAATACATTACCAGGTACAACAAGTGCAGCAGGTGTAAAAGCAAAGTTTTTAAAAGAGATTATCCTAGGAGAATCTGTAGTAGAGGAGATTACACCTACTTTTGCTTTTGAGCAGTTATCACATATGAAAGGAGGTCCTTCAGTTGAAGTACTTTTAGATTTAGCATTAGGAAACGATTCAAGCATTGCTGAAGAAGCTGCTAAAGTTTTAAAAACACAAGTATTCTTATATGAAGCAGATACTGAGCGTTTAGAAAATGCGATGAAAGATGGTAATAACTTAGCTAAAGGTATTATCGAAAGCTATGCTAAAGCTGAATTCTTTACTGAGTTACCAGAAGTTGATGAAGAAATTGAAGTTGTAACTTATGTGGCAGGAGTTGGAGATATCTCTACAGATTTACTTTCTCCAGGTGCAGATGCACATTCAAGATCAGATCGTGAATTACATGGTCAATCTATGTTCGAGCATAATAAAGATATGCAGAACGAATTATTAGCATTACAAAAGCAGCACCCAGACAAGCGTGTAATGTTAATAGCAGAAAAAGGAACAATGGGAGTTGGTTCATCAAGAATGTCAGGTGTAAATAACGTGGCTTTATGGACGGGTATTCCTTCTAGTCCATATGTGCCTTTTATCAATATTGCACCAGTAATTGCAGGTACTAATGGTATTGCTCCAATTTTCTTAACTACAGTTGGTGTTACAGGAGGTATTGGTATCGATCTTAAAAACTGGGTGAAGCAAAAAGATGAAAATGGAAATACTATCGTAGATGAAGATGGTGATCCAATTTTAAAAGAAGTTTATTCAGTTAAAACAGGTACAGTTTTAACAATCAATACTAAAGAAAAGAAATTATATAACGGAGACACTGAATTAAAAGATATCTCAACTGCATTAACTCCTCAAAAGATGGAGTTTATTAAAGCAGGAGGTTCTTACGCAGTAGTTTTCGGTAAGAAATTACAAACTTTTGCATGTAAAGCTTTAGGTATTGATGTACCTCAAGTATATGCTCCTTCTAAAGAAATTTCTATTGAAGGTCAAGGTTTAACTGCAGTAGAGAAAATTTTCAATAGAAATGCTGTGGGAAATACTCCAGGAGTTACATTACATGCAGGATCAAATACTCGTGTAGAAGTAAATATTGTTGGATCTCAGGACACTACAGGATTAATGACTTCTCAAGAGTTAGAAATGATGGCAGCAACTGTTATTTCTCCAATCGTAGATGCTGGATATCAATCAGGATGCCACACAGCTTCTGTATGGGATGACAAGTCTAAAGCGAACATTCCAAGATTAATGAAGTTTATGAATGACTTCGGATTAATTACTGGTCGTGATCCTAAAGGAGTTTATCACGCAATGACTGATGTAATTCACAAAGTATTAAACGACATTGCTGTTGATGATTGGGATGTTATTATCGGTGGAGATTCTCACACGAGAATGGCAAAAGGTGTTGCTTTCGGAGCGGATTCTGGAACAGTAGCTTTAGCATTGGCAACAGGTGAAGCGACAATGCCAATTCCTGAGTCAGTTAAAGTAACTTTCAAAGGAGATATGGTTCCTTACATGGATTTCCGTGATGTAGTTCACGCTACACAACAACAAATGTTAGATCAGTTTGAAGGAGAGAATGTATTCCAAGGAAGAATTATCGAAGTACACATTGGTACATTAACTTCTGATCAGGCATTTACATTTACGGATTGGACAGCTGAAATGAAAGCTAAAGCTTCTATCTGTATTTCAGAAGATGAAACATTAATCGAATCATTAGTAATTTCAAGAGATCGTATTCAAATTATGATTGATAAAGGAATGGACAATGAGAAACAAGTTTTACAAGGTTTAGTTGATAAAGCTAATAATCGTATTGCTGAATTAGAGTCAGGAAGTAGACCTGCTTTAAGACCAGATGCTGATGCTAAATATTATGCAGAAGTTGTTATTGACTTAGACAAGATTGTTGAGCCAATGATTGCTGATCCAGATGTAAATAACGAAGATGTTTCTAAACGTTATACTCATGATAATATTCAACCTTTATCTTTTTACGGAGGAACTAAGAAAGTTGATTTAGGATTTGTTGGATCATGTATGATTCACAAAGGAGATATGAAGATTTTAGCTCAAATGTTAAAGAACATTGAAGCTCAACAAGGTGAAGTTAAATTTAATGCTCCATTAGTTGTAGCACCACCAACATATAACATTGTTGACGAGTTAAAAGCAGAAGGTGATTGGGATGTTTTAGCTAAATATTCAGGTTTTGTATTTGATGATGATGCACCAAAAGGAGCAGCGCGTACTAAATATGAAAATGTATTATATTTAGAGCGTCCAGGATGTAACTTATGTATGGGTAACCAAGAAAAGGCTGAGCCAGGAGATACTGTAATGGCAACTTCTACTCGTTTATTCCAAGGTCGTGTCGTAAGAGACTCTAAAGAGAAAAAAGGAGAATCATTATTATCATCAACTCCTGTAGTTGTATTATCATCAATCTTAGGAAGGACTCCAACATTAGAAGAATATCAAGCAGCTGTTGAAGGTATTGTATTAACTAAATTCAAACCATCGCAAAAGCTATTAGTTGTTTAATTAGCAACTTTTATATCATATTATAGAGTCCAAGTTTTTACTTGGGCTTTTTTATTTCAACACCTTATTTAAACTCGTTATAATTAAAATAAGTTACGAATTTCTATTACGTTTTTTTGGTAAATTAGTCTACAAACTAAAACTTATAGTTCATGGCTTTCGATATTGATATGATAAAAGAGGTTTATGCTAAAGTAGTTGAAAGAGTAGATTCTGCTCGAAAGATTACTGGTAAACCGTTAACATTAGCAGAAAAAATATTATACACACACCTTTGGGATGGTAATCCATCTAAAGCTTTTCAAAGAGGTAAAGATTATGTAGATTTTGCGCCAGATAGAGTTGCTTGTCAAGATGCAACAGCTCAAATGGCGTTACTACAATTCATGCAAGCAGGTAAAGATAAAGTAGCTGTTCCAACCACTGTACACTGTGATCATTTAATTCAAGCAAAAGAAGGAGCAAGCACAGATTTACAAAATGCATTAAACATAAGTAATGAAGTGTTTAATTTCTTAGAATCAGTTTCAAATAAATACGGAATTGGTTTCTGGAAACCTGGAGCAGGAATTATTCATCAGGTAGTTTTAGAAAATTATGCTTTTCCTGGAGGAATGATGATTGGTACAGATTCTCATACGGTGAATGCTGGTGGATTAGGAATGGTTGCTATTGGAGTTGGTGGAGCTGACGCCGTTGATGTTATGGCAGGTATGCCTTGGGAATTAAAGTTTCCTAAATTAATCGGAGTAAAATTAACTGGAAAATTATCGGGTTGGACTGCTCCAAAAGATGTGATTTTAAAAGTAGCAGAAATTTTAACTGTAAAAGGTGGAACAGGTGCTATTGTTGAATATTTTGGACCTGGAGCAACAGGAATGTCTTGTACAGGAAAAGGAACAATTTGTAACATGGGAGCAGAAATTGGAGCGACAACTTCTACTTTTGGTTACGACGATTCAATGGAGCGTTATTTACGTGCTACAGATAGAGCTGATGTTGCTGATGCAGCAAATGAAATAAAAGATTATTTAACTGCTGATGCTGAAGTTTATGCAAATCCTGAACAATATTTCGATCAAGTAATTGAAATCAACTTATCAGAATTACAACCATTATTAAATGGACCTTTTACACCTGATTTATCTACGCCAGCTGGACCTGAAATGACAGAAAAAGCAAATGCAAATGATTGGCCTTTAAAAGTTGAGTGGGGATTAATAGGTTCTTGTACAAATTCGTCTTATGAAGATTTATCTCGAGCTTCTTCAATCGCACAACAGGCTTTAGATAAAGGATTAAAAACAAAAGCAGAATTCGGAATTAATCCTGGTTCAGAACAAGTTCGTTATACCGCTGAACGAGATGGTATTCTTCAGGTTTTTGAAAAGCTTGATGCTAAAATTTTCACTAATGCTTGTGGACCATGTATTGGACAGTGGGGGCGTTATGAAGATCCTAAGAATGCACCTAAGAATAGTATCGTACATTCTTTCAATAGAAATTTTGCTAAGCGTGCAGATGGAAATCCAAACACACATGCTTTTGTAGCTTCACCAGAATTAGTAGCCGCAATTGCAATTGCTGGAAGATTAGACTTTAATCCAATTACAGATACATTAATTAATGAAAATGGAGAAGAAGTTAAGCTTGATGAACCAACAGGATGGGAATTGCCTCCAAAAGGTTTTGAAGTTAAAGAGAATGGATATTTAGAACCAGTTGCAGATGGAAGTGGAGTAGAAGTAGTTGTAAATCCAAATTCTGAACGTTTAGAATTATTAACACCGTTTACACCTATCGGAAACGAAATCAAAGGAGCTAAACTTTTAATTAAAGCTTTTGGTAAATGTACGACTGATCACATTTCTATGGCTGGACCTTGGTTACGTTATAGAGGACATTTAGATAACATTTCAAACAACTGTTTGATTGGAGCTGTAAATGCGTACAATAAGCAAACAAATTTTGTAAAAAGTCAAATAAATGGAGAATATGATGCTGTTCCAGCAACACAAAGAGCTTACAAAGCAGCTGGTATTCCAACCGTAGTTGTTGGAGATCACAATTATGGGGAAGGTTCTTCTCGTGAACATGCTGCAATGGAGCCACGTCATTTAGGAGTTGTAGCAGTAATTGTTAAGTCTTTTGCTCGTATTCATGAAACAAATTTGAAGAAACAAGGAATGTTAGGTTTAACTTTTGTTAATGAATCAGATTATGATTTAATTCAAGAAGATGATACATTCAACTTTTTAGATTTAAATGAGTTTGCTCCTGGAAAACAATTAACTATAGAAGTTGTTCATGCTGATGGTTCTAATGATCAAATTAAAGTGAATCATACTTATAATGAGGGTCAAATAGAATGGTATAATGAAGGTTCTGCATTAAACCTAATAAAAAAGCAGAATGCTTAAATAAAAATCACAAAAAATGATGATAAATTAACTCCTGAGTAAAAAATCAGGAGTTTTTTTGTAAGTAATAAAAAGATTAGCGACTAAAGCGCTATAATTAACTAAAATCTAATTTATAATGAAAAAACTAATTTTAGGAGCACTCGCTTTAGCTTTTACATTAACATTTACAGGATGTAACGATGATGAAGACGTTACAATTACAGAAGCAGGAACTTTGTCTGGTGGACCATTTTTTTTTTTAGTAGATGGTGTAGCAGATAATGTATCTGGTATTTCTGTAGGGGGAAATGTTATAGGAACAAACACATCTTTTATCATTACAGATGAAGCTGGAATGATTTTAGGTTTACCAGGGGATATTGCTGCTTTAGAAGGAGTAAATTTTGATGCTGCTGGAGCAGGAAAATGTTTCATATGGTACATTGCCTACGAAAATGGACTAGAAGGATTAGAAATGGGAAAAAATGCCAATAGTCTTTCAGGAAATTATGATCTATCTAATAACATTGAAGTTGATAGAATTCAAGGAGCTAGTTTAACACTTAATTTTACTGGTTTAGAAAATTTAGGAGCTGATTATAAATACGAAGGTTGGGTAATTGTAGATGGAGCTCCAGTTACTACAGGTGTTTTTACAGTTGATGATTCAGGAGTTTTATCTCAAACTGAGTTTTATGTAGAAAAAGCTGATTTAGATGCTGCAACTGCATTTGTATTATCAATTGAGCCTGCTGTTGATCCAGATCCGGCTCCAGCTGATACTAAATTATTGTCAGGAGATTTTTCTGGTAGTTCTGCTAGTGTTTCTTCTACAGGTATTGTAGCTGATTTTAGTGCCTCAAGTGGTAAGTATATCTTAGCAACTCCAACAGATATGGATGACACTAATGAATACAGTGGAATTTGGTTTTTAGATAATTCTGTAATGCCTGCTATAGCTGGATTAGATTTACCAACTTTATCTGCTGGATGGAAATACGAAGGTTGGGTAGTAGTAAATGGAACACCAATTAGTACAGGTACATTTACAGACCCAGGAGCGGCAGATGATAATGCATCTACTTCACCATTTAAAGGAACTACAAGTAACGGACCTGGATATCCTGGTGAAGATTATGTTATGGGAAGTGTTGGAAGCATTGCTTTTCCTTTAGATTTAAGAGGAAGTACAGTAGTGATTTCTGTTGAACCAAGTCCAGATAACAGTCCAGCGCCATTTACGTTAAAGCCTTTAGCACAAGGTATTCCTGCAATGGCTATGGACCATTCAGTATTAAATATTGGAGCAGGACCAGTTCAAGTGATTTCAGGTACAGTAACAAGATAAAATATCATTAAATTATAATGAATTAGAAGTGCAGTTTTAACTGCACTTTTTTATTTTTATAACATGAAAGAAATATTAAATTCAATAGCAAAAACTAGTTTAAAAGTTATAGATACTAATTTAGCTATTAATAATTATACACCTATTTCTATATCAACGAAAAACGAAGATTTAAATACTTTTGATGTAAGTTCTTCAGAAGAATGGTCTTTATATTTAAAGAAGTTTTTAAAAGAGAAAAATGCTAAAGTAGCTTTTGGAGGGTATATTGAAAAAAGAGACATTTATAAAAGAAGTACTTACTTTAATTCTTCAGAAGAAAATGAGCGAAATATTCATTTAGGAATTGATTTATGGTGTGATGCAGGAACAAAAGTCCTTGCAGTTTTAGACGGAGAAATACACAGTTTTAAAAATAACTTGAATCATGGAGATTATGGACCAACAATAATTATCAAACATCAAGTAGAAGATATTGAGTTTTATAGTTTATATGGTCATTTGTCCTTAGATTCATTGGAGAATATTGAAGTTGGACAAAAAGTAACTCAGGAAGAAGTTATTGGATGTTTAGGAGAAAATACTGTAAATGGAGATTATGCACCACATTTACATTTTCAATTAATTATAGATATGCAAGGTAAGAAAGGAGATTATCCAGGGGTTTGTTCAAAAGAAGATGTAGATTTTTATCAACAAAATTGTCCAAATCCAAATTTACTATTAAAATTGCCGAATGAAATATAGACAGCTAACAAAAGAACAGTTCGAAAGTTTGCATGAAGAATTTTCAAAGTTTTTAGCAACACAGGGAGTAGATTTTAATGAGTGGAAAAAAATTAAAGAAAACCAACCTTCTTTAGCAGAAAATGAATTGAATTTATTTAGTGATATTGTTTGGGAAAATGTATTAAATAGAACTAAATATCTAGAACATTTTTCTAAAAATACGATAAATCTCTTTGAATGTAAAGAAGATAAAATTTCAAGAATAGTAATTAAAGTTCATAAAGAAGTTGATTTATTGGCACAAAATGATTATAATTGGTTACTGGAAAATTATGATACTGAAGAAGTGGAGTTACTTAACGGAACAAAAACATATTCTTCAGAGAGGAACATAGAAATATTTGATTTAATAGAAAAGGGAAGCGCCATAAGTAAAGGTGATTTATATAATTTTTTTAAAAAAATTATAAGTTAATTATCAACAATTACAATTTTGGTCTAACTTTTGTTTATTTTTGAGTAAAAACACAATCTATCAAAATGAAGAAATTAGTATTAGCATTATTTTTAGGTTTATTAACTTTCACTGTTAAGGCACAAGAAGTGGAAACAATCTTAACTTCTGGAAAATGGTTCATAGAATCTATTCAAGAAAAAGGTGAAGAACCTGAATTAGCATCGAATAAAACCGATGAATGGTTAGTATTTTCTAAAGATGGAAAAGTTGAAGAGAATCACTTTGGTGATTCTAAAACCTTTTCATGGACTTACGATAAGAGTAAGAAAATGATTAAACTTTCTGGAGATGAAACAATTTTCCATAGAGTTATTGAAATTTCTGAAAGTAAACTTATCATCGAGTTAGTAGAAGATCTTGAGAACTCAGACGACAATTTAATGATTACTTACATCAAGTAATTCTAATAATTTTTTTGTCCCCAAAGAAGCTACGTCTTTAATAATTGTTAAATTGTTAAAGGCGTTTTTATTTACCATAGGTTTAGGATCAATAAAATATATTGGTGTTTCTTCCTTAATAAAATTGATTAAACTAGCTGCAGGATAAACTTGCATTGAGGTTCCAATGATAACTAAAACATCTGCTTGTTCAACAATTTCAACAGCTTTTGGTATCATAGGTACATCTTCACCAAACCATACGATGTAAGGACGTAATTGAGAGCCATCTTTAGCTTTGTCACCAATATTTATATCTTTAGTCCATTCACAAATAAAATCATCTGAAATCGAACTTTTTGCTTTTAAAAGCTCTCCATGCAAATGAATAATATGTGAACTTTTAGCTCGTTCATGTAAATCATCAACATTTTGTGTAATGATATGTACTTCAAATTCATCTTCTAACTTTTTCAGATTATAGTGAGCTTCATTAGGAGAAACGTCAAATAGTTGTTTTCTTCTTTGATTGTAAAAATCTAAAACCAATTCAGGATTATTCCTAAAACCTTGTGGAGAAGCTACTTCCATAATATCATGACCTTCCCATAATCCATCAGCATCTCTAAAAGTATTTATTCCACTTTCTGCGCTAATTCCAGCTCCTGTAAGTACAACTAATTTTTTCATGTTTCTAAAGTAATAATTTTTATAAGTTTGTGGTATGATAGATGAAGAATTATTACAATATTTAGAAGGTTACGTTACAGACAATAGAAAGCAAACATTTAAAGAGGTACTAGCTAATAGAACTAAGCATTTTACTGTAGTTTTAGAGAATGTATTTCAACCACATAATGCGAGTGCTGTAGTAAGAAGTTGTGATATTTTCGGAATTCAAGATGTATATACTGTAGAGAATAGTTATGTCAACAAGGTTTCAAGAAAAATAGCTAAAGGAAGTCAAAAATGGTTAGATTTTCATCGATTTAAATCTCAAAACAATAATACTCAAGAATGTTTTGAAGATTTAAAGAATAAAGGATATCAAATTATAGCTACAACACCACATAACGATTCTTGTTATTTATCTGATTTTGATATCACTAAAAAATCTGCTTTTGTTTTTGGAGTAGAAAGAGAAGGAGTTTCTGAATTTATGATGGAAAATGCAGACGGTTATTTGAAAATTCCAATGGTAGGTTTTACAGAAAGTTTAAATATTTCCGTTGCTGCTGCTATTATACTTCAAGATGTTACGACTCGTTTAAGAAAATCTGATGTAAGTTGGCAATTAACGAAAGAAGAACAGTTAACGATTTATTCAGAGTGGATTGAAAAGTCTATTAAAAACGTAGATAAATTCAAAAAGTTTTACGAAGACAATAAATAGTATGAATTTCCTTTTAAAGTTAATTAGAACTTTAAGTTTACTGATTTCTATAATTTGTTTAGTCTTATTGATTTTTACCAACAAAACAGGTGAAAGAGGAATGATAATAGTTTTATTATTACCTCTGTTTTTTATTTCTTCATTAATATTTCTGTCTGTTTATAAAAAAAGATAAAACAAAGACCTTAAACACAAGTAAAAAATATTTCACACTTAATTGCTTATACTTTATTTCTTACAATTTATTGGCTTAAATTTTAATAATAACTTAAAATAATCATGTTATTTTTTGTAGAGTATTAATTTTTTTTTAAGTTTGGTCAACCAATCTGGTAAACCAGTTAAGAGCATACTATTTTAAAACTATTAAAATGTTATGTTTATGTAACCAGAAAATTTAATAGCTACAGTATAATGGGGAAAATTATCCTAAAAGTAAGAAAGTTTATTTTATGTTTAATTGTTATTGCAATATCTTTCAGTTGTAATAAAGTTGCTAAAAATGAGATTTTAGTAGAAAATAAAAAAGCTTTGAAAGAAGCTATTCATAATTCAAAACCAGGAGATGTTATTTTGCTATCGAATGGTGAGTGGAAAGATCTTGAATTAAAGTTTTATGCAGTAGGAACAGAAAATGCTCCAATTGTACTTAAGGCACAGGAAAAAGGAAAAGTGTTTATTACAGGTAAGTCTTATTTGAAAATTGGAGGAGAATATTTAAAAATTAAAGATTTACATTTTAAAGATGGATATACAACTGATAAAGCTGTAATTCGTTTTAAGATAGATAATAACAAAATCGCAAAAAATTGTACAGTTTCTAATTGTGTAATTGAGAATTTTACTCAACCAGATAGAAATAAAAAAGATCATTGGGTTGAATTTTGGGGACAGAAAAATCAGTTAGATCATTGTTATATAACAGGAAAAGGTAATCAAGGACCAACACTTAGAGTTTTCTTAAAAGGAAATGAAAACATAAATACTTATCATAAAATTTTCGCTAATCATTTTGGACCTAGACCAAGAAAAGGAGGTCCTAGAGCTGAAACTATGCAAATAGGTGATAGTTATACTTCAATGACTCCAGCTTATGTTAAAGTAGAAAATAATTATTTTGAAAAGTGTAATGGAGAAGTAGAAATTATTTCAAGTAAGTCTAATTTTAATGAGTTTAACCATAATATTTTTTATCAATGTGAAGGCTCTTTGGTACTAAGACATGGAAATTATAATAGAATAAATGGAAACATTTTTATAGGTAGTGATAGTTCTGAATTCATTGGAGGAATTAGAGTTATAAATACTGGTCATTGGATTACCAATAACTATTTCTATAATTTAAAAGGAAAAGAGTTTAGAGCGCCATTAGCTGTAATGAATGGTATACCTAAATCTCCTTTAAATAGATATAATCAAGTAACAGATGTTGTAGTTGCTAATAATAGTTGGGTGAATTGTAAATCGCCATTTCATATTGGTGTAGGAGCAAATTTAGAGCAAAGAGATGTTTTACCGCCTTCTGAAATTAGATCAGCAAGACCAGAAAGAGTTATTATAGCAAATAATATTTTATTTAATCAAACAAAAGAAGATATTCCGATTGTTACTTATGACAAAGTTGATGGGATTACATTTTATAAAAACCTGACTAATAATTTAAATAAAAGTAAGGTTCAAACTGAAGGGATTTTAACTCAAAAGTTTGAATTGAAAACAGAGTCAAGTTGGTTGCAAATTCCAACAACGATAAATGTTATTCCTTATAATGGATTTGAATTTAAAGATCGAATTACTGCTGATCTATTCGGGAATAAAAGAGTAAATAATACTATCGGAGCCATTCAAATTGATGGTAAAAATATTAGTAAAGAAATAAAAACAAATCAATACGGAACAGATTGGTTTCATCCAAATGATAAAAAAGTAACTGAAGAAGAGTTTACAGCAAGTAATGCTATGGAATTAAAAGCTGCTATTGAAAAAACTAAGGAGAAAGCAGTTATTTACTTAACAGGGAATGATTATGAGTTCGAAACTTCTCTTGATATTAAAAAGAAGATAAAAATTACTCCAAAAGACTCAAACGAAAAAATAAATTTCATCTTCACATCTTCAGCTTTAGCGTTTGTTTTACATCCAAATTCTAACTTAGAAATATCAGGGTTAAATCTGAAAGGAAACAGAAAGAATAAGGCATTTACTACTTTAAAAGAGTTTATGCATTCGCCATACAATTTAGTTGTAAACGATATAAGTGTAGAAGATTTTCAAACAATTTTAGAAGTTTCTAAAGGATCATTTGCAGATGAAATTAGTATTAAAAACACACAATTTACGAACTGTGAAAATGGAATTCTTTTAAATAAAGAAACTAATGATAAGGGAGATTATAATGCAGAGTTTTTAAGAATAGAGAATACTACTTTTAATAAGATAAAAAACAATGTAGTTGATTATTATAGAGGTGGATATGATGAATCTACAATAGGAGGGAATTTGATATTAAAAAACTCAAAATTCATTAACAGCGGAAGAGGAACTAAAAATGAGATTTTAATTAAAACAAGAGGAATTGTAAATATGGTTTTTGAAGACAATACATTTACAAATAATGCAGTAGATTATATCGCTATTTTGTGGGGAGCAAAAGGTCAAAAAGGAGTGAATAATACAATTCAAAACTCTGGAATATTGAAAGTAGAAGAAAACTTAGCGCTAAAATTAATCTACTAATCCCATGTTAAGAACAATTCAAATTATTCCGATTCTTTTATTGCTTTCGTTTCTTTCATGTAAAACAAATGAGAGTCAAACAAAAACAGATAAGAACACAACAGCTCATCCTAACTTGATGTTAACTATAGATGGCGTAAATAGCATCAAAAAGAATTTAAAAACGACACCTTTATTCGATCAAACATTAGAACAAACCCAAAATGAAGTAGATGCGCAAATAGCCAAAGGAATTGATATTCCTATTCCAAAAGATATGGCTGGAGGTTATCCTCATACTCAGCATAAAATAAATTATGCGGTAATGCAAAAAGCAGGACTTTTATTTCAAATTTTAGGTGATGAAAAATATGCAGCTTACATAAAAGAAATGTTAATGGGATATGCCGATTTATATCCAAAATTAGATCGTCATCCCGAAACAAGATCATATGCAAGAGGTAAAATATTTTGGCAATGTTTAAACGATGCAAATTGGTTAGTGTATACAAGTCAGGCTTACGATTGTATTTACAATTGGTTATCGAAGGAAGATAGAAGTCATTTAGAAGAAAATCTATTCAGACCCTTTGCTGATTTCTTATCAGTAGAAACTCCTCAATTTTTTAATCGTATTCATAACCATAGTACTTGGGGCTGTGTTGCAGTTGGTATGATTGGTTTGGTTATGAACGATGATGAATTGGTAAATAGAGCTTTATATGGTATAAAAAAAGATGGGATTTCAAATGAAGCTTTAGATAATGACGGTGGTTTAATTAAGTCTAAAGATGGAAAAGCAGGATTTCTAGCAAATTTAGATAGCCCATTTTCTCCTGATGGATATTATACAGAAGGACCGTATTATCACAGATATGCATTGTATCCTTTTTTAATTTTTGCTCAAGCACTTCAAAACAAAAAACCAGAACTTAAAATTTTTGAATACAAGAATGGTGTTTTACTAAAGTCTGTAGATGCGATTTTAAATCTAACAGATGAAGATGGTGATTTCTTTCCTTTAAATGACGGACAAAAAGGAATGTCATACTACAATTCTTCTCTAATTTCTGCAGTCGATATCGCGTACTTCTATGGAAATCAAAATAAGCAACTATTATCAATAGCAAAAGCCCAAAATAAGGTTCAATTAGATGAAACCGGTATGGCTGTCTCTTTAGATATAAAAGAGGGGGTAGCAGAACCTTTTGAGAAAAGTTCAATTGAATTAACAGATGGAGCTAATGGTGATAAAGGAGCCATTGGTATTTTAAGAGGAACTTATAAGAATCAAAAATTGACTTTAGTAATGAAGTATTCTGCTCATGGTTTAAGTCATGGACATTTCGATAAACTTTCTTTTTCATTGTATGAAAATGGTGAAGAAGTAATTCAAGATTATGGATTATCAAGATTCGTAAATGTTGAACAAAAAAATGGTGGTGGGTATTTAAAAGAGAACAAAACCTGGGCAAAACAAACTATTGCACATAATACCATTACGGTAAATCAAACCTCTCAATACAAAGGAAAGTTTAAAGAGAGTAGTAAAAATCATTCAGAGAAGTATTTGTTTAACAGCTCCGATAAGAAAGTACAAGTTGTAAGCGCTATAGAAAATAATGCATATAATAATGTTGGACTTCAAAGAACAATGGTTTTGGTAACAGATACTAATTTAGCAGCTCCTTTTGTTTTAGATATCAATAAAGTAAAATCTAAAAATAACAACACTTATGATTTGCCTTTTTATTATTTCGGACAAGTAATTGGAACGAATTTAAAGTTAGAAACTTCTTCTCAATTAAATACTTTGGGTGATACAAATGGGTATCAACATTTATGGAAAGAAGCTGAAGCAAAACCTTTAAATCAATTCACACATTTTACATGGTTAAATCATAATAAATTCTATTCGATATCTTCTGTATCTGAAACAAATGAAGATTACATTTTAGGAAGAATAGGTGCAAATGATCCTAATTTTAATTTAAGAAGAGATCCGGTTTTTATTCACCGTAAACAAAATAAGTCTAATACATTATTTGTAAATGTGATAGAATCTCACGGAAGTTATAATGCTGTACTTGAATTAGCAAAGCAATCAAAAAGTACTATAGAAAATACTAGCGTAATTTATGATGATAAAGATTACACCGCTGTAAAAATTGTATTTACTAATAAAGAACAACGCGTATTTATAATTTCAAATACAAATCCTTCAGAAAATACTAAACACGAATTAACTATAAAAGATAAGCATTACAAATGGCAGGGTGCTTACTATTTCAATAATTAAATAAAATAGAAATGAAAACATTTGAAGCGAGTAAAGAATTTCTCTTTGGAGATGAAATTGAATGGGAAGTAGTTGGGGAAGGAGTTAAACGTAAAATTATGGGATATGATGATAAAATCATGTTGGTTAAAGTACACTTTGAAGTTGGTGGAGTAGGACCAATGCACGAGCATTATCATTCTCAAGTTACTTATGTCGAAAGTGGAACTTTCGAATTAACTATAGGAAAAGAAACTAAAATGCTTAAGGGAGGAGATTGTTTTTACATTCCACCACACGTAATGCACGGAGCCATTTGTAGAGAAGCAGGAGTTTTAATTGATGTATTTAGTCCTATTCGTGAAGATTTTATGCAAAATACTGACAAATAATTTTTTATAAATCAAAAAATAATTTATATTTGGTTAACCAAACTGGTAAACCAATTTGTTTTGATCTAAAAAAAAAAGGATAGTTTAAGGTCCTATCCTTTTTATATACTTCTTTTGGAACCGAAGTAATATCAAGTGCAAAAGCAATCGACAAGGCAAAAATACTAAAGATATAAGAATTGCCAAAATCTGGTTTTAGATTTTGAACTTGAGTAAGATCGAAATGACACAAAAAAACAACAAACAAATTATGAAATTACAAACCAGATTAACTTTTATAGCAATGCTCTTCTGTTGGATTGCTATATCAGCTCAAGAAACCTTCACGGTGAGTGGTACAGTACTTGCCCAAGAAGACAATCAACCTATACCTGGTGCCAATGTGATCATTTTTGGTACAATTAAAGGTGTTTCTACAGATTTTGATGGTAAATTTTCTTTAAAAGTGAAGAAAGGAGAAGTTTTACAAATCTCAAGTATAGGTTTTAAAGATAGAGTGATCACAATTCAAAATAACAAAGAACTAACTATTGTCTTACAGCCCGAATCTAATGTACTTAATGAGGTTGTTGTTGTAGGTTATGGTTCTCAAAAGAAATCAAATGTAACAGGAGCTGTTTCAAAACTTGTTAATAAGGATTTAGAGCAAATTGGTGTTGCTCGTGTCGATGATGCTTTAGTAGGACAGGTTTCTGGGGTTAATATTCAAACTACTGAAGGAGAAGCAGGTTCTGCACCAACGATTAGAATTAGAGGAACAGGATCAATTTCAGGAGTTTCAGATCCATTAATTGTTGTTGATGGATTAGTAGTAGACAATGAGTTTTTAGGTTCTTTAGATATGAATGATGTTGCTTCTTTTGATGTACTAAAAGATGCTGCTTCAACGGCTATTTATGGATCTAGAGGTAGTAATGGTGTAATTCAAATCATTACTAAATCTGGAAAAGAGGGGAAAACAAAATTTTCGTACAATACTTTTACTGGATTGAAAGAAGCAAGAAGATCAGATGCTTATACATTTAGTTTGGCTAGAACTGCTCAAGCTGAATTAGCTTTAAATGGAGCTTTATCAGATAGAACAAGATATAAACAGTTAATTGGTACAGACAGAAGCTGGCAAGATGTTATTTTCGATGGAGGTACAATTACGAATCATTCATTTAGTGTTAGAGGAGGAACTAAAAAGACTAAGTTTAGTGCTAACTTAGGATATGTTCATGATGAAGGTGTTTTAATTACAGATGATTTTAAAAAATATAACTTAAAACTTAAAGTAGATACTAAGTTGTCAGATAAGTTTAAAGTAGGAATTAGCTTAACGCCTACATTTACTGATAGAAGACGTTTTGATGGTTCTGCTCATGATATTTTAAGACAACCATCTTGGCTACCATTATACATAGATGAAAATAATATTCAGTTCGTAAATCGATTAAGAGATAATGGAAGATGGGCAAATGTTCAAATTGGTGATTATGCAGTGCAACGTATGTTCGATGATTACGATTTAGTTACTGGCCAGCCTATTGCTACAGGAGGAACTGATATTAGTAACTCTTCAAATACAAACCCAGCAGCTAAAGTTTTAGAAAGAAATAGAACAGAAGAAAGGTTCAGGTTATTTGGTTCTATTTATGTGAATTATAAAGTTACAGATGATTTAGAGTTTAGAACTTCTTTTTCAGGTGATTTTGAACAAAGAAATGGATTCCGTTATTCTGGAGTTTTAGCGAATAGAAATGGAGCAGATGCAGCTTTTTTAACAACTTCAAATTTAAATAGAATTCACTTAGTTTCTGATAATTATTTTACATACAATCATGTGTTTAATGAAAAACACAATGTAAATGCTGTAGCAGGTTTTTCTACAGAAACATTCGATACAAGAACTCAATCTGTTACAGGAACAGGATTTACATCAGATATTTCTCAGACTTTAGATGCGGCAACTAATATTTCGAATAAATCTTCTTTACAATACGAGACAACATTTATGTCTTTCTTTGGAAGATTAAATTACGCATTTGATGATAAGTATTTAGTTTCTTTAAGTTTTAGAAGAGATGGTAGTTCTATTTTCGGACCAGATTCTAAATTCGGAAATTTCCCAGCAGCTTCTGTTGGTTGGATAGCAAGTAATGAAAAGTTCTTAGAAGAAAGTAATGTTATTTCTAACTTAAAACTTAGAGCAAGTTACGGTTTAAGTGGTAATAACAGATTAAATACAGGAGATGTATTAATTAATACTTATCCTTCAATAGCTTTACTTCAAGCTACATCAACAATTATTGATAATAATGTAGTTTCTGCTTTCGATCCTTTAAATCTTCCTAATCCAGATTTACAATGGGAACAATCTAGAGAAATCAATTTAGGTTTAGATTTTGGATTGTTTAATAACAGAATTAGTGGTGGAATAGACGTATATAAGAGAAACAACGACAAGCAACTATTATTTAACCCAGTTTCAGTAACTACCGGATTTGCTCAAGCTTTAGTTAATTTAGGAGAAGTTGAAAACAAAGGAATTGAACTAGAATTACAAACACGTAACATTGTTACTGAAGATTTTAGTTGGTCATCAACAATGTTAGCTTCAATGAACGAAAATGAATTAATCAATTTTGGAGATTCTGATGGTCAAATTCTTAATGTAGATTCAAAAAGAGCAGCAGAATGGATTAATTCAGTAGGAAATCCGGTAGCTTCTTTTTACGGTTGGGTAGTCGATAGAGAAATTCCTTTAGAGTTTATCAATGATCCTTTTCATCCTGTTGGAGCAGAAGCTCAAGATGTTTATGTAAAAGATTTAAATGGAGATGGATTAATCGATGATGATGATAAAACAATATTAGGAGATCCTTATCCAGATTTAGTTTGGAGTTTTTCAAATAGTTTTAGATATAAGAACTTAGATTTAAGTTTTATGTGGCAAGGAAGTCATGGTGCAGAAGTAAGAAATATGGGAGATCAGTATTTATTCAATCACTTTAATAGCTCACAAGATTTTAATACTGCAACAACGCCAGATCAAGAGTTTATTAAACAAAAAATATTTACAAATTCTATCATACAAGATGCATCTTACATTGCTTTAAGAAATGTAAATATTGGATATAATTTCTCTAATGATTTACCAGAAACTTTCGAGTTTTTCTCTAAAGCGAGAGTTTATATAACTGGCCAAAATTTATTGTATTTCACAGCAGATAATTATACAGGTTTTAATCCAGAATTCGTAGAGAATACAGGTCCATTAACTTTTGGTTATCAAAGAGCAGGTTCGCCAATTGCTAGAACCATTTCATTAGGATTAAACTTAGAATTTTAAAACAACACCATGAAACAAATAAAAAATATTTACGCAATATTAATTATCATTTTTATATCGTATTCATGTAGTGATAATTTCTTAGAGCCAGCACCTATTGGAACTCCAAATGGTGAAACATTTTACTCAAATGATGATGAACTTGAATTAGGAGTTATTAATATGTACGACGGAATTCAAGGAATTAATTCAACAAGTTCAAATGACAATCATGGAATTCAAGTTGAGTTTTACGTTACTGAAATGAGAAGTGATAACACACAAACAAAAAGTAGTGAAGGTGAAGCAGCTCAATTCGAAAACTATACAATAGAAGCAAATAACGGTATTGTAGCAGATTATTATCGTAGTTTTTATAATGTGATTTTTAGAGCAAATATTGTTTTAGAAAATTTAAATAATGCTACAGCAGCTAATCGCTCAAGATTCGAAGGTGAAGCAAAATTTGTTAGAGCTTATGCATATTTTAACTTAGTAAGATTATTTGGAGACATTCCACTAATAGATCGAGTTATTGCACCAGCAGACAAAGAAATTCAATTTACTAGAAAATCAAAAGATGAGGTATATACTTTAATTGAATCCGATTTAAATAGAGCTATAGAAACATTAACTAACGGTTCTAAAAACAGAGCTTCTAGAGCAGCAGCACAGACGTTATTAGCTAAAGTGTATATGACTACAGAAAATAAACGCTATTTAGAAGCACAACAATTATGTGAAAGTGTTATGAACTCTGGTTTTTCTTTAGAAACTAATTTTAAAGATATATACTTTAATGAAGGAAATAATGAAGTTATATTTTCAATAGGATACTTAGGAGATGATGCACAAAATAGTCAGAATTTTTCAGCAGAATGGTTAAATGCTGTGGGAAGAACAAGTGGAGTAAATTATGTAACTCCTGATGCTAAAGATGCTCTAGACAATTTTGGAGGAGATAGAACACAGTTTTCTTATAGAGTAGATCAAGCTCAGCCAACTAGATTTCAAGTTGTAAAATATATTCCAGATGGAGATGCAACTTTAGGGATAGATCCTACTTCTAGTAATCCAACTCAAGCAGGTAACGATTGGATTGTTTTGCGTTATGCGGATGTACTTTTATTACATGTAGAAGCTATCATGGGAACTTCTAATGAAACAAGTGTTCCTGCAGCTTTAGCTTCTTTTCAAGCTATTCGTGATAGAGCAGGATTACCAACCACAGTAACTAACATAACTAAAGATGATTTATTGTTAGAAAGAAGAGTAGAATTAGCTTTCGAAAATCATCGTCTTTTCGATTTGTTAAGATTTAATAAAGCGCAAGAAACATTAGCAACATTTTCTACTAACATTGGAGCTAGTTTTAGTGCTACAGATTTATTATTACCTATTCCACAAAGAGAAGTGAATTTAGGAGGTGGAATTTTAGAGCAAAATCCTGGTTATTAATTTAAAGAGCTTACAAATGAAAAAAATAAATAAATTCACATTTCAGAAGAAATATCTAACAAAAATTTTAGTTTTTGTAGGTATATTAATATTTGCGTCTTGCGACTTCGAATTTGAACTTCCTGAAGAAGGTTCAGTTGAAGATTTAACTCCTCCTTCAGCAGCTTTTGAATTTAATCAAAGTGCAGAGAATTTTAAATTATACAACTTCGCTAATTTGTCTACTAGTGCGACAAGTTTTAGTTGGAATTTTGGTGATGGAAATACATCTACAGATAAAGATGGTGTTAATGAATATCCAGGTGAAGGAAGTTATACTGTAACTTTAACAGTTTCAGATGCACTTGGTGTTGAAAGTACTATTTCTAAAACTATAGAAGTAATTGAACCAGAAGAACCAGATGTACCGGATCCTGTTTTAGTAAATGCAGATTTTACAAAATTACCGAAATCATCAGGTTCAGATTGTACATGTTCTGCTTGGATAAACAAAGATTTAGGTGATCAAGGTGAATCTAGTTCAGGTAATGGTGGATCAGATAATGTTTTAAAGTTTGATAATAATGAACCAGATCATATTTATCAAGAGTTTGAAGTTACTCCAAACGCAGACTATACAATTGAAGTTGTTGCTTCCTTTAAAGATTTAACAGGAGGTTCTTTTCCAAGTATGTTAGAAGTTAGAGCTTTAGCAGGTTCAGGATATGTAAGTGGTTACACGCCTATGTATTTTACAGAAACAACAGCTTTTCCACAGGAAAATTGGGGTTATACTTCGATATCTCAAGTTGAAGATGTAGCAAATAATCTTCTAGCAGAAACAATAGCTAATCCAAGTGATGATAGTTATATCACATATACTTATACTTTTAATTCAGGAGCAAATAATAGTGTAGCCTTATTTATTAGAGGTATCGGTGGACCAGCTACAGGAGGTGGCGGTGGAGATTTTGGTTATAATAGTGGAGATGAAGAAATTCGTGTAGATGCAATAACTATAACAGCAATCAATCTATAAAAATTTAATGAAAAGCATTCTAAAGAACATAGTAGCGCTTTTTGTATTGATATTCTTATCTGTAAACGCTACGTGTGTGGCGCAAAAAAGTAGCGTTTCAGGTAAGAAAAATAAGATCGAGAAAAAAAGGAAGAAACGAAAAAAGAGATTTAAACTTCCTAAAATAGATCTTACACATTGGAAAGTTACCATCCCGGAAGGAAATGATAAAGGAAAACCTTATGAGGTAAGTCCACCAGAAATTTTTGATTATGCTAATAATGATGTATTAAAAAAGTACATGTATAACGATTCTGCTAAAGGAGCTTTAGTGTTTTATGCAGAACCAAATATTACTACAGCAAATACAAAATATTCTCGTTCTGAACTACGTGAACAAATGAAGCCAGGAGATAATAACGTAAACTGGACCTTCAAACAAGGTGGTAGAATGAAGGGACAATTAGCTATTGATGAAATCTCTAGGAATAAGAAAGGAGAATATCATAAGACCATTATCATGCAAATTCATGGGAGATTAACAAATGAACAAAAAGAGTTAATAGGTCAAAAAGATAATAATGCTCCTCCAATTTTAAAAATATATTGGAAGAACGGTAAAGTAAGAGTTAAGACTAAAGTCCTAAAAAGTAAGACAGCAACATATAAAGAATTGTTGCATAAAGACGCTTGGGATGATGATGAAGGTTATACTTTTAAACAAAAAGTAGGTTTTAAAAAATTTACACTCGAAGTAAAAGTATCCGATGGAAAAATGGTAGTAATTTTAAACAATAATGAATTTAAGGTATATGAGAATATACATATGAAAAGATGGGGTATTTTCGAAAACTATTTTAAAGCAGGTAACTATTTTCAAACCAGAGATAAAGATGCATTTGCTAGAGTTCGATTTTATAAGCTAGAAGTATCACATTAATTAGCAGTTTATTTTTCAAAAAATAGCAGATAAATATAAACTTTAACAGATGTAATTTATTAAATTCGTAAATCGGAACTGGTTAACCAATTATACAAAAAGTACATGAAATTAGATATTTTAACAACAAATGACAGCGAAAATGTTCAAAAGAAAATCATTGCTCAAATTAGAGAATTGATAAACTTTAAGAACTTAGAACCAGGAGATAAGCTTCCTTCAGAGCGAATGTTGTCTGAAAAGTTTGGTGTCTCAAGAGGAAATATAAGAGAAGCTATTCAAAAACTTGAGTTTTATGGATTACTGAAATCAATTCCTCAAAGTGGAACTTTTGTAGCTAATATTGGTGTAATTGCTCTTAATGGTATGATTGAAGATATTCTAAGATTAGAAGATCCTAGTTTTAAATCTTTGGTTGAAACCAGAATTTTATTAGAGCTCAAAACTGCGAGATTAGCAGCTTTAAGACGTACTGATGAAGATTTAAAAGCTATGGCTCAAACTTTAGAAGCTTATACTGAAAAGGTAAATAAAGGTGAAGATGCTGTTCAAGAAGATTTATTATTTCATTTAGCAATAGCAAAAGCCAGTGGTAATAGTACAATTAATACTTTTATGTTAATGATTACGCCAGGTATTATTACCAATTTTGAAAAATACCATGTATGTGATAAAGGTTTAGCACAAAAAGGTATACAAGAACATTATGATATATATGAAGCGATAAAAGATCAAAATCCCCAATTAGCTAAACAAAAAATGAAAGATCATTTTAGTGTATTATATCAGTATTGTTATAACTCAGACAAAGAAATATAGAGTAGAACTTAAAACAGCTTTTTAATTAAATAAGCGAAAACAAACAAATTACATATTAATTCTTAAGGTTTAGATTTTAATCATCTGAAAACCTAATAGATATATCTTGAATTATTAACAAGGTTCATAAAGTCAATTTTATGAGCCCAGACCAAATACGTTGTAAACTAAAGTAAAAATGAAAATTAAAGGACTTAGATGGTGGGTAATAGGTTTAATTGCACTAGCAGCTATTATCAACTATATTGATAGGCAAACATTAATTGTTTTATGGCCAGATATTGCAGAGGAATTATATCCAAATAAGAATGCAGATCAAAGAAAAGAGATTTATTCTTGGATAACAATTGTATTCATGTTTTCTTATGCTTTTGGGCAAGCTATTTTCGGAAAAATTTTCGATTGGATTGGTACTCGATTAGGTTTTATTCTTTCTATAGGAGTTTGGTCTGTTGCTACTGCCTTACATGCTTTAGCAAATTCATTTACAAGTTTTGCGTTATTCAGATCTCTTTTAGGTATTTCTGAAGCAGGAAACTGGCCTGGAGCGTCAAAAGGAAATGCAGAATGGTTCCCTACAAAAGAGAGAGCTTTTGCACAAGGTTTATTTAATTCTGGTGCAGCTATTGGAGGTACCATAGCAATTCCATTAATAGCATATTTGGCAGGTCATTTTAGCTGGCAAACTATTTTTATACTTGTCGGTTTATTAGGTTTATTATGGTTAATTCCTTGGATTATAATAGTGAAAGCTCCACCAAAAAAACATCCTTGGATAACTGATGAGGAAAGAAATTATATTCTAAAAGGTCAAAAGAAAAAAACTGAAAAAAATGATGAATCTTTAGAGGAAGATTATACGCCCAATACTTCAAAATTATTATCGCATAAACAAAGTTGGGGAGTAATTATTTCTTCAGCAGCAATTGATCCAATTTGGTGGTTGTTTGTGTCATGGATTCCAATTTACTTATTTGAAGTTTATGGAATGGATGTAAAAGGAATTGGTTTATACGGTTGGGTACCTTATTTAGGAGCAATGATAGGAGCTTGGTTTGGAGGTTTATTAGCTCACAATAGATTAAAAGTAGGATGGAGTATTGATAAAACAAGAAAGATGGTTATTACATTAGGTTGTTTAATTATGTTACCGGCATTATTGGCACTTGCAAATCCAGGAGGGCCGACTACTGCAGTACTAATTATGGCTGTAATTCTATTTGGATTTCAAACTGCAATTGGAAATATACAAACTTTACCAAGTGATTTATTTAGTGGAAAAACAGTAGGGACATTAGCAGGTTTTTCAGGTATGGCAGCAAAACTAGCTGCAGCTGGATTAACATTCTTTGTGCCTTGGCTAACTAAAGGAGGTAATTATACACCAGTATTTGTTATTGGAGCAATTTTAGCAACAATAGCTTTAGTAAGTGTTTGGATTTTATGTCCAAAAATAGAACGTCTTCAAGCGAAAAACTAGAAACATAAATAAGAAACAATTAACAAAAAAACAAAAATTAAAATGAGCAAAATAGCTGTAATTACAGGAGCAACAGGAGGAATTGGTTTTGCTGTTGCAAAAAGGTTAGGATTAGATGGATATACTGTGATTTTAAATGGTATTGAAGATGATATGGGAGCTAAAAGAGTTGAAGAGTTAACAGCTGAAGGTATAACAGCAGAATACTACGGATTTGATGTTACTAAAGAAGAAGCAGTTACTGAAAATATCACTAAAATAGGAGAGAAGTATGGAAAAATAGACACACTTATAAATAATGCAGGTGGTCTAGGTGGTCGTCAACGTTTTGAAGAAATGACAACTGATTTTTATCGTTTTGTAATGGCTTTAAATTTAGATTCAGCTTTTTTTGCTTCTCGTGCAGCAATTCCTTATTTGAAAAAAAGTGATAATCCATCAATTATAAACTATACATCAAATGCAGGTTGGAATGCAGGTGGTCCTGGAGCTGGAATTTATGGAACTTCAAAGGCCGCAGTTCATACTTTAACTAGAGCATTAGCGAAAGATTTAGCAGAATATGGTATTCGAGCAAATGCAGTTTCTCCTGGTACAATCGATACAGATTTCCACAAACAAATTAAATCTACAAAGCCAGAAGTATTTGCTTCATGGGCAAAAAATATTATGTTAGGTAGATTAGGACAGCCAGAAGATGTAGCAGGTGTAGTTTCTTTCTTAGCAAGTAAAGATGCTGCATTTATCACAGCAGAGACAATACAAATTGGAGGAGGGCAAGCTTTAGGTATTTAATTAAGCTATTATCTGATTATAAAAAATATTTAATAAATGAGTAAAGTTGTTGCTTTTGGTGAAATTTTAATGCGATTAGCTACAGAAAGACATCTTCGCTTTTCTCAAGCAAATTTTTTTGATGTAACCTATGGAGGTGGAGAATTTAATGTAGCTGTATCTTTAGCAAATTATGGTGTTACTTCAGATTTTATTACTTGTTTGCCTAATAATGATATCGGGCAATGTGCTATAGAAAAGATAAGACAACGTAATGTAGGTGCTAATCATATTGTTCTAGATGGAAAAAGAATAGGTATTTATTTTTTAGAAACTGGAGCAGGAACTCGTGGAAGTAAAGTAATTTATGATAGAGAAGATAGTGCGATTGCTAATGTTAAAGAAGGTCAAATAAATTGGGATATTGTATTAAAAAATGCAACCCATTTTCATTGGAGTGGTGTAACACCAGCTATTTCTCAAAATGCAGCAGAAGAATGCTTAAGAGCAATTAAAAAGGCTCACGAAAAAGGCATTATTATTTCTTCAGATTTAAATTATAGATCTAAGTTGTGGAAATATGGTAAAGATCCTAAAGATATCATGCCAGAGTTATTAAAGTACAGTAACATAATATTAGGAGACATCGATACTGCACTTTTTATGCTAGGTAAGTCAAAAGTAACACCCAATTATGAGGATTTAGAATCTTTACCTAAACTATATGACATTATAGTACAAGACTGTCCTAATTTAGATGTAATGGCAACAACTTTACGTTATTCTATAAGTGCATCACATCAAAAAATTGGAGGAATTTTATATGATAAATCTAAAATTTTAAATGCTCAAACTAGAGATGTTACACCTGTAGTAGATAGAGTAGGAAGTGGTGATGCTTTTATGGGAGGTTTGTTATACGGGTTAATAAATCCTGAATTTAATTTACAAAAAACATTGAATTTTGCAGTAGCTGCGTGTTGTTTAAAGCATACAATTTCTGGAGATTTTAATTTAACAACTAAAGAAGAAGTTTTACAGATGGTTGAAGGAAATACATCTGGTAAGGTTTCTAGATGATTTAAACAATAGATTATGGCTAAATTTTCACGTATTCAAGTGATTATAGCAATGGAAAGAACAGGATTAGTTCCTCTTTTTTATCATGAAGATATAGAAGTATGTAAAAAAATAGTAGATGCATTATACAAAGGTGGTGCTCGATTACTAGAGTTTACTGCTCGAGGAGATTTTTCTCATGAAGTTTTTGGTAAACTTTCTAAATATTGTAATACTCAGTATCATGATATGATTTTAGGAGTAGGTTCTTTAACAAGTGCAGCAGAAGCCTCTCTTTTTATGCAATTAGGAGCAAATTTTGTTGTAACTCCAGCTTTTCAAGAAGAAATAGCTATTGCATGCAATAAGAAAAAAGTTTTATGGTCTCCTGGATGTGGATCTTTAACTGAAATTTCAAAAGCAGAAGCTTTTGGCTGTGAAGTGGTAAAGTTATTTCCAGGAAGTGTTTACGGACCAGAGTTTATTAAAGCAGTTAAAGGACCAAGTCCATGGACAAGTATTATGCCAACTGGTGGAGTTTCACCTAATGAGAAAAATATAAAATCATGGATTGAAGCAGGAGCAGTTTGCGTAGGTATGGGATCTAAATTAATTATTAGAAACTCTGAAGGAGAGTTTGATTATGAAAGAATCGAAGAACTTACAGAAACTTCTTTAGCTTTAATTAAAAAATATAAATCCTGATTTTAAATCAGGATTTATATTTTTTTTGTTTTTAATTTTTAATAATTTTTTTAAACACTATTTAAATTGGCTTTACAGGTTTCTTTAGCTGTAAATTTTATTATTGATAAAAAGAGTATGTTCAACTTAACTTTTCAAAATTATAGTTACCAAAAGTTTTTCTAACTAAATTTTCAGTTTTAATCGATTGGGAAAAAACTAGGTTTTAAAATAATAGAAAAACTATAATGAATACTTTTTTCATAAGTGTTTCAAATATTCAAAATTTAAATATAAGACTATCGCTTTATTATTTTTTTTGATTTTTTTCCATCAATAGATAAAAAGTACATACCTGTATTTAGTTTACTAATATCAATCTTTTGATTTGAAATATTTCCTTTTAAAACGATCTTACCATTTATATCATTAATAATATATTTTTCGTGTTTATCACTAGATACATTAATGATATCCTTTGTAGGATTAGGATATAAAATACTTGTATCTTTAGTAAACTTATCAGTATTAAGTCTATTTAAGTTAACTCTCCATACGCCATAACCAAATTGTTGAGCCATGTATAAATAATTATCATGAAATTCTAATCCCCAAACAGGATTAGCAAGATTGTCAACAATTACTTCAGGAATAGGATTAATGTCATTTATATTTATTTTTGAAACTTTATTACCATTATGATTTGTTGAAAAATACAAATCATCTCCAACAAATAATAGTCCTAAAACTCCTCTAACAGCAATTACTTCATTTATAGTAGGATTAGAAACAGTAAGATCTATTTTTGATATTTTTCTATTAGTTGCTTGAACAAAGTACAATTCATTATTATGAATTTTGAGATCAACTAAATTACCTAAACCGCTTAACACTTCAACTGGAGGAGCATCTAAGTCTAATAAATTATACTTAATAATTTTACCACCATTGAAATAAGCAGCATACAAATCATTATTATATATAGCAGTACTAACTAAAAATGTATCAGAGGCTATTTCTTTTAATTTAGTAGGAGTATTATTGGTTATATCAAATATAGTGAAAGTATTAACTCCCGGTACATAAAGAGTATTACCAACATTTTTAAAGAAGCCAGGGAAACTTATATCATTAATAAATTCATTTAGTGTTGGAGTTGGTTCTTTTAAATTTACTCTGTAAATTTTTTGTTTTCCAACTGATCCTATTAATAAATCATCTCCTTTAACTAATAACCCAACAGGAGTACTTTCGAAGCCGGTTGAAATAAAAAAGTTTGCCTGTGCATTTGAATTAAGATAAATAATAAAAAGAATAATGTGTAAAACGTAGTTTTTTCTCATAACATTCAGTTTTGTTTAATTGTTTAATTTTAAAAAGGCTTAAATACAGGGAAAATATGGCTTAGTAAAAATTAATCATAGCAATATTAAATTTTAAGCGGCGCAAATATAAATATTATATCTGTAATAAACTTTATAAGAAAATAGGTTCTTATTTAGTTTAATAGAAACTTGTATGGTTAAATAAAAAAATGTTATGAATTAATTTTCAAAGTTTCATTTTTAAGAAAACAATTTTGTTTTAAAATACTAAATTTAAAAAGCGTATAATTTTTTTAGTTTTATAGATTACTCAAATTTAGTTGTCAAAAAATCATATACCATTGCTTTGGTAATATCTTTTCCATTAGCTAATTCTTTAATTTTAGCAAAAGGAAAAACATAAGTACAACCATTACTATATTCTGAGCATCCATAAGCAGATTTACCTTTTAAAATAGTCCCTTTTTTACATTTTGGACAGATAATTTTATCAGGAACAGCTTTTGCTTTTTCCGCACCTCCTTGTTTAGGTTCTAACTTTAAATTGAAATGATCATCAAAGCGAACTAAACCTTCTACTTTTCCTTGTTCAGTTTTCCAACCTTTTAAATTCGTAGTACATCCTTTATCTAATAATCGAATTAATTGACTTTCAGAAATCTTTTTCTCTAAGAAAGAGAAGGGAAGTTTAAAATCACAACCGTTTTTATAATTCGAACATCCGTAAGCAGTACTACCTTTTAGTAAGTTTCCTTTTTTACATTTCGGACACT
Source organism: uncultured Tenacibaculum sp. (assembly GCF_947502995.1). Taxonomy (GTDB): domain Bacteria; phylum Bacteroidota; class Bacteroidia; order Flavobacteriales; family Flavobacteriaceae; genus Polaribacter. The sequence continues at coordinate 132,798 of NZ_CANNBW010000011.1, read as the reverse complement.
CCTTTCCAACTACTGTCTTTTTACTCGTTGTTTTCTTTTTCGTTTTTTTTGCAGTAGTATTTTCGGTATTATTTTCTGCAGAAAGACGAACCGTTTTTTTACTAGATCGAACTTCATAAACCAATTGATCTACCATTTGTTTCATTTGTTTAATGAAAGTACTTGCATGATAATCTCCGCGTTCAATTTCCTTTAAACGTTTTTCCCAAAGTCCAGTAAGCTCAGCAGATTTTAAAAGTTCATTGTCAATTAATTGAATTAAATCTATACCTGTTTTAGTTGGTAGAATTAATTTTTTCTGACGTTCAATATATTTACGTTTAAAAAGTGTTTCTATAATACTTGCACGTGTAGATGGACGACCAATTCCATTTTCTTTCATTAGCTCTCGCATTTCATCATCATCTACTTGTTTACCTGCAGTTTCCATAGCACGTAATAAGCTTGCTTCTGTATAATTTCTTGGAGGTTTAGTTTCTTTTTCTAAGAAACTTGGTTCATGTGGACCTTTTTCTCCTTCTTCAAAATTAGGTAGTAAACTTTGGTCTGAAGTTACTTTTTTAGGTTCTTCATTGTATTCAAAAACTACTCGCCATCCTTTGGTTAAAATCTCTTTTCCGGTAGTTTTAAAAGATACATCATCAGCTTTTCCAATAACTGCTGTATTAGCAATATCACTATCAGGATAAAAAACAGCAATAAAACGACGAACAATAATATCATAAACTTGTTGCTGATTGTATTGTAAATTCGTTTGAACTCCAGTAGGAATTATAGCGTGGTGATCGGTGACCTTTTTATCATTAAAAACACGAGACGATTTTTTAATTTTCTTACCTAATAAAGGCTGAGCTATTTCAGCATAATTAGTTAAATTTTTAAGAATACCAGCAACTTTAGGGTATATATCATTTGGTAAGAAAGTAGTATCAACCCTTGGATAAGTAACTACTTTCATTTCATATAGTTTCTGAACAATTTTTAAGGTTTCATCAGCTGAAAATCCAAATTTATTGTTACAGTATACTTGTAATCCTGTTAAATCGAAAAGTTTAGGAGCATAATCTTTTCCTTTTTTCTTTTTTACAGAAACAATTTCAAAATCTGATTCTTTTACTTTATCTGCGAATTTTTGTCCATCTTCTTTTTTTAGAAAACGACCTTCTTCACAATTAAAAAGTGTATTTCTGTAAGTAGTTTGTAGCTCCCAGTAAGGTTGAGGTTTAAAATTTTGAATTTCTAAATAACGATTTACTAACATCGCTAGTGTTGGTGTTTGAACTCTACCAATAGAAAGTACCTGTTTGTAACCACCAAACTTTACAGTATATAAACGTGTAGCGTTTAAACCTAATAACCAATCTCCGATTGCTCTAGAATAACCAGCGTAGTATAAATTATTATAATCTTCTTCTTCTTTAAGATTACTAAATCCATCTTTTATAGCTTCTTCAGTTAATGAAGAAATCCATAAACGCTGTACTTTTCCTTTATAATCAGCTTGATTAATTACCCAACGTTGTATTAATTCTCCTTCTTGTCCGGCATCCCCACAGTTGATAACTACATCGGCTTTTTGGAATAATGACTTTACAATATTGAATTGTTTTTGAATTCCAGAATCGGCTGTAACTTTAGTCCCAAATTTCTCTGGAAGCATTGGTAAATTGTTCAAATCCCAGCTTTTCCAGTGAGGTTTGTAGTCTTTTGGTTCTAAAAGTGTACACAAATGACCAAAAGTATAAGTAACGGCATAACCGTTTCCTTCAAAATATCCATCATGTTTGGTGTTGGCTCCCAAAATGTTAGCGATTTCTCTTGCCACACTAGGTTTCTCAGCGATACAAACTTTCATTATTCATTTTTAATCGCCGAAAAATAGTAAAATTGATATAATAATTCTATTTTTAGGCGTTATTAAAGTAATTAATAAAAATACGAATCCCTAAAATTAGAAGAATTATGAGAAAAGCTTTATTGTTATTATTGTTAGTTGTTTCAGGATCTGTGTATTCGCAAATCGAATTTATTGAAACAAGCCAAAGCGAGGTTGTAGGAAAAATTAGTTATGTGTATTTAGAAAAGGTTGGTGAGAATGATTACAACTTCTTCTTTAAAAACATTAATGCAATCGGACATGAATATGTAAGCTTTAGTTTTAAAAACTTAGATAACGATTTAGATAAATTATATAACGGATTAATGGGAGGTTTTCAAAATGTACCAAGAGATCCGTTAAAAATGAAAGCAAACGGACAAATTGTTTGGTTAAAGTATTCTAGAGAAGATGGTGAGGCTTTTTTACAAATTCAAATGACTAGTGGAGACAATCCTGTAGATGTTGAAGAAAATGTAAAAGTATCTAGATTATTAACTGCTGAAGATGTAACAAAATTATTCAAGAAGTAAGTAACAACTTAACAACATAAAAAAAGCGTTTCTAATTTTAGAAACGCTTTTTTTATTTATGAATTCAAAAAAGACTTTAATTCGTCGTAAGTACTAATTTGAATTGATTCTTTCTTTTTGGTAATGATTTCTTGAATTTCTTCTGGAATAGGAATTTTTTGAGATAATGTTTCCTCAACCACATCTAAAAATTTTACAGGATGTGCAGTTTCTAAAAATACACCAAACTCTTTCTCCTGTAAACCATAAGTTTCTAAACCTAAATAACCAACTGCACCATGAGGATCTGCTACGTAATTAGATGTGTTGTAAATTCTTTTCATTGCATCTTTAGTAAGATGATCTGAAAAAGAAAAAGAAGAAAATCTAGTTTTTAAATCTTGAAAATCGTTGTTAAATAACTTTTGAATTCTAATAAAATTACTCGGATTTCCAACATCCATTGCATTAGATATTGTAGCTTTAGAAGCTTTAGGTTCGTATTTCCCTGCTTTCATAAATTGAGGAACAGTGTCATTTACATTTGTAGCAGCAACAAAATGTTTAATGGGTAAACCTAATTTTTGTGCCATCATTCCAGCACAAATATTTCCAAAATTTCCACTTGGCACAGAGAAAACAATATCAGAATGTTGTTTGTATAGTTGTTTGTAAGCAAAGAAATAATAGAACATTTGCGGTAACCAGCGTGCTACATTTATAGAGTTTGCAGAAGTTAATTGTCTTGAAATCCCTTCGTCTAAGAAAGCAGATTTAACCATATCTTGACAGTCATCAAAAACCCCATGAACTTCTAAAGCAGTGATGTTTTTACCTAAAGTAGTTAATTGTTTTTCTTGAATATCACTCACTTTACCACTCGGGTACAGTATGACAACATCAACACCATTAACACCTAAAAAACCATTAGCAACTGCACCTCCAGTATCACCAGATGTTGCAACTAAAACAGTTACTTTATCTGGGTTTTGAGAATTAAAGTAACCTAAACATCTAGCCATAAATCTAGCTCCAACATCTTTAAAGGCTAGAGTAGGACCATGAAATAATTCTAGAGTTCCAATGTTTTCTTCTAAAGAAACCACAGGAAAATCAAAATTAATAGTTTCAGAAACGATTTTTTGTAAAGTTTCTTTTGGAATTTCATTACCAACAAATTGTTTAATTGCTTCAAAAGCAATTTCTTCATTAGAATATTGATCAATATTAGCAATGAATTCTTTAGGTAAAGGTTGAATTTCTTCAGGGAAATATAAACCTCTATCAGGAGCTAATCCTTGTATTACAGCTTCACTAAAAGAAACAGGTTTAGCATTATTATTTAAACTATAGTATTTCATGATTAATTAGATTCTAATATGGTTACTCCTTGTGTGTTTATTTTTGATAATACCATGGTATAATCGATGCCAGTTTTTTGATATAATTCATCTATTTGTTGATGTACTTTTTTAGCGGTTTCTTTCCCTTTACAAAGCGCAAAAATTGTTGGACCGGATCCAGAAATACCAGCGCTTAAAGCACCATAATCTAAAGCAGTTTGTTTTACTTCATCAAAATGAGGAATTAAATGTTTTCTTGCTGGTTCAACAATAATATCTTTAAGTGAATTAGCTATAGTTTCATAATTATTAGCATATAAACCACTAATTAATCCTCCAACATTTGCCCATTGTGTGACAGCATCTTTTAAAGGAATTTCTTCTGGAAGTACATCTCTTGCGTCTTTAGTTTTCACTTGTACCTGTGGATGAATAGCGACAAGCATTAATTCAGAAGGAACAGGAATTTTAATTACGTTTAAAGGCGAGTACTGTTGTACTAAAATAAAACCACCATAAATTGCAGCAGCTACATTATCAGCAATAGGAGAACCACAGGCTATTTGTTCACCAAACATTGCAAACTTAGTTAACTCTAATTGAGAGAAAGGTTTGCCAAGTAATTCATTTACAGCAAAAGCAGCACCTGCTGAACTAGCTGCACTACTACCTAATCCGCTTCCAGGAGCATATCCTTTATGAATTTCAATCTCTAATCCAAAATCTGCTGGATGTTTTTCTAACATAGCCAACGCTACTGCACTAGCAGCATTTTTATCACTTTCGTAAGGTAAATTTGCACCTGAAATTTTAGAGATTTTAACTCCTTTTTCTTTTGTTTTTGTGAATGACATTGTATCTCCAAGGTCGTTTACAGCAAAACCTAAACAATCGAAACCACATGAAACATTAGCTACTGTAGCTGGTGAAAATATCTTTATTTTATTCATTATTTACATTTCTGTTAATATATGTTTGTTGCTAGTTATTTTATCATGAAACTTAGTTATTAGCAACTCTTATCACATCTGCAAAAATACCAGAAGCAGTAACATCAGCACCAGCTCCTGCACCTTTAATTTGTAACGGTTGTAATTGATATCGATCTGTAAAGAATAATACAATGTTATCGCTCCCTTCTAAGTTATAAAAAGGATGATCTTGAGGAATATGTTGTAAACCAACCTTTGCTTTTCCATCTACAAATTCTGCAACATATTTCAATTTACAGTTTTCATTATTTGCTTTAGCATAAATCTCTTGAAAATGAGATTCAAATTTTGTTAAGCTTTCATAAAAATCTTTATTGTTTGACGTATCTAAGCTTTCTTGTGGTAAAAATGATTGATTTTCTATATCTGATAATTCCAGTTCATAACCACTTTCTCTAGCTAAAATTAGAATTTTTCTAGCAACATCAACACCGCTTAAATCAATTTTAGGATCTGGTTCAGTGTATCCTTCATGCTGAGCTTGTTCTACAATATCATGAAAAGTATTAGTATTATTAAAATTGTTGAAAACAAAGTTTAAACTACCAGATAAAACTGCTTGTATTTTATGAACGCGATCACCAGAAGCGATAAGGTTTTTTAAAGTATCGATAATAGGTAAACCAGCTCCTACATTAGTTTCAAATAAAAAAGGAGCGTTAAATTGTTTAGAAACTTTTTTCAGTGTTTTGTAATTATTTAATTCTGATGCACAAGCAATTTTATTACAAGTTACTACAGCAATATTATTTTCTAAATACTGTTGGTACATTTTAGAAACATGCTCGTTGGCTGTATTATCAATAAATACACTATTTCTTAAGTTTAAAGCTTTAGCTTTAGCATGAAAAAGATCTAAACCTGTAGTTTCTCCTTTGTTTAATAGTAAATCTTTCCAGTTTTGTAAATCGATTCCTTGTTCATCGAAGTACATTTTTTTTGAGTTTGAAAGTCCTACAACTCGTACATTAAGTTTAAGCTGTTCTTGTAAATATTCTTTCTGTTGTTGTAATTGTGCGAGAAAACGATTTCCAACATTTCCTACTCCAGTAACAAATAAATTTAACTGCTTTGTTTGCTCTCCAAAGAATTGCTCATGTAAAGTATTTAAAGCTTTTTTTGCATCAGAATGCTTAATTACTGCAGAAATATTTTTTTCAGAAGCACCTTGAGCTATTGCTCTAATATTTACATTGTTTTTTCCTAATGCACTAAACATTTTTCCGCTTAAACCTTGATGATTTTTCATGTTATCACCAACTAAAGCTAATATACTTAGGTCTTTTTCTGTATGAATAGGATCTATCTTCTTTTGATTGATCTCTATTTCAAACTTTTTAGTAATGCTGTTAACTGCTTTTTCTGCGTCTTCTTCTAATACACCAACACAAATAGTATGTTCGGAAGAAGCTTGAGTTATTAAAATTACATTAATATCATCATCCGATAAAGCTTCAAATAAACGTTTAGAAACTCCAGAGATACCAACCATTCCACTACCTTCAATAGTTAGTAAAGCGATATTTTCTATATAACTAATTCCTTTAACAGAAGAACTTTTATCAGTATTTAGGGTGATGAATGTACCTTCATCATTAGGTGCATTAGTATTTTTAATTACTAATGGAATTCTCATTTCTCTTACAGGTTGAATAGTAGGAGGGTAGATTACTTTTGCTCCAAAATGAGACATCTCCATGGCTTCCTGATAAGAAATATGACGGATAGGTTCAGCTTGTTTTACTATAGTCGGATTCGCAGTAAACATACCACTAACATCTGTCCATATTTGTAATTCTTCCGCATGAACAGCCGCCGCATAAATAGATGCAGTATAATCTGAACCACCTCGTCCTAATGTTGTTGTTTGTCCGTTATAACATTTTGCAATAAATCCAGGTAAAACCACTACCTGAAAATTATTTTCGTTAAAATAAGAAGAGCAGTTGCTATATGTTGTTTCAAAATCTACCTGAGCTTTTAAATAATTATTGTCAGTAATAATTAACTCTTGACTGTCTTTAAACGTTGCATTTAAACGTTCTTTGGCAGCTTCAGAAATAATGTAAGAAGATAAACGTTCACCGAAACTACTAATAATAGCTTTAGCTTTAGGAGAAAGTTCTTCTAATAAGTAACAACCTTTATATAAGGTTTTTAATTGATTGAATAATTCATTCGTTCGTTCTATTACGTTGTTAGAATTATTGCTAATTAAATTTTCAATAGTTTCAAAATGATGTTGTTCAACTTCATTGATTAAGGTCAAATAACTTTCGTCTTTATTTTTTGCTAATTGTGCACTTTTTAATAAAGTATCTGTAGTTTTACCAAAAGCAGAAACTACTACTGCTAATTGATCTTCTTTTGATTTTTCTTCAATGATATTCAAAACTTTTTGTATGTTTTGATAATCTTTAACTGATGAACCTCCGAATTTTAGGACTTTCATTTTATGTGAATTAAGGTAGAATGATTACTATTTGTGATTTAATTTTTAGTCTTTTAAAAAAGACCTATATCGAGAATTATATGTAGAAAAACAACCCCTAAAGGGTCGTAATAATTGTAGAAATAATTGTGTAAGCGAATATTAACGTAGTAGTTACGTTTTTAAGAAAAGATGTATTTTTTTTATTCGCTTTCACGTCGATAAAAGTACTATTAATTTTCAAATAAAAAAATAATAGTACTTTTTAGACGACAAAAAAATAGGGTTAAACATGAGAATAATAAAAAGCATTATTCTGTTTAGTGTTAATTTGATAATTTAATAAGGTTTAAGGTGTGTATTTGTTAATTCTATATCGATTTAGATTCTAAGTTATTTTTAATATCATAAAAATGATGTTTTTTAAAAAAAAATTAGTGTTTCCATTCATTTTTGATATAATTAAGAGCTTCAACTAGAGCTTTTTTACTCGATTTAGGACTGAAATTTAATTCAGATTTGGCTTTATTGATGTCATAATCTTGTTTTAAACCATAAAACATATCAATATATTCTTTTTGTAATAGTGGTTCTTTTCCAGTTATTAAACTTCCTGTTTTCATAAAAAAAGCAATTATATACAGTAAAGATTTAGGTATTTTAGGAGGAGTTTTTAATTTTAATTCAGGAAATATTTTAGCAGCTATAGCTACACTTTCTTGAATAGAAGTATGTTTTTCATTCGCCAAAATATAACGTTCACCATTTCTTCCTTTTTTCATAGCTGAGTAAGCTCCTAATGCAACATCTTTAACATCAATCCAATTTAATGTAATATTTGTATCAGCGATCATTTCACCATCTAAAATCTGTTTCACTAATCGATTAGAGTAGCTTAGTTGATGAGCTTTACTACCAATCATAGCTGATGGTAAAATAAGTACAGTTCTAATATTAAATTCTTTACCCAACTCTAAAGCTAATTTATCCGAATCATTTTTAGAATTGTAATACCAATTTCTTCGATCAGTATTGTAACCGTTAATCTCTTTTGCTGGAAGTTTAGTAAAGTCTAATGAAGCTACAGAACTCACATAAACAATATTTTTTACACAGCTTTCATTAGCTGCTTCAAACAATTTTCTTGTGCCTTCTACATTGTTGTCATAGATATCTTTTTTAGGATTCTTCGACCACATTTTAAAAGACGCAGCTACAGCATATACATTTGTTACTCCATGAAATGCTTTTATCATAGCGTTTTTATCCATAATGTCAACTGGTAAAGTTTCGCATCCTAATTCAGATAAAATTTTTCGATTTTTAGGATTTCTATATGTGGCTATAACTTTCTCACCTTTATCTATAAGTAATTTGCAAAGATTATAGCCTAAATGTCCGTTAGCACCAGTTACTAAAGAAATTTCATTCATTATTTTAAAGTTTGTATCAAAATTGACCTTTTAAAATGATGAAAAAAATGACAAATGTTAGAAAACTTGTTTTCGTATTCTACTTAATGAAGATGGTTCTATACCTAGGAAAGAAGATAAATCACTTATAGATACTTCTTGAATCAAGGTAGGGGAGTTGTTTAGAAGTTTTAAATAGCGCTCTTTAGCATTTAATGTTTGAAAATCTTGTAAGCGTTCCATTTTGCAGGATAAAGATTCTTGAAGAATTTTATTTAAAGCAGTTTGAAATGTTAGAGATTTATTTTTAAATACTTGAAAATCTTTATAACCTATTTTTAATACTTCTACTTCTGTTATAGCTTGATAATTTTCATTAGTATTTTCTTTACTCATAAAACTATCAAAGTCTGTAAAAAAGTTATTTGGTTCTATAAGGTGCTGAATAACGATTTTTTCTTTTTCATATTCAAAACCTTTTACGATCCCTTTTATTAGAAAAAATACGTAATTCACTCTCTTTTGGGAAGTAATAATTAATTCTCCTTTACTAAATTTTTCATAAATGAAGCTATTTTCTATATAATATAGATCAGAATTGCTTAATTTTGCATAGCTATTAATATAGTTTTTTAGCTGTATCATTTATAGATTTAAATTAATTACTACTAAAAAAACCGCAATGTAAATTGCGGTTTTTTGTTTTTTAAAAGTAAAAATTACTTTTTAGTATTTTTAAACTTATCGAATTTACTTTCAGTTTTCTTAGGCCAGCTATTGTTAGAAGTATCAATATCTGCAGTCTCTAAATCAGGATCTACTACAATACTTTTAACTTCTTTAGTTGATGTGAATACTCTATAAGCTTTAGTGTCATCTCTTCTCCATATTTGAGCTGGGAATTGTTCACGTTTTTTAGTACCATCAGCATAAGTTAATTCTACGATTAAAGGTAAAACTAAACCTCCAGGTTTTTCGAATTCAACTTGATACATATATTTAGGCATTTCTTTTAATTTAGCCTTTTCATCAGCTGGTAAACCTTTTATGTAACTCTCTAATTCGCTTGGATCAGCATCTGCTTTTTCAGTAGTTACATGAATTAACTTTCCTAATGAAGCAAAATAACCTGGATATTGTTTTTGTAATTGTTTAGTTCTTTCGTTAGGTTTGTTAGTTAAGTATAAAGGCTTAACTTCTTTAATTCCTATGTCACAGTAATCTGTAGTGTAGAACCAACCTCTCCAAAACCAATCTAAATCCATACCTGAAGCATCTTCCATAGTTCTAAAGAAATCAGCAGGAGTTGGATGCTTAAACATCCAACGTTGAGAATATGTTCTAAAAGCATAATCGAATAATTCAGGTCCCATAATTGTTTGTCTTAACATGTATAAACCAGCAGCTGGTTTTGTATAAGCATTTGGACCAAAATTTTTCACGTAATCTCCTTGAGACATAATTGGAGATAAATTTTCTTGATCGTAGCTCATGTAACGAACAATATCTTTAGGTAAGTTATTTGTATTGAAATTAGGATCATAATCTAATTCAGCTAAGATTTCAACAAATGAGTTAATACCTTCATCCATCCATGTCCATTGACGTTCATCTGAATTTACAATCATAGGGAAGAAATTGTGTCCAACCTCATGAGTAATTACACCAATCATTCCATTTTTAGTTCTGTCAGAATAAGTTCCGTCAGGATTTGGACGACCATAATTGAAACAAATCATAGGATATTCCATACCTTGTCTGTCAGCATGAACAGAAATTGCTTTAGAATAAGGATAATCAAAAGTTAATTTAGAATATTCTTCTAAAGTGTTAGCAACTACTCTTGTAGAATGCTCTTCCCATAAAGGATTTCCTTCTTTAGGATATAAAGAAACTGCCATAACAGTTTTTCCGTTAATATCAACAGCCATTGCATCCCAGATATACTTTCTAGAAGTAGCGAAAGCATAATCACGAACGTTTTTAGCTTTAAAGTGCCAAGTTTTAGTTTTATCAGTACCTTTTTTCTCGTTTTCTTCAGCTTCAGCTTGCGTTACAATGAATACAGGGTCTTTAAAAGATTTTTTAGCTTTTTCAAATCTTTTACGTTGCTCTTTAGTAAGAACTTCTTTTTCATTCTGAAGGTCTCCTGTAGCATCAACAATATGATCAGCTGGAACAGTAAGTTTTACATCGTAATCACCGAATTCTAAAGCAAATTCACTACGACCCCAGAATTGCATATTTTGCCATCCCTCAACATTGTTATACACACATAATCTTGGAAAGAATTGAGCTATAGTGTAAGCTTTATTTCCATCTTTAAATTGTTCAAAACCAGATCTACCACCATCGGTAACTGAATTATTAATTAAATAGTTCCACTTTATTTTAAATTTGAAACTAGCACCAGGAGCTAAAGGAGTTGGTAAATTAATACGCATCATTGTACGATTAATTGTGTGAGATAAATCTCTACCATCTTCATATTTAACAGCTTCGATTTTAAAACCAAAATCTTTTTTTGTTCCCATATTTTTAGCAACAAAATCTTCTGGAGTTTCAAATAAGTTTGCACGTGTAGAATTTGATAATGGAGTTTTAGAATCAGGAGCACGCATGTTCTGATCTAATTGTAACCATAAATATTCCAAATGATCTTTAGAGTTGTTATAGTAAGTGATTGTTTCGTCTCCATATAATTTATTGTTTTTTTCATCTATACGAAGATTCATCACATAGTCAACTTTTTGTTGCGAATATTCGTGTCCTGGAGCACCAGAAGCTGTTCTATTCGAGTTTGGAGTCGCTAGAACATCTTTTAACTGACGAAACTTATTATTGTCTACATGACCTTTTTGAGGTTTTTTCTCAGTATCTTTTTTAGCTTCTTGAGCATATACTGAGGAAGTGATTAACATCACAGTAAGTAGTAAAGCTGATAACTTTCTCATTATAAAATTTAGTTGATTTTAAAATAATTTACGGAAATTAAAGAAATTATATTCGTAAGATAAAATTTGTTATAAAAATTAACAAAGTTTTATTAAAAAAAAGCCGATAGCATTGCTATCGGCTTTTTTTTGTTATCCTTTGACCTTATTTTTGAATTTTTGAAACTTATTGTTTTGTTTCCTTGGCCAACTATTATTTTCTGTATCTACATCCGCAGTTTCTAAATCTGGATCAATTTCAATATTTTTAATTTCCTTATCAGAAGAGAAAACTTTAGTAACTTCATTATCGTTAAGTCTCCAAATTTGTGCAGGATACTTTTTTCTTTCTTTTGTTCCATCTGAATAAGTAAACTCTACAATAATAGGCATTACTAATCCTCCAGGTTTATTGTATGTAATTTCATAGTGGTATTTAGACTTTGGATTTTTTGCAGTTCCAAAACCTAAACCTTCAGTTTTATCTTGAATAAAATCTACAGTTTCACCTTTACCAGGTTGAGTATAGAATTTTTTAACACCTTTAATTCCTATGTCAGTAACATCCGTTGTATAAAACCAACCTCTCCAGAACCAATCTAAATCCATTGCAGAAGCATCTTCCATAGTTCTAAAGAAATCTGCTGGCGTTGGGTGTTTAAACTTCCAACGTTTAGAATATGTTTGGAAAGCATAATCAAATAATTCTGGACCCATAACCGTATTTCTAAGTATGTATAAAGCAGTAGCAGGCTTACCATAAGCATTGTTTCCAAAACTATATACATTATCTCCTTTAGACATAATTGGAGCAATTGTAGCTTGATTACCGTCCATATATTTTATAATGTTTTTAGGTAATCCTCTTACGATAGGGAAATTAGGATCATAGTCTAATTCAGCTTGCATTTCCATGAAAGAATTTAATCCTTCATCCATCCAAGTCCATTTTCTCTCGTCTGAGTTCACAATCATAGGAAAGAAATTATGTCCAACTTCATGAACAGTAACTTTGATCATTAAATATTTTGTTCTATCTGAATAAGTTCCATCAGGATTAGGACGACCAGGATTGAAACAAATTTGAGGATATTCCATTCCCATTTGACCATCTACAGAAATTGCTTTGTGGTATGGATAATCGAAAGTATAACGAGAATATGTTTTAAGAGTTTGAGCAACAGCTCTTGTAGAATGATCTCCATACAAAGGATTAGCTTCTTTAGAATATAATGAATAAGCCATTACATTTTTACCATTAATATCTACAGCCATTGCATCCCAAATAAATTTTCTAGAAGTAGCAAAAGCATAATCTCTTACATTTTTAGCAGAAAACTTCCATGTTTTAGTTTTCTTCGATTTACTCTTTTCAGTTTTAGTTGCTTCTTTTTGAGTAACAATTAAAACAGGATTATCGTAAGTTTTTCTTGCTTTAGCTAATCGCTCTTGTTGCTTTTTAGTTAAAACTTCACTTTCATTTTGTAAAACACCAGTTGCACCTAAAATATGATCTGAAGGAACAGTAATGTTCACATCAAAATCACCAAATTCTAAAGCAAATTCACTTCGTCCCCAAAATTGGTCATTTTGCCAACCTTCTACGTTATCATACACACATAATCTTGGGTAAAACTGTGCTATAACATAGTTATTATTGTTATCTTTTGGGAAATGCTCATAACCAGATCTACCTCCTTGAGTTCTGTGATTGTTTATGTTGTACCACCATTTAATATTAAATTTAAAAGTACCACCTGCAGCTAATGGCTTAGGTAAATTAACACGCATCATAGTTCTATTAATAATGTAAGATAATTCACTACCATCTGCATTGGTAACTTCAGTAATTTTAAAACCACCATCAAAAGGTTTTTCAGGAAAGAAACGGTTAAAGTTACGTTTACTAATGTTTTTTGGAACTTTAACAGAAGTAATATCCGGAGTTTTAGAATCTGCAGCTCTCATATTTTGGTCTAATTGTACCCATAAATACGGAAGTTCATCTTCTGAATTATTATGATATACTATTTGTTCACTACCAGTTATTCTTTGTTTCTCATCATCTAAAAAGATGTCCATTTTATAATCAACCTTTTGTTGAGTATATTTTTTTCCTGGTGCACCTGAAGCGGTATGAACCTCATTTGGAGTCGCTAAAAGATCTTCTAATTGTTTGAATTTATTTTCGTTAGTATGACCTTTTTGCGTTTTTCTAGTTCTACTTTGTGCATCTACAGAAATAGTGATAGCAAAGCAGATTAGAAAAAATGAATAAAAAATTTTTTTCATTATCTGTTTATAATTTGAATGTAAGATTTGATAAAGTTAAAGCTTAGTAAATATATTGATTAAAACTTTAACAAACCTTTATCATTTTTTTTGGTTAGAAAAAGGCTTTTTCGATCTCCATTTACTTTTGCTTTTATTAAGTTTTGTTGATCGGAGAAGTATTGAACTAAAACATCATTTTTAACTTCAATACTTTTTACTTCATTTATGTTTTCAATTTCCAAATAGAAGTAAACGATATTTCCATCATATTCTTTACCAATAAAATTATACTCTACTTGTTTTTCATTTATAGAAATTTTAAAATGATTTTTTAAGTATTTAGTAAGGTAAGAATTTGTATTTTGATGTTCCTTTTTTGTGTTTAGTTGTAGATCAGTATCATAATCAGTATTGATAGCTTTTTCTATATCATCAACAAAAACATTCATAATCATTTCTACTGAATTGTTTGTAGGATTATGTTCAATTTCTGTTAATGCAATATAGTATTTGTGATCAGTAAAGGATAAAAATGAAATCCCTATAAATAGAATTAGAATTTTTTTCATGACTTGTAAAGCTTCAAAAGCTGAGCCAAATTACTGATTTTTATAAAAAGATAAGTTTATTGTTTTAATTCTTTCAAATATGTAACACTTTTTTCTTTCAAGCTTTCAATCACTTTAAAATGTTCTTCTCGTTGTACATTCATTGTAATTTCATCATCGATACTGTAATTGATAAAATTAAGTATTTGATCTTCTGGAATTTTAATTGTTTCTGTAAAGTTTTGTTTACCAACAATATTCATAATTCTTTCTGGTAAATGATCACGAAATACCTCTTTTTTAATACGTTGTTCTAATCTTTTTTCTTCGCTTGAAGTGAATAGAGAAAATTGAACTAATGTTAATCCTTCAAAAGCTAAAATTGGATCTGATTTCATTTCAGACTCACTTTTTTCTATAGCACTAGCTAAAATTACATTATCTGTAACTTGAGTTCCTTCGAATTTTGTAGCCTTTTTTGATTTTTCTACTCCTTTATCTTTTGGTGTTTTTTTAATATCAGAAGTTAATTGTTGTAATAAAGCAGATTTTTTAACTTCAATTTCGTCTAAAACACGTTCTTGAATTTCTAGTAGAATATTAATCTTCTTGCGGTCCATTGTAATTGAAGATATCTTCATTTTTTGCCCATAATGTTGTATAGAAGTAATTTGAAGAACATCACCTAATTGCGCATTGATTAAAAAATAACCTTTTTCATCCGAAAAAGTACCTTCAGCAGAAGTTAAGTTAATTACATGAGCATTATCTACAATTCCTAAGTTATCTGATATGGTTCCGTTTATTTGAGTTCTTTGCGCATAAAAATGTATAGAAATCAATAATAAAAGTAAAGTAATTTTTCTCATAGTGAAAGTCGTCTAAAGGTGAAACAAATAATCACCTTTAAAATACAAAAAATATTACTCTTTTAGAATAGTGAGTCTATAAAAATTATTTATTGATGTATTAACTTGAGGTAAGTTTTATACTCTTTAAAAAAGATATCCATAACACCAATTATATCTCCTTTCTTAAATAAACTCTCAATTCCTAAGGGTTCACAATACAAAAGGAAATTATAATAGTTGTCTTTTGGTATTCCTAATTTTTTATGGAAAAAATCTTCTCCTAATTTTGCTTTTAAAAGTTTAGGGAAATTTTCTTTGTATTCTATTTCTTTCTTTAGTTTGTTATCTTTACTTATTCTAGAAAAAGGTAAGGCAAAACCAAAACTAGCACCTTCAAATCGTTTTGTAGGATCTACAATGTTCTTTAAACGTTTATTTACATCATCGTTTTTATTATAATCTAAATTTGCTTCAGGTTTTACATTAGAAAAGTCTAATGCGCCTTTAGAACTTACAAGTGCTATTTCTTCTAATTTAGGATCTATTGTTTTTTGAAAAGCACTAAATAAATCTCCGTTAGTTACCTCAACTTCGTTTAATAGATTACTTTTTAAAAAAACTTCACACTCTAACTTTTTAGAATTAAGAATTTCAGTAGTGATAGTAATAATTCTTTTATAATGTTGAATAGTACTAATTTCTAAAATATCATTTACTTGTACTACAATTTCGAATGTACCATTATCGTCAGATATTGTTCCTTTTTTTGTATTTCTATTTAATATATGAGCATTAGGAATAGTTCCTGTAGTATCTTTTATTATTCCTTCTAATGTAATTGTTTCTTGAGCTACAATTGTTATAGCGGGAATTATGAAAAAAAGTAAGGTTAATAGCGTACGCACGATTTATTTTTCTTTAGATTTTTTGAATAATTTAGCTTGTCTTTGAAGAAATTCAATCATTTCAAATTCACTTTTATAATAAACTTCTTTAAAGTCTTTATCGAAATGACAGAAGTATAGAAAACGAGACACTTCGGTAGAATCTATTTTTAATTGACTAATAAGCATTGCTTTGTATTTAGCTTCTACAGCAATCATTCTTTTTTCATTTTCAAGTAATTCTCTTTTCTTTTTAAGCATTTTTAATCGACCAGAAAGTGTATTTATAATTAAATCTAAAGGAACTAAACTTCCACCACTTGAAGCTGCATATATTTCACGATCTATTTGCGAAAGTTTCTTAGGAAAAGGATTAAAACCAAGTTTTTCCATTAATTTTTGTTCTTCACTTTTCTTAATAATCTTAGCGTCAATTCCCATTTGTCCGCTTAAATAGTTTTTTTTCACTTCTACTTCTTCCAATAAGTAATCTTTAAGAAATAAGGTTAAATCTAAACGTTTGTTTTTAAGAATAACATTGGCAATTATTAAGTTTTCTTCTTTGTGTTGTATAGAAGTAATTTTTAATTCGTCTCCTAGTTTAACAGGGATAATAAAATTACCAGCTTCATCAGAAAACGTTCCTTGTTTAGAAGTCGTATTTATAATATGTGCATTTACAACTTTTCCAGCGCTATCGGAAAGTGTACCTGAAATCTCTATTCTTTTATTTTGAGAATATGATAATAGAGATGATAATAAAATGAGATAAAGTAATAGTTTTTGCATATAATTAGTTGATATGCAAATTAAAGGACTAAACTTCTTAAAAAGTTTTAAGGACTCTGTAAATATATGTTAAATAGAAAGCTTTAAATTCAATGAAATTTAAGATTAATCATTTTTTTTCTTGTAAAGCTTTAAATAATTGAGCTTGTTTTTTTAAGAACTCAATTAATTCTACACCTCCTTTTTTATAAACTATTTTAAACTCATTATCAAAATGAGAAAAGTATAAAAATCTAGAAAGTTGCGTAGAATCTATTTTTAAATTATTAATAATGTAGTTTTTATAAGTAGCTTTTAACTCTTGCAATCTGCTTTCATTATCTAAAAGTTCTTTTTGTTGTTCTAGCATATCTATTCTCCCAGAAGCAGAGTTAATAATATAATCTAAAGAAACTGTTGTTGCTAAACCGAACTGCATACCACCAGCATATGCTGTTTTGATTTCTCGTTCAATTCTAGATAGTTTTTTAGGAAACGGATTAAAACCAAGATTTTCCATTACAGCTTGCTTATCACTCTTTTTTATTCCTTTAGAATCTGTTCCAAGATGACCGCTTAAGTAAGTCTTTTTTACTTCAACCTCTTCTAAGAGATAATCTTTAAGAAATAAAGTTAAATCCAACCGTTTGTTTTTAATGATAACATTAGCAACTATTAGGTTTTCCTCTTTATGTTGTATGGAAGTAATTTTTAATTCATCTCCTAACTTTACAGGAATAACAAAGTTACCATCTTCATCCGAAAAAGTTCCTTGTTTCGAAGTAACGTTTATGATATGAGCATCTACAACTTTACCAGCACTATCTGAAAGCGTACCAGATATTTCTATTCTTTTGTTTTGAGAATAAGAAAGGATAGAAAATAATAAAATAAGATAAAGTAATAGTTTTTGCATACAATCAATTGATTTACAAATAAAAGAACTATCCTTCTTAAAAAGTTTTAATACGGCTGTAAATTTTTGTTAATTTGAATTATGAAAAGATTAATTGTAGCAAGTACTTCAACCGTTCATGGTAGCGGATACTTAGAATATATTTTACCAGAATTATCTACTTTTTTTAAAGATGTAAATACAATTGTATTTATTCCTTATGCGCGCCCAAGTGGTATTTCTTATGATGTTTACACTGCTAAAGCTAAAGAAGCTTTTGAAAAAATAGGAATAAAAGTAAAAGGAATACATGAGTTTGATGATCCTGTAGATGCAATTAAAAATGCTGAAGGAATTTTTACTGGTGGAGGAAATACTTTTGAATTGGTCAATCAATTGTACAAGAATAATGTGATTAATCCGCTTAAAGAAACTATTGAAAACGGAACACCTTATTTAGGTACTAGTGCAGGAAGTAATATTTGTGGAATAACCATGATGAATACGAATGATATGCCAATAGTATATCCACCGAGTTTTGATACTATGGGATTAATTCCTTTTAATATCAATGCACATTATTTAGATCCAGATCCAACATCGAAACATATGGGTGAAACTAGAGAAACAAGAATTAAAGAATATCATGTTTTTAATGAAATTCCTGTTTTAGGTTTACGTGAAGGAAGTTGGTTACAAGTAACTGACAATCAAATTTTATTAAAAGGAGAGTATACTGCTCGTTTGTTTATAAAGGATGTAGCAGCTGTAGAATTAGATACAGATACCGTAATTAAACAGGAAACATTGAGTTAAAAATTGAATAATTTGTAATTTTGTGTTTTATTAACACAAACCTATGCCAGCAATTCAGAATATTAAGGTAGCTGTAGATGCAGTTGTTTTCGGATACGAAGCCAAAAAAATTTCGGTTTTATTAATAAAAAGAGGAGTAGCACCTTTTAAAGATTCTTGGGCATTACCAGGTGGATTGGTTATGGATGATGAATCTTTAGAAGATGCTGTGAAACGAGAATTAAAAGAAGAAACCGGAGTTAAATTCGATTATCTAGAACAGTTGTATTCTTTTGGAAAACCTGATAGAGATCCTAGAAATAGAGTTGTATCTATTACATATTTTGGATTAGTACGTCCTAATCACTTCACTATTAAAGCAGATACAGATGCTAATGATGTACAATGGTTTTCGTTAGATGATTTACCAGAATTAGCTTTCGATCATCAAATGATTTTAGATATGGCTAAAGATCGTTTAAAAGCTAAATTGCAATATCAACCTATAGGTTTTGATCTATTAAATAAAGAATTTCCGTTTTCAGACTTAGAAAATTTATACACTACAATTTTAGAACACAAGATTGATCGTAGAAACTTCAGAAAAAAAATATTGAGTTTTGAAATTGTAGAAGAAACCGATAAAATTCATCAGCAAGGCAGCGGTAGACCTGCCAAACTCTTTAAGTTTAATAAAAAGAAATACGATCAATTAGTACAAGAAGGATTCCACTTTGAAATTAAGATAGTGTAATTTTTACACAAATTATTTTGTCAGTTTGTTTTTATGTTTTAGTTTTGCGTAAAAATAACACAAAAATGATTTTCAATTTAGATTCAACATTTGAACCATTAGGAGGTAACCAAGTAACATTTAAATCGTTCGCTTTTTCAGGAGGAGAACCTCACATTAAAATATCGTCCGATTTAACTAATGTTGAAAAAGTAACGATAACAACTAGAGTTACTTCTTTTAATGATATGGGATTGTTATTGTGTGCAGTTGATGCTGTTAAAAGATGTGGAGTAAAAATAATCGATCTTTTTAT
Source organism: uncultured Tenacibaculum sp. (assembly GCF_947502995.1). Lineage (GTDB taxonomy): Bacteria > Bacteroidota > Bacteroidia > Flavobacteriales > Flavobacteriaceae > Polaribacter. The sequence continues at coordinate 113,235 of NZ_CANNBW010000011.1, read as the reverse complement.
TCCATATTTTCCAGGCGCAAGACAAGACAGAGTTATGATACCTGGAGAACCATTAACAGTAAAAGTGTATGCGGATTTGTTAAATAGTTTGAAATTAAATGAGATTACTGTTTTTGATCCACATTCTGAAGTTACTCCAGCAGTTTTAAATGATTGTAAAGTAGTAACTAATTATAAGTTCATTGAAAAAGTAATTGAAAAAATTGGATCTGAAGTGTTATTAATTTCTCCTGACGGAGGAGCTTTGAAAAAGATATATAAAGTGTCGGAATATTTAGGGGGAATTGCTGTAGTAGAATGTTCGAAAAAGAGAAATGTAACAAACGGAAAACTGGAAGGTTTTAAAGTTTACGAAGAAGATCTAAGTGGGAAGAATTGCTTAATTGTAGATGATATTTGTGATGGTGGAGGAACTTTTATGGGGTTAGCAGATGAATTGAAAAAGAAAAATGCAGGTGATTTATATTTAGCTGTAAGTCACGGAATTTTTAGTAAAGGAGTAGAACATTTAAAAGAAAAGTTTACAAAAGTGTTTACAACAGATAGTTTTAAAGATGTTGAAGGAGTTGAGCAGATTAAATTGGAAACGCTTATGTAATAATGTCAGTTCGAGTAATTCCGATTTATCGGGATTGTATCGAGAACTATTTAAGAGATGAAAACTTCTCGATAAAAAATTATTTGTCATCGTATTACAAATAATTTCACTCGAAGTGACAAAAATAAATTAAAAATGAAATTGAAATTTAAAAATTATAAAGAACAATTGAATGAATGGCCAGAATCAGGTCATCATATCATGGCTCAATACGATGAAGAAAAAGTAATTGTATATCAGTCATACAGACCAGCGATCGGGAATTTTGCTGTGAGAAACCAATTTTTTGGAGGTCCATTTAAGTATACAAGAATGACTTGGATTAAACCAAACTTTCTATGGATGATGTATAGAAATGGTTGGGGAACAAAAGAAGGTCAAGAAGTTGTTTTAGCAATTCATTTAAAAAGAACAGCTTTCGAACGCTATTTGAGTCAGGCTGTATATTCGAGTTATCAATCGCATTTGTACGAAAATGAAGAAGCTTGGAAAGAAGAAGTTCAAAATTCAAACATTCGATTACAGTGGGATCCAGATCATGATCCGTATGGAGCAAAACTAGAACGTAGAGCGATTCAATTAGGAATCAGAAACGAAGAAATAGTAAAATTTGGTAAAGAAGATATTATTGAAATAGAAGACATATCAGCATATGTAAATCAACAATATCAGTTTGTGTTAAACAAAAATTTAGATGCCTTAGAGCTTCCAGAAGAAAAACCATATTTGAGTTTTAATGAAGAAGTAAATCGGTTTTTGAAGATAGGTTAGATTTAAAATCTAAGGCGAAAAGAGTAAATAGGAAAGAAGATGAAAAAGTCAACACGAAAATTAAAAGCAGAACAGACTATTGAAATCATAGAAAAGGGATATTACACAATGCCTTTAGGTGAAAAAATAGATATTAAAGAAGAAATAGATCATTGTATCGATAATACTGAATTGTATTTATCAGAAGATTTAGATGATGTAAAAAGAAATTTAAAATTAGAAAATAATCAAAATACTGTATTTGAAGTAACACATGAAGATTCTGTTAGCGCTATTCATAGAATACATCAAGAAGAAGAAGGAAAAGTGATGTGTTTAAATTTTGCTTCAGCAAAGAATCCTGGAGGAGGATTTTTAAACGGAGCTTTAGCACAAGAAGAAAGTTTAGCAGTTTCATCAGCGTTGTATGGAAGTCAAATGAGTGCTTTCGATTTTTATGATACACATAGAAGTATGAAATCTTGTATATACACTGACGCAATGATTCATAGTCCAAATGTGCCAGTTTTTAGAGATAGAAGAGGAGAATTGGTAGCTGATTATTCAGTATGTGGATTGGTAACTTCAGCGGCTGTTAATTATGGTGTAGTTAAACGTAAAGAACTGCATTTAGTTGATAAGGTTAATGAAGTAATGAATACTAGGATTGAAAAACTATTGAGTTTATGTGCCGAAAAGAAGTATAATACTTTGATTTTAGGAGCTTGGGGATGTGGAGTTTTTCAGAATGATCCTAATGATATTGCTAAGTTGTTTAAATCGCATTTTGACAATAAATTTAAAAATCAATTTAAAAGAGTAGTCTTTGCGATTTATTCAAAAAATGAAAAGTTTATAGAAGCATTTCAAAAAGAGTTTGATTAAATGATGTTCGTCAACCTGAACTAGTTTCAGGTTCTCATCATAAATAAATGAATTATTATTTTACAAAAATTCAAAACAAACAAAAATGAAAAAGAAAATAGAACAAACATTTTTAGGATTAGCAGTAGGTGATGCATTGGGAGTTCCAGTAGAATTTACATCTAGACTAACATTACAAGAATTTCCAGTTAAAACAATGCGAGCGTTTGGTTCTCATCATCAACCCAAAGGAACTTGGAGTGATGATAGTTCTTTAACATTTTGTTTGGCTGAAAGTTTATGTAAAGGTTATGACACAAAATCTATAGCAACAAATTTTGTGCGTTGGTATGGAGATAATTATTGGACGGCACACGGAGAAGTTTTTGATATCGGAATTGCAACAAATTCGGCTATAAATTCTTTTGCAAATGGAACGCCAGCAAAATTAGCAGGTGGAACAGATGAATTTGATAATGGAAACGGATCTTTAATGAGAATTAGTCCGTTAGCATTTTATGTAAAAGATATGTCAATAGAAGAACGATTTCAAAAAGTGAAAGAGGTTTCTTCAATCACACATGGGCATATCCGTTCTGTACTGAGTTGTTTCATTTATGTGGAGTTCATGTTAGCTTTATTAAGCGGATTGGAAAAGTATGAAGCTTATAAAAGAATGCAACAAACCATAAATAATTTTTTAAATGAAAATGCGATTTGTTCTGAAAGTGAAATCAATAAGTTTCATAGAATATTAGAAAATCCAATAGGTGATTATACAATTGAACCTGTATATGAATTGGCAGAAAAACAGATTTGTGGATCGGGTTATGTATTAAATACTTTAGAAGCGAGTTTGTGGAGTTTTTTAACTACAGATTCTTATGCTGAAGCAGTTTTAAAAGCTGTGAATTTAGGTGAAGATACAGATACAACTGCTTGTGTTACCGGAGCCTTAGCAGGATTATATTATGAAGAAGAATGTATACCAAAAGATTGGTTACATGATTTAGTAAAAAGAGAAGAAATAATCGATTTATCACATCGATTTTCAAAAAGTTTAGAAAAATGAAAAATAGAATAGATTTAGCAAAAAGATCACTAACAGGAATAGCAATAGGAGATGCTTTTGGTGATAGTTTTTTTAGAGAAAGAGTAATTGTAGAATCTGCTTTAGAAAATAGATTCATTCCAGAAACAGAATGGAGATATACAGATGATACAATTATGGCAATTCCTTTATTAAAATCTTTAGAGTTGTATGGAGAAATAAATCAAGATTTTGTTGCAGATCAGTTCGCTCAAAACTTTTTAAAAGACAGACATAGAGGTTACGGACCTTCAATGCACAGAAAATTATTAGAGATTGATGCAAATAAAAATTGGTTAGAAATATCAAAATCAAGTTTTAATGGTACTGGATCGATGGGAAATGGTAGTGCAATGCGAGTTGCATTAATTGGTGCATATTTTTATGATGATTTAAGTAATGTTGCAGAGCAAGCTAAACTTTCATCAGAAATAACGCATTATAACAACGAAGCTGTAGCCGGAGCAATAAGTGTAGCAATTGCTACTGCCTTATGTACAAAAAGTAATGAGTTAAATAAAGAAGTTTGGTTAGATACAATTATTGATTTTACACCAGAAAGTGATTTAAAATACAAAATCAAAAAGATTAAGTATTTACCTAAATCGTACGATATACGAACTATAGTTACAGCTTTAGGAAACGGAACAAAAATGTTAGCTCAAGATACTGTTCCAATTGCTTTATGGAATGTATATCACTATCTAGGAGATTTTGAAGAGTCACTTTGGAATACAGTTTCTGCATTAGGAGATAGAGATACAACTTGTGCAATTGTAGGAGGTATTAATATGATGTGCTCAGAAGAAAGTAAAGTTCCAAAACAATGGGAAAATGATGTAGAAAAATGGAACGAGAGTATTTTTTATAAATAAAGAGTTTTAGCAATGAAAAAGATAAAGTTATATAGACCAGTAGGAGAAAAAGAAATGTTATTAATAGCTGAAAGTGGATTTGAAAAATTTCCATCAAGGTTGGAGTGGCAACCTATTTTTTATCCTGTTTTAAATGAAGAATATGCTTCAGAAATAGCAAGTAAATGGAATACCACAGATCCTTTTGGTAACTATTTAGGGTTTGTAACAGCTTTTGAAATTTCTGAAGATGAGTTTAAAAAATATCCAATCGAAAATGTAGGAGGGAAAATTCATAATGAATTATGGGTTCCAGCAGATCAATTGGAAAGTTTTAATGAAGCAATACAAGGAGAAATAAAAACACTTAAAGTTTATATCGGTAAAGATTATAAAACTAGTGAAAGTCTACTTGTAAATGAAATTATGAAAACTGTAGAGAATATTCATAATTAAGTAATATGTCAGTTCGAGTGATTTTTCTGAAGATTGAGTTTATCGAAATCGGAAGAAAATTGTATCGAGAACAAATTAAAATATCTCGATACAATTCCAATATATTGGAATCACTCGATATGACAATAAAACAAGAAATATGAAAATAGAATTACATAAAGGAGATATTACTAAAATAGCAGTAGATGCAATTGTAAACGCAGCAAATTCTAGTTTATTAGGTGGTGGTGGAGTAGACGGAGCAATTCATAGAGCAGGAGGAAAAGCTATTTTAGAAGCTTGTCAAGAGATTCGAAATCGACAAGGAAAATGTAAAACCGGAGAAGCAGTAATTACAACTGCTGGAAATTTACCAGCTAAAAAAGTAATCCATGCTGTTGGTCCGGTTTATAATGGAGGAAGTCGATTAGCGTTGGAAAAAGAATTATTGATCAACTATTATAAAAATAGTCTGTTATTAGCGAAAGAGCATGATTTAAAAACGATTGCTTTACCGAATATTAGTACAGGGATTTATAAGTTTCCGAAGCAATTAGCAGCAGAAATAGCAATTGAAACGGTAAAAGAATACCCAGTTGTAGAAAAGCTAATTTTTGTCTGTTTTGATGAAGAAAATTTTACGATTTATAAGGAGATTTTGAAATGAAAGATGGCATATTGATAAAAAGTTTGAAAATCAAGATAACAGTATTGGAAGAAAAGATGATAAGCTGTTTGAGCGATAGCGAGTTCTTTTCATCTGTGGCTGGAGATACCGTAGTATTTTCTTAGCTTTTTATCATCTGTCTTGATTTTTTGATTCGTTTTGTATCAAGACAAAATGAATACAACAGATGATATGATGTAAACTCTCAATAAAAATGATAAAGAAATGAAAGAGATAAAATATAAAAGAAATGAAATTAACAATACATGGATATTCAACAGCATTATTTTCAACATGGTACTTTATTGAAGAACTTGGATTGTTATTTGATGCTGGTGACGGATTAATATCTTGTTTATTAGGGAAGTGTGGTAAAATAAAAAACATTTTTATCTCACATGCAGATAGAGATCATTTAGGTGGAATTTTTCAGTATAATCAATTGTTTGCACATCGTAAGCCAAATATTTATTATCCGAAAGATTCAGGATCGTTTCCATTTATTCAAAATTTCACTAGTCAATTTGATCCACATACATCAGGAACAATATGGAATAGTTTAGAAGACAAACAAATTATTCAGATAAAATCTGGTATCGAAGTTTTATGTTTCGAAAATCAACATATAGATGTGAAAGATCAATTGAAAAGTTTGTCCTTTCAAGTATTTGAAACAAAGCATAAATTGAAGCAAGAGTTTACAAATTTGTCTTCAAAAGAGATTATCGGTATAAAACAAGATAAAGGAGAAGATTTCATCAAAGAAAAGATTAAAAACTCAATTCTAGTGTATTCAGGAGATACACCAGTATATGATTATTCAAAGTATGATAAGTGTGGAGTGTTAATTCATGAAGCCACATTTTTAAAGAAAGAAGAAGTAGAAAAAGGTAATGATAAAAACAAACACAGTTCTTTAGAAGAAGTGTTAGAAATGGTCAGTCAGATCAATATTGAAAAACTGATTTTAGGTCATTTTTCATCACGATATGATATGCAACAAATCGATCAAACGATTAAAGAACTCATTACATACTATAATATTAAAATACCAGTATTTAGAGTTCCTTTAGGTCGATCTCAAAGAGATATTTTAAATCAAAAACCTTTGAATTAACTATAGTTAAAACGCGAGATTGTGATATAAGTGCAGAGTGCCAAATCGAAGCAGTCGAGATCAATTAAAAACAAAACAAAATGAACGAAAGAGAAATAAAAAGTATAAGTAAGTTTCTAAGTCTACTACTTAGACATCAACCTGATTTAATCGGATTGAAATTAGATAAAAATGGTTGGGCAGATGTAGCTGAACTTATTGAAAAATCGAAAAGAAAAGGAAAGCACTTTTCAATAGAAAAACTAGAAGAAGTAGTTGCAACAAACGATAAAAAGAGATTTAGTTTTAATGAAGATCAAACAAAGATTAGAGCCAATCAAGGTCATTCTTTAAAAACGATTGATTTAAAATTAGAAGCTATTCAACCACCAGAATATTTATATCACGGAACGGTACCAAAGTTTATGCAATCAATAAGAGAAAAAGGATTGCAAAAAATGAGCCGACAACATGTGCATCTAAGTCAAGATTTAGAGACAGCAACAAAAGTGGGAAGTCGAAGAGGAGTTCCTACGATTTTAACTGTTCGCTCAGGAGCAATGCATGTAGCAGGATTCGAATTCTATCAATCTAAAAATGGAGTGTGGTTAACAGATCATGTACCAGCAAATTTTATAGAATTCAAATAGAAGAAATATTAAAGTATGTCAAACTAGATTTCCGTCATCAGGAGGAAGAATGACGAAGTGATCTTTTTATTGATAGTCTTTGAATATTATTTTAATAAAACGACTATGAAAAAAATTAATGTACACGACGAAATATTTTTAATAGAAAACTTCCTTTCAGAAGAAGAGTGTTTTGAGTATTTACTAAAATATCAGACAGTAGAATTTGAAGAAGCAAAAATTTCTGTAGATGGAAATCAGGTAATGAATAAAGGAGTTCGTAATAACGATCGTTATTTGTTTTTTGATGAAGATTTAGGGCAAGATTTCTGGAATCGATTACAAGATTTTATTCCTAAGAAAGTTGGATTTTATGAAGGAATTGGCTTAAATGAAATGTTTCGAGTGTATAAGTACACCAAAGGTCAACGCTTTAAAATGCACATTGATGGAAGTTACAGAAGGAATTTAGAAGAGCAAAGTTTCTATTCTTTTTTGATTTATTTGAATGATGATTTTGAAGGAGGAGAAACAGCTTTTAGAAACATTGGTACAATAAAACCAAAGAAAGGAACTGTTTTAGTTTTCAGACATCGATTACGTCATGAAGGAAAAGAATTAATTTCAGGAGTAAAGTATGTGTTAAGAACAGATGTAATGTACAAAAGAGTTCAAAAAATTAATTAAGATTAATCTGTTGTGTATTTGGAGTAAAATTCTGTCAATTCGAGTGATTTATCGAAATGAAATGAAGAAAAATTGTATCGAGAATAAGAATTTTAACTTAGAAATAGTTCTCGATACACTTTTTCGTACCTAAAAAGCACTCGAACTGACAATCTAAGATTAACAGGTCAAGACTAGATTTTTTTGATTCTTTTTTCATCAATGGAAAAAAGAATAATAATTTATAAAAGCATGAAAATAAAACTAGTATATAAAGAACCAGAATTAGGAAAAGCTTGGAAATCTTACTTTTCAGAATATGAAGATGTTGAAATTATAGAAGAAGATATAGTTAAGGTTGCTTGCGACGCAATTGTTAGTCCAGCAAATTCTTTTGGTTTTATGGATGGAGGTTTAGATATTCATTTATCAGAAACTTTAGGTTGGCATATTCAAGATGAATTACAGAAACGAATAGCGCTATTAGATGAAAGAGAATTGTTGGTAGGGCAGTCAATGATAATTCCAACGGAGAATGAAAAAATCCCGTATTTGATTTCTGCTCCAACAATGCGAGTTCCTATGAGTTTTAATATCGCAACTTCGGTGAACGCTTATTTAGCAATGAAAGCAATTTTAATAGCGGCAAAAAAACACGAAGAAATTCATATCATTGCTGTTCCAGGTTTATGTACAGGTTGTGGAAGAATGCCTTTTGATATTGCAGCAAATCAAATGTTTTTAGCATACGACGAGGTTGTTTTAGGAAATTATAAAGACTATAAAACTTTTGGAGACACACAAAAATTCCAATATCGATTAAATGAAAAAGGATTGATCTGGGATTATTAAAATTTAAAAAATGGCTAATTATCAGGAAATAAGAGCCAGTTATGATAAAAACACAATAACTGTTTATCAGGCTTATAACAAAATAATAGCAACGAAAGCTCTTAAAAATAATCGATTTGAATCGCCTTTTTCATTTACCAGAATGACATGGATTAAACCATCATATTTATGGTTAATGGAACGAAGTAATTGGGGAACAAAAAGTAATCAAGATTATATTTTGGGAATTAAAATAAAACGAATTAAATGGGAGAAAGCTTTAGAAATGGGGGTATTAACAGATCCTGATACTAAAGTTTATAAAAGTGGAATGGAATGGGAACAAAAATTTAAAGAAGCTAAAGTTCATATTCAATGGGATCCAGAACGAAATATTAGAGGAAATAAATTGGAACATAGATCTATTCAAGTAGGAATCAGTAGGTGCTTAATACATGAATTTAATGAAGAATGGATTCAAGAAATTGTTGATTTTACACCTTTAACGAAGAAAATCAATGAGCTGAGAAAGAAAGGAAAATATACCGAAGCCAAAAGACTTCTTCCCAAAGAACGAATTTATAAATTGCCTTCTTCATTAGAAGATAAAATAGGCATAAGATAATTTTAGAGATAAATTATACACTAGAAATAGTTATGATGTACAAAAGAGTTTAAAAGTTAATTATGAGAAGTGTCATAAAGATAATACACCTAAAAATCTACCACAAGATGCGTTAAGAATGAAAAGCTGTCTGAGTGAAACGAGTTCATCGAGGATATTCTTTTTTAGAGTGATATGATCTTAAGGCTAGATTTTTTGATTCTTTTTTCATCAATGGAAAAAAGAATGATTAATAAAGAAATAAAATGAAAGAGTTAAAAGAAATACTAACTAAAGTAAATTCAAAGAATAATAGAAATAACATCACATTCCTAACTGGAGCAGGAATATCATCAGCAAGTGGAATTCCAACGTATAGAGGAACCGATGGAATATGGATAAAAGGAACGAAATATTACAAACCCGAATCGTTTGGAACTTTTGAACATTTTAGTAAGAATGCAGATGAAGTTTGGCAATACACATTTTTTAGAAAGAAAATGTTTGCAGAAGCTAAACCGAATGCATCGCATTTTAAATTAGTTGAAATAGAGAACACTTTACAAGATCGTTTTCATTTAATCACACAGAATATAGATAACTTGCATCAAAGAGCGGGATCTAAAATTGTATACGAAATACATGGTAATTTAAGAGAAATGCGTTGTGCAGATGAATGTTCGAAAGATGTTTATAAAATGCCTAAAGAGATTCAACTAAAAGCTATAGATGAAGATTTAAGTTACGATGAAAAGAAATTATTATTGTGTCCAAAATGTGGAACAGATACGCGTCCGAATATTTTATGGTTTGACGAGTTTTATAATGAACGAAATTTTAAACTTCACACAACATTAAAAATAGCTAAAAATTCTGGAGTTTTAATAATTTTAGGCAGTTCTGGAGCTACTACTTTACCGAATAGATTAGTAGAACAAACAATTAAATACGGGGGAGCTGTAATAGACGTAAATCTAGAAGATAACAACTTTACAGAAAACTTTAGAGATAAAAAGCAGTTTTACAAGTATAGAGGTACAGCGCTAGATTTTTTAACACAATTTCAAGAAGCATTATAAAATGGAACCAAGAACATTTACCATAGGAGATATACACGGAGGCTTATTAGGCTTACGTCAGTTAATTGATAAACTAGAGTTACAGCAAAACGATACCTTAATTTTTTTAGGAGATTATGTAGATGGTTGGAGTGAATCTGCTCAGGTTATCGATTATTTAATGAAATTAAGAGAAAAGCATGATTGTATTTTCATCAAAGGAAATCACGATGAATATTGCGAAAACTGGTTAAGAAGTGGAATAACGAATGATATTTGGTTATTTCATGGAGGTGTAAAAACAATTGAAAGTTATGATGGATATACAGAGTATGATAAACTACAGCATTTACAGTTTATAGAACAAATGAAGTTATTTCATATTGATGCTGATAATCGATTGTTTATTCATGCTGGATTTTCATCAATGCACGGACCGCAAAAAGAAATGTATGAATCTAATTTTAATTGGGATCGAACACTTTGGGAAACGGCAATTTCTTTAGATAAAACTTTAGATAAAGATTCACCTTTATATCCAAAACGATTGACCTTATTTAATGAGATTTATATCGGGCATACACCAACAACAAGATATAATCAATTCGAACCTATGAATGGAGCTAATGTTTGGAATGTAGATACTGGAGCAGCTTTTAAAGGACGTTTAACGGCCTTAAATATCGATACGAAAGAGTTTATACAAAGTGAAGAGGTCAGAAAACTATATCCTAAAGAAAAAGGTAGAAATTCAATGCCCTATTTAGTGATTTAAGTTTATTATTCTAAATATTTGATTTAAGAACAAACGTCAACCTGAATTTATTTCAGGTTCTCATCAAAATAAGATGGGTAACATGAGATTCCGAAATAAATTCGGAATGACGTTAAAACATATTTATCGTTTAATACTAAAATTCAAAAACTAATCTCATGATTGTTATTCAAAGTAAAAGAAGAAAGGTAGAAAACATTTTAAAAGATTTTCCAGATGCAGTTATAGTTGATGTAACTTCAAAAGGAGAAATGCCAATGGTAAAATTTAGTCCGTTTTATCCCGTAGGAAATATTCCAATTTCTTTTTCTGAAGGTAAATATTCAGCTTCTGTAGAAGGAATATGGCAAGGATTAAAAGTTTTTGAAACACAAGATGTAGATGAATCAAAGTTTAAGGTGACTTCTATGAAAGGTTTAAAAAGAACAGTTCGAAAATTTGGAAAGCCTTTAGGACATAGAAAAGGAGTGAAAGGAGAGGAATTGTTAGATTATATATCAGCAAGAAAGGAAATTTATTTGCCAATATATAATTGGGTTTTAGATCATGTTTTACAAAAAGAATTAAGAGAGTTAACTAAATTGTCTAAAAGTAAAACATTAGTTCTTTTAGATTATGAAACTAATGAAGAAATCGAAAATTCCAAGAAACCTCTATCTCACGCTGGATTGATTAAGATGAAAATAGAAGGAAGATTATAAAATATAAAAGCTATGAAATATTCAAATACAACTATACAAGAAAGATATAATACAGGAGAACATTTAAAATATATTTTCTTCTGGGGACATCAACCCAATAAAGATGGAAGTATAAGTAAATCATGTTTCAGTCAATGGTGGGAGTCTGATTTTGTGATTAACGGAATTACATACAAAACTGCTGAACATTATATGATGGCAGAAAAAGCTAGATTGTTTAACGATGAAGAGGTTTTAGAAGAAATATTATCCTCAAATCATCCGCATGATGTGAAACAACTAGGACGAAAAGTAAAAGGATTCAATTCATCAGTTTGGGATAATCAGAAATACTTAATAGTTTACAAAGGAAATTTAGGAAAGTTCTCTCAAAACGACGCATTAAAAGAATTTCTAATGAACACTAAAGATAGAATTTTGGTAGAAGCTAGTCCGTATGATAAAGTATGGGGAGTTGGTTTGGCTTCAGATTACAAGAATATTGAAAATCCGAACAGGTGGAAAGGATTAAATTTGTTAGGCTTTGTTTTAATGGAAGTTAGAGACCATTTAAGAAAAAATTAGGATTTGTTTAAAAAATAATGGGTAATATGCAAAGTCAAAAACCTATTAATTTAAACTATGAAAATTCTCAAAATTATTACTTTTGCGCTTATTTTTTCCGGAATGCAAAGCATTACTTCACAACAAAACTTAGGATATCAAAAACCTTCAAAAGAAATTTTAGATTTAGTAGATGTTCCTCTTGCTCCATCTATACGAATAGATGATAAAGGAGAGAACTTAGTTTTTCTATACAGAGACAGTTACAAGTCTATAGAAGAATTATCTGAAAAAGAAATGAGATTAGGAGGACTTAGAATTAATCCTAAAACAAATATCTCTAGTAGAGCTACATATTTTAATAATATTAAACTCAAAAAAACAAGTAGCGAAACTATCAAAGAAGTGAAAGGTTTACCTACTTCACCAAGATTAGCAAACTTTTCTTGGTCACCAAACTACAAAAAGATTGCATTTACCAATACAGTAAGTACAGGTGTAGAACTTTGGATTTTAGATATTGCTTCTGCAACAGTTCATAAAATCACCGAAGCAAATTTAAATGCTAATATGGGAAGTCCTTTTTTATGGTTTAAAAATAATGAAGCATTATTAGTAAAAGTTTTACCAAACGATAAAAAAGAATTAATAAATCAAGCTACTGCTGTTCCTTCTGGACCAACAATTTCAGTGAGTGAAGGAGTTAAAGCTCAAAACAGAACATATCAAGATTTATTAAAGAACCCTAATGACGAACATAATTTCGAACAGTTAGTAAGATCAGATATTTATAAAGTAGACTTAAAAGGACAAAAAAGTAAATGGGCAAATACTGCTATGTATTGGAGAATGTCATTTTCTCCAGATGGTTCTTATATAATGACTACAGAATTAGATAAACCATTTTCGTACTTAGTGCCTTATTCTCGTTTTCCACACGAAACAAAGATTTATAAAAGTGATGGAACATTCTTTAAGACAATTAACAAAGTTGAAAATGATGAGGTTCGTCCAAAAGGGTTTATGTCTACAATTAAAGGAAAAAGAAGCTTTAGTTGGAGAGCAGATGAAGGAGCTACTTTAATATGGGCAGAAGCTTTAGATGGAGGAGATCCTAGTGTTGAAGTATCTCACAGAGATGAAGTTTTTGAATTAAAAGCACCATTTTCAGGAACACCTAGATCTATTTTAAAAACAGTAAACAGATTTAGTGGGATTTTATGGACGAATGATAAAAATAAAGCTTTAGCTTACGGATATTGGTGGAATACAAGAAACTTAAAAACGTATTTATTCGATCCAGAGAATAACAGTAAAAAACCAGAAATATTATTCGACTATAATTATCAAGATAGATATAGCGATCCAGGAAGTTTTGTAACTGTTAAAAATGAATTAGGAAGAAACGTAGTTTATATTGAAAAAGGGAAAGTATATCTTAATGGAGATGGTTATACAAAAGAAGGTCAATTTCCTTTTATAGACAAGTTATCTTTAAAAGATAAAAAGACAAAAAGAGTGTATCAATCTGCATATAAAGATAAAAAAGAAGAGATTTATACTGCTTTAGATTTAAAGAAAGGTAAATTTTTAGTTGGAATAGAATCTGCTAATGATTATCCTAACTTCTACATTCGAAATATTAATAAGAATAACAAATTAAAGCAAATTACAAATTTTGAAAACCCATTTAAGAGTCTTCAAAATGTTCATAAAGAAGTAATTAAATATAAGAGAGAAGATGGATTAGAACTTTCAGGAACATTGTATTTGCCAGTTGGTTATGATAAAAATAAGAAAGAGAAAAAGCCAATGATACTTTGGGCTTATCCAAGAGAATTTAAAAATAAAAAGAGTGCAAGTCAATCAACTTCAAATGCAAATTCTTTTACTTATCCTTATTGGGGATCAGTTATTTACTGGGTAACTAAAGGATATGTTGTTTTAGATGATGCTTCTTTCCCAATTGTAGGTGAAGGAGATGAAGAACCAAACGATTCGTTTAGAAAGCAACTTGTAGGAAATGCAAAAGCAGCTATAGATGCTGTTGACAAATTAGGATATATTGATAGAAACAAAGTTGCTGTAGGTGGACATTCTTATGGAGCGTTTATGACAGCTAATCTTTTATCTCATTCAAATTTATTTGCTGCAGGAATAGCTAGAAGTGGAGCTTACAATAGAACATTAACTCCTTTTGGTTTCCAAAGTGAAGAGCGTAGTTATTGGGATGCACCAGAAGTGTATTATAAAATGTCACCTTTTATGCATGCTGATAAAATGAAAACTCCTTTACTATTAATTCATGGAGAAGCTGACAATAACTCAGGAACATATCCATTACAGAGTAAACGATATTTCAATGCATTAAAAGGATTAGGAGCTACTGCAAGATTAGTAATGTTACCAAAAGAGAGTCATGGTTATAGAGCGAAAGAATCAATATTACATCTTTTATGGGAGCAAGAACAATGGCTAGATAAATATGTAAAGAATAAAAAATAAGTTATTTCAACTCAATTTAAAAGAACCATCTAATTAGGATGGTTTTTTTATGGATAAAATTTTATTGCGTAAAAATAACGCAAAATATTTTGTAAATCTGTTTTCTTGATTTATATTTGTGTTGTAATTACGCAAATACATTTGTTTGTGATAAAATAAAATAGTATGAGTGAAGAATTAAAACCAAGATTTGTTGATGCCTTACGAAGGAATAACGATCAAATTAGAGAAGACAGAGCTAGAACTATTGGAGAAGATGCAGAATTAATCTATCGAAGAAGAGTAGAAGACATCGAGTTAAAAATTAAAAGATTAACTAGAGAACAAGAAGGAGCGATAGACATCAGTCCATTAGATAAAAACAGTTTAACGTTTGCAGATTTTGATCCGGAAAGTTTTGTGATAAAAGACATAGAATTATCCTTAAAAATCAGAAACT
The DNA here is from genome assembly GCF_947502995.1 of uncultured Tenacibaculum sp. Lineage (GTDB taxonomy): Bacteria > Bacteroidota > Bacteroidia > Flavobacteriales > Flavobacteriaceae > Polaribacter. The sequence goes on along the minus strand of NZ_CANNBW010000011.1, from coordinate 98,130 downwards.
TAAACATTCAATTAGAAATTGCACAAAAACGATACGAACACTTATTCGGTAAAAAAATATAATTATGGGAGGAACTAGATACAATTTAAGTAAAAGAGCTTTAAAAGCACAAAAGGAAGGTTACGCAAGTAAATCAATAAATGAAATCTTTAAGCAAAATAGAGAAAGACGTGCACACAATTCAATGAATCCGAATGGAGTAGATTTCAGAGAAGCAAGAGATTCAGAAGTACACCCAAATTCATTTCCAGTAATCTTAGCGTTAGATGTTACTGGAAGTATGGGACATATTCCACATGATTTAATTAAAGAAGGTTTACCTAAGTTAATGGGAGGAATTATTCAAAATGGAGCAGAAGATGTCGCTTTATTATTCTTAGGAATTGGAGATCATGAATGTGATAGTTATCCATTACAAGTTGGTCAGTTTGAATCTGGAGATGAAGAATTAGATATGTGGTTAACGAGAACTTATATCGAATCTGGTGGAGGTGGAAATGCAGGTGAAAGTTATTTATTATCATGGTATTTCGCTGCTTTTCATACAAGAACAGATGCTTTTGAAAAGAGAAATCAAAAAGGAATTTTATTTACGATTGGAGACGAACCTAATTTGAAACATTTACCAGCTTCAGCAATACAAGAAATTATGGGAAGCGGTCAGCAAACATTTTCAGAAATGGAATTGTTTCAAGAAGTTCAAAAGAAATATGATGTTTTTCATATTAGTGTAAATCATTCCGGAAGAGCTATTCAAGCAGAAAAAGGCTGGAAACAATTATTAGGAGACAATTGTATTTCTGTAAGTGATTATAGAACAATTCCTGAAGTTATTACAAAAGTAGTATGTGAAAATTATCCAACAGCAAGTGGAAAAACAGATATTTCAGGAGTAAATTTTGATGATATAGAAATGTTATAAAGATGAAAAAAGCAAAAATAGTTATAGGATTAGGTTTTGGTGACGAAGGAAAAGGTATTACAACAGATTTTTTGTGTACTAAAAATCCAGAAGCTATAGTAGTCCGTTTTTCGGGCGGACAACAAGCAGCACACACGGTTAAAATAGGAGATAGAAAACACGTACACTCTAGCTTTTGTAGTGGAGCATTACGCGGATTACCTTCGTATTTTAGCGAACACTGTACTATTCATCCTACTTTTTTGCATACAGAATTACAAGAATTAAAAAAGAAGAAAGGCAACGTTACTTTGTCAGTTCATCCATTGGCAAAAGTAACGACTCCTTTCGATGTTTGGTCGAATAGGAAAAACAGTAAAAATTTAGCTCACGGAAGTTGTGGTAAAGGAATAGGAGCAACGATGAAGAGAAATGAAGGTCCGTATAAATTGTATGCAATCGATTTGGTAGGTCCTAAATCTATGCTTTTAGAAAAACTAAACAGTATTGCAAACTATTATGGATTATTTGATATTCCAGAATTAAGTGCTGAAGTAACATATTTTTTAGATTGTGTTTCCGATTTAGATATAAAAATTAAAGACTATTCTTTTTTAAATACATATGAAACCATTATTTTCGAAGGTAGTCAAGGAGTATTGTTAGATATGAATCATGGTACGTTTCCTAATGTCACTTATGCAAATACAACAGCAAAAAATGCCATTGAGATTTGTGAAAAGTTAAACATTGAAAATATAGAAACCTATTATATCACAAGATCTTATGCGACACGACATGGAAATGGTTGGATGCTAAATGAAGAAGAATTAAAATTGGTAAATACTGAAGAAGAAACCTGTGTTTACAACGAATTTCAGAAACATTTACGAACAGCTAAACTAAACATACCGTTATTATTACATGCGAAAAATATCGATCAGATTTATAATAAATCAAAGAAATCAACTTTAGTAATGACGTGTTTAGATCAATATCAACCAGAATTAAATTGGGAGTTATTAAAAGAACATTTTGATGAATTTTATGGCTCTTACGGTGCAGAATCAACAGCAATTAAAAAAATAAACATATGAATCCCTTATTATATACAGACGGATACAAAGTAGATCACAGAAGACAATATCCTGATAATACTACTTTAGTATATTCTAACTGGACACCAAGGAAAAGTAGAATTGAAGGTGTAAATGAAGTTGTGTTTTTTGGATTACAATACTTCATTAAAAAATATATAATTGAAGATTTTTCAAAGAATTTCTTTCAGCAACCAAAGGAAGAGATTTCAAAAAGATATGCGAGAAGAATCAATAATTATTTAGGCGAAAATCAAGTGGGGATAGCGCATATTGAAGCATTACACGATTTAGGATTTTTACCAATGGTAATTAAAGCTTTACCAGAAGGAGTTTCAGTACCGATTCGTGTGCCAATGTTTACCATGTATAATACATTACCTGAGTTCTTTTGGTTAACAAATTATTTCGAAACTTTATTATCTACAACAATTTGGATGCCTTGTAATTCAGCAACAATAGCGAAGCAATACAGAAAGATTTTAGATAAATATGCTTTAGAAACTTCTTCAATTCCTGAATTTGTAGACTGGCAAGGTCATGATTTTTCTATGCGTGGTATGGCAGGATTAGAAGCTGCTGTTTTATCTGCATCTGGTCACTTACTAAGCTTTACAGGAACCGATACAATTCCATCAGTAGATTTTTTAGAAGAATACTATAATGCAAATTCTGATACAGAATTAATCGGAGGATCTGTCGCAGCAACCGAACACTCTGTAATGTGTATGGGAACAAATAGTGGAGAAGAAGAAACTTTTAAAAGATTAATTACAGAAGTATATCCTAAAGGAATTGTTTCTATCGTTTCTGATACTTGGGATTTATGGAAAGTATTAACAGAATATCTTCCGAACTTAAAAGAAGAGGTTTTGGCTAGAGATGGAAAAGTAGTCATTCGTCCAGATAGTGGAGATCCAGTTGATATTATTTGTGGAAATCCAAACGCTACTTCAGAAGTCGAACAAAAAGGAGTAGTAGAATTACTCTGGGATATTTTTGATGGAGTTACAAATGAAAAAGGATATAAAGAATTAGATGCGCACATCGGAGCTATTTATGGTGATAGTATCACTTTAGCTAGAGCAACTCAAATTTGTGAGCGATTAAAACAAAAAGGATTTGCATCTACTAATGTTGTTTTAGGAATCGGTTCTTTTACATATCAATATAATACAAGAGATACTTTCGGGTTTGCTATGAAAGCAACGTACGGAGAAGTAGACGGAGAAGGAAGAGAGATTTTTAAAGATCCAATTACAGATGACGGAACTAAAAAATCAGCGAAAGGATTAATTAAAATTGAAAAAGAAAATGATGCATATAAATTAGTTGATCAAGTTTCTTGGGAAGAAGAACAAAAAGGTGAACTAAGAGAAGTATATAGAGATGGAAAATTATTAATTGATGATAGTTTAGCTGAAATTAGAAAACGATTATTATAAACCTTGTTAATTAAAGTTTTAGGTGTTTATAATAAACTGAAAAATCAATATCTTTGGTTAGAATATTAACCAGATAAATATGATAATTAAAAGTAAAATAAGAGTATTCGTACTCTTATTTTTGTTTACGAGTATACATAGTATTTTTGCTCAAGAAACAAAAAAGAAGAAAGATTCTATTAAGAAAAAGGCTACAAAAACACTCCCGCTTGAGCCTAAGAGAACAATTTCATTTACTACAGATAAAGGAACTTGGATTTCTTTAGATGTTAGTCCAGATGGTAAAACGATTGTTTTCGATTTAATGGGAGACATTTACACAATTCCAATTACTGGAGGAAAAGCAACTCAAATTACTAAGGGATTAGCTTATGATGTGCACCCTAAATATAGTCCAGACGGAAAATCATTAGTGTTTATTTCTGATAAAAGTGGTTCTGATAATATATGGACACTTGATTTAAAAACCAAGAAGGATAAACAAATTACTAAAGAAAGTAAACATAATTTCTTTTCAGCAGAATGGACTCCAGATGGAGATTATATAGTTGGAGGAAAAGGAAGAAGAAATATAAAGTTGCACATTTATCATAAGGATAGTGGTTCAGGATCACAATTGTTTGGGAAGCCTAAATCAATAAAAGCAATTGATCCTGCTTTTAGTCCAGACGGAAAATTATTATACTTTTCACAACGTTTTGGCTCATGGAATTATAACGCAAGTTTGCCTCAATATCAAATAGGAACTTATGATATGGAAGATGGTGATAGATCTGTTATTACCTCAAGATATGGATCAGCTTTCACTCCTACATTATCAAATGATGGAAATTGGATGGTTTACGGAACTCGATTTGAAGATGAAACAGGTTTAATTTTACGTAATTTAAAATCAGGAGAAGAAAGATGGTTAGCTTATCCAGTCCAAAGAGATGAACAAGAGTCAATTGCTCCTTTAGGAGTATTACCAGCTATGTCTTTTACTCCAGATAGTAAAAATTTAATAACTTCTTACGGAGGAAAAATTTATTCAATTCCTGTTTCAGGAGGATCAGCAAAAGAAATCCCTTTCTCAGTAGATGTAAACCTAGATATGGGACCAAGATTAGAATTTAAATACCCTATAGAAGATACAAAAGAAGCTTTTGTAACTCAAATTAGAGACGCAAAACCTTCACCAGATGGAACCAAACTTGCATTTACGGCTTTAAATAGATTATATGTTATGGATTTGCCTAACGGTAAGCCTAGAAGATTAACTAAAAATGATTTTACTGAAGCGCATCCAGCTTGGTCTCCTGACGGAAAAAGCATTGTTTTTACAACTTGGAAACAAGGTGGAGGTCATTTATATAAAATAAATAGTACAGGTAGAGCAAAACCAGTTCAGTTAACAAAAGAAGTTGGTGTTTACACAGAACCTAGTTGGTCGTATTCTTCGGATAGAATTGTATTTATTAAAGGAGCTGCACAAGTTTATGATGATGCAGTGAGTCCTTTTACAAGTAGAGTACAAGAGGATTTAGCTTGGATTCCTTCAGCTGGTGGAGCTATTACTATCATAGATAAAACAAAAGGAAGAGGAAAACCTCATTTTACTAAAATAGATAATCGTATTTATTTAAATCATTTCACGAAAGGACTAATTTCAATTCGTTGGGATGGAACAGATGAAAAACAGCATTTAAAATTATCAGGAATTACAACTTACGGTTCTGGTGATGTTTTCGGAAAGGGACATAATCATGCAAATGATGATCATCCACATACAGCAATGCCAAGTAATGAAGAAGGATGGAGAGAAAGTAGTAAGGCATCTAAACCTTCAGAAATTCAAATTTCTCCAGATGGAAAATCAGCATTAGCACAAATTAATAATAACATTTATACTGTTGTTATTCCTCGTTTTGGAAAAACACCTTCAATTTCATTAGCAAGACCACAAAGTGCATCTTTCCCAGCAATGAAATTAACTATTTTAGGAGGAGAATTTCCTGCTTGGTCTTCAGATAGTAAAAAAGTACATTGGTCTTTAGGAGCCAGTCATTTCAAATACGATTTAAATGCAGGTAAGAAGTTTAAAGATAGTCTTGTTACTGCCAAGAAAAAAGAAATGGAGCTCAAAAAGAAAAAGAAAGGCGATAAGAAAGATAGTAAAAACAAAAAAGCTAAGAAGAAAAAAACACCTAAGTTTAAAGCACAAGAGTTTAAAATTAAGGTAAAATATATACAAGATATTCCTCAAGGAACATTATTATTAAAAGGAGGAAGAATCATTACTATGAATGGTGAGGAAGTTATAGAAAATGGTGATGTATTAATAGAGAATAATAGAATTAAAGCTGTTGGTAAGTCTGGAACTATAAATGTGCCAAGAAAAGCTAAAATAATAGATATAACAGGGAAAACAATTGTTCCTGGTTTTGTAGATACACATGCACATATGTGGCCATATTGGGGATTACATAAAAATCAGGTTTGGTTATATTCTGCAAATTTAGCTTATGGAGTTACTACAACTAGAGATCCTCAAACTGGTACTACAGATGTATTAACATATGCGGATATGGTAAATTCGGGTATGCTTCATGGTCCGAGAGTTTATAGTACTGGGCCAGGTGTAGGTTTTTGGCAATATCAAATTAAAAGTTTAGATCATGCTAAAGATGTACTAAAGCAATACAGTGAATATTATAATACAAAGAGTATTAAAATGTATTTAGTAGGAAATCGCCAGCAACGCCAATGGATTATTATGGCTGCAAAGGAGTTAAAATTAATGCCTACTACTGAAGGTGGATTAGATTTTAAATTAAACATGACTCAACTTTTAGATGGTTACCCAGGTCATGAACATTCATTCCCAATTTATCCGATATATAAAGATGTTACTAAAACTGTAGCTGAATCTAAAATGGCAGTAACACCAACACTATTAGTTTCTTATGGAGGTCCTTGGGCTGAAAATTATTATTATTCGAGAGAAAACGTTTGGGGAGATAAAAAAATCCAATATTTCACACCTTACGAAGAATTGGCTCAGAAATCTAGAAGAAGACCAGGTTGGTTTATGGATGAAGAGCATGTGTTTAAAAAGCATGCTGAGTTTATGAAAGATTTAATAGAATCTGATGGTGTTGGAGGGATTGGAAGTCACGGACAATTACAAGGTTTAGGATATCATTGGGAGCTTTGGTCTGTTGCTAGTGGAGGAATGAAAAATCTTGATGCTTTAAAAGTAGCAACGATTTTAGGAGCAAGAGCTATTGGTTTAGATGGAGATTTAGGAAGTATAGAGAAAGGGAAACTAGCAGATATTTTAATTTTAGATAAAAATCCATTAGAAAATATACGTAATACTAATACAATTACTCATGTAATTAAAAATGGTAAAGTTTATAAAGGAGATACATTAGATGAGGTTTGGCCTAAAGAGAAAAAAGCTGAAACATTCTATTGGCAAACAAAAAAACCGAAAGGATTACCGGGAATTAAAAAGTAAAATAAAAAAGGAAGCAATTTGCTTCCTTTTTTATTTTATATAATGTATATAGTATTAACTATTTCTACGTTTATTAGCGATAAGTGTATTCTTTAATAACATTGCTATAGTCATTGGTCCAACACCTCCAGGAACAGGAGTAATGAACGAAGATTTTTCTGCTACTTCATCAAAAGCAACATCTCCAACTAATCTAAATCCACTCTTTTTAGAAGCATCAGCAACTCTAGTGATTCCAACGTCAATTACAACAACACCTTCTTTTACCATATCACCTTTTAAAAATTCAGGAATACCAATAGCAGCAACAATAATATCTGCTTCTTTTGTAATTGCTTCTAAATTTTGAGTTCTACTGTGTGTTAAAGTAACTGTAGCATTTCCTACTTTTCTTTTTTGAGAAAGTAAAATACTCATCGGACTTCCAACGATATGACTACGTCCAATAACGACTACATTTTTTCCTGAAGTTTCAACTTCATAACGGTCTAGTAATTCTAAAATTCCGAATGGAGTTGCAGAAATAAAAGTTGGTAAATTTAAAGCCATTCTACCAACATTTTCAGGGTGAAAACCGTCTACATCTTTAGCAGGATCTACAGCTAATAATACCTTTTGTTCGTCGATATGTTTAGGTAAAGGTAACTGTACGATAAATCCATCAATATCATTATCGACATTTAAGATTTCAATTTCATTTAACAATTCAGCTTCAGTAGTTTCTTCTGGCAATTGAATTAAAGTTGATTCGAAACCTACACGCTCACATGCTTTTACTTTAGCATTTACATACGTTAAGCTTGCTCCGTCGTTACCGACAATAATTGCAGCTAAATGTGGTGCTTTTTTCTCATTTCTCTTTAACTCTCCAACTTCTAAAGCAATTTCTTCTTTAATGTCTGCAGAAGTCTTTTTTCCGTCTAATAAAATCATTTCTTGTTGTTAGTGTGTTGTTTATGTTACGTAAATAAAAAAGAGAAGTGGGCACACTTCTCTTCTGTAATTTTTTATCTCATTCCTCGCATCATTTGCATCATTCTTTTGCCTCCGCCGCCTTGCATCATTTTCATCATTTTGCTCATCTGATCAAATTGTTTCATGAGCTGATTTACTTCCTGTACCGAGGTTCCAGAACCTTTTGCGATTCTCTTTTTTCTACTTGCGTTTATAACAGAAGGTTTACTTCTTTCTTCTGGAGTCATAGAACGTATTATAGCTTCTATTCCTTTGAATGCATCATCATCAATATCTACATCTTTTAATGCTTTTCCAGCACCAGGTATCATTCCAACTAAGTCTTTCATGCTACCCATTTTTTTAATTTGCTGAATCTGATTTAAGAAATCGTCAAAACCAAATTGGTTTTTAGCAATTTTCTTTTGTAATTTTCTAGCTTCAGCTTCATCGTATTGTTCTTGAGCACGCTCAACTAACGACACAACGTCTCCCATTCCAAGGATACGATCTGCCATACGATTCGGATGGAATACATCAATTGCATCCATTTTTTCACCTGTACCAATAAATTTAATTGGTTTATCAACTACAGATTTAATAGATAATGCAGCACCACCTCTTGTATCACCATCTAACTTCGTTAATACAACTCCGTCAAAATTTAAAACATCATTAAAGGCTTTTGCAGTGTTTACTGCATCTTGTCCTGTCATAGAATCTACAACAAATAATGTTTCATTTGGATTTACAGCTTTATGAATATTAGAAATCTCTGTCATCATTTCCTCATCAACAGCTAAACGACCAGCGGTATCAATAATCACCACATTTTTTCCGTTTGCTTTTGCATGCTTAATTGCATTTTGAGAAATTTCAACAGGATTTTGGTTTCCTACTTCAGCATAAACTTCAACACCGATTTGTTCTCCAACAACTTGTAACTGATTAATAGCGGCAGGACGATACACATCACAACCTACTAATAATACTTGTTTAGTTTTCTTGTTTTTTAAGTAATTGGCTAGTTTACCAGAGAAAGTTGTTTTACCCGATCCTTGTAAACCAGACATTAAAATTACAGTCGGACTTCCTCCAAGGTTGATACCTACAGTATCTCCACCCATTAATTCAGTTAATTCATCTTTTACGATTTTTACCATTAACTGACCCGGATTTAACGTTGTTAATACGTCTTGTCCTATGGCTTTTTCCTTAACCGAGTTTGTGAATTGTTTTGCAATTTTAAAGTTAACATCGGCATCTAAAAGTGCTCTACGAACTTCTTTTAAAGTTTCGGCAACGTTAACTTCATTTATCTTACCATGACCCTTCAGCGAGTGTAGAGCCTTATCTAATTTTTCACTTAAATTATTAAACATCGATGTCTGCTACATTTTTTAGAGGCACAAATATAGGTATTTTAAGAGTAGTTTTCAATTAAATCTCTTGTATGATGTTCAGTATGATGTGCTGTCCACATAATTATTTCACGAAGCGGCATTTTTCCTAGTAATGGGTGAGGTAAAATTAAATTATCTAGTTTATGATCGCTTAATTTTTGAGTCTTACTTTGTAATTTTTTATTGTGTTTTTTTAGTGTAGTTACCAGTTTAATTAGTTTCTTTTCGTCTGGTGTACTCACTTTACTATTAAAATCTCTAGCTTTGTCTTTGTATTGAACTAACTTTTCATTGTATTTTTTTACAATTTCATCATAAGTTCTTAATTCTCGATTGGTTGTTCCGAATTTTGCTTTTAAAATAAACGAGGGTAAACTTAAAGCAAGATTTAATGGTTTTATAGAATCTACAAGATGTTGAATTTGTTGCCCGGCTGTCCATCTATTTTCTGGCCCTTTTTTCCAGTAATTTCCCTCTTGTTGTTCAATCCATTTAAATAATTCTTGGTGCTTCTCTTCTAATAAATTTGAAATTGATTTTTTATCCATGAAAGTTTTAAAATGAAATGTATTTTAAAGATATAAAATTAAATTTTACAATTGACTACAATAAAAATACAGTTGGTTACATTTCGTTTTTTTAAAGTCTAATCATCAAATACTTTTGAAGCTATAAAAACAAAAAATAGTAATTATGAAAACAAAATCGATCATATTAACATTGTTCATAATATTATCTTCTGTAGCATTTAATGCAACAGCACAGACAAATGTTAAAATTTATGGGAAAAACGGAAAACTTAAAAAAGCCGTAGGTAACATTACTTTATTCATAAAAGGAAAGGGAAAATTTCAGATAGAATATGAAGGTGAAATAGAAGTTTCTGATGATGATAAAGATATTGTTTCTATAACTAGAGGTGGTTTTATTGAGATTAAAAAAACAAGTTTTGGAAAAAAGAGAAAGTTAGTAATTGAGGCTGAAAATGGTACGTTAAGGAAAAGGTATTATGTCGGTTGGAGCGAAAAAAGTTTTGAACCTGAAGGAAAAGTTTGGTTAGCTGAAATTTTACCGGAAATTATTAGACATACAGGTATAGCAGCTGAAGCTAGGGTTGATCGATTTTATAATAGAGGAGGAGCGAATGCAGTTTTTAATGAAATAGAAAAAATTGATGGTGATTATGCAGAGGCTAAATATTTTAAATTATTATCAGATAAGAATTTAAATAATTCTGAAATAGTTAAGTTTATCAACTTAGCAGGAAAAACAATTGATTCAGATTATTATTTATCAGATGTTCTTCAAAAGAATCAAGATATATTATTACAAAATGAACAAAGAGCATCGGCTTATATAAACGCAACTAAAACTATAAAATCAGACTATTACAAATCTCAGTTATTAACAAATGCTATAGATAATATGGTTATAACTGATGATCAATTAGAAAAATTATTAGAAATTTCTAAAAATATTAGCTCAGATTATTATTTAACTGAAGTATTGACTAAAATTTTAGATCATAGAGATTTAAATAAATCAAATATGAGTAAAATTATGATGTTATCTAATCAAATTAGTTCTGATTATTACAAAAGTCAGATATTAAAAAATGCGTTGAAAAAGAAAGACTTATCTAAAGAAAATTATAACGCATTTATCAAATCTATGGGAGATGTAGATTCTGACTATTATGCATCTAGTGTTATAAAAGATTTACTTAAAAAAGAGTTAGATGATAAATCATTAAATGAATTAATTACACTTATAGAGAATAATGTAGATTCAGATTATTATGCATCAGATGTTTACAAAAAAATAGCAAAAAGAAATTTAACAGAAGATCAACTTTTAAGAGTTTTAGATTCTTTAAAAACAATAGATTCTAATACGTATTTATCTTCTTCTTTAGTAGCTTTTGCACCAAAAGTTAAAAGAGCTTCACAGCGTGTAAAAGATGCTTATTTAAAGAGGGCAAAAAGTATAGATTCAGATCATTACTTTGGTAAAGCTATGAAAGCAATTTATTAAAACCATAAAGTAACTAAATATCATGTTGATTTTTAGTTACTTTATTTGTGTTATATCAACTATCAAACATGAAACTAATGAAAATACATCTTCTCACTATTATAACTGGTCTAACATTAGGAATATCAGTGGGGTATTTTATACTAATTGGAGAGCAAAAAGGAGAAGAGATTAATATAATCAACATCTTTTTATTAACTTGTTTAGGGATAGTGTGCGGATATTCAAATTTGATTATTTCCAAAGTTTTAGATAGGCAATTACCATGGAAGACTAATGAAGGAACACGATTGTTTCTGGGAATAATTTTACATTTTGTAATTACTTTTTTAATTAGTGTTTCTCTTTTTTACTTCTATCTTTTGGCATTGAATCCTATTTCTGATTTTCTATCAGAATATTCATTGATTTTAATAAAATTGAGTATTATACTTTTTATAATTTCAATATTGTTTCAAGTAGTTTATTTTGCTTTATATTCATATTATGCATACGCTACTTTACAGATAGAAACAGTAAAACTTCAGAGAAATCAAATAGAACATCAGTTAGAAGCTTTAAAATCACAACTGAGTCCACATTTTTTATTTAATGGTTTAAACGCAATTTCATCATTAACTCATAAAGACAAAACAAAAGCCTCTTTATTTATTAGAAAGTTAGCTTTAATGTACGATTATGTTTTAAAAAGTTACTATACAAAACTTACTGAATTAGAGAAGGAAATGGAATTAGTAGCGTCGTACATTTTCTTAATTAACAATAGATTCGAAAATAAATTTAAATGTGAAATAATATTATCTCCTGTCTTATCAGGAACTAAAATTCCACCATTATCTATACAAATGTTGGTTGAAAATGCTGTTAAACATAATGTTTTAAGTATTGAAAAACCTTTGATGATGAAAATTACCAACGATGAGGAATTTATTTATGTTCAAAATAACATTACATCGAAGCCTAAAAATGTTAGTTCTTTTAAAATAGGATTGAAGAACATTAATAACAGGTATTTGCTTTTAACAGGAAAAAATATAGAAATGAGTAACGGAGATAAATTTCTAGTAAAATTGCCAATTATACGATGAAAAAGTTATTTATACATAAACCTTTATTTCGATTACTAAGTCCTGTTTTTAGTGGAGTAGTGGTGTATTTATTAATTCTTTTAGTGAATAATAATGTAGCACAAATTGAACAAGAATTTTTAGGGCAAGAATTGTATGTGTGTATTGGGTTATCTTACATCGTACAAGAGTTTTTAAGATTTTCATTATTACAATTTAAAAGATTTCTTAAATCATTAAGTACTCCTGTTTTTATACTGATTCAAGTCTTCGTTACTATATTATTATGTATTGGAATCGTATCGTTATTTATGACGATTTATTACAAGAAAGTATTAGGGTTTTCACCAAATTTTGAAGAATTATTATTGTTCAATAGTATTTTTAGTGTAGTAAGTGCTATTTATATTTTACTTTTTATTAGCCACGAATATTTACATAAAATAAATACAGATAAATTAAAGGAAGAGCAACAATATCTTCAATTTATTGAAGAAGATTTTCAAGAATTTAAACAAGGAATCAACCCTAGTTTATTATTCGAAAGTTTAGAAAATTTATTAGTATTAATTCAAAATGATACTGACTTAGCAGATGATTTTATTGATCATTTAGCAACTATATATCGTTATATTTTATCAAGTAAGGAAAAACAATTAGTAACAATTCAAGAGGAATTAGAAACTACAAACGAGCTGGTACATCTTTTTAATTATTTACCATACAGAAATATTACAATGATAAATGAAGTAAAAAGCGATTTCTTAGTCGTACCAAGAAGCTTACTTTTTACAATTGAACAAATTATTAGAACAACAATTATCTCATCGAATTTAGAATTAAAAATAGAATTAAAAGAAACTGAAAACAGTTTTATTCTTACTTATCTAACCAATGATAAAATAACAGCACCTTTTACATTACAGCATATTAAAGAGATAGAAAGAGTTTATAAGATTTATAGTGATATAGAAATACAACTTATTACAACCGATCTTAAACGAACGATAACTCTACCAAAACTAACTACCAAAACTGAAGAAAACTAAAATGAAAATAATAATAGTTGAAGATGAATCCTTAGCAGTAGAGAAACTAGAACGTTATCTTTTAAAGTACGACGGAACTATTGAAATTGCTTCGAAACTAGATAGTATTCAAAGCGCAGTAGAATTTTTTCAATCAGAAAATGAATTTGATGTTGTTTTTATGGATGTTCAATTAACAGACGGTCTAAGTTTTGAGATTTTTAATCAAACTAAGATTGATAAACCTATCATATTTGTTACAGCTTTTGATGAATACGCGATAGATGCTTTTAAAGTGAATAGTATAGACTATATTTTAAAACCCATTACATTCACTGATATTTCTAAAGCAATGACTAAATTAAAGTCAATGCAAAATCTTTTCAAAAAAACAGAAGCCGTATCTAATGTTGCTAAAGATTTAATTACAAGAAAATTTAAAGATCGCTTTTTAGTGAAATTAGGAAACCATATTCACTCATTAAAAACAGATGAAATTTCTTTGTTTTATGCTGAAGGAAGAACGGTGTATTTAGTAACCAATTCAGGAAAAAAATACATTTTAGATTTTAAGTTAGAAGATTTGGTGAAAGTTTTAAATCCTAAAAATTTCTTTAGAGTAAATAGAACATTTATAGTTGGAATAAATTCCATAAAAGATGTGTTAGTTTATTCCAATAGTAGATTAAAAATCATAACATCATTTCAACTCGAAAAAGAAATTATAGTAAGTAGAGAAAAAGTAGCTATTTTTAAAAACTGGTTTGAAGGAAATTGAAATTAACGAGCTATTAAATAGCTCGTTTTTTATGTCTTTTTATTCCTAAAATTAATCCGCCAATACTAACAGATAAAATACCAATCAACAGCAGTAAGAGATCTCTTCCATTTTTGATAAAACCAACACACATCATAATCAAAAGAAAAGCGAAACCCATAAAGGTCCAAATAGTATCTGATTCTAGTCTGTTTACATCTGGAAAATTTGGTTCTTTGTCTACTAATACTTTTAAGGTATCCCAATCCCAAACCAACAACAAAACATTAGCTAAAAGCATAAGTCCAGTTATAATTGGTGTTCCATTAAAATCATAAGAAACTGTAATCACAAAAACATTGGCTATCACAGGAAAAAATACAACAGCGCCTAGTTTAGAATAACGTTGTGTCATTAATAACAATCCTGCAATTAATTGTCCGACTCCTATAAATTTCCAATACAAACCAGATTGATATAAAGTTTCAAAAAAATGCCAAGACGTATTTATTGGGTTTTCTGCACCGCTAACGGAAGTAAATCGTCGTCCTTGAATTTTTTTCACACTGGCAAATACAAAAGCAAATCCTATTAAATACCTAGTGTATATAATAAACAACTGCGGTAATAGTTTATTTTTCATCTCTAATTTTTTACTTGGTTACTAAAAACGGAGACGAGTATGTTTAAACTTTGTTACAAGATGTTATTGTTTAATTTTATATAGAACACAAGATTCAAGATTAGGGTATTCTTTCAATAATGGATGATTAAAAGTATTAGCTTTTTGCATTCCTATTTTCTCCATTACCTTTATTGAAGGGATATTAATTGAAGGAGCAACAGAAACAATTTCAGATAATTTTAAAGTTTCAAATCCGTATGATAAACAACGTTTTGCGCCTTCAGTAGCGTAACCATTTCCCCAGAAATCAGGTAATAAACGCCAACCAATATCTGTAGAAGGATTAAAATCAGCTTCATAAGTTTGTAAAGAAAGCCCCACAAAACCAATAAATTCCTGAGTTTCTAATTTTTCAGTAGCGAAATAGCAATATTTATGAGTCTCAAATTGCTGTTGCATTCTTTTTATAAAATCTTCGCACTGTTCTTTAGAAGCTGTAGAAGGAAAAAAACGCATTACTTCAGTATTAGAGTTTAAGCGATGTAATTCATCTAGATCACTAGTTTTCCAATTTCTAAATCCTAAGTTTTCTGAAGTAAAGATGTAAGAGTTCATTTGGTATAATTTTATAATGGTGAAACCATATTTTTTTTGATCACAAAAAGCAAATTAATACATTTACGACCGAAGGAACCGAACAAATATTAATTTTTATGAAAAAAAGTATCACGCTAAAAGAGTTGGCAAAGATTCTTGATGTTTCTGCATCTACAGTTTCTAAAGCTTTAAATGATAGTTACGAGATTAGTGAAGCAACTAAGAAAAAAGTTGAAGAAGCTGCCAAAAGATACAATTACAGGCCTAATAGAGCAGCATTAAATTTAAAATCGGGAAAAACGAATACTATTGGTGTTGTTTTACCTAGTATTAAAGATTTCTTTTTAGTTAGAGCTTTAAGAGGTATTGAAAGTGTATTAGCGGATACAGATTACAATATTATTATTACTGTAACTAATGAATCTTACGAGAAGGAAGTAAAAGCAGTAGAAACATTAGTAAACGGATTGGTAGACGGTATTATTATAGCTGTTACAGAAGAAACACAATTAAAACAAGATTTTAGTCATTTAAGTGACATTTCAGATAATATTGATTTAATTATGTTTGATAGAGTTGATAATTCTGTAGCATGTGATAAAGTATTAGTTAATGACTTTGAAGCTGTACAAAAAGCAGTTCGACATTTAAAATTTAAAGGAGCTTCTAATATTGCATTAGCTTCATCGAATAAAAATTTAAGTGATGAAAATGCAAGATTATTAGGATATTTAGAAGCAATTAAAGACGATAAACAAGAACCTCTTATTGTTAAGGGAAATGAAATGTATATTGAAAATGAATTTCATGTTTTGTTTGATGA
Source organism: uncultured Tenacibaculum sp. (assembly GCF_947502995.1). Taxonomy (GTDB): domain Bacteria; phylum Bacteroidota; class Bacteroidia; order Flavobacteriales; family Flavobacteriaceae; genus Polaribacter. Next base: position 81,897 of record NZ_CANNBW010000011.1, on the reverse strand, counting down.
AGAAGCAGTCGATGGAATTATTGCTTTAGATGAAGAAGCTTCTTTAGCTGCCTATAGAATAGCAAGTAAAAGACAACTTTTAGAAGATAGAAAGTTGTTGATGATCGGTTATGCAGGTACTAAAATTTCTGAACATTTAAAACCAAGTTTAAGCACAATTGATCAACACGGAAAGCGTTTAGGAAGAACTACAGCAAAACAACTCTTAGATCGACTGAGTAAAAAAGATACATCAGCTAATAAAGCAACTGTAATTTATTCTTCTTTATGTGAAAGAGCAACAACGCAAACAATTATAAATCCTCTGTAAAGTGTTTACGCATTTTATCTTTTGAGAATTTTTCTTGATTGTATTGTTTTGAATTCCCTTTTGGAATTGATAAAGATTGCCATTTTTCGTTAGTTAGCATTTTTCCTAAAAATACAATTTGTCCTGTATGATAAGAATAATGACATAACTGACGATTGATTGCTTCTGTAACAGTATGACCATGATTTCTGATGTAAATAATTTTTTCTAAATCATTTGTATTAAGTGGAGTAATTGCATCAAATAAACATTGCCAACCTTGTTCCCAATAATCAATTACTTCTTTTTTAGTTGTGAATGAATTTTCAAATTCTTGATCTCTATTACGCCAATCTTTTTCACCATCTTCAGTTAAAAAGTTTGTCCATCTCGATAACATATTTCCCACCATGTGTTTTACTATAATTGCTATAGAATTTTCATGAGCATCGGCTATCCAAAAAAATTGATCATTACTAAGTTGATGAAACGTTTTATCTCCTAAACTTTTGTAATATTCAAATTGTTTGATAGCGCTATTTAAGTAAGAATTGGCCATAAAAAAAGAGTTGAAATTTCAACTCTTAATTTACGTTATATTTTTGAAGGAATAAATTTTAAAGCTACACCATTAATACAATCTCGCAATCCTGTAGTTTCTCTGGGCCCATCATTAAATCGATGTCCTAAATGTCCGCCACAAGTATTGCACTTAAGTTCTGTTCTGGCATAACCAATCTTATAATCTACATCAGTTTCAATATTGTCTTCAATAGCTTTGTCAAAAGAAGGCCAACCTGTTCCTGAATTAAATTTACGTTCCGATTTATACAAAGGAGTTTCACAACCTGCACAAACAAAAGTTCCTTTTTCTTTCAAGTAGTTAAATTCACTTGTGTTTGGTCTTTCTGTTCCAGCTTTTCTCAATACATAATACTGCATTGGAGTTAAAGCTTTTTTCCATTCTTGATCCGTTTTTTGAACTTTATATTTTTTCGATGAAGCTTTATCTTTCTGTGCAATAGATTCACAAGAAATTAAGGTTAATACAGCGAATAAAACAAATATTTTTTTCATACTTAAGAAATTATAAAATCAACAACTCTATTCATGGTTTCTTTATCACGTAAGATTTTTGTGTGTCCTAAACCTTGCGTAATTAAAATAGAACCTTGGTTTAAGTTTTGACGAATACTGTATGCACAACTTACAGCCACATCACCATCTAAAGAATCATGAACAACTAAAGCAGGTATATCTACTTGTTTTGCTGTTTCAGAGCTAGCATTTAAATCGATATCTCTACCTAATTTCTTATCATAATAATTTTTCATTCTTTTAGCAATCTTAGGTTTTATTGTAAGATTGTTAGTGAAATTCATTAGAATTTCACTGATAGTATCTCCAGAGCCAATAGATACAATTTTATTTGTTTTAAAACCATCTGCATATGCTGAATATAAAGACATTCCGCCTAAAGAATGACCAACAGCAGCTTCAAAAGGCCCGTGTTCTTTATTTATTTCATGAATAGCTTCAATAAATTCTGGCATTAATGTTGTTTTTCCTTCAGATTTCCCATGAGCAGGCGCATCAAAAGAAATTACCATATAACCTTTTTCTAATAATTTATCAGCAACCATAAACAACTGAGTACTTCTACCACACCATCCATGTACTAAAAGTACTTTTTTAGGGGAATATCCATAAGTTAATACATCAATCTCCCTATCAATCGAAGAAACTTTTAATCTGCTTTTTTGAGCACTCTCCCACATAGTTTTCTCTCGATTTGGTAAAGGAAATTTTATAGGAGTAGAAAATAATTTTAAAGAGAATTTTGTTACTAGGCTAGGGGATACAAATTGAATGAATCTGCTTATCTTCTTAATTTTGTTTGGTATAGGCATACTTGAAGGTAAGATTCTGTTCTGACTAGTTTCCATTAAAATATTTGATTTTTATGGTAAAGATAGAATTTGTATTTTTAATTTCATAGAAAGTGACTTTTACTTCGAAAATGAGTCATAACTTTGTAGTGTAAAAAATCATAACAGATGAGAAGAATATTAGTATTTATAGGAATAATGTCATTATTTATTCAGTGTGAAACTGTACCAATTACAGGTAGAAAAAGAGTGAATTTTGTTAGCGACTCTCAGGTTTTACCAATGAGTTTTCAGCAGTATGATGGTTTCTTAAAAGAAAATAAGAGCAAAATTATTAATAATACCAAACAAGCTCGAGAATTAAAAACAATTGGAAAAAATATAGCTGGAGCTGTAGATCGTTTTATGAGAGCCAATGAAATGACTTCTGAAGCTAATTCTTATCGATGGGAATTTAATTTAATTAATGATGAAACTATTAATGCTTGGTGTATGCCAGGTGGAAAAGTAGTTTTTTACACAGGAATAATGCCTATTTGCGCCAATACAAACGGAGTAGCAGCTGTAATGGGACACGAAGTAGCTCATGCATTTGCTAAGCATGGTCAAGAAAGAATGTCTTCTGCTCAAATGCAACAAATGGGAGGTTTAGCAGTAGCTTTAGGAACTGCAAATAGCAAACAACGTAATTTATGGAATATGGCTTACGGTGTTGGTTCTCAATTAGGAATGTTGAAATTTAGTAGAACTCATGAAACAGAGGCAGATAAATTAGGTTTAGTTTTTATGATAATGGCAGGCTATAAAGGAGAAGAAGCTATTTATGTATGGCAAAGAATGAGTGAAAATGCTAAGAAAACAGGAAGAAAAGCTCCTCCAGAATTTTTAAGTACTCACCCACACAATCAAACAAGAATTGCAGATTTAAAAGCTTATTTGCCAACTGCAAAACAGCTAGCAGCAAAGTATAACGCTCAAACAAAAAATATAGGAGTAAAAAAATAATACGATAACTTTTTAAGTATATTGCAAACCGTTCTTGTACAAGAACGGTTTTTTAATTTTTACACATTATGCAAACAATACAAGGAGATTCAAAAGTTATAAAAGCTTGGGCATTTTACGACTGGGCAAATTCAGTTTATTCTTTAGTAATCAGTACAGCAATTTTTCCGATGTATTATGATGCTGTTACCGAAGGTAATTTTGTAAAGTTCTTAGGGATAGAGTGGGAACATCCTAATTCTTTATATACATATGCATTATCGTTTTCATTTTTAATTGTAGCTATTATTTCGCCAATTTTATCTGGTATTGCTGATTACAGGGGAAATAAAAAGAGTTTTATGAAATTCTTTTGTTTGTTAGGAAGTTTATCTGTAATGAGTTTGTATTTATTTGAAGGCTTATCTACAACTTGGATTGGTATTATATCAAGTATTTTGGCAAGTATTGGTTTCTGGGGAAGTATTGTTTTCTACAATGCATACTTGCCTGAGATAGCGCATCCTGAAGATCATGATAGGGTAAGTGCAAGAGGTTTTATAAATGGATATATCGGCTCTATATTACTACTTCTTTTATGTTTATCGTTAGTAATGTTTCATGATTCTTTCGGGTTAACAGAAGGAGTGGCTACACGTTTATCTTTTGTAGTTGTGGGGGTATGGTGGTTAGGTTTTGCTCAAATAACTTTTAAAAGATTACCAAAAGATAAAAAAATACCAAAAGATCAATTAGAAGAAGGTTATTTATGGAAAGGCTTTCAAGAACTTAAAAAAGTATTGAAAGAAGTAAAAAAAGATCATCCAGTTTTAAAACGCTTTTTAATAGCTTTCTTTTTATTGAGTGTTGGAGTTCAAACAATTATTTTAACAGCTACTTTATTTGGTACGGCTGAATTAAAATTAGGGAAGATTAATTTAATAGGAACCATATTAATTATCCAAGTTTTAGCAATTTTAGGAGCTTTTCTTTTCTCTAGAATATCAGAAAAATTTGGAAATATAAAAGCGTTAACGATTACTATTATTGTTTGGATGTTCGTTTGTTTTGGGGCTTTCCTTTTACATAAAGACTTAAATAATATATTAGTTTATTTTTATTTATTAGGTGGAGTTTTAGGTTTAGTTTTAGGAGCTATTCAATCTTTAGCAAGATCAACGTATTCTAAATTAATACCAGAAACCGACGATCATGCTACTTATTTCAGTTTTTTCGATGTAACTGAGAAAATAGCTATTGTAACTGGAACTTTTGTTTACGGATTACTAAATGCTATTACAAATTCGATGCAATGGAGTGTTTTATCTTTAGCGATTTTCTTTTTAGCTTCATTAGTAGTTTTACTTAGTTTAAAAAAGACAAAGTATGTATCTTAAAATAGATGTCATTTTATTTGTAATAATTATAGATGACAATATTTTGAGTTGATTAAAATAAACTCATATAAATAAAAAAAAAGCTTCATAAGGAAGCTCTTTTTTTATTTGGTTGATTAATTCGTATGAACTAATTATTGAATAGTTACATTAAAAGTAGCTTCAATATCAGTTTCTCCACCTGCTTGCTCAACTAATCCGTTATTTGGCTTTGTAGGCTCATGCTTTAAAGTAACAGTAATAGTACCAGTACTTGCAGCTCCAGCAACAAGATTAAAGTTTAAACCTACTGGGTTATCGTTAGAGTCATTAGGAGCTTCGTAGTTAAATGCAATATTTGGTCCTACAGCAGTAAAAAAGAATTGGTGCTCATCAGCTTCTTCTTCGATTTCTTCTGTAATATCTTCAGCTGGACTTTCAGTTTCATTTAATATAACAATAGATCCGTTATATACAGTATTAGCAGCTAAAGTAGCATTAGCTGGAGTAATAACTGGAGCATTAGGTCCGTCACCATCTAAATCTTGAGTTTGTAATACAATTGCAGTACCACCACCATTAGGAGTTAATGTAATAGTCATTGTTGTAATTACTTCTTCTTCGTTTACTTGCTCAGGAGTTTCATCATCAGAACATCCAGTAAATACTAATGTAGAAATAAATAAGAATGCTAATAATTTGATTGATTTCATAATAATATAATTGTTTAATTTATTTAAGGTTCTATTTATTTAATAATTAATTTTTAATTGTAGTTTAAAATTTCTTCCTAAGTCGTCTGCAAAAAATCGTAATTGATTTAAGTAATTTCTATAGGAAGTATTTAAAACATTATTGACATATAAATTAATACCCATTTTCGTTTTGAACAGATTAAAGTTTAATCCTGTAGAAAAATTAAGCAGATGATATGCATCAGGAGGAGTACTAATGTCAACTAAAGCATTAGTGTTAGTAGTAGCTATAAATGTAGTAAAGTTATTATTTGGAAACTCATTTTGTCTCGCATTAAACTCACTTTCTAAAGTAGCGTAAAAATTATTCCAGTTTGCTTTATTATACTGTAAAGTATTAACTGTTTTAAATGCTGGAATATCTATTAAAGCTCTATTAGTACTAAGATCGTATCCTTTTATAAAAGAAGATCTGTTTCTAATTGAAAAATTATCATTAATTTGGTATGATAAATCGGTGTCTAAGCCAAATAAATTGGCTTTTATTTGTTTGTAAGACCATGTAACAAAAGCACCTCTTATGGTAGTTTCTGTTCCCGATGGTTCTAAATAAATAAAGTCATCGATAAAATTATAGAAGCCTTCGATAGAGGCTTTGAATTTCTCACCTGTATACTTATAGGTGCTAGAAATTCTATGGGAAGATTCTGGACGGATACGCAAATCTCCTAACTCGATCCTTGCTGCAGAGTGATGTAAACCATCACTAAATAATTCAGAAGGATTAGGAGCTCTGTTAGATAATCCATAGTTAAACAGTAAAGAGTTTTTAGGATCAAATTCATAAGACAAACCAACTGAAGCTGATAAATTATGATAATTAAAAGTTGGATTGGTTAAGAATTGTGTTCCTCTGTCTTCTAATATTATAGAACTAAAATCTTGATCATAATTAAGTGAATTCCATCTAGATTTTAAGTAAAACTTCTTTGCGTTAATATGGTTAAAGTCGTATCTGATACCTGATGAAAAAATTAAACCATTAAAAAAAATCAATTCAGATAAAGTATAAACTCCCACATTATACTTATCGTAATCAGGTATTAGTCGTCTTACCCCTGTTAAAGGGTCAGGAAAATTATTTTGATATCCGCCAGAAATCCCAATTTTGAATATCTTGTTCGGATTAGCATCAAACTTCATATCAGCTTTTATATTATGATTTTTTAGGGTAAGATCTAATGCCGCAATTGAATTACGACCACCACGCCTTATATCAAATTCTTTTCGCTGATTGTGTTGAAAATCATATTGTAATGTAAACTTTCCAAGCCCTTTAAATCGCTTGTAAAAGTTAGCTTTTATTATTTGGTGAGTTACATCTTGTTTAGGATTGTTAATGTCATAGCTAAAATCATTAATAACAGATGGTATTTCATTATTAATACTATTAACTAAATCAGACGTACTTCCAATGTGAGCCGCTCTTAGTATTCCTATTTCATTAGATACTCTACTATAAAAGATCTCAAATCCTTTGTCAAATCTTTTGAATCCACCGCTTAATGTTAAGCCTAGTGATTTTAAACCTGTGTTAGTTAAATTGTAATTAGCAGATTCAAAATCACCAGCTCTACGAAGTGATGCTTGGCCATTTACGAACCAACCTTTTTCAAAAGTTTTATGTAATGATGTACTTATTGAAGAAAGCCTACCATTTGTTTGTTGAGATACTATAGTTTTTCCGTATAAAGAATCTTTAAGAATAATTTTAGGAGGGTTAACAACAACAACACCTCCAATTGCATCACCACCATATTCAAGAGCATTTGCACCTTTAATTACAGAAATACTTCCAGCAGAACTAATATCTATATTAGGAGCATGTTCTACTCCCCAGTCTTGATCTTGTAATCTAACATTGTTTACAGATATAAGTACTCTACTACTATGTAGTCCGTTAATTATAGGTTTTACTATAGAATTTCCAGTATTTAATGAAGACACACCAGATACTTCTTTTAAGGCATCTCCTAAACTAGCATCACTGTATGCATCAATCGTTTTTTCTTTGATTAAAGTTTCTTGTGATGTTTTAGTTTTGATTCCTGTTAAAGATTTTACTTGAACTTCTTTAAGTTCTTCTATGTGATGCTCTAAATCAATAACCTTATATGTATCTTTAGTTAAATTGATTTCAATAGTTTGTGTATCACATGCCACATGAGAAATCTCTACGATTAATTTACCACTGCATAAATTCTTAAAGTTAAACTTACCATCTAAATCAGTGGCAGCATATCTATTAAGGTTTTTGATGTAAACAGTAGCATCAATTATAGGTGATTTATCATGAAAATCTTCTACAAGCCCAGAAAAAGTATATTTACAATTTTGACCTATTATTGAATTTGAAATTAAAAACAATAATACAATCAAAATATGGTGATTAGGTTTCATTATGATTGTTTAGTTTGAATTATTTGCTAATACGAATAATTAAACTAAAGCAGGTGGACCTCTTAGTGTAAAATTTAAGTTGAAAAATTGTTCAAGTGAAGTGTATTGACTATCAGGTTGGTCAATATCTTGTGTGTCTATGTAAGATATGAAGGCAAATTCGTTAGACATGAAACTGTTAAAATTGAACTCACAAGTTTCACAATCAACTTCATGTTCGTGTAAGTGTTTATCATCCTCAGACATACAAATCTCAGATTCCATATGGTCAGAATCTAAAGAATGCGCTAATTGTATTACTAATGGACTTAGTAATAAAAATAAGAGCATCCCTACGGATAAATATTTCTTAAACACCTTCATCAATTCGCAAATTAACTAGATTTATTTTAAATAACCAATTTATTAACTTAGTTTTTAATAGTTGATTTGCTAATGTACACAGTTCCTTTAGGTTTAAATTTAGAAAAACCTATTCTAGAAACGTAGTTGTAAGAAGAATCTGTAACCTTACTCATCTGTACATTAATAGGATCTTTATCTAATTCAGTCTTAGGGTTTTTCATTTTCAATGTATATGAAAAGTTGTTTCTCCAAGTAATAAATAAAGTATCTATTTTCTGTATTTCTTTTTCAATTACAGTACTATCTGTAGAAATCGTTACTTTTTTAGTGTAATATTCTATTTGTAAACTATCTTTTCTAACTATAATAGTTTTGCTGTAATTATTTCCAGCAGGAATTTCAAAAGTTCCGTATTTAAAACGTTCTGGATTTCCTTCTGTATTTATATTACAAGAAGTTAGTACTATAGCTAGAAAAGATAAGATTAAATATTTCATTAAATTCCAGTGTAATTTGATGGAGTAATTTGTTTTAGTTCAGATTTTATGGCATCTGAAACTTCTAAAGTATCTATAAAATTAGCAATAGATTGTTGCGTAATTTTTTCATTAGTTCTAGTTAAACCTTTTAAGGCTTCATAAGGGTTTGGATATGCTTCTCTACGCAAAATAGTTTGAATCGCCTCAGCAGCAACAGCCCAGTTGTTTTCTAAATCATCTTCAAATTTTTGTTGATTTAGTAATAACTTATTTAAACCTTTTAAAGTAGCTTTAAAAGCAATTAAAGTATGTCCGAAAGGAACACCAACATTACGTAAAACTGTACTATCTGTTAAATCACGTTGCATACGAGAAACAGGTAATTTAGCAGCTAAATGCTCAAAAATAGCATTAGCAATACCTAAGTTTCCTTCAGAGTTTTCAAAATCAATTGGATTTACTTTATGCGGCATTGCAGAAGAACCTACTTCACCTTTTTTAATTTTTTGCTTGAAATAATCCATTGAAATGTATGTCCAAATATCACGATCCAAATCAATAAGAATAGTATTCACACGTTTCATAGCGTCGAATAAACTAGCCATATGATCGTAATGCTCAATTTGTGTAGTTGGAAAAGAGTGGTGTAACTCTAAAACTTCTTCTACGAATGAAGTTCCAAAAGCTTTCCAATCAATATCAGGATAAGCAACTTTATGAGCGTTATAATTTCCTGTAGCTCCACCAAATTTAGCTGCATTTGGTATGTGTTGTAAGAATAATATTTGCTGATTAATACGTTCTACAAAAACGAATAATTCTTTTCCTAATCTTGTAGGAGAAGCTGGTTGGCCATGTGTTCTGGCTAACATTGGAATATTTTCCCATTCATTTGCTAAATCAGCTAATTTAGAAGTTAAACTATCTAATGTAGGAAAATATACTTCTTCAACAGCATCTTTAATAGATAAAGGAATTGCTGTGTTGTTAATGTCTTGAGAAGTTAAACCGAAATGAATAAATTCTTTGTATTGCGATAAGTTTAATGCATCAAATTTTTCTTTGATAAAGTATTCAACGGCTTTAACATCGTGATTTGTTACACTTTCTATATCTTTAATCTTTAAAGCATCTTCTGCATTAAAATCAGTATATATTTTACGTAATTCAGGATATAAATCTTTATTAATATCTTGTAATTGAGGTAAAGGAATTTCACATAAAGCGATAAAGTATTCTATTTCTACTTTAACTCTGTATTTGATAAGTGCTTCTTCAGAAAAATAATTTGCTAGTTGATCTACTTTGTTTCTATATCGACCATCGATAGGAGAGATGGCATTTAATGTAGTTAAACTCATATTAGTGTGTTGTGTTCAAACGACAAAAATAGAAAATCCAAATAGTATTTTTTGTATAATTAGATCTTTATTTTAACGATAAACCTTTCTATTTTCAATTTTTACTTCTCCTTGTTTTTCAAGTTGCTTTATAGTACGTATTACGGTTTCTACTCGTAAGCCTAAAATGTCTGATATTTGCTGACGTGTATAGTTTATTTTTAATGTGAATTTTCCTTCTTGTTTAAAAACATCGTTTTTTAGATAATCGAAAAACCTTAAAATTCGATGTGATGGTTCTTGACTAGAAATTTCTGAAGCAATTATGGCTTTGTAGTATAATCTTTTTGCAAGGCTTTCTGTGATTTTAAAATGTACTTCTTTATTGTTTTGGAGTAATTCGTAGAACTTTTCTTTCGGTAAAATATAAATTGTACTTTTTTCTATAGCAGTTGCATTTGCAGGATATTTAACATCAATGAATAAAGGCGGTTCACCAAAACTTTGTCTCTTGTAAAAAATACCTTGAATGAATTCTTTAGCATCATCATTAAAGTTATTCATTTTGATAATTCCATGTTTAACTTGATAATAATTTCTAGCAAATTCTCCCTCTGAAAAGATAATCTCATCTTTATCAAAAGTTTTCAAAGTAGCATTATATTCAATTAAAAGTGTTTCAGGTATCATAATGTTATGACTATAATCATAAAGTTTAATTGTACTAAAGATATAATTTTACCACAGTAATTTATATATTTCGATCAATGAATAAAAAAGAAATAGTTAATCGAGCAGATGTTTATTTATTAGTTTCTTCTTTTTATGATAAAATAAAAAAAGATGAAATTATAGGACATTTTTTTCTCAATGCAATTCCTGAAAGTGAATGGAATAATCATTTAGAACATTTAACTGATTTTTGGGAAACTAATTTGTTTTTTGTTCGAAAATTTAAAGGAAATCCAATTGAGAAACATAGAGATGTAGATGAAAATTCTAACTTTAAAATTTCTCAGGAACATTTTGGTAGATGGTTGCAATTATGGTTTACTACAATTGATGAATTATTTATTGGAGAAAAAGCTCATCAAGCTAAAGAAAGAGCACGAAATATAGCTTCTATGCTCTTCTTTAAAATTTATGAAAATAAGCCTAAAAATATAGGGTAATTAATTGCATTAGAATTAAAACAATATTAGTTGTAATACTAATAATTCCTGCCCAGGCTACATATTTAAATGGACTTTGACTAAATGCAGTTGCATTTGTTCCCATAGCTGTTACTAAAGCTAATGCTAAATAAACAAAAGAGAATTGATGATGTATAGCTAATGCAGCTGTAGCAGAAGCGATCATTGTGCTTATCATGATAAATAATACAGTGATTCCAAAAGCATTCTCTTGTTCAGCTTTAATTTTATTGTTGATTAAGTCAATAATATTAGTAGACTTTGTGTAAGTAATATTTTGAATTGTGGTGTTATCTGTTGTGATCATAATATTTAATTTTAATACAAAGCTACTTTCAGAAAAGTTAAAATTTTATGACCAAAATCATATTTAGGAAGATTTCAAATAAATTATGTTAAAGGTTATTCATATCTTCACAATTCAAATTTTTTAATGTGCAAACAGAAACTCTAGTTTATATCATTTTAGCTTTATTAGTAAGTTTAGGTGTTGGCTTTTTTCAATATTTCTTTAAAGTAAAAAAGACACCAAAAATTACAGTTTTATTATTCTTTTTAAGAGTTTTAAGTGTTTTCTTAATTCTATTATTATTAATAAATCCGAAAATAGAATTAACAACCACTAAAAATGTAAAACCATCATTGTCTGTTTTGGTTGATAACTCATCATCAACTCAATTTTTTAAAGAAACTGATTTTGTGAATTCTTTTGTAGAAGATTTAAAAAAGAATGATGCTGTTAATGATAAGTTTGATGTTGAATTTTACACATTTGGTAATCAGGTTGAAAAATTAGATAGTGTAACTTTTTCTGATAAAAACACGAATATTACTAAGGCTATAAAGTCTATCAATGAGTTACAAAAGAACAATGAAGGAACTATAGTTTTACTTTCAGACGGAAACCAGACTTTAGGTGAAGATTATGAGTTTTTGAATTCTCAAAAAACTGTTTATCCTGTTGTGTTAGGAGATACCATTCAATATCAAGACATTAGAATAAGTCAACTAAACGTAAATAAGTATAGTTATTTAAATAATAAATTTCCGGTAGAAGCTTTCATTAATTATGAAGGAAGAGCACAAGTGAAATCTATTTTTTCTATTTATAAAAGAGGAACAAAAGTTTTTAGTAAAACTGTTGAACTATCACCAAATAAAAAGTCGACTGTAATTACTGCGGAATTAAATTCAGATAAAGAAGGAATTCATTATTATTCTGCGTCATTAACTAAGTTAGATAAAGAGAAAAATGTAAGAAATAACACAAAGAATTTTACAGTAGAAGTAATAGATGAGCAATCTAAAGTTTTAATACTTTCTTCAATTGTTCATCCTGATTTAGGTGCGCTTAAAAAATCTATAGAAAGTAATAAGCAAAGAAAATTAGAACTTGTTCAAGTAAATGAATTTAAAGGAGATTTAAAAGATTATCAATTAGTCGTTTTTTATCAACCTAATGCATATTTTAAAAAGTATTTACAAGAAAGACAATCTAATTTTCTTTTAGTAACAGGCTCTAAAACGAATTGGGATTTAATTAATTCTTTAGGGTACAGTTTTAATAAAAAAGTAATTAATCAAACAGAAAATTATCGCCCGGTTTACAATACTAACTTTCTAACCTATTTACAGGAAGATATTGGTTTTGATGGTTTTCCGCCACTAAAAGATAAATTCGGATCAATTGCAATTAAAGAACATAGTCCATTACTATTTCAAAGATTAAAAGGAATAAATACTTCCAATCCTTTATTAACGACTTTTGAAAAAAATGATACAAAATATGCTGTACTTTTTGGAGAAGGAATCTGGAAATGGAGAGCTTCTAGTTTTATAAGAGAAAATTCTTTTGAAGTTTTCGACGAGTTTTTAGGAAACTTAGTTCAATATTTAGATTCAAATAAAAAGAGAAGACGTTTAGATGTAAAACTAGACAATTTGTATTTAGCTAATGATAAGATTAATGTTTCAGCTTTATATTTGGATAAAAATTACAAGTTTGATAATAGAGCTTCTTTAGAGATTCTAGTGAAAAACGAGGAAACAAAAGAACAGAAAGTATATCCTTTTTCTTTGATGAACAGTTCTTATAAAGTAAGTATCGAAGGTTTAGATTCTGGAGATTATACTTATCGAGTAAATGTACTTGGGCAAACTGTATCTAAATCAGGAAAGTTTAAAGTTGCAGATTTTCAAATAGAAGAACAATTCTCCAATGCAAATCATAAAAAACTAAACGTTTTAGCAGAAAATTCTGAGGGGAAATTGTTTTTTAAAGATCAAAAAGAAGTATTACTACAAGATTTAGTAGCGAATGAAAAGTTGGTTACAATTCAAAAGTTAGAAAAGAGAGAACAAGATCTAATTAATTGGAAATGGATTTTGTTTTTAGCAATTGCTTTATTAGCAATAGAATGGTTTACACGAAAAATCTTTGGTAAAATTTAATGAAAGAACATTTTTTTCAATGTCCGTATTGTTGGGAGGAAATCTCAATGTTATTAGATCCAAGTTTATCAGAAACATATATTGAAGACTGTGAAATTTGTTGTAACCCTATTCAAATTACTACTCAGTTTGATGATGGAGAATTAGTCGGTTTTCAAGCAATTAATATAGAACAATAGAATAGTTTATGAAATTTCATACAAGAAAATGGGTGAAACCCGAAGATTTAAATCCTAATGGAACATTATTCGGAGGAAGATTATTACAATGGATAGATGAAGAAGTTGCTTTGTATGCAATTATACAATTAGAAATTCCAAGAACAGTAACAAAGTTTATGTCGGAAATAGATTTTGTAAGTTCTGCTCGTCAAGGAGATATTATTGAAATTGGAATTGATGTAGTAAAGTTTGGAAGAACTTCAATTACTTTAGGTTGTAAGGTGCGAAACAAACTTACAAGGAAAGATATTATTACAATTGATAAAATTATTATGGTAAGTTTAGATGATGAAGGAAATCCTGTGCCACATGGAAAAACTAAAATAGAATACGTTAAAGATAGATTAGAAAAAAAATAAATTTAAAATTATGAATAATAGACAACCAAATTTAAATTTTCCTAAGCGAGGAATATTATTAATACCAATAGCATTTGTATTAATGATTTTCATAGCGAAATCAACAGAAACAATTAACTCTGGAAAAGCGGGTGTTTTATATAAAACCTTTGGAGGTGGAGTAGTTGTAGATGAACCTTATATGGATGAAGGTTTTCACTTTGTATTGCCATGGAATAAAGTTTACGTTTACGAAGTAAGACAACAAGAATTGTTTGAGCAAATGCAAGTATTATCTTCAAACGGATTAGAGATACGATTGGATGCTTCTGCTTGGTATCAGCCACAGATTAATAATTTAGCAAGATTACATAAAGAAAAAGGAGAAAATTATTTAGATCGTGTAATTAAACCAGCAATTAGATCTGCTGCTAGAAGTGTAGTTGGACGTTATACTCCAGAGCAATTATATTCAAGTAAGAGAGATGTAATTCAACAAGAGATTTTTATTGAAACTAAGAAAATTTTAGACAAACAATATATTCAATTAAATGAAGTTTTAGTTCGTGATGTAGAATTACCTCCAACAATTAAAAATGCAATTGAACGTAAATTAAAACAAGAGCAAGAAGCATTGGAATATGAATTTAGAATTGCTAAAGCTAAAAAAGAAGCTGAAAGACAACGAATAGATGCTGAAGGTAAAGCCGCTGCAAACCGTATTTTAAGTGCTTCTTTAACGGATAAGATTTTACAAGAAAAAGGAATCGAAGCTACATTAAAGTTATCGGAGTCTTCTAATAGTAAAGTGGTATTAATTGGTTCTGGAAAGAACGGAATGCCTATAATTTTAGGAAATCAATAAGAGAACTTCTTAAAAAAAAGTTAATTCAATTTCAAAAGCGTAACTAGATTGGTAATTGGTCGTCTTATATGTAATTACTTCCTGTAAGTTAGTGATTAGTTAGTTTTTGATAGTTGATTGAAAAGCCCAAGGAATTCACCTTGGGCTTTTTTACATTTATAATCTAAATCTATACAAAAAAAGACACCCGTTAGAGTGCCTTTTCTAAATTAATTTATAATAATCTTCTTTATAGTAAACTTATTATTGTTTTTAATTTTTAAGAGATAAATTCCGCTATTTAAATTTTCAATGTCAAAAGCTTTATCATCAAAATTAGGATTCTTTTTAGCGTAAACTTCTTTTCCTAAAATAGAATATACTCTAATATCATTAATTTCAGATTCGTTAGAGAAAATAGTAATTTTACCGTTAACTGATGGATTAGGGAATACACGAGCTTTTAAGGTTTGTTCCTCAGAAATACTAGCTGTTGCCCATCTGTTTTCTGCTACAGGTCCACCCCAAATTTGAGTTGCTAAATTCGGATTGTCAATAAAAGGATTTCTATTTCCCTGTGCATAGGTGTTGGCTGTATCACCATGATAAGTGTTTCTATTATCTTCAATTTCAGAAACTGGATCTTCAGCATTCCATTTTAAAAATAAATCGATCATGTCATCAGGTGTACTAGCAGAACTCCCAATTCCAACTACTGTAGGTAAACATCTATCTCCATAACGTAAATACATATACATCATCATTCTGGCTACATCACCTTTCCATTCATCACCAGGATACCAACCACCATTTACTCTTCGAGAGTTTCCTGAGCTTTCTACAAAAGCTAAATTTCCTCTATCTCTATTATGATCTACATCAGATGGACGTAAACTATGTGCATCAGTTCCTGCTCCAGGTGAACGTGTAGATAATGAAGGGTTAGCTAAACTTCTAGGATATACGTGTTCTCTATTCCATTCACCAGCATCACCACCGCTAAGGTTTATACCTCTTGTTCTCGCAGTTATGCCAGAAGTACTATATCCATAAATTAAAATAACTTCATTAGCATTTTCTGGATTGACATCTGTTTTTCTAGATGCTTCCCAAACGCCAGGAGTATATACTAAAAAGTTAGTGTGAGTAGATGTGATTTTAGATGCTAATTCGTCTTTTAAGGCCAAACCAGATTTAGTTAAATCTACATCATTGTAATAACTCTGTTGTGAGAATCCAACAAAAGAGTAAATAAATAAGATTAAAAAGAATAGTTTTTTTGTCATAATTACTTTTTTTCTAATAACGCCATATAAAAACCATCAAATCCAGAAATGTGAGATAATACTTTCTTATCATGCACAAAAGTAAAATCTTTTCCTGCGTCTGATGCTAAGAAAAATTCGACTTGTTGTTGATTTTCTGATGGTAAAACAGAACAAGTAGCGTATACTAATTTTCCGCCAGATTTAACCATTTTAGAATAACTCTGTAATACTTCTTGCTGAACATTTTTAATGTTATCTAAAAACTCAGGTTGTAATTTCCATTTACTATCTGGATTTCTACGAATTACACCTAATCCAGAACAAGGAGCGTCAATTAAAACACGATCTGCTTTATTGTAAAGTTTTTTAATAGCTTTTGTAGAGTCAATTACTCTAGTGTCGATATTATGAACACCATTTCTACGAGCTCTAACTTTTAGTTTTTTCAATTTACTTTCATAAATATCCATGGCAATAATTTGCCCTTTATTTTTCATTAAAGAAGCAAGGTGTAATGTTTTACCTCCAGCACCAGCACAAGTATCTACTACTTTCATACCTGGTTCAACTTCTAAATAAGAGGCAACTAATTGAGAAGAAGCATCTTGAACTTCAAAAAATCCTTTTTTGAAACTTTCTGTTTTAAATACATTAGCTCGTTCTACTAACTTTAATGCATCAGGATATCCTTTTATAAATTCAGTATCAATACCTTCAGATTGTAATTTACTTCTTAGATTTTCTTTAGTAGTATTTAAAGTATTAGTTCTTAAAATAACTTCAGCTTGCTTGTTTAAAGAAGCAATTTCTTTAGTCCATACTTCTTCACCTAGTTCACTTAAGCAAACATCATCAATCCAATCAGGAATAGATTCTCTAAACTTTCTGATTTTTGATAATTCATCAAATTTTCCTTTGATTCTTCTATTTGGAGTAGGTTCAATTTGGTTCCAATCTGGTAATTGAATACCGCGTAAAACACACCAAACTGAAAACAAACGCCATAAATCTTGACGTGAGAAAGGTTCTTTTACATTAGCTATTTCTGCGTATAATCGTTTCCAACGAACAATTTCATAAATAGTTTCAGCAACAAATTTACGGTCTCTAGCGCCCCAGCGCTTGTCTCTTCGTAAAGCTGTTTCAACACCTTTATCAGCATAAACACCTTCGTTGAAAATGTCTCTTAGACTGTCTATTACAGCAAAAACTAAATTTCTATGTAGTCTCATTCGTTTTATTTTGGGCTGCAAAGATACTACGATTTATTGGGTTTTTGTATTTTCGTGTAAAAACTTAAAACTTTGTCTATGAAAGTGCTGAATTATTTATTCGTTTTGTTTAGTGTATTAAATGTTTTTTCTCAAGAAGGAAAGTATATAGGAATGTATGGTGAACGTTTTAAAATTAATGAAACTGTAATGTTATTTGGTGATAATGTTCGTTTAAGAGAAGAACCAAATATGAATGCTAAAGTTTTAAAAACTTTAAAAATAGGAGAGGAAGTTACAGTTTTAAGTTCTGGAATAGAAGATGAAAAACCAATACCTGATAATGAAATAGTTTGGGAATGGTATAAAGTTAAATATAAAAACATAGAAGGATATGTGTATGAAAGTTTATTGTCTTTAGATTATAAAGTTTATGATAAAGACCTTTATTTGGTGTCTATTAGAAAAGATAAAAACAAAAATGATAAAGTTGTAGTTAGGTTATTTAATAAAGAAACTAATAAATATGAAGAAAATTCAAGTTTTTTAGGAAGTGCAACAACTTTTAAAATTAGAGTATTTGGAAATAAAGGATTGAAGAATATTAAGTCTATTTTTTTAGTAGATGCTATAGCTGAAGCTTGTGGAGTAGATGGTGGGGGAGTTTATTGGTTTAATGATGGAAGCTTAAAGAAAGGTATTGCATTTTCTAGTTTTGCTGATGGAGGTTCTTGGTTCGAGGAAAAAATAGTATTTCCAAATGATAAAGAAGGGGTAGAAGATAAAATTGTTTTTATTAGAGAAGTAGGTGAAACTATTGATTATAAAAAAGATTACATTAAAAAGACTGTTGAATCTTGTGCTTTTGATTGGGAAGGAGAAGAAATTAAATTTGAGATTGAAGACAAAAAAGATCATTAACTTTTAATTATTGAATGAACTTAAATCAACCAGTTACATATATTAAGGGGGTTAGCGTTGCAAGAGCAGAATTGTTGTATTCTGAGTTAGGAATAAAAACCTGTAATGATTTTTTGCACTTATTCCCAAATCGTTATATTGATAAAACTCAGTTTTACACCATCAATCAATTACATCAGAATAGTTCAGAAGTTCAGGTAGTTGGTAAAATTACAGGAATTAAAACTGTAAAACAGAAAAGAGGAAGTAGATTAGTTGCAACATTCGCTGATGCAACTGGTACAATGGAATTAGTTTGGTTTAAAGGTGTAAAATGGATTAAAGACAGTTTAAAAGTAAACACACCTTATGTAGTTTATGGAAAATTAAACTGGTTCAAAGGAACTGCAAACATGGCGCATCCTGAAATGGAATTAGTATCTGAATATAAAAGTAAGATACAAATGGCAATGCAACCTGTTTATCCTTCTACCGAGAAATTATCAAATAAAGGTGTTAGTAATAAAGTCATGAGAACCATGATTCAAAATTTATTA
This sequence comes from uncultured Tenacibaculum sp., assembly GCF_947502995.1. Classification (GTDB taxonomy): domain Bacteria; phylum Bacteroidota; class Bacteroidia; order Flavobacteriales; family Flavobacteriaceae; genus Polaribacter. The sequence goes on along the minus strand of NZ_CANNBW010000011.1, from coordinate 63,057 downwards.
CAACAATCTTTTGATAGTATAGAAGAAACATTTACAACTGATTTTAGAACTGAAAATCAGTTATTACATAAAAAAGAATCGATTCTTAACATACATTTTCCTAAAAGTCAAGAATTATTAGCAAAAGCACAATATCGATTAAAATTTGAAGAACTGTTTTATATTCAATTACAGTTGTTAGTAAAAAAACTAATCAATAAATCGAGAATTAAAGGATATGTTTTTGAAAATGTAGGAGAGCAGTTTAATACCTTTTACAATAATCATTTACCTTTTGACTTAACAAATGCTCAAAAAAAAGTATTAAAAGAGATTAGAAAAGATACGGGAACTGGTGCACAAATGAATCGTCTCTTACAAGGAGATGTTGGATCGGGTAAAACTATAGTTGGACTTTTAGTGATGTTATTAGCAATTGATAATGGTTATCAGGCAACAATAATGGCTCCTACAGAAATTTTGGCAAATCAGCATTACAATGGAATAAAAGAGTTACTTGCTAATACTACCATTAATGTGGAGTTATTAACGGGTTCTACCAAAACAAAAAAACGAAGAGAGATTCATGAAGGTTTAGAAAATGGATCACTCCATATTTTAATAGGAACACATGCTATTTTAGAAGATAAAGTTCAATTTAAAAAATTAGGGTTAGCAATTATAGATGAACAACATCGATTTGGTGTTGCACAAAGAAGTAAACTTTGGAAAAAAAGTGAGATTGAAGGAGTTCCACCACATGTTTTAGTTATGACTGCAACTCCAATTCCTAGAACTTTAGCAATGTCTGTTTATGGAGATTTAGATGTTTCTGTGATAGATGAACTACCTCCAGGAAGAAAAGCTGTAAAAACAGTACATCGATACGATAGTCATCGTTTAGGAGTATTTCGATTTTTAAAAGATGAAATAGAGAAAGGAAGACAAGTGTATGTAGTTTATCCATTAATTCAAGAGTCACAGGCTATGGATTATAAAGATTTAATGGATGGTTACGAAAGTATTGTTCGAGAATTTCCGTCACCAAAGTATCAAATTAGTATTGTACATGGGAAGATGAAACCTGCAGACAAAGATTATGAAATGGAACGTTTTTTAAGAAAAGAAACTCAAATTATGGTGGCTACCACTGTTATTGAAGTTGGTGTAAATGTTCCAAATGCATCTGTAATGGTTATCGAAAGTTCTGAGCGTTTTGGTTTAAGTCAATTGCATCAGTTACGTGGTAGGGTAGGTAGAGGAGCAGAACAGAGTTATTGTATTCTATTAACCGGAGTAAAATTGTCTTCTGATGCCAAAACTAGAATTAAAACCATGGTAGAAACTTCTGATGGATTTAAAATTGCTGAAGTAGACTTAAAATTAAGAGGACCAGGAAATATTATGGGAACACAACAAAGTGGTGTTTTGAATCTTAAAATCGCAGATGTTGTAAAAGATAGTCCGATTTTATATAATGCTCGACAATGTGCTATAAAAATATTAAATGACGATCCTGGGCTTAAAAAAGAAGAAAACGCTTTGATGTTAAAACGACTTACATCTTTACAACGTACCAGTGGGATTTGGAGTAATATAAGTTAATAAAAAACTCCGCCAATAGGCGGAGCTAATCATACTCTTTTATGTTTTTTAGTTAGGAACACAAGTTCCGTAAAAAGAACCATATCTTTTTACACAAGAAAAGTCTCCAGGAAAAGCATAAGGAATACTTTCCCAGCAATCTCTATGCGTGTTACAAAAAATGTTTGTGTAACCACCATTGATACTTTTTTGCTGTTCTTTCGTTAATTTTTTTCCTAAGTTTTTTAACATAATAGAAGGTTTTGGTTAAATAATTTTATGAATAACTAATATACAAAACTTAAGCTATTAAGAATTAATTCTACTTTAAATTATTTTCTTTTTATTTCATTATTAACGTAACCCATTCATCAGGAGTTTCAAGCATAGGAAAATGCCCTGAATTATTAAGAGTGTATAATGTGTTATTTTGTATTTCTTTATGAAGTAATTCAGCCATTTTGTAAACAGCTACCGGATCATTTTTAGGCCAAACTATTTTAGTTGGTATAGTCGTTGTTTTTAAAGCTCCAATCCATCTATGCCAGAAAAAATAACGTTCATTAATGTAGTTGGATAATTTATGAATTACAGCTTTACCATCATTATGAGTAAGTTGTAGCCACATTTCTTTGAGTTCTTCGTTGGTTACTTTATTTTTGTCGAAATAAACATTTCGTATGTTTTTAGAAAAAATGAACTCGTTAGATAGTTTAGCAACGTGTTTACCAGTAAGTTTGTTCTTTAATAATTTTTGAATCAATCGTAGTTGCGAAAGTTCAATATGTACGCTTCCATTGCATAAAATGAATTCTTCAATAGTAATATCAATTTGTTTTTTATTAAGACGAGCAATTATTTCTGTAGCTACGCTAGTACCGTAATCATGAGCGAGTAAAGTAAATTTAGAAACACCAAGTTGTTTCCATAATGCTAAGGCAACATCAGCTTGTTCAATGAGAGAATAGGAATAATCTAAAGGTTTGTCAGAGAAACCATAGCCCAAATGATCGTGAACAATAACTCTATATTTTTTAGTAAGTTGATTTAAAACTTTATAATAATCATAAGATGAAGTCGGATAACCATGCAAAATAACTAATATTGGTTTGTCTTTTTCACCAGCATCTACAGTGAAAATTTTATGATTAAAAACAGTTCTAAATTCACCTTTTTTTAGCCACTCATTTGAAGTCATAATCTTATTTAAAAATATGTAAACAATGTAGTGAATTTTGCTTAGTTTTGATATAATAAAATCTTTCTCTTATTTATTTTATAGACGTCATATTACCTATACCAATACAAAAAACATTTACGTATTCGGTAACTAAAGAAGAGGCAAATTTCCTTGAAAAAGGAATGCGAGTTGCTGTATCTTTTGGTAAAACTAAAATGTACGCAGCTTTAGTTTTTAATATCCATCAAAATCCTCCAGAACTTTACGAGGCTAAAGAGATTCATCAAATTTTAGATGAAAAACCTATTGTAAATGAAAGACAGTTAAAACATTGGCAATGGATTTCACAATATTACATGTGTTCTTTAGGAGATGTATACAGAGCAGCTGTTCCTTCTGCATTTCTTTTGGAAAGTGAAACTGTAATTCATAAAAATGAAACATTTACTGATATTGATGTTTTAAATGATGAAGAATACTTGATTTATGAAGCTTTACAACGTCAATCACAGTTAACAATTCATGAAATAACGGCGATTTTAGATCGAAAAAAAGTATTCCCCGTTATAAACCAGTTGATAGATAAATCTGTATTGTATGTAAAAGAGGAAATTTACGAAACATACAAACCTAAGTTAATCAAATATGTGAGGCTTAATAAAGTTTATGAACATGAAGAAGGTTTGCAAGCTTTATTATCAGAATTATCTCGTGCAAAAAAACAAAGAGATGCTGTTTTAACCTTTTTTCAATTAAAAACAGAGAAAAAACCTATTAAGGCTAAAACTTTACAAGAGAAATCAGGAGTTTCTAGTCAAATATTAAAATCTTTAGTAGATAAAGAGATTTTTGAATTTTATCATATTCAAACAGATAGAGTTCAATTTAAAGGAGATGAAAATCCGTTAAAAGACCTTAATGAATTTCAAGAGAAAGCATTACATGACATTAAAGAATCTTTTAATGACCACGATATTACATTATTACATGGAGTAACAAGTTCTGGAAAAACAGAAGTGTATACAAAATTGATTAAAGAAGTTTTAGCTGAAGGAAAACAAGTGTTATTCATGTTGCCTGAAATTGCTCTTACTACTCAAATCATTACGCGTTTACAGAATTACTTCGGAAATCAAATTTCTGTTTTTCATTCTAAATATTCAGTGAATGAAAGAGTAGAAGTATGGAATAATACACTTAACCAAAAAACAAAAGCACAAATTATTTTAGGAGCTCGATCAACTGTTTTTCTCCCTTTTTCTAATTTAGGATTAATCGTTGTTGATGAAGAACATGAAGTTTCTTACAAACAATTTGAACCATCACCAAGGTATAACGCTAGAGATTCAGCTATTGTTTTAGGTAAAATTCATAAAGCAAAAGTTCTTTTGGGTTCAGCAACACCTTCTATCGAATCTAAATTTAATGCTTTAGAAGGAAAATATGGATTGGTCAATTTAACAAGACGACACGGAAATGTTTTGATGCCTAAAATAGAATTGATTGATGTAAAGGAAAAAAGAAAGCGAAGAGAAATGGTTGGACATTTTTCTGATCGATTAATTCAATTAATTAATGAAGCTTTAGAGGAGAAAGAACAAGTAATTTTGTTTCAAAATAGAAGAGGATATTCACCAATTGTAGAATGTACAACTTGTGGGAATTCACCTCAGTGTCCGAATTGTGATGTTAGTTTAACATATCACAAGTATAACAATCAATTAAAGTGTCATTATTGTCATTATCAAAGAGCTATGCCAACCAGTTGTGGAGCTTGCGGTAGTTCTACATTAGACACGAAAGGTTTCGGAACAGAGCAAATAGAACTTGAACTAAAAGAGCTTTTTCCAAATCATAATATTGGAAGAATGGATTCTGATACAACTAGAGGAAAATTTGGTTATCAGAAAATTATCGAGGCTTTTGATGCTCAGGAGATAGATGTTTTAGTAGGAACTCAAATGTTGTCTAAAGGTTTAGATTTTAAAAACGTGACTTTAGTTGGTGTTTTAAGTGCTGATACAATGTTGAATTTCCCTGATTTCAGAGCACATGAAAGAGCTTTTCAATTAATGGTTCAGGTTGCTGGTAGAGCAGGAAGATATCAAAAACAAGGATTGGTAGCTATACAAACCTATAATCCTTATCATCAAATTTTACAGCAAGTTTCTACAAATAATTATGAGGAAATGTATAAAGAACAATTGCAAGATCGTTGGCAATATCATTATCCTCCTTACTATCGTTTAATCAAGATAACTTTAAAACATAGAGATTATGTTAGAGTAAACGATGGTATAAATTGGTTAGCAAAATCCTTACAGAACGTATTCAGAGAAAATGTTTTAGGACCAACTGCTCCTGCAGTTTCTAGAGTACGAAATCAGTACATAAAAAATTTAGTAATAAAAATTCCTCCGAAACAATCATTACTAAAAACGAAACAAGAGATTCAAAGAATTAGAACTACGTTTGAAGCAGTTAAAGAATTTCGCCCTATTCGTTTCATTTTAGATGTTGATGCTTATTAAATCATAAATGCTATGAAATTCAAATATGTAAATCTGAACAAAGAAGAAAAGGTAATTGATTTACCTGTAAGTGAAGAAGCTTTTAATAAAACGAAGAGTTTTGTTAAAGGATCTGCATTAATTGATATGTATTATGATTGGTTGATTTGGGATTTAAGAGATTATTTTTTTGATAAAATGATTTTAGATTCATTTAGAAAAGAAATCAATTCTTTTTGTAAAAGAATTCAGTTAGCTGATTTTGATTATGAAAAGAATGCAGGGCCTGAAGATGTAAAAGTAGTTCAGATGTATTATCATGTGTACATTTGGGATCAGATTTTTGTTGCTTGTGAACCTGAAGGATCGCTTCATAAAGAAAGTTTAGTACAAGATCGATTAGAGTTAGATTTAGAGTTTGAATTAAATGAATTAGAACACTTACTATTGCAGTTATTAGATGCATTAGAAGTAGATTATTCAGAATTTAAGGAAGAAGAAGATATTTCAACAAATGAATTAGGTATAGATACTTTGGTAGAAAATTTACTTAGAGAATGCTGGAGAAAAACAAAAGAAGAAACCAGCTCTAAAATTGTAGGAACTTTATTTGAAGCGACAGGTTTAGGTTCTACTGGAGATTTAGATACAGATGAAGTTATTGGAGATAGTGAAGAGTTAATTATAGAATTCTTTAAGAAAAGAAATATAAAAGCGTAGAATTTATTTCTACGCTTTTGTTTTTAATGTTTGTATTTATCTGTGACGTTAACTAGTTTAAAACTTGTTGCCTTGTTTTTTAAAATCAAGGTGTCGTTTTTTATTTTAAAGTCAAAAGTTTCATTATAAGATTCGCTAATCCTTTTTTTATTAAAATAATTTGTGATTTCTTTTGTAAATACTTTTATGCTGTCTTTAGGTAAATTCAATTTATTTAAACTGTCTTTAACTAAGAAATAACCAGTTTCTGTATAACATTTTGCATTTAATGTTACCGATTTTTGTAATGAATCTATAGCAAAGTTACCGTAGTAGATATTGTCATTAAAGTCTTTAATTTTTAAACCATAATCGTAATCAAAATAAACCCTAAAATATCGCTCATTAAAATTTTTAGGTACAGCTTTATAAATTCCAAAGATTTCTTTTTTTAGCAAAAAATTCTTTTTGATTGTAGAAATATAGTTGTATCCGTAGAAAATCATTCCGCCGATAACTAAAAATTTTATCCAATATAAGTTTTTAAGTTTCTTAGGTAGTAAATCAGGAAATAAAGGAGTTTTAGTTTTGAATTTCAAGAAATACGACTTAATTCCACTCCAATCAGAAATTAATAAGAAAACTCCCATAACACTTAATTTGATAGCCATAGAAAGTGCTCCTTGAATATCATAAAAAATATCTACTAATAAGATATTAATCATGAAACTTAAGAATAAGATTACCCCAATACGTTCTGTTTTTCTAAATAAAAGTAAAAGGGCTGCAATTATTTGGGTAGATGCTATAATTAATCCATACGTTCTTGAATAGCCATAATAATTCCATGTTAACATGAATCCATTAAAATGGTTTATAGATTCGTCTCCTAAATATGATAATCCTAGATCAAACTGACTTTTAAGGATTTTGGCAAATGCATAAGAAAACATTCGAAAAGCAATGTAATATCTACAGATAAGCCGAAGTATATATAAAATATTAGATTTCAATTGTTCTGATTTTAAAAGTTTTTTGATCATAGAGTTTTTAATAGATTTTATAAAGTTTAAGAATTTTTTTGAGTTTCGTAATCTTCTCTTTATTCATTTTTTTATCTTCTTGGTAATTTAAAAAGGGACCAATGCCTTTACCAAATAAACGGCAACCAAATACAAATGAAAGAGCTAAAACAGTAAAAGAATAATAACTACGATAAATTCCATATTCAGTTGATAACCATCCATAAGGTTTTATGTATTTTAAATAGAAAAAATAGTCAAGAATTAAAACTATCATTCCTAATAAAGGAAAAAGAAAAAGCCTAATGTATATTCGCTTGTTTTTTAAACTTAGAAAATCACGCTGTAAATAAAGTTCGTGGCTTTTTTCTTCAAGCTTTTCATCTAGTTTAATATTTGTACAACTTCTATGGAAAATAGGAGTGTGGTTCGTTAAACTACAAATCAAACCTAATTCTAAGTTAGTTTTACTAAGATCACAAATAGTACAGTGATCTGTGTTTTTTATTAATGTGTTATCTTTTTTCAAGGAGAAATACTGGATTTATTTATCTTCAATCCTTATACTCTTTAACATAATTCGAGTATCTAAAAAATTTCTTTTAGGATAATATTCAGCGATGTATTTTTTTTGATATAAGTTTAAAACTGAATTTGTGTTTTCTATTTCATTATCTACAACTTCTTTCTGTTTTTTAAACTCTATAAATGGACCAACTCCCATTCCGATAAGTACAATACCAACTACAAAAAGTATGATATTTAATACAGAATATGCATTTTTAGCATAGATGTAATTGAAGAGATAGTAATTAATAAAATGAACAGCTATTCCTACAAGAGGCCAGAAAACAATTCCTCCATATGCATCAAATTTAGATTCATATAGTTTTTTTCTTTTTAGGTCTATATGTTTTATTCTATGATGAGCTACAGTATCGAATTCTATTGTGTTGCAAGTTTTGTTAAACGTAGGAGGCTTATTATTTAATCGACAAATAAAACCGTGTTTAATATCTGGTTCATGGTTATTACATAATCTACAGTGATCAGTATTTTTTATCATGGCAATCTTTTATAAAGAGTTTATTCTAAATATATTTACTTCAAAACTAAAATAAAATCCATGAATTTCGAAAAAGAGTACGATTTAATTTGTGTAGGAGGTGGTATAATGAGTGCTAATTTAGCTTTGTTAGCTAAATTGTTAGATCCTAATTTAAAAATTTTAATCCTTGAACGTTTAGATCAAGTAGCTTTAGAGAGTTCAGCAGCTTGGAATAATGCAGGAACTGGACATGCAGCTTTGTGTGAACTAAATTATTGCCCAGAAAAAGAAGACGGATCTATAGCTATGGAAAAAGCAATTCGTATTTGTACTCAATTTGAAATTTCTAAACAGTTTTGGGCATATTTAACCCAAAATGGATATATAGACAACCCTAATGATTTTGTAATGCCAGTAAAACACCATAGCTGGGTTACAGGTAAAGCGAATAGTGATTATCTCGAAAAAAGGTTTAAAGCTTACAAAGAACACTTTATGTTCGATAATATTAGTTTCACTAGAGATATTTCAGAAATGGAAAAGTGGTTCCCATTAATTATGAAAGATAGAGTAGAGGAAGAGATTATGGCGGCTTCTCGAATGGATAGAGGAACAGAAGTGAACTACGGAGCATTAACCAAAGCGCTTTTTAAAGTTTTAGAAGAAAAATTTGATACGCCAGTATATTGTAATCAAGAAGTTTTAGATGTTGACCCAGATACAGATTTAGATTGGACTGTAGCAACTAAAAACACAAAAACAGATGAGATACATAATATAGAAGCAAAACATGTTTTTATTGGAGCTGGCGGAGGAAGTTTATTATTACTACAAAAAGTAGAGATAGAAGAGAAAGAAGGTTATGGTGGTTTTCCTGTTAGTGGAGAATGGTTAGTTTGTAATAATGAAGAAATTATCAATCAGCATAACGCAAAAGTATACAGTAAAGCAGGAATTGGAGATCCACCTATGTCTACACCACATTTAGATACAAGATACATCGATGGAAAAAAGTCATTATTATTTGGTCCATTTGCTGGCTTTAGTCCAAAGTTTTTGAAAGAAGGATCGAATTTAGATTTATTTAAATCGATTCAGTTTGATAATATTTCACCAATGTTAGGAGCTTTTTGGCACAATTTACCATTAACAAAGTATTTAGTTCATCAAGTATTAATGAATAAAGAAGACCGAATGGATTCGCTTCGTAAGTTTATGAAGAATGCGAAAAGTGAAGATTGGGATGTTGTAAAAGCAGGTCAACGTGTTCAAATTATTAAGAAAGATGAATTCGAAGGAGGTCAGTTACGATTCGGAACTGAAGTAATTAGTAGTAAAGATGGAAGCATTACTTGTTTGTTGGGTGCATCTCCAGGAGCATCAACAGCAACAGCCATCATGTTTGAAGTATTAGAAAAAGCTTTTCCAGAATTGTTACAAAATCAAGAAAATAAAGACCTATTAAATAAAGTGGTTCCTTTTTATAATCAAGAAGTAGAAGAAATTTTATTCAAAAAAGAACTAAAAAGAGTAAATGCCATTTTAAATCTATAAACCGAACTATTTGTTATGAAAGCTAACTTTAAACTATTGTGGTGTTTTTGCTTTATTTTATTTCATGGAGTAATGAATGCTAATAATTTATTTCATTTTTATGAACAAGATAGCATTGTAGAGCAACGAATACCACCATCAACATTTATAAGTCCCAAATATGAAAACATAAGTATTTATAAAGTTGATAATGTTCCAGATCCTAAAAAGGGTAGTTCAAATGGATTTGTATCAGATCCTAACAATTATATTAATCCATCTGAAGAATATAAGATCAACTCGATTCTTTGGGAGTTGGAAGAAAATTCTACAGCTCAAGTTGCAGTTGTAATTTTAAAAAGTATCGGAAATGAAGTTCCTAAAGATTTTGCAGTAAAGCTATTTGAAAAGTGGGGTATTGGTCAAGCTGATAAAGACAATGGTTTGTTAATCTTAACTGTTATAGATCAGCGAAGAACAGAATTTGAAGTAGGTTATGGTTTAGAACCAATTTTAACGGATTTAATTTGTCATAGAATTGGAACAGATGAAATAGTGCCTAACTTTAAAAAAGGTGAATTTGGGTTAGGTTTAATTTCGGCTTCAAATAAAGTAAAACAAATAATTGAAGATCCTAAAAATATTGAAGAAGTATATTCTCAAGATATTAGTTACCCAGAAAAGAGAAATTCATCTTTAAGTTCTGTGTATGATCAATATCTAGATTCTAAAGAATCGTCTCCTTATAAAACTTTTTTAACATTCTTACCATTACTAATATTAGTACTAGTTTATGCAAGTTTAAATGGAGTGCTTTTTCAACGAATGAAGGAGAAAATAGCAATTATAGATAATAGCAAAGAAGATTATTATGATAAGTATAATGAATTAAAAGACACAACTAAAGGAGCTTTAGGTTGTTTGTCATTGTTTTTAGGAGTGTTTTTTCCAATATATGCGTATTTCAGATACATTACCAGAAAAAAGAAATTAAAAGAGTATCGTTATGCTCCAAGGTTTAGCAGAGTTAATGGACAGAAAATGGAATTGCTAAATGCTTGGGCAGAAAATAAGTTTTTAAAGGAAGGTGAAATTTTAGAAGAAAAATTAGATTCAGCAGAGTATGATGTATGGGCCACAGAAGACGAATCTGATGTGATGGTTCTAGAGTATGAAGGTTCAAGTAGAAAGTATTCCGATTGTAAAGAATGTGGTTATAAAACCTACGGACGTTCGAGTACAAGAATAATAACAAGTGCCACATACGAAAGGTCAGGGGAAAAAGAAGAAATTTATTTATGTAGAAATTGTCATTATACAAACTCAGTGATAATAACAATACCTAAAAAAGTGAGATCTCAATCATCTAGTAGCTATTCTTCAGGAGGAAGTAGTTGGAGTAGTAGTTCTTCATCTTCAAGTTGGGGAGGTGGAAGTTCTGGAGGAGGAGGAGCTGGTGTTAGTTGGTAAATTTCATTTTTCTTAATAAGCGTTAAAATTGTTTAACACTTCAAATTTTCTTGAAAAAAAACTCAAGCAACTGTAATTCAGTTGATTGAGTTTTTTTGTTGTTTTTTTTGTTTCTTTTATGAATAGAAATGTTAAACAAAAACACTGGACAAACAGCTGTTATTCAGTGAGTTAAAAAGGGGTTTTTCCTCTTTGTAGAACTTTAATTAATATGTAAATTTATGATGTAAGTAAATCTAAAATCAAAATACTTTCTTTCCCCCGATTTACATCTTGTGTATGTAGCTTTAAACCTTCTAAACCAAAATTTAGAAGGTTTTATGTTTTATTCAGGCAACCTTTTTCAAAACTATGTAGTCTATATCTTTGTAAGAGGATAAAAACAGTGAATTGAAAATAATTTCTTTACATACAAAATCACAACAGCAACGTAAAAAAGCGATTAAAGGAGATCGTGAAGCTCAAGAGCAAATATTTAATGAACACGCTCCTGTTATGCTTAGTGTATGTAGGCAATATGTAAAAGATATTCATCATGCAGAAGATTTAATGTTACAAGGTTTTTTAAAGGTTTTTAAAAATTTAGAGAAATTTAAAAACGAAGGAAGCTTTGAAGGTTGGATTAGAAAAATAATGGTGAATACTTGTATTAGTTACTTAAGAAAGAAAAATCACTTAGAATTTACAGATGAAGAATATCAATTTAATGATTTGATTACACATAATGTTGAAAACACCTCAGTAGAAGATATTCAAAAATTAATTGACGCCTTACCTAATGGTTATAAAATGGTTTTCAATTTGTATGCTATAGAAGGTTATAAACATCACGAAATAGCTAAGAAGCTATCTATTTCAGAAAGTACTTCTAAATCACAATTATTTAAAGCTCGTAAATGGTTACAAGCTAATTATATTAAAATGAATAGGATTAAAGATGCAGACAGATAATTTTGACAAACAAATAGCTGAAAAGCTTAAAAATAGAAGATTATCACCTTCTGGTTCAGCTTGGGAAAGACTAAGCAATCAGTTAGATGAAGTCGATCAGTCTAAGCGTAAGAACAAAATGGTTGTTTTAGGTTATGTAGCAAGTATTTTATTGTTAGTTTCAATAGGAATTTTTTATTTGAAAGGAGAAACTAACAACTCAATTGAGTTTCCAAAAGAAGAAATTGTTACTAAAACAAATATTAAGGTTAAAGACAACGAAATATTAGAAACAACTATAAAAGAAGATATTCAACCAGTAGTTTTAGCCAAAACAGATGAGGTTGAAAAAAATAAAGCAACTACAAAAACAATAGATAAGAATCAAGATATTAAGTTAACTCAGAAAGAATTTAATAAAAAGATAGATTTTGTAAAAGCTGAAATTAAAGATGATAAGCTATTAGCAGTAAAGCAAGAGTTAACAAAAGATACAGTAGTAGTACAAAAAATAAAATCAGTAATTCCAACAACAAAAAGAATTTACGTAAATGCAGATGATTTATTGTATGCGGTAACGCATACTCCCGAACAGGTGAAAGAATATTATGCTAAATACAATATAAATCGAAATGATATTATAGATACTGTAAGATATAAATTAAGTAAATCGAATTTAAAAATAGATCCTGAAGTAATCTTAGCAGAAGTTGAAAATGCTATAGATGAATCTTATTATCAAGAGAATTTTATGGATAAATTTAAATCAAAGCTATCAGAAGTTATTGTCGCAATAGCGGAAAGAAATAACTAGAAAAAATATTAAAAATAATTATCGATAATTAGTCTTACCAAACTTTAAATCACGTTTAATTTAAAATTTAAAAAATGAAAAGAATACTACTAATATTAGTACTTCTATGTACTACTTATGCCCAATCTCAAGAGAAAATTTTTGAAAAAGAGGTAAAGAAAATTTCAATTGAAATAGAGAAAATTACGAAACAAGAAAAAGACAGCTTAAAGAAAAAAGTAAAAGCTATTAATAAAAGATTAAGTAAAGGAGAAATTACAGAAGAAAAAGCAAAACAATTAAAAAAAGAAGTAGCAGAGTTACACGCTTCAAATATAGAAAACAGAGTTAGTAAAGAAGAATTAAAGCTTCAACAATTAGTTCAAGATAAAACTACAGGAAAGATTGTAAGTGATGATGCAGATTTTAATGACTATATTTTTAATTTTCAAATTTTTGATAATGGAATAGCTTTTAGTGATTCTTCAGTTGGAGAACGTAGAAGAAAAAGAAGTAGAAAAAGAAATAAGAGAACTACAAGTCAAATAGTTGTTGCTGCGGGATCAAATAATGTGATAGAAAACCATAATTTGGGTTCTATAAACGATTCTGAATACAAATTTTGGCAATCTCATTTTTATGAAGTAGGTTTTTCTTTAAAAACAAGACTTTCAAAAGAAGCTTCTAAAACTTATTTTAAATACGGACTTTCTTTTTTATGGAATAATTTAAGATTAGATAATAATCAGATTCATGAAGTAAATGGAGATCAAACTAATCTAGTTACGTTTTCTGAACAACTTAAAGAAAGTAGATTACGTCATGTACAAATGATTTTTCCAATGCATTTAGAATTTGATTTTTCAAAAAATAAAAAATACGATGATGGTTTTGTAAAGGATAGAACAAACAAAGGAATTCGTTTAGGTGTAGGAGGTTTCTTTGGATTTAAATTGGGTACAAGACAATACTTAGAATATGAAAATAGTAATGGTATTGAGATTGAAGAGATTCAAAAAGATCCTTTTAACATGAATACTTTAAATTATGGATTAAGTGCTTATTTGTCATACAAATGGTACGGACTGTATTTAAAATATGATTTAAATCCATTATTCAAAAATACCAATACTCGAAACATATCTTTAGGAGTTCGTTTCGATATCAACTAAACTTTAGTAAAAGTAGCGGAATTTCCGCTACTTTTTCTTTTCCCATTCGGCTCTTAAATCGTCTGATAAAATTCCTGTACCATCGTGTTTCCATCCAGGAGGTTTAAAAAAATATAAAAATCTTTTTCTTACAGATGTTTTACTTTTAAATACATCAGAAAGCATATGATACCATTCAACAAAAGCAATTTTAATAGGATTGTAAGTATCAATATTTTTAACTAATCCATAAACAGGTTTTTCTACTTCAGGTTCAAAAGTTCCAAATATCTTATCCCAAATAATAAAAATACCAGCATGATTCCTGTCTAAGTATTGAGGATTTGTTGCGTGATGAACTCTATGATGACTCGGAGTATTAAAAATGGCTTCAAACCAATTAGGCATTTTCTGTATTAATTCAGTATGAATCCAGTATTGATACAATAAATTAATACTCATTTGAACCATAACCATGGCTGGGTGAAAACCAATAAATATTAAAGGAAGCCAAAAAACAAAAGTATAAAAACTACCTGTCCAAGTTTGACGCAAAGCTGTACTTAAATTATATTTCTGTGAAGAGTGGTGTACTACATGGCTCGCCCAAAATAATCTACTTTCATGTGCTATTCTATGATTCCAATAGTATACAAAATCTTCAGCAAACAATAGAATAATCCAAGTCCACCATACAAAAGGAATTGTAAAAATTCTATATTCGTATAAGAATAAAAAAATAGCTAACATAACCCCTTTAGTAAATAAACCAATGAAAACATTACCCAATCCCATTAAAATAGAGGTATAGGCGTCTTTAAACTCATAATCATCGAGTTTAACTTTTACTGTTAAAATAGCTTCAACAATTACAGTAATTACAAAAAAGGGGATAGCATAATGAACCAATTCTGGCATTTCAGGTACAGTCATAAGTTAGGGTTTGTTTTGGTGAATATACTAAAAAGAAAAATATTTGTTTTTAATCTGTATTTATTAGAGATATAAATGTTATATTTGCACGCTTTAAAAAATTAATTTAAACATTTAATTATGAATCATTACGAAACTGTTTTCATTTTGAATCCCGTTTTATCTGAGACTCAGATAAAGGAAACAGTAAAAAAGTTCGAGGACTATTTGGTTTCTAAAGGTGCAGAAATGATCCACAAAGAAAATTGGGGATTAAAGAAATTAGCGTACCCAATTCAAAAGAAGAAGAGTGGTTTTTATCACTTATTCGAGTACAAAGTAGCAGGTGAAACTATTGCACCGTTTGAATTAGAGTTCAGACGTGACGATAGTATCATGCGTTATTTAACTGTAAAGTTAGACAAGCATGCTGCAGCTTGGGCTGAGAAGAGAAGAGAACGTGTTAAATCTGCAAAAAAGTAATCAGTTATGTCATCAATTGAACAACAAGCAAAAGGAAACAAGCAAGGAGAAGTACGTTACTTAACTCCACTTGACATTGAAACAAAAAAGGAAGCTAAATACTGTCGTTTCAAAAAGAACGGTATCAAGTACATCGATTACAAAGATGCTGATTTCTTAATGTACTTAGTAAACGAGCAAGGTAAAATCTTACCAAGACGTTTAACAGGAACTTCATTAAAATATCAACGTAAAGTTGCACAAGCTATCAAAAGAGCTCGTCACTTAGCTTTAATGCCATACGTTGGTGATATGTTAAAATAAAAAAGGAGTAGAACAATGGAATTGATATTAAGACAAGACGTAGAAAATTTAGGTTTTAAAGATGATGTTGTAACTGTTAAGAATGGTTATGGACGTAATTACCTAATACCTCAAGGATATGCAGTTTTAGCTACTTCTTCAGCTAAAAAAGTATTAGCAGAAAACTTAAAGCAACGTGCTTTTAAAGAAGCTAAGTTAGTAGAAGATGCTAATAAATTAGCTGAGACTGTTAAAGGTTACGAATTAAAGATCGCTTCTAAAGTAGGAAGTGGAGATAAATTATTTGGATCTGTAAATAACATTGATGTTGCTGCTGCTTTAGCTAAGCAAGGTACAGAGATCGATAAGAAATTTATCAAAGTTACTGGTGGTAATGTTAAAAGATTAGGTAAATACAACGCAGCTGTTCGTTTACACAGATCAGTTATCGTTGATATCGTATTTGAAGTTGTTGCTGAGAAATAAGATCAGTTAAATACTTTAAAAGAAATATAAAAACACACTCATTTGAGTGTGTTTTTTATTTGTATTAAACCTAAAATATTTGGTAAATGCAGAAAACCGCAATTTAAATTGCGGTTTTCCTATTTCAAAAACAGGATTTTTCCTGTTAAAAAATCCTTGAATAAGTTGCAAATTGCTAGTGCATATACTTTTATATAATTTATTTAGGGGATTATTTAATTATATAAGAAACTAAAACTCCGACGAAAGTCGGAGTTTTTTTATAAGTTAAATTACCATTTCTTGGTTTCTCATAATATCTTCGAAGGTTTCCCTTTTTCGTATTAAATAATCTTTACCTTCATGAATCATAACTTCTGCAGGTCTGTATCGAGAATTATAATTGGATGCCATAGAGAAACAATATGCTCCAGCATTATGGAAACATAAAATATCATCCTCTCTAATTTCATTAATTCTTCGGTTTGTACCAAAAGTATCTGTTTCGCATATATATCCTACAATACTATAAAAACGTTCTCTTCCTTTAGGATTAGATAAGTTTTCTATAAAGTGGTACGAGTTATAAAACATAGGACGAATAAGGTGATTTAAACCACTATCAATTCCCGCAAATACAGTAGAGGTAGTTTGTTTAATAACATTTACCGTAGCTAAGAAATATCCTGCTTGACTCACTAAAAATTTACCAGGTTCAAACATTAAAGTTAAATCTCTTCCATATTCTTTACAGAAATCATTAAACCTTTTAGATAAATGTTTTCCTAAATCTTCAATATTTGTAGCAATATCACCTTCTTTGTAAGGAACTTTAAAACCACTACCAAAGTCAATAAATTCAATGTTTTTAAATTCTTTTGCGGTGTTGAAAAGAATTTCAGTAGCCATTAAAAAAGTATCTACATCTAAAATATCAGAACCTGTATGCATATGAATACCATTTATATTCATACCTGTGTTTTCTACTACTCTTTTTATATGTGGAACCTGATGTATTGAAATTCCAAATTTCGAATCGATATGTCCAACAGAAATTTTAGAATTTCCACCTGCCATTACATGAGGATTTATTCTGATACAAACCGGAATGTTTGGATGCTTTTGACCGAATAATTCTAAAATAGATAAATTATCAATATTTATTTGTACACCAAGCTTTGCTACATCTTCAATTTCTTTTAAAGAAACACCATTTGGAGTGTAAATAATGTCTTTTGGCTCAAATCCAGCTAATAAACCTAGCTTAACTTCTTGAATAGATACAGTATCTAAGCCACTTCCTAATTTATTAAATACCTTTAATATATTAACATTAGATAATGCCTTAGTAGCGTAATTAATTTTTACATTCTTTACCTTAGAGAAAGCTTTTGTAATTCTTTTATATTGGCTTGTAATCTTTTCTGTATCATACACATATAAAGGACTTCCATGCTTCTTTGCTAAATCTAATAGTAAGTTGTTCTCCATTTTTAAAATTAATTTTTTTCAAATGTATTGATATAAAAATTTAAAAAAAATTGAATAAGAGAATATAACACAATAGCCTATTATGTGAAAAAATTACATTTTTTTATTACAAATTGCAATTTTTCTTTGGTTTTTGGTAAAAAATAGTATTATCTTTGTCTCGAAATCAAAATTGATGGGAGTGTTTTCATATATTTGATTTTAATAGGAGGTTAATTAAAAACTCTGGTATTTCTTCACCAGAGTTTTTTCTTTTTATAATATGTAGTAAATTTTCTATTTAAACTTCACTGAAACTTTTTCAGCTATACCAACAATAACTTCTGAAGCTTTAATCATAGATTCAACAGGAACATATTCGTACCTACCATGAAAATTATGTCCTCCAGCAAAGATATTAGGGCAAGGAAGTCCCATATAAGATAATTGAGAACCATCAGTTCCTCCTCTAATAGGTTTAATTAATGGCGTAATGCTTAAATCTTTCATTACTTCTTCAGCAATGTCTACGATATACATTACAGGTTCAACCTTTTCACGCATGTTAAAATACTGATCTTTAATCTCTACTTTAATTGCTTCTTTACCAAGTTCATTATTAATTTTTTCAGCAGCAGACTTCATAGTTTCTTTCCTTTGCTGAAAAAGTTCCATGTCATGATCTCTAATGATGTATTTTAAAACAGTTTGTTCAACTTTACCTTCCATTGTGTGTAAATGGAAAAAACCTTCATAACCTGTAGTTTGTTCTGGAACTTCATTTGCAGGTAAAGTATTAATGAATTGGCTGGCAATAGTCATAGAATTCACCATTTTTCCTTTAGCATAACCAGGATGAACAATTTTTCCTTCTATTGTAACAACTGCACCTGCAGCATTGAAGTTTTCATATTCTAATTCACCGATTTGGCTTCCATCCATTGTGTATGCCCATTTTGCTCCAAACTTTTCTACATCAAATTTGTGAGCTCCTTTTCCAACTTCTTCATCTGGAGTAAAACAAATTCTGATTTTCCCGTGTTTAATTTCTGGATGCTGAATTAAATACTCCATCGCAGTTACAATTTCTGTAACTCCAGCTTTATCATCTGCTCCTAATAAAGTTGTACCATCTGTTGTAATTAAGGTTTGACCTTTATACTGTAATAAATCTTCAAAATATGAAGGAGATAAAACAATATTCTCTTTTTGGTTTAAAACAATATCTTCGCCATTGTAATTCTCATGAATTTGAGGTTTTACATTTGCTCCAGTGTAATCAGGACTTGTGTCTATATGTGCAACAAAACCAATTGTTGGTACTTCATAATCAATATTACTTGGTAATGTAGCCATTAAATAACAATTTTCATCCAATTCTACATCTTCCATTCCAATACTGATTAATTCCTTTTCTAATAATCTAGCTAAATCCCATTGTTTTTCAGTACTTGGAAAAGCAGGATTTGTAGGATCAGATTCAGTATCAATTGTTACGTATTTAATAAATCTATTAATTATGTTTTGTTTGTTCATTTATGTTTTGTTTGTTTTTTGAATGTTTATTTTACATGTACATTATTAATTAAAGTAATTGCAGAGCAAAGTCTCTCATTAATTAATGAGTCACCATAAATTTCTGTTTTAGCATGTATAAAACCAGTTTCAGTTTTCCCATAAAGATTTAAAATATGGTAATTAAACTTTCCTCTTTTTCCTTTAGCTAAATTATAATATGCGTCGTTTCTTTTGAATTGTATTTGTTTCGATTGTACTTCTTCAAGTTGTAACTCTTTATTATCGCTTTTCACTTTATTAATAAAATCATTATCAATATTGTCTGGGTTTGTGATAAAAGAAATATCGATTAAAGTAGCTTTAGATAAACTTAATGTCGTATCTGCCGCATAAATAGAAGAAACAGCTTCTTCATAATACAAATTAATCTTCCAGTGTTTTGGGAACTTTACAGTGAATTTTTTCTTAAAATCTTCAACTGTTTCTAAATTACCTGGAGAAGGAGACTCACAGGCAAATTCTTTACTTAATTCGTTAGAATCACATGATATAAATATAAATGCAGTAAAGAAAAATAGTAAATACTTTGTCATAATTATTTTTGTTCAAAATAAGCAATAAGCAAATCTACAACATAGCTGTAAGATTCTATTCCTTTTGTTTGATTATTCGCTTTTAAATAAGAATTATATCCTTTTTTTAAGTAAGGTTCAATAGGGTTTTCATACTTTTTCCAAAATAAATAATTGTCGTTTAGTTCTTTTTTTATGCCCTTATTTACTGTTTTCCAAAGTTCTTTATATAATTCTTTGTCACGTTTTCTTATTTCTCGCATACAATATCGAAATGCCATTCGATAACCAGAGTAATTAAAATAAACATCATCACTATAAGTACAAGCTAAAAATCCTAAGAAATTAGCGTCATTTTCTGCCGACCAACCAATCTGATGTGCAACTTCATGACAAGTAGTTGCGGGATAACCTGATTTTGGAAGCATACTATTTACTTGAGCTTCACCTGTTATTGGATTTAAATATCCTGCAGTTCCGTTGTAAGATTGAAATAAACTAACTAATGAGTTTTTTATAGCAGTATTTTTATATGCAAGTTGCGGATAATCAACTGCTACTTTTTTGTAAGCATCAGGTACTTTAGCATAAATTTCACTTGACGAATAAGGAACATTAATTTTTAATGTATCGTTTTTTGTTATGTTGAAATGAATGCTATTGAAAATCTCAATAGTTTTTTTTGTAGTTCTAATTAATTGTTCTGTAGTATATTTAGATTGTTGTAAACCTAAGTTGTTAGCTAAAGGTTTTCTAAAATAATTTAATCCCCAAAACATATAAAAACAAAAATAAACTACAGATAAAACAGCAATAAGTTGTACTAGTTTAGGAAATATGTTTTTTAATTTATTTTTAATTAAAATATAAAGCTGACGAACAAAGAGAATAATTAGAGTAAGTCCTAAAACATCTCCGAAAGAAAAAGGTAACCAACCTAAAAGAATTCTAAAAAATCTAGAGATATATGGATATATTCCTGTAGAATAATATCGTTCAATGAACTCTGGTTTTTGGCTTAAAAGTTGTACTAGGAAGAATTGTAATGGTAATAATATAGCAACTATTACATGTTTCTTTTGTAATTTCATTACGTAAAAATATAAAACTAAAATGTTATCAACATGTTAGTAACAGTTTTGTTTACATTTTTTGTGAAAAAAGAAAAATGTATAAAACAAGGAACAATATGAACCTAAAAAATTACTTTTGTCACCATGGAGAAAACACAAAGTTTAAGGGGAGGTAGAGTTGACCGTTCTAGAGTTGTAAATTTAGAGAAAGGAAAACTTCCACCACAAGCATTAGATCTTGAGGAGGCGGTTTTAGGAGCTATGATGACAGATAAGAAGGGGATTGATGAAGTAATCGATATTTTGCATCCTGAAGCTTTTTATGATAAAAGACATCAAGAAATATATGCAGCTGTTTATGCTTTATTTCAGAATTCTGAGCCAATAGATTTATTAACCGTATCTAATCAATTAAGGAAAGAAGGAAAACTAGAAATAGCTGGTGGAGATTTTTACATTATTGGTTTAACACAAAAGGTAGCTTCTTCTGCTCATATTGAGTTTCACTCGAGAATTATACTTGAAAAGTTTATTCAGAGAAAATTAATTTCTATTTCTTCGGAAATTATTGAAAGTGCTTATGACGAAACTACAGATGTTTTTGATTTATTAGATGATGCCGAAGGAAAACTTTTTGAAGTAACGCAAGGAAATCTTAAAAAAGGAGCAGAGAATGCTCAATCGCTTGTACAACAGGCAATCAATAAAATCCAAGAGATTTCAAATAAAGAAGGAATGAGTGGTTTAGCAACTGGTTTCACTAAGCTAGATGCACTTACTTCTGGATGGCAACCAACGGATTTAATTATTATTGCTGCTCGTCCAGGTATGGGAAAAACAGCATTCGTAATTTCGATGGCAAAAAATATGGCTATTGATTTTAATCACGGGGTTGCATTATTCTCTTTAGAGATGTCATCTGTACAGTTAATTACCCGTATGATTTCTTCAGAAACAGGTTTAACTTCTGAGAAATTGCGTAAAGGAAATTTAGAACCACATGAATGGGAGCAATTAAACGTAAAAGTTAAGAAACTATCTGATGCGCCTATTTATATTGATGATACTCCAGCATTATCTATTTTCGACTTACGTGCAAAAGCTCGTCGTTTAGTATCTCAACACGATGTAAAAATTTTAATTATTGATTATTTACAGTTAATGACAGCTGGTGGAGCAGGAGGTAACCGTGAACAAGAGATATCGATGATTTCACGTAACTTAAAAGCTTTAGCAAAGGAATTAGATGTACCAGTAATTGCATTATCTCAGTTATCACGTTCGGTAGAAACACGTGGAGGAAGTAAACGTCCGCTTTTATCCGATCTTCGTGAATCTGGAGCAATTGAGCAGGATGCCGATATTGTATCATTTATTTTCCGTCCTGAATATTATGGAATGACAGAATGGGATGACGATGATCATTCACCTTGTGAAGGTCAAGGAGAATTTATTGTTGCAAAACACCGTAATGGTGGTTTAGATAATATTCGATTGAAGTTTACAGGACATTTAGCTAAATTCTCAGATTTAGAAGAAGGATTTAGTAGTGAATTTCAATCTAGTATGAATACATTTGAGTCTGGTTCTTTACCATCTCCATCTGCTGCAGATGCTTTTGGAGCTCCAGAACCACCTTCAACTCCGGATTTTAATGACGATGTACCTTTCTAAACTTAAAAAGTGGGAACAGTTTTTATCATAATAGTAATATCTATATATCTATTCATATTTATTTGGGGATACAGTTATGAATATAAAAAAGATCCTAAAGGTTTTTTTAAAACTATCATAGGAATGCCAATAGCCATCTTTGCTTCGTATATGGGATTTCCTGAATTAGATAAGAAAATTAAAGATTGGACAGAAAAATAACAATAAACAAATCACAAAAAATATTAAAATACACAATTGCTTTATGGTAATTGTGTATTTTAGTTTTTACATATGAAGAAATACATAATATTACTAGTAATTATATTATTATCAAATACAGTATCGGCATCATTTATTTACTTGCCGATGAGTCATGATAATCAAAAAAACCATTTAAAAGCTTACGGTATTGTTTATTACGGACTTCAAAATGGATTAAAGGCGAAGTGGTTATTAAATTACGATGGAGGAGCTTTTTTAATTGAGCATAATGATGCTGTTGTTAACGAATGTAAAATAAGAGGAGTTTCTTACGAAGTAATTTCAGATGCTAAATCTCAATTAATATTAGAAGAGATATCATCACCAAGTAAAAATCAAGAAGCTGTAACTTTAGAGAAAGCTCCTAAAATAGCAGTGTATTCACCAAAAGATAAAATGCCTTGGGATGACGCTGTAACTATGGTATTAACTTATGCAGAAATACCTTTTGATGTTGTTTACGATGAAGAAGTACTATCTGATAAATTGTTATTATATGAGTGGTTGCACTTACATCATGAAGATTTTACAGGACAGTATGGACGTTTTTACGGAGCTTTTAGAACTGCTCCTTGGTATATTCAACAAAAGAAAGATGCTGAAGCCTTAGCTACAAAATTAGGATATAGTAAAGTTTCTGAAGCAAAACGAGATGTATCTAAAAAGATTAGAGATTTTGTTATTGGGGGAGGATTTATGTTTGCTATGTGTTCTGCTACCGATAGTTTTGATATTGCTTTAGCAGCAGATGGTGTAGATATTTGTGAAGCTATGTTTGATGGAGATCCTTCTGAACCAAATTATCAATCGAAAATTGATTATAACAAAACCTTTGCATTTAAAAATTTCGAATTAATTCGTAACCCAACTACTTATGAGTTTTCTTCAATAGATATGACAAGAAAGAGAAGAATTAATAAAGAAGTAGATTATTTTGTTTTGAAAGATTTTTCTGCAAAATGGGATCAAGTTCCAACAATGTTATGTCAAAATCATACTCAACTTGTAAAAGGTTTTATGGGGCAAACAACTTCTTTTGAGAGAAGAGCTGTTAAGTCTAATGTAATGGTTTTAGGAGAGAATAAAACCAATAGAGAAGCAAGATACATTCATGGAACAAAAGGGAAAGGTTTATTTACTTTTTATGGAGGACATGATCCTGAAGATTATCAACATAGAGTAGGGGATCCAAAGACAGAGTTAGATTTACATCCAACTTCACCTGGATATCGTTTAATTTTAAATAATGTTCTGTTTCCAGCTGCTAAAAAGAAGAAGCAAAAGACTTAAAATATATATTGAATAATAAAAAAGCAAAACCCAATTGGTTTTGCTTTTTTTAATTTAAATAGTTTGTTTTACTTAAACTTTTCTGAATTTTTAATATAAAGGTCAGATTTAATATAATCAAGTATAAGTTTTATAAGATACGCATTAGCAAATCCAGGACCTATATCATTTGCTTCTAATAAACTAGTAGCATCTTTAATTTTTGTTAAACTACTTGAAAAACTAAATTCGGTTAAATCACTCTTAACGATACATTTTTCTAAAGCTTCAATTATATTTTTTTCGATATCTGAACGAATGTCAATTAATACGTCATTAAAATATAGTCGTCCAGGAATTCGTTTAGAATTAAAATTTTCTTCAAGTACAAATTGATAAATACATATAGTAAACTCATTACTATTTTTATCATTACCAATAACATATTTAGTCCCTCCATCTGATAGAGTAACAGAATTAGTTATTATAAAAGGTTGATTTATTATCATTTAAATTCAAGTAAAACTATTTAATATCTTTTAGCATTTCTTTTACAGATCGTTCTAATTGCTGATCACGACCATTATCAATAATACCAGGCATATTTTTTACTTTAATCATTGGTTCAGTTTGATTATTCTCCATCCATCTTCCAGATTTATCTTTAGCACTTACAGGAACAACTCCCCAATAACTTCCGTCAGGTAAACCTTCCCAACCAGCAAAACTACAAGTACCAGGAACTGGCATTCCTACAGTTTTACCAATTTTTAAATCAGTATATCCTGCGGCATAACAATGTCCGTCAGAATAATTACTTTCATTAAACATGGTTAATGTTGGTTTTGTCCAACGAGAGGTAGGTTCACCACCAACAACTTTAGCTTCTGTTTCGTAAGAAATAAAAGGTACACCAGTAAAGAACATAGCTAAGTCGGCAACTAAATCACCACCGCCGTTAAAACGAGTATCGATAATCATTCCTTTACGTTCGAAGAATTTACCCATAATATCTTTGTAAATACTTCTATATGGACCATCACTCATTCCTGGAATATGAACATATCCTAATTTTCCGTTACTTAATCGATCTACTTCTTTTTCGTTAGTTTTTACCCATCTTTTATATAATAAGCTACCTTCTTCACCAAGAGAAATTGGTTTTACTGTTATAGTTTGTTTTTTCTTAGTTTTAGGATCAGTAATATCTAATAAAACAAATTTTCTAGCTTTTCTATTTAAATATTTAGCAACATCAACATTTTTATCGATAGTAACACCATCAATTTTTTCAATGATCATTCCTGATTTTACATTTAAAGATGATTTGTCTAACGGACCATCTTTTATGATTTCATCAATTAAAATACCATCATCTTTATGATTGTAATTCATGAAAATTCCAAGAGAAGCAGTAGCATCTGCATTATTGATACTAGTTCTATAACCTGCACCAGCATGTGATACATTTAATTCACCTAACATTTCAGAAAGCATTTCAGAAAACTCAAAAGAATTACCAATTGATGGTAGGTACTTTTTGTATTCCTTTTTCATTTGCTTCCAATTGATACCATGAAAATCAGGGTGGTAGAAAATCGCATTAGTTCTAATCCAAACGTGATCGAACATTGCTTCTCTTTCAGCATCAGTATCTAATAGCATTTCACCATTAATTTTAACGCCTTTATTACTTTTCTTAGCTGGAGCTATTTTCGAAATTCTTCCGCCACTTAATAAGTATAGGTTTTTCATATCATTATCCCATTGAAGTGAACCAAAATTAGCATTTAAACGCATTACCATTTTAGTTTCCTTTGTACGTAAATTTGTACTCCAAAGGTTCATTTTTCCTTCAAAACGAGCTAAGTAATATAAAATATCACCTTTCTTAGACAATACGGCGTCACCTAAACTAGAAGAATGAATAGTAAGTCTCTTAGTACGATCTTTCATACTGTCCCAGTCGAAAGTAAGAGGTTTAATTTCCTTCTTTTTATCAGTTTTTTTCTTATCTTTTTTATCGTCTTTTTTGTCCTTTTTGGCAGTCTCTTTTTTCTTGTTCTTCTTTTGTTCAGCTTTAATAGCTTCCATTAATTTGAAATCTTCATCACTAAGATTAAATTGATCCCAAGCGTCTTGAGTAAAGAACATACTATACACATCAGTTTGAGACTGACCGCTAGTTGCGTAAGATTTTAAACCATTTCGATTACTAAACCATAACATTTGCTTTCCTCCGTTAACCCATTTCGGATAATAATCACTGTATCCGCTTTCAGTTAAATTAATACGTTTAGATCCGTCTGCAGCCATTAATAAAACTTCACTATTGCTTAACGTTTTACTCCATCCGACTAATAACCATTTACTATCTGGACTCCAAGTATAATATTTATCTCCATCTCTCATATGGAATAAGTCTTTTGGAGTAAGTAAAGTTACTTGCTTTTTAGATTTTAAATCCATTACTTTTAAAGTACGACGACCTTCAACAAAAGCGATTTTAGATCCGTCAGGAGAAAACTCAGGTAAGTAATTATCAAATTTATTTTCAATTACTGGAGATTCTTTAATTAAAGTAGAAGCAAAAAAGAAAGGCTCTTCTTTTCTAACTTTTTCAGTTTTGTAAATACTCCATTTACCATTTCTTTCACTACTATATACTACAGATTTGCCATCTGGTGTCCAAGTAACAAAACGTTCTCTTTCTGGGGTGTTTGTTAATCTTTTAGTAAACGATTCATTTACAGAAGTAACAAAAACTTCACCGCGAGCTATAAAAGCAATTTCTTTTCCATTAGGAGAAATGGCCATTTCATTTACACCTCCATTTATAGATATAAATTTGTCACTGTTATCAATACTTTGTGTTCTAATAATAACATTTACTTTTGAAGGCTTTTGTCCTTCTTTCATGGTGTATAACTCACCGTCGTAACCAAAACTTAAAGTTCCGTTACCCATGCTTAGAAAACGAACAGGATGCAATTTGAAACTAGTTATTTGTTGATCTTGATTAGGATTGTTTAAGTTAATTTTATGAATATTAAATGTTCCACTTTTTTCACTTAAATAATACATGCTTTTTTCATCTTCAGAAAAAATAGGTTGTCTATCTTCTCCTTCAAATGAAGTAATCATTTTATGAGTTTTATTTTTAGTGTTATAACTCCAGATATCTCTAGTAATTGAAGATTTATGATGTTTACGCCATTCATTTTCTCCACCTTTCTTATCATGATATAACATTGTTTGTCCGTCTTTAGATACTTGAACATCTTCAGCTGGTACGGTTAACAACTGGCTCACTCTACCACTAGAAACAGGAACGCTATATAATTCTGGTTGCGATCCAGTAGGGTATTGTCTGTGTTTTACATGATCTTGACGTTGAGCACCGAAGATTACAGTTTTATTATCTGCAGAAAATGAAAATGGAGTTTCATTACTAGAATGAAAAGTTAATCTTTCTGCTGCACCTCCGCGAGCATCCATAACATAAATGTCAAAGTTTCCGTAACGATTAGATGCAAAAGCGATTTTTTTACCATCTTTACTCCAAATAGCTTTATAATCATGTGCTTTATGGAAAGTTAATTGTGTTGCGTTTCCTCCAGTAGAAGAAACTTTATACAAATCACCTTTATAAGTGAATACTATTTCTTTTCCATCAGGTGAAATAGATGAGTGTCTTAACCAATTAGGTTTCTCTTGAGAGAATAAATTAAAGGTTAATAATGTAAATAATATTGAAATGTATTTCATTTGGTTAATTTTTCGGCCAATCTACTAAATAGATGGAGGTTAATTATGTTAATTTTGGTTAAAAAGTTTGAAAAATATTTAATTTGAATTAATTTTTTTCAATTCATTAATGAAGTAAGAAGGTTTTACATTAGTGAATTTATAAAATGCCTTAGAGAAAGATTCAGCACTTTTAAAACCAACTTCTTCAGCAAGTGCTTTTACAGTATATTTCTGAAAAGTTGTATTATGTTTTAACTCGTTAACAATGTATTTTACACGAAGTTGATTAATGTAATTAGCGAAATTTTGTTGTTTGTGCTGATTGATAACTTTGGATAAATAAGAAGAATTTGTATTTAAACTATTTGCTAATTTTTTAAGGTTGATTTCTGGATTTAAAAAACCTTTGTTTTTCTCAAATAAATCTAATTTATTCAATAAAGTTTTGCTAACTTCTTTTGAAATTTTATAAGAATCTTGTTTTGGTGTTAAAGTTGTATTGTTAAATGATACTGTATTAGAGTTTTGTTCTTCTTCAATTAGTTTTAAAAATTGACGTTTATAATTACGTTTTCTCTTGGTTTGGTAGATTAAAATTAGAAGAACTATTAAAATTCCAGTTCCATATAATAGTTTATAAAGTTGGTTTCGATTTGCTTTTTTTTGCAACTTAGCAATAATTTCATTTTTTTTAGAAATGAGCTTAGGTTTGTTGTAGTTTTCTGATAATGATCTATTTAGCTCTTGGTTTATTTTGTTGTTATAATTGTTAATATCAATTAGACTATTTAAGTAGTTTAATTGTTCAGTTAAGTTATTTTCATCTTTTGATTTTTCAATTAGAAAATAATAAGTCTTTTCAATTTCAGGATTTATGATGTTTTCTTTCTTGTAAATAGAGTCAACTTTATAGTGAAATCTTTTAGCTTCTTTATAGTTATTTGTTTTATCATAACATATAGCTAGTAGTGTGTAACAGTAAGACAATCGATTAATTGCTACGTGATCAGGAATAATAAATTTGATATATCTTTTTAAATGTTTAATAGCGATGTCATACTTTTTTTCTTCAAATTTAAGTTTAGCATTGTAGTATAGAAGAGTTCTAGTATGTTCTAAAGATTTATATTGATATGGTATTCCATAACCTTTATCTAAAAAATAATATGCGGAGTCGTATTTTTTTAATAATGAGTAAATTAATGTAAGCTTGTTATATATTTTATATGTTAGAATAGGGTTATTTGAATTAGTTTTCTTTTTTTTCAATATATCATTAAAAATATCTTTTGCTCCTTTATATTGTTTGTTAGCGAGTTTAATTGTTCCTATTCTATAATTAACAAATTCATAAATACTATCATTTTTATAATAATTTATAATTTTTTTAATCGCTAAATATTCTTTTAAAGCTTTGTTTTTAAGTTTTTTTACTTCGTATGCATTTGCTTTCTGACTTCTTATCTTAATTAAAAAATCATATTTTTTTTGAGATTCATATATTTTTATAAGAGAGTCACAAAAAACATGAAATTCCCTATAATCATTTTTGTATTGAGATAATAAAAAGTTTCCGTAAAGTTTATAAGTAAATGATTTATTTTTTTCTGCTTTTTTTAAATATGCACGAGCATAAACTTTTGCTATTGCAGTATCTTTTAAATTCTTGTAGAAAGAGTCTATTAAATAACCATATGATTTCTCAGTTAAACTATCGTTTATAATTTCTTGTGCTTTTAAATTTTGATTGATAAAAAAAGTAATAAAAAAGAGAAAAAAGAATTTATAAAATTTCATTAACGAAGCGATTTTCAACAAAAATAAGTATTAAAAAGTTAAAAATAAGTGCTCGTTTTACGGTTTTGTTTTACAGCGGTTTAGATGTTTTAGGACTCGTTTTTTATAAAACGTGGGCACAATTTATTGTGTAATTAAAACTTTAAGATTTTCTTTGGGGTAAGAAAAGGGTTCGGGGGAATTAAAGAGGACGGGAAAATCTCTTACGAAAAAGAAAATTTAATCAACTAAATAATCGAGCCCTTTTTTCTTTGTCAATTAGCTTTGTTTTCATTCTGAATCTATTACTTTTGTGTCCACAAAATAATATACAATGCCAACAACACAACAACTTCAAGATTTTACACAACAAGTACGTAGAGATATACTTCGTATGGTGCATGCAGTAAATTCAGGTCACCCTGGTGGATCATTAGGATGTGCAGAGTTTTTTACATGTTTATATCAGGAGGTAATGGATTATTCTACTGATTTTAATATGAATGGAGAAAATGAAGATTTATTTTTCTTATCTAATGGTCATATTTCACCAGTATATTATAGTGTTTTATCAAGAAGTGGTTTCTTTCCAGTAGAAGAATTAGCTACTTTCAGAAAATTAGATTCTCGTTTACAAGGTCACCCAACTACTCACGAACATTTACCAGGAATTAGAATTGCATCTGGTTCTTTAGGGCAAGGAATGAGTGTTGCAATTGGTGCAGCAGAAGCTAAAAAATTAAATAACGACGATAAATTAGTATTCTCTTTACATGGTGATGGAGAATTACAAGAAGGTCAAGTTTGGGAAGCTGTAATGTACGCAGCTGCTAAAAAAGTAGATAACTTAATTTCTACTGTAGATGTAAACGAAAAACAAATAGATGGTACTACAGATGAAGTATTAGCTATGGGAAGTTTAAAAGCTAAATTTGAAGCTTTTGGATGGGATGTTTTAGAAGTTAAACAAGGAAATGACGTTGCCGCTGTTTTAGAAGGTTTAAATGAAGCTAAATCTAGAACAGGAAAAGAAAAACCAGTTTGTATTTTATTATATACAGAAATGGGGAATGGAGTAGATTTTATGATGCATACACATGCTTGGCATGGAAAAGCTCCTAACGATGAGCAATTAGAATCTGCATTAGCTCAAAATCCTGCTACTTTAGGAGATTACTAATCAGATTAATATCAATATAAAACGCCGCTACTTAACATAGCGGCGTTTCTTTTTTATTATTATTAACATATCAGCGCAAACAAATATGTATTTTTACGTACTAAAAGATCAAACAATTTTAACTCAATGAAAATAGGTATTGTATGCTATCCTACTTTTGGTGGAAGTGGAGTAATGGCAACTGAATTAGGAATGGCATTAGCTAACAAAGGACACGAAGTTCATTTTATAACATACAATCAACCTGTTCGTTTAGATTTTATTTCGCATAACTTGCATTTTCATGAAGTTATGTTAGAAGAATACCCTTTATTTCAATATCAACCTTATGAATTAGCATTATCTACTAAAATGGTAGAAGTTGTAAAACAATATAATTTAGAAGTTTTACATGTACATTATGCTATTCCTCATGCTTATGCAGCTTACATGGCAAAAAAGATGTTAAAAGATGAAGGTATTAAGGTAAAGGTTGTAACTACATTGCACGGTACAGATATTACTTTAGTAGGTAGTCATCCATCATACAAAACAGCAGCTGAGTTTAGTATTAATAAATCAGATGAAGTTACAGCTGTTTCAAGTAGTTTAAGAGAAGATACATTACGATTGTTTTCTATTGAAAAAGATATTAAAGTAGTATATAACTTTATAGATACTGCTAAATATGATATTGCCGATCAGGAAGAATGCATGCGAAGTGCTGTTGCAAATCCTGATGAAAGAATTTTAACTCATGTAAGTAATTTTAGACCCGTAAAAAGAGTTTTAGATGTAGTTAAGGTTTTTCATAAGGTACAACAAAAAACACCAGCAAAACTATTAATGGTAGGTGATGGACCAGAGCGTTTAAAAGCTGAAAATTTAGCTAAAGAATTAGGAATTGCAGATAAAATATTATTCTTAGGAAATAGTAACGAAGTAGCTAAACTTTTATGTTATACTGACGTGTTTTTGTTACCATCTGTAGCAGAAAGTTTCGGGTTAGCAGCTTTGGAAGCTATGGCAGCAAATACAGCTGTAATCTCAACAAATGCTGGAGGTTTACCAGAAGTTAATGTTCATGGAGAAACAGGTTTTTTAAGTGATGTTGGTGATGTTGAAGATATGGCAAATAACACACTGAAAATTTTAGAAAACGACGCTACTTTATTAGAATTCAAACAAAGAGCTAAAGCGCATACAAAACAGTTTTCTCTGGATAAAATTTTACCACAATACGAAAAGATTTATCAAGCTTGTTTTTAAATAAAAAAGTTGGCTTTTAAACCAACTTTTAACTTTTATAAATTATAATATTCAATACTTTCACGAATTAATTCTTCAGAAGCCTCACAGCTTAATTCAAAATCTTCGTAATCATTTAGTAAAACAAATTTTACAACACCGGCTTCATTTTTCTTATCGTGAATCAATAATCCCATAATCGGACTAATATCTTCTGGTAGAATTTCAATTTTACCGTATATCTTAATAATTGCATCTTTTATTTCAGCTGTTTTATCTTTTGGAAAATCCAAAATATGAGAAGATAAATATGCTTCACAAACCATTCCGATTGCAATAGCTTCACCATGAGTAAGGTTTTCTTTATGTTCAGAATCTAAAAAGTAAGATTCAACAGCATGACCAATTGTATGTCCCCAATTTAAAACCTTACGTAACCCTTTTTCCTTAGGATCTTCAGTTACAACTTCGTTTTTAATTTCAATAGATCTATGAATTAAGTCAATGATATTTAAATCAGCATTGTCTTTTATTTCATTAAATAAATGAATATCGTGTGTCATTCCATATTTAATAATTTCAGCAGTTCCTGAGCGTATTTCTCTTGGGTCTAATGTGTATAAATATTCTGGATCAACTAATACCATCTGTGGATTAGCAAAAACTCCAATTTGATTTTTTAAAACTCCTAAATCTACTCCAGTTTTTCCACCAACAGAAGCATCTACCATAGAAAGTAATGTAGTAGGAAGATTAATAAAGTCGATTCCTCGTTTAAATGTAGAAGCAACAAAACCACCTAAATCTGTTATAACTCCACCACCAAGTGTAATTAATAAACTTTTTCGATCTGCTCCTAATTCAGTCATTACATTCCAAACACTTAAACACGTATCTAAGTTTTTATAAACTTCACCCGGATCAATTTGAATTAATTCAATCTTAGTATTTGTTTCTAAACGTTGTATAAATTTAGGATAGCAACATTCAATAGTGTTATCATCAACTAATATAAAAATTGATGAATACGTATTTTCTTTTAAATGTAAATTTAATTCTTGATATGCTTTATCAGAAAAATGTACTGGGTATGTAGTTGCTTGAATTGTATTCATTGGTTGATTTAATAAGATGCAAATTAAGTAGAAAATATTAAAATATTTAAATGTTGTCTTCTATATTTGTCGGAATAAAGTAAACTAGGTACTACTATTAATGAAACTTTTTGAAAATACCGAAGTAGCGTTTAAATTAAAATCTGATTCTGAGCTAGAAAGAGCTCATTTTCTATTTCGCTTAATACAGAGTCAACCTATGGTAAAAATAGGTACAGCTGTTACAAA
Organism: uncultured Tenacibaculum sp.; assembly: GCF_947502995.1. Classification (GTDB taxonomy): domain Bacteria; phylum Bacteroidota; class Bacteroidia; order Flavobacteriales; family Flavobacteriaceae; genus Polaribacter. The sequence continues at coordinate 29,921 of NZ_CANNBW010000011.1, read as the reverse complement.
TTTTGCTTTAAAAGCGCATTTACCTGTAGAAGGTTTAATCCGTTCAACAGTGTTCGATCATTTCTGTGGAGGAATCACAGAAGAAGATTGTATTCCTAATATCGAAAAAATGTACAATCAAGGTAATGTACATAGTGTATTAGATTATTCTGTGGAAGGAAAAGAAGAGGAGGAAAGCTTCGATAGTGCAGTAGAAACTATTGAAAATATTATTAAATTCTCAGAAGAAAAAAACTCAATTCCTTTTGCTGTTTTTAAACCAACTGGATTTGGTCGATTTGCTTTATATCAAAAGATAGGAGAGAAAAAAGCATTGACCGAAGAAGAAGAGCAAGAATGGGAACGTGTAAAAGCTAGATTTCATAGAGTATGCAAATTAGCCTTTAGTAAAGATGTTCCATTATTAATTGATGCTGAAGAAAGCTGGATGCAAGATGCAGCAGATGATTTAGTAGAAGAACTAATGGAAACATATAATAAAGAGAAAGCATTAGTTTTTAACACACTACAAATGTATCGTCATGATCGTATGGAGTACTTAAAATCTTTACATCAAAGAGCACATCAGAAAGGATTTCATATTGGAATGAAAGTAGTTCGTGGTGCATACATGGAGAAAGAAAGAGATAGAGCAGAAGAATACGCTTATCTATCTCCAATATGTAAAACAAAAGAGCTTACTGATAAGAACTACGATGAAGCCATTTTATATATGATGGAACATAAGAATATGGCTTTATTTGCAGGTACGCATAATGAAGAAAGTTCTTACTTATTAATGGAATTAGCAGAGAAATATAATATAGAGAATGGAGATAAACGAATGTGGTTTGGACAATTATATGGAATGAGCGATCATATAAGTTTTAATCTTGCTAAAGAAGGATACAATGTAGCTAAATATGTTCCATTTGGACCAGTTAGAGATGTAATGCCTTATTTAATAAGAAGAGCAGAAGAAAATACATCTGTAGAAGGACAAACTTCTAGAGAGTTAAATCTTATAAAAACAGAAAAGAAACGTAGAAAACTGTAATGTTAACTATTGAAGAAATTAAAGCATTACTTCATCATTACAAAACTAGTTTTATACAAGAATATAAAGAGACTATAGAGTGGTTTTTCTTAATAAAAAAATCCTTTAAACAGGAATTGAATCTTGAAGAAAAACAGAAAGTTAAAGAACAAACAATAGACATATTAAAAGTAATACCAGCTTTTCTAATTTTTATGCTACCCGCTGGAACTTTATGGTTATTTTTGTTCTTTAAATTATTTCCAACACTGTTGCCTAGCTCTTTTCAAAAAAAGAATAACAACAACTAAAAACAATAATAAATGCAGTTCGATCATCAAATATTTGATTTAATTCAGGAAGAAAAACAACGTCAGTTAAATGGTTTAGAACTAATTGCATCAGAAAACTTTGTTAGTGATCAAGTAATGCAAGCACAAGGTTCTGTTTTAACGAATAAATATGCTGAAGGATATCCAGGTAAACGTTACTATGGAGGTTGTGAAGTTGTAGATATCGTAGAACAAATTGCCATAGATAGAGCAAAAGAACTTTTTGGAGCTGAATATGTAAATGTACAACCTCACTCTGGTAGTCAGGCAAATACTGCTGTTTTTGCAGCTTGTTTACAACCTGGAGATACTATTTTAGGTTTCGATTTATCACACGGTGGACATTTAACTCATGGATCACCAGTAAATTTCTCAGGAAAATTATACAATCCTGTTTTTTATGGAGTTGATAAAGAAACTGGTTTACTAGATTATGATCATATCGAAAGTCAAGCAAAAGAACATAAGCCAAAGTTAATTATTGCTGGAGCTTCTGCTTACTCAAGAGATATGGATTTTAAACGTTTCCGTGAAATTGCAGATAGCGTTGGAGCTATTTTAATGGCAGATATTTCTCACCCTTCTGGATTAATTGCTAAAGGTATTTTAAGTGATCCATTACCTCACTGTCATATTGTAACTACTACTACTCATAAAACATTACGTGGGCCAAGAGGTGGTATGATTATGATTGGTAAAGATTTCGAAAATCCATTCGGTTTAAAATTAAAGAGTGGAAAATTAAAGAAAATGTCTACGTTATTAAACAGTGCCGTTTTCCCAGGAAACCAAGGAGGACCATTAGAGCATGTAATTGCAGCTAAAGCAGTTGCTTTCGGAGAAGCTTTAACTGATGAATTCTTAGAGTATCAAATTCAAGTTAGAGCAAATGCTCAAGCTATGGCTTCAGCATTTGTAGAGAAAGGGTATCATATTATTTCGGGAGGAACAGATAATCATATGATGTTAATTGACCTTAGAAATAAAGGAATTACAGGAAAAGATGCTGAATTAGCTTTAGGTAAAGCAGAAATTACTGTAAATAAAAATATGGTTCCATTTGATACAGAATCTCCATTTGTAACTTCAGGAATTAGAATTGGAACTCCAGCGATTACAACAAGAGGTTTAGTTGAAGAAGATATGCTTGTTGTTGTTGATTTAATTGACGAAGCAATACAAAATGCTGATAATGATGAGAAATTACACGAAATAGGAGAAAAGGTACAAGATTTAATGCACCACAGAAGATTATTTGTAATGTAATTTTTTATAAAAATATATAATTAAAAAAACGGTTGTTAATTAAAACAACCGTTTTTTATTGGGATTATATTAAAACTATTGAAAGGAATTAATTTTTAATTACTTTGATAGGTTTCGTAATATTTACATTATCTAAAGTAGTTGAGATAATATAAATTCCTTTTGCTCCAAAATCATCATTGTTTAATTGAATTGTATGCTTTCCAGCATTATTAGTCTTCTCATAAACTGTTTTAGATTGTCCTAATAAATTCATTACAGATACTTTTAAAACACCTTTTTGAGTTGTTGTGATAAATAAGTTTCCATTCTGATTAATTGGATTAGGTGCTATTCTTACAGAGTTTTCTGTTATTAAATCAGAATCATTATTTACTGATATTTGTCTTGAAGAAACACATCCACTAGGACATGAATTAGACCAAACTCCTGTAGCTTTTCCACTTGAGCTTCCAGTAATTCTAAACCATCCTGAAGTTCCTCTATTTAAATCTACAGTTTGCTGACCATTTCCATTGTTAAAAACAACTCCAACATTATTTGTAGAAACATTACTAGGTAATGTAAATGAAGTTGAAGACCAAGAAGTACTAGCTTGATTTTGCATTGTTCTACCTGGCCAAGCAGGAGTTCCAGCTAAAGTAGAATTTGTATTCCTATTATATAAATATACATTTACAGTATTTCCCCAAGAAGATGTTCTTAAAAAGTTTAATGTAACATTATTATTACTTGGAGGTGGTGGAGTAGCGCCATCACAGTCAGACGGACATGTATTTGTCCATGTTCCATTATCATACCAACCAGTTGAGCTTCTAGTTAAATCATCAGTTTGGTTATTTCCATCATTAAAAATTACACGAACATTATTTAATGAAGTTCCAGAAGGAATAGCAACTTCATAAGAATACCAAGGTGTTCCAGAAATGTTAGTTGTTGCCTGTCCTGGCCAACCTGCGGTTCCAGAAATTGTAGTATTAGAACCAGCATCAAAGAAATAAGCGTTTACACCATTTCCCCAACCATTTGGTTTTTTAAAGTTAACAATAAATCTAGTATTAGTTGTCGGTGGATTTGTACTTCCACTGCAATCAGACGGACATGTATTAGACCATGTTCCATTATCATACCAACCATTAGTACTTCTGCTTAAATCATCAGTTTGGTTAGTTCCATCGTTAAAAATCACTCTAATATTTTGAGCAGCAACACCAGAAGGTGGATTAACTTGTAATGAATACCATGGAGTTCCATTAATATTAGTAGCTGATTGTCCTGGCCAACCTGAAGTTCCAGGAATAATAGCATTTGTAGAAGCATCAAATAAATATACATTTAGATTATTTCCCCATCCACTAGGTTTTTTAAAGTTTACAGTAAAAGGATCTACTTGAGTTGGAGGTGGAGGAGGAGGCGTAACAGTTCCGCCTTTTGTCCAAACCGCATAATCTGTTCCAGAAGTACGTAAAGTCCAACCTGAACCTTGAGGAGACCAATTACCACCACCAAGTTTCATTGCAATAGTTCCATTTCTTCCATCAATGTAAGCTGCATAAACATCGTTTCTAGCTTCAGCAATATTAATAGAAGAGCTCGCAAAAATTCTTACATCTTTTCTAATTGCTATTAAATCTTTAATTGCTTGTCTTACACCATTTCCAGCATCAAAATAATGTGTCCAGAAAATCATAGGATTACCTGGGTGAGTAAGAATGTAAGCATATCCCTTTCTTAAGTTTGTTTCACCACCTGGGAAAACATAGTTAGAACCACAACATTGTTGCGCAAAACCAGTATCGTGATTATCTAAGAACGTTACCGATTTTCCTGGATTAATACCAATCATACCAGATGGTCTTCCTTGTCCATCTCTTAAATAAGACATATTGTTGTCTCTAATAGCATCTTGTAAAGTAACTTTAGTATTAAAGTCAAATGCAGAAGAAGACTGTTGTGTAAAGTTTACCCAGTTATTTGTTTGAACTCTACTACTCTCTAATAACTCTCCTACAGAAAAGTAAGGCTGTGTAGCGTCATTATATTCTTTGTTATATATTGGATCATATCCATGAACAAAATCATATCTCCAACCGTCAAATCCTAAATCATTCTTTAAGAAATTCATCCAGTTTTTTATCTCTTGTCTAACAGCTGGATTTCTATGATCTAAATCTCTAGCAGGACCATAAGTTCCGTTTGAACCATCAGCTTTTAAAGCTGTACCAGGAAAGTAATCTGAATTAATACTAAACTCTACAGGAAAGTTTACAAAGTTTCTTCCTTCGTCATCGGCAGTAATAAATGTAGTTGGCCAAGCAGGATTAGTAAAAGTAACAGCGTCACTAGTACCAACTCTATGGTTAATTACAATATCTCCAATAATTTTCATTCCTAAATTATGATATTGATTAATTAAGCCTCTTAATTGAGCTTCTGTACCATAAGCACTATTAAAATTATATAATTCTCTTGGTAAATATCCTTGTGGAGCTGCAGAATCACTCACTGGAGGTAACCAAATTAAATCGACACCAGCACTACTTATTTCTGCACTATTTTGAGTGACAACATTGAACCATGTTTGTCCGGCAGGTTGATTTTGAACATTCCAATCGAAAGCTTGGAACATTACATCTTCGTCTTGTGCTTGTATATTCCACGCAAAGAAGAATATGAAGACAAGCTGTAAAGTTTTTAGGGTTTGTTTCATTGTGTTTGTGTTATTAGGTTTTTTTGAAAAAGGTTAAAATAGGGCCGCTATTGTTTAAAAAACATTGTGAAAAACTTACGTTGTAGATATGGTTTTTTAAATGTTAAAAAAATGAAGGTTAACCATTTTTTAACGAATTTATTGTGAAATAATCAATCAAAAAAAAGAAGGAGGGTACTAAATCGATTTCGTGTTGATAAATAAATCGATTTCGTTCTATATTACTTGTGGAAAATGAAATTTTTAACCTTAAAAACTAAGTTTTATGTATTACGATACCGTTGTAGATTTGTAAGATTACAATGAGAATAGATAATTATTAACTATCGTATCGAATATAGTGCTATTGTAGCTATGTAATTCATATTTTAGAGACATTAATTCATATTTAGAAAATTCCATTTGCTCTATAAGGCCTTTATACATGTAATCTGGTTTTGCCTTTAAAGTCTTCCAAATATGACCTTTGTGTTTATGATCTTTTGACTCACGTATTTTGTTAATGGACTTTTCTAGTAATTTTCTTGATTCTGGTGTTTTATAACTTACTATAGCTTTATATAAAGCTTTTGTATGTTGATAATTATATCCAGGAATATTTATTTCTTTTTGGTGTATGTTTATAATGTTTTTGAAGAAAGCTTTGTTAGGAAAATTTTTTACAGCAACTAATCCAAAATATTGGATACTTTTTTCCTTGTTTTTGAGTAATGAATTAATAATAAATACATCTTTATTTTTTTTAAATTTAGATAAAGCTATAACTGCTGAGTAGTTATTTTGCAATGCTAATTCTCTAATTTTATTATAAAATTTAGGTTTTGGTTTAATTTTTTCTAATAATTTATTCTTGTAATTTGTAGTTAGATTACTGTTAAAGATAACTAAGCTATCAAGTTCTTCTTTTTCTTTTAATTTGTAATTTAATGTTCGTGAAAAATATGAATTTATGAAATAGTCATTAACTCTAGCTTCCCATCCAACACATCCATATTGTATACCAAACTTAGTAGAATCATTAAGCTTTTTCTTCAATATTTCAAAGCAATTGTTATGTTTCTTTCTCACTAAAATATCAAAACTATAACATTGAACAACGGGGTGGGGAAATTCTAATAGAGTAATTAATTCAGAATCAGTTACGTTTTTTTTAAATTCAATAAAGTTATCCCATTGTTCTGATTTATCACCAGTCTAACCCAAAAGAGGTCCCGTAATTGCTCCATAATTAATTAACTTAGAAACCGCTTTTTTAGTTTTATTACTTAACTTATTACTGTCTTTAAAATATATTTCATCCTTATTATAATTACAAGAAAATAGAAAGACTAAAGAAAATATTAAACATGTAATTTTAATTTTCATAACTAAACTAACTTTTTCTTCAATAAAGATAGCTTATTTTCATTACAACTACTGATTTGCAAATATGTTTTTTCTTGATCTGGAAAAGTATGAATCGCTAAATGACTTTCAGCTAATAACCAAACAGCAGTGTATCCTTTAATAGGAAAATTATGTTCTATGAAGTTGACAATGTTAAATCCCGAATTGATTAATAACCTTTCTAATTCATGTTTTAATTGATCAGTATTAGTGGTAGATAACCAAGTATCAAAGTGGAACATTTCTGCCTTTAAAGCAATGTATTTTTCGTTATTTTTTTTCATAATTAATAAATGTCCCAGTTTCCTTTGTTATAATATTCGTAGAGCACAGGATTACTAATCTGATTGATTTCTATTGAATCTAATTTTTTCTTTTTAAAAAAGTCTTTTCCGAAGGAAGTAATTAATTGCATGGCTTCTTTATTTAACCATTTTGTTGTGATTACTTGCGTATCTAATTGATTCAATTTAGTCATCATTTCTTGTTTAGAAAGTTGATTTTTAGTTCCTAAAATCCAACCCCATTCTCCCATAGAAAGTACTTGGTTATGTAATGCTAGAACACTGTAATTAGCTTTTTTCATCGTTTTTTCTATACATTTATATGCATAAGGAGTATAATAAGGACTACCAGCTTGAGTAATTAAACCACCATTTGGAGTTAATTTTAATCGACACAATTCATAAAATTCTTTAGAATACAAACGAGCTAATTCTACATTTCTAGGATCAGGAAGATCGATAAGAATTAAATCGAAAAACTCTTTGGTATCCGTAACATATTTAAATCCATCTTGATTAACAATACGAACTTTTTCATTGGTTAGAGACTTTTCATTAATAGCTACCAATTCTGATTCATTAATGAAAAGATCGGTTAGTTTTTTATCTAAATCGACAAGAGTTATTTGTTTTAAAGAAGGATACTTTAATAATTCCCTAGCAGCACAACCATCTCCACCACCAAGAATCAAAACTTTTTTAGGTTTATTCAAAATATGCATTATAGGATGCACTAAAACTTCATGGTACATAGGTTCATCAAAAGTAGAAAACTGTAAATTATCATTTAAATATAACCAGTAATCTTTTTTCCATTTGGTAACTACAATCTTCTGATAAATAGATTGTTCTTGAAAAACAATTTTATCTTTATACTTACTTTGTTCTCCATGTAAAATGATTTTTCCAGCAAAAATATTTCCGATAATTAATATGGTAACCAATACTCCTGCAAAAGAGAATAGCATGTTTTTCTCTTGCTTATTCAATTTATTTTTAAAAAATATAAGTAAAAGAATGGCTACAAAAAGATTAATAAAACCTAAGATAAAAGGCGTATGAGTTAGTCCTAAATAAGGAAGACCAATAAACACAAAAAATAATCCACCAATTAGACTTCCGTAATAATCTTTTTCTAAAATATTAGCTACGTTTAGTTTTAGTGATTGAAAATCGTTGTTTAATCGCATGGCCAAAGGAAGTTCCATACCAATTAACATTCCTGTTAAAATAGCCATTGAATAAATGTAAATAGATACATATTCTAATTGAGTAGCTAGATAATAGGTTGTAACTGCCGAGAAAGAAACTAATAAGGAAAGAGCGAATTCTGTAAAAATGAAAAGTTTAAATACATTTCCATCAAAAGATTTTGTAATTCGACTACCTAATCCCATGCTAAATAGCATCAAAGAAATTACAATAGACCACTGCTTAACAGAATCTCCAATAAAATAAGTAGATAATGTGGCGAAACAATATTCTGCAACTATACCAGATAATCCTGTTGCAAACAAGGCAAGAAATAAAATTCTTCTTTTAACTTTTATGGATGCCATTTACATACAATAACTTATAATGATTGCACTACCGATATAAGCAAAAGCTTCTATTAAAGCAGCTCCTTTATTCGGAATTTCTTGATGTACAATTTCGTGAGTTAAATTACTCTTAGGTAGTATTATTTTTTCAACAAAAATTCTAGATAATGGTAGTAAAATAATAGCTAAACCTAAATGATATGCAATATCTTCTAAAGCTATTTCCCATGATTCTATATCTCCTCTAGAAGCAAATGAATATAAGAAAGAAACAGCCACAAAAATACTAGCATATACTATTCCTACAGCATTATTGTCTTTTTGAATTTCTTTGATGAAATCGTATTTCACAAATTTGCGATATATTTTTAAAAATATGTATAAGATAACTTGACCTAATAACCAGAAGAATAACAAACTTAAAAAGTCAGATAAATAATGACCCATTTCTCCTTGATCTGGAAATAAATTGATGTTTCTACCAGAAATAGCACCATAAATAATTAATCCTGCTCCAATAAAATTGGCTGCTTCCATAAAACCAGTTCCTAAATTTTCATCTTTTATAATTTCTTTATAAAATCGGAACTTCTTACCAAAAACTATTTTTTCATTAATAATAGATGTAAGAATTAATAGTAAATTTCCGAAGAAAGAATAGAATAAGATTAAAATAACATCTTTTATTAATCCGTGTGATTCACCATGCAGAACGCCAACAAAAATGGTTAAAGTAGCAATAAAATAACCTGTAGCAGTTACAGCAAATGCTACATTATCTTTTATGGTTAATTCGTTTTCAATGTTTATTTTTCTGTTTTTAAATTTAAAAAACAGTTTAGCAATAATAAATGAGGCATAAAATAACGTTACATATGTTACGGTTTTAGTAAGCCAAATAAGCGTGTTTTCTTCCATAATTTTTTATTTACCAAATCCTCTTGAGCTTCTACCTCTGTAGTAATTGTTTGTATTTCTATAAACTTTCGTTGAGTCATTATAATCTCCGTTACCATTCCAAGAATTATTATTTGAGCATTTTCCAAGCATTAATGTCATTAAAATAAAAGCTCCAAATATTAACCCTACAAAATATCGACTAATAAAACTTCCTAAAGAACTAGTATCAACAAAAGTTTTTCTTTCTTGAATATTTTTGATTTCAGTTTTAGAAATCAATTTCCCAGTACAAATTTCAATTTCATCATCCCATAATTGAATAGAGAAAAATTTTGTATCGTCTGTGTTCGTATAATCTAAAGAATTTACTCTTTCCGATTCGTAATCATAATAACAAGTTCCATCGCAACGCTCATCAAAATCATACGCTACATTTTTGTAATTGAATTTCTTAGGAAACTTAGCATTGTTAATAGATACGTAATCAGTTTCAGTTTTAGTAATTTGAGATAAGAAATGATCTATGTTATGTAGTTTTTCCCAAAATGTGTATTTAGGAGATTCCTTTCTAACATATTCGATCATTAAGTATCTAACAATACCGTTCTTATCTTTTACTTTATACTCTGTAGTATTAGAACCGTCGTCCCAATTAATTTTATAAATATCAGTGACTTTCCAGGTCTGAGTTTTATAATTGAATAAGTATCCTTTTTTTAACTCTTGCATTTACATTTCAATTTTTGGTTAGCTATTGTCGTTTGCTCTTTCAATAATGCTTTCAGGAAGTGCTTTTTTAGCTTTAGCTCCCATTTTTTTAAGTTTTTCTACGCTGGTAATTAAGTTTCCTCTACCTTCAACTAATTTATTCATAGCTGAACTATAATCACTTTTAGTTGCGTCTATTTTTTTACCAATATTAATTAAATCTTTTAAAAGACCTTCAAATTTATCATATAAAGCGCCAGCTTGACGAGCAATTTCTATAGCGTTACGTTGTTGTTTCTCATTATTCCACATCGTATCGATTGTGCGTAAAGTCGCTAATAACGTAGTAGGAGTTACAATTACAATATTTCTTTCAAAGGCTTTGTTGTATAACGTATTGTCTTCATTTAAAGCTACAGCAAAAGCAGGTTCTATAGGAACGAAAAGTAATACAAAATCTGGAGATTCTATTTTGTAAATATCTTCATATTTTTTCTCAGAGAGTTGTTCAACGTGTCTCTTTAAAGAAATTAAATGTTCTTTTAAGAAAGTTGTTTTTTCTGTTTCATCATCAGAATTTACAAACTTTTCGTACGCAGTTAATGACACTTTACTATCGATTACCATTTTTTTGTTATCTGGTAAATGAATTACAACATCAGGTAAAATACGTTTTCCTTCTTCATTTGTAAACGATTGTTGTACAAAATACTCTCTATCTTTTTCTAAACCAGATTTTTCTAAAACACGTTCTAAAACTAATTCTCCCCAATTTCCTTGAGTTTTACTATCACCTTTTAAAGCTCTAGTTAAGTTTAAAGTTTCTTTGCTCATTTGAGCATTTAATTCTCTTAAACCAAGAATTTGTTGACGTAAAGCAGAGTGGTAATCAATACTCTCTTTGTGAGTTTTATCTACTTTATCCTCAAAATCTTTAATTTTCTTTTCTAGCGGATTTAAAATGTTTTGAATATTCTCTTTATTCTGAACAGTAAATTTATTCGACTTTTCTTCTAAAATTTTATTGGCTAAGTTTTCGAATTCTTTTGTGAATTTTTCTTGTAATCCTTCTAACTCACCTTTTTGTTCAGTAAGCTTATGTTGTAAGTTTTTTAGATCAACATCTTGACGCGTATTGACCTTTATTAAACTTTCTTTCTCTGTTTGTAAAAACTTTAATTCGCTTTTTAATTCTTCTACATTTTTTTCAGAAGAAGATTTATATTCAGTTAAAGATTGATTTCTTTCTTTTAAAGTATCCTTTTCTGTTTGTATAGTTTTTAATTCTTCTTTTAAAGTCATCATTTCACTTTCTGCAACAGTTTTTTGCTCTAAAAGCATTGAATTTCGTTCTTGAAGACTAGAATTGTCTTTTTCTAGAACAGAAGCTTTATTTTTTTGAATGATAAAACCTACCAAAAAACCTATGATAATTCCTACAAAACCAGTTGCTAAAATGTATAATAGCTGTTCGCTCATCTGCATAAAAAATTAAAACGGTAAATTTACCACTTTAACATGAATTAATGACACAAGCAATTTCTAAATTTATTTTCCATAAAATTTTAGGATGGAAGATCGTTGGAGCGTTTCCTAAAGACTTAAAAAAGTATATTATTATTGGAGCTCCGCATACTAGCTGGAAAGATTTTCCTATTGCAATTTTAACTCGAAATGTAATTCAAATTCCAATTGATTTCGTTGGTAAAGCTTCACTTTTTAAACCTCCATTTGGTTTTATTTACAGATGGTTAGGAGGTACACCAGTAGATCGAACAAAAAGTAACAATTTTGTAGATTCTGTTGTGCAAATTTATAATGAAAAAGAAGAGTTTAGATTGGCTTTGTCTCCTGAAGGAACACGAAAATATACAAAGAAATGGAAAACAGGATTTTATTACATCGCCAAAGGAGCTAATATTCCTGTTGTAATGTTTGCTTTTGATTTTGAAAATAAGCAAATCGTAGTTGCAGAACCTTATTATTTAACAGATAGTATAGAAAAAGATTTCGATGCTTTTTTAGCATTTTATAAAGATATTGTTCCAGCAAAACCAGAACAATTTAATAATAAAAAGCTGCTTTAAAAAGCAGCTTTTTTTATGTTTTATCCTTTATAAAATGGTAGTTTAACCACTTTAGCAGGAATTTGTTTTTTACGTATTTGTATTAAGATATCAGAATCTACTTTAGAGTTTTCGATTGTTACATATCCTAAACCAATTCCTTTACCTAAACTCGGACTCATAGTTCCGGAAGTAACTTCTCCGATTACTTCTCCGCTTGTAGCTACAATTTCATAATCTTTACGAGGAATACCACGTTCAGTCATTTCAAAAGCAACTAACTTTCTAGAAACACCGTTTTCTTTTTGAGCTTTTAAAGTTTCAGCATTTACAAAATCCTTAGAGAATTTAGTAATCCAACTTAAACCAGCTTCAATAGGAGAAGTGGTATCTGTAATATCATTTCCATATAAACAATATCCCATTTCTAAACGTAACGTATCACGAGCTGCTAATCCGATAGGTTTTATATCCCAATCTGCACCAGCTTCAAATACTTTTTTCCATAAAGCTTCTACATCTTCATTTTTTACATATACTTCAAATCCTCCAGAACCTGTATAACCAGTAGCAGAAACTACTACATTTGGGATTCCAGCAAAATCAGTAATTTCAAATGTATAAAACTTGATAGCAGATAAATCAACCTTAGTTAAAGACTGCATAGCCTCAGCAGCTTTAGGGCCTTGAATTGCTAATAAAGACCAATCTTCAGATCTGTTTTCCATTTCAACATTTAAATCATTATGTTGAGAAATCCAGTTCCAGTCTTTTTCAATATTAGAAGCGTTTACAACTAGCATGTATTCATTTTCTTGAATCATGTAGATAATTAAATCATCTACAATTCCACCTGTATTGTTAGGCATACATGTATATTGCGCTTTTCCAGGAACTAATTTAGAAGCATCATTAGTCGTAATTTTTTGAATTAAAGCTAAAGCATTTTCTCCCTTAAGAAAAAATTCTCCCATGTGGCTAACATCAAAAACACCAACACCTTTTCTAACCGTTTCATGTTCAATATTTACACCTTCGTATTGCACAGGCATGTTATATCCAGCAAATGGAACCATTTTTGCACCAAGAGCTTCATGTACGTGTGATAACGCAGTATCTTTCATTTTGAATTGTTTGTTTTTTAGATGATTCAAAAATATTGAATCCTTTTTAAAGACTATAATCTTTTTAGGAATTCTCTTAATTTTTTATATAAACTTTATTATTCATAGTAATCTGTAGTTATGTTTTACAAATACAATATCTTCGTGATTACAAAATTTTTTAAATAATGATTAAAGAAAGAAGTAGCTTTTTAGTAGTTTTTATATGTTTTTTATACGCTGTTAACGCACAAGATGGTTTGTTTAGTCATGGCCATAAATTTTCAAAACAAGATACTTTACGAGGAAGTATAACTCCTGAAAGAGCTTGGTGGGATTTAACATTTTATCATTTAGATGTTGCTGTAGATCCAGATAAGAAATTTATTAAAGGAAAAAATGAAATTAGATATAAGGTTTTAAACTCATCTCAAACACTACAAGTTGATTTACAGCCGCCTTTAAAAATTACCAAAATTACCCAAGATGGAAAAGAATTAAAATTTACTTCAGATATAAATGCACATTTTGTAAACTTAAAAAAGAAGCAGAAAAAAGGAGAAGAAAATTCAATTACTGTGTATTATGAAGGAAAACCTAAATCCGCTAGAAATGCACCATGGGATGGAGGTTTTTCTTGGAAAAAAGATATGAATGGAAAACATTTTGTAGCGACTTCTTGTCAAGGTTTAGGTGCTAGTGTATGGTGGCCGAATAAAGATCATATGTATGATGAAGTAGATAGTATGGCTATAAGTGTTAGAGTACCACAGGATTTAACAGGTGTTGCTAATGGAAGATTACGTAAAGTAGAAGAACATAAAGATAACACAACAAGTTATCATTGGTATGTAAAGAATCCAATTAACAATTATGGAGTAAATGTGAATATAGGAGATTATGCCAATTTTTCTGAAAAGTTTAATGGAGAAGGAGGGGAGTTAGATATGAATTATTATGTTTTAAAAGATAATTTAGAAGAAGCTAAAGAACATTTTACAGATGCACCAAAAATGATGAAAGCTTTTGAATATTGGTTTGGTAAATATCCTTTCTATGAGGATAGTTTTAAATTAGTAGAAGTACCGTATTTGGGAATGGAACATCAAAGTTCTGTGACTTATGGGAATAAATATTTAAAAGGATATAAAGGAAGTGATTTATCTGGAACAGGTTGGGGACTTAAGTTTGATTTTATCATTATTCATGAAGCTGGTCATGAATGGTTTGCAAATAACATTACCAATAAAGATATTGCTGACATGTGGATTCATGAAAGCTTTACAGCGTATTCTGAAAGTTTATTTTTAGAATATTACTATGGAAAAAAAGCAGGTTCAGAATATGTAATTGGAACAAGAAGAAGTATTGCTAATGACAAACCAATAATTGGTGTTTATAATGTAAATCATGAAGGTTCAGGGGATATGTATTATAAAGGAGCAAACATGATTAATACAATAAGAACAATAATTAATAACGATGAAAAATGGAGAGAGATTTTAAGAGGTTTAAATAAAACTTTTTTTCATAAGACAGTTACTACTGAAGAAATTGAAAATTATATCAGTAAAATGGCTGGAATTGATTTATCTAAAGTTTTCGATCAGTATTTAAGAACTGTACAAATTCCTTCTTTTGAATATAAAGTTGAAAACAAACAACTTTTTTACAAATGGAGTAATGTTGTTAAAGGTTTTGATATGCCATTAAGAACGAAATTTGATGGTAAAGAAACTACGTTACACCCCACAACATCATGGAAAAAAGTAAATATTAATTATAATAGTATTTCAATAGACAATAATTATTACATAAAAAAAGAGAAAAAGTGACTTTAAAATACTTTCTGTTTCTTAATTAAATAGTTGTACATATTAACTTGAAATTAAAAGTTAAATATTATATTTATAATTGATTAATAGTTAGTTATAACTTATTAAAGCCCCAATATTAACAGAAATATTCATAGATTTATGAAGAAAATGATTTGCATAATCTTGTTGTTATGCTTTAGTCAAGTATCTTTTTCTCAAGCAGATGCTGATTATGAAAAATTAGTTGAAAAGGTTACGAATTTGATAAATACTAAGGATGTAAAAAGTATTTATAATTTATTTTCAGAGACTTTAAAAAAAGAAAATAGTTTAGAAAACTTTGAGAAATCTATTTTAGCTTACCAAGAAGAGCTAGGTAAGATTACTTCCACAGAATTTTGGATGGAAGGTGAATTAGGAAATTGTTACTTGCTAGAGTTTGAACAAGCTTCAATGGTTTTAATAGTAAAGTTACTTCCAGATAATAAAATATCTGTTTTTAATATAGAAGAATACTAATGATGATAAAAAAAGCCTTCTCGATTAGAGAAGGCTTTTTTATTGTTAAGCTCTGTCGTACATTTTTTCGTACAGATCTTTGTAAATATCTTTAATGATTTTACGTTTCATTTTCATTGTTGGAGTTAAATGTCCGCCATCAATTGTCCATTGCTCAGGAGTAAGCTCAAAACGTTTAATACGTTCCCATTTTCCAAAGTGACAATTACATTCATCTAATTCTTCTTGGATTCTAGCGATAACCTTTTCGTTACTAGCCAAATCTTTTTCTGAAGTAGCATTGATATTATTACGTTTAGCCCATTCACCTACAAATTCAAAATTAGGTTGAATTAAAGCTGTAGGCATTTTTTCACCTTCACCAACAACCATAACTTGTTCGATAAAGCGAGATTGCTTTAATTTATCTTCTAATAAAGTAGGAATAACATATTTACCACCAGAAGTTTTAAACATTTCTTTAATACGTCCAGTAATACTTAAGAATCCGTCTTCAATTTTACCTTTATCACCAGTATGGAAATAACCATTTTTTAAAACTTGAGCAGTTTTTTCTGGATCTTTATAGTAGCCCATCATAACATTAGGTCCTTTTACTAAAATTTCATCTTCTTCAGAAATTTTAACTTCAACTCCTTCAATTAATCTTCCTACAGTTCCGATTTTAAAACCACCATTCCTTTCATCATTTACAGAGATAACAGGAGAAGTTTCAGTTAATCCATAACCTTCCATTACAGGCATTCCAGCAGCTGCAAAAACTCTAGCTAATCTCGGTTGTAAAGCAGCACTACCAGAAACCATAATTTTAAGTTCTCCTCCTAAAGCAGCTTGCCATTTAGAAAAAATTAATTTTCTAGCGATACCTAATTGCTTTTCATACCACCAACCGTTAGCTCCATATGGTTGATATTTTAATCCAAGTTCTATAGCCCAGAAAAATAAAGCTTTTTTAATACCAGATAATTCAGTTCCTTTAGCATAGATTTTGTCATAAATCTTTTCATAAAGCCTAGGAACAGCAGTCATTACATTAGGTTTAACTTCTTGTGCGTTTTCACTTAATTTTTCAATAGATTCAGCAAAAGTGATTGAAATACCACAGTATTGATATAAATACAAGATCATACGTTCGAAGATATGACAAACTGGTAAGAAGCTTAAACTTTTACCTTGTCCTTGATCTACAGGTACACGTAAAGAACTTGCTAAAACATTTGAAACGATATTGTTATGAGAAAGCATTACACCTTTAGGTCTACCTGTAGTTCCTGAAGTATATATTAATGTAGCTAAATCTTCAGGTTTTACATTAGCTTTTCTTTCTTCAACTTCTTGTTGATTGCTTTCATCTTTTCCTAACTCTAAAACTTCATTCCAGTTTTTTTCTCCAGCGATTTGATCAAAAGTAAATACTCCCTTTAATTTTGTATTTCCTTTAATCTGATTTAGTTTTTCTATAATCATTTCATCAGAAGCAAAACAGTACGTAGATTCTGAATGATTTAAAACATATTCGTAATCTTCTTTAGAGATTGTAGGATATATAGGAACATTTTGAGCTCCTGTTTGTAAAATACCTATATCACAAATATTCCATTCTGTGCAGTTATTTGTAGAGATAATAGCTATTTTATCATTAGGTTGAACACCTAATCTTAAAAGTCCACGACTTATAGCGTTAGCTTTATCAATGTATTCTTTTGTAGAAACGGATTCCCATTTTCCGTTATACTTAGTAGTTAGTGATTTTTCAAGATTGTACTTTTCCAATTGGTAGTATGGAAAGTCAAATAAACGCGTAATTTCAATCGACATATAAACCTAAAATTTGTGTGTTCCAAATTAAACAAATTAACTTGTTTAGACAAAAAATGTTTATCCTTGATTTGCTTGGTCTTAGAGCCTTTTGTTTAACATATGTAAAAAAAAATCGGCTAAGAAAAATCTCTTAAACCGATTTCAATAGTTAATAAAATCCCCAATCAACTATAAAGTATTAATAAAACGCAGGGGACTTTTTTATATTGTCTAAAATTTCTGTTAAAATTTTACAACCCTTAATAATCTCTTCATCTGAGATAGTTAACGGAGGAGTAATTCGTACAGCTCTTTTTTCATATAATAACCAAAACAAGATTAAACCATTTTCTAAAGTATTTAAAACTATAGTATTTGCAATTTCAGGTGATTCTACAATTAAAGCCAACATCAAGCCTTTACCTCTAATTTCTTTTATTAAAGAATGTTGTAAATGTTTGCGGAATAATTGTTCTTTTCTAAGCGCTTCTTTAGTTAAAGCTTTAGAATTAATTTCATTCACAGTTGCTAATCCAGCAGCAGCAATAACAGGATGTCCACCAAAAGTAGTGATGTGACCCAATTTAGGGTTGTCTTTTAGGCAATCCATAATCTTTTTAGAAGAAATAAATGCACCAATTGGCATTCCTCCACCAAGACCTTTTCCTGTAATTATAATATCAGGAATAACATTGAAGTTTTCAAAACCCCAAAATTTACCAGTTCTTCCAACTCCAGTTTGTATTTCATCTAGAATTAATAAAGCACCAACTTCTATACAACGCTTTTTCACTTTAGCTAGAAAGTTGTTTTTTGGAATAACAAAACCGGCACCACCTTGAATTGTTTCTAAAATTACTCCAGCAGTTTTACTAGTAATTCTATTTAGATCATTTTCATTATTGAATTGTATAAACTTACTACCAGGAACTAATGGGCGGAAAGCTCTATTTTGCTCTTCTGCGCCACAAACGCTCATAGCTCCTGCAGTATTTCCGTGGTAAGCATTATTAGCCGCTATAACTTCTGTTCTGCCTGTAAAACGTTTAGCTAATTTTAAAGCACCTTCTGTTGCTTCTGTACCAGAATTTACCAAATATACACACGATAAGCTTTCAGGTAATGTATTGGCTAAAGCTTTGCAAAGTTCTAATTGAGGTTTTTGAATAAACTCTCCATAGACCATAACATGTGTGTATTGATCTATTTGTTCTTTTATGGCATTATTTACAATTGGATTGTTGTGTCCAAGACTATTTGCAGAAACACCGGCAACAAAATCTAAATATGCTTTATTATCATTACTGTATATATAGCTTCCAGATGCATGAGATATTTCAATACTTAAAGGATGAGGAGTAGTTTGTCCCTGATATTTTAAGAAATCATTTTTCATTCCTCTTCTTCCTTTAATTGTTGTAGTTCGCGTTTTTTGCTCTCTTTTATAAGTTGATCTTTTGCTTTTTGAACAGCAGAATTTACTTTAGTTTCAGTTTTCACTTTTGGAGTATCTCTTTTAAAAATATCTTCCATTACTTTAGGTTGTTCATCTTCTCTCCAAATAAAGCCAGCGAATTTAGCTTTATCACTAGGGAAATCAGATGGAGGATATGTTTTTCCTTCAGATTTTTTGAAGTATTTTGTTTGAATAACTTCGTTATTTTCTAATAAAAATTCAATATCACTAGCGATTTCTTTAGTAACCGTTTCCAGTTTTAACGTTTCTTCGTTTCGATTGTAGTACAAAGACTCAGCATTTCCTTTTACTAATAGAACTTTTAAGTCATTTTCTTCAAATTTTCCAAAGATGTCTCGACCTTTAATTTGATTGAAATTTTTTGGATCTAAAGAATCATTCTCTATAACAAATGCGTTTCTTAACACACGAAGAGAATCAAGTTTATTTGTTTCCTTATGAGTTGTAAATTGAATACTGTCACCTGTAATTTGACTTTTACCAGACCACAAAACAGGATTTTTAAACATTCGGGTTAAACCTGTAGCTTGGTTTGTGTGTATAGAATCACATTTACCTTGTAAATTTGATTTGAAAATTTTTACATGATGATAAGTTCTCACAATTCTGTTGTCTTTCTTTCCGGTAACTAATATAGTGTCACCATGAATGTAAAGAGAGTCTTTTTCCATAATAGAAATAGCAACGGGTTTCTTTACAATAAACATAGAATCTTTTAGTTCAAAAATTTCAGCATAATTTCCTTTAATTACCATTTTTTGAACAGTATCAATCACTTTAATTTTATTGTTTGCAGAAGCAAATCCTTTTCTTTTATCGTAATATAAACTATCGGCAGCTACAGTTCTATCTTTTAAATATAATTTTGCGTTTTTTACAAAGTATGAAATATCTGTGTTGGTATCGAAAAAACCTCTTTCAGCATAAACCTTTGTACTATCTTTAAAGTTAAAAATTGTTGATGGACCATAAACATAAGCCAAATTTGTATTCGTATAATAATCTAAATGATCTGAGTTTAATTCATTATCAGGATTAAGAACATTTACTTGAGTTTTAGCAGTAAATTTTTTGTCTTTTAAATAATAAGTCCCTCTATCGCTTTTTAAAGTGTTTTTTTTATCTCTGATTGTTCCTTTTGCTGGGTAAAATAATTTTTGTTGGCTTCTATCAAAGTATAAAGTATCTGTAGTTAACTTCATTTCTTTGTCATTTACTTCAACATTACCCCAAGATTTTGCAATTTTGGTGTTTGCATCGTAATTGGCAAAGTCAGAGTACTGAATAATACTATCACCTTGTTCGATAACTACTTCACCAATAGCTTTAAAAATATTTTGTTCTCTGTATAAAAGAGCTCGCTTACAATCCAGTGTCGCTCCTTCATGAGCTACTTTAACGTTTCCTATTAATATCGTTGCTCCAGGCCATCTTTTTTCATCAAAAGTTGAGATTTTAGATGATAGTATCTTTATTCTCTTATTTTGAGAACAAATTTGTAATGAAGTTATTATTAAAATAAAAAGAAGTATTCTCTTCAAAATTTTTCAATTTAATGCACAAAAATAAAGAAAAGAACATGCCAAATTTCTAAATGATGTTATAAAATTAGTTTGAATTCCTATTTCTATTCGTTAAAAGAAGTATAATTTTGCAACAAATTTAATGACAAACATGGAAAATTACTTCGATCTATCTTTAGAAGAGATGAAGTCTTATGGATATAAAATAGTAGATTTAATTGCTGAACATTGGGATAGCATGAATCAAAAGAAACCGGTTCCAGAATTTAAGAACCGTAAAGAATTAGATGCTATATTTTTACAAGAAGCTCCAGAGCAACCTACTGATGCTAATGAAATATTAGATTTTGTAATGCAAAATGTTGTGCCAAATAGTACAATAGCATCACATCCTAAATTTTATTCATTTGTGCCTGGACCAAGTAACTTTATCAGCACAATGTCGGATTCCTTAGCAACAGGATTTAATATTTTTTCTGGTGGATGGTTGGTTTCTTCTGCAGCTGCAGAGTTAGAAATTGTAACGATTAACTGGTTGTTAAAAATGTATGATTTTCCTGTAAAAAAAGGTGGAGGAATTTTTACGAGTGGTGGTTCTATGGCGAATTTAACAGCATTAGTAACTGCTAGAAGACAAAAGTGTGGAGATGATTTCTCTAAAGCAGTAATTTACCTTTCAGACCAAGCGCATTCTTCTAATATTAAAGCAATTCGAGTATTAGGATTTAAAAAAGAACAAATTCGTATTATTCCTACTGATTTTGAATTTAGGTTAGGTGTAAACAAATTAAAAAATGCTATTGCTAAAGATAAACTAGAAGGTTTACAACCTTTTTGTTTTATTGCAAATGCAGGAACTACAAATACAGGAACTGTAGATCCTTTAGATGAAATTGCAGATATCTGTGAAGCTGAAAATATTTGGATGCATATTGATGGAGCCTATGGAGGAGCAGCTATTTTATCTAAAAAAGGAAAGCGAATGTTAAGAGGAATTGAAAGAGCAGATTCACTTACCGTAGATCCACATAAATGGTTTTTTCAACCTTATGAAATTGGGTGTTTATTAGTGAAAGATGCTTCTTGGTTAAGTAGTACATTTAGTGAAAAACCTGAGTATTTAAGAGATATAGAAGGAAATGAATCTGAAATTAATTTCTATGATTATGGAGTACAGTTAACAAGACGTTTACGTGCCTTAAAATTTTATATGTCTATTAAGACTTACGGTTTAGAAGCTTTTAGAAAGGCAATTACGTATAATATTGATTTAACTGAACAAGTTGAAGATTATTTACGAAAGAGTAGGGTATGGGAAGTGGTTTCTCCTGCTACTTTAGCTGTAATTAATTTTAGATATAATCCTATTGATAAACAGTATTCTGAAGAAGAAATAGATAAAATTAATCAAGAAATTTCTAAGAAAGTAATGGATTCTAGAGAAGCAGTTTTTGTTACTACGGTTTTAAATAAACAAGTGGTTTTAAGAATGTGTTTAATTAATCCAAGAACTACCTTAGATGATGTTTTAGAAACATTACAACAATGCGAAAGTTACGCTACTGAAACATCAATAACTAAATAAAAAAAAGAGTTCTGAAAAGAACTCTTTTTTTTATGAATTATCTTACGATAGTTTGTTTTCTATCTGGACCAACTGATACAATCTTAATCGGTACACCTGTTTCTTTTTCAATAAAGTTGATGTAATTAACTAAGTTTTCTGGCATAGACTTTTCATCTGTCATTCCAGTTAAATCAGCTTCCCAACCTTTAAATTCAGAGTAAATTGGGGTTACATTTTCAGGTTCAATATTATATGGTAAATGCGTAATTTCTTCTCCTTTATATTTGTAAGCAGTACATACTTTTAAAGTGTCGAAACCAGAAAGTACATCACCTTTCATCATCATTAATTGTGTAACTCCGTTTACTTCAACAGCATATTTTAAAGCTACTAAATCTAACCAACCACAACGTCTTGGTCTACCAGTTGTAGCACCAAATTCGTGTCCAACTTTTCCCATAGTTTCTCCAACTTCGTCAAATAACTCAGTAGGGAATGGACCAGAACCAACTCTAGTTGTGTATGCTTTAAAAATTCCGAAAACTTCTTTAATTCTGTTTGGAGCAACACCTAAACCAGTACAAGCACCAGCAGCTGTAGTATTACTTGAAGTTACAAACGGATATGTTCCAAAATCAATATCTAATAAAGATCCTTGAGCACCTTCCGCTAGAATTTTTTTACCTTCTTTCATTGCGTTGTTTAAAAAGGCTTCAGAATCGATAAATTGTAATGATTTTAATTTTTCAATTCCATCACAGAATTCTTGTTCTAACTCATCAAGATCATACTGAATATCAACATCAAAGAAATTAAGCATTTTAATATGCTTTTCTGTTAATGCTTTATATTTTTCTTTCCAGTTATCTAATTCTAAATCACCTACACGCATTCCGTTTCTTCCTGTTTTGTCCATGTAAGTTGGTCCAATTCCTTTTAAAGTAGAACCAATCTTAGCTTTTCCTTTAGAAGTTTCAGAAGCTGCGTCTAATAATCTATGTGTTGGTAAAATTAAATGTGCTTTTCTAGAAATTAAAAGTTTACCAGCATAATCGATATTATGTTGATCTAAATTTTCTAATTCCTTTTTAAAAATTACAGGATCGATAACAACTCCATTACCAACTACATTTAAAGCTGTTTTGTGGAATATACCTGAAGGAATAGTATGTAAAACATACTTGTTTCCGTCGAAAACTAGAGTATGACCAGCGTTAGGGCCACCTTGAAAACGAGCGATGATATCGTAATTTTGAGTAAGAACGTCAACGATTTTACCTTTACCTTCATCTCCCCATTGCAAGCCTAGTAATAAATCTACTGCCATTATATTAGTGTGTTGTGTTATGTGTATTTAAAGTTTAATTCGGTTTTTTCTTAGTTCCGTAGAAGTATAAAGAATGGTTATGGATATCTATATCGAAAACCTCTTCAATTGTTTGTTTGATAATTTGAATTCTTGGATCACAAAATTCTTTTACTTCTCCTGTGTCAGTTAAAATAACGTGATCGTGATTTTTATCGAAGTAACTTTTTTCATATCGTGCCATAGATTGTCCATCAAATTGGTGTTTACGAACTAAACCACAATCTAAAAGTAAATCCATTGTGTTATAAAGTGTTGCTCTACTAACACGATAGTTTTTATTTTTCATTTTGATATATAAAGATTCGATATCAAAATGTTCGTCGGCATCATAAATTTCTTGTAAAATAGCGTAACGTTCAGGTGTCTTACGGTGCTTGTTTTCCTCTAAGAAAGAAGTGAAAACTTTTTTTACGATTTCTTGATTTTCAGCCGTGCTACTCATATATCTAGAATTTTACCAAAAGACAAATTTACGTTTATTTCTTGATATAAAAAGTAATGATGTAAGGAATAATATTTACAAAGTATTAACACGAGTTACTTTTTGAACTCCATCTACTTTTTTAATGTTGTTAATCAACTTAGTTAACTGGTTTCTATTCTTTACAGTAAGTGATATTTTACCTTCAAAAATTCCAGCATTTCCAGAGATGTTAATGCTATTTATATAAACATTCATATTGTTCGAAATAATTCGAGTAATATTATTTACAATTCCTTTATTATCAACACCACTAATTTTTAAAATAGCAGAAAATTCTTGTTTTGTAGAATCTATCCATTTTGCTTTAATGATTCTATACGCAAAATTGGATTGTAAAGAAATGGCATTCGGACAATTGTTTTTATGAACCTTAATTCCGTCATTAATGGTTACAAAACCAAAAACGGCATCTCCAGGAATTGGTTTACAGCAAACAGAAAGTGAATATTCTAGTTTTTCTTCATCCTGACCAAAAACTAAAGCGTCGTATTTGTCTGTTACTTCTTCATTATCAGTAACATTTTTATGAGCATTTCTTTTGAAAGGATTCTTTAAGAAACTCATAATTGGACTAGAACGTTGTGCAACAAACTCTTTAAGTTGAGTATTGTCGATAGCTCCGTTTCCAATTCTAAAGAATAAATCGAAACTAGTTTGCAAATTAAAGAAGCTTGCTATTTCATGTACTAACTTTTCGTCGTAGTTAATTTTTAAGTGTCTTAACTTTCTCATTAAAATTGCTTTTCCTTCTTCAGCAATTTTCTTTTCATCGGCTTTAAGAGCAGATTTTATTTTTGTTCTAGCCCTTGCAGTCATTACAAAATCTAACCAACGAGAGTTAGGTTTGTTTGTAGCAGAAGTTAGAATATCAACTTGATCACCACTTTTTAATTCATGACTTAAGGGAACAAGTTTACCATTTACTTTAGCACCTCTACATTTTAATCCGACATCAGTATGAATAGCAAATGCAAAATCTAAAGCAGAAGCTCCTTTTGGTAAAGATTTTAAATCTCCTTTAGGAGTAAAAACATAAATCTCTTTAGCGTATAAATTCAGTTTAAAATCCTCAACAAAATCTACAGCATTTAACGTATTGTTTTCTAGGGTTTCTTTAAGTTTATTCAACCAACCTTCTAAACCATTTTCACGAACATTTCCTTGTTTATATTTAAAATGGGCTGCGTAACCTTTTTCAGCAATTTCGTCCATACGTTGAGAACGAATTTGAACTTCTACCCATTTAGCTTCTGGTCCAACTACAGTAATATGTAACGCTTCATAACCCGTTGATTTAGGTTGAGAAATCCAATCTCGTAAACGAGCAGGATTTGGTTTATAAAAGTCGGTTACAATAGAGTAAATTTTCCAAGCATCGAATTTTTCATCATCGGAAGTAGGAGTGTAAATGATTCGAATAGCAAATTTATCGTACACTTCGTCGAAAGAAACATTTTGCTTACGCATTTTCCTTCTGATAGAGAATATCGATTTAAATCTACCTTTTATTTCATATTTAAATCCTTCTTTATCTAAGGCTTCTCTAATTTTAGAGTTGAAAAGATCTATATATTTTTGTTGTTCTTCTTTACTCTCTTTTATTTTGATTAAAATATCGTTGTATACTTCTGGTTCAGTATATTTTAATCCTAAATCTTCAAGTTCAGTCTTAATATTATATAATCCTAATCTGTGTGCAAGTGGAGCATAAATGTATAATGTTTCAGAAGCTATTTTAACTTGTTTATGCGGTGGCATTGCATCCATAGTTTGCATATTGTGCAAACGATCGGCAATTTTTATCAAAATTACACGAACATCGTCATGTAATGTTAATAGCATTTTTCTGAAGTTTTCTGCTTGTATAGAGTAATCTTGATCTTGTTTTAAGCGAGAAATTTTGGTTAAACCACTAACGATACGTGCTACGGTTTCACCAAAAAGTTGCTCCATATCTTCAACTGTATAATGTGTGTCTTCAACAACATCGTGAAGTAGGGCAGCGGCAATAGAAGTCGCTCCAAGACCAATTTCATAAGCTACAATTTTTGCAACTGCAATAGGATGGAAGATATAAGGTTCACCAGATTTTCTTCTTTGACTTGAATGAGCTTCAACAGCAACTTCAAAGGCTTTACGTATTAATTTCTTATCATCTTCAGATAAGGTTTGATACGTACCTTTTAGTAAATCTTTATATCTGTTTGCGATTTCTTTGTTTTCTTCCTCTACAGTTGCCGTATACTTCATTTACAGGGGTATTTCTATACAAATTAAGATTGTAAAGTGAAGTTACTATAAAGATTTGTATTACACAAAAATGTTTAGGAAATGGGAGGTAATTCATACTGATTTAAAATAAAAGAGAGCCAGTATAAACTGACTCTCTTAACAAGCATTATTTAAAAATAGGGATTAAAATTTACCGTTTTCATTTTTCCATTCAGATTTTACCGGAATAGGTTGTATCACATCCCAATGCTCTACAATTTGTCCGTTTTCTAACCTAAATAAATCATAATATGCTACATGGTCTCCTTTGCCAAATTTACCTTCACTTAAAGTTAAAACGAAGTTACCTTCACCTAAAACTTTATGAACTTTTTCGTACTCCATAACTAAACCGTTTTCTGCAAAATATTTTAATGCCGCTCCTAAACCATCTAAACCGTCTGCTACCTGAGAATTGTGTTGTAAGTATTTATTTGGATTGATTAATGTTGTTAAATTATCCATTTTACCATTCATTAATACTTCTTCAGTAAACTGCTTTACCACAGCTTTATTAGCTTCAGTTTTATTTATATCAGTAATTTCAGTAGTTCCGTCGAATTGAGTTCTTCCACTAGGATTTGCTGATGTTACTTCAGAAAGATTATCCCAGTGTTCTACTATTTTTCCATCTTCAAAACGGAATACATCAAAACCAGCTTTAGGACCAAAAAAATCATATTCTGTATGTGTAAAAACAAAATCTCCGTCTTCAAAAGCTCTAACTACGTTAGCTTTAAAACCTTGTGGAGGAGCAGCTTTCATAATTTCTCCAAAACCAGCTAAACCATCACCAACAGCTAAGTTATGTTGAATGTATTTTTCAGGATTGATGTAAGAGATTGGAGTTTTGTCTCCGGTATTAAAGCTGTTTAATAGTGCTACAACTTTTTCTTTGTTTGATAATTCCATTTTTACTTCTTTTTTTATTGGTTTTTGTTCTGTTTTAATTTCGTTGTTAGTTGTTTTACAATTACTTAATGTTAGTGTAACTATTAGTAAAGTAGAATAGGTGTTAATTCTCATTAGATTAAATTCATAATTTATAACGAGTTCAAAATTATAAGTTTAATCTAGTGTAAACCCTGTAAAAAAAGTTGTTTGTACTGTAAAAATGGGAAAATTAAGTTTAGTTGTTTTTTCTGAAAGACTCTGGAGACATGTATGTGTATTTTTTAAAATACTTGTATAAGTTAGAAGGTTCATCGAAACCTACATTGTAAGCAATCTCTTTTACAGATAAGGATGTACTTATTAAAAAACGCTTGATTTGAGTGATAATTAATTCATCTATCACAACTTTAGCAGATTTACCAATAATATTATGACAAATGTTATTTAATGTTTTTGTAGAGCAATTCATCATGTTAGCGTAGTCAATTACTTTTTTTGTTTTAGTGTAATTTTCTTCAACTAATTTTTGAAACTCAATAAACTCATTAAAGTATTTTCTTTGAAGTAATTTTTGATTATCTCTGGTTTTTATTCTAAATAATTTTGTGATAATCATATGTAATGCACTACGAATTATTCCTACAGAGAATTCATCGTAAGTGTCAAAATATTCTGATTTTATACGTTCTATTAAACTTAAAATATCATTAAAATCGTCATTGTCTAAAACGATCTTAGGCATTGATAATAAGTTGTTAAATAATTGAATAGATTTAGAAACTTCTATTTTATTAAAATGGCTTAATAAGAAATTTTCTGTAAACAAAAGAAGGTAGCCGTTCGCTTTTGTGTTGGAATTAAAACAATGTAATTGTCCTTTTTTTAAGGTGAAAAGTGTTGCTTTTTGGTAAGAATATTCAGAAAAGTCTATAGTGTGTGAGCCTGTACCTTCTGTAATTAAAAAAATATGATAAAACTCAACTCTATGTATTTGTGTAAGATCGTGGTCTAAATCTCGAGTCAGTAATTCATTAAGTTCAACTAAATCGAATTGAAAGTTAGGTTTCTGTACGTTATTAAACTTTATTTTTTTAATATCTTCTTTCATTTCGATTTAGTCAACTTAATTTTTAGGTTTAGTTACAAGTTATTTCACTAAACGTAGTTTTTTGTGTTGCTTCGTTCTGACTATAATTAGCTTCATTGAATAGCATAAATTTATCTATTCCATGTCCTGAAGATCTTGCAGAAACTTGCATTTTGTATACACCAGCATTTTTAAATTCTACATAAATTTTATGCGCATCATTATCTGATGTTGCAGCTTGCCATTTAAAGTCTAAATCATTTCCGCTTCTGTATACTTTAAACCATCCGTCTGCTGAAGAACCATTCGGGTTTGGAGTTTTTCCTGTTCCTTTTGGATATATTTTGCTTCCATCTTTTTCTCCGTAGAAATCATCTGCATCAGGAAACTTTAACCAACTATCGTTATGGTCAGAACCGTTTGTTCCTGTTGTTACAGCAGAATTCCACAAAAAACGATAAATACCAGGATTGTTAATGCTTAATTTAAATTCGACTAATCCGTTTCCAGGAGTGCCTAAAGACTGATTTCCAGCCCAAACATGATATCCTTTTCCTGTAGCAGAATTACTTGTTTTTAATTCCCATTCAGAAGGAAACTCATTGTTTTCAAATTCTACTAGAACAAAATTATCTTTTTCGTTAAAAATAAAACTTGTAGGATCATCACAAGTCTGACTTCCAGGATTTCCAGTATTTGGATTTTCTCCTGTATTTTCATTATCTGAAGAACATGAAAATAATAAAATGATTAATAGGGTTAATAAAGGGGATGTAGTTTTCATTTGGTTTTTAGTTTAAAAAATTACGTTGTCTCTTCGTTTCAAAAATTAAAATAGCACAGGCAACAGAAACATTCATAGAGTCTATTTCACCTTGCATAGGTATGTTAATATTTTGTGTAGCTTGTTCTCTCCAAACTTGTGTTAAACCTGTCGCTTCTGTACCAACGACAATTGCAGTAGGTTTAGTATAATCTTCTACATGATATGCATTAGAATTTTGTAAAGTAGCACTATAAATATTTATTTTTTGCTCTTTTAAGTAGTTGATAATATTTTCTGAAGAATCTGTAATAATTGTATTTGTAAATACGCAACCAACGCTAGATCTAATAATATTAGGATTGTATAAGTCACTTTTAGGATCTGCTAAAAATACAGCATCAACATTTGCTGCATCTGCAGTACGTAACATAGCACCAACATTTCCAGGTTTTTCAATTCCTTCCATTACTAAAACTACAGGGTTTTCTGAAGGTAATTTTAAATCTTTAAAGGTTGTGTTTTTTGTTTTTACAACAGCAATAATTCCTTCTGTAGAATTCCTATACGCTAACTTTTGATAAATCTCTTTTGAGATTTCTATAGTTGGAATTGTGTTCAGGTTTTCTTCAAGTTGCTCTTTTTCTTGGAAAATATCTTTAGCTATAAGAATATTTTCAATAGTATATCCACCGTTAATGGCTAAAGTAATTTCTCGTTGTCCTTCAACAATAAAAAGTCCTTGTTTTTTTCGTTCTCTAGACTTTTCTTGAAGTTTAAATAGGTTTTTAATGAATGGATTCTGTAAGCTTGATATATTTTTCATTACGACAAAAATACCTATTTATGGTTATTTTTTCTGATAAGAGCTTAAACTATATTGTATTTAAATTAATTGGGAAAAATTAATAGAATAGGAGAAGGATACAAAAAGCTCGGAATTAACCGAGCTTTTTATTTAAAAACTGTCCCGTCCTGAAATAAGTTTACACAATTTAGACTTATTTTATGAATAACACTGTACCCAAGAAAAAGCGAA
>NZ_CANNBW010000010.1 GCF_947502995.1 uncultured Tenacibaculum sp. | reverse complement strand
TGAGTTCGCTTTTTCTTGGGTACAGTGTTATTCATAAAATAAGTCTAAATTGTGTAAACTTATTTCAGGACGGGACATATACTACAAAAAAGCACAACATGATGTTGTGCTTTTTAATTTTATGAAAATTGAAATTTACTTAATTTCTAATGAAGTAAACTTAAATGTATTTCCGTCGAACAAACCTTTATCTGATAATTTTAAAGCAGGAATTACCAATAATGCCATAAAAGACAAAGTCATGTAAGGCGCTCTTAGTTTACTTCCTAAATCTTTAGCCATTTGATCTAATTCAGCATAAGATTTCCCAATTTCTACAGCAGATAAATCACTCATGATTCCTGCTACAGGAAGCGATACTATTTTTTTTTCAGTGTTTGAAACCGCACAAACTCCTCCTCTATTTTCGATAATTAAATTCACCGCTTTGCAAATCGCTTCGTCAGACACTCCAACAGCAATAATATTGTGAGAATCGTGTCCTACTGAACTTGCAATCGCACCTTCTTTTAATCCAAAGTTTTTTATAAATGCAATAGCTGGTTCTGAGTTTTGATAACGATTTACAACCGTCATTTTCAAAACATCATTTTCTACATCACAAACTAGATTTCCATTCTTAATTAAAGAAGTCGCTTCAATTTCATTTGTTACCAATTCTCCATCTAAAGCTTCAATAACTCTTATTTTTTCTGAAGCTGAATGAAATTCGAAATCAGTGACTTGTTTTTTATCAGTATCGAAGTTATTTAAGATTTCAAATTCAACAGATGTAATATTTGATTTTCCGTTTTCAGCAATTAATTCTCCGTCAATATAAGTTTGTAGCACTTTAAATTTCTCTAAGTTTTCAACTACAATAAAATCAGCTTCATCCCCTTCTTTTAATAAACCCACATCTAAATTATAATGAGATACCGGATTTATACAAGCAGCTTGTAAAACTTTAAACACATCAATTCCTTTCGCAACTGCTCTTTCACACAATTGATTGATATGACCTAATAATAAATCATCTGGGTGTTTATCATCTGAACAAAACATCATGTTTTCATAATGTTCTGGTAAAAGATCAATTAAAGCTTCAAAGTTTTTAGCCGCACTACCTTCACGAACAATTACCTTCATTCCTTTTTGCAGCTTTTCTAAAGCTTCATCATAAGTGAAACATTCGTGATCTGTATAAATTCCTGCTGAGATATATTTCGTTAAATCTTCACCTCTTACCCCTGGCGCATGACCATCAACTGGTTTATTATAATGCTTTGCCCATTCTATTTTTTTCATAACTTCAGCATCTTCATAAATTACTCCTGGGTAATTCATCATTTCAGCTAAATATTTAATATCAGGATTTTCTAAAAGCTTTTTAATATCATCAGAATCTATAACTGCTCCTGCACTTTCAAAAGAAGTCGCTGGTACACAAGATGGCGCTCCGAAATTAAATTTTAAAGGAACTTTTTTCCCGTTTTCAATCATAAAATCAACTCCTGCAACTCCTAAAACATTTGCAATTTCATGCGGATCTGAAACAGTTGCTACTGTTCCATGAGTTACTGCAATTTTTGCAAATTCAGAAGGCACTAACATTGAGCTTTCAATATGAATATGTGCATCTACAAAACCTGGTAAAATATAATTCTCTACATTATGATTACTTTCTGTTATCGATTTTATTTTACCTTCTTCAACTACAATTTCTCCTTTAAAAATCTTTTTATTTAAAATATCTACAATATTTCCTTGAATAACCATTTGATTGAATTTTAATATAAAAGTAAGTAATAATTATACGTTAATCACTACAATAATAAATGAGTCTTTTGCTACATAAAGTTGTAAAAAAACAAAAGCGATTGTATGACTACAACCGCTTTTATACTTAACAACTACTAAATATGTTAGTAACCATAACGTTGAGGTCCTCCACGTCTGATTTCTTCATTAGCATATTCTTCGAACTTTTTAAAGTTTTCTCTGAACGCATTTGATAATTTAAATGCAGTTTCATAATATAATTCATCATTATTCCAAGTTGCTCTCGGACTTAAAATCTTATCTGGCACACCAGGACAAGTTCTAGGTTGAGCTACTCCAAATACTGAATGGATGTGATAATCTTCGTAAGTATAATTTCCTAAATCACCGTTTAATACAGCGCTAATCATAGCTCTTGTATATTTTAAAGCGATTCTTGAACCAACTCCGTACTGTCCTCCAGACCATCCTGTGTTTACTAACCATACATTTACGTTTGCTTCAGTCATTTTCTTGCTTAACATTTCAGCGTAACGTGTTGGGTGTAATGGCATAAAAGGTGCTCCGAAACATGCAGAGAAACTTGGCACAGGTTCTGTAACACCTGCCTCTGTTCCTGCAACTTTAGCTGTATAACCAGAAATAAAGTGGTAAGCAGCTTGAGCTGGAGTTAATTTAGATATCGGAGGTAACACTCCAAATGCATCTGCAGTTAAGAAAAAGATATTCTTTGGATTCTTTCCTGTAGATGGTACTCTAATATTTTCAATATGGTGAATTGGATAACTTACACGTGTATTTTGTGTAATAGAAGTATCTGCAAAATCTACTTCGCCTTTATCATTCATGATGATATTTTCAAGAATTGCTCCTTTCTTAATAGCTCCGTAAATTTCTGGTTCTTTTTCTTGAGAAAGATCAATTACTTTAGCGTAACAACCTCCTTCAAAATTAAATACTGTGTTTTCAGCAGTCCATCCATGCTCATCATCTCCAATTAAACTTCTGTTTGGATCTGTAGATAAAGTCGTTTTACCTGTTCCTGATAATCCGAAGAAAATTGCGGTATCGCCATCCTTACCAACGTTTGCAGAACAGTGCATTGGTAATGTATTCTTGTTTACTGGTAAAATAAAATTTAATGCAGAGAAAATTCCTTTCTTGATTTCTCCTGTATAACCAGTTCCACCGATTAAAGCTACTTTTCTAGAAAAGTTTAAGATCGCAAAGTTATGTTGACGAGTACCATCAATAGCAGCGTCAGCCATAAAACCTGGTGCATTAATTACAGTCCATTCTGGAGAAAAATCTTTTAATTCTTCTTCTGTCGGACGTAAAAACATATTGTAAGCAAACATGTTACTCCAAGGGTATTCGTTTACTACTCTAATGTTTAATTTATAGTTTTCGTCTGCACAAGCATAACTATCTCTTACAAAGATTTCTTTATCTGAAAGATATGCAGTCACCTTGTCGTATAATTGGTCGAATTTACCTGACTCAAAAGGAATATTGATATCTCCCCACCAAATTTCATCTTTTGTGATATCATCTTTTACTATAAATCTGTCCATCGGAGATCTACCTGTAAATTCTCCTGTATTGACAGCAATAGCTCCAAACACAGTTTCTTTCCCTTGTCCTTTCTCTATAGTTAAACTATGTAACTCGTCAGAAGTTAGTTGATAACGAACCGTGTCGCTCTTGATTCCAAGGTGCTCTAACGAAATCGTTTTCGTATCAAGATTATTCATCTCTATAATTTTAAGTTGTGTTTAATATGTGACAAAAATAAACCTTTTTGTTTAAACAGATTACTGTATTTATTTTTTTATTGATTTTTTACTTTTTAGCCGATTTTCTGAAGAAAGTTACTCCTAAATAAAACCATCCTAAAATCAATAATAATCCACCTAAAGGAGTTATAAACCAAATACTTTTAGCTGGAACTTTAGCTAAGTACATTGCGTAAATTGAACCTGAAAAAAATAAGATTCCTATCCAAAAAAGATACGACATTATTCTTTTTTCCTTTAGGGAAAAAGCCTGATTTAAGTTAACTATTAATAAAATAATCACGTGATATAACTGATATCGTACTGCAGTTTCAAAGCTATTTAATTCTGCTTCACTTAATGTTTCCTTTAATGCATGTGCGCCAAAGGCTCCTAATATGACAGCAAGTGCTCCAACAAATGCTGTTAATGTTAAATTTTTATACATATTTAGTATATTTGTTAAATTTCAAACTTTAAACAACTAAAAACTTTAGTCCTTTTTCACAAAAGTACTGCATTATTTTATGAGAAAAATATTAATTATCGGAGCCGGAAGATCTAGCTCTTCTTTAATAAAATACTTATTAGATAAATCTAATTCGGAGAATTTACAGATAACTATTGGAGATATTTCTATCGAAAATGCTCAACAAAAAATAAACAATCACCCTAATGGGAAGGCGATCTCTTTAGATGTCTTTAATAAGGAACAACGTGTAGCAGCAATAAAAAATTCTGACATTGTTATTTCTATGCTTCCTGCTCACTTACATATAGAAGTTGCTAAAAACTGTTTAGAGTTTAAAAAACATATGGTGACTGCTTCATATATATCTAAAGAAATGAAAGCTTTAGATGAACAAGCGAAAGCTAATGGTTTAATTTTTATGAATGAAATTGGTTTAGATCCTGGTATAGATCACATGAGTGCTATGCAAGTAATTCATAAAATCAGAGAAAGCGGAGCTAAAATGTTACTTTTTGAATCTTTTTGTGGTGGTTTGGTAGCGCCAGAAAGTGATGATAACTTATGGAATTACAAGTTTACTTGGAATCCTAGAAATGTAGTTTTAGCTGGACAAGGTGGTGCTTCAATGTTTATACAAGAAGGTACTTATAAGTATATTCCTTACCATAAATTATTTAGAAGAACTGAATTCCTAACCATTAATGGAAGCGGAAAATTTGAAGCTTATGCCAATAGAGATTCTCTAAAATATAGAAGTATTTATGGTTTAGATGATATTCCTACCATGTACAGAGGAACAATAAGGAAAGTTGGCTTTTCAAGAGCCTGGAATAGTTTTGTTCAATTAGGTATGACTGATGATACTTATACTATAGAAAACTCTGAACACATGAGTTACCGTGATTTTACCAACTTATTCTTAGCCTATTCACCTTCAGATTCTGTTGAATTAAAATTCCGTTCTTATTTAAAAATTGATCAAGATGATGTAATGTGGGATAAATTTGTTGAACTAGATCTTTTTAACCCGAATAAGAAAGTAGGTTTAGTAAATGCTAGTCCCGCTCAAATTCTTCAAAAAATATTAATGGATTCATGGACTTTACAACCTGACGATAAAGATATGATTGTAATGCATCATAAATTTGGTTATGAAGATGAAAAAGGAAAGCATCAAATAGAAAGCAGTATGATTATAAAAGGAGATGATCAAACTTATACTGCTATGGCAAAAACTGTAGGGCTTCCAGTAGCTATTGCTACATTACAAATATTAAATAAGAAAATTACAACCACAGGCGTTCAGTTACCAATAAATAAAGAAGTGTATGAGCCTATTTTAAAGGAGCTCGAAGACTATGGCGTAATTTTCATTGAAAAAGATGTACCCTATTTGGGATACAATCCAGAAAGTGTAATGGGGTAATATACACTCTCCTTGGTTTAAAAAAGTTTCTTTTTAATTATTATTAGGCTATTTAATAAACTTAAATAGTCTAATAATTTTTAGATTGATTTGAATTACAATCTTGCTCGAAATTTATCTTTACTCCATCTTTCTGTAATTCAAAAAACACATTTCTATCTTCAATAATTTCCCAAGCTCCATTATAGTTTGCTAAAACACCGGTTAGGTTTGATAACACAAATCTACCATCTGTAAAAGCCCAACTACCTTCATCTACAGTTTCATTATTCGAGTTGTAAACGATTACGTCATTATTTGAAAAATCAATAGATAAAACAAAATTTGCTCCTTGACTAAAAGGCGCCCATAAACATTCGGATAGATTAGCATTTAAATTTGTTGGTGTAGTTACTACACTCGTATCACCTGTCTCTTGACACGATGTTAAAAACAAAGCAACAGATACAAAAAGAGTGTATATAATGTTGCGATTCATTTTTCTCATTGAGGTTAAGTTTAATTTTATATTTATTAAACATTTTATCAATAAAAATTCCTACCCTTATCAAAAAAGAGTCACAAAATTAAATCTACATAGTCTTTACCAAAAGACTAAAAATCAAATGAAAAAACTTCTATTACTATCAGGTATTTTATTCGTGAATTTTTTATCATATTCACAACAGGGAAAGAAATTTAAAGTAATTTATAAAGTAAAATCCAGTCCTCTTAAAGATCAACAATCATCAGGAACTTGTTGGAGTTTTGCAACTACTTCTTTTCTAGAGACAGAAGCTATCCGTAAGGGAAAGCCATCCATTTCGTTATCGCCTATGTTTTATGTACATCCTGCCTATTTAGGAAAATCTAAAAAGTTTATCGAAACCAAAGGAAAAAGTTGGCTAGATGCTGGAGATTTAACCTTTAGTGTACTCAAAGGATATGAGACTTATGGTGCAGTTCCT
The DNA here is from genome assembly GCF_947502995.1 of uncultured Tenacibaculum sp. Taxonomy (GTDB): domain Bacteria; phylum Bacteroidota; class Bacteroidia; order Flavobacteriales; family Flavobacteriaceae; genus Polaribacter. The sequence goes on along the minus strand of NZ_CANNBW010000010.1, from coordinate 161,861 downwards.
GAATCAGTTTATAATGGAATCATTGAAGGTGATTGGCAACATGACCATGTAGAAATGGATAACTTAATAAAAACCATGATAAGTTCTGTTGCAACTAGTGGTTATGGAAGAATAAAACCTAATAGTTGGAAACAATCATTAGAAGGTGTTTTAAATGCTTACTTAGGAAAGGCTCCAGAAAAATTTAATTATAATGGAAAAGAGTTTACACCTAGAACATTTGCTGATTTCTATTTAGGAATTATCCCTAAAGATTATATAGAAATTACAAGTTATAGTCACCTAAAATATTATACAAATTCAACGTTAAAAATTCCTGCGAACTGGGGAGATAATAAATATTTGAATTTACCCATTCAAGACTTTGAATCTGTAATTGAAAATGCATTAAAAAAAGGTTATTCTTTAGCATGGGATGGTGATGCTTCTGAACCTAATTTTAATTTTGAGAAAGGAGTTGCTGAATTAACAAAAGAACAAGAAGCTTTAAAAATCACTCAGGATTTAAGACAGCAAACTTTTGAAGACAAATCGACAACTGATGATCATAATATGCATTTAATTGGAAAAGCTATTGATACTTCTGGAAAAACATACTACATATTAAAAAACTCTGAAGGCAATAATGAACAAGGAGGTTACATGTACATGTCGAAAAAAGCATTGTTACTAAAAACTATTTCTGTATTAGTTCACAAAGAAGCTATTCCAGAAACTATTCAATCGAAAATATATTAAATTTAAAGTCAAACTGTTTAAAATTATTTTTAAGCAGTTTGCTCTTTATCTGCATAATTTTCTACTACAAAATCTCCCCATTGTGCTATCGACTCTAAAATTGGAATTAATGTTTTTCCGAATTCCGTTAATGAATATTCAACTTTTAATGGTGGTTTTGTAGAAAAAACTTCTCTTTTAATTACACCATCGTCTTGTAATTGCTGTAACTGTAAGCTTAATGTTCTTTCTGTTACTGTTCCCATTTTCTTTCGTAATTCACTGTATCTTAACTTTCCTTCAATTAAATAAAATAAGATTACAGTTTTCCATTTCCCTCCAATTATTCCCATTGTAACACTTGTACAACATGGATATTTCTTTCCTTTTATTGAATACATATATAAAAAATTAAACTATCCTTTTTGACTGTTATTGCGTGAATACAAAACTATAAATAATTTTGTAACTATAATTTTTATAGTAAAAAATAATTATGAGTATCAATAACATATCCAAAGAAGACATTATAAATGCTTTTAAATACAGACACGCAACTAAAGAGTTTGATGCTGAGAAAAAACTAACAGAAGAAGAAATCAATTTCATTCTTCAAACAGCTAACTTATCTCCGAGTTCTTTTGGTTTCGAACCTTGGCATTTTATCGTAGTACAAGATCAAGAATTAAGAGACCTACTTAAACCTGTTGCTTGGGGAGCTCCATTAAAACTAGATACTGCTAGTCATTTTGTATTAGGACTTAGCATGAAAGCACCTATGACAAAATGGGATAGCGAATACATTATGAGAATGATGAAAGATGTAAAACAACTTCCTGAAGATGTTATTGAAATGTATTCTAAGTTTTACAGAGAATTTCAAGAAAGAGATTTCAATTTAGATACCGATAAAAAGTTATTTGACTGGGCTTCTAAACAAACGTACATCGCTTTAGGAAACATGATGACTTCTGCTGCTTTAGTTGGAATAGATAGTTGTCCAATAGAAGGATTTCATCAAGAAAAAGTAGAGAAACTTTTACAAGAAAAATTTGATGTAGACACCGAAAAATATGGTTTATCGTATATGGTTGCTTTTGGATATAGAAAACAAGAACCAGCACACCCAAAATCGAGAAGAGATTTTAATGAAATTGTAACCTGGAAATAAGAAACCGTTGTAAACAAACCTTAAAATTATATAAAAAATGAGTTATTTTTCAGTATTGGATGTAACACCAACAAACGACAATTGGATTCCTGATTATTTGCCTACAGCTAATAAATTAGTAGAAAAACATGGAGGTAAATACTTAGCTAGAACTACTTCACACGAACAAGTTGAAGGTAAAAAACAAGAAGCAGCACTGCGAATAGTAATCAGCTGGCCGTCTAAAGAAGCTGCAACTGCTTTTATGAATGATCCTGAATATGCACCAAATTTAAAAGCAAGAACAGAAGGATCTGTAAGTCATCATTATCTTATTGAAGAAAAAGATGATTTAGCTTAATTATAAAATCACAACAGGTCTTTTTTAGATCTGTTTTCTAACTAAAGTACAATGAAAAAAAATATATTTATCACTGGAAGCACAGATGGTATTGGTAAACTTACTGCTGAAAAGCTAGCTAATGAAGGACATCTTATTTACATTCATGGTAGAAATTCTACTAAAGTTTTAAATACAATTGAAGAATTAAAACAAACAACTAACAATAAGAATATTTTTGGCTATACTGCTGATTTTTCAGCTTTAAATGACGTTATAGATCTTAGTAAAAAATTACTAAAAGAAATAAATCATATTGATGTTTTAATTAATAATGCAGGTGTTTTTAAAAGTCATACTCAAAAAAATGATGCAGGTCTAGATCTTAGATTTGCAGTAAATTATTTTGCTCCGTATGTTTTTACACAACAATTAATTCCTCTCCTTAAAAAAAGTAGTCATCCTAGAATTATTAATTTAAGTTCTGCAGCTCAATCGACTGTAGATTTAAATGCATTAGAAGGAAAAGTAGATTTAACAGCTCAACAAGTATACGCTCAAAGTAAATTAGCTTTAACAATGTGGAGTTTTGCTTTTGCGAAAGCGAACAAAGAAATTATTACAATTGCAGTAAACCCAGGTTCTTTATTAAATACTAAAATGGTAAAAGAAGCATATGGAAATCATTGGTCTTCTGCAAATAAAGGCGCCTCTATTCTTTACGAATTAGCTACTTCAGAAGAATTTAAAAATAAATCTGGTTCTTACTTTGATAATGATAGTGGAAGTTTTGCAAACGCACATCCAGATGCTTATGAAAGTGTAAAAATAGAATCGTTACTTTCTACAACAGAAACAATATTAGATCAAATTATTTAAAAATTGTGAATTACATTTTTAAATAAAAATCTTTAGTTAGATCAATATAGGCGTCAGTATACTGATGCCTTTCTTTTTCTATTACAAGTTCTTCTTCAATTAATTCTTTATCTTCAAACGAAAATGCTAATAAACTTCTTTTCAATTCAGAATTAACGTTACCTTTCACCCTACAAATTCTATTTACCAAAAGCTTGTGTTCTTTTGCCAAATCAACAAAACTCTTTTCTTCTTCAAATGGAATTATTACATTAAACTCTCCTGTTTCACTTAATAATACTGAAACCCCTTTTATTAATTCTTCAAAAGATAATGCTGTATTTGTAAATCTGGCCTTATTTCTTGATTCATCTTCGGAAAGAAACTCAGCATTATAAAAAGGAGGATTAGAAATGATTACATCATAAGTTTCTTCATCTTCTTGCATTTCATCAGCAAACTCCTGAAAAGATGCATGGTAACAAAACAAACGATCTCCCCATTCTGAACGTTCAAAATTTTCTACAGATTGTTCGTAAGCAGCTTCATCAATCTCGATAGCATCTATAGTCATTGCATCTGTTCTTTGTGCTAACATTAGCGCGATTACTCCTGTACCAGAACCAATATCTAAAATTGAATCTGGATAAAAATTAATATCACTCCACGCACCTAATAACACAGCATCTGTACCTATTTTCATAGCTGCTTTATCTTGATGAACTGTAAACTCTTTAAATTTGAATGGTTTCATTATAGAATTCGAGATAAGATTTTATCTGCATTAAAAAACAAGTATAATGCTAAAGCTAAAAGTACTACTAAAAACAATCCTCTTTTGGAATTTGTTCTTTTTCTATTACCAAATCGTTTTTGAAACTTCATTTTATCTTATTAAATCTTTAAAAAATAATCTCCAATCTTTTCTTCTGTAGGAAGCTGCAAGATACTTTATTGTTTTATATTCTTTAGTTGTAATTACTAACTTTTCTGCATAAACATCACTTTGATAATGTTCACGGCTTAAATTTAGAATATTAGTTAAACTGTATTTTTTCTTATACCAGAAATACATATGATTTTTAACGATCAAACAATTATTTTCAATTGAAAAGTAAAAAAAGAATAAACCTGTAAAACAGAAACAAAGAAGACAAATTACACCTATAAATTGCCCTTGAAAACTATTTGATTTAAACACTAATAAAAGACCAAAGAATACGATAAAAGCTGCTACAAGACTAAAATGATTAAATATGGAGCCTAAAACTCTTCTATTACTTGGATTTTTAAAAATCTTACTTTTTCTATCTTTAGTCCTTATTTTTTTCTCTAAAATCTTTTTAATTTTCCAAAGATCTACATAAATATTTTCATCGAGAAAAAGTGATTCTTTAGTTACAAAATCAACTTTCATAACTCCATTTCCTTCAATAGAATTTAAGTGGACTTTTTGAATATCTTTTACCCAATACATTTCTTTTTTAGAGCGTTTGACTAAAATTAATCTGTTATGATCTGCATAGATATAATTGAAGTGTTTTCTGACCGCAAATATCAAAATCATGATAGCTGTAACAAATAAAAACACTACTCCTAGAATATCATCTACATTGAAGTCTTTGAGTAAAAATACTCCGATACTAAAAAAGAAAAATGAAATCGCTACATAAAGAACTATCATCTTTATGTTGAATCTTGTCTTAGCCACAATAAAATTATTTCTTTATTGCTCTTAACATTTCTCTTTTCCCTGGAGGACCAGGTAATCGTTCTACAGTAAAACCAACAGATTCCATAGCTCTTCTTACACTTCCTTTTGCAGAATAAGTTACTAAAACTCCTTCTTTTTTTGTTGCTTTATACATTTTTTCGAAGATAGCTTCAGACCATAATTCAGGCTGAACTCTTGCTCCAAAAGCATCAAAATAAACTAAATCAAAAGCATTTTCATCATCAATATCTTGAAAAAACTGTTCGCGTTTGGTTAGTGAGAAATCTGAATCGATTTCATTTTTAACTTCCCAAGCTAGCTCATGAATTAATTGAAACTTTTCTGTTTTTTCTTCTGCTTTCAGCTCTTTTACATAATTCAATTTATTGACCTCTTCTTTGGCTACAGGATAAGCTTCTACTCCAACATAATTAATTTTTGCTGTGTGTTCTAAATAAGTAATAAAGCAATTTAAACCTGTACCAAAGCCAATTTCTAAAATAGAAATTGGCTTTGCCTTGAATAATTCTAATCCATTCTTTATAAACACATGATACGCTTCTTGTATAGCACCATGTTTTGAATGGTATTGTTCATTCCAATCAGGTAAATGGATGGTTGTTGAACCATCCGAAGTAATAATAATTTCTCTCTTCAAGTTTACTTTAATAATACACCGTGAGCTAAGAATGCCATTTCTTGCTTAGGTTCTGTAATTTTTTCAATCTCTTCTTTAGATTTTCCAGCATCTTCTGCATAGTGACGTAATTCATCTACAGGTGTAATTTTCACAAATGCTTTTCCTTCAACAATCACCTCTTTACCTTGACTATCTAAAGGCATAAAAAATCCATAATCTTTAAAACGTACCATAATCTCTTCTTCCTGAGATAATGGTAATTTCATCCAACATCCTTTTTTAGAACATACTTCATTGATCTTAGAAGCAAACTTGATAGTTACTGTATCTCCTACTTTTAAATCTTGATATTTTTTTAAAGCTTCTTCTGAAGTTGAAGCTCCTTCTGAAGAAATTTTTTCACCAAATGAAGCATATTCACTTTTCTTCTTTTCAACAGTTACTTCTTTTTCAACTTCTTTAGAAGTTTCTTTTTTTTCTGTTTTACAAGATGTTAACAATAAAGTCGCGCTAAAAAAAGCAATAATTAAGTTTCTCATTTACAATAATTTGAACATAGTTTGATGCAAAGATACAATTTTGAGTATTTTTTCCTTTCCTGAATTAGAATTTAAGTGCGCTCTATTTTGTAATTTAGCGTACCTAAAAATTTATTTTATGAGCTCTTCTTCAAACATTAAAGTTACCCCAATACAAAATTCTAAAATTGATAGTGTAGATTTTAATAATTTATCTTTTGGTACTGTCTTTACAGACTATATGTTTGAATGCGAATATAAAGATGGAGAATGGCAAACTCCAGAAATAAAACCTTATGGTAATATTTCTGTTGCTCCATCTGCGAGAGTATTTCATTATGGGCAAGCTGTTTTTGAAGGTATGAAAGCCTACAAAGATGAAAATGATGATATCTTTTTATTTAGACCAGAGGAAAATTTCAAACGAATTAATAAATCTTCTAGCCGTTTAGCTATTCCAGAATTCCCAAAAGAATATTTCATGGATGGCTTAGCTCAGTTATTAAATTTAGAAAAAGATTGGATTAAAAAAGGAAAAGGGAACTCTATGTATATCCGTCCTTTTGTAATTGCTACACAGCCAGCTATTTCTGCTTCTCCAGCTAATGAATATAAATTTATGATTATACTTTCTCCTGCTCAAGCATATTATGCGGGTGAAGTTCGTGTTTTAATTGCTGAAGAATACAGTAGAGCTGCTGATGGTGGAGTTGGTTTTGCAAAAGCTGCTGGAAATTACGCAGCTCAGTTTTACCCAACAAAATTAGCTCACGAAAAAGGATTCCAACAAATTATTTGGACAGACGCTAACACGCATGAATATTTAGAAGAAGCAGGAACTATGAATGTTTTCTTTAGAATTAATGATAAACTAGTTACTGCGCCTAACAATGACCGTATTTTAGACGGAATTACGCGAAAATCTGTAATTCAGCTAGCTCAAGATAACAACATAGAAGTTGAAGTTCGAAGAGTTTCTGTAGCTGAAATTAAAGAAGCAGCAAACAACAATGCTTTATTAGAAATTTTTGGAACTGGTACTGCAACAGTAATAAATCCAATTATTGGTTTTAGTCACAAAGGAGAATCTTACGATTTACCTAAAATTGAAAAATCTTATGCTTCTCTTTTTAAAGAAAAACTAACTAACATTCAATATAATCTTGATGAGGATGTACATAATTGGAGATTAAAAATTAGTTAATCCCTGATTATAAGTAACAATTTTTTAACATTCCCCTTGCTTTTTATATATTTGTTTAAAAGCATTAGGTGTTATTAGTATGAAAAATCTTATCATTTCGATCGTTACCATAGCGGCTGGATTCGGCATTACTTATTATGTATTAGATAGTGTTTTTGTCCCTAAAAAAGACATCATAACTTCTATTGCGGATGAGTCTTCGGCTGTTGTTGATGATAACAATGAAGTAAATTCAGATGATACACCTTCTGATAACAATACAAATGCTATTGACAATGAAATGTTTCCTGAAGATTTAGACAATTATTTAGCTTCTAAGGAAAACTGGAAAGACTACTTCAAAGAAAACATTGATTTATCTAGTAATTTTATTGCTTTAAATCCTGATGGGGAAGAAATAGATAAAGGAGATTTTTTATCTAACTTAACTTCTGGAGATTATGCGCCAATAAAGTTATTATCTGGAGAAGAAATGTATCAACTATATAGTTTAGATGATTCTCAAAACGAAATTTCTGAATCTATAAAAGACACTTCAAAAATTATATATTCTTATTATACAAAAGAAGGAACTAGACTTCCTGAATTTAATTTCACAGATTTAAACGGAACTAAGTTTACTACCGAAAACACTAAAGAAAAAATTATTATCATGAAGTGTTGGTATATGGATGATAATGCTAGTATTAAAGAATTTAAAGAGTTAAACAATTTATATGACGAATACGAAGCTTATGAAGATGTTATATTTTTAAGTTTAGCATTCGATGATCCAAGTGACCTTAAAAGTTTTTTAATTAAAAATGAGTTTAGATATCCTGTAATTCCAAATCAAAGAGACTTTATTGAGAATGAAATGGAAATTTCTCATTTTCCAACACATTTAATAATTGATGAAGAAGGATATATTGAAAAAATGGTTGGAAGTGTTGAAGAGCTTAAAGAAACACTGAAAAAAATGTCTGCTCCAGACATTAGTGAAGAAATGAATCAATAAGCCCTTTACTATTATTTTATTTATCTAAAATAGCTTTAATATCTGGCTTAAAATAATTTGGCCCTTTTAATACTTTACCATCTTCTTTGTAAATAGGTTTTCCGTCTTCTCCTAATTTACTCATATTACTTCGTTGAATTTCATTAAAAACTTCCTCGATTTTATATTGCATTCCATGCTCTATTATTGTACCACATAAAATATACAACATATCACCTAAAGCATCTGCTGTCTCAACTAAATCGTTATTTTGTACAGCTTCTAAATATTCTTCGTTTTCTTCTTTCATTAAATTAAAACGAAGTAATTTTCTATCATCTCCTATATCAACTTTAGGACTTTCATTCATACCTAAACCAAAAGCTGTATGAAACTCTTTTACTGCTTGAATTTTATCTTTCATTTAATTTGATTCTTGTTTTTAGTTTATTTTAAATATTTCTTCTGCTCTATTCAAATCGAAGCTTGTCCAATCTTCAATGTGATACAATACATTTTGTTTTTTAAAATCTTCAACATTTCTCTTATTTACTCCAACAAAGTGTAAACCTAAATTTTCTGCTGTAGTAACATCCCATAAGCCATCGCCAAAAGATATAACATGATCGAAATCTGTTACATCATAATACTTCTTTGCTTTATCTATAGCAGAAGAAACAATTCCTTCTCTTGTATAAATTTGATTTGAGGTTTCTAAAACGTCTTGAGAAAATATTATTCCAGCTTGTTCTAACTTTAATAATGCAGGCTGAAATAATGAACCTGTAGCAAAACAAACTCCGTAATTGGTTTCTTTCTCAAAAAAATCTACAATCTTTTTTGCTCCTAAAACCTCTTTTGAATCAGGATATGTAACAAAATGATCTGTCATTACTTTTTCAAAATCTTCAAGTAATTCTAAAGAGAAATCTTTCTGAAAAACTCTTTCAAAATTTTTTTTAACGATATAACTATCTGTAGCGTTAGCATAATTTCGCCAATCTGTATCTACATTTTTAATCCCCATATTATCCATAGCAAAAAGCAATGAATCTGTATGCTTTTTTTCACTACTTGTTAATGTATCATCAATATCAAAAACAATTAAATTCTTTTTTTTCATTTATTTAGTACTTTTGTTAAATGTACAAAGATTGTACACACTCTAATATATTTAACACACGATTTTATGCTAATTATAGCTTCTAAAATGTTTACTACAGGTAGAATAATTTTTGCCGCATTCTTTATTATTGCTTTTACTGCGTTAATGATATTTAGTTATAAAAAAGATGCTAAAAACAATAAAAAATATTATCAAAACGCAGCTCTTTATGTTGCTATTGGAATTATAGTTACTATAGGTCTTTTATTTCTTTCGAAATATTTAGTAAGAGGTTAAAGTTTTTCTACATCACTAAGTTTATCGTGATCTAGAACCGTATATCCTTCTTCATCAAATCCAGAAGATGGAGCATATTTTACATCCGTTTCTACTTGTGAAAATTTGTAAGATGTTGCTTGATATACTGTTTGCCCAAACGATTCTTCGTGATATTGAATTAATATATACAAACCAGCATCTAAATTTTTAATTTCTTCATTAGACAAATCATATAACGGGCTTTTTTCATCTATGATGTGAACGACTGTCCACACTGTAGGTAAATACATAATTTTATTACGCTCTAAATCTAAAGCGAAAAAACTTCTTTTGTACTGACCGTTTTCATCTTTCTGATTTAAAGATAATGTTACCGTCACTTTCGGTTCAATCATTATTGTTTTTCGGCTATTCATTAATCGAAACATTAAAGCTCTACCTCCATTAAATTCTCTAACGATTAAATTTTTACTAAAACGAATAGCTGCTTTAGGTCTAGAAAATCGACCATAAAGTAATCCTGTTACAAAAGCGAAACTCACCAAACCAATTAAAGCTTCAAAGGCAGCAATAACATTAGCTGTTAATCCTTTCGGAGCAATTCCTCCGTAACCAACAGTTGTTAAGGTTTGAGCACTAAAGAAAAAACCATTTAGAAAATCTCTAAAAGTATCTCCTGTAGATGGTGTTATTTGTTCTATTCCGATGAGTATATATATAATTCCGAAGAAAATATTTAATACCGTATAACTAAGAATGACTATAATAAAAAACTGAAACCAAGTTAAACTGATAAAAAAACTATATAAATCATCGACACCAAACTTACGATTGATATGAATAATATTAGAACTTCCATCTTTATTGATAGTTCCTTTTACATTTTTAGCTGATTTATAACCAAATCCTGGATCTTTAGTTTTTTTAGCCATTATCTTTAACATATTATTCATTTAAACTTCATTATACCTGAAACAATCTGTTGTATGATCGTTTACCATACCTGTTGCTTGCATAAAAGCATAAATAATTGTTGATCCTACAAATTTAAAACCTCTTTTTTTAAGTGCTTTTGATATTTCATCAGACAAGGGTGTAGTTGCTGGAACTTCTTCTCTAGTTTTAAAATTATTCTTTATTGGTTTTCCATTAAAGAAACCCCAAATATATTTAGAAAAAGAACCATATTCTTTTTGAACTTCAATAAAAGCTTTCGCATTAGTTATTGCTGCTTTAATTTTCAATTTATTCCTTATAATCCCTTCATTTACTATTAATTCATTGAATTTATCTTCATTATAATTTGCAATCTTCTTATAATCAAAACCATCAAAAGCTTTCCTAAAATTCTCTCTCTTTTTCAAAATGGTAATCCAACTTAAACCTGCTTGAAAAGATTCTAAAAGCAAAAACTCAAATAATGTTTCATCATCGTAAACAGGAACTCCCCATTCTTTATCATGATATTCAATATATAATGGATCATTACTAACCCAAAAGCAACGTTTTTTCATTGTTAAAATTTGTTTTAAATTTAACAAAAACAGGGACAAGTCTATTATTTGAAAAAAGTTATTTTTACAAATTGTAGCTACAAATTTAAAACACAATGAAAAAAGCTTTTTTTCTATTCGCTATATTAATCAGTTATGTTGGTTTTTCGCAAATCTTAGATCCAGTAAAATGGAAAACAAAAACTGAAAAAATATCTGACAACGAATATTATTTAATTTCTACTGCCACAATTGATAGCGGATGGCACTTATACGCACAAGACATTCCTAAAGGAGGACCAAGACCAACTATATTTTCTTTTACTCCTAACGATAGTTACGAACTTGTAGGAAAAACTTCTGAAGAGAAAGGAATTACAGAAGATGATAAAGTGTTTAAAATGCAAATTAAGTACTTTGCAAATAAAGCTACATTCAAACAAAAAATACGTTTACTTAAAGAAGATGCTAAAATTGAAGCTAATGTTCAATTTATGGTCTGTAATGATACTCGTTGTTTGCCTCCTCGATCTGAAGATTTAACTTTCTTCACTTCTGAAAAAAGTAAAGCTTCTGCCGGAAAAAAAGCAGTTAAAGTAGCAGATTTAAGTAATGATGAAGCTACCGAAATGTTATATGGTCTATCTAGCAACGATATTAGAGAACCTTCTGTTGATTTAAATGCTGTAGGAGCAACAAATGACAATACTACTATTGAGAAAAAAAATGACAACTCTTCTTTATTTAGTATTTTCGGTTTAGGTTTTTTAGGAGGTTTACTTGCATTATTAACTCCTTGTGTTTTCCCTATGATTCCTCTTACTGTTAGCTTTTTTACTAAAAAAGATAGCTCTAAAGGCTCTGGAATTTCTAAAGCACTTTTATATGGATTCTTTATATTAGCCGTATACTTATTATTAAGTGTTCCATTCCATTTATTAGACTCTATCAATCCAGATATTTTAAACGAAATTTCAACTAATGTTTGGCTAAACGTTATCTTCTTTATTGTATTTGTTTTCTTTGCTGGATCATTTTTTGGTTTTTATGAACTTACATTACCTAGTAGCTGGACTAATAAAACTACTGAAGGAGAAAATTCCGGAGGGATAATCGGTGTATTCTTTATGGCATTAACTTTAGCTATAGTTTCATTTTCATGTACTGGACCTATTTTAGGTTCTTTACTAGCAGGTTCTTTATCTTCTGATGGTGGTGCTTGGCAATTAACTTCTGGGATGGCTGGTTTTGGAGTTGCATTAGGACTTCCTTTTACTCTTTTCGCAATGTTCCCGAACATGTTAAAATCACTACCTAAATCTGGTGGTTGGATGACAACTGTTAAAGTTGTTTTAGGTTTCTTAGAATTAGCCTTGGCATTTAAATTTTTATCTAATGCAGATTTAGTAGCACACTGGAATATTTTAAAAATTGAACCTTTCTTAATTTTATGGATCTTGATTTTCGCTGGTTTAGCTTTATATTTATTTGGGTTAATCAAATTTCCACATGATTCTCCATTTCAAAAAATTGGTTTCTCAAGAATAACTTTCGGAATTTTAGTAGCTGCTTTTACAATTTATTTAGCTTCAGGATTTATGGTAAACAAAGAGACAAAAACTTTTTCATCTTTATCTCTTTTAAGTGGTTTAGCTCCACCTGTGGGTTATAGTTATATATACCCTAACGAATGTCCAAATAATTTAACTTGTTTCAAAGATTTAAAAGAAGGTTTAGCTTACGCTAAAAAAACAAATAAACCAATCATGTTAGACTTTACAGGTTATGCTTGTGTAAACTGTAGAAAAATGGAAGAACATGTATGGCCTACAGAAAAAATAGATAATGTATTACGAAACGACTATGTTTTAATATCTCTTTATGTTGATGACAAAAAAGAACTCCCTAAAGAAGAGCAAATTATAGTAAATAGAGTTAATGGAGGTACAAGACAACTTTCTAACTACGGGCATAAATGGTCACACTTCCAAACTGTATTCTTTAAAACTAACACACAACCCTACTATGTTTTATTGAGTTCTGATGGAAAACAAATTTTAAACACACCTGTTGGTTATACACCTAACGAGGACGAATACTTTAATTGGTTACAAGACGGGAAAGAGAAATCTAAAAACACATTAAATAACTTATTTAACCAAGTAGAATTTAACTAATAACAAAACATTAACAAATTAAAAATTAAAGACATCTTCTCAATTTTCGTATCTTATAGGGTAAATCGATTTTTGTATGAAAACTAAACTCTATTATATCTTTTTAGGGCTAGCAATTATTCTTTTTATAAGTAATTGTAATACTCCAAAAAAAATTTCTAATTCAGAAATAAAGGAAGAACCTGTTGTAATTAAAAATGATAGTTTAGAATATGAAATTATAATTCTTGATATTGGTTTTAATCAATATTTAAATACAATAGCTCAACCTGTTGGTTATTACACACAAGCTTATTTAGAAAACAGAAATCGTTTTTTAGTTCCAATTTGGAATTCTAGAGTTTCAGATCCAACGAGATTTAATCCTAATATTTATCAGAATATTATAGACTACAATGCAAATATTAATTACGGATACGATGTAAATTACAAACTCTTTAATTATTTTCAATTTGCTCAACGAAAGTACCGTATGACATTGAGATAATTAACCACCTTAAAAAGCGTATATTTGCACGCAATTATTATTAATAAAATGAATTTTTTACGAAACTTATTAGCCGCCATTTTAGGTTTTTTTATTAGCCTATTTTTAATTTTTATTTTGTTTATCGGTATAGCTTCTTTAGCAGGAAAACAAGAAACTGTAGTTGTAAAATCAAATTCTATTTTAGAACTTGATTTAAGTGCTGTTGTTAAAGATTATGCTCCAGATGAAAAAAACCCAATCTTAGAAGCTTTAGAACTTGATGAAACTAGATTAGCTTTAAACAAAATTTTTAATGCATTAGATAACGCACAGCTAGACGATAACATTAAAGGAATCAGTTTAAATTCAACTTTTGTAAATGCTGGTTTTGCCCAAACTCAAGCAATTAGAAAAAAACTTGAAGAGTTTAAAGAATCAGGAAAATTCATTTATGCTTATAACGATGTATATACTCAAAAAAACTACTATTTAAGTTCTGTAGCCGATAGTGTTTATTTAAATCCTGTTGGACAAATAGACTTCACTGGTTTATCTACTGAAATTTTATATTATAAAGATTTTGAAGATAAGTATGGAGTGAAAATGGAAGTTATTAGACATGGTAAATATAAAAGTGCTGTTGAACCTTACTTAGACAACAAAATGAGTGAAGCTAACCGTGAACAAACAACTTCTTTCTTAAAGTCTATTTGGTCTGAAATCACTGCAGATATTAGTAAATCTAGAAAAATAACTGAAGAAGAAGTTAACAGTATAGCTGATAATTCTAAAGGTAGAAATGCTGAATTAGCAAAAACAAATAAACTTATAGATAATTTTATTTATCAAGATGAGTATGAAGAGAAGTTAAAAGCTGCTGTAGATGGTAAATACGCTACAATATCTATTCAAGACTATATTAAGTCTGGAAAAGGTAGAAAAACTTCATTAGCAAAAGACCGAATAGCTGTTATTTATGCTCAAGGTCAAATCATGTATGGACAAGGAAATGAAGATGTTATTGGTCAAGGAATTATTAATGAAGCTATCAAAAAAGCTGTTAAAGACAAAAACATTAAAGCAATTGTTTTACGTGTAAACTCTCCTGGTGGAAGTGCATTAGCATCTGATTTAATTTGGAGAGAATTAGAGTTAGCCAGAAAAGAAAAACCTTTAGTAGTATCAATGGGTAATTTAGCAGCTTCTGGTGGATATTATATCGCTTGTAACGCAGATTTAATTGTAGCAGAACCTACAACCATTACTGGTTCAATTGGTGTATTTGGCGCACTACCAAATGCATATGAACTTTCTAAGAAAATGGGAATAAATGCAGAGCAAGTTTCAACTAACGAAAGTGCTCAGTACAGTCTTTTTGAACCAATGAATAAAAAGTTTTACGACGTTACTAAAGAAGGCGTTGAACAAATTTATAAGACATTTGTTAATAGAGTAGCTCAAGGAAGAAAAATGACTTTTGAACAAGTAGACGCTGTTGCTCAGGGTAGAGTTTGGTCTGGAAAAGAAGCTATCTCAAAAGGTTTAGTTGATGAATTAGGTGGATTAGATCATGCCATTAATGCTGCTGCTCAATTAGCAGAATTAAATAGTGACTATAGAATTAAAAACTACCCGAATTACAAAACTGACATTAAAGAGATGTTTAATATTTCTCCTTTTGGAAAAGTAAATAAACAAGAAATTTTAAGAGAAGCTTTAGGCGATGAAAACTATCGTTTATTTAATAAAATTAACGAACTAAAAAACCTAAAAGGTATTCAAGCTAGAATGCCTTATATTATGGAAATAAAATAAAAAATCATTTTGTAAGATTTTAAAGCAGTGTTTTTCACTGCTTTTTTTTATTCAAATTTTTAAATTTATTCCCAAAACCTTTACTGTTCAAAAAAAATAAAACCCTGTAAAACTATAAGTTACAAAACATGACACTTTTTGTCACCATGTAAAATTCACCTTATTTTAATTATTCTTATACATTTGAAGTAACATTTATTTTTCATAAAATAGGTGGGAATTTACACAAACTATGTCTAAAAAAAGTTACTAACCAAAAAGAAGAGTTTTCAATAAATTGTATTAAGAAAATCATCAAAAACAAGGTCGTTATATACGGCCTTGATTTTTTTAACTAAAAAAGACCACACTATAAGTGCAGCCCTTTTCTTTCTCTCTCTTCATCAAAATATCTTAATGCTTGATTGCATAACTAGCAGCTTTCCCCGATTCTGCTAAAGCTTTCAAAGCTTTTCTAAAAAATATTCTAACTTTAATAAGTAAAATTTTCCCCATAATGTTTTGTTTTAATAATCCCCTATGATTAATTCTGTTACAAAATTACTATATAAATACGATAAAAAACTTAAAATTTGTAACAGAACACAAAACACTAAATTACTAAAAATCAAAAATATAGATGTTTCAGGACTTGATTTTGTAACATTTTTAAAGGTTACATTTTTAAAGCATAAACAAAAAAGCATGAGAGTTAACTCTCATGCTTTTTTGTTTATATATTAATTCTTTCTTACTCGTAAGAAAAGTTAACTGCGGCAGTTTCCGAAGAAGATCCTGCATTTAAAACTGCAATTGCATTAATAGGATAATTATCTTGATCATAAGTATAACTAATATCAATTGTAGCTTCTACACCTCCATTTTGATTCTTGTAAATAAATTTTACTGGATTATTCATTGGTAACAATTGACTAGCTTTAATAATTTCTGAAGCTTGAGCATTCATACTGAAATCTAATTGAACTTTATCTAAAACATCAATAATTCCAGCAGCTTTTAAAGTATAAAAATACATATTAGGAGCATCGTCATAAAGAATTTCAGCTGTTAAACCAATAGTTTCATATTGCCCTGTATTGTAATTGTAAACCTGATCTTCAAAAGAAATTTGAGAAGGGTTTCTATTATCATCATAACTTACAACTTGTCCTAATTCATAAGCATTAAATGGTGATTGAAACAATTCTTCTAGATTTAATGTTTCATTCAGTCCTTGAGCAGAAACATTTAATAAATCACCTGTATTTGTATACTGAATAGAGTTTGTTTCATCTCTTGAAACACCTGTAATTCCTGTTAACTTCTTATTGCTATCATATGAAAAGCCTACAGAAATATCTTCTCCATTCAGATTAGACGAAATTTTATTTAATCTTTTTTCTGCAACATCTTGATTCATATCATCAAAATCATCAGATACTGAATTACTACAACTTGTAGCTAAAATAGAAAGTGTTAAAATCGATAAAAAATAATTGATTTTTTTCATAGTTAATAATTTTATAATTGGTACACAAATAAACAAAAAAAGCCTAGAAAACTTTACATAATCTAGACTTTTAACGTTATAATATTATCAAGTTTTTTTACAAACTAAAAGCTGTTTTTACTTGATCTACATAATCTAATTTCTCCCAAGTAAATAACTCTACATCTAATGTTTTTTCTTCACCATTTGGTTGAACAAATGTTTTAGACACTACTTCATTTACTCTTCCCATATGACCATAGGCAGCAGTTTCACTATACATTGGGGTTCTAAGTTTTAACCTAGATTCAATTGCATGAGGTCTCATATCAAAAATCTCAGACACTTTATTCGCAATTTCACCATCATTTAAATCTACTTTTGAAGTTCCATAAGTATCTACAAAAATTCCCATTGGCTCTACAACTCCAATCGCATAAGAAACTTGAACTAAAACCTCATCTGCAACACCAGCAGCAACTAAGTTTTTAGCGATGTGACGTGTAGCATAAGCGGCACTTCTATCTACTTTACTTGGATCTTTTCCTGAAAAAGCTCCACCACCGTGAGCACCTTTTCCTCCATAAGTATCAACGATAATCTTTCTTCCAGTTAAACCTGTATCTCCGTGAGGTCCACCAATTACAAACTTCCCAGTAGGATTAATATGATATTTAATATCGTCGTTAAATAACTTTTGAATACTCTCTGGTAATTTAGCTATTACTCTTGGAATTAAAATATTTTTAATGTCTTCTCTAATCTTATCTAACATTGTAGCATCGTCTCCAAAATCATCATGCTGTGTAGAAACCACAATTGCTTCAATTCTTTGAGGCACATTATCATCTGAATACTCAATAGTTACTTGGCTTTTAGCATCTGGTCTTAAATAAGAAATATCTTTTCCTTCTCTTCTTAACTCTGCTAATTCTTTTAAAATTAAGTGAGATAAATCTAAAGCTAAAGGCATATAGTTTTCAGTTTCGTTAGTCGCATAACCGAACATCATACCTTGATCTCCTGCACCTTGCTCTTCTTTCTTAGCTCTATCTACACCTCTATTGATATCATCTGACTGTTCATGAATTGCAGAAAATACTCCACAAGAATTTCCATCGAACATATATTCGCTCTTCGTGTAACCAATCTTATTAATTACATTTCTAGCGATTTTTTGAACATCTAAATAAATATTAGACTTCACCTCACCTGCTAAAACTACCTGACCAGTAGTCACTAAAGTTTCACAAGCAACTTTAGATTCTGGATCGAAGGCTAAAAAATTATCAATTAATGCATCACTAATTTGATCTGCAACTTTATCTGGATGTCCTTCAGATACACTCTCTGATGTGAAAAAATATGGCATGTTATCTTTTTTTCGTTTTGGATTAATAAACTTTTTCTGAGGAAGTTGTCGTAAAATATAGCAAACATTACTGTTTTAGCATTTTTTTACGAGGTCGCAATCAGAACAAATCTTTCCTCAAAAAAATCAGCGTCAAATTTAATATATATATATTCATTTTTAAAATTTATCTCCGTTAATATTTACAAAATCAATTGATACATAAGAAAAACCAATTTAAACACTATTGAAAAAAGTGAAATAAATTATTACATTTGTAGACAATAAATACATAAAAGACAAAAGAATGGCATTAGAAATTACAGATACATCATTTGAAGAAGTAGTATTAAAATCTGACAAACCTGTTTTAGTTGATTTTTGGGCTACTTGGTGTGGGCCATGTAGAATGGTTGGACCTATCATAGATGAAATTAGTAGCGAATATGAAGGTAGAGCTGTTGTTGGTAAAGTAGATGTAGATGCTAACCAAGAATTTGCAGCTAAGTACGGAGTTAGAAATATTCCTACTGTATTAGTTTTTAAAAATGGTGAAGTTGTAGCTAAGCAAGTTGGTGCTGCTCCTAAAAAAGCATATACTGACAAAATTGATGCTGCACTATAAATTTTATAGAAAAATTAAATAAAAAAGGTTTGACGATCGTCAAACCTTTTTTATTTTTAAAAACTTATGAGTATACAACTTTCATCTCTTCAATCTTCAGAAATAAAAAACTTAGAACTTCTTGCGAAACAAGTTGTAGAAGGTTTTATAACTGGAATGCATAAAAGTCCGTTTCATGGTTTCTCTGTGGAATTCTCTGAACATAAACTTTATAATAAAGGAGAAAACACTAGACATATTGACTGGAAACTTTTTGCTAAAACAGAAAAACTATACACTAAGAAATACGAAGAGGAAACTAATTTAAGATGTCATATTATTATAGATAATTCTTCATCTATGCATTATCCAATTAAACAAGTTCAAAAATTTGATGATCTTAATAAAATTGGATTTTCTTGTGTTGCTGCTGCTTCATTAATTGAAATCTTAAAAAAACAAAGAGATGCAGTTGGCTTAAGTATTTACTCTGACACGTATGAATTTTATGCTCCTGAAAAAGGAAGCGAACGTCATAGAAAACTCATTATTAATGAACTAGAAAAGACATTAACATCAAAAACTAGTTCTAAATCTACAGAAACATATAAATATCTTCATGAAATTGCAGAAAAGATTCATCGTAGATCTTTAATTTTTGTTTTTACAGATATGTTTCAAACTAATAAAAATCAAGAAGAATTATTTAATGCTCTGCGACATTTAAAGTATAATAAACACGAAGTTGTGTTATTTCATACTTATGATAAAAAGTTAGAATTAGATTTTGATTTTGAAGATGGACCTAAAAAGTTTGTTGATATAGAAACTAATCAAGAAATAAACCTTTATCCTGATAGTGTTAAAGACAATTA
This sequence comes from uncultured Tenacibaculum sp., assembly GCF_947502995.1. Classification (GTDB taxonomy): domain Bacteria; phylum Bacteroidota; class Bacteroidia; order Flavobacteriales; family Flavobacteriaceae; genus Polaribacter. The sequence goes on along the minus strand of NZ_CANNBW010000010.1, from coordinate 142,108 downwards.
TAAAAAACAAACGGAATCTTTCTTCAATGATTTAAAAAATGAATGTTTACAATATAAAATAAATTATGTTCCTGTAGATATTCATGATGGATATGACTCAATTTTAACGAGTTATTTAGTAAGTAGAAGAAAAACGTAATTTTTTTGAATTATTTTTTTGCAGAAATGAAAAAAGATTATATATTTGCACCCGCAATAAGGCAACGGTCTGGTAGTTCAGCTGGTTAGAATACATGCCTGTCACGCATGGGGTCGCGGGTTCGAGTCCCGTCCAGACCGCAAAAAGCTTCTCAATCGAGAAGCTTTTTTTATACTTGAATTTTATCTTCAAAAAATCACACCAATAATACTTATAAGTTCTCTTTGGAATTTTAAAGTAAAAACACACTTCAAAAACATTTTTTCAATTAATACTTTATCTATTTAAAAAGTTTTAGTAAGTTTGCACCCGCATTAAGGCAACGGTCTGGTAGTTCAGCTGGTTAGAATACATGCCTGTCACGCATGGGGTCGCGGGTTCGAGTCCCGTCCAGACCGCAAAAAGCTTCTCAATCGAGAAGCTTTTTTATTTTTTACAAGTAGTAATATTAAAAAACGTTGATTGATCATTTACAATTACTCAAATCAAATTTACCGTTAACTATAGTAAAATCCACATAATTATATTGAATATCAAGTTTATCTTTAGTAACTTTTAGTTTTTCTAATCCACAGATTTTTTTCAAACGTGTATTATTTCTCATTTGCAAAAATCCGACCTTAGTCAGATTTTTAAATGTATTTACCTCTACTAAGAAGTAATTACTATTAAGTTCTAATCTATTCTCAATTACTTCTAAAGAATCAAACCCTCTTAAATCTGTAAGTTTATCATTCTCCTTAATCATTAAATCATTTCCTATTTTTTTCACTTTAGAAAAACCACTAATATCATTTAGTTTATTATTATCATATATAGAAAGACGGCTTTTAATTTCCTTAATATTATAAAACGTATGAATTTTTTCCAGCAATGGATTCATCCAAATATCTAATCTTTCTCCAATGAAAGTAACCGCATTAAAACCATCTAAACTAAGTAACGCTTTATTATTCATTATTTCTAATGAACCACCTATATATTTAAGATTATTCAATTCATCGAAATTCTTTAATTTAGGATTAGAATGAAATGATAAACTCCCTCCTATCTTTACTAAATTTTGAAGTCCATTCAGTGATGTTAGTTCTGGATTTTGAATTTCTCCCGTAGGTGTGTGATCGCCAATAATCAACGTTCCTCCTATTTCTTTAAGAGTAATTAAAGGTGATAAATCAGAAGCATTTTTTATAATTAGACTTCCTTTAAACTTAGTTATTTTCTTTTCTCCAAAAGCCTTTAAAGCTTTCTGGCTTTCAATAATTACGATATCTTTATTATTGGTTCTATTTTGCGCAAAAAGGGTTTGGAAACTAACACAAACTAAAACAAGTATCTTTTTGTATAGTGTAGACATATTAACAATTTTTATATCAACAATTATACAACTAAATATAAATATATCTAGAAATGGCACTTAATTTTATTATTAAACAAAATAACTAAACTTTTGTGTAGTCGACCTCTAATTTATACACAGTATTTTTGATATAAATCCCAATAAAATGAATGAACGATACATTAGAAACAGGCTATATTTAAGTGAAAAAGAACAAGATACTATAAAAAACTGTTCTATTATTCTTGGTGGATCTGGGATTGGAAGCGTAATTGCTGAATGTGCTTTACGTTTAGGTTTTGAGAAAATTACCATTATAGACGGTGATCAAGTAGAGCTTTCTAACTTAAATCGTCAGAATTATACTGAAGAAGACATCTCTCTTGATAAAGTAGAAGCTATTAAAAATAGATTGTTAAGCATTAACTCTAATGCTGAAATTAATGTATACAACGAGTTCATTACAGAAGATAACATTAAAGGATGTATTGAAGGTCATCAAATAGCAATTAACGCTCTAGATTTTTCTTCTGATATCCCTTTATTATTTGATGAAATTTGTCAAGAAAATAATATTCCTGTACTTCACCCATACAACTTAGGTTGGGGAGGTTTGGTTACTGTAATTTCTCCTAAAGGTTTATCTTTAAAAACCCTTAAACGTGCAAACGAAGATTTTAACGAAGTAAACGTAGTTAAATACGCTACTAGTTATTTAAAATTCTGGGGGAATCCACACGACTGGATTGAAGAAATTTTAGAAAAATACATCAACGAAAAAGAACCCTTACCTCCACCGCAACTTTCTATAGCTTCATGGATCGTTGCTTCAATGTGTACACATTTATTGTTTAACATTGCAACAGGTAAAGAACATAAAGAATTCCCAGAGTTTTATTTATCTACAATTATGAATAATTAGATTAATCTATTATTTGTAGCATAAGCAATTGCTTCAGAAATGTTCACTACTTCTAACTTGTCAAATAGTTTTCTTCTATGAAACTTAACTGTATCTGGTGATACAAAAATTGCTTCTGCAATTTCATTAATTGTATATCCTCTTACAGAATATCTTAAAATTTCACTTTCTCTACTACTTAATTTTATTTTCTCTGTAGTTTTCCAAAAATCGCCCTCTAGATCGTATTTAAAGATTTTGTTGTCCCCTTTTTTATAAACTTTAATATTCCCCGAGTTTTGTTCTGCAGATAAAGAAATTATACACAAAGCTTTCCAAATTTTCCCATCATTGGTTAAAAATAAAGGTGTTAACTTCTGATTAATCAAAATTATTTTCCCTTCATTGTTCTTTAAGTGAAAATCGTAAGATATTGTATAATTCTTTCTTTCTTCTACAGGAATTTTCTCATAAAAATCGAAACCTATAGTATTAATCTTTAATAAAAGATCTAAATCTGGTTCTGTAACATACTTAAAGTAAAAAGCGTACCCCATCTTTTCTACTTCTTCTGCAGTATGCCCACATAAAAAGAGTGGATTATCTGAAACATATTCAAACCCTTTCTTTTCGTAATCTATAATGTATATACTTTTATACGTCGTTCTAGCAAAAGCTTTTACCGGTTCTAGATAATCAACAGTTTGTTTTTGATCGTCATCTGAAATTTCGTTAACGGTATTTTTGCTGTAAAAAAAATCATTAACATTAGCCATATATAGAAGGTTGGTTAGTATTTCAAATATAAATCTTTTTTTTATTTCGCAATTTTTCGCACTACACTTTTGTGTAGTTTTTTGTAAACCAGAACATTACTACACTTGAGTGTAACAAAATTGCCTCAATCCGTAGATAGTTTTAAGGTAAAATAACCAACTATGTTACCATCTAAAAACTATCTACAAAAATTAGAAATGCATCAAATAATAGAATTAGCAGAATTTATTGTTCATGAAAATTACAATCATCACAGCAATGAAGTTCTACCAGAAAATCATAAAGAAGATATAGACTCTATATATTATGAAGAGCTAAATTATTATACAAATTCAGAAATTTTTGTATCGAAAGACATTATAGGAACTATAAATGGAGCTATTCGAGTTTTGAAATGGAACTTTAAAGATATTTTACCTCTTCAAAAAATATTTGGCATTAATCCTTTTTTAGCTGTAAGAAAAGATCATGTAAATAACATATTTCATATCGGCCGATTTGCGATTAAAAAAAATGTAGGGGACATCAACTTATTTAAAAAGTTAATGGTATGTGCCATTGCTCCTATTTGTGAGCATGAAGATAATATTGCTTTTGCTGAATGTGACAGTAAATTGTTAAGAGTATTACGTCTATTAGGTATAAAAGCAGAAGTTATAGGTAAATCTATTAATTACTTAGGATCTGAGACTATACCTGTAGCATTACCATATGAAGGATTAATAGACTTCTATAATAAGAACAAATCATTAGTAACAATAAACACTTCAAACGACGCTTCTTACTCACTACCCAAAAGTGTAGTTTTCAATACATTAAACACTAACTACCCTTTAGTGTAGCATTAAGAGAGGAGATAGTAACTACCTTTGAAGTGTAACAAATACCGAAGGCCAGAGGTTAGACCGATGATCAATTAACGTCTTAAAACTATGATTGTTTTTAATTAACCTTTTTAAATATTTTAAACATGAAAAATTTAGTATCAAAATTAATCGGAGGAATCGCTTTAACTGCTTTAGTAATCGGATCTGTAACTACAACTGTAAACGCTCAACCAGTAGACATGAATGATGTAAACATCAACACTGCTGAAAGTTTTGAAGCTTTTGCTGCTGCTGAGAAAGAAGAGTGGACTTTTATCTCTAGAGATTTCGTTTACAAAGGATCAAAAGAAACTGCTGCTCCTGCTGATAAATAAGAAACTAATATTCTTAAAAACAAGGAAGGGTTACACCTTGTAACCTTTTCCTTTTTTAATCTTTAAATTAAACTTCATGAAAACTTTTAAATACATACTAATCGGATATCTTATTACGCATATTGCTTTTATGTTGGTTGTTGGATTTACAAGTTTCACGGGGCTTAAGGATAAAAAATCGTACGAAACATTAAATCCGGCTGGTCAAGCCATTGTTGACTTTAGTAGCTTATTTGAATGTTCTAAATCAGTAAACGATTTCATATACTTTTATTCAATTTTCACAGGAACTAACAGAGGATATTCTTTTTTCTCACCAAATGTTGCTGAAACTAAAGTTGATATTGCTTTTGTTGCTGATGGAAATAGAATTGAATTACCTCTTCTTACACAAGAATCTAAATTAAAATTTGAATGTGCTAATCTGCATTTTAAATCAAACATTTTTGATGAAGAAGAACGGGATGTTATTCTTCGATCTATATCTTCTTATTTGTTCTCTGCAAATCCTGACATTGATAAAATTGATGTGTATTTACACTTAAGTAAATATATGGATTTACAAACTGCAAGAGATTTAGGTTATGGAGTAAAACGTAAAAGTATATTAGGTTTTTCGGCAACGAAAAAAGAGAAAATAGCTAAAAATTAATTAAAGAAATAACAATAGTATTATGATTACTAAAATTGAATCTTTCATTTTTAAAAATTCGATAAGCATAAATAGAACGCTTGTAATTAAACTAATTACCGTTTTTGCTTTAGTGAATATACTTACAGTATTACCTGATGTATTTCATATTTTTAGTGATCAAGGAATTATTAAAAGTCAAGTAAATCAAAGATATGCATTCTGGTATCAACCTGTATTAAATTGGTTTTTCAAAAGCTTTTCATATTTCGGTTTAAATGCTAACGCAACTTTACTTGTTTTTATCTTTATTTACATAAGCAGTTTAATTGCGATACTTTTAAACTTTAAAAGAACAGGGTTTGCTTTTGTTGCTTGGTTTATTCACTTTACATTAATTAATTCAGCTTACTTATTCTCTTACGGAGCAGATTATTTTATGTCGTTTACATTATTTATTAATCTAGCTGTATGTTCTAGTTTGTTATTTAAGAAAGACATACAAAGTTCATTGTATTCATTTATCATACGATTTTTACAAATTCATTTGTGCCTGGTATATTTCTTCGCAGGACTAGGAAAAGCTTTAGGTACAGATTGGATTGATGGAAATGCAATATGGTTCGTTATAAACACTTACACTTCTGATAGTGTAATTGAAAACTCATTACCTTTAATTGCATATCCAATGTTTTTTAAAATACTGGGGTGGGGAACTGTGGCTTTAGAATTACTATACCCAATTTTAATGTTTACTAAATTCTCAAGAAAAGTAACATTGTGGTTAGTTGTTTTATTACACATAGGAATCGCGGTATTTATGGAGTTTTATACTTTTGGTTCGATAATGATATTATTAAATTTTATCGCTTTCGGACAGCATCTTAAATTGAAGTTCATTGAAAAAATCAATATTAAAATCAAGACAAAGTCTCTAGAAACCAGAGGAGTCTAACATTTTTTAACACAATACATAGCATTACAATGTATTTTTTTTATATATTTGAATTATGAATTCAGAATTTGTTCAAAAATGGCAGTCGCAAGTAAAGAAAGGTACATTAGCTTTTATCCTGTTAAATGTACTAAGAGATAATGAGTTTTATGGCTACGAACTTATTGAACAGGTAAAGAAATATACAACTATAGAGATTGCTGAAGGCACATTGTATCCATTAATGAATCGACTAAAAAAAGAAGGATTAGTAACTTCAAAATGGGTAGAACAAGAATCAGGAATTCCTAGAAAATATTATCAACTTACTGCTATTGGAGTTGAAACATTAGACGAAATGATTGAGTATTGGCAATCACTTGAAACATCAATTAAAAAGCTAACAAAATGAAAAACATAGAGTTTAAAGACAAATCGGCTCAAAAAATCTACGATAATTATTTTGGAAGAATTCGTAGAACGATTTCTGTGTTAGCGGATAACGATAAACAAGATGTATTAATGGAGTTTAATAGCCATATATATGAAGGTATATTAAATAATAGCAATACAAACGAAGTGGAAAAAATATTAAAAATAACACAAGATTTAGGAGATCCAGAGGTAGTTTTAAAACCTTTAGTTGCTGACAAAAAATTAAAACAAGCAACAAGAACTTTTAATCCTAAACATATATTTGAAGCTATATTTTTAAATATAAAAAATGGATTTGTTTATAGCGTTTTTGCTATTCTATACATTCTTTTATTAGGCTTTGGTATTTTAATGTATTTAAAAATTAGATATCCAGAAAACACTGGTTTATTTTTAAAAGACGGAGAATTTGTAGCCTTAGGAATGTTAAAGACAAATGAGAATGTAACAGAAATACTAGGTAATTGGTTCATTCCTGCCGTATTTTTTAGCGCATTAACATTATATGTTCTTTTAACTATACTGCTAAGAACAACAAGAAAAAGAAAGAAAGAATAATTTTTTTGACCTAATACATAGCTTTACAATGTATATGGTTATAAAAACAACATTGTATAACTCATACCAAAATGAATTTAAATCGTAAACATATTATCATCCTTATTTTCTTAATACAAACCTTATTAGGTTTTGCTCAAAGTAAGGTTATCTCAGGAAAAGTGATAGACTTAAATCAACTTCCTATAGAAGGTGCAGCTGTAATTCTTTACAATACAGAAAAGAAGATTATAGAGTATACTGTAACTAACGATCAAGGAAATTATGAGATAAAAGCTGCTGTAAATTCGGGTTATACATTAGAAGTATCTCACATTGCTTTTCTTAAAAAACAATACAACTTTACAACTGAAGATCTAAACAAAAACTCAATTATTAAAAATTTCACGCTAGAAGAAAATCTAACTTCTTTAGATGAAGTAATTCTAGTGTCTAGTAAAAAAGCAAAAGATACTGTTAAATTAGAATTAGATAAACTTAACTTATACGATAACGACAATTTAAAAGACATACTAAAGAAAATACCAAACTTTAGACTTTCTGATGATGGAACTATTATTTATAAGGGAAAAAACATAGATAAAATTTTAGTTAACAAAAAACCTTCATTTGAAAATCAAAATAGTATTGCTTTAGAAAATATTGAAAATAAAATCATAGAAGGAATTAGTGTAATTAATAACTATAGTGATGATTTCTCTTTAGATTTTGAAGATGAAGAAGAAAGTGTATTAAATATTGACACGAAAAATAAGAATCAAACAATTATGAATGGTTCTTTAGAAACTAAGTACGGTTACAACAACAAATATGAAATACGTGCAAAAGGATTTTTATTCTCTCAATCTTTAAACGCATTCTTAACACAAAACACCAACAACATTGGTAAAACAACAATAAAATCAAACGAAATAAAGAAATTATTTAGTGTAGGACAACCTTTCTCTCCATATCAAGCTCAGAGTTTAGGAATGTTATTTGCTTCAAACGAAAACCTTCAAAAAAATTTCTTTTCAAGCACAAACCTAACTTTAAGAAATCAAACTCAACGTTTAAAAACTTCAGGAGTATTTTATCACTTTGCTCCAGATAGAATTAGTAGTGTTTTACAAAACACAAGCACATTAAACAACGAGAATTTATTAAACACAACAGATAATACAAGAACAAAAACTCAATCTTTCTTAGGCGCTTTAGGTTTAGCTTACAAAGTTTCAGATAAAACAATTTTAAGTTATAATTTAAATGCAAATTATATAGATGACACGAATAAAAGTAGTATTGAAAATGAGTTGTTCACTAACGGAACAGCAAGCGGTTCTAACAATATTTCATCTAGTAATTTAAATGAGGTCTTCTCAGGATATCATCAATTAAATTTAAAAAGTAAACTTAGAAAGAATCTAATTTTAGAGGCAAATACAGCATTATATCATGAAGGAACAAATTTCTTGAACGATTATAACGTTACAGATAATTCATCTACAATTAACGATGAACAAGATTATAAGTTTAATAAGAATCAATTTTCTGGAGGTTTAGGTTTACGATTAAAAGTATCTGAAATCTTTATTCCAAGGTTAACACTGGATTATTACAGAACTCAAGAAAAAATCTTCGATAAAAATAATAGTATAAATCTTATAGAAAGAGATCGCAATAATTACATCGTAAACTTAAAAGTAAGAGGTAACGATGTTATTAAAAAAGGATTAGATTATCAATTTTCTTTAGGAACAGATGCTTTTTCTAACACATTAAACAACATTACTGAACAAAATGACACTTTTATACCAATGTCACTTTGGGTAGATTATGATCGTAAAATGCATAGATATTACATTAGTTATTCTAGAAAAAGAAAATTCAATGAAATAGAATCTGGTATAAACACAATACAACCTTTTAATAGTATCTGGAATGGAAATTCAATTTTTCCTTTAGGTTTTAATTATTCAGACCAATTCTATACGAGTTATAATTATGATAATCTTTTTGATGCAGAAATATTCTCTATCTCTTTTAATTATGAAACACAGAATAATTCTTTAAGAAGAGCTTTTGTACAACAACAAAACGGTATTTCGGAATATGATTTTTTCATTGCCGAAAGAGCACAAGACTATTCTATAGAAACTTTTTACTCTAAAACAGTAGCACCAATTAAGTTTCCTACAAAAGTTGATCTTTCTTTATCATATTCTGGAGCTAAATATCCCTCTAAAATCGGGCAACAAGATGTAAATATTACAACACAAAATATAGCTCCAAGATTAAATATAGAAACAATAACAGACAGTTTTATAAATTTTAGTTTTTCTACAAGATTATCTTTTATTACTGATGAAGTTGAAAATTTATCTTACGATTCTAGATACTCAAGCAGTTCTTTTTCAATCTTATTTAAAGATAAATCTTACAAAGGAAACATTAGTTTCTTATACGATAATAACATTATAAACAACACTACTTTTTCTAGAAAGAACATTAATCTAGGATTTGAATATACTAGAGGTAAAATCACTTATAGTATAGAAGGACGACACTTAGGAGAATTGTTAAACATCTTTGAAAACGATGCTTATAACTCACAATTCATCATCAGAAACGGTATTACCACAACGCTGGTAAATAATCAATCATTAAACTATTTCATAGCAGGAATAAAATTCAATTTATAAAAATTAAAAAATATAACCTTTTAAAATTTAATACCATGAAAACATTTAAAACTTTAGCAGTAATCATTTGTGCAATCTTCGCATTAAACACTAACGCTCAATCAAATAAAAAAGAAGTACTTAAAGTAAATTATACCAGTGGATGTGTATCTGACTTTATGGTTGGAATGATGAAAAAGCAAATCCAAGATCCTCAAAAATTATCAAGCTTTTTAAAAATGATGGGAGATTACAAAGTTCATAGTACATATTATATCAACACAAAAACTAAAGAATCTTTATTCGTTTTAGATTCTGTTTCTGAAGTTAAAAATTTAAGTACAACAGGATATACTTTTTATGTTTTAAAGAACAAAAAAGGAGAAATTAAAGGAAAAGAAAACTTTATGGGTAAAGACATCTTTTTCCAAGAAAAAAGTAACAACATTAAGTGGGAATTTACTGATGAGCAAAAAGATATTAACGGATACCAATGTAAAAAAGCTCACTTAAAAGGAAATGCTGATATATATGTTTGGTTTACTCCAGAAATTCCAGTAAACGGTGGGCCTCATACTTTCTTCGGGTTACCAGGATTAGTATTAGAAACTAATAGTCCTTTCGAATCTACAAACACAAACACAATTTCTTATTGTACAGCTAAAGAGTTTAATAATCGTTTTAAAGAAGTAGACGAAAAAGATAAGACTCAAAAATCTATTCCATTATCACAAGTACACGTTAAGAAAGAGAACTTCCAACGTATGATTAGTAAAGGATAGTCTTTCAATAAAAAACAAAAATATCAATAGAATATTCACCATAAAATTAAAGAACATGCAGTTAACGATAAAAAATCTTACGAAAAAATACAATTCAAAGAAAATAGGATTAAGTGATTATTCTATTGATATTTCATCTGGAATCTTAGGAGTTTTAGGGCCGAATGGCGCTGGTAAATCAACATTAATGAAAATGATTTCTACCATTACAAAGCCAACGCAAGGTGATATTTTCTTAAATGAAAATGATGTGGTAAAACATCCTAATTATATGCGCCAAACACTTGGTTATTTACCTCAAGATTTTGGAGTATATCCTAACTTAAATGCTTACGAATTTTTAGCATATATGGCTGCAATGAAAGGTGTCGGTGGTAAAAACTTACATCATAGAATTGAGACATTATTAGAAGAAGTTAATTTAACTGATGCAGCTAAAAATCAACTAAAAACATACTCTGGAGGAATGATTCAGAGAATTGGAATTGCACAAGCATTATTAAATGATCCGAAAGTCTTAATTTTTGATGAACCAACTGTTGGTTTAGATCCAGAAGAAAGATTACGTTTCCGAGATTTAATTTCAGATTTAGCTACAAACAGAATCATCATATTATCTTCTCATATTGTTTCCGATATAGAATCAATCGCAGATGAAGTTGCTATTATGAAAAAAGGTAATCTTATCATTAAAGACAAACAAGATTCTATTACCAAACTTGCAGAAGGTAAAGTTTATGAAACCACAATCAGTAGAGCTAATATCATCAACTTTAAAAGTAATTTTAATGTGGTTAGTTCTTACCGAATGAATGATGAATTTAAAGTTCGATACATTTCAAATGCAGTAAATCAAATTGGAGAAATGGTTATTCCTACTCTAGAAGATGCTTATATCTATTTAACTAAAAACTAAAACTATGATGTTACAATATTTCAATATTATTAAAGGAAATTACTTGCAGTATGTTAGAAGTTATTCTTTTCTACTAACTATAGCTTTTAGTTTATTTATCGCTTTTAATTTTGTGCCTTCTCCAGATGCAAATTACACTACAGTAAGTTTTGGCGGATATACTGGCGATTATACAGCAGAATGGATCGGATTTGTAACGGCAATACTAGCAAGTACATTTTTATCATTATGCGGATTCTTCTTAGTTAATGGAAGTATTAAAAAAGATATAGAAACACGAATTGGTCATATAATAGGAACTACTAAAGTTTCAAACCTTACTTATATATTCTCTAAAGTAACAAGTAACTTTTTAGTTTTATTAACCATTTTATTCATCATTTTTATCACAGGAATTGCATTATTTTTCTTGTATGGCAACACATATGCTTTTAATATTTCAAGCTTTATTACACCTTATATATTAATAGCTATTCCAACATTATTTTTAATTGCTAATCTAGCTGTAGTTTTAGAAGTTATTTTTCCTACTAAAAGAATGCTTCAATATGGTGTGTTTTTATTCTTGTTCTTCGCTACATTATTTTCAGCAGCAAACGATAAAACCTCTATTATTTCTTCAGATCTTTTTGGAATTCAACATGTAACAAGTAGTGTTGCAAATGAAGTGCAAGAAACTTTTAATAAAAAGGATATTGGATTATCTATTGGTTTTGTCTCTGGAAGTAGAAATCCAGAAAAAACATTTCAAATGAGTTCACTTTCTTTTCCAAGTTGGTATGTATATAGTAGATTACTTTGGATTTTAATTGCTGTTTTAGCCTCTACAATAGCTTCTTTTTTCTTTCATAGATTTAACTATAAAGAATCTCCAAGAAAAACTATTCTTGTTTCTGAAGAAACTAAATATAAGAGTGCTGACTTTAAACTTGGGAATTTACATCACGGTATTGAAATGTCTTACAGTTTAGCTCCGTTAATTCAAGCAGAATTATTAATGATTATACGTAAAAACCCATCGTATTTGTGGATATTAACAATTTGTGGATTTACAAGTATGTTTTTTATTCCTTTAAATATAGCTCATTTATACATATTACCAATTTTATGGTTTTTACAAGTAACAGTATGGTCAGATTTAGTTACGAAAGATCAAACCTTTAGAACACATTTCTTTACCAATTCTTCATATCATCCTTTAAGAAGATTAGCAATTTCTAGAATTATAGCTGGTTTATCTGTAGCTATATGTATAGCGCTACCTGTTTTAATACGATATGCTATAAACTTAAACTTTAGCAGTGTTCTTAATGTTATTCTTGGCGCAATATTTATTGTTTTAGTCGCTGTATTTTTAGGAGCATTCACAAAATCTAAGAAAACTTTCGAGATAGCCTTTTTCTTTTTAGTGTATTGTAATATTAATCAGGTTAAAGCATTAGATTATTTTGGAGGATTACATCATTCTTATAGTTACGGTTTTTTAATGACAGCAATTGTATCTGTATTATTCTTTTTATCGTATTTACTACTTTATAGAAATAAAACCTATGGAAACTAAAGAACTATTAGATAAATATACTTTGGTGTTTTACGACGGAACTTGTGGTTTTTGCAATCAATCTATTTTATTTCTATTAAGAAAAAAACCTTCTGATCAATTACGTTTTATTTCACAACAATCGGATATTGGAATACAAATTAAAAAGCAATTTCATATTGATGAGCAATTAGATTCTATTTTCTTAATTGAAAACCAAACACTTTACACAAAAGCAAATGGATTTTTAAAAATTTTAAGTTATTTAAACTCTAAATGGTATTATGTTTCTTACTTAAAATATGTTCCAAATTTCTTAAGTAATGCTGTTTATGATCTAATTGCAAAATATCGACATCAATTTTTATCTAAAAGTTGCCGACTATTATCTTTAGAAGAACGTAAATTTTTTATTTAAAATATTTTTTAATGCACAAATACTCAATAACTTTTCTGAGTTTTTAAATATTAAACAACTTTTTTTATCAAAATCATAAAAATTCAACTTTCGTAAATCATTTATTTGTTTTTATCATTTTAATATATAGATTTGTTTCAGACATTTAAGTTAAGAGTTATGTTACAAAATGTATGGCAAGGTTTCTATTTTTACTTTTACTATTTTAGTAAGAGGAGAGGCTTTGTATCATAGATTTAAGATAACATTAAATTATATAAATTATAAAGCCTCGATATTTCGAGGCTTTTTTTATGGATTAAAATGAAAAAAATAGCCATCCAAGGAATAGAAGGAAGCAACCATCATATTGTTGCCGACAAGTTTTATCAAGAAGATATAAGCTTAGAAAAATGCTTGTCTTTTGATGCTCTTGTAGAAAGTTTAACTAGTAAAAAATCTGAACAAGCTGTAATGGCTATCGAGAATACTATTGCTGGTTCAATTATACCTAACTACGCATTAATAGATAAATACAACTTACATATTTCAGGTGAATATTACTTACCTATTCACCACCATTTAATGGCATTACCGAATCAATCTATTGAAGAAATTAAAGAGGTTTGTTCTCATCCGATGGCATTATTACAGTGTAAAGAATTCTTTAAACAACATCGTCATATAAAATTAGTTGAAGATGTAGATACTTCTGCAATAGCAAAACGAATTGCAGACAGGCAATTAAAAGGTGTAGCTGCTATTGCTCCAAAAATGGCTGCAGATATTTTCAATTTAGAAGTTTTAGAAGATGAAATTCAAACGATTAAAAACAACGCTACTCGCTTTGTAATTCTACAGACATCTAATCCAGAAAACGGAAAAGAAAACATTAACAAAGCATCGTTAAAGTTTGAACTCGATCATAAACGCGGAAGTTTAGCTGCGATATTAAATGTAATGAGCGATTGTAAACTGAATTTAACTAAAATTCAGTCGTTACCGAAAATCGAAACACCTTGGAAATATGCTTTTTTCGTTGATGTTACTTTCGATACGTATGAAGATTACGCTAAAGCCAAAGCAATTATAGAAATAATGGCTACAGATTTTAAAATATTAGGAGAATATAAAAACGGAAGATCATGATACAATTTGCAGATCGTTTAAATACCGTACAAGAATACTACTTCTCAAGAAAACTTAGAGAAGTTAGAGAATTAATGGCTGAAGGAAAACCAATTATTAATATTGGAATTGGAAGTCCAGATTTACAACCACCTTCAGAAGTTATTAAAGCTATTACCAATGGAATTAACGAAAACGGTGCTCATAAATACCAGAGTTACCAAGGAATCCCAGAATTAAGAGAAGCTATTTCATTATTTTACAAAACACACTACAACACAACTGTAAACCCTTCAAATGAAGTGCTTCCCTTAATGGGGAGTAAAGAAGGAATTATGCATATCTCTTTAGCTTTATTAAACGAAGGTGATCAAGTTTTAATTCCAAATCCAGGATATCCAACGTATACATCTGTTACAAATCTTATTGGTGCAGAAACTGTATACTATAATCTTTCTGAAGAAAACGGATACCAACCTAATTTTGATGAATTAGAAAGTTTAGAGCTGTCAAAAGTAAAATTAATGTGGATTAACTACCCACATATGCCAACAGGTGAAAATGCAAAAAAAGACACTTACAAAAAACTAATTCAGTTTGCTAAAAAACACAGTATTCTTATAGTAAATGATAACCCGTACAGTTTCATTTTAAATGAAAAACCAACTAGTATTTTAGAGTTGGACGGAGCAAAAGATGTGGCTTTAGAACTAAATTCTTTAAGTAAAACATTTAATATGGCAGGTTGGCGTGTAGGAATGTTGTTAGGAAATGCTAATTTTCTCAACCAAGTACTTAAAGTAAAAACACAAATGGACTCAGGAATGTTTTACGGAGTACAAAAAGGAGCTATAGAAGCTTTAAAAACTTCTAAAAGTTGGATTCAACAACAAAACGAATTGTATAAAGAACGAAAAGCTCTTGTTTTTCAATTAGCAGAAAAAATAGGCTGCACTTTTAATAAAAACACAAGCGGTCTTTTTGTTTGGGCAAAGCTTCCTTCAGGGAAAACATCGGAAGAATTTATTGATGAATTGTTATATAAGTATCACATTTTCGCCGCACCAGGAACTATTTTTGGTTCGCAAGGAGAAGGATATATTCGTTTCTCTTTATGCGTAAATAAAGATCAAATTAAAGAAGCTATTAACCGATTGGAAAATCATAACAATTAAGAAAATTATGAATGTTTTTGTAATAGGAATTGGATTAATTGGTGGTAGTTTGGCTAAAGATATTCGAGAGAAATATGCTGAAGCAGTACTGTTTGGAGTAGACAATAATGAAGCACATGTTAATGAGGCAATTGAAAAAGGTATTGTTGATAAAGGTGCTTCTTTTGAAGAATTAAAGAATGCACATATTGTTATTGTTTCTGTTCCTGTAGATGTTTCTTTGACTTTAATCCCTAAAGTTCTAGATATTATTTCTGAAAACTGTTTGGTTTTTGATGTAGGATCTACCAAAGAACAAGTTTGTGAAGTAATTAAAGAACATCCTAAAAGAAGAAACTTCTTAGCAACTCACCCAATTGCGGGAACTGAATTTTCTGGTCCTTCAGCTGCTTTGAACGATTTATACAGAGGTAAAACAAATATTATTTGCGAGGTTGAAAAAACAGCTTTTAAACTTCAAGAAAAAGCTTTAGAAATCTTTTCAAACTTAGGTATGAGAATCCGATATATGGATCCTGTTTCTCACGACAAACACATTGCTTATGTATCACATTTATCTCACATAAGTTCATTTATGTTAGGTAAAACAGTAATCGAAAAAGAGAAAAACGAACGAGATATTTTCGATATGGCAGGAAGTGGATTTGCTTCTACAGTTCGTTTGGCAAAAAGTTCACCTGCAATGTGGACACCTATTTTCGAACAAAACAAAGACAATGTCATAGAAACCTTAACAGAATACATTCAAAATTTAGAGCATTTTAAAACATTATTAGAAGAAAATAATTTCTCAGCCATTTACACTGAGATGGAAAATACCAATCATATTAAACAAATTTTAAACGGAATACAAGAAGTAAAACTTCATTAAACGAGACTCACAATGGAAAACAAACAAGAATTAAGAACATGGTTAGATGATTTCAAATTAAATCATCCATTAGTAATAGCAGGACCGTGTAGTGCTGAAACTGAAGATCAAGTATTAAAGATCGCTCACGAATTAAAAGATAGTGATGCTACAGTTTTAAGAGCTGGAATTTGGAAACCAAGAACTAGACCTGGAAATTTTGAAGGTGTTGGTGCTTTAGGTTTAAAATGGTTAGAAACTGCGAAGAAGGAAACTGGAATGTTAACAACTACTGAGGTTGCGAACAAAAACCATGTAGAATTAGCATTAAAACATGATGTTGATATTCTTTGGATTGGAGCAAGAACTACGGTAAGTCCTTTTATCGTTCAAGAAATTGCAGATGCTTTAGAAGGAACTGATAAGATTGTGTTAATTAAAAACCCTGTAAATCCAGATTTACCATTATGGTTAGGAGCTTTTGAACGTTTCTATACTGCTGGAATTACTAAACTAGGTGCTATTCACAGAGGTTTCTCTACTTATGAGAAAACGAGATACAGAAACAATCCAAACTGGCAAATTCCTATCGAATTACAAAATCGTTACCCAGATTTACCATTAATTTGTGATCCTTCTCATATTGCAGGTAGAAGAGATATCATTTTTGATATTTGTCAAACTGCTTTAGATTTAAATTTTGATGGATTAATGGTTGAAACACACTACGATCCAGATAATGCTTGGAGTGATGCTAAACAGCAAATTACACCAACTACACTTATCCAAATGATGGAAGATTTAAAAATCAGAAAAGAAACGGATACTGAAGTTGATTTTAAAAATGCTTTAAACACCTTAAGAACTCAAATCGATGTAGTAGATCACCAATTAATCGAAATGATGGGAAAAAGAATGAAGATTTCTGATAAAATAGGTTCTTTAAAGAAAGAAAAGAATGTTGCTATTTTACAAACAAAACGTTGGAACGAAATCTTAGGCAAAATGATTTTAGAAGGTGAAGAAAACAATTTAAGCGAAGAATTTGTTTTAAAGATATTCAAAGCAATTCACCAAGAAAGTATTAATCATCAGAAAAAGATTATTAACGGATAAAAAAAAGCGCAAAACTGCGCTTTTTTTATTTTCTTTAATATCCTAAATTAACCGACTATGAGAACCATCAATACAATTGATGATGTTATCAACACATTAGAAAACATCATTACCGAATCAAAACAAACTTCTTCTACTCTTGGTTATTTTGCTGCTCTTTATAAAAAAGTCACTATAAGAGTTAAAGAAGGTATTGCCGAAGGATTCTTTGATGATGGACCTAGAATGGAAAAACTAGATGTAATTTTCGCCACAAGATATATTGATGCTTACTACAATTTTAAAACTAATAAACCAATTACATTATCTTGGAAAAAAGCATTTAACTTATCTGAAAAATTTTGGCCGATTGTGCTACAGCATTTATTAATAGGAATGAATGCACACATTAATTTAGATTTAGGAATAGCTGCCTACGAAGTAACTAAAGGGGAAAATATTGAAAGCTTAAAAAACGATTTCAATAAAATAAATACAATTCTCTCTTCATTGGTATCAGATGTTGAAAATGACTTAGCTACAATTTGGCCTTTTTTGAGAAAAATATTAAAATTCACCAGTAAATTTGATAACTTTTTGGTTGATTTTAGTATGGAAATTGCTAGAGATGGCGCTTGGGATTTTGCCGTAAAACTAGCTCAATCTACAGAGAGTCAAACCCCTGAACTAATTACTAAAAGAGATCAAAGTGTTTCAGAAATTGCTTCATTGATTACTAATCCAGGAATTATTGCTAATATTATTTTTGGTATGATCCGATTAGGAGAAAGAGGAAGTGTTCCTGAAAAAATAAATGACTTAACAACATAATCTTATAGCATAGATTCGCTAATTTATTCTCATCTTTGTTTTATGAAAGGAACGGTATACAAATCAACAGGAAGTTGGTATTGGGTTAAGAGTGATAACACCTTTTATAAATGTCGAATCAAAGGTAAATTCAGAATAAAAGGAATAAAAAGCACGAATCCTATCGCAGTAGGAGATCATGTTGAGTTTACTATTGAAACAAAAAACAACGAAGAAACTGGAATTATTACAAACATTTTAGAACGACAAAATTACATCGTTAGAAAATCTGTAAATCTTTCCAAACAAACGCATATAATCGCATCTAATATAGATCAGGTTTTCCTAATCATTACTATTGATAATCCGCCTACATTTACAACGTTTATCGATCGTTTTCTTGTTACAGCAGAGGCTTACTCCATAGATGTTGTGCTTATTTTCAATAAAATTGATGCTTATACTATTGAACAAAAAGCAGAGATTTTATATTTAAAAGATATTTACGAACCTATCGGATATACATGTATAGAAACTTCAGCAACAACTGGAAAAAATGTAGATATAATTAAGGATATGATGATAGGTAAGGTAAGCATGTTTTCTGGGCATTCTGGTGTTGGAAAAACAACTTTAGTAAATTATATAGAACCTACTTTAAACTTAAGAACAAAAGAAATTTCTGATCAACATAAACAAGGACAACATACTACAACTTTTGCTGAAATGTTCGATTTAAGTTTTGATGCTTCTATTATAGATACTCCTGGAATTAAAGGTTTTGGAGTAGTTGATATGGAAAAAGATGAGTTAGGTGATTATTTTCCTGAATTTTTCGCTTTAAAACAAGATTGTAAATTTAATAACTGCATTCACCTAAACGAACCACATTGTGCTGTAAAAGATGCTTTAGAAAGAGAAGAGATTTCTTGGTCGAGATATAAAAGTTATCTACAAATCTTAGAAGGTGAAGAAGAAAATTATAGAACTGATATTTTATCTGGAAGACAATAATTAAATTATGAAAACTGTAATTCAAAGAGTTTCAAAAGCAAGCGTTACTGTAGATCATAAAGTTGTTGCGAGTATAAAAAACGGATTACTCATCTTAGTTGGTATTGAAGATGAAGATACAGATGAAGATATACTTTGGTTGACTAAAAAAATAGTAAATCTTAGAATTTTTAATGATGAAAATAATGTAATGAACTCTTCGTTATTACAGACGAATGGCGAAGCAATTGTAGTGAGTCAGTTTACATTACACGCATCAACGAAAAAAGGAAATAGACCAAGTTATATTAAGGCTTCTAAACCTGAATTTGCGATTCCAATGTATGAGAAATTTGTAAAAGAACTCGAAAAACAATTAGGAAAACAAGTTCAAACAGGAATATTTGGAGCAGACATGAAAGTAGATTTATTAAATGATGGTCCAGTAACCATTGTGATAGATACAAAAGACAAAAAATAATTCCTCAGGCAATAAATAATAAATATATTTGCCATGGAATATAAATTTCAAATTCATATAAAACAATCTAAAAATGAAAAAACTAATCTTATCATTAGCAGTAGTAACTATAGCTTTAACGTCTTGTAAAGGTGAAAAAAAAGTAGAAGCTAAAGAAGAAGTAAAAGTTGAGCAAAAGGTAACTAACCCTATTAACTCTTACAATGTAAACGTAGCAGAATCAACTGTAACTTGGAAAGGAGCTCATCCTGTTGGAGAAGGTCACAATGGTACAATCACTATAGAAAAAGGTTTATTTGATGTTGAAGCTGGTGTTTTAAAAGCTGGAGAATTCGTATTAGATATGAATACAATTTCTTGTTCTGATTTAGAAGGAAAAAAGAAAGCTGGTTTAGAAGGACACTTAAAGAATGAAGATTTTTTTAACGTTGAAAAATTCCCAAGCACTAAATTTGTAGTTGCTAGCTCTGAAGTTAAAGATGGTAAATTACATATTACAGGTAACTTAACTATTAAAGATGTTACTAAAAGTATTACAATTCCTGCTACATTAACTGAAAATGGAAATGATGTTACTTTAAAGAGTGAAACTTTTGGAGTTGACAGAACTGATTTTGGTGTTAAGTATGGTTCTGGAAAATTCTTTGATAACTTAAAAGATAAAGCTATCAATGATATTATCGAATTCTCTTTTGATATTAAAGCTAGAAAATAATTATAGCACAACAAATCATAAATATTAAAAAGCGAGCTTATAAGCTCGCTTTTTTTATGAATTCATTTACTTCAAAAAGTTCTTTAAAGTAAAAAAGTATTTTTTCTTTCACCTCGTCTAAATTTAACTTTGCACCAAGCTCAACTTCCATAGAAGTAACTGATTTATCATTAATTCCACAAGGAATAATATGATCAAAATAACCAAGATTTGTATTTACATTAAGTGCAAAACCGTGCATAGTTACCCATCTACTTGTACGAATCCCCATTGCACAAATTTTTCTTGCAAAAGGAGTACCAACATCCAACCATACACCTGTTTCTCCAGGACTTCTCTCTCCTTTTAAACCATACTCACCAATAACCTTAATAATTACTTCCTCTAGTAAACGTAGATATTTGTGAATGTCTGTAAAAAAGTTTTCTAGATCTAAAATTGGATAACCGACTATTTGACCTGGTCCATGATATGTGATATCTCCACCTCTATTAATTTTATAAAACGAAATATCTTTCTCTTCTAATTGTTTTTCATTTAATAGAAGATGTTTCATATCTCCACTTTTACCAAGAGTATACACATGAGGGTGTTCAACAAATAAAAAATAGTTTGATGTAGGAATATTTAGTTCCTCTCTTCTATTTTTAATTTTTAAATCTACTATACTTTGTAAGGTTTTCGTTTGTAAATCCCAAGTATCTTTAAAATCTTTTTGAGATAAATCTATTAAACAGACTTTTTTATTCATTGCCTAATTAGTAATTAACAATAACAAATTTCGACAAAAAAGTAAAGAAAAAAAATAATTTATATAAAGTGTAATGGATTTATTGATCTAGTCTTTTCAGAATATTTTTATTAATACAGCGTTTTTATTTATACATTTGCTTAAGCCCCATACTTATTCGCTAAGCGATAATTAGTTAAAATCATTAAAATACACTCAAATTAAAATTTCATGAGAAAAACACTATTACTATTTTTTATTAGTATTTATGTTATAAACTCGCAGAATACTTGGAAAAAAATCACCCCAAACAACTCTAGTTTATTAACAAAAAAGTCTAGACAAGCTAATCATCTTCCTAAAAAATATAGTCTTTTTTCATTAAATATTAATGACTTTAAAAATCAACTGAATCTGAAAAGTCGAGGAACAGAAAAAACTATCTTGCTTCCTGATTCTAACAATAATATTTCTGAGTTTTCAATTAAAGAAAGTTCAAATTTTTCTGAATCTTTAGCTCCTGAATTCGGTTTTATAAAATCATATTCAATTACAAGTAAATCTGATAATAAAACCAGCGGTAAATTAAGTATTGGTAGTGACGGTGTTCATATTACTTTATACCCTATAAATAAGCCCACTTATTATGTTGATCCTTACACGAAGGACAATTCAACATACATGTTATACAGTAGATCTGATTTAAACCAGAACAGTAATCGTCCAGCTTGTACTCTTTTAGGTGAAAATAAAATTGAACAACCTGCTAAACAGTTTGGTAAAAAAATTATTAATGATGGTACATTACGAACATACAGATTAGCTTTAACCTGTACAGGTGAATATTCTCAATTCCATATCAATGAACAAGGTTTAAATAGCGGAACTGAAGCACAACAACGAGCTGCTGTTTTGTCTGCAATGAATACCACAATAACAAGAGTAAATGGAATTTATGAAAGAGATTTATCTGTACATATGAATATTGTTTTAGTTGGTGGTGCAAATCCTTTAATCAATTTAGATGCTGCTACTGACAACCTAGATAATGATAATTCTGTTGTACTTATAAATCAAAATCAAGATTTATGTGATAATGTAATTGGTACAGCCAATTATGATGTAGGTCATATTTTTGCAACAGGTTTAGGAGGAATTGCTCGTTTTAGATCGGTTTGTGTTGATGGATTTAAAGCTGGTGCTATGACAGGTTTAAACTCTCCAATTAACGATCCGTTCGACATTGACTTTGTAGCTCATGAATTAGGACATCAATTCGGAGGAAATCATACTTTTAATGGGGACACAGGTAGTTGTGTAGGTGGAAACAGAAATGATGACACAGCTATAGAACCTGGAAGTGGTTCTACGATTATGGCCTATGCAGGTATTTGTTTCCCCAATAATGTTCAAGATAATAGTGATGATTATTTTCATACGATAAGTATTCAGGAGATGCTTAGTTTTGTGCAAAATAGTACATCTTGTAGTACAAACTCTAGCACTGGAAATACTGCACCTGTAGCAAATGCTGGTTCAGATTTTACTGTACCTAAAAGAACTCCTTTAATATTAAGAGGTAATGGATCTGATAATGATTCTTCAGCTAACTTAACGTATTGTTGGGAACAAGTTGATAATGAAATTGTAATTTCTCCACCTTCTTCAACAAGTACAGGAGGAGCTTCTTTTCGATCTTTTGCTCCAACATCTTCTCCAAATAGATATTTACCAAAATTAGAAACTATTGTTTCAGGTGAATTTTTCTCTTTTTGGGAAGTTATTCCTGAAGTAGAAAGAGAAATGAATTTTACATTAACTGTAAGAGATAATCAAACAGGTGGTGGTGCTGTTGCTTTCGATAGTATGAAAGTTTCTGTTATAGATGTAAAACCTTTTACCGTTACTACACCTAGCACTGAAGTTAGCTGGGACGGAGCAACTGCCCAAACTATTATTTGGGATAAATCTACAACAGATCAAGCTCCTATAAACTGTAAAAATGTACGTATTAAGTTATCTACAGATGGTGGTCTTACTTTTCCAACTGTGATTATTGATAATACCCCTAATGATGGAATAGAAACAGTTATTATTCCAAATATGGCTACGACTGAGGCTAGAATAATGATTGAAGCTGTGGATAATATTTTTTACAATGTAAATGCTACAAATTTTACAATTATTAATAATCCAGATGTTGCTACAGGTGATGTAATTGATTTTGCTAATTTTAGTCTTTTTCCTAATCCTACGGAAAACAAAACTTTCAATTTAGTATTTGACATTGAAGTTTTAAGCACTGTAAAAGTTCAATTATTCGATTTAAGCGGAAGACTTGTTGGAACTAAAGAATTTAGTAATGCTACAAATAAATTTGCTGAACAACTTAGTTACGAAAATGTGACTTCTGGTTTGTATTTATTACAAATCATAAAAGATGATAAAACCGAAGTAAAAAAAGTTATTATTAAATAATTTTTTTATTAAAAATTAAAAAGGCGAGGAATACCTCGCCTTTTTTGATTGATTCAAAACAATAGTTATAAATTATATTTCACTGAAAAAGTAATATATCTTGGTTGGATTATGTAAGCAGAAGAGCTATTAAAAATGGTATTAGAACTATCTTGATTTAAAGATTTTGTATCTAAAATATTTGTTACCATCATTTTGTATTCCCACTTACTATCTTTCTTTTGATAGGTTAAATCTGCATCCCAAAAACTAAAATCATTTAGTGTTTCAGATTGGTTTCTATAATTATTATAAGTGTATTTTGTATTAAATATTAAATCTCTGGTTATAAAAGCATCGAAATTAACAAAAGGACTATGTGTAGTAAATGTATTTACGATTCCTCCTTGATCGTACCTGTTAATACTTACATTATAACCTACATCAAAATTTGGAAACTCTCTAAAGTTTGTACTAAATCTTGTTCTATAAGCTTGAGTAAATGAATTTGACTCTCTATTCTCATTTTCATTTGTAAAACGATTAAAAAACAGGTTGTTTGAAACTGAATAACCTACATTTCCTCCAACTGTAACTTTAAATTTTCGATAACTTTTTTGAAAATTAGCATTCGCTGAAATTGTTTCATCTGGGAATATAGAATTGATTGATGTTGATACCTGATCTACTCCATTAAACGTAGTTAATCCTTTTACCGCATCTATTAGTTTACTATAATTTACGCTAGCAAAAATGTTTGTGTAATTAAACATATTAAAACTAAAATAACTCAAGTTTACATTGTGTGATAAAGAACTCTCTAATTCTCTGTTTCCTGAGTATAATCTATTGTAATTGTTAAATACAAAACCTTCGGCAACTCTATTTATATCTGTAAAACTTACTTGTTGACTATAATTTAATCGTAAAGTTTCCGACTTTTTAAGTGCTACTTTAATAGAAGCATCTGGTAATAATTTTGTGAAACTGTTATCAAAAACACTTCCTAGTTGTGTGTTTTTTGCTGAATACTGATGTGCTGTAAATCCTTGATTAAAAGTAAATATCCCTGTAATAAACTTATAATGTAAACCAGCATAATAATCATCGAAAGTATAATTTACATCATTAATTGAATTTACATTACTTATAGAATTCGTTGTTCCATTTTCTAAAACTTGAAAAATATTAGAGTTGAATTGCTGATCACTTACAGTAGTTCCTAAAGTTACATTTAAATTACTCTTCGGGTTAATCACATAAAAGTAATCTAACTTGGCATCTAATTTATTTGTTTTGACTCTTTTATTCTGAGAAACATCAAAAGGAACAGGACTTTCATCAACTAAACCTAAAACATTGAAAAAAGATAAATTTTCTAGCTCAGCATTATAAAACGGATCTTCATTTTGCCATAAATATTGAGCTTCTAAAGCAAATATATTACTGTCATTTAATGTATAATAATAATTCAAATTTTGGCTAATTGAATACGGATTCTGACTAGATAATTGATGAATTGGAATAGACTCATCTGCATCATTTAAATAGGTACGTGTAGAATTTAAACTTTGTATTTCTTCTTGATTTGAAATTTTAGCGAAAACATCATAATCAAATTGATTATCGGTATTTGGGCGATAACTTGAACTCAGTTTTAGTAAACCTAAATCACTCCTTTGTTTAGAAACACTATTTATTTCTTCTGTATTAATAAATCTAATCGAATTTGGGTCTGTCGTATCGAATGGTGGCAAAGTAGAGGCATCAACATTTTCATTGATATAATTTCTTATTGTATTTTCTTCCATATCTACTTCTGATCCAGAATAAATTCCGAATCCACTTAAATCCCAATTCTTTTTTGGAGAATAACTAAAATTCACTGCTCCAAATCTTGATTCGATTTCTTTAGCTCTGTTGTTTCGAAGTGTTAAGAAACCTATATCAGATGACGCTACATTAAAACCTGTACCTCTTCCTCCAGCTCCTCTGAATCCTCCAGTAAACTTAAAGTAATCTCTACGTGTAAATGGAACTTCTCCAATATTATTAAAATCTGTAATTAAGTTTAAACTATATTTCGGACTGTAATAAAACAGTTTTGGATGTACGATATATCGGCTATCTTCTGTTGCCATTCCTATTCCCGCAGAAACCTCTCCAAACCAAAAATTCTTCTTTCCTTCTTTTAGTTTTAGGTTTATAACAATATTATCTTCATTATCAGTAACACGACTCATCTGACTAACTTCACTATGATTTTTTAAGACCTCAACTTTATCAATCGCATTAGCTGGAATATTTTTAGTAGCAAGTTTAGAATCTCCATCAAAAAAATCTTTCCCTTCTACCATTACCTTTCTTACTGTTTTTCCTTCAACCTGAATTTCTCCTTCATCGTTTACCTCTACTCCAGGAAGTTTTTTTAGTACGTCTTCTAGCTTTTTTTCTGTTCCGCTTTTAAAGGAATCTGCATTGTACACAATTGTATCACCTTTTACCGTTACAGGCATTTTAGAAATAATTTCTACTTCATCTAAAGTATTATCAAAAAGTAAAACAATATCTTTTTTAATATCAGTTTCTTTAGTGCTAATGTTAAATTCACCTGTTTTCATCCCTACATAACTCGCTTTAATGATATAACTAGCATTTTTCTGCAAATTCAGTTTATAATTACCAAAAGCATCTGTAAACCCGTAAGAATCTACTTTGTTATCTTTTTGATTTATAGCCAACATATTTGCCATTTCTAGCGGGTTTCCAATGCTGTCTTTTACTATCCCTGTCAGTTTAATTTGGGCACTAGTATAACAGGCAACCATTACGATCGCCAGAAAAAATATTTTTTTCATTATTAAAGTTTGATTAATTCATAAAACTTACTAAGACCTACCTCTTCTTCTGCCTCTCCACATTTCTCTCATTTCTTCCATCTTCTTTTTCACTATAGCATTATACTCTTCTCTTGTTACTTCGTCTCCTTTAGTTAAAGGTTCTATTTCTTTCTTTTCTTTAGGATTTAAAGTTACTTCTGTACATAAAATTGTAGTTTTCCCAGAGTTTATTTCTAAAATTAAACCTGGTAATCCCCAATATTCTCCAGGACCATTACTTACAGGAATTTGTGGTGTATACCATGCCGTAACTAGTATTTCTTTTGGCATTTCTATATCTTCAGTAACTTTTCTAACTTTTGTACTATCAGGTTTCTTATTGTCTTTACCTCTATTTCTACCTCTTCCTCTTCTTCTCATGTTTTGCCAATCGAACTCATCAGTTTTTTTCACCATAGTAGCTTTATAACATAAATAGTTTCCTATTTGTTTTTGCTCTCCACTCATTTCCCATTTTGGCATTTCAGACGGATATTCTATTAAAAACTTCTTTCCAAAAAATTCTCTCTCTTCTAAAAACTTTTTGTCTTGTGTATTTTTATATTGAATTCCACTAGAAAAACCTCCAAAACGAAAACCTCCTCTTCCACCACCTGGTGCTTCTAATTTTTCTTCTTCTTCATACAATGATGAAGTTCTATTGAAATGAAGCGTATATGTTTTTTCTAACATATTCTTCATTCTTTCCATGATTCTTTTCTTTTGTTGTTCGGATAACTGACGATTTCCCCATTGATTCATATCAAAAGAAGTTTTCGATTTATACACAGCTTTTCCGTGAAAGTTTTTTTGAGCATAACCAAATGCTACAGAAAACAATAAGAGGTAAGTAAAAAGCGATTTCATAATTACGTGATTAATTTTGTTCTTTTCTTGTTAAAGATAACCTTAGTTATCCTTACTAAGACTTAAAAAAATTGTAAAGGTTTAAAATCGCTTCTTTAAAAAAATCACCCTCCTATTTGTATATTTATAGATTCTCCGTTTCCACGATTATTTTTAAATCTTTCATTCATTTCAGCAACCTTTTCCTTCACTATTTTTTCATATTCTTCTTGATTTACTTTTTTCCCTCCTCTAGGTTCTTTAATTTTTACTTTTTCAGTAGGATTTAAAACAATCTCTGAACAAACTATGGTTCGTTTACCTTCATGTACTTCTAAAATTAAACCTGGTAATCCCCAAAACATATCTGGTCCATTACTTACTGGAATTTCTGGTGTATACCATGCCACAGTATTAACTGTTACCATTTGTTTTTTCTCTTCAGTTTCACCATCGGTCATTATGTGACTTATTTGCTCTTCTTCTCTAGTTCTCGTAGCCTTATAACATGTATAATTTCCAATTTTTTTTGTTTCTCCACTCATTTCCCATACCTCGTCAGACAACTTGTCTTTTATTAAAAACTCTTTACTAAACACCTCTGTTTTATTCACATACTTCTTTTCTGCAGTATTTTTATAAAGAATATCGTTTCCTCCACCATTTCCGAACATCATAATTTGAACTCCTCCTGATTGAGCTGCTGGCTCTAACTCTTTATTTTGAGTATATGTTGATGTTGATTTGGTAAAATTTAAAGTATATGTTTTTTGAAACATTTTCTTCATTTTTTCTTGAAGCTGTTTCTGAAGATCTGAATTCGGTGCTTTATCTCCTGTACTTATTTTAAGATCTATATTATTATGAGTCTTATAAGTTGCTTTTCCTTGAAAATCTTGCGCTATAGTTGTTAATGAACATAGTATAGCTAAGAATAGAAATTGAATTTTCATTTTTTTGTCTTTTTATATTACTGTTTGTTTATTGCTATTTTCTTGAGATGATGTATAATTAATCATCATTTTAATTAATTTATCTAACTCTTTTGCTTCAGCTGAAACAATAAAACTTTGCTTTACATCTAATTTTGATTTTTCTTTTTTTACTCTTTTTACCTTACAGCCTAAAGTAATTTTCTGATCTTCATCATTATCTTTAAAAAAAGTTCTTGCTTCTTCCCAGTCAATTGTTTTTAACTCTTCAATAGAATCTACTGTATAGATTAGAGATAAAGGTTTTGCCTTTGCTGTAGTTTTTACTTGATACTTTTTCATAATATGTATCAACTTGTCTAAATCTTTAACCTTTCCCTTTATTTCAAAACTTTGCTTTGTTTTAACTTTTGAATTTTTCTTGTGTAACTCGTTTACTTTTATTCCTAAAGTTACTTCCTCTTCTTTCGTATTTCCTTCGAAAAATTCTTTAACTTCGTTCCAATTAATAGTTTCTAATTCACTTACAGAATCTACAGAATAAATTAAAGACGAAGTTTTTATCTTTATTTCATTAGAAGATTGAGAAAACATATTTACTCCTACGATTAATAGTATTGTAATCAGTATTTTTTTCATGATGAGTTGATTTTTTTGTTTTACACTACAAAGATGTTCTCATTATTCTTCTTTCTAAGTTAACTAGTGTTAACTAGTGTTAACCGACTTATTTTTATAGAATTAGAAATGTACCTTTGAAGCATGAATACTAAAAAACACAATTGGATTCTTTACTTTATAGTAGTTACTATATGTACTACTATAGCTGTGCAGTTTTATTGGAATTATAAAAACTACCAACAAAACAAACTAAGGGTAATGAATGAAATTCAGATAAGTTTAGACAATGCTTTAGAAAAGTATTTCACAGATTTATCTAAAGCGAATCACTTCTCTATTATCACGCCCAAAAATAATTCTACGAACTCCATTGAAATTAAAAATGTTATGGAAGATGTCTTTTTATCTATCGATAACATTAATAATATTCCTAAAAAAAAGGAACATAAAAAAACTAAAGAAGAATCAAAAGATAGCACAAGAGTAACTTTTAAGTCATTAGTTATTACTTCAGACAATTCAAATGAATATCGAAATACTGCTTTTGCTATAGATAGTTTTTTTAGTAATAAGAAAAAGAAACTTTCTAATCACATTCATAAAGATATTATCGATTGTCCTGATAGTATTAATTGCATTGAAACAAGAGGTTTTTCAAAATCAGGAGATAACATTAGAGTTTTTAAAGGAAAAAAAGCCGCAGACAGCTTAAAATTAATTAAAGGGATACAAACTCTTTTTATTGCGATTCAAAATGACACCATGAATCATGGAAAAATTGATACTATTCTTAAAAATGAACTTCTTAAGAAAAAAATTAATGTAGACTACGCTTTCGAATATTATAAACAAGATACTATTCATACTTCTTTTTCTCCTCAACCGATAGAAGAATATGCTATAATAGAATCTAAATCAACATTTCTTGGACCTGATAAGAAATTCAAAATGAAGTATAGCAATCCTTCATCTGAAGCTTTAAAACGAAGTTCTACAGGTATTTTGTTGTCTTTATTATTATCATTAGCTGTTGTTTTTAGTTTATTCTATCTATTAAAAATCATTAATGATCAAAAAGAATTAGCAGAAATTAAAAATGATTTAATTAGTAATATCACTCACGAATTTAAAACACCAATTACTACAGTTTCTACTGCATTAGAAGCTATTAATAATTTTAATGCCATTGATGATAAAGAGAAAACTAAAAAATATGTTTCTATTTCTGAAAGTCAGATTAAGAAATTACATGTAATGGTAGAAAAGCTTTTAGAAACCGCTACACTCGACAGCGAAAAATTATTATTAAAAGAAGAAGCTGTTGAAATTGTAAGTTTATTAGAAAAATTAAGTAGAAAACATCAGTTGTTTACAACTGATAAAAAAATAAACTTCATTTCAAACACTGAAGATTTAGTGATTAAAGTTGATGAATTTCATTTAGAAAATGCTGTTTCTAATTTAATTGATAATGCAATAAAATATGGAGGAGATGAAATTCATCTTGAATTTGAATCTTCTGCAAAAAACCTTCAGATTACTGTATCTGATAACGGAAAAGGAATAGACAAAAACCAACAAGATAAAATCTTCGATAAATTTTATAGAGTTCCTAAAGGAAACACACACGATGTAAAAGGTTTTGGAATCGGTTTATATTACACTAAAAAAATTATTGAAAAGCATAACGGAAGCATTCAATTACACTCTATTCCTGGAAAAACAACATTTAAAATCACTATGCCTTATGAGTAAAAAGATAAAATTATTGTTAGCAGAAGACGAACCTAGCTTAGGTCAAATTGTTAAAGAAAGCTTAGAGACTAGAGATTTTGAAGTTTTTCACGCTGTAAATGGTGAAGAAGCCTACGATATGTATACTAAAGAATCACCCGAGATTTTGGTTCTAGATGTAATGATGCCAAAAAAAGACGGTTTTACTTTAGCCAAAGAAATTAGAGAAGAAAACAACAGTATTCCAATTATATTTCTCACTGCAAAATCACAAACTAAAGACGTTATCGATGGCTTTCAACATGGTGGAAATGATTATTTAAAGAAACCTTTTTCGATGGAAGAATTAATCGTAAGAGTTCATAGTTTACTAGATAGAATTAACTTAAAAAAGAATCTAGAAAAAATAATTATTGGTGAGTATACATTCAATTACGAAAAGCAAAAATTATACTTTAATGATGAAGTTGAACTGTTAACTCATAGAGAAAGTGAATTGCTATACTACTTAACAGAAAAGAAAAATGAAATCTTAGATCGTTCATTTATATTAAAAAAACTATGGGGTGACGACGATTTTTTTAATGCTAGAAGTATGGATGTATTTATCTCGAAGCTAAGAAAAAGACTAAAAAAAGACCCAACAGTTGAAATTATTAATGTTAGAGGTTACGGATATAAATTAACCTGTTAATATGAAATAATCGAAGAATAATATGTAATTTTGACCCCATCTAAAAACTAGGATCGCATGCATGTAGCTATAGCAGGAAATATTGGGGCTGGTAAAACTACACTTACTAAATTATTAGCGAAACATTACAATTGGGAACCACATTTTGAATCGGTAGATGAGAACCCTTATCTAGATGATTTCTATGGTGAAATGGAACGTTGGTCATTTAATTTACAAGTATATTTTTTAAACAGTAGATTCCGTCAAATTTTAGATTTAAGGCAATCAGGAAAAAATGTAATTCAAGATAGAACAATCTACGAAGACGCACACATTTTTGCTCCGAATTTACATGCAATGGGATTAATGACAAATAGAGATTTTAGTAACTATTCTTCTCTATTTGAATTAATGGAAAACTTAGTAAACCCACCTGATTTATTAATTTATTTACGTGCAGATATTTCTACTTTAGTAGGACAAATCCACAAAAGAGGTCGAGATTATGAAAGCTCTATTAGTATCGATTATTTAAGTAGGTTAAATGAAAGATATGAAGCTTGGATTAGCACGTACAATAAAGGTAAATTATTAGTGATTGAAGTTGATACATTAGACTTTGTAGACAACCCTGAAGATTTAGGATACATTATTGATCGAATTGATTCTCAAATCAACGGGTTATTTTAAATTTCTTTTAAACTCACTGATTAATATAGATGTAGCTGTAGCTACATTTAAACTTTCTGTTTGGTTACTTTCACCAAAACGTGGTATTGTTAGTTTATTTTGTATGATTGCTCGAATGGATTCGGAAATTCCATTTGCTTCATTCCCCATGACCAAAACAGCTTCTTTTGGTAAAGTAGTTGTGTAAACATTTTCACCATCCATATCAGCAATAAATGTTGGTAAGCTCGTTGTTTTTATATAATTCTCTAAATCTTCATAAGAAATATCTACTCTACTAATAGACCCCATTGTTGATTGAATTACTTTTTGATTGTAACAATCTACAGTATCTGTAGAGCAAACTAATTTTTGAACTCCAAACCAATCGCATAAACGAATGATTGTTCCCAAATTACCAGGATCATTAATAGCATCTAAAGCAACTATCAAACCTTCATCATTTGCTTTGTTTCCATCCGGAATATGGAAAACACCCAAAACTTTGTTTGGTGTTTTTAATGCTGTAATTTTCTTTAATTCAGCTTCAGAAATAATAGTTGTAAGCTTTACATACTTTTCATCTAATTCATAATCTTCAGTAGCAAAAATTGTATTTACTTTTAAACTAGATTGTAATAATTCATTAACCACTTTTATACCTTCAGCAATAAAAAGTTGATTAATTTTTCTATATTTCTTTTGTCTTAAACTATTGATTAACTTAATTTGGTTTTTTGATAAGCTCATTGGCAGTTTTTTAACAGCTCTTAATTGTAAAAATGGTATTTTTGACAATTCAATTCGACGTGTAAAGTTAATGAAAAAACACAGTTTTTATTTTTTATTACTCTTATTTTTTGGTGCTTGTAGCACAATTAAACACGTTCCTGAAAATGAATTACTACTTACTAAAAACACTATAATTGTTGATAGCGTTAAACAAAACGACGATCGTTTAAACAGTTTACTACTGCAACAAAGAAACGCTAGAGCTATCGGTTTACCTCTTTCACTTTACTTTTACAACTTAGGAAACCCTAAAGGATCTAAAGATGTTGAAGAGTGGGAAAAAAACCATCCGAAATGGTATAATCTTTTCAAAGATGTCTTTTCAGAAAAACAAAGTATAGCAGTTGCTAATACATTTATTGGCTTAAACAATTGGTATTTGAATAACGGACAAGCTCCAATTATAATTAATGATAAAAAAACAAGAAAAACAGCTGGTAAACTTTTAGCCTATTATACAACTGAAGGGTATTTTAGAGCTAAAGTTGCCTATAAAAAAGATACTGTTGGAAGAAAAAAAGGAGCCTTAACTTATCTTATAGAAAAAGGTAAACCTTCTTTTTTAGATTCTATTTATACAGATATAAAATCGCCAATTTTAGATTCTATTTATAAAAAACATGCAAGCAAGAACTTCTTAAAAAAAGGAGATCAGTATAAAGATGAAAATTTCATTAAAGAAGCTGACCGAATTGTTAAACTTTTTAGAAATAGAGGTGTTTATAAATTCAACGAAAACTCATTATCGTTTGAGCCTGATACTTTAAAAAACTATCAGAAGACAAATGTTAAAATAGAAATTAAAGATGAGTTAATTGAAAGGAACGGAGAATATATATCCAAACCTTTTAAAATTCAAAAAATAAAGAATATCAATATTTATACTGATTATTCTTATGCCAAAAGAAATGAGCCTTACTATAATCAAGCAAAATTTAAGGACATTAATTTCTTATCTCATGGTAAGTTGAGATACAATCCGAAACACTTAACACAATCTATTTTTATAAGACCAAACCAGGTTTATACTGATTCTTTAAGAAGATTAACTCAATTACATTTAAGAGGTTTAAAAAACTTTAAAACAACATCTATTCGATATAGTTCTATTAATGATGAAGAACTTGAAGCTAATATTTTCTTAACACCTATCGAAAAATATTCTATCGGTGTAGATGCTGAATTATCAAGATCTAACATTCGAAACTTCGATATTTCAGGTAAATTTTCAATTACAAATAGAAATACTTTTAAAGGCGCTGAAATATTTCAACTTTCACTTCAAGGTGGTTTTTTCAACTCTGCAAATGGACCAGGATGGGAGTTTGGAGGAAACTTATCGTTAGAAGTTCCTCGTTTTATGGCTCCATTTGGTTTTCATAGACTTGTTCCTAAACGTATGCAACCTAGAACTATTTTTAGCACTGGTTTAAGCATTCAAAAAAACATAGCATTAGACAAACAAAATATTTCTGCTGGAATAGATTACAGATGGCAATTCAACAAAAAGAAATCTATTCAATTAGAACTTTTGAATGCACAATATATTAGAAATTTAAATGTTGGAAACTACTTTAATATTTATGGATCTGAATATGCTAAACTAGAAGAAGTAGTCGATATTTTCGATTCAACTTTCAATTTACCTGAACCTGCTCCAGAAAATAATGATGCTATAGTTGATAAAATGAGAGAAATATCTTTAGATGAAAACTTTAGAACAACAAACCCTGAAGCATTTAGAGATAATTTAAATATTTTAAACCGATACAATATTATTACATCTGATTTCCTGATCCCAGAAATAGCATACACTTTTACTTATAATAATCAGGAAAACATTAAAGATTCTAATTTCTCATATTTCCGAATCAGATTCGCTAACTCTGGAAATGTAATGGGATTATTATCTAATCAAACCAATAGTAACGGACAAACTACTGTTTTTAAAATTCCTATCGCAGAATATTTTAAAACAGACATTGAATACAAAAAATACTGGAATTTAGGAGAGAACAATGTTTTAGCTCATCGTACTTTTTTAGGAGCAATTGTTACTTATAATGATTCTAGTATTCCTTTTTCTAGAAGTTATTTTGCTGGAGGATCTAACGACATTAGAGCTTGGCAAACTTACGATTTAGGTCCTGGTAGAAGAGCTCCGGGATTAGAGTACAACATTGGTAGTTTAAAATTCTTATCATCTTTTGAATATCGTTTTGATATCGCTGGAAGTTTAAAAAGTGCGATCTTTTTAGATTTTGGAAACATTTGGGATATTACTAATTCATCTAGAGTAGATGCTGAATCTAGATTCCAAGGTATTAAATCGTTAACAGATATGGCTGTTGGAACTGGCTTTGGAGTTCGTTATGATTTTAAATTCTTAGTCGCTCGTTTAGATCTTGGGTTTAAAGTTAGAGAACCATATTTAGCAAATAATAGATGGTTTCAAAATACCAATTTCGCAAATTCTGTATTTAATATCGGAATTAATTATCCTTTCTAAAAGACACCTCAACTAAAACGTAATCGTAATCTAACTTTTGTTTTTCTTTTTTTAATACAAAAATTATGTAGTTTTGTTTCAATTGAAATTACAACACAAACTAAAAAACAAAAAAATGATAAAACCAGGAGTTGCTACTGGACGCGAAGTTCAAGAGATTTTTAAATTAGCAAAAGAGAAAGCTTTCGCTTTACCAGCTGTAAATGTAGTAGGATCTAATTCTATTAACACTGTTTTAGAAACTGCAAAAGAAGTTAATTCTCCTGTTATTATTCAATTCTCTAATGGAGGAGCACAATTCAACGCAGGAAAAGGATTGTCTAATGAAGATCAAAAATCAGCAATTGCTGGAGCTGTAGCTGGAGCAAAACACATTCATTTAATGGCTGAAGCTTATGGTGTTCCAGTAATTTTACATACAGATCACGCTGCTAAGAAATTATTACCTTGGATTGATGGATTATTAGATGCTAGTGAAAAGCATTTTGAAGAGACTGGAAAATCTTTATTCAGTTCTCATATGATAGATTTATCAGAAGAGCCATTAGAAGAAAACATCGAAATTTGTAAAGAATACTTAGCTCGTATGAGTAAAATGGGTATGACTTTAGAAATAGAATTAGGAATTACTGGTGGTGAAGAAGATGGTGTAGATAACACTGATGTTGATAGTTCTAAATTATATACACAACCTGAAGAAGTAGCTTACGCTTACGAAGAGTTATTAAAAGTAAGTGATCAATTTACAATCGCTGCGGCATTTGGAAATGTACACGGAGTTTACAAACCAGGTAATGTAAAATTAACTCCAAAAATCTTAAAGAATTCTCAAGAATATATCTCTGAAAAATATAATGTACCCGCAAATACAATTGATTTTGTATTCCACGGAGGTTCTGGTTCTACTTTAGAAGAAATTCGTGAAGCAATTGGTTACGGTGTAATTAAAATGAATATTGATACAGATTTACAATATGCTTTTAATGAAGGGATTCGTGATTACATGAAGAAAAACGCTGACTATTTAGCAACACAAATCGGTAATCCTGATGGAGATGATATTCCTAACAAAAAATACTACGATCCTCGTAAATGGCTTAGAGAAGGAGAATTAACTTTCAAAACTCGTTTAAAGCAAGCTTTCGAAGATTTAAATAGCATAAATACTTTATAGTAGCTTTTATAAGTTATAACCAACTTTACACAAAAGAGTCTCTTAAATTTTAAGAGGCTTTTTTACTATATAAAAAACTCAAAACCAATTCATTATTAATTTTAATTTAAAAAGAATACTCAGTAATTAAAAAACTTTTACATTTGTAAACTAACCTGTCCCTAAATAAGGATAAGTTTCTTAAACTGACACTAAACAAACAAAACTAGATTATGGCTTGGTTTAAACGAAAAGATAAAGGGATTCATACCCCTACCGAAGAAAAGAAAGACACACCAAAAGGCTTATGGTACAAAACGCCTAGCGGTAAAATTATTGATACTGAAGAATTAAAAAGAAACTTATATGTAAGTCCAGAAGATGGGTATCATGTAAGAGTTGGAAGTAGAGAATATTTTGAATTATTCTTTGACAACAATGAATTCAAAGAACTTAATGAAAAGTTAGTTGCTAAAGATCCTTTAAAGTTTGAAGACACTAAAAAATATCCAGACAGATTAAAAAGTGCTCAAGAGAAAACAGGATTAAAAGATGCTGTTAGAACTGCAGTTGGTAAATCTCAAGGAAAAGATTTAGTAATCGCTTGTATGGATTTCGCTTTTATTGGAGGTTCTATGGGAAGTGTAGTAGGAGAAAAAATAGCTCGTGCTATCGATTATTCTATTCAAAACAACATTCCTTTCTTAATGGTATCTAAATCTGGTGGAGCTCGTATGATGGAAGCTTCATTATCATTAATGCAATTGGTAAAAACATCTGCGAAGTTAGCTCAATTAGCAGATGCTAAAATTCCATATGTATCTTTATGTACAGATCCAACTACTGGAGGAACAACTGCTTCTTTTGCAATGTTAGGAGATATTAATATCGCAGAACCTAATGCGTTGATTGCATTCGCTGGTCCTCGTGTTGTAAAAGATACTACTGGTAAAGAATTACCAGAAGGCTTCCAACGTTCTGAATTTGTTTTAGAACACGGTTTCTTAGACGCTATTTACGAACGTAAAGATTTAAAAAAACAAGTAAACTTATACTTAGATTTAATACAAAATCAACCTGTAAGAGCTTAATAAAAGTTTTTTTGAACATATTATAATAAACCTCATTTCTTAAGAAATGAGGTTTTTAATTCTAGTACAAATTATAATACAAAAGTCGATTCTCGAACAATCAATTTTGTATTTACCTCTATCGATTTACTCGAAAAAAAGTCTTTTTCACTTCTCATTTCTTCTATCAATTGCTTTACTGCTAACTTTCCTATTTTATATCCGGACTGCTTAATAGTTGTTAAATTTGGCTTTATTACTCTAGAAGAATCGGAGTTACTAAAACCCACTACAGCGATTTCAATTGGTATAACAATATTATATTTATTCAACGTTTTAATTATACCAATAGCTAAAGAATCAGTAATACAAAAAATTGCATCAGGTTTTTCTTTTAAATTAACTATATATTCTCCTAACAATTCTCCTTCCTCAATAGTTGTATTTGAAACATCAAAAATAAGTGTTTCATCTAACGGGTAACGATACTGATCTAATGCTTTCAAGTAACCTATAAACCTCTTCTCAGAATTAAACGACCCTTGTTTTTCTTTAATAATAGCAATACGTTTTTTACCTATATTAATTAAATGCTCTACAGCATTAAAAGCTCCTTTTACTTCATTAGTCACTATTTGTGTACATGGTATTTTGTCCGAAGCTTTATCAAACAATATGATTGGCTTTTTCTCCAAAACTTTTAATAAAGGAGATAAATTAGTAGTAAATTTAGATAACGACATTAGAATGCCATCTACACCAAATTCTAACATTCTATTTAATAATTCTTTTTCTTTTTCAATATTATCGTTGGTTTCACAAATAATTGTCTTATACTTTATTCTTTCTGTTTCTAAAAGAATTCCTTTTAAAATAGTACCAGTAAAGCTATGCATAAGATTTGGAACTATAACTCCTATAGTTTTTGTTCTCTTATCCCTAAAATTTTTAGCTATAATATTTGGAACATAATTTAGTCTTTTTGCCTCTTCTATTACTTTTTTTTTTGTTAAATCACTTATGCTTCCATTGTTATTTAATGCTCGTGAAATTGTTGAAACAGACAACTCTAAATTTTCTGCTATTTGTTTTAATGTAGGGATGTTTTTCTTCATAAAAATAGTTGGTTATCATCAATAAAAAACACTATTTAATCACAATACGACATAAAAAAAGTTAAATTATTGATTCATAATTAATATAAATTATAAACAACTAACTATCAATTTACCCTACCTTTTTTTAAAAAAAACTTTAATACCATTATTTTTTCTTGAAAAGCTAGGCAAACGTTTGCCTAGCTTTTCAAGAAAAAATAATACTTTTTACGCATTTGTTTCAAATAATTTTACACCACGAAAAGAGAACGACTCTTTTAAACTTAATTAAAATTTAAATTATCATGAATGTAAATTTCATAGCAAAAAAAACACTCATTATTGCTGTAACAGCATTAACAATTGCTTCATGTTCAGATGAAGATGGAAACTTACTTCCAGAAGATAATTCTTCTTCTGAAGTACAAAACGAAAATGTTTCTTCCGAATTACAAGACGACCCTTTTGAAAAAGGAGCTTTTGTTTATAATGAAAAAGGCGAACGAATTCCTGAAGAAGATTTTTTAAAACAGCAAGGTTTATTAGATGGTTCTAATAATTCTTTGCGAGCAAGAAATGTTGATTATCAAGAAAGGTATAGAGTCTCAGATAAAGCCTTAGACCGATATGGCATTAAAAGTAGTAATATAGCTAAGGTAAGAGAACGATACGCTAGAAATAACCATTATGATCGTAACTTTACAAATCATAAAAATGCATTACAAATGCCTGAAACTTTCTTAATAGGATGCCGTAGAGTTAATAGCGATAGATTCAATTCAGGTTCTTGTACTGAATATGGAAAAAAAATACCATTTGATTTTGTATTGAAAAGAAGAAGAAGACCCAATTTTATGTCGAGCAGAAGACTTCAAGGTCCAAGAATATTAACATCTGTAGAGAAAAGAGGATGGAAAAATTCACCAAGAAAACTAAGTAACCAAAGATTTTATCAGTATGACGAAACAAATTCAACTGCTATTACAAGAACCAGAACAAATAGTGCAACTTTAGGTGTATCTTTTGGTTTAACTTTATCTAAAAAGTTTTTCGGTATTGGTGCTGAAATTAATAAAACAGTTTCTTTTTCAGGTACTATGAGTAGAGAGAATTCAAAGGCTGTTACTAAAACATCTACCAGATCTCATATTGTAAACTTTGACGAGGGAAATATTATCCCAAAAAATAAGGTATGTGACTTTGTATTATACGGTGAGCAAAGAGAAGTTACAAGACGCTACGAGGTGAGCCTTACTGTTGACGGACCTGCTACAGTTGGGTTTAGAAAATCTTTTACATACAATAAGCATGCTGGTGAAGCATACCATAAGGGTGGAGCTAAATATGCGTTCCCTGATGATATTGCTAAAGATAGAGCAAAAAACAACTTTGATGTAACTAGTACGTATTGGAGATATTCTATTCGTAGAGAAAATTGTAGAAACCTTTAATAACAATAATTTGTTTATAAACAACTACTTTAAGGTTTACTTAAAGTAGTTGTTTTAAATACAAGAAATAATGAAAACAAAAATTAATTTTATATTAATTATAATAGTACTTTGTTTTTCTTGTCAAAAAAAACCAACACAAGAAAACAACATTAACAATACTGCTAGCATAGTTGATAATCCTGTAATTATTAACGATAGTATTTTAAATGAAAAAGAAATTCATTACATACAACCTTTAGAAGAAGAATATGCCCCATATTTTGCATTATTAAATAAAGATGGGCAAACAATAACTACTAAAGACTTATTAAAATACGATAAAAAAATATTAATCTTTACAGATAGAACCTGTGATCATTGTATCGCTTTTTATCCTGAATTAGAAAAGTTCGCTAAAAAATTTGGTGACGAATTTTATATTGTAACCTTACAGTATGACACCACAGTAAGCCAACTACAACAAGTTATAAAAGAAAAAAAATATCATTTTAATATGTTGGCTGCTAATGATGCTGTTTTAATGGACTACAGAATTTCTTCAACACCAACGATTATGCTTTTGAACAAAAACAATTTTATTTTAAAAAACATAGAAGGAATGTTATCAGCAGAACAACTTGAAGCTGTATTAATCAATAATAAAACTAAAAAATGAAATTATTAAAATTTACTTCTTTAAAACTTATAATTTTTTCGGGAGTTCTATTTGTATCGTGTAATACAGAAAAGGATTCACTTATAGAAACACCTGATGAAATAAAAAATCAAGTAGAACTCGCTCATCCAGAAGAAAATTATGATGAGATTGTTGACATAGTTTTTAATAACCAAACTTTAAAAGCCGAAAAATACGGAGACGAATACATTGTTGAAGGTGATATTGTATTTACTAAAGAACAATTAAACAACAATTTATTAAACAAAGGTACAGGACGAACTGGTGGGAGATGGACTAAAAACATTGTATATTATAATATTAAATCAGATCTACCTAATAAAAATAGGATAAGTAATGCAATTGCCCACATAGAAGCTAGAACAAACTTAGCATTTGTAAAAAGAGAAAGCATTACCCCTATGAGTAATGCCTATATAACTTTTAGAAAAGGAAGCGGGTGTTCTTCTTTTGTTGGTAGAACAGGTGGGAAGCAGTACATAACACTAGCTAATGGCTGCAGCACTGGATCTGTTATACACGAAATAGGGCATGCTGTTGGCTTATGGCATGAACAATCTAGAGTAGATAGAAATGAACACATTACTATCAATAATGCCAATATTAGAGATGGTAAACAACATAATTTTCAAACCTATGCTGAAAGAGGTAGAGATGGAAAAGAATACTCTTCTTTTGACTTTTCTAGTATTATGCTATACAGCTCTTATGCTTTTTCTAAAAATGGAAAACCAACAATTACAAAGAAAAACGGTGCTACATATACTGCAAATAGAAGCTATTTATCAGCTAAAGATAAAATTTCGTTAAAGAAAATGTATCCTCAAATTCATGATGTGGTTACTTTTAAAGCAGATAATAATAAGTTTCTAAGTTCTAATGAAGGAGTTCCTAACACAAACGGACCTAAATTTGATAGAACTCGTGTTGGTACTCTTGAGCATTTTAGAATTATTAAATTACATAACAACAAAGTTGCTCTAAAAGGATTTGGTGGTAAATATTTATCTGTAAGACCTGGCAATAAAGTACTTTGTATTGGAAATAATATTGATGCTTGGGAAGTATTTACGCTAGAATTCATAGGTAGTAATAAAGTAGCAATTCGTGGTCATAATGGTAAGTATTTATCTTCAAATGGAGGTAGTTCCGTTATTACTTGCGATAGAACAAATATTGGTTACTGGGAAAAATTCTCTATTAGTTATAAAGGTAGAAATGCTGTTAATTTTACAAAATAATTTACATGTACGTTATTCTAAATTCTAACGCTAAGATTAGTTAAAAAAGACCAGCAAATTGCTGGTCTTTTTACATCAAAAAAACTCTAATTATCTCCTTCTAAGTGTAATTTCTCTCGATTCCCCAGCACTATTGGTAACTGTTGCACTATTATCACAAGAACCATCTCCAAAATCTAAAGTATAAGCAACTCCATTTTTTGTAATTTCTGTAACTCCACTTACTATGAATTTGCAAGCGTACTCTCTTCTTAATTTTTCTGTAATATTTCCAGTAAACTCATTCCCTAGTTTATTTACAAACTTCCAACTACCTGAAATTAAATACACATCATCTCCTCTAGTTAATGTATCGTCACCTGCTATCTTTTCTCTTACTCTAGTTCCTTCTAAACTTACAGTTTCTCCAGTAGCTAATGTTAAAGAAATATTTACCGTATGCGTTGCTTCTTTATTTCCATTACCATTATCTTTTACTTTTACTACAGACTTAGATCCTTCAATCACATTACCATCTACAGAGAAATTATCGAAACTAACTTCTTTAGAGTAACCTGTATCTGTTTTTTGATATACAATAACTATTTTACCTGATAATTCTTTACCTCTTGGTCCTGTACAATTACCTCCAAAATCTAGGGTAATTGTTAATGTTTCTGACGTTGGATCAGCTTCAACTGTTCTAGTTACACAATCAGCTACACTACTACTTGAATTATCTGTACTTCTACCTAATAAATTAAAATCGATATCATCGTCTTCTAAAATATTATCGATGTCAGAAGTAATATCATCTGCTACCACTACATCTTGAATATCTTCTATACTTAATTCTACAGAATCATTCATGGTAACTCCCTCTTCATCAGAACATGAAATAAAAACCATAGCACCTAGCAACATCATTAATCCGAATTTTAAAACTTTCGCTGTC
Organism: uncultured Tenacibaculum sp.; assembly: GCF_947502995.1. GTDB lineage: Bacteria > Bacteroidota > Bacteroidia > Flavobacteriales > Flavobacteriaceae > Polaribacter. The sequence continues at coordinate 99,181 of NZ_CANNBW010000010.1, read as the reverse complement.
ATAATTAATAGTATTTAAAAGTTAATCTGATTCTTGGACTTAACATTAAGGAAAAGGTTTAATAAACTTTAATTATTTTTTTAGGAAAATTAGTTGTACTTTTGCAACTTCAATGAAAATTTTGATACATTAAAATCATTTAAACAATATTGGTATGTATTTAACTAAAGAAGTAAAAGAGCAAATTTTTGCAAAGCACGGTAAAGACGGAAAAGATACTGGAACAGCTGAGGGACAGATCGCGTTATTTACTCACAGAATTAACCACTTAACTGAGCACTTAAAGAAAAATCGTAAAGATTTTAACACAGAGCGCTCTCTAGTGAAAATGGTAGGTAAGCGTAGAAGTTTACTTGACTATTTAAAGAAGAAAGATATCAACAGATATCGTGCAATCATCAAGGAATTAGGAATTAGAAAATAATACCTATCTAAAAGAGGCTGGAATTTTCAGCCTCTTTTTTTATTATCTTAGCGAAAGTTGTTTTAACTTTTTAAACTTAAAACTTCCATTGAAATAACAACAACACACACACAACACAACTACAACTAACAACGTAATTTATTTGAAAAAAACACTTTATGATTCCAAAAGTATTTAGCCAAGTTATTGAACTTGGAGATGGAAGAACCATTACCTTAGAGACAGGAAAGTTAGCAAAACAAGCAGATGGTTCTGTTGTTGTAAGTATGGGAGATACCATGATTTTAGCTACTGTAGTTTCGGCAAGAGAAGCTAATCCTGGAATTGACTTTTTACCACTTACCGTAGACTATAGAGAGAAATTTGCCGCAGCGGGTAGATACCCAGGTGGTTTTATGAAACGTGAAGCTAGACCAAGTAACGAAGAAATTCTTACAATGCGTTTAGTAGACAGGGTATTACGTCCATTATTCCCAAAAGATTATCATGCAGAAACTCAGGTAATGATGCAATTAATGTCTCATGACCCAGAAGTTATGCCAGATGCTTTAGCTGGTTTAGCTGCATCAACTGCAATTCAATTATCTGATATTCCTTTTGAAGCTCCTATTTCTGAAGTAAGAGTTGTAAGAGTAAACGGAGAATTTATTATTAACCCTAGTCCTTCTCAATTAAAAGAAGCTGATATCGACTTAATGGTTGGTGCTTCTAAAGACTTTGTTGCCATGGTTGAAGGTGAAATGGATGAAGTTTCAGAAGAAGAAATGGCAGATGCAATTCGTGTAGCACATGACGCTATCAAAGTACAATGTGAAGCGCAAGAAGCATTAGTAAATCAAATAGGTAAAAAAGAAACTCGCGAATACGAGGCTGCTGTTACTGATGAAGAGTTAGAAGAAAAAATTAAAGCTGCAGCTTACGATAAATGTTACGAAATCGCTAAAAAAGGAACTTCTAAAAAAGAAAGAGGTCAAGCTTTTTCTGAAGTAAAAGACGAAGTTTTAGCTTTATTTTCTGAAGAAGAATTAGAAGAAAAAGGAGATTTAATCTCTAAGTATTTCAGTAAAGCACATAAAGCTGCTGTTCGTGATTTAACATTAAATGAAGGTTTACGTTTAGATGGACGTACAACTACAGATATAAGACCAATTTGGTGTGAAGTAGATTATTTACCAAGAACTCATGGTTCATCTATCTTTACACGTGGAGAAACTCAAGCATTAGCAACAGTTACTTTAGGTACTTCTAGAGATGCTAACATGATTGACTCTCCAACAATTCAAGATGAAGAGCGTTTTTATTTACACTATAACTTCCCTCCATTTTCAACTGGAGAAGCTCGTCCAATTCGTGGAACTTCTCGTCGTGAAATAGGACACGGAAACTTAGCGCAACGTGCTTTAAAAGGTATGGTTCCTGAAGATTGTCCATATACCGTTCGTGTGGTTTCTGAAGTTTTAGAAAGTAACGGATCGTCTTCTATGGCAACAGTTTGTTCTGGTACAATGGCATTAATGGATGCTGGAGTTCAGCTTAAAAAACCAGTTTCTGGTATTGCTATGGGATTAATCTCTGATGGTGATCGTTATGCAGTTTTATCTGATATTTTAGGAGATGAAGATCATTTAGGTGATATGGATTTTAAAGTAACAGGAACTGCTGATGGAATTACTGCTTGTCAAATGGATATTAAGATTAAAGGTTTATCTTATGAAATCTTAGTAAATGCATTAAAACAAGCTCGTGATGGTCGTTTACATATCTTAGAGAAATTAACAAATACGATTGCTACACCAAATGCTTCAGTAAAAGCTCACGCTCCAAAAATGGTTACTGTTCGTATTGCAGGAGATTACATTGGTGCTATGATTGGACCTGGAGGTAAACATATTCAAGAATTACAAAAAGAAACTGAAACTACTATTGTAATTAATGAAGATGAAGTTACTGAAGAAGGTATCGTAGAAATTTTAGGTACAAGCCAAGAAGGTATTGATAAAGTTTTAGAGCGAATTAAAGCGATTACTTTTAAACCTGAAAAAGGAAGCATTTACGAAACTAAAGTAATTAAGATTTTAGAATTTGGTGCTGTTGTTGAATATACAGAAGCTCCTGGTAATGAAGTTTTATTACACATTTCAGAATTAGCTTGGGAACGCACTAAAGATGTTAACGATGTAGTAAAAATTGGTGACATTATTGATGTGAAGTACTTTGGTGTAGATCCTAAAACTCGTAAAGAGAAAGTATCTAGAAAAGCTTTATTACCAAAGCCTGAAGGATATGTTTCTAAACCAAGAAATAACGACAACAAAGGTAGAGATAATCGTAACCGTGATAATCGCAGAGACGATAGAAAATCTAGAACAGAAAAGAAAGAAAGTTAATTTTCTGTTTATATAAAGCAAAAAAAAATCGTCAATTTATTTATTGACGATTTTTTTTGCTCTTATTTCTTTACTAGTATCTTATTACTTATTCCATCTGGTAGAATTACTTTTACTAGGTAATTTCCTGTGGTTAAAGTTGAAATTGGTATCGTTACTTTTCCATCAACAACCCTCTTTTCAATATCGAACGATTTTACTTTATTTCCTAATATTGAATAAATCTCAATTGATGAATTGCTGAAGTCTAGAGAATTCTTAAAACTCAAATTTAATACATCATGAGCAGGATTCGGATACATAATTTCAATAGAATCATCTTTAACGATATCTTCAGAACTTAAAGTACTTCCTGTATCTTCTATAGCATTCACACCAGCTGTCCAAGCAGTACCATTATACTCATAAGCCCCCAAGTCTGGAGCTGTTCCGTTAAATGATTTTTCAAAACCAGAAACCACCACACCTTTATCTACTACTAAACCAGTTTCAGTAGGAAGAAAATTTTGAGCATCAGCATCTACAAAAGGAGAAGCAGCTGTAATTAAATTGTCTTTTACATCAAAACCAGTTTCATCAAACCAATCACCTACGTTAGAATAGTTATTATAAACTCTGTTATTCTTTTGTTCGTAACCGTTTACCCAAGAAGCCATTGCTTGACCACAATTCCATAATGTATTATGAAAAAAATCTAAATTCCAATTTGCCCAATTTACTTGGTAACCAGACCAAGACACATTCCACACTACATTATGATGTACTACATATCCTTTACTATTATTATCTAAATAAATTCCTGCAGCTTTTGTTCCCGCATAAGTTGGTGGTTTAGAATCGTGAAACCAATTATGATGCACTTCTGTTCCTTTTAAATCATTATTTCCTACGGTGTAAAACACACCAGAATCTGCATTAATTAATTGTGATTTAGAAACATCATTATAAGCAACTTCACAAGTATTTCCGCTTACATAGATTCCATCTCTTCCCGAGTTAAAAACTGTATTTTTTAATACTTTTACGTTATTAGCAGTAGATCTGATTGGAGTAGCATGAATTCCAAGATAATCGATGTTAGAAATAGTATTGTTTTCAATAATTGAATTATGTGCTCCTGCCCAATTCTGAATTGAAATTCCGTTTGCCGAACTATGATTTATTCTACAATTTCTCACAATTGTACTAGGACCTAAAACTTCAATAGCAGATTCACCAACTCCAGCGGATGTACTCGCTAAATTATCGAAACCTTCACTTCCATGGATTACCTCATTATTTTCAAAAACATTAAAATCTCCTCTAATTTTTACACTTCCTCCGAAAAACTTAATTCCTTCGATTTTAATATAATCACCTCTTAATTCTGCAGTAAATTTATGAGTGGCATATTCTACAGTATCATCACTAGGTTTTGATCCATCTGCTGTTTGAAAATATAATGTTTTAGCACCTTCATCATAATACCATTCTCTGGCATAATCTAAAGCTTCTAGCTTATTAAATAAATACAACTGACCTCTATGTCCGTTTCTTAAAATAGTTGGATTATGAGGATCGAAAGGCCATTTGGTAATATCTACACCACCATGTTCAATTCTCGTTGTTGTACTACTTGTAATTCTTCTAGTCCAACTCGTTCCAGAATGTCCTCCAATATAATATACCAAACCACCAGTCCAATCAAAATCTGGAACTTCGGTTAACGTAAAAAAGTTGTTTCCTCCATTCTCTATAAACTTACAATCTACTGTAAATCTATTATTATCTTCATTATTTGGCCATCTCGCCAAATCCATATGAGCTTGGTTATGATATACATTTCTAAATCTTTCTTCAATAGACATATCTACAGATGTCTTATAAATGTTTCCTGAATGTAATTGCCAGCCATTAATAAAAGTAGTTGCTTTTATAGTTACATTTTCTCCATCAGCAGCTTTAAATTTCAAATAATTTCCTGCCGATCCATTTTTATTTACAAATAATTGCTCTTCATAAACACCTCCTTTAATAATACAAGTACTACCAGGAGACATTACAGATACAGCTTTGTTAAATGTTTTAAATGGATTGCTTTCTGTTCCTGTATTACTATCATCTCCATTAGTTGCAACATAATATGTGTTCTGAGCGAATAACAATAAGTTAGGAATGGTAAAAAGTAATACAAAAAGCAGTTTAATTTTGTTGGTTTTCATGATTTTAGGGATTGATTATACTAGCAAACGTAGTCATATTTTTTTTAGTGTATACTGTTCAAAAAAACAACGTAAAAATTTAAATTAATCCTATAAGGTTTTGTTTCTTTGCCTAACGAAATAAAGGCATTGAGAATACAACGTATTACATATTTATCATTAGGTACTAATCAAGGAAATAAGACTGAAAATCTTCAAAATGCAATTGATTTAATTGCTGAAGAAGTCGGTTCTATTTTAAAAATTGCTTCTATCTACGAAACTGCTTCTTGGGGATTTGATAGCGACAATTTTTATAACACTTGTATTAAAGTTTCCACCTATTTACCACCTGAACAACTTATTCAGAAACTCTTATGGATAGAAAAGGAATTGGGAAGAGTTAGAAAAACTTCTGATTCTTATGCTGATAGATTAATTGATTTGGATATATTATTATTTGAGGATGAAATTATTTTTACTCAAGAATTAATTGTTCCACATCCTAGAATGTTGGATCGTAAATTTGCCTTAGCTCCGCTTGCTGAAATCGCTAAAAATGTAATTCACCCTATAGCTAAAAAACAAATAGTGAACTGTTTACAAGAATGTTCAGATACTTCTGAAATTAAACAGTTAGATATTGTTTTAGAAAGACCAATTCCTATTTCTGAACAATACAATTACATTGCTATTGAGGGAAATATTGGTGCAGGAAAAACGACTTTAGCTACTATGATTTCTAATGATTTTAATGCTAAAATTGTTTTAGAACGTTTTGCTGACAACCCGTTTTTACCAAAATTTTACGAAGATCAAGAGCGTTATGCTTTTCCTTTAGAAATGAGTTTTTTGGCTGATCGCTATCAACAACTTTCTGATGATTTAGCTCAATTTGATTTGTTTAAAAACTTTGTAATTTCTGATTATTACATTTTCAAATCATTGATTTTTGCTCAAGTTACTTTACAAAATGACGAATACAAATTATATCGAAAAATGTTCGATTTAATGTATAAGGAAATTGTAAAGCCAGATGTATATGTGTATTTATACCAAAACACTGATCGATTATTACAGAATATTGAAAAACGTGGGCGTGAATACGAGCAAAATATTGAAGCTTCTTATTTAGAGAAAATTCATGATGGTTACAGTAACTTTATAAAAACACAACAAAATTTAAATATTTTAGTGATAGATGTTTCTGAGTTAGACTTTGTACAAAATAAAGAAGACTATAAAACTATCATAAAAAAAATCAAGGAACACCGTCCTTGATTATATTAAGTTATTTAATCTCAACTGTATCTTTTTTAAGAATCACTGTAATATCTTTATTTGGAGGAATTCCACTGGAATAACAACCAAACGAATATATTTGATTAGAATAGGTTTCATCAGTTTTTAACATCATTATTCCATCAGTTTTAGTTTTAAGCTCATTAAAATCAATGAAAAAACTTTGTGATTCTCCTTCGTTAATTTCTTCTAATAACTCTGACCTAAAACCTGTTTCAATACTAATATTTCCTAAAGTTTTTCCACTTTCATTAATAACATGTATTGTTGTACCATTTTTACAGGAGAAACAAAACCCAATTAAAATAATCAATAAATAATACTTTATATTTTTCATAGCTGTAATTTTTTAATTCTTATTCTTTATTAGTTTAAAATTGACTTCAGTATTTTTTAATTCTATAAAATTATCCTCAAAATTTAAAATTTTATACGTTTGAATATCTCCCTTAATTGCCTTCGGGTGATAAAATCCTTGTGATTCACTGTTGCTCATGTAGACTTCTAAAATATAATTTCTATCAGCTCTTAATACTAATATTTGTCTGCCTAAAAATTCACCATCTATAAAAACCTCAACTTTGTCTTTGTAATTTCCTTTTTTAAAAACTAATATTCTACTTCCATCTTTATCTTCACTTGCATCTACAGACTCTTTTTCCTCATTTAAAGAATAAATCATTACATTTTTTAATGGTTTTTCTTTAAGATTATACACCTTAAACTCTAAAGTAATTGAATCTTTTTCATTAAAATAACTTTTCGATTTAAAATAACTATTCTCTTTAAGTGATGTTAAATTATAGTTCAAAAAGAGACTATCATTTTTTATTTTATAATTTCCTTTTCCTTTTAATGAAACTCCTAAATCACCACCTTTTTGAAAGGTAAAAACTCCGTCTTTAAAAAATTCATACTTCTCATAACTAAACAAAATATCTCTGTGATAAACTCCTTCTAAAGTTTTCTGAGCATTAATTTTATAAAAACCAATTAAAAAGGCTATGTATAAAAACGACTTTATTCTCATCTTTTTTTAAATAACAACTAAAATATAGATTTATAACAAAACAAAAGTGCGGATAAACCACACTTTTTATGTGGTTTATCCGCACTTTATATACTTTAAAATTAAGTCTAAGACTTACTTTTTAATCAGTTCTAATTTTTCTGCGAAATAATCACAGAAATCACGCATAGTTGCGCTCATTTTTGTATCGTCTGTAGCACGTTCAAAAGTATTTGCCATAGAAACTAAAGTTTGATGAAAAAACTGCTTCATTTCATCTACAGGCATATCTTTTGTCCATAAATCCATACGCAATGTATCTTTTTTCTTATGATCCCATACAGACAACATAACAGCTTTAGATTCTGCTTCTTTTATGCCTCCATCTTCAGCGTTCCATGTAATCTCTTCAGGAACTCTATTTTCGTCTAATGCTATTTTAAATTTTATTTCAGAAGTATGTGCTATTGCCATTTATTTACGCTTAGGTTTGTACTTTGATTTTTTAAAAATTTCGTCTCCTCTTTTTGATAAAAGTTCCTGCAAAGATACGTCATTATTTCGCATGTAAGAACGAACTATTTGCCATCCTACCCAAGCTCCAATTCTACCTGGAGATAAATTATCTTCTCCTAAATAAAATTTAGAAAAAGGAGCAATATCTAAAAAGCGTTTGTTCAATTTACTATCAGTACTATATAATAAATCTCGCTCTATAAAATACTTCCAAATATCTTCTTCACTATTTACTGCCCAATCAAACTTTTCAGATGCGTAACCTATTTTTTCTTTATCTAAGATATTAGGCAAATATCTATCGAGCAAATACAACTTTTTTCCCTCATAAATCATTTTATTAATAAAACTTCGCTCGGTATTTGGTGGTAATTGCACATTAACTATTGCATTTGCTGCATCTACTATAATATGATCTTCTGTATTATTTTGCTTTACATACTGCGGATAATCATTATAAAACTCATGCGATGCTCCTAAATAACAATCTAAAGAAATCAACATAAAATCACCATTATAAACAACTCTATTATCATAATCTATATTTGTTAGCATCGTAATTACAACTGGTGCTACAAACTTTGTGTTATAATATTTAACATGCTGAAATAGTGATTTTAATTTTTGAACCTGTGATGTAAAATCTGTATATTTTTTTTGAACTTCTGTAAAAAGCTCTTGTTCATCTTTATTTTGAATTTTATTTACCCAAACAGAATCGTTATTGTGAGGAAAAAGTAATGGATACTTTTCTTTAACCTTTGGCAATGTTTTTTCAGTAGCTGTATAAAAATCGATATCAAATCGATATAGTTTAGAATCTACTGTAATTTTAGACACATCTACTTTAAATTTTTCTTCTTTTTTACAGGATAATATTATGAATCCTACAATAAAAAGGCATATAATTTTACGCATGAAATCGCTATCTTTACGTTTAAATATTAAACTTCGAATTTACTAAAATCGTATAACATGAATACACCTAAAGTTGCTGAACATATTACAAACTGGTTAAAAGATTATGCTGAAAATGCAAAAGTAAAAGGATTTGTAGTTGGAGTTTCTGGAGGAATTGACTCTGCTGTAACATCTTCTTTATGTGCCAGTACAGGATTACCAACTTTATGTGTAGAAATGCCAATTCACCAAGCACAAAGCCAAGTAAACCGTGCACAAGAACATATTGCACAATTAAAAGAACGTTTTTCTAATGTTTCTGAAGCTAGAGTTAATTTAACATCTACTTTTGAAGATTTTAAAACCGTAACTCCAGAAGTTGAACAATCTGCTCAATTAGATTTAGCTTTGGCAAATACACGAGCACGTTTAAGAATGACTACTTTATATTATTTTGCTGGTTTACATGGTTTACTAGTAGCTGGAACAGGTAACAAAGTAGAGGATTTTGGTGTTGGTTTCTTTACGAAATATGGTGATGGTGGAGTAGATTTAAGTCCGATTGCTGATTTAGTAAAATCTGAAGTATATGCTTTAGGTGAATATTTGAAAGTACCTGAATCTATCCAAAAAGCACAACCTACAGATGGACTTTTTGGTGACAGCAGAACAGATGAAGATCAAATAGGAGCTTCTTATGATGAATTAGAATGGGCAATGAAAATGCAAGATGCAGGTAAAAAAGCCGATGATTTTTCTGGTAGAGAAAAAGAAGTATTCAGTATTTACATTCGATTAAATACAATTAATCAACATAAAATGGTTCCAATTCCTGTTTGTGAAATTCCAAATGAATTAAAATAGAATTTGATTTCCATATAGCTAACTATAGTTAAACACATAAAAATAAAAAACCATATAAAAATATATGGTTTTTTTGTTTTTTTACTGATTATCAAACTACAATAAGTTAGCTGAAATCATTAATTGTTTAATTTTTTTATACGCTTTTTTCTTGTGTCCATTTGAAATTTGAAATGGTAATTCAATGAACAACACGATCAATTGACCAATTTGGAGCAATTTTCTCATAGTTTCTAGATTTATTTCTGATTCTTTTTTGTTTCTGTTTCTTTTCTTTCGGATTACGAATATATAAAAAAATGTTAAAAATCAAAAGGTTAAATCACTCTACTAAGCTTTTCGTACAATAATTTTTTAAGTTCAAGATAATTTACGACCTCTTCTTTAAGTTCATTCAAATTTTTCAAACTAGAAACATTACCCTCTTCTTCTTCGTATGAATTCGATATTTCAGAAACCTGTTCCATAATATCTCTCAATTTATTTTCTACTAGAGATCTTCTCAAATTTAAAATAACATCAGTTACTAGTTTAGGTAACTTTTCATCTTCATCTTTGAGAATAATATCTTTTCTACTCCAATCGCTTAATTGATATTTCTCTTCATCCATAAGTATGTTAGTAACTAGCATAGCTACATCTGAGTTTTCACTAACAATAAGCTTATCTATGATGATTTTTTCGTCTTGATTGAGCTGATGTATAATTTCGTAATAAACTTCCCTAAATTCCTCGTTAGAGAACTCTATTTCGTCTTCTTGTAAATTCAAATATAGTTCATTAGAAACCGTATTAATATATTCTTCCTTTTCTAATATAGGTCGACCATATTTATCATGAGCGTTTACCCAGTTTATAAATTCTACCTCTTTATTCCCATGTAAAAGTAAAATCTTTATTATCTCTTTTTCATAAATTAAGAGGCTATCTATTTTAGGTTTTTTAGAACTTTCCCTTACAGGTTGCATTTGTGGTTTAGCAGAAGCCTGATTTCTGTTTCTTTCTACTCTAGTTTCACCACCTCCCCTATTAATTAACTGTGCTAATTCGCTAAAAAGTACTCGCTCTGAAATATCCATAATACGAGCACATTCTTGCACATACACTTCTCTTTGAATCCCATCAGGGATTTTTGAAATACTTGTTACAATATCTCGAATTAATCCTGCTTTTTTAACCGGATCGTTTTGAGCATCTTTAATTAATAAGGAAACTTTAAAACCAATAAAATCTTGAGCTGTTTCCTCTAAATATTTTTTAAGCTCTGCATCGGAATTTGATTTTGCAAAACTATCTGGATCTTCTCCTTCGGGAAAAGTAACCACTTTTACATTCATTCCTTGCTCGAGAATAAGATCTATACCACGTAAAGAAGCTCGAATACCGGCTGCATCTCCATCAAAAAGTACCGTAATATTATTAGTTAAACGGTTTATCAATCGAATTTGATCTGGAGTTAAGGCTGTTCCTGAAGAAGCTACAACATTCTCAATTCCAGATTGATGAAAAGAAATCACATCAGTATATCCTTCTACTAGAAAACAATTGTCTTGCTTAGCTATTTCTTTCTTTGCTTGATACAAACCATAAAGTATTTTACTCTTATGGTAAATATCACTTTCTGGTGAGTTTAAATATTTTGCAGCTTTTTTATCGTTCGTTAAAATTCTACCTCCAAAACCAAGTATTCTACCAGACATACTATGAATTGGAAACATTACTCTTCCCTTAAATCTATCGAAAGTTCTTACTTTTTCTCCACCTTCTTTTACAATGGTTAACCCAGTAGATTTTAAATATTTTAAGTCGTATCCTTTAGCTAAAGCTGCTTTTGTGAAGTTATCCCACTCATCTTTACAATATCCTAAATCGAACTTTTCTATAGTATCTTCTCTAAAACCACGTTCTTTAAAATATGAAAGTCCGATTGCTCGTCCTTTCTGAGTATTCATTAAAACATCATGAAAATAATCTTTTGCAAATTTTGAAACCAGAAACATACTTTCTCGTTCGTTCATTTGCTCTTTTTGTTCATCACTCTGCTCAGTCTCCTCTATCTCAATATTATATTTTTTAGCTAGCCAACGTATTGCTTCAGGATAAGTAAAATGTTCGTGTTCCATAAGGAATGAAATTGAATTTCCTCCTTTTCCTGTACTAAAATCTTTCCAAATTTGTTTTACTGGAGATACCATAAAGGAAGGAGTTCTTTCATCTGTAAAAGGACTTAATCCTTTAAAACTACTTCCTGATTTTTTTAATTGTACAAACTCACCTATCACCTCCTCTACACGAGCAGCTTCGAAAACTCTTTCTATGGTTTGTTGGGTAATCATCTATAAAAATTGAAGCGCAAATATAGTTTTGTTCTTCAATGAAAACTAATATTTATACTATTCAAATTTAATAAAACCTTATTTAACAATCTTTTTCAGTTATTTAAGATTCAGTTTTAAAACTATTTAACAAAAAAAGCATCGAGATAAACTCAATGCTTTTTATATTTTTTTGAAATAAAAAATTCTTTAAGATGCTGCTTTTAATTTTTGTAAAGCTTTCTTAGTTAATTTCTCTTCGGCATAATCTCTTGTCACCTCAAATTCTTTAGTATCTGAACCTGGTAACTCAAACATTGCATCTGTTAAAATAGCTTCACATAATGAACGTAAACCTCTTGCTCCTAGTTTATATTCAACAGCCATATCTACAATATATTGTAACGCATCTTCTGTCATAGAAAACTCAACGTCATCCATAGAGAACAGCTTTGTGTATTGCTTTATTATTGAGTTTTTAGGCTCTGTAAGAATCGCTCTTAATGTTTTAGCATCTAAAGGATTCATGTAGCTTAAAACAGGTAAACGACCGATAATTTCTGGTATTAAACCAAAAGATTTTAAATCTGCTGGAATGATATATTGAAGTAAGTTATCCTCATCGATTTTATCTTCATCTATTGAAGCGCTATATCCTACAGCTTGCATATTTAATCGCTTACTGATAATTCTATCTATACCTGAAAACGCTCCTCCTGCAACAAATAAAATATCTTTAGTATTTACTTGTATGAATTTTTGCTCAGGATGTTTTCTTCCACCTTTAGGTGCTACATTTACAATTGCACCTTCTAATAACTTTAGTAAGGCTTGTTGAACTCCTTCACCAGAAACATCTCTTGTAATAGAAGGATTATCACCTTTACGAGCAATCTTATCAATTTCATCGATAAAAACGATTCCTCTTTCTGCTTTTTCTACATCGTAATCTGCAGCTTGTAATAATCTACTTAGAATACTTTCAACGTCTTCACCAACATATCCTGCCTGAGTTAATACAGTTGCATCTACAATAGCAAAAGGAACATTTAACATTCTTGCAATAGTTCTTGCAACTAATGTTTTTCCTGTACCTGTTTCACCAACTAAGACAATATTTGATTTTTCAATCTCTACTCCATCGTTTGGAGATTTTGACTGTAATAATCTTTTGTAGTGATTATATACTGCAACAGACATTGCTTTTTTTGTTTGCTCTTGTCCTACAATATATTCATCTAAAAAAGACTTTATTTCAATTGGTTTTTTTAAGATTAGATCATTAGAGAGAGTTGTTGTTTTTGCTTCTGCAATCTCCTCCTGCACTATTCCATAAGCTTGCTCGATACAACGGTCACAAATATGGGCATCCATACCTGCAATCAATAAATCTGTTTCCGCTTTTTTGCGTCCACAAAACGAACATTCTAAATTTTGATCTTGTGACATATTTATTTACTACGTTTTCTATTATAATCTTAGCTTATTTTCTGCTAAGCACTTCATCAATCATTCCGTATTCTTTCGCTTCGTCTGCTTTCATCCAATAATCACGATCAGAATCTTCATGAACTTTATCGAAAGGTTGCCCTGAATGATTAGAAATAATATTGTAAAGTTCAGTTTTTAACTTTCCTATTTCCTTTACAGTAATCTCCATATCAGAAGCTTGTCCTTGTGCTCCACCTAAAGGTTGGTGAATCATTATTCTTGAATGTGGTAATGCAGAACGCTTACCTTTTTCTCCTGCACACATTAAAACTGCTCCCATAGAAGCTGCCATACCAGTACAAATTGTTGCTACATCTGGTTTAATAAACTGCATCGTATCGTAAATACCTAAACCAGCATAAACTCCACCTCCTGGAGAATTAATGTATATTGAAATATCTTTGTTTGAATCTACACTTTCTAAGAATAATAACTGAGCTTGAATCACATTTGCGATTTGATCATTTATTCCTGTTCCTAAGAAAATAATACGATCCATCATTAAACGCGAAAAAACGTCCATTTGTGCAACATTTAATTGACGCTCTTCAATGATATATGGAGTTAAGCTACTTGTTATTTTATTATAATATGTGCTACTGATACCGTGGTGTTTAGTAGCATACTTTTCAAATTCTTTTCCGTAATCCATTATATAAGATTTGTTTTAAAGTTACAAACGTTAAAGATACAAAGATTTTTTTGTTAAAAAACAGTTTACCTTTTTATTAAAACAAGAAATGAAAAACGGAAAATCACACTAAAAAAACAACGTTAACTACACTACTTCTTGTACAATATAAATGTCTTTATCGAATGCTATTCTAAATAAACTACCTCTTTTTGGATGTGAGTCTACAATATGATTTCCAGACAATTGCTCCACTCTATCTTTAATATTTTTTAATCCAATTCCATCTTCTACTGAATTAATATCAAATCCTTTTCCGTCGTCTTCGTACGTTAAATAGATTTTATCTTCAACAATTTCTAAATTGATATCTATTGAATTTGCATTTGCATGCTTAATTGTATTGGAAATCAATTCTTGAAGTATTGCAAAAATTTCACTTTGTAAGTATTTATCTATGTTGTTTATAATCTCAGTGTCTGAGGCTGTAAAATTGATATTCAAATCAGAAATTTCATCAATATTACTAATGTATTCGTTTAAAACTTCTGAATAATCATTTTGGCGTATTTTTCTAGGCAACAGATTGTGAGATAATTCCCTTACTTGCTCGTAAGTATCACTTAGATCATTTTTAATCTTTTGGAGTTTTTTTGAATCCTCTGATAACTCTTCAAACTGTAATTTTATTGCTGCCATATTACTACCTATTGAATCATGCAAACCTCTTGCTAATCTTTTTCGCTCTGCATCTTGACCTTCAATAGCTGCTTTAACCAATTCTAACTCTTGCTTTTTCATTAAGTTTTTCACTTTCTGATAATTAAAAGCCTCTTGAGTTTCATTTAGAATTTTCTGAGTTTTTAAACGTTGAAAATAAAATCTTAAAAGCAATAATATTGCTATTATAATTATAAGTGAAGTTCCTAAAATTATATTTCTAATCATAGCTTGTTGAGCTATTTCTTTATCCTTAAATTCTTGCTCTTTTTTAAGTAAAACTATTTCTTTTTCCTTTTCTAAAGTTTCGAATTTAACTTCTAAACCATTAATCTCTTTTTCTCTTTGCAACTTATTTATTGAATCTTTAAGAGTAGTATACTTTTCAGAATATTGAAACGCTTCTTGATATAATTTTTCACCTTCTTTTATTTTTCGTAGATAATCATAAGAATCTAATTCATCTTTTAAATTACCTTTCTTTATATAATCCTTCAAAAGAGGCATTAATAAACTTTCTGCTTTTTTATAATTTCCATTTTTAACATAAACTTCAACTAAATATTCGTTAGCCTGTCTTTCTTGATTATAATATCCTAGTTTTTTACTTTCGCTAATAATATTTTTTAACTCATTTATACCTTCTTTCTCCTTCCCTATTTTAAGTAAGTTGTGTGCTATATTAAGTTTTAAAGTTAATTCAAAATATAAATTACCTTTTAACTGTGATAAAGCTTTATGATAATATTCGTTGGATTTTTTATAATCTTTAAATGCTGTTGCGTAAACATTACCTATTGATGAATTACACATCATTTTTACTCTATTTTGAGGACTTTTTGAGCCTTTTTCATAGAATTCTAAAGCTTTTTCATGCTCTCGATTCATATAGTATAAATTCCCTAAGTTTACTATAAAACCGTAATAATTATTCATGTCGCCCCACTCCTCTGCTTTTTGAATTCCTTCTATATAAAGTTTCTTAGCTTTATCTATTATTCCTTTAGCAAAATAGCCTGTTGCTAAATTCATACTTCCCATAATGTATCGCTTTCGCTTAATTGAATCAGTAGAAAAATTCTTATAGGCTAATGTTTTTTTTGCATAATAAATTGCAGAATCTAAACTATGCATTCTAGAAAAATAAGAAGAAATTAAACTTGTAGCCAAAGATTTTCCTGAATCAGAATTTCCTTCTTTCATCAATTTTAAAGCTTTTGTATATGCTTCTTTTTCTTTACTTTCTTTAAAAAAAAGATTACTTATCTCGTTCATAGACTTTCTATCTTTCTTTTCTAAGAGTTTTAAGTTTGTATTTTGAGAGAAACTACTCCAAAAACACAACAAAATTAGTATTGGGGATATTTTATTCATAATTATTCATTAACAGCTCTTCGCTGGTAAAAAACGTAAAAAAACTCTATTTAACATATATTATTATGTTATTAAAAGATATTATTTTAACAAAATTTAATTTCTATCATTAAAAACACCTCTTAAAATTAAGTTTCACTGTTTTCAGGGATGTAAAACTTTTTGTTGATCTCTAATTTTGTAGTTGTTAAAACTAATCCCTCAGTAAAAGAAATAATACAGTTAGGGACAAAAGGGAACAAGGGGAATCGGCATGTTAAATAGAGGAAGTTCAGAATTGTTTGAAAAATCACCTGAAATTGCATGGGCGAAAACAAATGTCCATGCAGATGATGGTAATGCTCTTTATTAGTCAATCGAGTTGATTAGAGAATTGAAGAATAACATTTATTTTTACTCTATATATTTCATTTTAATTGCATAACGAGTTAGTCCAGCTAAATTTCTTACTCCTAATTTAGAAATAAGTGTTTTCCTGTAACTCTCTATTGTATGTTTACTTAAGAAAAGTTGATCTGCTATTTCTTGTGTTGTATACTCTTTAGCTATTAATGTAATAACGTCTATTTCTCTCTTAGTTAGTTTTATCTTTTCTTTTTCATCAGCTTGCTTTTTTTTAAAATAAACTTCTTTAATTTTTTTTGAAAAAAAACGTTTACCCGATAAAATGGTTTTTACTGCTTCTAACAATTCTCTTTTGGTAGCATTTTTAGATAAATATCCATCAACATTATACTGAATTAATTCTTCTATCATATCAGCATTCATGTGCATACTAATTATTAAGACCTTTACTTTAGTATATTTTTCTTTAATTAATTTTGTTAGCTCGATTCCATTAATATCTGGCATAGAAATATCAGAAATTATTAAATCGACATCCTTATCCGAATTTATATCTAAGTACTTTAAAATTTCATTCCCATTTTTAACACTTAAAGCGATATTATAACTCTCTTCTGTTTCAACCAAACCTTCTAGGCCTTCTCGAAACATAGAATGATCATCAACAATTATTAGATTAAATTTTTGCATTAGATATTTTAGGGGTTAAGTGCTAAATCGACTTAAATGTATTACATTTTTTTAAAAACTACTTTTTTAACTTAATTAACTTTCATTTTTCTTTCAAGAATTAAAAAATAATAGGTTACAAACGAAAAAAACCAGCAAAAAATTGCTGGTTTTTACTAACTACTTACTTAGGGTAATTTATTCAAATTAAATTAGGGATTATTAAAATGGTGGACAACCACCCCCGCGTAGTTTTTGAAAACTCTTCACGTTGCAAATGTAATTACCTTAGTTAAAAACCTTTAAAAAATGTGGTGACAAAAAGTGACAATCTCCTATAAACTTTGAATAAAATGCTCTAATTCTTGGTTTTTAGGAACTTTCATCTTTTTTCTTATTCTGTATCGTAAAGATTTTATTGAATCGATACTTGAGTTTCTTATAGAAGCAATTTCTTTTATAGATAAGTTTAATCTAAGAAAAGTACAAACTTCTCTTTCTGTTTTTGTAAGTTCTGGAAACTTATCTATAATAATTTTATCAAAACCTTGATTAACTTCATTGATTTTATCTTGTAATGAAGTTAATTTATTTTCTGTTCCTATTTGGTTTTGTAATTTTAATAATAAACCATTAGCATAATGTTTAACTTCATCTGAATTAGATTCATTTTTATCTTCTTTAATTTGACTAGATAAATGCTTAATAAACTCTAATCGCATTGTATTATCTGCTATTAATCCTTTTAATTCAGATTCTGAAACTTTAATTTTTTGTGCTAAAACTTCTTTTTTAAGTTTTTCTTTTTCAAATTTATCTTTAATTCTTTTTGCTCTAGCCTTATAATCTCGCCAAAGTAACAAACCTATAATGATTGTAAAGAAAAGTATTAAAATAGTCGTTAATACATAAGATCGTAACTCTAATTCTTTTTTGTTAGCTAGAATTTCTAAATCTCGTTTCTTTACTTCAAATTCTCTTTTTAATTCTAACTCTTTGATTTGTTTTTGTTTCTTTAAATTAAAAATAGAATCAGAATATTTTTTATATAAAACCTGAAAAGCATAAGCTTTATCATATTCTTTTATACGATAGTATATTTTGCTCTTAATATCTGCTACTTTAGATAACCTGTACTTAAAACCTTCTTCTTTTGCTATTACCTCTGAAGAATCTAAATACGCTAAAGATTTTTTATCTTTTTTAAGTTTAAAATATGAATAACCAATGTTAAAATACGTAATCCCTACATTTCTTTTACTATGATTTTTTTTAATAAAATCTATATTATTAAGATGTACTTGCAGTGATTTATCATAACGATTTTGAAAAGCATAAAGGATAGCCATATCATTATTAACATTACTTAATCGAAGTTCGTTTTTAGTTTTTCTAAAAATTTGTAGCGCCTTATTGTAATAGTGTAATGAAGAATCTATTTTTCTTATCCTTCTGAAAGATCCTCCCATACTTGTATAACATCTACCTAACAAAGTAGAATCTTTTATGGAAATTGCTAAAGAAATTGATTTTCTATAATTCTCAATAGCTCTTTTGTTTTCATTTAAATACTTATATACTCTTCCCTCTCTTAAAAAAAGATCTGCAACGCTTAATGTATCTTTAAGGCTTCTGTATACTTTTTTAGCATCCATGTAGTACATTAAGCTTTCTGTATAATCGCCTTTACGATAAGCAACACTTCCTAAAAAACGTAAGATTTTTGCTTGTTGAACAGAATCGGTATCTAAAACTAAATTTTGAGCTTCTTTGAAATATAAGATCGATCGATCTAAATCTTTCTCTAAGTAATAATCTCCTTTGGTAATTAAGTAACTTAGTTTACTATCATAAGTATTTATAGTATCTAAATCTTCTTTAATCTTTACATAAATAGAATCATTCTTTTGTGCATTTATTAAAATGACACAAAACAGAAAAACGAATATGACATACTTTTTTATCATCTAACAAATTTCAAAAAAAAACCAGCAATAAAATTGCTGGTGCATACTACTAATTTGGGCAATTTAAATCAAATTAAATTAGGGATTATTAAAATAGGGAAATTACCCTGTAGTTTTTAAAACTATTTATATGGCAAATGTATAAGAAGTGTGTAAATAACAAAAAAATACATGGTGACAAAAAGTGACAAAGCACTTACAAACTCTGAATAAAACGCTCTAACTCTTGATTTTTAGGCACTTCCATTTTCTTTCGGATTCTATATCTTAATGCTTTAATTGAGTCAATACTAGCATTTCTTATTGAAGCAATTTCTTTAATTGACAAATTTAAGCGTAAAAAAGAGCAAACTTCTCGCTCTGTTTTTGTTAAATCAGGAAACTTTTTAATAATAATTTGGTCGAAACCTTGATTTACTTCATTAATCTTATCTTGAAGTGAAGACAATTTATTTTCTGTACTTATTTGACTTTGTAATTTTAGCAATAAGCTATTCGCATATGATTTTACATTATCTGAATTAGAAACATCTTTATCTTCCTTAATTTGTTTAGATAATTGCTTAATAAACTCTAATCGCATCGTATTATCTGCTATTAATCCTTTTAATTCAGATTCAGACACTTTAATCTTTTGTGCTAAAACTTCTTTTTTAAGCTTTTCTTTTTCAAACTTATCTTTGATTCTTTTTGCTCTGGCTTTGTAATCTCTCCATAATAAGAAACCAATAATTATAGTAAAAAACAGAATCAATATTGTTAGCAATACATATAACCTAAGTTTCAATTCTTTTCTTTTTGCAGCAGTTTCTAATTCTTTTTTTTCTATCTCGAACTCATTTTTAAGTTCTAATTCTTTTATTTCTTTTCTCTTTTTTACTGTGTAAACAGAATCGGAATACTTTTTATAAAGCACATGATTTTCATATGCTTTTTTAAAATCTTTCTTTTTTCTAAAAATATGACTTCTTCTTCTATAAGCTCCTACAAGTTTTTGCTTAAACTTTTCACGTTTAGCCAATGCGATAGAAGAGTCTGTATACTTTAGAGATTTTTCATAATCTTTTAAGATATAATATTCTGAAGCGACTATAGAATATGCTATTACGATATTAGATTTATCATCTGTATTTTTCAGGAATTCTAGGCTCTTTAAATGTATTTTTAAAGCTTTGTCATACTGTTTTTGCATTCCATATAGAATAGCCATATTGCTGTTGACATCATTTAATTTTCTCTCTTCATTTTTAGCTTTAAAAATGGCTATAGCTTTACGGTATGAAGCAAAAGAAGAATCTATTTTTTTAAGAGCTCGATACGATCCTCCCAACATATTATATGACCTTCCAATGATAATACTATCGTTTTTAAAAGAAGCTAAACGTATAGCTTCATTAAACGAAACAACAGACGACTTATAATCACCAACTGCTTTATGTATAACTCCAATATGAATATTAGCATCTGCCATTTTTAATGTATCTAAAAGTTCATAATAAAACTTTTTAGATTCCATTCCATATTTCATTCCCTTATCAAAATCACCTCTGTTCCTATAGATTAATCCCAATTTTTTAAGAATATGTGCCTTATTAACTAAATCATCTTCATCTAAAATACTTTCGGCATGTAAATAAAATTCTTCAGCTGCAACATTATCTTTTTCAGATAAACTGTCTGCTTTGTCGATTATAGATTTCATTTTATCATTATAATCAACAATTGTATCTATTTGATTTTTGAAGTTAAAATAGGTTGAATCTAACTTTTGGGCATTAGATAAAACACTTATAAAAAAAATTAGGGACAAGGTTCTTTTAAAAATCATCAATTAAATATAAAAAAAAACCAGCATTCGTGCTGGTTTTTTTATTGTATGTGATTTTTTCTTATCCTCCAAAGTCATCAAAACGGATATTTTCGTCGTCAAGACCAAAATCTTCACCCATTTTTTGTACTGCTTTGTTCATTAATGGTGGTCCACAGAAATATAATTCTAAGTCTTCAGGACTATCATGTTTCGATAAATATTGGTCTATTACAACTTGGTGAATAAAACCAACAAAACCGTCACCTGATTCATCATTAATATCAGTTTTAACTTTCCAGTTATCTTTCTCTAAAGGTTCAGATAACGCTAAATAAAATTTAAAGTTTGGAAAATCTTTCTCTAATGCTCTAAAGTAGTGGATATAGAATAACTCTGCTTTAGAACGACCTCCATACCAATATGTTACTTTTCTACCAGTTTTTAAAGTTCTAAATAAATGATAAATGTGAGAACGCATTGGTGCCATTCCAGCTCCACCACCTACATATAACATTTCTGCTTCAGAATCATTAATAAAGAATTCTCCATAAGGTCCTGAAATGGTTACTTTATCACCTGGTTTTTGGTTAAAAATATAAGAAGATGCTACTCCAGGATTTACATCCATCCATGCATTTTTAGCTCTATCCCATGGTGGAGTTGCAATACGTACATTTAACATGATTTCTCTTCCTTCTGCTGGGTAAGAAGCCATAGAATATGCTCTTTCTACAGTATCATCATTCTTCATTACTAATGGCCACAATCCAAATTTATCCCAATCTGCTTTGAATTTATCTGGTTCACCTGGATGATCATCTGGGTGAGCAGTAATATCCATACCTTCATATTTCACTTCACATTGAGGTATTTCTATCTGAATATATCCACCTGCTTTGTAGTCCATTTCTTCTGGAATTTCAACTACAAACTCTTTAATAAAAGTTGCTACGTTATAATTTCTTACAACAACAGCCTCCCATTTCTTAATTCCAAAAATTTCTTCTGGAATAGAGATATCCATATCTTGTTTTACTTTAACCTGACAAGCTAAACGGATACCGTGTTGTAATTCTTTTCTTGTAAAGTGAGGTGTTTCTGTTGGTAAAGCTTCACCTCCACCAGAATTTACGTGACACTCACATTGAACACAAGAACCACCACCACCACATGCAGATGGTAAGAAAATCTTTTGATTACCTAATGTAGATAATAACGTTCCACCTGATGGTACTTCGATAGTTTTTTCACCATTGATCGTAATTTTAACTGGACCAGACGGTGCTAATTTTTGCTTTACAAATAATAACAGTGCTACCAATAACAAAGTAACTGCTAAAAAAGCGACTACGGTTATTGCAACTGTTCCTCCTGTACTTACTTCTAAAAACATCATTACTTTGTAATTTCTTTAGTGTTATTTGCTAATTTTTCAGCTTTCTTATCTACATCCTCTTTAACCTCTACCTTCACTTCTGCTTTAGTAGTAGCTCCTTCTTTCTTAGGCGCATCGTCTCCACCAGTTAACATTCCACCGAAACTCATGAATCCGATAGCCATTAAACCAGTGATGATAAATGTAATTCCTAATCCTCTTAATGGACCTGGAACTTGAGAATATCTGATTTTCTCACGGATAGCAGCAATTGCTAAAATAGCCAAGAACCAACCGATTCCTGAACCAATTCCGTAAACAAAAGATAATCCTAAAGTTGGAATCTCACGAGACTGCATAAACAGAGAACCTCCTAAAATCGCACAGTTTACAGCGATTAATGGTAAGAAAATACCTAAAGAGTTATATAATGCTGGTGCAAATTTCTCAACAATAATCTCTACTAATTGTACCATAGTAGCAATCGTAGCGATAAACATAATGAATGATAAGAAACTTAAATCATAACCTGCATATTCTTCACCTAACCAAGATAAAGCTCCTGGTTGTAATAAATATTGATCTAATAACCAGTTTACAGGAACTGTTACAGCTAATACGAAAATAACTGCTGCTCCTAAACCTACAGCTGTTGATACTTTTTTAGATACTGCTAAGTAAGAACACATTCCTAAGAACGTAGCAAATACCATGTTATCTATAAATATCGACTTAAAAAATAATTCTATGTACTCTAACATAATTTTTTCTTTTAATGTGTGTTAGACTAATCTTCGATTAATGCTTTATTTCTACTACGTTGTACCCAAATAATGATTCCAACTACGATTAAAGCCATTGGTGATAATAACATAAATCCGTTATTCTCATATCCGATAGCATATAAACCAGTTTTTTCAATTGGATCTCCTAAAACTTTAAATCCTAATAAAGTTCCAGAACCTAACAACTCTCTAAAGAATCCTACAATAATTAAGATTACTGCATAACCTAAAGCATTTCCAATACCATCTAAGAATGATCTCCATGGTCCATTTCCTAAAGCAAATGCTTCGAAACGCCCCATAATAATACAGTTTGTAATAATTAACCCGACGAATACCGATAGTGTTTTACTTAGCTCGTAAGCAAAAGCTTTTAGTACTTGGTCTACTATAATTACTAATGCAGCAACTACAATTAACTGTACGATAATTCTAATTTTTGATGGAATAATATTTCTCATTAATGAGATTACCACGTTACCTACTCCTAATACAAATAATACAGAAATAGACATTACTATTGAAGCTTGTAATTCTGCTGTAATTGCTAAAGCAGAACAAATACCTAATACCTGAATTGTAATCGGGTTATTATCCGCTAACGGATCAGTGATTAGTTTTGCGTCTTTCTTTGATAAAAGTCCCATATTATTTTAATGTTTTAAAGTAAGGCACGTACAATTTCAACTCAGACTTGATCATTGCTGCAACACCGTCACCAGTAATTGTAGCACCTGCAATTGCGTCTACCTCATTATCAGTTTTATCTTCATTTTTAGGATCTGCATTAGATTTAGAAACTGCAATTCCTTTGAATTGACCGTTACTCATTAAATCTTCACCAGCAAAATCATCCATAAAGAAACGTTGCTTAATGTTAGCTCCTAAACCTGGCGTTTCTCCTTTATGATCGAAGAAAACTCCTTGAACTACCATATTTTTATCCATTGCAACATATCCCCAAATTGCATCCCAAAGACCTTTACCTCTAATTGGAGCGATGTAAGACATTTTACCATCTTTAGAACCTATAAATAATGGTAATCTTCTTACTTTACCATCTTTAGCTGCAGCCTGTTCTTTTTTAACATCAATTAAAAAAGCTTCATTATCTTCAGAAATCTTATCTCCTTCAATAACTAACTGCTTCTCGATATGTTTTTTAAACACCTCTTTTACTTGATCTTTAGATATAAATGTAACGCTAGTTCCTTCGTTTTCATTTACACCCATAGCGTATAAGATGTTTTGTTGTTTTTCTATTTTCTTATTAGCATCAATCATTGGACGCAACGATGACGCTGTAAAAGCTAACAACGCACCTACTACTAACACCATTCCGATGGCGAATAGTACTGTATATGAATTACTATCTGTCTTATTACTCATAATTAAGCAGTTTTAACTTTAGCACGTTTTAATCTCTTCTTCACATTACCTTGAACTACGTAATGGTCAATTGTTGGAGCAAATACGTTCATTAATAAAATCGCTAAGAATACTCCTTCTGGGTAAGCTGGATTGAATACACGAATCATAATCGAAATAAATCCAATTAAGAAACCATAAATCCACTTTCCTTTATTAGTTTGTGAAGCCGTTACTGGATCTGTTGCCATATATACAGCACCAAATGCTAAACCTCCAATCATTAAATGATCATACCAAGAAGCACTCATTAACCCGTAAAACTTACTTGTATCTGCAATAATTCCATTACTTGCAACTGCATTAAAGATTAATCCCATTACTGCTGCTCCTAAAAAAGTTGAAACGATAACTCTCCAACTACCAATCTTCGTAAAGATTAAGAATGCAGCTCCTAATAAGATTAAGAATGTAGAAGTTTCTCCTACAGAACCAGGAATAAATCCGAAAAATTTCTCGAACATTGAGTATACTGCTTCCTGATTTTGTGCATAACTACCTAAAATAGTTTCACCAGAAATAGCATCTGCACTACCTGCTCTGTTTACGGCATCGTGAACCCATACTTTATCTCCAGACATCCAAGTTGGATATGCAAAGAATAAAAATGCACGAATAGTTAATGCTGGGTTTAAAATATTCATTCCAGTTCCTCCAAATACTTCTTTACCAATAACAACTCCAAAAGCAACTGCTACAGCAAGCATCCACAATGGTAAATCTACTGGTACGATTAACGGAACTAACATTCCTGTTACTAAATAACCTTCTTCAATTTCGTGTCCTTTAATGATACAGAAAACGAATTCTATTGCTAAACCTACAACATAAGATACTATTACAAGTGGTAATACTTTAATTGCTCCTATCCATAAGTTTGATAAACTCCAAAAGTTACCGCTAAAAAAACCTGTAACTCTTTCTACTTCACCAGTAGCTAAGTGATGTTGGTAACCTGCATTTAACATACCGAATAATAAACATGGAATTAAAGCCATGATTACAGTATTCATTGTACGTTTTAAATCATCTGCTGCCTTAATGTGAGTTCCTCCATGAGTAGTCTCATTTGGCAAGTATAAAAAAGTATGGAAACCATTAAATAGTGGCGCTATTTTTTTTCCTTTATACTTTTCTTTTAAGTTATGTAAATTTTGTTTTAAGCTCATAATCTTATCCTAATTCTTTCATCATCAAATCTAATCCTTCACGAATAATCTTTTGATGTGGTTGTTTTGATACACAAATAAACTCTGTTAAAGCAAAATCTTCTGGCGCAACTTCATAAGCTCCTAGACCTTCCATTTCATCAAGATCTTTATACATACAAGCTTTTAATAATTGCATCGGATAGATATCTAACGGAAAAACTTCCTCATAAGCTCCTGTTACTACAAATGCTCTATGTTCTCCGTTAGTATTAGTATTTAAATCATACTTTTTCTTAGGAGTTAACCAAGAAAAAGTTAATGCTCTGGAAGTAGAAATTTTATTAAACACTGGTTTATTCCAACCGAAGAACTCATAGTCGTCTCCTTCAGGAATAGCAGTAACTTGGTTATCATAAAAACCTAAAAATCCATCTTCGCTTACTTCTAAACCAGATAAAACGTTACCACTAATAACTCTTGTGTTATCGTTATTTAAGTTTCCTTTTACTACATCAGAAATTTGTGCTCCAGCAATTACAGAAACATATTTAGGTTCGTTTATTTTAGAACCAGTTAATGCAACTTTTCTTGTAACATTTAACTTACCTGTTAAAAGTAACTCACCTATTACAACTAAATCTTGTGGAGTAACCACCCATACAACCTCGCCTTTGTTAATTGGATTAACTTGTGCAATTTGAGTACTTACATTTCCTACTGGATGTGGTCCTTTAACATTATGTAACTCTACTCCTTTAGTTGATGCTAGAGGTGATTTAGCAGAACCAACAGAAACGTGAACTTTACCTTCAGTTAATTTTGTTAATGCAGTTAAAGCAGCATTTAATTCAGCTTCTTTACCTTCTAAAACATAATCGTAATCTGCAGCTAAAGGCGCACTGTTATATCCTGATACAAAGATTGCTTTTGGTGCTTGATTTGGATTAGCAACAACATCATACGGACGCTGCTTGATAAAAGGCCAGCATCCAGAAGCAAATAGGTGATTTTTTATCTCTTCACCAGACATTGCATCTACATCTACCTTACCAAAGTCTTTATGATCTTGCCTTCCGTTAGTTGTAATTTTTATCTCTAAAACTTTTCTACGAGCTCCACGAACAATCTCTGTCACTTTACCACTTACAGGACTAGGAAATAAAATACGCTCGTCACTTTTATCGTAAAAAAGTGCCTCACCTGCCTTTACTTCTGTTCCTTCTTTTGCTAAAATTTTAGGGATAACGCCGTGAAAATCATCTGGCTTTACAGCAAAAACACTACCTAATGGAAGTTCGGTAGTTACCTGCTTTGCTTCGCCAACGAGCTTTATATCAAGCCCTTTTTTTATACGGATGTCTTTTGACATAGTAACTAATGTATTTGATTTTCTTAAAAAACACGCAAATTTAATTATTTTATAATCGACCAAGTAGTGAATTAAGAGTATATCTTACAATCACCCTCTTATTTATATTTGTTCTAAATAAAACAATTGTTCTTTGGCTTACATTTTGATATTTTTGTTAACATGAAAAAAATCATTGTTTTTTTAAATCTATTTTTAGTATTCATTTTTAATACAGAAGCTCAAGAAATTAAAACCATCCAACTAAAACCAAGAGGAAATAAAAATCCAGCTCCAATCGCAAGATTAGGCTCTGTTTTAGAATTATCTTTTGATGACTTAGAAGCCGATAACAAAGAATATCAGTACAAAATTCAACACATGACTTACGACTGGAAACCTAGCAATCTTCAGTCTAATCAATACATAAATGGTTTCGATCAAAATTACATTATAGATGTTACAAACTCATTTAACACACTACAAAACTACACTCATTACAAACTCACTATACCAAATCAAAACACTACAATCACCAAAAGTGGCAACTATTTACTATCCATTTTAAATGACTACGATGAAGTTGTATTTACACGAAGATTTGTTTTATATGAAGACATAACTACTGTAGGTGTAAATGTCATTAGAAGTAGAAACACAAAAACAGTAAACACCCAACAAACTGTTCAATTTATTGTAAACCATGAAAATTTATTCATTAATAATCCTAGTCAAGAAATAAAAGTTCAGCTTTTACAAAACAACATATGGGAAACAGCCGTGACTAACTTAGTTCCTTTGTTTATAAGAAACAATCAACTTGTATATAACAACACTATAAAAACAAATTTCTGGGGAGGAAATGAATACTTCAATTTTGATAATAAATATATTAGAAACACCAATGTAAATATCATAAAAACAGAAAGAAGAGATCTTTTCCATAATTACCTGTATCCTAACATAGAAAGAAACGATAGGCCTTACACATATTTTCCAGACATCAATGGACAATTTACTATCAGAACTTTAGATGCTGAAGATGAAGCTTCAGAAGCCGATTATGCTATGATGCATTTTTCACTAGAAGTATACCAACCTTATAATAAAGATGTTTATGTGTATGGGGCTTTTAATGATTTTAAATTAGAAGGAGAAAATAAAATGACCTATAATTCTGATGAAGAAATTTATGAAGCAAAAATCCTTTTAAAACAAGGGTTTTACAACTACACTTATGTCACAGTAGACACTAATGGGAAAGTAGATCCTACAGAAATTAACGGATCTTTTTTTCAAACAGAAAATGTCTACAATGCTATAATTTACTACAGACCTTTTGGTGGTATTTTTGATAGAGTAATTGGTGTTGGACTTGGATACTTTGATCAAAACAGGTAATTTGCACCAAATTGCTATTGTAAATAAAAAGCAGTATATTTAATATATGTTTCAGCAGATCACGAAGGGAATTAAAATATCAGTTAAAACCGCATTCAATGGTACTATCTACAGAGGGTATATGCAACATTACGCCTTCAGTTATTTTGTTACTATAAAAAATAACTCTAAAGAAACTGTACAGTTACTAGAGCGTTTTTGGACAATTTTTGACGCCTTAAATGACACTGAATATGTAGAAGGAGAAGGTGTTGTTGGGCAAATGCCAATAATAAAACCTAATGAAGAATACAATTACAGATCTAACTGCTTTTTACTTTCTTCTGTTGGATCTATGACAGGAAAATATAAAATGATTAATACCGAAACTCTTGAAGAGTTTTTAGTAAACATACCAACTTTTCAACTAACAACTACACCGACGCTAAATTAATGTCGAAAAAAAATCAACCAATTAAAAGTAACGAACCTAACTGCTTAAATTGCGGTTACGAATTCGAAGGACATGAATTATTTTGCCCTGCATGCGGACAAAAAAACAAAGATAAACGTATAACTTTTGGAAGCTTTGTTAAAGAAGTTTTTGCTGGATTCTTTTCTTGGGATGCTAAATTTTGGAGAACACTTAGCCCCTTATTATTCAACCCAGGTAAAGTTTCAAAAGACTATATAGAAGGTAAACGAATTAAATACAGCAATCCTTTCCGTTTTTATTTAACCACTTCCGTTTTATTTTTTCTACTTATTGGGTTAAACAATACTATTAAAGAATATCGAAAGTTATCATCTACAGATGTAAAAACCGAGAAAAAAGTAACCGTGAAACAAGTTTCCGATTCAATAAAAAAAGAAATCGAAACCAATAAAAAACAATATATAAACGCTGGAATCGGAAGTTTTAAAGAAGGCTTACAAGCCGGCATGAGAGAAAGTATACAGGATGAAACAAAAGGGGTTACTTATACTGCAGACAGTATTAAAAAACCAAATAGTTTTGATAGCTTTATAAAATTCAACACTAAGAATCCTAAGTTATCCATAGATGAAGCTTTAGACAGTTTAAATGTTGAAAAAAACTTCGGAAACCGACTTAAATATTCAAAAGCAAAAACTTTTGCATCAATTATTAATGATGGAGATGGTGTTAAATCTTTTCTAGATAATTTAGTCTCTAAGACATCTGTTGCTTTATTTATTTTATTACCAATTTTCGCTTTATTTTTTAAGCTAATTTACATTCGAAGAAAATTCACCTATGTGGAACATTTAGTCTTTATATTCCATATTCAAACTGTCTTTTTTATCGTTTTTATTTTGTTTGTTTTATTTGATATCACCATGCATAAACAAATGGAAGTTAATGGATCTACTGTAATTTCAACACTCATTTTTGCTTTTATGATTTATCTTTTCATAGCCATGAAAAGATTTTACAAACAAGGTTTTTTAAAAACTTTGATAAAATACTTTTTTGTGAATTTTACTTTTATGATGCTTGCAAGTTTAGGGATGTCAGTTTTAACAGTAATAACCTTTATGTTAAACTAACACACTAGATATTGCTTCTGTAACATAATCGACATATTTTAAAGAAACCTCTTCTTTAATTTTTAGTATAGAAGTAGTAGAAACTGTTTCAACATTTTCTCGCTTCATTTTAATTGAAGTTTCAGAAGTTCCTAAGTTTTCATTTTGGTGAAAACTCAATATTGATTTTTGATTAAATTTTTCATTATCCGTAAGCCAATCAGCAAACCAAAGTTTTCTTTGTTGCTTCATTTCAGCATTGTACAACGTTGAACTTGACCAAATATGTGGTTCTTGAGATAATTTTTTAAATATTTTTTTCTCTGCAGTCCAAACTAACTCATAAGCTTATAACCCATTATTCCAGTCAACTAAAACAATTGTAAATGGCTCTATATTATTTAAATCTAAATTTTCAACATACTCTACAGCATTATCAGAAATTAATAATTGCTTTACTATAATCCCTCTACTATGCCTATACTTACTCTTCTTAACATAATTTTCCAATCCTCAATTTAACAAACAAACTAAACGATCTTTTCCACTTATTTCAACCCAAGCACCCCTAGCTAAACTATCTTTTGGATAAAACAACTCTACATTATCTTCGACATATTTTTGAGGCTCTATGGTATTTCTCTTCGGATCTTCATATCTGTTAGACGTTAAAATAAAATCATTATTCCCAAATGGTAAGTAAGCAACTGTACACATTTAATTTCCCTTTAAAAATAGATTATTCCTTTTTTAGTAGCATTATAAAAACTATCATTACAAAAAGATCTAAAAATTGTAACTTTGTTACACCAAAATTATCATATATAAATTCAATACACAAACAACCATGGGAAAAGGATTTTTCAATGTACCTATAGCTGTAAATGAACCTGTAAAAGCTTATGCTCCTGGTTCTCCAGAAAGAGAAAGCGTTTCTGCACAATATAAAGCATACTTTAACGGATCTGTTGACGTACCAATGTATATTGGAAGTGAAGAAATCAGAACAGGAAATACTAAAAACATGACTCCTCCACACGATCACCAACACGTTGTTGGTCAGTATCACGTAGGAGATAAGTCACATGCGCAAAAAGCTATAGACTCTGCTTTAGAAGCTCGTAAAGACTGGGCTCAAATGCCATGGGAACAAAGAGCAGCAATATTTTTACGTGCGGCTGAATTAATTGCAGGTCCTTACCGTGCAAAGATTAATGCGGCGACAATGATTGCTCAATCTAAAACTATTCACCAAGCTGAAATTGATGCGGCATGTGAATTAATTGACTTTTTACGTTTTAACGTAGAATATATGTCTGATATTTACAACGAACAGCCTAATTCTGATGATGGAATTTGGAACAGAGTTGAATACAGACCTTTAGAAGGATTTGTTTACGCAATCACTCCATTTAATTTTACTGCAATTGCAGCTAACTTACCTGCATCAGCTGCTATGATGGGGAACACAGTAGTTTGGAAACCTTCTGACAGTCAAATTTTTTCTGCTAAAGTAATTGTAGATATTTTTAAAGAAGCTGGTGTTCCAGATGGAGTTATTAATGTAATTTACGGTGATCCAGTTGAAATTACTGAAGTTGTATTATCTTCTCCTGATTTTGCTGGTTTACACTTTACAGGATCAACTTTTGTTTTCAAAGAATTATGGAAAAAAATCGGAGAAAACATTCACACATACAAAACTTACCCAAGAATTGTAGGAGAAACTGGTGGTAAAGATTTTATCGTTGCACACCCTTCTGCAAACCCAAAACAAGTAGCAACAGGTATTTCTCGTGGAGCATTTGAATTCCAAGGACAAAAATGTTCTGCTGCTTCTAGAGTTTATTTACCTAAATCTATTGCTGATGAAGTTTTAGGTTACGTAAAAGAAGATATTGCTTCTTTTAAAATGGGATCTCCAGAAGACATGAGCAACTTTATCACTGCTGTAATTCATGAAGGATCTTTTGATAAGTTAGCTAAGTATATCGACCAAGCTAAAGCTGATGATGATGCTGAAATTTTCGCTGGTGGTAATTACGATAAATCTAAAGGTTACTTTATTGAGCCAACAGTAATCTTAGCTAAAAACCCAAAATACACGACTATGGCTACTGAATTATTCGGACCTGTAGTTACTATTTATGTTTATGAAGATGCTGATTGGGCTAAAACATTAGAATTAGTTGACGGAACTTCTGAATATGCATTAACTGGAGCTATTTTCTCTACAGACAGATATGCAATTGCTGAAGCTACTAAAGCTTTAGAGAACTGTGCTGGTAACTTCTATGTTAATGATAAACCAACAGGAGCTGTTGTAGGACAACAACCATTTGGAGGGGCTAGAGCATCTGGAACAAACGATAAAGCTGGTTCTGCACAAAACTTATTACGTTGGGTGTCTCCAAGATTAATCAAAGAAACTTTTGTTTCTCCTACTGATTACAGATATCCATTCTTAGGTTAAGATTTAACTTAAAGATTATAAATTTAAAAAGACCAGAAATATTTCTGGTCTTTTTTCGTTTATAACAAAAATGTTATTAATTTTATAACTGATATTTAATACATAAAATATTACATATCAACACTTAATCCCCATAACATGAATTATTTAGATCAGCATTCTGAACCATTAGGTTTGAGAAAAGCTAAGCATTTATTACGTAGAACATCTTTTGATTATAGTAAAGAAACTTTACAACAATTTGCCTCTTTAACTCCAGAAGAAGCTTTTAATCTATTAATCACTAGTCAAAACAATCTTTGGCCTGAGCCTTATGATCCTAGACCTGAAACTGCTCCTGATGGAAATTGGACATCTTCTACAGAACATCCAAATACCTTTGATGGACATTTCAGAAAAAGAAGAATTATAACTTCTTGGTGGTGGTATAATGGAATGAATCAGAATTCTTTAATTCAGAAAATGACCTTCTTCTTACACACGTCGTTTACTGTTTCTAAAGATGATGGTTCTGGTTTTTCAACTAATTTTTACGATCATCTTTTACTTTTAGAAAAATTCGCATTAGGAAATCTTAAAACATTATCAAAAAAAATCACTTTTGATAATTCTATGTTAGATTTTTTAGACAACACTCAAAATAACGCTAACAATCCTAATGAAAATTATGCTAGAGAATTCTTAGAACTTTTTACAATTTTAAAGGCTGAACAAATTGGAAGTGGGGATTACACAAACTATACAGAATTAGATGTTCAGCAAGCAGCAAAAGTTTTCTCTGGAATAAAAATTCAAACAGACAGAAGCTTAATTGATATTGACACAAACATACCAAAAGGTAGAATAGATGTTAATAGACATGATAAAGAGAACAAAACGTTTAGCCACGCTTTTGACAACACTACCATCATAGGAAGTGATACAGAAATTGGTATTGTACAAGAGCTTAGCGATTTTGTAGAAATGGTATTTAGTAAAGAAGCTACTGCTATTTCATTTATTAGAAAGCTTTACAGATATTTCGTTAAGAGTGAATGGAATGACACCATAGAAGAAAACGTGATTAAACCACTAGCCACAGAATTAAAAGATGGTGATTATGAAATTCTTCCAATCTTAAAAAAGCTTTTAACATCTAATCATTTTTATGATTTAGATGACACTAATGCTAACGATAACATTATTGGTAGTATTATAAAAAGTCCTTTACAGCTAATCAATGAAATTATTTCATTCTTTAAAATGGAGATTCCTGACCCAGCAACTGAAGTTGAAGATTTTTATCAATTCTTCAATTTTGTTCATAGCATTTATTTAGCCTCTGGAGGAATGCTATTATGGTCTCCTGATTCTGTTGCCGGATATCCAGCACATTATCAAAGTCCAGATTTCGACAGACATTGGTTTTCTTCTAATACCGTTTTAGCTAGATATAAACTTATTGAAAGTTTATTGACCGGACGAAACAAAATACGATTCAACAACAATATTAGAGTAGAAATAAATATTGTTGATTTTATTGATAATAACATAACCGAACCTTTATTAGCAAATGAACTAATTACTGAATTAGCGAGCTTTTTATATCCTGAAGATATTAGTGATGAAAGAGTTGCTTATTTCGCTCAAAATTTACTTGAAGGATTCCCAGATTATTACTGGACAGACGCTTGGTTACAATATAAAAACACTGGCGATGATACAGTTGTAAAAACTAGATTACACGCATTAATTATACAAATGATAAATGCACCAGAATTTCAATTAATGTAATACTCTATCCCCAAAACTTACATCATGAAAAGAAGAAACTTTATAAAACTAGCCACAGCTACCTCTGCTCTTGGATTAATGCCTTTCGAAATTAATGCATTACTAAAAACAGTAGATTTACCAATAGATTGTGGAGACATATCAAATAGAAAGTTAGTATTAGTAAACTTAGTTGGAGGAAATGATGGTTTAAATACAACTATCCCAATAAATGAATACGACAAGTATGCTAATTTAAGACCAACAATAAAAATTCCTAACTCAGGAGCTAATAGTTTTATCACTTTAGATTCTACGTTATCAGGAAACAGACAATTAGGTTTACACCCAGCCCTTACTGGATTTAAATCTTTATATGATGCTGGTGAACTTAGAATTTTACAATCTGTAGGATATCCATCTCAAAATAAAAGTCATTTTGCCTCAAAAGATATTTACTCTACAGGAAACGATGGAAATAGCTGGAATAATGGAAATGACTCTGGTTGGATTGGGCGATTCATGGAGAAGTTTTATCCAGAAGAAACAGAAGCAGCGTATCCTTTAGGTGTACAAATGGGATCTTCTAAAACTGAATTAGGGTTCCATGGAGCAGAAGAACACGGACTTTCAATAAACATAACTGGGCAAGATCCAGCTGGTTTTTTTACTGAAATTAGTAGTTTAGGTGGTGATCCACCTTCAACTATTCCTAGTAGTGACTTTGGTACTGAATTAAGCTATATTATTGATGTAAACAAAACTTCAAACAAATACTCTAAGGCTATTTCCGATGCTTTTGACCGAGGTAAAAATGCCGTTTCTGCTACTTACGAAGACAACGACTTATCTAATCAATTAAAAACTGTTGCTCGTTTAATTAGTGGTGGATTACAATCTAAAGTATATCTAGTTAGTATTGGTGGATTCGACACTCATGACAGTCAAATAGAAACCAATGGTGATGTTAAAGGAAAACACCAAGAACTTTTAAGCGAAGTATCATCTGCAATTACTACATTCATAAAAGATGTTAATGAACAATCTTTAGGAGACGACATAGTAGGGTTAACATATTCTGAATTCGGTAGAAAAGCTAAAGAAAATGGAAATTTAGGAACTGATCATGGAGAAATTGCTCCAATGTTTATTTTCGGAAAACCAGTTAATGGTGGTGTATCTGGTGTTAATGTAGATTTATCAGAAGCTACAGATGATAATAATTACCAGATAGAAACTATACAATTTGATTATCGACAAACGATAGCGACTTTATTACAAGATTATCTAGGAGCATCAGACACAGTTATAGATAATACTTTTTTCAATCATAGTAATAATCAAAGTTTTAAAGACCAAAAAATACCTGAATTAATAAAAGATTCGCATTCTATTGCCACAGGCTGTATAGTTGACACTAGCATTCCTGATGGAGATAGTAATGGCAAAAAATGGTTTGTTTACCCAAATCCTTTTACAGATAAATTAAACCTCAATACTTTACAAGAAGAACTACCTGGAGTAAATTATAAACTTTATAACTACAGAGGTAAATTAGTTGCACAAGGAGCGAAACAATCTATAAATAATACTGTATTGATAGATATGCCGAATTTGGCATCTGGAATTTACTTTTTACAAGTAGAAAGTGGTGGTGTAACAGAAAATCATAAAGTATTTAGATTATAAAATTCTAATCTACAACATCAAACAAAAAATCACATGCTAAAAGACAACTTATACGAGTTGTCTTTTTTTTATCATTAACTTTTTTTTAACTAACCTTAATCTAAATTACTCGTCTTATATTCTGTACTTTACAGTAACAACTTTTATTTATAACCAAACGAATTCTAATGAGAAAGCATTTAAGAGTAATCTTATTACTATTGTCTTTATCAACTTTAACTGCAATAGCTCAAGAAACAAGATTGCTAAGACAACCAACTATTTCAAAAAACCAAATTACATACACCTATGGAGGTGATGTTTGGACAACAAATTTAACAACCAACCAAACTACTCGATTAACTTCAACTCAAGCCGTAGAAAGTTACCCTTATATTTCTCCTGATGGAAAATGGGTTGCTTTTACTTCAAATCGTTTTGGCAGAAACGATATATTTATCGTTCCAACTTCAGGAGGAGAAGCTAAAAGATTAACCTGGCATCCTTCAGGATCAAGTGTACGTGGTTGGACTAATGACGGAAAGAACATCCTT
Organism: uncultured Tenacibaculum sp.; assembly: GCF_947502995.1. Classification (GTDB taxonomy): domain Bacteria; phylum Bacteroidota; class Bacteroidia; order Flavobacteriales; family Flavobacteriaceae; genus Polaribacter. Next base: position 62,815 of record NZ_CANNBW010000010.1, on the reverse strand, counting down.
TTCGCTTCTCCAAGAAATACAGCTCCGAAATCTTACAATAAACTATACACTATTTCTGTTAAAGGTGGTCCAGCAACAAAAGTTTCAGATCAATGGGCTTTTTCAGGTTCATACAATTCTAACGAAAATAAAATAGCTATAGATAGGATGTCTCGTTGGGATACAGAATGGAGAGATTATCGTGGAGGCCAAAATACTCCTTTAATTATTTTAGACCTTAAATCTCAAAAAGAGATTTTAATCCCAAATAAAAAAACAACCGATAAACAACCTGTTTGGATTAAAGATAAAATTTATTTCCTTTCAGACAGAACTCATACAGCTAATATTTGGTCGTATGATATAAACACAAAAACAGTTAATCAAATCACTAAATTTAAAGGAACTGCAGTAAAATCCTTAAATGGTGATACAGAACAATTAATCTTTGAACAAAACGGCTACCTACACACTTTAAACCTTAACTCAAAAAAGGTTACAAAACTAAAAATAGAATTAAAAGGAGATTTTCCTTGGACGGCTACTAAGTGGGAAAACGTTAACTCTAGAGTAGATTTTGCTAGTATTTCTCCTAATGGAAAAAGAGTTTTAATGAGCGCAAGAGGAGATATCTTTACTGCTCCTGTTGAATTTGGTGATTCTAGAAACATTTCTCAATCTTCAGGCGCAGCAGATAGAGCTCCAATATGGTCTCCTAAAGGAAACAAAATTGCTTGGTTTACAGATAAAGACGGTAAAGGTTATGCACTTCATATTACAAACCAAGATGGTAGCATTGTAAACAAAACAATTTCGATAGGTGTTTCTAAAATGGCTTGGAATCCTGTTTGGTCACCTGATGGAAAACACATTGCATTTACTGATGATGACACTAGAATTAGAGTTGTAAATCTTGAAACTAAAAAAGTTCAAACTATAGATAATGCAGGAACTAATCTTGAAAGAGGACGATTAGGTGTAACTTGGTCTCCGGATTCTAACTGGTTAGCTTATGCAAAAGCGGGAGACAACTCTTTACGACAAATAAAAATTTGGTCTGTAAAAACTGGAAAAACAATAGCAATCACTAATAATTTTGCTGATTCTTTCTCGCCTGCTTGGGATTTAGACCATAAACATCTTTATTTTCTTGCTAGTACAGATTTGGCCTTACGATCAGGATGGGCTAACACAAGCTCTATGACTGCAAGACCAAATTATGCTGCCTATATTGTTAATCTGAATGAAAAAGACAGTTCTCCTTTTAAAGCTAAAAGCGACGAAGAAGCTGTAAAAGAAGAAACTAAAAAAGAAAAAACACCTAGTAAAAAAGGAGATAAGAAAGAGAAAAAAAACAAAAAAGAAGTTGTCATTAATTTTAATGATATTGCTAGAAGAATTCTACCATTACCAATGCCAAATGGCTCTTATTTTTCTATAACAGCTGGACCTAGTGGATCTGCTTTTATTTCTGATAGAGAAGCTGTTTATAAATTTGATTTAAAGAAATTGAAATCAAAAGAGTTTGGAAAAAGAATACGTATTCGTGCAATTTCTCCTAACGGAAAACACATGCTTCTTTCTTCTAGAAGAACTTGGAAAGTAATTAAAACTACAGCTCCAAATGCAAAAGCTGCTAAAACTGTGAAAATCGACTTTAACATGAAGTTAGATAGACTTAGCGAATGGAATCAAATGTTTGAGGAAGCATGGAGATATGAACGTGATTATTTTTACGACCCTAATTTACATGGAAGAAACTGGAACACTGTATACAAAAGGTATCAACCTTTAGTAAAACACATAAAACATCGTTCTGATTTAAACTATATCTTAGATCAAGTTAACGGAGAATTATCTGTTGGACATAGTTTTGTTCGTGGTGGAGATTTCCCTAAAACAGATCGCTCATCTGGCGGTTTATTAGGTGCTGATTTTAACATCAAAAATAATAGATGGCAAATTCAACGAATTTATACTTCTGAAAGTTGGAACCCAGGATTAAACGGACCTTTAGATCAACCTGGAATGAACATTAAAGAAGGTTATTATTTAGTTGGAATTAACAATAACGAAATTACTTCAAAAGATAATATTTATCAGTTTTTAGATGGAACCGCAAACAAACAAACTGTGATTCATATTAATTCTAAACCTACCTTTGAAGGTGCCTGGAAAGAAATTGTTAAACCAATTAGAAGTGAAAATTCTTTAAGACAAAGAACTTGGGTTGAAGATAATCGTCGTTTAGTTGATAAATTATCTGGTGGAAAACTAGCCTATATTTGGGTACCAAACACAAGTGGCGCTGGTTTTGTTTCTTTCAATAGATATTTCTTTGCTCAACAAGATAAAGAAGGTGCTGTTATTGACGAACGTTTTAACGGCGGTGGTTTATTAGATGACTATATGGTAGACTTAATGACAAGAAAACCTAGAGCTGCACTTACAAACGAAGTTCCAAATGGAAAACCAATGCGTTTACCAGCAGGAATTTTAGGACCTAAAGTTTTATTAATAAACGAACTTGCAGGTTCTGGAGGAGATTATTTCCCTTGGGTTTTCAGACAACAAAAGGCTGGTTTGTTAATCGGTGCAACAACTTGGGGAGGTTTAGTAAAATCCTCTACTCATTATCGTTTAATTGATGGCGGTTCTCTTACTGCTCCTGACAATGCCGTTTTTGATCCTGTAAAAAATGAATGGATTGCTGAAAACACAGGCGTAGCTCCAGACATTTTTGTACGCCAAGATGCTTTATCTCTTTCTCAAGGTAAAGATCCTCAATTAGAACGCGCAGTAAAAGAGGCATTAAAACAACTAAAAGGAAATTTAAAAATTACTGTACCTAAATTTCCAACACCAACAAAATCGAACTAATAATCAATTAGATTATAAATAAAAAAACCAGAGTTTAAAACTCTGGTTTTTTTATTTATCCTTTAAATTTTATTGGTAAATGCACTACTTTTTTGGTTTCAAAAAAATCTTCATCAAAAAAATCTGGTAAATCATAAATCGTAGCTTTTGGAAACTTTGCTAATTCCTCAGTTAAATCACCACCTTTTAAATATAAAATTCCATTTTTTAATTCGTGATTTTGCTTCTTTTGAACTTTATTTTTCACCCATCTATGAAAAGTTTCCATTTGTGCAACTGCTCTACTTATGATAAAATCATAAGTTTCATCAACCTCTTCTACTCTTCCATGTGTAGTTTTTACATTTTCTAATCCTAAACCTTCTACAACTTCATTCACAACTTTAATCTTTTTCCCTATAGAATCTACTAAATGAAATTTCGTTTCAGGAAATAAAATAGCTAAAGGTACACCAGGAAAACCTCCTCCAGTTCCTACATCCATAACACTTGTTCCTGGCTGAAACTCCATCACTTTTGCTATACCTAAAGAATGTAGTACATGACGTAGATACAGTTCATCAATATCTTTTCTAGAAACAACGTTAATTTTTAGGTTCCAATCTTCATATAATTCCTGTAAAAGTGTAAATTGGCGTAACTGATTTTCAGTTAAATCAGGAAAGTATTTTAAAATGATATCCATGCTATTATATTTGCGTGACAAAAGTAATAACATTTGTTTATATAGTTAAGATTTTTACAAATCAATAATTATCGTTAAAAACTTTCGTTATCAGATAAACATGAGCGAAAAACACTTATTTTTACCCCATTAAATTACGACATGAATTCGATTAAATTTTCAAGAATAGATAAAGCAAAGTTCTTTCGAACTTTAAATAAAAGAGTTAACGACTACTTTAAAGAAAATGATATCAAAAGAACAGGGAACTGGAAATTGTACTTAAAAGCAATTATCATGTTTACGCTTTTCTTGGCTCCTTTTGCTGTTATATTAACTGTTGATATGCCTAACTGGCTTAGATTTTTATTAACTATTGTAATAGGAATTGGTATGGCTGGTGTTGGTATGAATGTTATGCACGATAGTAATCATGAATCTTTCTCAAGTAAAAAATGGGTGAATAACCTAATGGGAAGTAGTATGTATATTTTAGCTGGAAACGTGTATAATTGGAAAGTTCAACATAACGTTTTACACCATACATATACGAATATTCAAGATCATGATGAAGACATGGATGCTGGTAGAATTATTCGTTTTTCTAAGCACACACAATGGAGACCTTTCCATAGATTTCAGAAGTATTATTCTCCAGTATTATATGGTTTATTAACTATAAACTGGGCAATTACTACAGATTTCAAGCAAATGCACAGTTACTTGAAAAGAAAATTATCTTATGGGAAATTCCCTAATCCAAAAGTGGAATGGACTAAATTAATTGTTACTAAAATTATTTATTATGCAATGTGGTTAGTTCTTCCATTATTAGTTTTAGATGTTGCATGGTGGAAAGTTTTAATTGGTTTCTTTGTGATGCATTATACAGCAGGAATCATTTTAAGTTTTGTATTCCAATTAGCACACATTGTACCTTCTACAGATACTCCTTTACCAGATGAAAATGGTAACATGAAAAATACTTGGGCAATTCATCAGTTATATACCACAGCAAATTTTGCTCCTAAAAACTGGTTTATTAACTTCTACACAGGTGGTTTAAATCATCAAGTGGAACACCATATTTTCCCTCATATTTCGCACATACATTACAGTAAAATAGCGAAAATAGTAAAAGAGACTGCTAAGGAATTTAATTTACCTTATCACGAATATAAAACAACACGAAGAGCAATATTAGAACACTTAAGACATATTGCCGAACTAGGAAAAAAACCGCAACTAGCATAATCAACTAAAACAATGTCAGAAGCATTATCGAACAGAATTAACAGTTTACCTGTATCGCAAACATTAGCCATGGCTGCTAAAGCCAGAGAATTAAAAGGTCAAGGAAAAGATATTATCAGCTTAAGTTTAGGAGAGCCTGATTTTAATACACCTGACTTTATTAAAGAAGCTGCAATTAAAGCAGTAAATGAGAATTATAATTCATACACTCCAGTAGATGGATATGGTGAATTAAAAGAAGCTATTTGCAAAAAATTCAAGCGCGATAATGATTTAGATTATGCTCCAAATCAAATCGTAGTTTCTACAGGTGCAAAACAATCTATTGCTAACGTAATGCAAGTATTGTTAAATCCTGGAGATGAAGTTTTATTACCTTGTCCGTACTGGGTAAGCTACTCTGCAATTGCAACATTATGTGAAGCTGTTTCTGTTGAGATTCCTTCAACTATTGAAACTAACTTCAAAATTACTCCTGAGCAATTAGAAGCTGCAATTACACCAAAAACGAAATTAATTTTATTCAACTCACCAAACAATCCGAGTGGTACAATCTATACTAAGGAAGAGTATTTAGCTTTAGCCAAAGTATTAGAAAAATATCCAGAGATTTTCGTGATGTCTGATGAAATTTACGAACATATTAATTACGGAACAAAGCCTTTTAGTTTTGCTTCTATAGAAAGTATGTATGATAGAACAATTACCGTAAACGGATTAGCAAAAGCTTTTGCTATGACAGGTTGGAGAATAGGTTATATTGGAGCACCTGCTTGGATCGCTAAAGCTTGTACTAAAATGCAAGGTCAGATTACATCTGGAACTAACTGTATTGCACAAAGAGCTGCAATTACTGCTGTTTCTGCTGAGCCTAGTGCTGTTCAATACATGGTAGATGAATTTAAATCGAGAAGAGATATTGTTCTTGGTTTATTAGAAAAAATCGAAGGTTTTAAATTAAACGTTCCTGAAGGAGCTTTCTATATTTTCCCAGATATTTCTGCTTTCTTCGGAAAAACAATACAAGGTAAAGAGATTAACAATGCTTCAGACTTTTCTATGTTATTATTAGAAGAAGCAAATGTAGCTACAGTTACTGGTGATGCTTTTGGTGCACCTAACTGTATTCGTATGTCTTATGCAGCTTCAGAATTACAATTACGTGAAGCTGTAAAGCGTATTAAAGAAGTATTGAGCTAGTTTTAATTAGAAAAACTTAATAACAACAAAAAAAAACCTGATTTATCATTTATCAGGTTTTTTTGTTTTAAAAGCTATAAAAAGAATGAATAAACTGACTTGTAAGTTAAAAAATGTAGACAATTTAGATATTCAAAGTTTACAACGAAGAATCGATAACGGACATCGTTTTATTGTTTATCAATACAGCATATCTTTAATTGTTGGTAATATTTTTACTGCGTCACCTGCATATTTACTTAAAAAAGAAAATCAAAAAAAGCACATACTTAAATACAACTTATTATCCTTTATTTTTGGTTGGTGGTCTTTAGATGGAGTTACAAATACTTTAAAAAGTTTAAAAACGAACTCCAAAGGAGGTCTTGATGTGACTGAAGACATAATGCTTAATCTAGACAACATCTCTTTAAAAGCCAGAAAAGTAAAAATAGAAGAATTATACACAATATTTAAACAGCCTTCGAAAGCTATTTTAAAAGATTTTACCAAATCGATTAATAATATTATTGGCTTAAATACTGATCAAAATATTTATTTAGGACAATATTTAAATACTGAAGGCTCTAGTTACTTTATTACATTCGAAAATATTTCAGAAACTTCTCAAGAAGATTTAATGAAAGAACTCAGAAAAATATTTTACGATCATGTTCATATTGATATTTCAGAAATTAATGATCAAGATGAAGTAACTAATAAACTTATTGAACAAGGAATAAAATTGTAAACATTAATTTACCTACGAAATTCCGAAATAAATTCAATAGTATTAAAAAGGCAACGATAAATTTCGTTGCTTTTTCTTTTTAATCTTTCTTAAGTACAATACTTTCTTATCATAATCGATAAGAGCTTTTCCTTTCTCTAAAACATCTGCGCCAATTATTCCATGTACTTCTTTAGCATTATGCATCGTTAATGCAGCATTTACATGTTTTAAGTCAAAAAGAACTAAATCGCAATTTTTCAATTTCCAATTTCCTATTCTTAATCTATTATCAACAGATTTATAAGTTTCCATATCAGTTGCTCCAGCGCCAGCTGCTTTAACTTCGCTAACTTCAGAAACCAATTTGAATTGATCAACTAAATTTAATCCAACACAAGAATTTGAAGCTCCAGTATCTAAAATAAAAACACCTTTTACACCGTTGATTTCAGCTTTCAACTCAAGGTGATTTGTTTTCATTTTTTTCAACTTTATTCGAACGTATTTCTTTTTACGTAATACTTTTTTCAAACTTGCCATTTCTTGTACTTTTGTCGCTGCAAAGATACAGTTAAAATCACATGATTACAGATACACACACTCACTTATATTCAGAGCAATTTAATGACGATAGAGATGAAATGATGACTAGAGCTAAAGATGCCGGTGTTTCTCGTTTTTTTATTCCTGCTATTGATAGTTCGCACACAGAAAGCATGTTTGAATTGGAAAAGAATTATCCAAATGATGTTTTTTTAATGATGGGACTTCACCCAACTTCTGTAAAGGAAAACTATAAAGAGGAATTAGCTCACGTAAGAGAATGGATTGACAAACGTGATTTTTACGGTATTGGAGAAATAGGAATTGACTTATATTGGGACAAAACCTTTTTAACTCAACAGCAAGAAGCTTTTAAAACTCAAATACAATGGGCAAAAGAAAAACAACTTCCAATTGTAATTCACTGTAGAGAAGCTTTTGATGAAATTTTTGAAATTTTAGAAGAAGAAAAAGGAGACGATTTACATGGAATTTTCCACTGTTTTACGGGAACTTTTGAGCAAGCACAACAAGCAATTTCATACAACATGAAATTAGGAATTGGTGGTGTAGCAACTTTTAAAAATGGAAAAATTGACAAGTTCTTAAATGAAATAGATATTGAACATATTGTTCTAGAAACCGATTCACCTTACTTGGCTCCTACTCCTTATAGAGGAAAGAGAAATGAAAGTAGTTATATCACTCAAGTTGTAGGTAAATTGGTGGATATTTACGGGAAATCGTATCAAGAAATTTCTGAAATCACTACAGAAAACTCAAAACAGGTTTTCAAAATATAACATGAAAGAAATTGACAAAGTTGCGTGGATAGAAACTAAGAATGGTAAAATTCTTAGTACTCGATCTAAAGGAAAAGAAAAGTTTTATATTCCTGGAGGGAAAAGAGAAGGTAACGAATCTGATGAAGCAACGCTTATTCGTGAAATAAAAGAAGAATTAAGTGTTATTATATTAAAAGACACTATTGAGTATCTTGGAACTTTTAAAGCGCAATCAGACGGTGCTAAAGAAGGAGTTTTAGTTAAAATGACTTGCTATAAAGCAAAATTTGAAGGAACTTTACTAGCAGATAATGAAATTGAAGAATTACAATGGTTAGATTCTTCTCATACCAACATTATCTCTGAAGTTGACAAAAAAATATTTGCTTTCTTGAAAGAAAAAGGAGAGATGTTTTAATTGTAGTAATAAAGTCAGAAACCTACAAAACCTAACAAGAATTGCAAGCAAAGATTAAATACAACTTTTCTGGAAAAATGTGGAATGGCGGTTGGTTTTTTATATCCTTACCCAAAAGCATTTCTAAAGAAATACGCAATCATCTAAAATGGCAAGAAGAAGGTTGGGGAAGAATGAAAGCAACTGCTAAAATCAATGAACTTCAATGGGAAACAGCTATTTGGTTCGATACAAAAGAAAACACTTATCTACTTCCTATAAAAGCTGAAATTAGAAAAAAAGCCTGTTTAAAATTAAATGATATAGTTACTGTTAGTATAGCTATATAAATAGTGATTAAATGAATAGACTTACTAGAATAACTGCAATTTTAATTCAACTTCAATCTAAAAAAGTAGTAAAGGCAAAAGAAATTGCTGAACGTTTTGAAATCAGCCTAAGAACTGTATATCGAGACATTAAAACATTACAAGATTCTGGAGTTCCAATTGGTTCTGAAAACGGAGTAGGTTATTTTATAGTTGATGGCTATAATTTACCACCAATATCTCTTACTGAAGAAGAAGCAAATAGTTTAATTATATTTGAAACATTCATTAAAAATCAAGGAGACAAATCGTTGTCTGAAAATTTCAATTCGTTATTCATTAAAATAAAGGCAACTCTTAAAAATTATCAAAAAGAAAAAGTCGAATTACTATCTTCAAGAACCTTTAACTTTCAAAAGGATGAAATTATTGAGAGTAATTGGCTGTCAGACATTCAACATTCAGAACGCTATTTCTTCAAAAAACCAAATATTCATCACTTATAATTCATTATACAAAAGCGAACAAACCAAACGAAACATTGAACCACAAGCGATATATTTTACTAATAATGTATGGGTTGTAATTGCTTTTTGTCACCTCCGAAATGAATTAAGAGAATTTAGATTGGACAGAATCATTCACTTAAATTGGACTTCATTACAATTTGAAAAATTAGAATATTTCAAAATTCAAGAATATTTTGAGAGCTTTCAAACATAGTTGACATAGGGCTGTCACCCTCCTGCTTTACTTTTGAGCCATGAAAAATTTAATCATTGGTCTACTGGTTTTTACGATTTTCAGTTGTGAACAGTCAGACAAAAAGAAAAGTAATATGGAACAAGCAAACATCATGGAAATGGTTCTTTGGAAATTCAAAGACGGAATAAACATTGAACAAGGTAAAAAATCTGTTTTAAAGCTTAATGAATTTGCAAGCAAGCAACCTGGTTTTATTTCAAGAAAAACAGCCATTTCTGAAGAAGGAAAGTTTTTAGACATTATCCTTTGGACAGATTTAGAATCCGCTAAATTAGCATCTGAAAAAGCCATGCAAAACGAAATGACTACAACAATTTTTAGCACAATGGATGAAAATGAAATGATATTCCAATACTTTAAAATATTTAATAAAACAGAAAAATAACTAAATATTAAATAGCGGTTTTGGATCTAACCTAAACTGCTATTTTTATTTATATAAGATATATAATGATATTAACTTTCTTCTACTTTTTAAAAGACATAACAAACTAAAAACTCACTGATTTTAACTAACTTTACTACTTAAAAAGCAAACGCGCAAATACTTTAAATTGAATACAGAAACAACATATTACTCATCTCCTATTGGAACTCTAGAAATAACTGGAGATGAAAAATCAATTCACTCTATTTATTTCATAGAAGATGAACATTCTGTCTCAGAAAATATTTCATCAATAGAAATTAGAAAATGTGTTCAACAACTAGACGAATATTTCTCTGGAAACCGTAAAGAATTTGAATTAACTTTATCTCCTAAAGGCACCACGTTTCAAGGAAAAGTTTGGAATGAATTATTAAGAGTTCCTTTTGGAAAAACTAGAAGTTATTTAGAACAATCTAAAGCATTAGGTGATATTAAAGCTATAAGAGCTGTAGCTTCTGCAAATGGTAAAAATCCTATCTCTTTAATTATTCCATGTCACAGAATTATAGGTTCTGACGGATCTTTAACTGGATATGTAGGCGGTGTATGGCGAAAAAAATGGCTTTTAGAACATGAAAACGGCACGAAACAACAAACCTTATTTTAATAGAATTACAGCTTAATTCAAATTACGTTTTTGAATAAAGAACTTCTTCATAATTTCTGCACATTCTTCTTCTAAAACACCAGATACAACCTTAGTTTTAGGATGTAATTTTGTTCCTAAAATTGTAAATCCAGATTTAGGTTCATTGGCTCCATAAACGATTTTTCCAATTTGCGTCCAATAACTTGCACCTGCACACATCTGGCAAGGTTCAAGAGTTACATATAATGTACAATCCCTTAAATATTTACCTCCCAAAAAATCTGCTGCTGAGGTAAAAGCTTGCATTTCTGCATGAGCTGTAACATCGTTCAAACGTTCTGTTAAATTATGAGCTCGCGCAATAATTTGATTTTTAAAAACTATAACTGCGCCAACAGGAACTTCACCTTTATCAAAAGCCAGTTCAGCTTCCTGTAATGCTTTTCTCATAAAATATGCATCATCAAAAGGATTCATGAAAACTTACTTTTCTTTTTCTGTAAATAAATATCAGCTATAGTTGGCTTAGTTGTGTCTGTCTGAATTAATTCAAAAAGATCACCCTGCTTCACTTCACCAGTTTTTAAAACTTTAAAATACACTCCACTTTTAGTTGTATTCCAAAACTGTTTTACAATTTTCATATCATTAAAACGAACTCCGAGCTTCATACAAGGATATCTAGGCTTAGTCACTTCTAATATAACTTCACCAACTTTGTATGTATCTCCAACATGAACTTTAGTTTCTTCTATATCATCTAAAGTTAAGTTTTCTCCAAAAATTCCATACTCCCACTTTAAATCAGGATATAAATCTTTAAAGTAATCGTAATGTTTTACAGAATACGCATACACCGCCTGATCTATTCCTCCATGATGTTCTCTATCACATATTGCATCGCCTTTTACCTCTTCTACATTTAAATAAATTGGTTGATTTGTAGGATATTTAAAAATTCCAGTAGTAACTTTTTTACCTTTCCAATCTATTTCTTTACGTTCTCCAATATTTGTAGCAAGAATCTTCATATAAGTGCTTTTTTACAAAGTTAGCTAAATAAAATAGTTATTTTTACCAAAATTTTAGGTTTGATTTCAATAGATATCTCAACAGATAAAAAAGTATATTTTGCCTCAGATCAACACTTGGGAGCGCCTACAAGAGAAAAAAGCTTTCCTCGAGAAAAGAAGTTTTTAAATTGGCTAAATGAAATAGAAAAAGATGCTGAAGCTATTTTCCTTTTAGGTGATTTATTTGATTTTTGGTTCGAATATAAAACTGTTGTTCCTAAAGGATTTGTTCGCATTTTAGGTAAATTAGCACAACTGAGAGATAATGGAATTCCAATTTACTTTTTTGTTGGAAACCATGATCTATGGATGAAAGATTATTTTGAAACAGAGTTAAACATTCCCGTTTTCTTTAAACCTCAAGAATTTAAAATTAACAATCAACTTTTTTTAATTGGACATGGAGACGGTTTAGGTCCACATGACCTTGGTTATAAAAGAATGAAGAAGGTTTTTACTTTTCCACTTTTTAAATGGTTATTTAGATGGCTACATCCAGATTTAGGAGTTCGCTTAGGACAATATATGTCGGTAAAAAACAAAATGATTTCTGGAGACGAGGATTTTAAGTTTTTAGGGGAAGAAAAAGAATGGTTAGTTCAGTATTGCAAACGTAAGTTAGAAACAAAGCATTACGATTATTTTGTTTTCGGACATCGTCATTTACCTCTTGATATCACACTTAATGAAAATAGTAAATATTTTAATCTTGGCGACTGGGTTCAATATTTTACTTATGGAACTTTTGCTGACTCTAAATTTACACTCGATAAATACGAATAACAATCTTTCAACTTCTTTTTTACTAAGAAACAAAAAGGGATTTTACCTGTAAAAAACTAACCAACAGATATATACAGTTGTTTTTAATATGAAAATTGTGTAAATTGTATAACACATTTCACTTAAAAACATAGATATGATTAAAAAAATTACCCCCGTTATTTTTCTACTTGTAACTTATGTAGGATTTTCTCAAGTTTTTCCTATAGATTTTACAGATACAGCAGATGAAAATTTTTCTGCTTTTAATGGCGCCGTAGTTACTTATGAATCTGATCCAGGTGATGCAAGTAATAAAATAATGAAAATTGTTGGAGCTAACAATGCATGGGACGGAGCAGCATTAGATTTAATTCAATTTATCGATTTATCGGATGACGCCAATAACACAATAACTTTTAGGATAAATCCTTTAGGAACTGGAACTGGTTCTAGCGGAAATCATTTATTAAAATTTGAAGGACCTAATGGTAATACAGAATTACCTTTCACAACAACCGGTACTGGCTGGCAAAATATTAGTGTAGATTTTGGCTCTGGTTTATCTCAATATACTAGATTAGTAATTTTCCCTGATGCTGGTGACGCAAATGCAGGAAACGATGACGCATATTTAATCGATGATTTTTCTGGTGGAGTAGTTATTGCAGCAACATGTACTGATGGATTAAAAAATGGAGATGAAGAAGGAGTAGACTGCGGAGGCTCTTGTCCAAATGCTTGTACAATAGAAGAGCCAGCTGAAGCTGCTACAGCACCATCTAGAGACGAAACGACTTTTGAAATACTTTCAATTTACAGTGATACATACAGTAATGTTTCTGGAACAAATTTCAACCCTAACTGGGGGCAGTCTACAACATATTCTGAAGTTATGGTAAACGCCAACAATACAATTAAACTAGCTGGATTAAATTATCAAGGACATGCTTTGGCAAGCCCTGTAGATGTATCTGGAAAAACACACTTACATATTGATTTTTGGGCTAAGAGCTCAACTGATTTAGGTATTTTCTTAATTAATTCTTCGGCAGTTGTTAATCCTGCTGTCGAAAAAGAATACTTATTAATCCCATCTGGTTCTGTTGAAACATGGAATAGCGTTGATATTCCTCTGACTGAATTTAGTGACATTGTAGATTTAACTCAAATTGATCAGTTTAAATACGATGGAAATGGAAATATTTGGATTGATAATATTTATTTCTACAAAGAATCTGCTACAGCTAGCGTAGAAGAAAACAAACTAAGTTCTTTTTCAGTGTTTCCAAATCCATCAGCTAACAATTGGAACGTTAAAACTAGTGGATCTACGATTACTTCAATTAAATTATACAGTATTCTGGGTAAAGAAGTTAGATCTTATAAAAACTTAAACACTCAAGAAACTTTGGTAAACTCTCAAGGATTAAATTCAGGTATTTATATTGCCAAAATAAGTACAACTGAAGGTGACAAAACAATACGATTCATTAAAAAATAAAAATATTTACCTCAAGCTTGAGCTATAAAAAAAGCAATCTCGTTTGAGATTGCTTTTTCATTTTATTGTTGTTTCTATTTTAATTCACATTTTCACTAAATGGAGTTGGAAACGCATCTAAAGCATTATCTCCCATTCTATCTAAAGGCAAGAAGTTAATATCATTTAATCTTCCTGTTCTTCTTAAATCAACCCATCTATGTCCTTCTCCAATTAAAGAATACCTTCTTTGGTTTAGCACCTCTAATTCCAAAGCAGCATCTGTTGTAGCTCCAGAATAATTTGCTAATCCAGCAGCGTTTCTAATCACATTTATTGCATTTACAGCTTCAGCATTATTAGTTCCGATATTAGCTTCTGCATAAATTAAAATTAACTCTTCATTTCTGATTAAATATACAGGATCGGTATTACTCGTATATAAAGCCATTTGATGTGTTGCTGTTAAATCATCAAACATTCTTGGTGTTGGTAGCATAAATGATTTATTTGCAACTCTTGTATCTCCAGCTTCAGCATCTGCAATCCAAGAATTATGAATCATGTACTCTTGACCAGATTGACCTAAAACATAAAATTGAGCATTTAAAACATCGTTTCCTGTAGCTCCAAAAACATGAGCAACTCCTACATTTAAAGCACCTGAAATATCAAAGAACGAATTACCTAATAATGATAAAGCATCTGATTTATTTCCTTGATATAATGCTACTCTAGCCGCTAAAGCTCTATTGAAAGTAGCAAATGTTGCTGGTGTAGCAAACCCATCATAACCAGAACTAATAGGAAAGTCGAAAGTTCCTCCACCGTTTGTTAAATCTGAATTTGCATCATTCAATAAATTTCTTATTGCAGTTAAAGCTTCAGGATAGCCTAAAAACGGACCTAAATTATCTGGATCTGCAACATCTACTCTAATTCCATTACTGAATTGACGATTAGCAACCATTAATAACGCATAAGCTTTAATGGTATTTGCATATCCGTAATAAGAACGCTTAGTCGCATCTGAAAAACCTGCTTCAGAATTTTCTACAGCAGTTACTAAAACATTTGCTGCTTTTACAACTCTATACCAAGCAGAATAAGCACGTGTAGTTAAAAATCCATTATTATCTAAAGGACCTTTTAACAACTCTCCTGTATATCTTGGATCTGTTCCTGTTAAATCATAATACTCTCTACCGATATAACTAATTGTTTGATAGTGAAATTCTAAATCATTTCTCATTACTGCCTCTAATCCTACTGCTAAAGATTGAACATCAGCCTGAGAAGCACCATCTGCAAAACTCTCTAAAGTAGGAGCATTTTCGTTAGGCAAATCTTCTAATTCACAACTTGTAAAAAAAACAGCTGTGAACACTAATATTAAAATTGAAATTTTATTTTTAAGCATTGTATTTTTTTTAGAAGTTAACATTTAAATGAAAGTTAATAAACTGAGAAGCTGGATAAGGAGTTACTTCTACATTGTTTGCTAAAACATTATTTCCGAAGTTAGAAACTTCAGGATCGTAACTGTTATAATCGAAAATATTAATTAAGTTTCTACCAGAAATTCCAACTTTCACTCTTTCAAAACCTTTAAATACATTTTCGTCAAATGTGTAATACAAACCTACTTCACGTAATCTAATATATCCTGCATCTTCGATTACCGGTGCTGGATTAACGAAAGCTAAACTAGATCTATACTCTCCATTTGTTTGTACTCCTAAAGGATCTAAACCAGTATCATCATAATCCCAAGTAGTTCCTGCTAAATCATAAAGTAAAGTCGTTAAATTAATTCCATCTCCACCTTTTTTCCAATGCCACAAAAATGTTAAATCGAAGTTTTTATAACTAATCTGGTTTTGCCACGACATTTGAAAATCTGGCTCTGCATTACCATACACAGCAAATCCATCTCCTTCTGGATCTATTTGTGCTATAGCTTCTGGAGTTAAACCAGTACTATCGTATGTTCCTACAATTTGCGTAGCACTAAATCCTTCTTGAATGTAAAAAGTTCCTAATGATGATGCAAATCCTCCTGTCGCAAAAGCAGGAACATCTAAACGAGTGATTTCAGAAGTGTTTTTCCACCATTTCAAATTAGCACTCCAAGAAAAATCTTCTTTCTCTATTATGCTCGCATTTAAACCTATTTCGATACCATTATTAGCTAAAGCTCCAGCATTTTTAGACTCACTTGTTTGTCCACTTGAAGTAGGGATTTGATCTTGGATAATTAAATCTTCAATTTCTTTGTTATAAAAAGTAGTTTCTAAAACAACTCTATTATTAAATAGCCCTAAGTCTAAACCGTATTCTAATTCTTTTTGACGCTCTGGTTTGATATTTGGATTTCCTCTTAATGTTCCAGGGGCTAAACCAGAATTACCATCAATAAATTGTCCAGATGTCAGCGTAAACTTGTTTCCAAAAGGAGGAAATCTTCCAGCCTCACCATACGCTACTCTTGGTTTAATTGTTGAAAAAACTTCAGATTCAAATAACCCTAATTTATGAACATTAACTGCTAAACTCGCTTTAGGATAATAGAAAATTTCATCTGCATCTCCATTATTTGTAGACTTATCACCTCTGATACCTAATGTTGCAATAATTTTATCAGCATAATTAATTTCTTCTTGAACAAAGAAACCTGTATCTTCTTGTAACCTTATATCCTGAGTAACAGAAGAATTTTCCGCAAGTCCTAAGTTAGTTAAAGAACCATTAAATCCTGTTCCAACAGTGATTACAGTATTACGATCAAAATCTTGTAAGAAAGTACCCGCCTGAGTCGTAAACCCTAAACCATTTTCAAAGTCTAAATTATAAACTAAAAATGCAGAAAGGTTATAATTTGTATTTACCGTAGTACCAGAAATAGCAGCACCTCTTAATGTACTTGGATCTCTAAAGTATGACAAACTTCTTGGGAAAATATTTGTTGTTCTTAAAGTATATTGGTCAAAACCTAATTCTAAAGTTAACTTTAGTCTATGCATGTCAGAATCTAAAATTTGTAAGTTTGATTTAGCACTTCCTATAAAACGATTTACATTTTCTCTATTTGTTGTATTCGCTACAGTTTCTAAAACATTAGACCCAGCCGCTCCTGCAGGAAAAACACCATTAACTGGAGATAAATCTTCCCAAGGAAATGTAAAAGCCAAGGCATAACCAACAGTTCTATTAGCATTACCATTATTAAAAAAACCTCTATCTGCCTCAGAATTGATGTAATTAGACGTAACATAAATATCTAACCAATCTGTTAATTTCTGACCTAAATTTAATCTAAATGATGTTTTTTCATATCCTGTATTTTCTACTAAACCAGGCTCATCTTTATGCGTAACTCCAAAGAAATAATCCGATTTATCATTTCCTCCAGAAGTAGTAAATCTCGATGTTGTAGAAACTCTTGTATGATCAAAAAGCTCTGCTTCATAATCATTCAAAGTTGCATTTGCTGGCCCACCAGCAGCAGTTATTTCTGCCTGATCCCAATCTCTTAAACCTAACAGTCTTGTTGGACTTCTTAATCCTACTGTTTGAGAAAAAGAGACTCTAGGTTTACCAGATTTTCCTCTTTTAGTAGTAATAATAACAACTCCTCCTGCTGCTCTCGAACCATAAAGTGCAGCTGCAGATGCTCCTTTTAAAATCTCAACATTTTCAATATCTTCCGGATCAATATCGGCAATCCTGTTTGAAGCATCATCTTGATTTGTAGAGGTATTTCCTCCTCCTGCTGCTTCACTCACTATATTATTACCTGATGAAATTGAAGAGTTATCCACATAAACTCCATCTACAATAAATAAAGGTTGTTGGTTTCCAAAAACAGAAGTTACTCCTCTTAATCTCATAGATATTCCTCCACCAGGAGCCCCAGAATTTGCTCTAATTTCTGCTCCTGTAAATTTTCCTGACAAGGCACTATCAAATCCAGATTGATTTGTTACTTGTGCTAACTGAGCTGCTGATACACTTGCAACTGTATTGGCTAAATTCGATCTTTTGGTTGTTGTAGCTAATCCTGAAATTACTACTTCTTCTAAAACATCTGAATCTTCTTTTAATGTTACGTTAATAAATTTTGATGCAGAAGTAATTTTAATTTCCTGGCTTGCAAAACCTAAAGAAGATATAACTATTGTAGTTGGTATTTTTTTTACAGTTATACTGAATTCCCCGTCCCCGTTTGTTGAAGTTCCATTAGTAGTTCCTTTTTCAATTACATCTGCAAAAGGAATGCTTTCCCCGGAAGCTTCGATTACTTTCCCCTTTATAGTTTGTGACGATAAGCTAAAACTCACAAACGTTAATAAAAAGAAAAAAAGATTTTTCTCTAATGATTTTTTTCTCATAGATAAGAAGTGTTTTTAATTAATATTCGGTTAAGCCTTCAATTTAGTAAATTAAAATATTAAAAAGTGTTAAAATTATATCAAGACATTAATTAAGAGTCGTTTTATTTATTAAAATCTTCAAATACCTTTAACCTCACTTTAACAAGAAAAAAATTGTTAATATTGTAGCTTTGTTCACTTAAAATCATAACTAATAATTTCTTATCACATGGACGTAGATGTTAGAGCGATTAACGAAAAAATAGAGAGAGAAAGTGCTTTTGTTGACCTTTTAACCAACGAAATGAATAAAGTTATAGTAGGTCAGAAAACAATGATTGAAAGACTTTTAATCGGTTTACTAGGAAATGGACACATTTTACTTGAAGGTGTACCTGGTTTAGCAAAGACTTTAGCTATTAATACATTATCTAAAGCTGTACAAGGTAGTTTTAGTAGAGTTCAGTTTACACCAGACTTACTTCCTGCTGATGTTATTGGTACTATGATTTATAACGTAAAGGATAATGATTTCTCTATTAAGAAAGGACCTATTTTTGCAAACTTTGTATTAGCTGATGAGATTAACAGGGCTCCTGCAAAAGTTCAATCTGCACTACTTGAAGCAATGCAAGAAAGACAAATTACTATTGGAGATGAGACTTTTAAATTAGATGAACCTTTCTTAGTAATGGCAACTCAAAACCCTGTTGAACAAGAAGGTACTTATCCGTTACCTGAAGCACAGGTTGATCGTTTCATGTTAAAAACTGTAATTGATTATCCTAAATTACAAGATGAACAATTAATTATGAGACAAAGCTTAAACAATAGCTTTGGTAAAGTAAACCCAGTTATTTCTTTAGATCAAATTCTTAAGGCTAGAGAAGCCGTAAATGAGGTTTACATGGATGAAAAAATAGAAAAATATATTTTAGATATCATTTTTGCAACACGTTATCCAGAAAACTATAACCTAGAAAAACTTAAACCTTTAATAAGTTTTGGATCTTCTCCTCGTGGTAGTATTGCATTGGCTAAAGCTGCTAAATGTTATGCATTTATAAAACGAAGAGGATATGTAATTCCTGAAGATGTTCGTGCCATGACTAAAGATGTTTTACGTCATAGAATTGGTATTACCTACGAAGCAGAAGCAGAGAACATGACCTCTTTAGATATTATTAACGCAATTATTAACGAAGTTCAAGTTCCGTAACAACAAAACCAAAATCAACAAAACTAGCCATTCAACAAAACTAAATTAATCCCTTAAATTTTTGCTAAGAATGACTTTCAAATTAACAACGTACAAAACACTAACAGGAAAAAAAGAAATTCTAGAAACTAAACAACAAAAAAACACACAAGCTATAGTTTACCAAAATGACAAACCTTCGTTTTGGGTAGATTGTTTCGATTTAAAAACAGAATCAAATGTTCAAATGAACTATTTAGTATTGTGTCAAAAAAGAAGTATGAAGGAGGTAATTAAAGAGATCGCTAAAAAGAATAATGTAAATATCACTATTCAAGAAGCGCCTTTATTTTCAGTAAAATCAGATTCTGTTGATACTGAAATTCAACTACCACCTTTACCATTAGAATGGTTAAATTAATATGAATACCAAAGAGTTATTAAAAAAAGTTCGTAAGATAGAGATTAAGACAAAACGTTTGTCTAATCACATTTTTGGAGGAGAATACCACTCGACCTTTAAAGGTCGTGGTATGACTTTCTCCGAAGTACGTCAATATCAATTCGGTGACGACATTAGGGCTATTGATTGGAACGTAACTGCGCGTTACAATGAACCTTATGTTAAAGTTTTTGAAGAAGAACGCGAGCTTACTATGATGCTCATGGTAGATGTTTCTGGATCAGAATCTTTCGGAACATCAGTTCAATTTAAAAGAGATACTGTAACAGAAATTGCTGCTACATTAGCTTTTTCAGCAATTCAAAATAATGATAAAGTTGGATTAATCTTATTCTCTGATCAAATTGAGTTATTCATACCTCCCAAAAAAGGGAAAAGCCACGTACTTAGAATCATACGTGAACTTATAGAGTTTTCTCCAAAAAGTACAAAGACTAATATAAACGAAGCTTTAAAATTCTTATCGAGTGTAATGAAGAAAAAAGCTATTGTATTTATGTTATCTGACTTTATTGATGAGAACTACATGAAAACATTAAAGATTGTTGGAAACAAACATGACTTAACAGGAATCCGTATTTACGATAAGTTTGATGAAGAAATTCCTAATCTAGGAATGGTTCCAATGTTAGATAATGAAACTAAAGAAGTACGATTAATTAACACCAGTTCTAAATCTTTACGAAATAAATACAAAGCTAATGCACTTCGTTTGAAAGATGAATTTCAAAATTCTTTTAAGAAAAGTGGACTAGGAACTATAAACATAAGAGTTGACGAAAATTACGTCAAAAAACTATTAAGTTATTTTAAAAACAAAGCATAATTTGAAAAATTTATTACTATACATAGTATTATTACTTTCTATTCAAGCTATTTCGCAAACTGGCCCTGTTCAGGCTGAAGTGGATACTACGAATATTCGTATAGGTGAACAGTTTCAATATAAATTATCTATAGATGGTACAGAAAATGTAATCATTCCTAAACTAGAATTGAATGGTTTAGAAATGATAGATAGCCTTAAACTAGATACATTAAAAAACAAACTTGTTCAGAAATATATTTTAACTGGCTTTGATAGTGGATCTTTTTATATCCCTAGACAACAAATTTTTATTAGAAATCAAACCTTTTTTACAGATAGTTTATTAATTAATGTAGCTACTGTTCCTGTAGATACAACTCAAGTAAAAATGTTTGCTATTAAAGGAATTAAAGGAGAGCCTCTTCGTTTCAGCGATTACAAACATATTGTATTTTGGGTTTTAGCCATACTTCTCTTAGTAGGCTCTGTATTATATTTTGCCTTAAAGAGAACTAATGATGATGAAATTCAAACTTCTGAGCAACTTTTATCTCCTTATCAAGAAGCTTTAAAGAACTTAAAGGTACTTGATGGAAAATTATTGTGGCAAAACAATCAAATTAAAGAACATTATAGTGAGTTAACTCATATTATCAGAAACTTTATTGAACGTGAACTTCATGTTCCTGCTTTAGAAACGACTTCTGACGGACTTATAGAAAGCTTAACAGACTTCAAAGATTCAAACTCGATTATCGCAGAAAAAGAAACAATTGATAAACTAAACGGTTTACTAAAACAAGCAGACTTAGTTAAGTTCGCAAAATCTAAACCTTTAGCTCACGAAATAGAAGCTGATAGAAATATTGCTAAGTATGTAATTGATAACTTAAAGCCTAATAGTGTAGACACTGAAACTACTGAAGTAGATTTAGAACCTGTTATTATTGTTGAAAAACCAATAGTAAAGAAACCATCTATACTCGTTAAAATAATTACTATTGCTGTATTGCTTTTAATTATAACTGCAATTATTTACTCTGTATCTAAAACAGCTTCAGAAATAAACTCATTAAAACCTCAAGTAACAAATGTTCAATAATTTTGAATTCCATAATCCAGAATTTTTGTGGTTATTAATTATTGTACCACTTTTAGCTTTGTGGCTTTTTTCTAACAGAAAAAAAGAGAACACATTACTTTCAGTACCTAACCTAAAAGGTTTTGACGCAAGTGGTTCTTTACTACCAAAACTGAAACCATTTTTACATGTTTTTAGACTTTTAGCATTAGTCGCTTTAATTGTTGCTTTAGCTAGACCAAGAAATGTTTCTGTTAGTAAAAAAACAAAAACAAATCGTGGTATTGATATCGTTATGGCAATAGATGTTTCTGCTAGTATGTTAGCTAAAGATTTAAAACCTAACAGACTTGAAGCTTTAAAACGAGTTGCTATCGATTTTGTTAATAGAAGACCAAACGATAGAATAGGTATTGTAGTTTATGCAGGAGAAAGTTTTACACAAACACCAATAACCAGTGATAAATCTATCGTAAAAAGAACCATTTCAGAAATTAAATGGGGACAATTAGAAGGTGGAACGGCTATTGGTATGGGATTAGGTTCTGCAGTAAACAGACTAAAAGAAAGTAAGGCAAAAAGTAAAGTAATTATTTTACTTACAGATGGTGTAAACAATGCTGGTTTTGTAGATCCTAAAACTGCTACAGAATTAGCAAAAGAAATAGGAATTAAAGTATATACTATCGGTATAGGAACCAATGGTATGGCTCCGTTCCCATGGGCTAAAGACCCAAGAACAGGTAAATTATCTTTTAGAAATCAGAAAGTTGAAATTGATGAGAAATTATTACAATTTATCGCCGATGAAACTGAAGGTGAGTATTTCAGAGCAACCGACAATACTTCTTTAAAAGAAATTTACGATGAAATAGACAAGTTAGAGAAAACTAAAATTGAAGAATTTAAATATTATAATTACACAGAAAAGTATCGCCTTTTAGTGATTTTAGCAGGAATATTCTTGATTTTAGAATTCATATTAAGAAACACGTTATTTAAAAGCTTTATATAACATGTATAAGATAGAAGAGCCAATATATTTTTCCCTTTTCATTATTATTCCAATAATGACTGTCATTTTTTTATTGGTTTTATGGTGGAAAAAAAATACCCAAAAGAAGTTTACCAACACAGAGTTATTAGCAAAATTAGCTCCTAATGCTTCTACATTTAAATCTGTTTTAAAACTTATCTTTTTGTTAGTCGGATTAAGTTTTTTAATTATTTCTTTGGTAAACCCTAAAATGGGAACAAAACTTCAAACTGTAAAGCGTGAAGGAGTAGACATTATTTTTGCGTTAGATGTTTCTAAAAGTATGCTGGCTAAAGATATTGCTCCAAACCGTTTAGAAAAATCAAAACAAATCATCTCTAAAATTATAGATAAGCTAGGAAGCGATCGTGTAGGAATTATTATTTATGCCGGAAATGCATATCCTTTACTTCCTATCACAACCGATCATGCAGCAGCTAAAATGTTCTTACAAAACGCAAATCCTGATATGGTTTCTAGTCAAGGAACAGCAATTAATGAAGCGTTAGATCTTTCTAAAACTTATTACAATAACGAAGAGCAAACTAACAAGTTTTTAGTAATTATTTCTGATGGAGAAGATCATCAAGAAGAAACGAAACAAAAAGCTCAAGATATAGCCAATGAAGGTGTAAAAGTGTACACAATTGGTGTAGGAACAGAAACTGGTGGTCCGATTCCTATCGAACTTAATGGTGGACATATTGGTTATAAGAAGAACAGACAAGGTGAAACTGTAATTACCAAGCGTAAAGCAGACGTTTTAGAAAGTATTGCAAACGTAGCCAATGGAAAATATATTGACGGAAACAAAACCGAACAACCTGTAAAAATGATCGAGAAAATTATTTCAAATGCTCAAAAAAGTGAGTTTGAAACCACGCAATTTTCTGATTATAAAGATCAGTTTCAATGGTTCATCGGTATTGGAATACTATTCTTGGTAATAGATATGTTCTTCTTTGAAAGAAAAACAAAATGGATTAAAAAAGTAGACTTGTTTAACGAAAAGGAATCATAACCATGAGATTGTTTATTAATTTTTGTACTGTTTTCTTATTACTAACAAGCACTTTAACAAGTGCTCAACAAGACACATTAAAACTTCAACGCGAAGCCAGATCTTTATTACGCGAAGGAAATGAGTTATATAATAAAGAAAAATTCAATGAAGCTTCTATTGCGTACAGAAAAGCTTTAGGTAAAAACAGTAAATACGATAAAGCGAGTTACAACTATGGAAATTCTTTATATCAAGGAAAGAATTTTAAAGAAGCTGTATCTCAATACGAACTTACAACCAAAACATCTAAATCTAAAGCAGAAAAAGCTGAAGCTTTCCATAATATTGGAAATGCAATGATGGAGCAAAAACAGTTTGAACAAGCTGTAGAAGCTTATAAAAATGCTTTAAGAAATAACCCTAATGATGATGAAACTCGTTATAATTTAGCTGCTGCTCAAAAGCAAGTAAAAAAGCAACAACAGCAAAATAAAAACGACAAGAACAAGAATAAAAAAGACAAGAAGGATAATAAAGACCAGAAAAAGGACAACAAAGATCAAAAGGATCAGAATAAGAAAGATCAAGATAAAAAAGACGACAATAAAGATCAAAAGGATAATAAAGACCAGAAAGATCCGAAAAAAGACAAACAAGATAAGAACAAACAAAAACCAAAACCTCGCCCAGGTAAAATGACACCTGAACAAATGAAACAGCTTTTAGAAAGCTTAAATAACGAGGAAAAGAAGACTCAAAAGAAAATGAACGTTAAAAAATCAAAAGGCAGAAAAATAAAACAAGAAAAAGACTGGTAAGAATTAAGAAAAATTTAAGGATCAAAATCTTAAAAATCAATTAATTTATACTTCAGAAAAATAATTATTTTTGTGCGTTTTTGAATAACAAATGAAATTGAAGTTTATAACATTTATACTAGCATTAGTTTCGCTATCAATTTTTGCTCAAGATGCTAAATTAACAGCAACTGTAAGCAAGAATAAACTTGGACTGAATCAACGTTTACGTGTTGAATTTGCTATAAACAAGCAAGGTGCAGACAATTTCACTCCACCTAGTTTTAAGAATTTTAAAATTGTTGGAGGACCTAGTCAATCAGTTAGCCAATCTTGGATTAACGGAAAGTCTACTTTCTCTCAATCTTATACTTAC
Source organism: uncultured Tenacibaculum sp. (assembly GCF_947502995.1). Lineage (GTDB taxonomy): Bacteria > Bacteroidota > Bacteroidia > Flavobacteriales > Flavobacteriaceae > Polaribacter. The sequence goes on along the minus strand of NZ_CANNBW010000010.1, from coordinate 37,835 downwards.
ATAATTCAACCTTTAAGAAAAGGAGAATTTAATCTACCATCAGCAAGTATTCAATTGAATGGAGAGACTTTAAAATCTGAACCAGTAAAAATTATTGTTACTGGAGCAGTGAAAACACCTAAAAATCCAAACGATCCTGATTATATAGCTGAACAAAACATTCATTTAGTTGCAGAAGTTTCTAAAGGAAGACCTTATGTTGGGGAAGGTATTTATGTAGAATACAGACTGTATTTTAGTAATAATGTTGGTATTTATGACAATGCTATTACAGAATCTCCTCAATATATTGGTTTTTGGAATCAAGAAATAAAAAACAAAAACTACGATTTTAAAACAGCTATGTACAATGGCGAACAATACAGATACGCTGTTTTACATAAAGCTCTACTAATTCCTACAAAATCTGGAAACTTAACTATTGATCCTATGAAGATGGATATATTAGTTGCAGTTCCTACAGGAAGAGCCGATTTTTTCGGAAACCCAATCACAAGAAGAGTAAGAAAACAATACGCATCTGCAAAAAAAATAATTAAAGCTAAAGCTTTACCTGAAGAAGGAAAGCCTGATAGTTTTACTGGGGCGGTTGGTAGTTTTGAATATACATTAACTTCTAATAAAAACACATTAAAAGCTAATGAATCTTCAGAATTAAAAGTAAAGGTTTTTGGTTTAGGTAATTTAAAATTATTCGAACTTCCAAAAGTTGAAACCCCTAAAGAACTTGAAGTATACCAACCAGAGAGAAAAGAGAATGTGAAAATTTCTACTTCTGGTTTAAAAGGATCTGTTACCGACACATATACTGTTGTACCTCAATATAAAGGAAAATATAAAATTCCTAGTACAGAATTTTCATACTTCAATCCTAAAGACAATAAATATCATACGATTAGTACAGATGATTTATTTGTTAATGTTACTGAAGGAAAAGAATTAGTATCAACGACTAAAAATCAAGTAAAAAAACAAGACATACAAGTAACTGGAAATAACTTTAGATTTATACAAACTTCTACATCGTTAGGAGTAATTGATACATCAAACTTTTTCAAATCAATTCCATTTTATTTACTATTACTTCTACCATTAATTGCTATTCCTGTCGCTATTCTAATTGGAAAAAAGAAAAGCGAAAGAGATGCTGATATTATTGGAAACAAACAACGTAAAGCAGACAAATTAGCAAAAAAGTATTTATCTGAAGCTAGTCAACAATTAGGTAATAAAGAACAATTCTATGAAGCTTTAGAAAGAGCCTTGCACAATTACCTAAAAGCAAAATTAAATGTTGAAACTTCTGATATCAGTAGAGAAAAAATCACCGAATTATTAGACGATAAACAAGTTCAAACTTCTACAATAGATGATTTTATTGAAGTATTAAAACAATGTGATTTTGCAAGATATACTCCAATAACAAATACTCAGATGAATGAAGAGTATAATAGAGCTAAACAAGTAATAACCTCATTAGACAAACAATTATGATGAAGAGAATAATTTGGTTACTTACCTTGGTCGTAACTACCAACTTTGCTAACGCACAGAACACAGATGAGCTTTTTAACAAAGCTAATAACTTATATAAAAACGGTTCTTACGAACAAGCTGTAGAATTATATAAAAGTATAATAGAATCTAAAAACGTTTCTTCTGAATTATTTTATAATCTTGGTAATTGTTATTATAAGCTTAACAAAGTAGGTCCTTCAATTTATAATTACGAAAAAGCTCTATTGCTAGACCCTTTAAATGAAGATGCCAAGAATAATCTTGTATTTGCTAAACGTTTAACTCTGGATAGAATTGAAGAGTTACCAAAGTCTGTTTTACAAAAATTCAACGAAAATTACATTAGCAAAATTAGCTTCAATGGCTGGGCTGTTATAGCTGTAGTTATTTCGTTTTTAGCCTCTTTATTATTTATTCTTTATTATTTTTCTATAACTCCATCTAGTAAAAGAATATTCTTTTCAACAAGCATTTTAAGTTTCATTTTGTTAGTTATTTCTTTAGCTATTACTTATCATCAATTCAGCAAAACGTCAAACACTGTAGAAGCTATTGTATTTTCTGATGAAGTATCTGTGAAAAATGAACCTACAAAAAATGGAGATGAAGTTTTCTCACTTCATGAAGGAACCAAAGTTATTGTATTAGACGAAGTCGATAATTGGAAAAAAATTCGTTTATCTGACGGGAAAATAGGATGGCTAAAAAGCAATAATATTAAAATATTAGATCTTTTTTAATATTTTAACAATACTCATACCCTCAAGTTTTTTATATTTGATATATTTATAATAATGATAAGGGTATTTTATACATACGTATTTTCTTTTATTTTGCTTACATCTATTGTATTGCCTACTTACATCAGTATCACCAAGTTTAACTGTGAAGTATCATTAGAAATAGATATGGATGAAGACAGTGAAGAAACTGAAATAACAAAAGATAATGAGGCAAAAATTGTAACTCCTTCTCCTTTATTTAAAACTTACTCTAAAACTAAGATTCAAAATTCAATAGTATATATATCGACAAGATATAACTCTATATTCAAAAAACTAGACTCTCCTCCTCCAGAAATTTATAGTTAATTTTTCGGTTTTTCAATTCAAATATTTTAAAAAATTAATTATAAATATTCAACCTTTTTTCACAGGTTGAAAAATACATTTCACCATGTTTAAAACGATAAAAAGTGATTTACCCGCTAGTATAGTGGTATTTTTTGTAGCACTACCTTTATGTTTAGGTATTGCTTTGGCGAGTGGAGCGCCATTATTTTCTGGATTAATTGCAGGTATCATTGGAGGTATTGTAGTAGCAAGTATTAGTGGATCTAGTATTGGAGTTAGTGGACCAGCAGCTGGTTTAGCAGCTATTGTATTAGCAGCAATAGTAACTCTTGGAGGTCTAGAAAATGGAGGGTTCGAAAAATTCTTAGTTGCTGTGGTTTTAGGAGGTATTATCCAAATACTTTTAGGAGTAGCCAGAGCAGGAATTATCGCTTACTTTTTCCCTTCATCTGTAATTAAAGGAATGCTTACTGGTATTGGAATAATTATCATCTTAAAGCAAATTCCTTATTTCTTTGGAATGGATAAAAATCCAACTGGAGATTATTCTTTTCTTCAAGTTGAATGGAAAAATTTAATATCTGGACTTTTAAATTCTATCAACGCCTTAATCAGTGGAAACATTAGTATCGGTGCTACACTAATTGGTATTATCTCATTAGGAATTTTATTATTATGGTCTAATGTTTTATCTAAAAAAGGTAAAATTTTCCAATTAGTTCAAGGACCATTAGTAGCCGTAGTAGTTGGAATTATATTCTATGTTGTAACTCAAGATGGTTCTTTAGAACTATTACAAAAACAATTAGTTTCTGTACCTGTACCAGATAGTTTCGATAGTTTTAAAGGACAATTTAGTTTCCCTAACTTTTCTGCAATTGGAGACAAAGATGTTTGGGTAATAGCATTTACTATTGCTATAGTAGCTAGTTTAGAAACTTTATTATGCGTTGAGGCTACAGATAAGTTAGATCCAGACAAAAATGTTACTCCTACCAATAGAGAATTAATAGCTCAAGGAACAGGAAATATTATTTCAGGTTTAATTGGAGGGCTACCAATTACTCAGGTAATTGTAAGAAGTTCTGCTAATATTCAATCAGGTGGAAAAAGTAAAATATCAGCAATTATTCACGGGTTTTTATTATTAATCTCTGTCATTTTAATTCCAACATTATTAAATAAAATTCCTTTATCTGTTTTAGCCGCTGTATTATTTGTTGTTGGTTTTAAATTAGCTAAACCATCTACATTTAAAACTATGTTCAAATTAGGATGGAAACAATGGCTACCATTTATGACTACTGTTTTACCGATGGCAATTACTGGCGATTTATTATTAGGAATCGGTTTAGGTTTAGCTGTTGGTATTTTTGTAATTTTATTTAAGAGTTTTCAAAACTCTCACTTCTTACACAAAGAAGGTGAAAATATAGATGATGGAAAAATAAAAATGACATTAGCTGAAGAAGTTACTTTCTTTAACAAAGGTGCTATTTTGAAAGAATTAGACAGCTTACCTCAAAATTCAGCTTTAGAACTAGATGTTACTAAAACAAGATACTTAGATAATGATATTATAGAAATTTTAGAAGACTTTGCATATAAAGCAAAAGAAAGAAATATTAATATCAAGTTAATTTCCGAAAGAGGAACTGTTGAAAATCCTCCTAGTTATATTGAATTTTTTAAACTTAACCCTAATCTGAGTTAACTAATTTATTATGAAATACTATTTTTTATGGTATAAATAAAAACTTAACAAAAAATTCAATCTAACTGAAAATGAAAAACTTATTTTCTAATATTAAAGGTGATCTCTTCGGAGGTATAACAGCAGGTATAGTAGCTTTACCGCTAGCATTAGCTTTTGGTGTTTCTTCTGGTTTAGGACCAACAGCAGGGCTATATGGAGCCATAATTATTGCTTTCTTTGCCTCTCTTTTTGGAGGTACAGATACACAAATATCAGGACCTACAGCTCCAATGACAGCTGTAAGTATGGTAGTTATTGGAACAATTATAGCAGCAAATGATGGTAATATTAACCAAGCTTTACCAACAATTCTTACTGTATTCTTATTAGCTGGTCTTTTACAAATTGGCCTAGGATTACTTGGTTTTGGTAAATACATAAGATATATACCTTATCCTGTAGTTTCTGGTTTTATGACAGCCATAGGTGTTATTATTTTATTTACTCAAATTTTACCATCTATAGGATATTATGCCAAAGAAGATGTTTCTTTCGTAGAACAATTTAAGCCTCAAGCTCAAGAAATCATCTTACAAAACATCTTAAAGGATGAGGCCGGAGAAGGAATATTAGTATTAGAAGATTTTAAAGAAACAATTAAACGTTCTAATGAAATTACTCAAGAAGCTATTTTAAAAGAAGCTAAAACTTTAGCGGGCAAAGAATCTTCAGGAGTAATTGGTGCATTAAAAGTATTACCTAGAGCAATAAAAAGCATTAATCTTTTAGAATTGCTTTTAGCTTTAGGTACTATTATCATTATTTACGGGTTTAAAAAGATCACAACAGCAATACCTAGCACGTTAGTTGCTTTAGTTATTATGACCGCGATTGCTTTGATCTTTAATTTAGAATACAGACCTATTGAAGAAATACCTGGCGGATTTCCTGTACCTAATCTTGAAATCTTCACAGGTTTTAATCTCGGTAGTGTAAAACCTTATATTTTCACCGCTTTCACATTAGCTTTATTAGGAGCAATAGATTCTTTATTAACTTCTGTTGTTGCAGATAACATGACTAAAACCAAACATAAACCAAACAAAGAGTTAGTTGGTCAAGGTATTGGAAATAGTATCGCAGCAATTTTTGGAGGTATTCCTGGAGCTGGTGCTACAATTAGAACTGTTGTAAATATTAAATCTGGAGGAAAAACTAAACTTTCTGGTATGATTGCTGGTGTTATGCTATTAATCATATTATTAGGTTTAGGTCCAATAGCTTCTAAAATACCTGCTGCTGTATTAGCAGGTGTATTAATCACTGTTGGAATTGGTGTAATGGATTACAAAGGATTACGCGCAATTCCAAACCTACCTAAAGATGTTAAATTAGGACCTATAAAGTTGAGTTCAGAATTTATCATCATGTTGGTGGTACTTTTATTATCAACATTTTGGGACTTAGTTTATGCTGTTGGAATTGGTTTAGTAATCGCTTCGTTAATTTTCATGAAGAAAATTGGTGATGTTACTGCCAAACGTTCCGATGTAACTTCACTTCAAGAAGAAGCTTGGGAAGATGAAGCTGAGTTTCCAGATCAACTTTCAGAAGAAGTATTTATAAAACACATTAACGGACCTTTATTTTTTGGGTCGACAAGTAATTTTCAGCAACTCGCAAAACAAATACCAGATACAGCTAAAACGGTTATAGTTCGAATGGGACGAATGCCTTATGTAGATCAATCTGGTTTATTTGCTTTAGAAGATATTCTTATCGATTTAGAAAAAGACGGTGTTCAAGTCTTGTTCGTAGATGTACTTGAACAACCAAGATACATGATGGAAAAAATCGGATTAATTCCTGATTTAGTATCTAAAGAACATACATTTAAAACCTTTTCTGAATGTTTAGATTGGGTAAAAAACAATATAAAAGATAACCATTAAAAAGAAATAAAATGAGAAATACAGCATTAACAAAAGAACTGCAAAGTGATTTAACTCCCAAATCTGTATTAGACGATTTATTAGCAGGTAACCAACGTTATATTGCTAATAACTTAACTGCATCAGATGTTCCTTCACTAGTAGAACAAACTACTGGTGGACAATTTCCTAAAGCAGTAATTTTATCTTGTATCGATTCTCGTGTACCGGTAGAATTAGTTTTCGACCAAACTATTGGAGATGTTTTTGTGGCTCGTGTAGCAGGAAATTTCGAAAATGTAGACATATTAGGAAGCATGGAATATTCATGTGCTGTAGCTGGTAGTAAATTAGTTTTTGTACTAGGGCATGAAAGCTGTGGAGCTGTAAAAGCTGCTTGTGATGGTGTAGAGTTAGGTAACATTACTAAAATGTTAGCTAATATAACTCCTGCTGCAAAAATGGCTTCAGAACAAGTAGATGGCGTTGCAGATTCTTCAAACCCAGCTTTTGTTGCTAAAACTGTTGAAAACAATGTAAAGTTAACAATTGAAAGAATTCGCGAGAGAAGTAAAATCTTACAAGAGATGGAAGATAACGGTGAAATTTCAATTGTAGGTGGAGTTTACTCTTTACATACAGGAAAAGTAACAATGTTATAGAAAAACGACATTCTTTTCAAAAAAAATATCAAAAGCATCTAATTCATTTTAGATGCTTTTTTTACCCAGAAACATAAACCACTACATAACAAGCAAATACCTAAAAACAAGTTTATACCTCCTAAAAACATTAACATTTTGTTATTTTTTTTAAGATTTCTTTCACAAAAAAGATCTGTTTTTTAAAACTAACTTCGACTTTTTTAAAATTAACCTCACATGAATCTAAAATTACTCAGAGGCAGTGTTTTAACACTGCTTGTGCTTGGTATTGGTGGTACATTAAATGCACAAAACCTTAAACCTAGTCCAAATCAAAAAAAAATTAAAAAGAGTCAGGTTTACAAAAACCAAAAAATGTTTGATAGTAAAACAGGAGCTACGAATTCTAAAACTCCAATGGAACGTCAAGCAGACAATGCTATTGAAAGAGCTGAATACGAATTTGAAAGATTAAAAAATCCTTTAACAGGAAAAATTCCTGAAGGAATTCGTAAAGCTGAATTAAAATTCGCTACAAAAATTACTCCTAGCAACGATTTAAGAAGATTATATTCTAGATCTTCAAACGGAAGCTTCTCTAATTGGCAAAATAGAGGACCTTTTAATGTTGGTGGTCGAACTAGAGCATTAGCAATAGATAGAACTAATGAAAATATAATTCTTGCTGGTGGTGTTTCTGGTGGATTATGGAGATCTGAAAATAACGGTGAAACTTGGAGAAAAGTTACACGTTCTTTCCAAAGTCCTAGTATCACTACTATTGTTCAAGATCCAAGACCAAATAAAGGATATATTTGGTACTTTGCTTCTGGTGAACGCTTAGGAAACTCTGCTGGTGCTGGAGGTGGATTCTATCAAGGTAGTGGTGTTTATAAATCTCAAGATCAAGGTAGAACTTGGGAATTATTAAGAGCAACTAGAAATGAAAACGTTGGTGGCTTTGAATCTAGCTTTGATTTAATTAACTCTATAGCTGTAAATCCAACTAATGGTGATTTATACGTAGCTACATTTGATGGATTATTCAGATCTCAAGATGGAGGAAATTCTTTCACAGAAGTTTTAGCTGGTGGTTTTGATAACACAGTAGAAGTTAGTATCACTTCAACTGGAAGAATTTATGCAACAATCGATTCTGGCGGAACACCTAATGCAGGATTCTTTACTTCTACTGATGGAGACAACTGGACTAATATTACTCCTTTAAATTTCCCAGCAGATTATGGTAGAACTGTTATGGGAATAGATCCTTCAAACGAAGATACAGTATACTTCTTTTCAGCAGATCCAACAGATCAAGATAGAGAAAGAGGTTTTTTATTTAGATACGACAATTCAGCAGCTTCTTTAGGTGAAGCTTGGGTTGATTTAACTTCAAACATTCCATTAACATCTATAGGTGGTAATGTAGGAAATGTTAACATACAAGGTGGATATAATATGTTAATTAAAGTTCACCCAACTGATAGTAATATTGTTTTCTTAGGAGCAACAAATGTGTATAGATCTACTACAGGTTTTACAACACCTGCTGGTCAGGAAAGTTGGATTGCTGGTTACTCTCCTTTAAACAATGTTAGTTTGTATACGAATCAACATCCAGATCAACATGCTTTAGTGTTTTATCCTTCAAACCCAAACAGAGTATTATCAGGAAATGATGGAGGTGTTTTTATAAGTGAAGATATTACTGCAAACAATCCAGGAATAGAGCCTGTAGAATGGACTTCTTTAAATAATGGTTACATTACAACACAACCATATCACGTAGCTTTTGATCCTGAAGCAAATTCAGATGATTTAGTTGCTGGTTTCCAAGATAATGGTACATGGTTTACAAATTCTACCGCATCTAATGCAACGTGGGAAGAAGATTTTGGAGGAGATGGTGCTTATAGTGCTATTGCAAACAATGGTAGAACGCGTTATGTATCTTCTCAAAGAGGAAATGTTTTCCGTCTTAATTTCGATGAAAATGGAGAATTCGAATCTTTCACAAGTGTAAGACCTGCTGGTCCTGGTAATAATGACTTTTCATTTATCAATCCGTTCATTTTAGATCCTAATAAGGATAATATAATGTATATGCCTATTCAAGGTCGTATCTGGAGAAACATAAACTTAGACGGAATTCCTTTATTCTCTAACGGAAGAGCAAGTGTAAATTGGGTTTCTATTGAAACTTCTCAAACACCTGCTGGAAGCAGAATTACTTCTTTAGATATTTCTAAATTCCCAGTAGCTAACAAGTTATATTACGGAACAAACACAGGTATTATTTATAGAATGGATAATGCAAATATTGATAACCAACCAGCTATTGATATTTCTAGTGGTAAAGGATTGCCTAATGGTTTTGTTAATGATATTAATGTAGACCCTTCTAATTCTGATAGAGTAATTGTAACGTTCTCTAATTATGGTATTCCTAGTGTTTTCTTTACTGAAGATGCTGGTGAAACTTGGATTAATATTAGCGGTAATTTAGAAGAAAGACCTGATGGATCTGGAAACGGACCTTCTGTAAGAAGTACAGCTTTTTTAGGTAGTAAAGAAAATCAGTATTCAAGAAATCAAAAAATCTTTGCTGCAACTAGTACAGGATTATATTACACCGATTATTTAAATGGTAGAAATACTGTTTGGAGAAAAGAAAATAACGCTATCGGAAATGCAGTAACTGATGAAGTTGTTACAAGAAAAGACGGATTTATTGCTGTTGCTTCGCACGGTAACGGTTTATTTAGTGCTCGTTTTCCTATTACAGCAAATCCATTACCAGAAGTTACATTATCTAATGCATTTTTAATTGATAATGTAAACCTACCTAAAAACAGTCCTGATACTGAAATAGATATTACTGGTCTATTTGTTCAATCTGAAAATTTACCAATAGAAATTGAAGTAACGAATACAAACACAGATTTAGTTACTGCTACTTTAAATGGAAATACTTTAACGTTATCATATACACCAGATGCAATTGGTGTGGCTTCTATAGGTTTAATTGCTTCTTCTAATGGAGAACAAGTTTCTACAGGATTTACAGTTACGATTTCTGAAGTTCCTATTTACGAACAAAATAATGAAGTAGTTTCATCTATTCCTTCTCAAAACTTTGTTGATTTTAACGGTGTAGTTCAAGCTGCCGATGATTTTACAATTCCTGAAGGTAATAGTTGGGTAATAAATAGAATTCTTGCTTTTGGTGGAAATAATGGAGTGCCTAATTTCTCAAGTGTAGATGTAATTATTTATAACGATAATGATGGAGTTCCTGGAGACGAAGTATACAATACTTCAGATTTAACTCCAATTTCTGAACTTAATGATCCTAACTTAAACTTATTACTTCCTGAAGCTTTAACATTAGAAAGTGGAAATTACTGGATTTCTATCTATGTAAATTTACCTTTCTTACCTACAGGAAACCAATGGTTTTGGTCTTCTGAAGATAACAGAGTGGGACAAGTTACTTTATTAAGAGATCCTGCTAATCTTTTTGGAAGAGGAGCTTTAGATTGGACACCATCTACTGTTGCTTTAGGTAGAGCTCCTATTGATCAAACTTTCCAAATTTTTGGTGATATCATCAGTTTAAATAATGAATCTGAAGATGTACAACAAGAAGCTTCTTTAGCCTCTATTGATGGACAGTTAAAAACTTTAGCGTGGCCAAATCCTTCAGATGGAGTTTTCTACTTTAACTTACAAACTATTACTTCAGATGATCAAATCTCGATAAGTGTATTCGACATTTCTGGAAAGGTAGTACACCAAAAACAAAACGTTTCTCCTAAATCTAATTATGTTTGGGATGCATCTAACGTTTCTTCTGGAATCTATTTAATCAATATCAAAGGAGAAAAAACTGCTAAGCGTTTTAAAATTATTAAAAAATAAACTTTCATATAAAATAGAGGCTGTAAAAAAGCCTCTATTTTTTTTATCTTTCATTTATGAAATTTACAACCTCTTTATATTTAATTCCGTTATTAGTGTTCTTTTCATGTAATACAACTTTATCTGCTCAACAACAAAAGAAAAAAATAGCTAAACCTAAGTTTGGAGATGTAGCTTATTCGGAAAATAAAACTACTCCTAACACTTTAACTATAAACGCTAAAATTTTAGGAAAAAGTAAGCAAGTATTAAATTGCAATAAAAAAAATGTAAATGCTGTTTTATGTAAAATTTTAAAAGTTTCAAATGAAGGAAGTAGTATTATCAATCTTCCTCAATCTAATAAAACACTATACTTTAATACCGAAACACAGGAAATTTTTAATGCTTTAAGTGTGATGAAAGGAACTACACTTGAATTACATTTAAAAGAGGAAATATGTAAAAAAGGAAAAAAAAGTAATTACACTATTCTGGGGTTTACACCTAAAACTAAATCGTAGTTTCTTCTTCATTATCATCAGTTTGCCCCTCATCATCTTTTATAATTGATGGAAAAATCATTGGAGCAATTTTTTTAACTGGATGAAATAAGATTGATTCTTCTAAACTTTCTTTTTTCACAAACGGAATTGTGTCATTCATTTTTCCGAAGAAAATAAAAATAACACTTAAAATTAATCCTATTTTTAAGGCTCCAAAAGCTCCACCTAAGATTTTATTTAAAATACCTAAAGAAGCAAAATCAGCTATCTTGGTTAAGATTTTTCCTAATAACGCTATTGCTAAAATTATAATCACAAAAGTTCCTGCAAAGGCTACTAATGTGATATATTTCTCTTCCCAATCTAAGCTATCTTTAAGCCAATCTCCTAAAAAATAAGAAAAATGAATAGCTCCGTATACTCCAGCCACTAAAGCTACTAAAGAAGCAACCTCCACGAACAAACCTTTCATTAAACCTCTTACAAATCCGAAAAGAAGTAATGCAGCAATAATAATATCTAGAGTATTCATAGTTATTAAGAATTTTAACAAATATAAGTATCTCGTTTGTATCTTTGCTTTGTAATATAAAATACAAATGGAAAAGGTTATAAACTTGAAAGAAAAATGGGATTTTATAGTTAATAAACTTACAAATCAATTTGCAGAAGGAGATGAATTAACCATAGATGCTATCATATACCTCATAGGTGTTCAAGAATTGGGTCAAGGTCAAAGGAAATTCAAAAAAGATGAAAAAATAAACCTTATGCATATTGCTATTTGTAAACTTTTAGAACCTTACGGATACTATGAGTTTGATTATTTCGATAATGAAGGTTGGCCACATTATAAAACACTAACTGAATTACCAAATTTAAAACCTGGTGAACAAACTGTTTTAATGAAAGAAGCTATTATCTCTTATTTTGATAGTATTGGCTTTTTTAAGTAACACTTAATTTACAAATCATTTTAGATAATAATTTAGGATAAAAACGTTTAACATAAACTCCTAATTTCTCTTTAGCTCCAGCTATATATACTTCTTCTTTTTCTGCTTGAATAGCTTTTAGCATTAGCTTTGCAAAACGATCTGGATGTATACCATTTGCCGTAGCCTTATCCATAGTTTCTTGTGGTGTTCCATCACCAGTTAATGCATTTTTAGAAACATTTGTAGTAACAAAACCAGGACAAACTAAAGTTACTTTTATATTATTATTAAAAACTTCTGCACGTAAGCTATCAAAAAAACCATGGAGTGCATGTTTTGTTGCTGCATAAGTAGATCGTAACGGCGTTCCTATTTTTCCAACAATACTTGTAGTTACCACAAAATGACCAGAATTCTTTTTCACAAAATGTGGCAAAATAGCTTTTGTTAGTGCAACAGTTCCCAAATAATTAATATCCATCAATCTTTTATCGACAGAAATATTCGTGTCTTTTGCTAAAGATCTTTGACTTATTCCACCATTGTTAATTAAGATATCTACACCTCCAAAAAACGCTATCGCAGTACTAACTTTATCAGATAAATTTTCATAATCTTCTAAATCTAAAGGCAATATTTTTACATTTTCAGGAAAAAGACACAGAGATTTCACCTCATTTAAAGTCGTTTCGTTTCTTGAAGATAAGATTAATTTTGTATTTTGGCAGGAAAGTAAGATGGCTAGGGACTTTCCTATACCAGAAGAAGCTCCAGTCAACCAAACTATTTTGTTTTTTACGGTCATTAAGTTCAATAAATTTGAACCTAAAGTACTTAAATTAAATAAGAAATAGTAATTTTGGTACGCTTATTGGAATACTAGAAGCAGAATTTAAATATTATTTTAATATAAAATCCCTTATTAATGATGAAAAGATTTTTTGTTTTACTAATTTTTGTTGCCTCAATTGCAAACGCGCAATTTTCTATAAAAGGGACAATGACTCCTCCAGAAAAAAGTGATTGGGTTGTACTATATAGAATTGATGGTGCTAAACAAAAATTTATTAGCAATTCAACAATCAAGTTTGAAGATGTTGATTTAGGAGGAAGCACGCAAAAAGTTGGACGTTTTGAATTACAACTTCCTGCAGATGCTAAAGTTGGAGCTTATAGAGTAAGTTATAGAAATACAGGTGCTGGCTTTGTTGATTTATTTTTTAATAAAGAAAATATAGAATTTGTTTTTAATCCTCAGTTTCCAGAAGAATCTGTAGTATTTACAAAATCTAGAGAAAATAAAGTATATAGAGAATATTTAGAAGCATTATCATTAACTCAACGTGCTATTGATTCTTTACAGGTTGAATACTTAAAATCTGACGAAAAGAAAACTAAAAAAGCTTATAAGAAAGCTTACAAAGAGCAAGAAGAAGTTCAAGAAATTTACGAAGGTAAATCTGAAGGTATGTTAGTAAATACTTTCATTAAAGCTTCTGAAGCTACAAATTCTGATGATATTTTTGATGATACTCAGGAATATTTAGATCATGTTTTAAACAGCTTTTTTGATAACATAGATTTTTCAGATAAAACATTATACAATTCACCTTTTGTTGTTGATAAGATTACAAACTATGTATTTTATTTAAACATTGCTGAAAGTCAAACATTACAGCAAAAATTATACAAAGAGTCTATTGACAAAATCATGAAGATTGTGAAGAAGGATGCTACTAAAAAAGAAATTTTAGAGTATTTAATCACTCGTTTCACAATTCAAAGAAACTCAGAAATTGTAGATGGAGTTTTTGCAGATTACTATGATAAATTACCATCAGATTTACAAGACGCTCAATTTAAAGAAAAGAAATTAGGTGAATTAAGTGTTTCTGTTGGACGTACTGCTCCTGATTTTTCTTGGAAAGAAGACGGAAAAGATTATTCTTTATCAACTTTAGATGATGGTGAATATTACTTAATGATTTTCTGGAGTACTCAATGTGGACACTGTGTTAAAGAAGTGCCTGAAGTACATGAATTCATGAAAGAATACGATAATACTTCTGTGATTGCTTTTGCTATAGAAGAGAATGATCTTGATTTCAATTCTTGGGCTAAAAACAAATTATACAACTGGCATAATGTTTTAGGTACACATCCTACGTATAAGTTCGATAATGAAGTGGTTCAAAAATATAGAATAGATGCTACGCCAACGTACTTTATTTTAGATAAGAACAAAAAAATTATCGCTGTTCCTAATGCTATAGAAGACATTAAAGAATTCTTAAATAAAGAAAAAACAGCTTCTGAATAATATCAGAAACTCAACATATATAAAAACGACAATCAATTTTGATTGTCGTTTTTCTTTTTATAAATAAGTCCTAAGATATACTAGTAAGCATTCTCTAAAATGCGTTCAGTAATATCTAGAGTTAAATCTCCAGTTTCAGATAAAGCTACCATTCCATGAGATTCTAATTGAGAAATAATGTCTTTTAATTCGTCTTTTTGAATATCATAGTCACTAATCTTTGTAGCCACACCTAAACTATTAAAGAATTTTTCTGTTTCTTGAATTGCAGCTTCAATTCTTTCATCTGAAGTTCCTTCAGTAATGTTCCAAACTCTTTCTGCATATTGTAATAATTTTGCTTCCTTTTTGTCCTTTCTTTCTCTTAAAAGTGAAGGTAAAACCATCGCTAAAGTTCTTCCATGATCAATATCAAACTTAGCCGTAAATTCATGACCGATCATATGTGTACTCCAATCTTGTGGAACACCAGAACCGATTAATCCGTTTAATGCCATTGTCGCACACCACATAAAGTTTGCTCTCGTATCGTAATCTTCAGGATTGTTTAATGTTTGTTCTCCAATTTCAACTAAAATCTGTAAAATACCTTCAGCAGTTCTATCTTGAAATCTCGCATCTACAGGAAAAGTAATGTATTGCTCAACTACATGAATAAATGTATCTACAATTCCGTTGGCAACTTGTTTCTTTGGTAACGTGTAAGTTAATGTTGGATCTAAAAATGAAAACTTCGGATAAAACAGAGGAGAATAAATTCCATACTTTCCAGTTTCATGGCTGATCACAGAAAAAGCATTCATTTCAGAACCTGTAGCAGGTAAAGTTAAAACAGCTCCAAAAGGAACAGCATCTTCAACAGGAATAGGTGAAAATCCGTGTTTAATTAAAGATGTATAATCGTCTCCTTCGTATTTCGCTGCAATAGAAATATATTTAGTTGCATCTAATACAGAACCTCCACCTACAGCTAAAATAAAGCCAATATTATTCTCTTTAATAAGTTCTGCTGCTTTGACACATGTATTTAATTGTGGATTTGGTTCTATACCTCCAAATTCAAATATTTCGAAACCTTGTAAAGCTTCGGTGATTTTATCGAAAGTTCCAAATTTCTTGATACTTCCACCTCCGTAAGTGATTAATACTTTAGCGTTTTTTGGAACTAATGTAGCTAGTTCAGACAATCTATCTTTACCGAAAACGATGTGAGTCGGATTGTAAAAGTTAAAATTAAGCATAGTGATTTATTTTATGTTTTTTAAGAAAATATGAGGTTGAGAATTAGAATAAATTATAACTTCTAATACTACTTTTCAAAATTACATTATGCTTATTTCTTAAAAATTGATCTATGGTAATAAATGAAATTAGAAAACTTAAACTCTACTTAAAAGAATAAAAAGGCGTCTTCGATATGTTCTATTTTGAAATCATTTTGTTTCTTTAAAACAGCGATGATATCGAATCTTACTTCAACATCTAAATCGTTCTCAATTACATAAGAATTCATAGCTTCAACTAATATTTTCTTCTTCTTTGCATTAACAAATTCCTCAGGATTACCAAAATAGTTTGTTGATCGAGTTTTAACTTCTACAGCAATCAACCAATTTTCTTTTGTTATAATAAGATCTATTTCGGCTTTTCCTAATCTGTAGTTTTGTTCAAGAATTTCATAGCCTTTTTCTTTTAAGAATTCTAAAGCTAGTAACTCTCCTTCTTTTCCTAGTTCATTGTGTTTTGCCATTTTAATATTTCTCTAAATTAGAAATTTCGACTTCTATTTTATTCATTTATAAACTTGATGTTTGATTTTTGTTTGTTGTTTACTGACAATTCAATTATTCTTCCCATTAACAATGCACGATTATCTGGTTCATGTCCAGCAGGAAAATCAAAAAGTACAGGAATATTTTCAGGTAATACATTTAAAATTAAATCTTCGATCGACATTCCCCATTTTATTGAATTTTCTTTTACTTTCGAAATATCTCCAATAATTACGCCTTTAATATTTGTAAAATAACCTGTTCGTTTTAAGCTAAACAACATGCGATCAATTGCATACTCATACTCCCCGATTTCTTCAATAAATAGAATTTTATCTGTTGTATTAAGCTGACTTTTTGATCCTAACATCGAAGCTAAAATTGCTAAATTTCCACCAACTAATTGTCCTGTCACTACTCCTACTCTATTATTTTGATTTGATGGCAATTGATATGCTAAATCTTCTCCAAAAATAGCTTTTCGAAAAGTTTCTATAGATTCGTTAATTATGGCTATATCATCTTGCATACTGGTTCCCATAATCGCATGTAAGGTTTCAACCCCTAGATTGTGAATGTGATTATGAAAAACGGTAACATCAGAATAACCGATAATCCATTTGGGCTGTTTCAGAAATTGATTAAAATCTAAATGATCTATAATTCGTACAGAACCATAACCACCTCTGGCACACCAAATAGCTTTAATATTTGGATTATCTAATGCTTTTTGAAAATCTTCGATTCTTTCTTCATCTGAACCTGCAAAATGATTTGACTGTGCAAAGACATGATTCCCCAATACTACTTGTAAACCCCAACTTTCTAATAAGTCAACTGCTTTTTTTATAACAGTTTCTCTATGTATTAAAATTCCAGCAGGAGCAATAATGGCAACTGTATCTCCCTTTTTAAGATACGATGGTGTAATCAACTTCATAGAACCAAATAACTAAAATTAGTAGCAATCAACCAAAATTTGGTTTCTGTTTTTATAATGACTTAAAGTTTTACCGTTTTTTTCAAGTGCTGTTTCTAAAACTAAAAATATGGCGTTTTGCATTGCTATGGCTCCACAAATCATAATTACTGTTCCGTTATGTAAGTCTGAAATGATTTGATCTATTTGCGCTGCAATTACATCTTGAACATATACTTTTTTATCACCTTCTCTTGAAAACACATAATTGATCTTCGATAGTTTTTCTTCTTTTAATACAGATTCATAAATCTGTAAACTTGCTTTGTTAGGTAATCCAAAATATAAATCTATTGTTGTTGATTTCGCTTCATTTATCATTCCTAAAAATGGCGCAATACCAGTTCCTGTAGCAATCATAATTACTTTCGGAACTTTCATCGGAAAATGAAATGTTGGATTCTTTTTTACAAAAGCGTTGATAGAATTTCCTGCTACCAAATTGTGTAAATAGTTAGAACAAATCCCTAATTCGTGTCGCTTAACACTCAGTAGTAATTTATCATTAATTTTTGCGATAGAATACAAACGTTCATGTTCTTGATCATTCGGATAAATACCTAATAAATCTCCGGAAGTAAACTTTTCATTACAATCAAATTCTAACAAAAAAGTTTCTTTAGCGGAATCGTTTGTTACTTTTTTTACTAGTGGTACTAAAACTGTTTTTTCTCTTTTGCTTAGTATAGTTTTATCGAGTTTCAATTCAGTTTGAATTCTATTACTGAATTCTTGTTTCCATTGTGAAAATGCTTCAAACGATTTATTATTTATTGTATGAATTGGTAATAACATTGTCGCATTTTCATTTGTTGTTAAAGCAGCATCAACATCGTATCCGAACTGACAAAACTTAGGATAAGCCAACGAACCAAAAGCAACTACTGAAAAAGAAAACGGATGATTATGAATTGTTTTATCTTGAAGTAATTTCAAGAATTTAGAAGCATTAGACGGAGCTTCACCTTCTCCGTAAGTTGCTGTTAGCACAACTAAATGCTGCATATTTTCAAAAGTAGTGTACTTATTTAAATCGGTAATAAAAACCTTTTTACCAGCATTTATCATTGATTTATAAAGCATTTTGGCAAACATTTGTGTACTTCCATTTTCTGTACCAACCAAAATAACATATTCACATGCTTCCTTTTTGAATTTATTTCGAGTTTTTCCTTTTATGCGTTGAAATGTCATTGCAAATCCAGAATACACAAAAAACAACGTGGCTATACTTGAGAATGCTAAAATTATCGCCCAGATTATACTTCCTTGTCCGGTATGTAATAGTAAACTGTAATAGGCTACTACTTTTGTAAACGGATAATTTACTTCACTTAAAACTTCGCCTGTGATTTGATTTACTGTGAATTCTTTATCTGTAGCTTGTACAAAAAAGTAATCTTCTACATCAGGTGAAAATGGAAAATCTATTTTTCTGAGTTCCGATAATTTTGTTTGCTGAAAGATTTTAAAATTTGAAATCTTTTGTTGTGGTTCAGCTTTTAAATGATCAAAATCTATAGCATGACTGATTTTCTCTTTAGGTAAAAGATTAAACTTTTCCAGAGAAAGATATACTCCAGATATTGTTATAATGATTAAAGGAATTATAAAAAGCCTTCCTAAAACTACATGAAAATACTGATAGAAATTTTCCCACGTAATTTTATTAAAAAACTTCATTAAACTTCTTTGTCTTTTGAGAATTAAAACGAGTCCAGAAACTGTAATTAAAAACAATAAAAATGAAACTAAGCCAACAAAAAATCGACCAATACTTTTCAAAAATAAAGAACGATGTAATGTGGTAGCAAACTTATAAATTGAGGCTTTGGGTTTTAAATAACCTAATTTTTTTCCTGTTTTCGGATCAATATAACATGTTTGACTTTCACCTTCTTTGGTAATTACATCCGCTACTACAAAACTATTATTATCAATTTCAACAGAAATAACTTCTTCGTATTCTTCTTGTAATACTGTTATCATTTCTGCAACTGAAACCTCAGAAAGATGAGATACCGAATAGGTTTCTAACTGATTATAAACAGGTTCAAAAGCCAAAATAATTCCTGTAATTGCAGCAACTATTATAAATAAGAAAGAAGATATAGCCAGTGTTAAATGACTATATCTCCAAATTGAAAGTGTCATATTATATTAAACTTCAAAAATTTAAAAAGTTTTTATAATTATTTTCTCCTCTATTTTTGAGGCATCATTCTAACATATCTAATGAAGCCTTTACCTTCAAATTTACTCTTTACGTTTTCTGAAGTTAATTCAAATTGAACATCATCTGCATAATACTCTTGATCTTCAACAGCTGTTTCGAATCGAATTTTATAACCTGCATCAATTTTATCTGTCGGAATTTCTACCACTTTAATTGCACGTTGTCCTCCGCTAATTGTTGCGCCAGTAACCGCATCAATATCTGGTCTTCTCTTTCCATAAAAATCCCACCATTCAGAAATTTCATGATACCATTCATCATCATCTCCCAATACTTGAAGTGTTTCTAAATATTTTCCTTCTGTATCTAAAAGAGAAACTACAATGTATGCTCCTTCTCCATCATAATTCTTTAACTGAATCATGCATTTATATTTTGCTGTTTCCTTTTTTGTAAAAGCGAAAACTGTGAATGATAATAGTAGAACTAAACTTATTCTTGTGATTAATTTCATGTATTATTTATTTTAAAAAACTTAAATCGAACTTTGATAATTGTTCATTTTCTTGTGCCAAATCGTATATTGTTTCATCAAAACTTGTCGTCACGGTTTTATCTGCTCCATTGACTAATAAAAACTTTACTATTTCAGGTTTTTTGGCAACCATTACTGCTTTTTGTAAAGCTGTTTGTCCTTCTTTATTCTTAGCATTCACATCGATTTTAAACTTCTGTAAGAATTTTAATAATGGTAAATTCCCTTTATCAGCAGCTAAATGGAATAATGTATTTCCATCTTTCTGAGGTTTTGTAAAGTCAAATCCTTTTGCTTTTAACAAATTGATTTTCGACACAAATTCGTCTTCTTTTTTAGCATTGTAAGACGCAGCTAAATAAAAAGCTAAATTGTTTCCTTTAGCATCTTCAACAAACACATTTGCGTTTTGCTCAAGCAAATAGTTAACTACAGTTGTTTTATTTCTTAATGAATTGGTTAATGCAGATTGTCCTTTTTTATTTTGAACATTAATATTCTTTGTTTTCTCTGCTAATAATTGAACTACTTCAAGAGAATTTCTATAACTAGCATTCATTAACGGTGTATTACCTTCTTCATTTTGTTGATCTAAACTTACACCTTTGTCTATAAAATACTGTAATGAAGCTACATCTTGATTTCTATACGCTAAGTTGTGAAGCGGAGTTAATCCTTTAGTTGTTGTTACATTTGGCGCAACTCCTTTATTTTCTAAATATTTGAAAAAAGCTAAAGAATTATAACCTCTTCTTCCTCCTTGTGTAGCCATAATCATGGCATTTCCTCCAATCTTATTTTTATTCTTGTATGGTAATCCTTTTGCTATTAATTGATCAATAATCTTCTGATTTCCTTTTTTTGCAGCATAGTTTATAGCTCCGTTTCCATCGTTATCAGTAGCATTTAAGCTTAAACCTTTTGACACGAAATAGTCAATCAGTTTAAAGTCTTTTTGAGTAGGAATCGCTAATAATAATGCATTGGCTCCATGTAAATCTTTATCTTTCTTTACATCTACTCCTTTAGAAACTAGATAATCAAATAATGCTATATTCTTTACTCCTGTAGACACAGCAAAATTTAACGCAGTATAACCATGACTATCAATAACATCTAATTTAGCTCCTTTAGCAACTAAATATTTTACCAAATCTAAACGATCTTTGTAGGCAGCCCAGAAAACATAAGTTCGTCCATCGTGAGTTAATTTATTCACTCCATTTCCTTTAATCGTAAGTAAATACTTTATAATATCGTTGCTAACTACGTCCGAAGTTTCCAATAAAGCGTAAGAAATTGCATCAAAACTACTTCCGCTTAATGCTGTAGGATCATTTCCTTCGGAAATTTTAGTCTTTACAAGTTCTAATGTTGGTTTAGATTTCCAAAAAGCTCTATCTAAAAATATATTTTTACTCTTTTGCGCTTGCAGCATTCCAACTACAAAAACACATAGTATAAAACTCTTAAAATTCATTATTTAGTGATTTTTTCTTCGACAAAGATAATTTATTTATAATAAATCTAAATAAAAATATTGAAGTAGATTTTATAACGGTTATAGTTTATAAAAACAAGAAGTAAAAACGAATTATTAACTACATTTGTAACCCAAAATAAGATTATAATTTTAACATGAGTTCTTCTAAAAGATATACGATTACAGCTGCATTACCTTATACTAATGGACCAATTCATATTGGACATTTAGCTGGGGTTTATGTACCTGCTGATATTTATTCGCGTTTTTTACGTTTAAAAGGTAACGATGTTGCTTACATCTGTGGTTCAGATGAGCACGGTGTAGCTATACCAATGCGTGCTAAAAAAGAAGGCGTAACTCCAACGGAGATTATTGATAAATATCATGCGATTATTAAACAATCTTTTGAAGACTTCGGAATTTCTTTTGATAACTACTCTAGAACTTCAAACAAAATTCATCATGAAACAGCTTCTGAATTTTTCAAAAAGATGTATGCTGATGGTGAATTTATCGAAGAAGTTTCTGAACAATTATATGATGCCGAAGCGGATCAGTTTTTAGCCGATCGTTTCGTAATTGGTACTTGTCCGAAATGTGGAAATGAAGAAAGTTATGGTGATCAGTGTGAAAAATGTGGAACAAGTCATAATGCAACAGATTTAATTAATCCTAAATCTGCAATTACTGGAAATGTTCCTGTGTTAAAACAAACAAAACACTGGTTTTTACCTTTAGATAAACACGAGCCGTTTTTACGTGAGTGGATTTTAGAAGGTCATAAAAATGACTGGAAAGCCAATGTATTAGGACAAGTAAAATCTTGGATTGATGATGGATTACGTCCGCGTGCTGTAACTCGTGATTTAGATTGGGGAATTCCTGTTCCTGTTGAAGGCGCTGAAGGAAAAGTTTTGTACGTTTGGTTTGATGCGCCTATCGGATACATTTCTTCTACAAAAGAATGGGCTGCAAGAGAAGGAAAAAACTGGGAAGATTATTGGAAGAACGAAGACACGAAATTAGTGCACTTTATTGGAAAAGATAATATTGTATTCCACTGTATTATTTTCCCATCGATGTTAAAAGCGCATGGAGATTATATTTTACCAGAAAACGTTCCTGCAAATGAGTTTTTAAACTTAGAAGGAAACAAATTATCTACTTCTAAAAATTGGGCGGTTTGGTTACACGAATATTTAGAAGAATTTCCTGGCCAGCAAGATGTGTTACGTTATACATTAACTGCTAATGCACCAGAAAATAAGGATAATGACTTTACTTGGAAAGATTTTCAAGCAAAGAACAATAATGAATTAGCAGATATTTTTGGGAATTTCATCAATCGTGTAGCAGTACTTACCAATAAATATTATGATGGAGTTGTTCCTGCACCTAATGAGTTCACAGAATTAGATGAAGAAGTTTTAGAGAAATTACAACAATTTCCTGATATTATAGAAAAATCGATTCAACGTTATAGATTTAGAGAAGCTTCTCAAGAATTTATGAATGTTGCTCGTTTAGGAAATAAATATTTAGCAGATGAAGAGCCTTGGAAATTAATTAAAACTGATGAAGAACGCGTAAAAACAATTATGTTTGTTGCCATTCAAATTTCTACAGCGTTATCTGTTTTATCTGAGCCATTTTTACCATTTACTTCTGAAAAATTAAAAGGCATTTTGAACATTACTAAAGATGTTGAAAATTCTTGGAACGATGTAACTACAAAAGAAATACTACTACCAACAGGGCACAAAATAATGGAAGGTAAAGCTCCTCTATTATTCTCTAAAATTGAAGACAAAACTATTGAAGCTCAATTAGAAAAATTAGAAGCTACTAAAAAAGCAAATGAAGCTGCAAATAAAGCTGTAGAACCTCAAAAAGATACTATAGAGTTCGACGACTTTACTAAAATGGATATTCGTATTGGTACTATTTTAGAAGCTGAAAAAGTAGCTAAAACCAAAAAGTTACTAAAATTAAAAGTAGATGTAGGAATTGATGTTCGTACTATTGTTTCTGGAATTGCAGAGAGCTTTTCACCAGAAGATATTGTCGGACAACAAGTAACTGTACTTTGTAATTTAGCTCCAAGAAAAATTAGAGGTGTTGAAAGTCAAGGAATGATTTTAATGACAGATGCTGAGGATGGTTCTTTAGCTTTTGTTGAACCTCAACAAAAAGTAAAAAACGGAGGACAAGTTTGTTAAAATAAATAAAAACATATGCTAAGAAAAACAAAACTGGTTACAATAGCTTTTACTATTGTAACCTTTTTCTCTTTTTCACAAGAGAAAATCGCTGTATTTAGAAATTCAATGAAGGAAAATGGGACCGATATTAAAGATGTTATTCCTATTGTAGACCCAGAAAGCAACGAAATTTCGTTGTTTATTGCAGATGCCAAAAATGTATATGGGTATAAGTTAAACGAAGATTATAAAGTAATTGATAGCTTAGCTTCCGACAGAAAAAGAAGAAAATTCAAAGTTCTAGTAGGAAATAGTATTTCTGGAAATAACCATACTATATTTTTATCGAATCCAACAAAAAGTAAATTTCTTTTAATGAATTTTTCTTTTGATACAAAAACTACAACAACAAAAGAATTTACACTAGAACAAGACGACGAACAAATTTTACAAACTGTTTCTGCTAACAACAAGTTTTACTTACTTTCTATCAGACCATATTGGGGAATTTTATGTATTTATACTTTTGATAATAATGAAATTAAAAGGAATGAAGTTCACTTAAATAATATTCCTTTCTTAACAGAAAAAGGTAATAAAACAAATGCTGTGCATTTATTAAGAAATTACGGAGTAGAAGTTAAAAAGATAGATGACGAATTACCTAATAGCCTTGAATTGGTTGGTGATAAAACAAAAATGTATATCAGAGATAATACTATTGTTTTTTCTTTTGATCAAAATAGCTCTGTAACTCAAATACTTTCAATTAGTCTTGATGATTTTAAAATTGATGTTCGTGATTTTAAGAAACCAATGGAAGAATTCAAAATTCATCAGAAGAATTCAAATTCTTTTATTCAAGGCAAACACATTTTTCTTTTTACATCGAATAAAAGTAAACTAGCTTTAAATATTTTAGATTACAATACTAATACACTTGTAAAGTCATTTAACATTGTTAAAGATCAGCCTATAGATTTTAAAAATTCTCCGATTATTTTAGAAGGTGGTTCGTTTTCTACATACAGAGAACTTAAGAAAACAAAACAGTTTTTACGAAAAATAAATTCTGGTGAAGTAGGTATAGCAGTTAGAAAGCGTGGAGAAAATTATCAAATTACTTTAGGTGGATATAAAGAAGTTGCCAGCGGTGGAGCAATGATGATGGGTGGTTTTGGCGGATTACCTGTAGCTTCTTTTGGAAGTGTTTCTGTATTTTTTAATCCTGCTGTTTTTGCTTACAATTCTTCAACAAACACAAAATCTACTCGTATAGAGTGTTTACTTGACAAAAATTTTAATCATAAAGAAGGAGAAATAGCAGAAAATGTTTTTGAAAAAATTCGTGAAAATGACCAAACAGTTTACGATGATGTTGAAAAAGCACAAACCGTTTTTAAATATAAAGACTTCTTCATTTTAGGAAGATATTATGCTAAAAGAAAACAGTATGTTTTTAGAAAATTTACTGATTAAATTAAAAAGAGCTGCTAAATGCAGCTCTTTTTAATTTCTTTTAATTATGAATTCTGGATCGTTATATTTTACTTCGTAAATTATTGTTTCTGGTTTGTACTCAAATTGTAAAACTCTATTTGGTTTTCCTTTAAGTTCGTAAATAGAACCATTTTTAATCACTTTAAACTGTATGGCATAAACCGCTGTTTTTTGAGTTAATGTAGTTTCAAAAACTCCATCTTTATCTTCATCTGTTAACGGAACTTCAACTTTCCATCTTGGGTCTGTAAAATCTCCTTTTACTCCAATTGTTTTTACATCTGCTATATCTCTAACGTCTACTTTTAGTGTTACCGTTTTTATGTGTTGTTTTTGCACACAACCTATTAATCCGAATGTAATTATTGCTATGAATACTATAGTTCTCATCTTTTATAGTTTTTTAGAAATTAAGTAATCTAATCCGAAGCGCCCGCTACCTAAATACAAATTATATGTTGCAACCCATAAAAATCCCATAGCTGGTAACATTCCCCAAGTACCTTGATTCCATTTTTGCATGAATATGGCAACCAACATAGTACAGATAATTAAAAAAGATGCTATTCTTGTTTTTAAACCTAAAGCCAAAAATAATCCACCAACAGCTTCACTAAAAGCCCCCATCCAAGCAAAAAACACAGGAAATAAAGCAAAAACTCCACCGTAAGCTGCTACATCTTCAGGAAACCAAGCTGATACTTCAAATAAGTTTAAGTTTCTGTCTGCCGCTGTCCATGGCATTCCAAATTTGCTTGCTCCAAAATCTATAGCTAATAACATTCCGCAAACAAAACGAATAATTGCAAAGTGTAAATCGATTCCCCAATGCTTTTGTAAAACAGGTGTAATTAAAGTTTTAAAAATTGTTTTCATCTCTTAAAAATTGTGTATTATGATTTGATGACACAAAGATGAAAACAGATAGTTACACCAACGACTTATCTTGTATTTATAAGGCTCAAATACGATTTGAGACGTCTTAGTTTGATATTTTTTGAAGAAATTCTGTAGGAGAAGTTTGTGTTAGTTTTTTAAAAACTCGATTAAAAGTAGCTTTACTATTAAAGCCACAATCTAAAGCAATTCCTAAAAGAGAAAGCTCTTTGTGAGATCCTTTTTTTAGTTCTTCTTTAAAAGCATTTACTCGAAATTCATTAATAAAATCATTGAAGTTTTTATCGTAGCCTTGATTAATAATTTGTGATAGTTGTGAACGATGCATTTGTAAATTTGAAGCTAAATCTGATAAATTCAACTCAGAATTTAAGTATGGTTTCTCTACTTTCATATATTCATCAATCATCTGAATTTCTTGTTCCGAAATTTTCTTTTTGTCAGTAGCTAATTTTTCTTGTTTTTGATCTGGATTAAACTCAAAGTTTAAATTATTCAACTTATTGGTATCTGTAAAATATCCACGAATCCCAATATACAACATACTAACAGCCATTAATAAGTTTAACCACCACTGTTGCGTGTAACTCAATTCTACAAAAGCTATGTTAATTACAGTTTGAATACTACTGTACAAGAATAGTACGGAAAACACAACCAGAAAACTTAGCACCCAATTTAGCTCTAGTTTATATGTATTGGAAAAGAATTGATTGATTTTTTTCCTGTAATTAAAGAATAATTGGAATGTGAAAGCTAAATACAAAAGCATTACTGCAAAGTCTAAAAAAACTAAGATCGGTTGAACTATTTTTTCATCAACAGCTATTTTTAATACTCCATTCTGATTTTCATGAAAACCTGGTTGTAAAGCATCATAAATGTAAATAGAAACTCGAAATAAAATCAATATTAATATCATTATAAAATGGCTGATATCTGATTTCTTAAATTTAAAATTAGATTGAGTTATTGACTTCACATAAAAATATATCATTGGAGCTAATGCCAAACTAATTGGAATTAACCAATAATTAATCTTAGTTGTTCGATACGTGTTATACCAACCCATAAATCCAACTGTATAACAAATCTGTTGATAAGACACTAACAATAAAATAACTGCTAAAATTAAATTTGAAGTATTGTTATTTTTAAAATATTTAATCAATAACAAACCTGAAAACAATAAAGCTTGTAATACCAATATGAAAAGAGGAGTACTGTAAAGATTAAAATCTGGAAATGCAAATACAGGTAATGTTATCATATTCAAATATAGAAAATTACAAACAAGAAATTGTCTTTGTTTTCCTTTAGATATACTTGAAAGCTTCGTAAAGATTGCGTAAATTAGCTTATTAAGTGATGTGTATATGAAGAGTGCTATTATTTCCCTTTGTTTTATATTTCTAAGTTTTAATTTAGTAGGTCAAAAAAGTATTGGCGAGTTCAATCATTCTTTGAGAACTAAAAACAGAACAGTTAAAGGCTCTTTCTCTGTAGTAAATAAATCGACTAAAGATGTTGCTACTTTTATTAGTGATAGGAAATATATTTACGCGTATTTAACTGACAACACATTTAAAGTTAAAAAGGAACTTAAATTTAAAAAGAACTCAAAATACAGAGGCGTTGTAGGTAAAATTTACAATGCGAATAATAAATTTTCTTTTGTTGTTGCTAACACCAATGTTTCTGACTTTGGTATCATTGATTTTGATTTTAAAAATGATACTGTAGTTTTTAATAAAGATCAATTTAATACAAAAGGACTTACATTACTTCAAAATTTCAATCAAGAAAACAAATCCCATTTACTTTTTTTAAAGAAAAGTACTTCTGAATTAATTGTTAGAACTTACACCAACGATAAAGAAGCAAAAAATCAATCTTTTAAATTAAAAAATGAAAGATTACTTATTGGAAAAAACAGAAAAACTTCTCTCACAAAACTTTTGTATAATTCATTATATAACGATTACACCATAACTAAGATTCAATCTTTTGAATATGGGACAAAAAAAACGAATAAAATTCAACCTATTTCTATAGAAACTACAGCAGAATACACAAAACTTTATGCTGAAAACGATCTAATCAAAATTGTGTTTGACAAGAATAAATTCTATAGTCAAATTCTCACTTTAAATTTAAAAGAAGGTACTCATACATTAAAAAAGTTCAGGAAGCCTTTATACAAAACAACAGGTAGAAACAAAGCTTCTAATTCTTTTCTTTTTAATGATTTTTTATTCACTTCTTCTTGTTCTAAAAAAAATCTTGGAATTGCAATTTATGATTTAAAAACAGATGAAAAGCTTCAAGAATTTACTTTTAGTAACAACAAACCTTTACCATTGAAAAATGCTCCAGTAATAATTCAAGGAAAAGAATATAAAAAAGTGAACACAAAAGAAACTAAAGTATTTTTAAAGAAAATCTACTATAGTGACATGGGAATAACTGTAGCGAAGCAAAAAGATAATTTTGTAATTACACTTGGAGGGAAAAAACCCGCTACGCTACACAATCCTATGATGAGCTTAAAAATGGGAGATAATGTATCTATTTATGCAGTAAATAATTATAGAGGTTTTTTAGATCCACATTCTTACATTTTAAATCTTTTCAGAAATAAAAAAGCAACTTATTTCAAAGGAATACTGGATAATGAATTTAATTTTATTGATGTACCTGTTGAAAAAAATGTGTATGATACTATAAATACTTATGTTCAAGAAAATGGCAAACAAGAAAACAGTCATATTTTTGAATTCAATGGTAAAATGATTTATAGTTACTATAATCAGTCTTCTAATACCTATAAATTTTTAGCTTTTTAAAAGCAAAATAGAGCAGTATTTCTACTACTCTATTTATCAAACTTAATTTTGAGATTCTAAATCTCTCTATCTGGGGAATTATTCCTACTCTTCTAATCCATAAAAACAAGAGTGACATAATACTATTAAAACATTAAATATTTTAAACTTCTTTTTTAAATTATTGCTTGATTAAGTACTTTCCGCTATATATTTCTCCATCCAAAGAAACTCTATAGATATATACTGTATTCGATTGAAACATATGAATCGGAAGCTTTAACATCATAGAATCTCCAAAACTTTTCCCTGAAATTAAATCCTGTCCCAAAACAGAATATAAATGAACTGTTATTTTATCATACTTATGAATTGTATTCACTTTGAAAATAGTTTTTGAAAAAGAAATTGATAATTCTGGTTTTTCTTCAATACTAACCTCACCTGTATTCAATACAGCTGAAGGTAAAGAACCTAATCCTTCGCAAGGATAACTTGCATTTGTTGGATCACTACATGGTCGAAGCTCATCCCAAAAATCTTTAGTTAAGTTCGGCAACCTATTAAAACTAACTTTTTCTCCATGCAATTCTGGCATTCTTCCATTAGTTTTCGGATCTTTTCCATGCGGAATAAAATCTTCTAAATTATTTTCTTTCGGTCCCCAAGTTTGCATGTATTTAGTACATTCTGATATTCCTGTAGAATATAATTTAAAAGGCTTACAACTTCCTGACTCACTCGGATCACGAGGAGCAACAGGATCAGGTAAAGTCCAAAGTCCACCTTCAAAGTTTTCGATACCATAACCTTTATAAATTCGATCAGACCAAAGTAACACCTCATTATCTCCTGCTGCATATTTTAACCATGGCATTAAATGCTGTAAAAAAGCATAACCAATTATCGGTCCGCCTGCAACTCCCATATAATTTCTATCACGTGTTTGTGAATCATCTGGATGAATTCCTCCAGCGGGACCATCTATATACCCATACGGATCAGCAGCTGATCCTTGAGAATCAACATTTGGATACATTCTAGCAAAATACCAATGTGTATTTTCAACTCCTAATTCATCTCCCCAAATAGCCATACCAGACTTCCCCATTTTAACTTGTGCGTCTTCTTGAAAAAATCTTTTCTCAATCGCTTCCTGATTTGAAGCAATGCTTCTTATATCTTCAAAAATTACAGCGTCATCATACAATGCACCTAATAAAGTAATAGGTGGTTTTTTACCTAAATGTTGTCCAGCACCAGATTGAAAAGAAACACCCATTTTATAAATCGCATAATTGTCTATGCCTTTTTGAAGTAACGAATAAACAGCAGCTCTTTTTTCTTCATTAGATTCTTTTCCGAAAAGGTTTCCTAAATCATCTAAAAAATCTTTAGCTTGATCTGCAGCATATGGAGTTTGTGCTGCATGAGGTATAGTTGCTCTGTGAAACTCTCCCATACCTCCATGATATAAATCTATTTGAGGGACCAACCAATGTTCATAACCATTTTCTCCACCAATTACACCATTACTGCCATTAGAAACTTGAGACAATTTAGGTAATCGATTTAATTTTACCTTATCAGTTATGTAAAAAGGTTTTTCCTTTCCATGAAAAGGAGGTCTAAACAAATTAGCTCCTCTGTTTTCTGGAACTTCTTTTAAAATCGTTAATACAACTGCAGTGTCAATACAACCATCTTGAATAGCACGCGTTCCACAATTGGTGGTTCTTGTTGAAATTTTAAAAACGGATGAATTCCCTTCAATATCAACAGGAAGTTGAGTCATAAGATTTAAATCACTACTGTAATGATCGTACATATTTAAAATTCCTTGTTTTTGATTATCTAACGAAATTAATTCTCCTGAAGAATTTCTTAATAGATCAGGATTTAACATAGCTCCATTTATTTCTCCGTCAGGAGTTATTCTAGTAATAGTTACTTTTCCAGAAGAAGTTTTTGGGGTAATCCAATAATCACCAGTTACAAATTTTCCATATTCACACGGACCATTATCACAATTAAAAGCAAATGTGAAAGTTACTCCGTTTCTAACTACAGAAATTTCATTCGTAGTTTGTGCATTAACTAAAAAGAAGGAAGTATTACGTAGTATTAATAGGACGAGGATTATATACTTTTTTTTCATGTTTTCAATCATATATTTCCTAACAAAATTAAAGCTGTATTAGAAATAAAAACTCACTGTATTCAGTGAAAATTATATTTTATCAATAACTTAGTCTTATAATTTAAAGTGTTTATGCTGAAGATCGCTCACCACGAAATTTATAATCATCCATTACCAGATAAGCATCGTTTTCCGATGGAGAAATACGATCTAATTCCGCAACAACTTTTGTATGAAGGAACTTGTACAAAGGACAATTTCTTTGAACCTGAAATTCCTAACAACAAACATTTTTTTTCAGTTCATACTCCTGAATATTTTTTTGATTTATTAAATATTACGTTGTCAAAAAAAGAGGAACGTAAAATCGGTTTTCCATTAAGTGAACAACTTATTGCTAGAGAAATGATTATTGCCGACGGAACAATGAAAGCTTCTGAATATGCTTTACAACATGGAGTTGCTATGAATATTGCTGGAGGAACACATCATGCATTTACAAATAGTGGTGAAGGTTTTTGCATGTTAAATGATCAGGCAGTTGCTGCTCGTTACCTTCAAAATAAAAAATTAGCCAACAAAATTCTTATTGTAGATTTAGATGTACATCAAGGTAATGGAACAGCTGAGATATTTAAAGATGATGCTTCTGTTTTTACCTTTTCCATGCACGGAAAGACAAATTACCCTTTTCACAAAGAACAATCTGATCTAGATATTCCCTTAGAAAATGATACCAAAGATGAAGAATATCTTTCCATTTTAAAAAACACCTTACCTAAATTAATAAGTCAAGAACAACCCGATTTTATTTTCTACTTGTGTGGTGTCGATATTTTAGAAAGTGATAAACTTGGTAAATTAAGTGTGAGTTTATTAGGTTGTAAAGAACGTGATCGTTTTGTGTTGCAAACCTGTAGAGATTTAAAAATACCTGTTATGTGTAGTATGGGTGGTGGATATTCTCAAGATATTAAAATCATCGTAGAAGCACATACAAATACATATCGTTTAGCACAGGAAATATTTTTTTAAGTTCAATAAAAAAACGGCCTGTAAAAGCCGTTTTAGATTTCTTTTTTAACTATCGTAACAAGTGTAATATCCATCTCTTCCTCTTACACAGTAATCTTTATGAGACCAATACCCCCATCCTTTACCAGAACCTCTACAATCTTCGTAGCATTCTTCTTCAGACGTATAATACCCTCCTCTGATATTTTGTTGTTCTTGTTTGTTTAACTCTTTGTGTTCAAGGCTTTTTTCAAGTAAAGATTGCCTTAATGATTTTAAGTTCTTCATTACAATTGGTTTTAATTAAGGTTAATAAATTGCATTGAAAAATTAGTAATTAATTGCTAAAGTGTAAGCTATATCTATGTTAAAAAAACTGAAAAAAATGACACTAGATAAATCATTATTTTTTTTGATATTTGAATCCCTAAATTGAAATTATGCAACTTTTATCCTATATATCCTCACAAACTTCATATTCAGAAAAAAGTATTCAAAATACAGTTGAGTTATTAAATGAAGATTGTACTATTCCGTTTATTGCTCGTTATCGTAAAGAAAAAACAGGAAATTTAGACGAAGTTGAAATTGGAGAAATTGTTGCTTTAAAGGAAGCTTTTGAAGCTCTTGAAAAAAGAAAAAATACTATTCTTAAAGCTTTAGAAGAACAAGAGGTATTAACTTCAGAATTAAAAAACAAAGTCTTAAATGCAAAAGACTTAACTACACTAGAAGACATTTATTTACCTTATAAAAAGAAACGAAAAACTAAAGCTGAAACTGCTCGTAAAAATGGACTAGAGCCTTTAGCTAAAATTATAATGAGTCAACGTGCTGATGACTTAGATTATATTGCTTCAAAGTATATTAATAACAATGTAGAAAATGAAGATAAGGCACTAGAAGGAGCTCGACATATTATCGCAGAATGGATTAATGAACGTAGTGATATCCGTAATTTAATCCGTAGAGAATTAGAACGTTTTTCTACTATTGAAACTAAAGTTGTAAAAACGAAAAAAGATGACGAAAATGCTCAAAAGTTTAAAGATTATTTCGATTGGTCTGAGAATTTAAGTCGAATTCCATCTCACCGTTTACTAGCTATTTTACGCGCAGAAAAAGAAGGTTTTATTCGAGTTAAAATTACAATAGATGATGATAGAGTTCTTGAAAAAGTAGATCGAAAATTAATTAAAAATAATAATGAATGTGGTGCTGAGATTCAATTAGCCATTGACGATTCTTATAAACGTTTATTGCTACCTTCTTTAACTACTGAAGCAATGAATATTGCTAAGGAAAAAGCAGACGAATCTGCAATTACAGTATTTAAGAAAAATCTTGAACAATTATTACTTGGAGCTCCATTAGGTGAAAAACGAATTTTAGCTTTAGACCCCGGTTTTAGAACAGGTTGTAAAGTAGTTTGTCTAAATGAACAAGGTGAATTATTACATAATACAGCTATTTACCCAAATGCACCTCAAAATAAAATTACAGAAGCTGCATATACAATTGAACACTTAATTAAGAAATATAATATTGAAGCAATTTCTATTGGTAACGGAACTGCATCGAGAGAAACTGAGCGTTTTATTAAAAATATTGGAGCTGCTAAAACTTTGGAAATATTTGTTGTAAATGAAGCTGGAGCTTCTATTTATTCTGCATCAAAAATTGCCAGAGATGAATTTCCTAAGGAAGATGTAACTGTTCGTGGAGCTGTTTCTATTGGACGTAGATTAGCTGATCCTTTAGCAGAATTAGTAAAAATTGATCCTAAATCAATTGGTGTTGGTCAATATCAACATGATGTTGATCAAAATCAATTGAAAAAATCATTAGATACTGTAGTGCAGCTTTGCGTAAATAAAGTTGGAGTAAATGTAAATACAGCTAGTGCTTCTTTATTAAGTTACGTTTCTGGAATTGGACCTAAACTTGCTGAAAATATAGTAAATCATAGAAATCAGCATGGTGTTTTTAAAACAAGAAATGATATTAAAAAAGTAGCTCGTTTAGGAGGAAAAGCTTTTGAACAATCAGCGGGTTTCTTACGCATTAAAAAAGGAAGCAATCCATTAGATGATTCTAGTGTTCACCCAGAGAGTTATACTTTAGTTAAAAACATAGCTAAAGATTTAAAACTAAAAACTGAAGATCTTATTGGTAATACAAAACAGTTGAAAGAAATTAAATTGAATAATTATGTTACTGCTGAATTCGGTTTACCTACTTTAAAAGACATTGTAAAAGAATTAGAAAAACCCGGTTTAGATCCCAGAGAAAAAGCAAAAGCATTTTCTTTTGATGATAATGTAAAAACTATAGACGATTTACGCACAGGAATGGTTTTACCAGGAATCGTAAATAACATTACTAATTTTGGTTGTTTTGTAGATGTAGGAATTAAAGAAAGCGGACTAATTCATATTTCTAATTTATCTGATACTTTCGTTGATGATATCAACAAAATAGTAAGCTTACAACAGCAAGTACAAGTACAAGTTTTAGAAATAGATATTAAAAGAAAAAGAATACAATTAAAACTAATAAAATAACTACGTGATCATGTTCACTCATTAAAAGATCAGGGTTACTCAATACTGATTTTATAATAAATTAAAGGCTAATACTTTTACTAAAAAATAATAAAATGAAAAATTTAGTAATTGTATTAGCTTTATTTTTAGGACTAAATACTTTTAGTCAACAATTTGAAAAAACTGATGATTTTTACATCACTGAAATTGATTCAACAACTCGAAGAGAATACTGGGATAAATTTCCTCATGAAAATCAAAACTTACCAATCTTTTTAAAAGATAAAGACAATAATACCATCTTAGAATTATCTGTAAACTTAATGTCTTACGATGAAACTTCAGTTCATGTTTTAAATACCAATAACTTTAATAATATAAAACAAGTTGTTCGTATTACTACTTCTCATACTGCATGTTGTTCTACTTTAATTTCTCATTATTTGTGTATTACTACAGATGGGAATGTTATAAAACTACCTCAACTAGAAAATTCGCATTGTGATGGACCAGAACCGTGGGTAGAATATATTTTCCCTAATCAGAAAAATGGACAAAAAAACAGGATTATAATGGCTGAATCTATTTACAATCCTGAGAACAATTCAACTACATCTACACTTCAAAAAACGCTTACTTGGAATGGAAATAATTTCCAAACAGAAACTATAAAAAACTCATTAGCAACACGCTAATTTTTTAAGGTTTTTCAGCACTAAAATACTAGCGAAAAACAGGAGAATTTCGTAAATTTACGAGACTTATCTTTTAAACATTTCGTTATGGAAAATATAGATGCTGCAAGACTTCAAATGGCATTCACGCTAATTTTTCATATTGTTTTTGCCTGTATCGGAATGGTTATGCCTTTTTTTATGATTGTCTCTCACAAAAAGTGGTTGAATACAGGAAATCCAGTATATTTAAAATTAACTAAAGTATGGCAAAAAGGTGTTGCCATTTTCTTTGTAACTGGTGCAGTTTCGGGCACTGCACTTTCCTTTGAACTAGGACTTTTATGGCCCGAATTTATGGAACATGCCGGACCCATAATCGGTATGCCCTTTTCTCTTGAAGGAGCAGCTTTTTTTGTTGAAGCAATTGCTCTTGGTTTTTATTTATATGGATGGGATAAAATCTCTCCAAAATTTCATTGGTTTACAGGAGTTATTGTTGGAATTGCGGGTGTTGCATCTGGAATTTTAGTGGTTTCTGCTAATGGTTGGATGAACGCTCCATCTGGCTTTGACTATGTTGATGGACAATTCTTAAATATTGATCCTGTAAAAGCATTACTTAATCCAGCATGGTTCACACAAGCTTTACATATGGTTTTAGCTGCTTTTACTGCAACTGGATTTGCAGTTGCTGGTATTCATGCTTTTCAGATTTTAAAGAACAAACAAACTGAAATTCATAAGAAAGCTTTTAAAATAGCCATTACATTTGGTGCAATCGCTGCAATTTTACAACCGATTAGCGGAGATATTTCTGCAAAAGATGTTGCGCAACGTCAACCTGTAAAATTAGCCGCTATGGAAGCACACTACGAAACTTCTAAAAGTGTTCCTTTATATATCGGTGGAATTGTAGATCAGGAGAAAAAAGAAGTAAAATACAAGATTGAAATTCCGAAAGCTTTGTCTTTTTTAGCTTTTGGTGATTTTGATGCTGAAGTAAAAGGTTTAAATGACTTTCCTGAAGATGAAATTCCGAATGTAGCTATTGTACATTATGCATTTCAAATTATGGTTGGTTTAGGCGGACTTTTACTCATGGCTGGAGTTTTCTTTTTCTTTGTAAATAGCAAGAAAAAAGAGTGGTTAGATAAAAAACTGTTCTGGAAATTATTTGCTTTTTTAGCACCTGCTGGATTCATTGCTTTAGAAGCTGGTTGGATTGTTACTGAAGTTGGAAGACAACCTTGGATTATTCACAAAATTATGAGAACTAAAGACGCTGTAACTCCTATGCCTGGAATTCAGTATAGTTTTTATTTGTATGTTTTCTTGTATTCTATTTTAACTATAACCCTAGCTTGGTTGTTAAACAGGCAAATTAAATCGTTAAATAACTCACCTAAATTAAGTGTATGATAGCTGTTGTTTTATTCTTTTTAGCCTTTTCTCTTTTATTATATGTTTTGTTGGGTGGCGCCGACTTTGGTGCTGGAATTATTGAATTATTTTCTTCTGAAGATAATCAGAAAATCGCTAAAAAGACAATTTATAGAGTAATGGGACCGGTTTGGGAAGCAAATCATATTTGGATTATCATTTTAATTGTAATTCTTTGGGTTGCTTTTCCTCAATATTATAAAGTAATGGTTACTTCTTTACATATTCCTATTACTTTAATGTTAATTGGAATTACTTTACGTGGTGTTGCTTTTATTTTTAGACATTATGATGCTTATGTGGATAAATCTCAACGTATTTACAATTGGTTATTCCGTGTTTCTAGTTTAGTTACGCCGATTTTTCTTGGGATGATTTTTGGAGGAATGATTTGTAGTAAAATTGTACTTCCTACAGGAGAAGTTCTGCCAACATTTGCTGAAGCTTATATTACACCTTGGTTTAATATCTTTTCGTTCTTAGTCGGGCTATTTTTTGCTAGTTTGTGTGCTTTTTTATCTGCTGTATTATTAATTGGTGAAGCTGATCAAGAAGGATATCCTGTATATGTTAGAAAAGCTAAAATTGCTACAATTGTTGTAGTTTTACTTGGTTTCATTACAATTGCTTACGGATATATTACTGATACTTATTTTGTAAATGGAATTATTAAAAACCCTATTAGCGTAGGAATGATTCTTCTTTCTGCTTTAGGATTAATTCCTTTATGGTTTGCCGTGAAAAAAGGAAATAGAATTAATAGCAGAATTTATGCAGGATTGCAAGTGATACTGATTATCGCTGTGGCTTTAATTCCTCATTTTCCTCATTTACTCTTAATTGAAAACGACAGTATGAGTCTTCTTGAAAATGTTGCGCCTGACTCAGTAATTCGAGTACTCGGAATTTCTTTAATCGTTGGTGGATTAATTATTATTCCTGGATTATTTCATCTATTGAAATCATTTAAATTGATTAAAATTCTAGAAAAAAATTAAATAATAAAAAAAGCTAGCCTTGTCGGTTAGCTTTTTTATTATTCATGTCCCGTCCTGAAATAAGTTTACACAATTTAGACTTATTTTATGAATAACAATGAATCCAAGAAAAAGCGAACT
>NZ_CANNBW010000009.1 GCF_947502995.1 uncultured Tenacibaculum sp. | reverse complement strand
GAAGGTTTACTCCAGTCTAAGATACCATGTTTTCTCAACCAAACCAAAACAGTACTCCTACCTTGGATACCATACTTCTTCTGAGCTTGTTTGTAAGTTAATTCGCCTTTTTCTACTTGGGAAACTACAGCTAATTTAAAGCCTAAGTTGTAATCTCGTTGAGTTCGCTTTTTCTTGGGTACAGTGTTATTCATAAAATAAGTCTAAATTGTGTAAACTTATTTCAGGACGGGACACAATAAAAAAAGAAGTCTAACAGCAATGTTGGACTTTTTTTATTCAACTCATTTTATTATTCAAACCACAACTCTTCCGTATCACATTCATTTTAAACTAATTTCATTTAAATTATTATTTTAGCCCTGCTATAAAAAGAATGTTATGAAAATTAAAACCATTGTAATTCTAAGAGGAATTACACATAAAAACAAATCACAAATTGCGATTCAATTTCCGTACGATGCTAAAATCATCAATTTAATAAAAACCATAAAAGGTGCTACTTGGAGCAGGAGTTTAAAAACCTGGTATTTATTACAATCTAAAAATAACTTAAATACACTTATTAAACTATTACGAGAAAATAATATTTCCGTAAGAAATTTGATTCAACCTCTTCATCAATCTAAAAAAACAGATAAAACAATTCCTGAAACTTTCGAAAGAACATTAAAAAGAAAAAGATACAGTAAGAACACCATAAAAGTTTACACCTCTTTTTTGCAACAGTTCATTAATTTTCTTGATCCTAAAACTATTGAAGAAGCATCAGACAATGATGTTCGTAATTTTCAAGATTATTTAATCAATAAAAGAAAAGTAGCTATTAGTACTCAGAATCAAGCTATAAATGCTATTAAGTTTTATTTTGAACAGATTTTACAAAAAGATCGAAAAACATATTATATAGAACGGCCTAAAAAACCAAAACAATTACCTAAAATATTAAGTGAAAATCAAATTTTTAACATACTTAAGCATTCTGATAATTTAAAACATAAGTTTATTTTAGCCTTACTATATTCTTCTGGATTACGAATAAGTGAATTATTGAGTTTAAGAAAAGAAGATGTTTTATATGACAAAAATCTTATATTTGTTAGATCTGGAAAAGGAAACAAAGATAGAACTACAATTTTCGCAGAACATATGAAAAAATTGCATAAACTATATATAAATGAATATAAACCAAATTATTGGTTAATAGAAGGGCTTAACAGAAAACAATATAGCAGCAGCAGTGTTGCTAAAATTTTAAAAAGAGCTGCTTTGAAGGCAGGAATTTCACAAAATGTCACTCCGCATATGTTACGTCATTCATTCGCTACACATATGTTAGAACAAGGTATAGACTTAAGGTATATTCAAAACATTTTAGGTCATGGAAGCAGCAAGACAACTGAAATTTACACGAGAGTTACCAGCAAGTCTCTTGCAAAAATAAAAAGTCCATTAGATACTTTTTTAGACAATAAAACAATATAAATCAAATAATTAAACAACAACAAGATAAATGCAGATATACTGCATTTAAGTATATACAAACGTTATATGCAAGCCGGATTATTTATCATAATGGCGACTTAAACAGAAAATCCTCAATTTATTTAGTCAGGCTTAGTTTAGATAAACCTCAACATAAAAGAATCATCTTTAAATAAACGCTATTAAAAATATATAGTCCTTATTTTTCACTTAATAAAGAGCCAGCAAATAACGGTGTGTATATTTAGTTGCGGAATACTAAATGATTTATAAGAGCCTTCCTATTTTTAAACTTATAGCTTTTTATTAAATTTACAGAAAAATCGCAAAAAAACATACACATAAAACGTTATATGCAAGCCGGATTATTTATCATAATGACGACTTAAACAAAAAATCCTCAATTTATTTAGTCAGGCTTAGTTTAGATAAACCTCAACATAAAAGAATCATCTTTAAATAAACGCTATTAAAAACATATAGTCCTTATTTTTCAACTAATAAAGAGCCAGCAAATAACGGTGTGTATATTTAGTTGCGGAATACTAAATGATTTATAAGAGCCTTCTTATTTTTAAACTTATAGCTTTTTATTAAATTTACAGAAAAATCGCAAAAAAACATACACATAAAACGTTACAAAACATAGTTCGGAAGATTCTCAAAACGAAAAAATGAAAAGGCTTAATATTTTAATATTGTTAACTATTGTAGGTCTAATTGGAATTTACCAATTCTTTCCATTTTTTGAAACATATTCAATCGGACTAATAAACTCAATCTATTTTTTTTGTTTATGTATTATATATTTTTCTTTACTAATTTATGAGATATACTTAAACAACCAAGAAATGAAATATGAGAAAAAGGAATTTGACAAATCATCAATTTGGATAACTCTTATTTTAGTTTTTACGTTAACTATATTCAATAATGTTGACTTATTTGAATCTAAAACCATCTTAAAAGCTGAAGGAAAATTTAATTATACGTTGAATTTAAAAAAGAACGGAAATTTTAAATTGAAACAACGATCGAATTATGAATCTTATTATTATAAAGGAAAATATATTATGAGAAATGACACTTTGAAATTATTAAATAACAATGAATTGTCAACTCGTTTTTTAATTGACACAATTTACATTAGAAAAGGTGACAGTTTAATACCTGAAAATCATACAACCAAATTAAAAATATTGAAATAACTGAGCGCGTCACTACATTTTGTAACAACGTGTATAATTAATTGCTGCTGAATTTCCTCAGCGGAAATTCAATCTTATTAATTATCTTTCCGCAACATCGGAAAAGAACCCGCGTCCTTTTCCTGCAAAAAATCATACACAAATACGTTATATGCAAGCCGGATTATTTATCATAATGGCGACTTAAACAGAAAATCCTCAATTTATTTAGTCAGGCTTAGTTTAGATAAACCTCAACATAAAAGAATCATCTTTAAATAAACGCTATTAAAAATATATAGTCCTTATTTTTCACTTAATAAAGAGCCAGCAAATAACGGTGTGTATATTTAGTTGCGGAATACTAAATGATTTATAAGAGCCTTCCTATTTTTAAACTTATAGCTTTTTATTAAATTTACAGAAAAATCGCAAAAAAACATACACATAAAACGTTACCACACATTTAACCCAAAACTATGAATAAGACACCTTTCTTTGTTATTGGAATAATTACCTTAATACTGATTTCTTGTAAATCGGAACCAATAAAATATTCTGAAATAGAAAATTCGACTGAATTCAAAAAAGGCGAATGGATTAGCAATAAAGACTCTTTAAGCGGAATTAGTATTAGAAAAGGAATACTTGCTTTCTTTGAGAATATGAAATTTCCTGGAGATAGTATTTATGATTATAAAGTTGTGGATTCTATAAAGCTAACTGGATATCGAAAAGAAAAAATCGGAACTTATATAAAGAAAATGAATTTATGGGACACTATTTATGTGGAAGTAACTGAATTTACGGATTCAACTCTGACTCTGAAAATGAATAACGGAATGGAAACCTATAATTTGAAATAAAAACGTGTGGTAACAAGGTGTATAATTCATTGCTTGCAGATTTATCCTTCGGACAAATCTCGCAAAATCAAAAGTTCACCACTTTTAATTAACTTTACAGCAAAAAATCGCAAATAATAATACACAAAACGTTATATGCAAGCCGGATTATTTATCATAATGACGACTTAAACAAAAAATCCTCAATTTATTTAGTCAGGCTTAGTTTAGATAAACCTCAACATAAAAGAATCATCTTTAAATAAACGCTATTAAAAACATATAGTCCTTATTTTTCAACTAATAAAGAGCCAGCAAATAACGGTGTGTATATTTAGTTGCGGAATACTAAATGATTTATAAGAGCCTTCTTATTTTTAAACTTATAGCTTTTTATTAAATTTACAGAAAAATCGCAAAAAAACATACACATAAAACGTTACCTACAATATGAAAAAATTAATTCCGATAGAAGAAAGAGAATCTGAATTACTAAGCTTTGGAGCACCTAAATCTTTTATTGAAAATATTGGAAAAATACCTGAATTAAAGTTTCGTGTTGAAAAAGTTGATGGAGCTTATTTCTACTTTCCAACAATCTCAAATTACCAAATATTGAGTGGACTGAATATCATTCCGATTTTCGATGAAGGAGAAACTTTTCGAGTATTTGGATATAATGAATCAGTTAAAAAAATCTTTCATTTCGAATTGGAAAATGACCAAATCTATACTGAATATGGAACAAATTGGAATTTACTTTTGTTTGATATTATGTTTCAGTATTTCGAGGATGACATAGATGAAAAACTAAATCTGGAAACATTCAAGAAAGTTGGAGATAAAATAGGATTTGATAAATCTGAGTCTTTATATGAACTAATAGATATTCCTTTAGAGGAATACAATGAAAAATATGAAGAACTTGAAAAATGGAAAAAAGAAATTGCAGAAAAATTAAAAATACTGTAGGTAACAATGTATAACCGCAATTACGGCGGATTCGACTACGTCCGAATCCACTCGGAATCGCTAAGGCTAGTGCAAAACCGAAAATATTCGCTAACTTAACCCTTAACTGACGGTTATACGAGACCGTTAGTGGCAATTTCAAAATAAACAATGGTAAACATTAAAACCATAACAAATTATGAACTAAACGAGAGACTTGAAATACACGAAAAAATTGGTGGTGCATTGAGAATTTCCGTTTTCGAAATTAATAAGAATTATAAGGGACAAGAGCCAGGTGAATATCTTGCGCATATGATAACAGCTCGTCAAACTCTTGAAAAACAAAATTTTGAATGGAATTTCAACTTCAATAAAGTCTCAGCTAAAAATCAAAGAAAAAATATCCCTTACGCACAGACTGATTTTGACAAACTTGACTCAAGCGGTCAAAAAATTGATTTATGCCACTTTTTAGGTCCTTACTATGATTTAAAGGAAAAAAAAACAATAATTAGAGGTCAATTAGGAAATGATACTTTAAATTCTTATTTCTACTATGATCAAGATGAAATAGTAAAGAATAAAGTAGATATGAATAAACTTAGCATTAACTATCGAGATTTATATCCTGAAAATAAAGGCTGTTTTATCAATGCACTAATGGAACCTCCATATAATTTGCATTTAGGAAAAGAAATTCTTAGGCGCGGGAAATATCTATTAGATTTTTTAGACTATTTTTTTTCTGATATTAATGAAATTACAATTTATGCTTGGGATACGAATTGTTCAGTTATCTTTGATGCTGGAAAAGAATGGTGGGGAAGTTACTTTTGGACAGTATATAATCCGACAAAGAATTGGTATATCGGAATAATTGCATCTGAAACTGATTAAAACAACCACTAACAAAGTGTATAATTAATTGCTTACGGATTTATCCTGCGGACAAATCTCGCAAAACCAAAAGTTCATCACTTTTAATTAACTTTACAATTAAAAAATCGCAAATAACAATACACAAAACGTTATATGCAATTAGTCTAAAAATGAAAAAATTTAAAATTTTAACAATAGGAATTACGATATTAATTCTCCTTCACAACTTCGGTTTTTTTCCAATTCATTTTAAATATTATAAAATGACTCAACAAAATTCAGGTTCATTCTGTGAAATACAAAATGGAATATTAGCAGGAGAAGATAAAGTATCATATAAATTCTTGCTAAAAAATGGAAATATAATAACTCAAGGAACTGGAAATAGAATTATCGAATTAAGAGAAAAAAAAGAGTTAACCATCGGAATAGGTAGCTTTATCCCTTTATATAAAACTTGTAATCCATCAACTCAATTTGAATGTTTTGAAGCTAAAAACAATAAATATCTAGGTTTAATTGGAATAGAAAATAGATTTACTGTTAAAGGCTTTCTTAGTAATCCTGACTTCTCTAGTTATATTTATGAAACATATATACAACAAATATATTCTGAGTTAAAAAAGAAAGAAAAATATATTGATTATATTCTTTATGAAGATGGGGTGTTTACATCGAGTTTTTGGGATCCACATCAATTAATCACATTATATCTAAATGAAATAGATTCAATAGCTCCTAAACGTAAGGTTGGACTTAAAAGAAGCCTAAAATATTCCAGAGATTCTATTCCTTTTTCGACTTATTTAGGCGCTCCAAATCATTATCACCATGAAATTTTAATTTCAGACAGAGAAAAAAACGAAGTTATAATTCAACGTTTTTTAAACAATGGAAAACTTGCTCTAGAAGTTAAATTCAAGGGAAAAGACTCTTTATTTCAACCTAATGATAAAAACTACAGAAGCTTTTTTTCATTAGATCCAATAGAGTATAATAAGCCTAATAAAAAAGAAACTATTGTAAAAAAAGCATATAACAAAACCTAAAAAACATTGCTTATGTATTCTCCCTTTTTGAAAAATACTCGTAAAAGTCGAAGTTTAGGTGTTTTTAATAAATTAACAACAAAAACAACGCAACTACTCATAGCCGAGACCGTTGGTAATAATTAAATACACGCTTGAAAAAATATTTATCATCATTTTATAATATCGACGAAGAAATTCTAGAAGAATACATTTCACATTGGTCGGAATATTCAGTTCGAAGAAAACCAATAATTACTGAATGTGATAGAACTGAACAATATCTCTATTTTGTGAAAGATGGAATTCAAAAGTCATACTACTTAAATGAAGGAAAACAGCACGTTATGTTTTTTGCTTATGCACTATCATTTAGCGGTATAGTAGAATCTTTTCTTACACAAACACCTTCCAAATACTATCTTGAAACAATTACGGAAAGCACATTTTTACGAATACCTTATACTAAACATTCTCAATTAATAGAAAGTCATAGAGAACTTGAAACCTTATTTAGAATAATCACAGAACGATTTTTAATAGGTATTATAGAAAGATATCATCAATTAATGGCTTTCAATACCGAAACTCGTTTTAAAAAATTTGTAAAAAGAAGTCCTCATTTGATAAATATGGTTTCGCAGAAAGATATTGCCTCATATTT
Organism: uncultured Tenacibaculum sp.; assembly: GCF_947502995.1. Taxonomy (GTDB): domain Bacteria; phylum Bacteroidota; class Bacteroidia; order Flavobacteriales; family Flavobacteriaceae; genus Polaribacter. The sequence continues at coordinate 161,485 of NZ_CANNBW010000009.1, read as the reverse complement.
ACGAATAGACCCTACAAACTTCAGTAAATTAATCAATACAATCACAATTTAGAAAATCTTGGTTTTTACCAAGAATAGAATCTTTAATCTGTTGCAACTTTGTCTCATCAAAATAAAAAAATGATGAAATTATTTAAACAAGCATTTATTATTGGATTGACCCTATTCTCAATCTATAGCAATGCACAACAAATTAAAAGTACGACAATGACAAACCAAGAAATTGTAACCAAGTTTTTAGGTGGGTTTAATAACCCTGAACAGATTCAAGAATCTCTATGGCAGATGATTATAAATTTAAAAATCCAATGATGGAACTGAATTCTAAAGCATAATTTATTGTATTAGCCAAACAAATTGGCGCTGTAATTACAGAAATAGAGATTATTAATATTGCCGAAAACAGAAATTGGATAGCTGTTTTCTATAACTTTAAATCATCAGTAAAAGGTCTAGAGTCAAACACAGCAACTGAGTGGTTTAGAATTGAAAATAAACTAATAAAAGAATCTAATTTGATATATGATGCTTCTGAATGGAGAAAGTTTTATGCGCAAATGAAAGAATAAAATTATTACCAACAATGTGTATAATTCATTGCTAGTTAGAGCCTATTTACGAAAGTCCTCGCGGACTTTCTATCTGTGATTTATTTGCTAACTTTACAATTAAAAAATCGCAAATAACAATACACAAACCGTTGTGCATATTAAAAACAAACTATGAGAATAACAATTTTAGCTCTAATATTAATTTCAAATATTGGGTTTTCACAAAATAATCTGACTGAATTAAAGTTTGACACAAAGTATTTTAATGCAGTTGATAAATGGGTTGCTTTTCCTAAAAAAGATACAGATTCCACCTATGCTTATGGATTTATTTATTTAGACAATCAAGCAGGTTTCACCTTTAATTACGAAACTAAATTTCAAATAAAAGAGCAAGAATTAATAAACATCAAACGAGATTCGACTGTTGGATTTATGAAATATCGACTTGAACCAAATACAAGTTTGGTGTCTGTTTTGACCGAAAGCCAAGTTTCTGCTTTGAACTTACCTAAAGAACCTGAATGGTTATCTATTTATAAAGAAGGTTCCGACCGAGTAGATTATTTAAAACAAGAAGGCTATCACTATAACCACGTTGGTGCTTGTGAATTAGCTCTAAAACCTTTGTTAACTGCCTATGAAATTGAACCTCATTTTGACGGGCTTGAATTTGAATTAGCTTTTGCTTATAATCATTTAGGACAGTTCGAAAAAGCTATTCCCGTTCTGGAAAAAGCAATTAAGAATAACTCTAAAAATTATTACTTTTTCAGAGAGTTAGGCTATTCTTATTTAGGTTTAAACAAAGTACAAGATGCCGAAAAAATATATCGAAAAGGAATTAAAAAATCGGACAACGACTTTGAAAAAAGTGAAATGTCAGTTAATATGGCTCAAGCTTATTTCAGACTCAAGAATAAAAAGAAATTTGATGAATGGGCTGAATTAACAAGAAAGTACTCAACTAAAGATAAAAGATATTTGCAATATATCGACCAATTTGAACAGAACTGGAATAAAAAATAACCATGTACAACAATGGCTATAAATAATTACTCGAGCTATAAAAAAAGAGATTATGAACAGAAAACTATTTTTTCTAATCTTATTAATTCCAAATATTTTTTATTGTCAAGTTACTTTCACAGTTTCAAATCCTGATAGCCTTTACTCAAAAGTAACAAGTATATTAAAAGAAAAAAACGTATTTCCTTCAAAAACTCAAACTTCTGAGATTCATATTACCGATTTAATTGATAAGAATAATATCCCTGAAAACAATATAACTTCAGGAATATATGATATATACTATCATTATCACTGGAATTCTTATTTACTTTTCAAAAATCAAAATAATTTCGTCCTGTATATAAATCCTCTTCAGAATACTAAGTCTATACTTGGACGAGTTCTTGATATTAAAAAAACAAAAAAAGATTCTAAGAAATATTTAAAACGTATTTACAAATATTTATCTTACACAATAACAAGAAAGTATCATCCTCCAATTAGTTTTATTCCATTTACCAATAAAAAAGAATTAAAAAAAATCAAAACCAATAGAAAGAATAAAGAGAATAGTGAACAAAAAAAATTAAAAAAAGAATATAAATATTATCTAAAACTAGTAAGAAAAGGTTAATTTAATGATATTTATGTTCAGTTCAAAAACAAACTGAAAGCAACTACGCCCAACAAAATGTATAGTTAATTGCTTGCAGATTTATCCTTCGGACAAATCTCACAAAACCAAAAGTTCATCTCTTTTAATTAACTTTACAACTAAAAAGCGCAAATAACAATACACAAAACGTAAACAATTATGAAAAAGAGAAGTCTAATTTATTTTTTGTGTTTCATTTCTTCAACTTTATTTTCTCAAAATATTAAAAGTTTAAAATTTGAAAGAAATTATACAGATATAGTTTTAACTCAAAATTCAATATTAAATTATGAAATATTAAAAAACACTAATTCTAAAAAAATCATTGATTCTTTAAAAATAATAGACAGAAAAAATCTGAAAACTAAAATTGTCGGAATTTGGAAACTAATAAAAATTAAATGTTCAGATTGTACTATTAGTAAAAAAGAAGTTGAGATTCCCAAAAAATATATCAATATTTCGGACTCAATTATTGAATTTTATAAAAACAACGTTTCAAAAAAGAATTTAGAACTATCTGAAAAAATTAGATTTACGGAATATTTTAGTAGTTTTTTCGACCTAACCAACATTGTCTTAGAAGATAAATCTATTTGGAATTTACAAACTGATAAATCAAAGAATTATTTAATGTTATACAAGTCTGGATATGAAACTAAAAATGGAAGAACAACTATGATTAGCGGAATTATCACCGAATATTATAAACGAATAAAATAACTGTTTACAACAACGTGTATAATTAATTGCTTGCGAATTTATCCTTCTGACAAATCTCACAAAACGTTGGTATTAATATGAAAAAATTACTCATTTATTTAATAACTCTTACTTCAATATCAATTATTGGACAGAGTAATCAATATGTTAAAGCGGATAATGGTTTAATAGTTAGAGAAAAACCAAATAAAAATGCTAAACGAATTGGAAAACTAGAATATGGCTCTAAAGTCTATATTTTTGAACAAACAGAAAACAAACTTGAAGTAATTGACGAAGGAAAAACAATAAAAGGAAATTGGGTTCGAATAAAGGAAGTTAATGGAAATATATCTGGATTTGTTTTTAATGGTTATTTAACACCTGAAAGTATAAGTGATAATCTAAAAATAAGATTTGAAGATTTTACATTATCAATGAGATTAAATATTTGGGATAATGAACATAATTTAAGTAAAATACAGAAAGACAGTGTAAAAATATTTGTTGACCTTGGAGATAGTCCTGAGGGAAAGAAAGTTATAATATCAGAATCTAAGTATGATAAAATTGAAATTAAGCAAAGATTTGAAAATTCAATATCTATAACAGATGAAGGTGCGCATTGTGATTTAATAAACTGGAAACACTATTACTCAAATTGGGAAAGTATTGAGATAAAGAACAAATACTTTACTACCAAAAAATATACTAAAAAAGACACTCAGAAATTCAATGAAGTAGATCTTGATGAACTGAAAAGCTATGTTAATGAAAATTGTGCTGAAAAATTTTCAAACAACATTAAAAACATAGTGAAATATAATCAATATCCAAGTACGGTTTTAACAAGTAGAATATTCTTAAAAATTAAATTAGAAAACACTACAACTGGAGAGAAAAAGGAAAAAATAATTTCGTTTGAAATACCAATGGGATGTTAAGTACTAATGTCAATGTAAACTATAATTCATACGAATTCTAGTGTTTAATCCAGAGTTTAGTGTATTTTTATAATGTCGTTAAATCATCTTGATATGACTTTTGAATAAGAAAAAATTAAAGCAAAAAAATGCTCCGTTGTAGTACATCTAGAATAAGGCGCTAAGAAAATTATAACAGATGAGAACTTATCCAAAAAATACTGAAGAACTAGAAAAAAAACACAATTTTAGCTTTCCTTTAGATAATAAAAAATTAGAACTTATTCATAGTAACATTATTTTACGTAATGACATCGCATACTTATTTTTTAAATCCAGAATCTTAAATTCACTACAAACACAAAATCTATTTAAAAACGAATTATCTAGTGAGTCATTTTTGAACAAAAAATTTAACCAAACAGATAGACTTAAAATTTATAAAGCAATAAAAAAGCAACTTCCTCTAGAAGTTGGTGATAGAAAGAAATTGAGTTTGTATTCCTTATTCAATTTAAATGAAAAGCCCAAAATAGACACAAGAATATCAACTATTAATGACTTAATTTTTGATTTAATCAAAAAAAACAGATTAATTATCAAGAGAGAATTTGAAACATTTTTTAAACATGAGCTTGATAACTTAAAATATTAAAACATATTTTACAATAATATAAGACTTCCTAATGAGACCAATTTTAATATTAGCATTCATCATCATAGCCTTTTGGTCAGCATTAACAACTTTTAAAGCAATTTATCTGATTTTGACAAAAGAATTCAAAGGAAATAAGATGACTTGGGTTTTGATTTCAATGATTGGAATTATCGGTCCAATAATATGGATTACAAAAGGGAAAAAACTTCTTTCTAAATGAAACGAATTCAAACAATTTTTAAGTGGATAACTTTACTCTTCTTCGGAATTGCAATCTCTGCAATGACGTTTGGGCAAGCAGTACCAATTGAGTTCGCTGATTGGCGTCATATGCATCTATTCAATGATATAACTCTACAAGGACTCCCAATTGCAGTTCTGATGACTCTTATTTGGACTTTAAAGAAAGACAGACCTCAAAAGACAAACATTGCAATCGGAATTGTAACACCAATTATAGCAATTGGAATATTTTTCTTAACATTATTACTCATGTTCTCATACGGTTTTGGAGCATGGGTTGACGAACAAATAATTTATGAGAACAAAGCAAACCCGAATGTAACAATTAAAAAGCAATTATGGTACATCGGTGCATTTGGCTACGGTGGGCAGAGAACAGTTAAGCTAACGCCAATTCTAGAAATTTGGAATTGGGTTGAAGAAATAGACACAACTGAAATTGAAAAAGATAATTGGATCTTAGTAGAACGAGAAGAAAATATTAAGTTCCATAAGAGCATAATAAAACGAACGTGTAACAAATGACAAATGTATAATTAATTGCTTGTGGATTTATCCTTCTGACTAAATTTCGCAACACCAAAAGTTCATCATTTTTAATTAACTTTACAAACAAAAAGCGCTAATAACAATACACAAAACGTTGGTGAATCAAAAAAACTAATAGTGAAATATACTGAACATTGTGATTTATGTGAATATTCCAAAAGAGATTATAAAAGCGGATTAAGTTGCGGTCTGACTAATAAAAAGCCTAATTTCAAAATTGTCTGTTCGAATATCAAATTCAGTAAATACTTTAAAGAATCACAACAAGAATTATTGAATGAAATTAGAGAAATAAAAAAACAAAAAACACAAGTATATATCGAATTTACTCTATTTGGACTAATAGGATTTATAATAATTATGGTTAATTTCCATCATTTTATAAATAATTCTAAAATACAATTTAGTTTTAATTATTCATATTGGAATTATTTTGCCAGAAAAATATTGATTTTTAGTACAGGATTTATTCTAATATTAAGAGCATTACTTAGTATTAAAAGATATAGAAATAAATTGAAAAAAGCAGAATCTAAAAAAAAGGAATAGATACTGTTCTTAAAAATTATAAAATAGATACCAAAACAATAATCAATTGAAAAAAACGACACCACAACAAAGTGTATAATTAATTGCTGACGAACTTATTCCTTCGGACAAATCTCGCAATACCAAAAGTTCATCTCTTTTAATTAACTTTACAATCAAAATTGCAAATAACAATACACAAAACGTTGGCAATAAATATATTAGGATTAATAATTATATCATCTACTAAGTTTTATAAACATATAAAGTATCATCATGGGGAAAACATTTGTCGGAATTAAAAATAAAGGGTTTTGGTTACGAGATAGCATTTTAGAACTCTGGTTAAGATTCGCTGCTCTCCACATCGAAAATTCCTTCGATATGACTTCTGATTTATGTAAAATAAGAAATAATTGGCTAGTTGTATCTTCTGGTGGATTTACCGGTTGGGTTCCTCATCATATTGAAGAAATAACTTCAACAGAAAATGGAAAGAAAATTATAATTGATACTATTAATTCTTTTTTATTTGTATTAAAAAAAGCACCCGAAAAACTTGATAAAAACACTCTTAATTTAATGGGGTTTGGTGAGTGGCAATTTGATGTCGAAACATTTAGATTAATTGAAGTTAGTCAAGCCATCTTAGATTTGATAAATGAAAAAATAACGAATGGACCTGAAGACACCACTTTTATGCCTGGGTGTCGTTAAAAAGAATCATACTTTAATAACTTAATAAAAAAAGTTGACTTGTAATTAAAAATGAAATTAATTAGTTTTTATGAAAATTTAAGAAAAATTGATTTTAATGAAGGACGAAACACTCAAACACTAGAAGATTACCTTTTAGCTTGTCTAACCTTGTTGGACTTATACAAAGAAGAAAAACCTTCATATGAATTATTTTTATTAATATACGATCAAGCTAGAAATGGATTAAAAGTTGATTTTAACTTATTCTGGGAAGATTATTATAAACCACCAATAGAAAAAAATATAAAACCAAAATTTTACAATTTATCATACTGGAAAAATATTTTATCAAAAATTCGAAATCTTAATTTTGAAATTATTAATAAGAAGGAACTCAATAATGAATACGTTATAAAATTAACAGATTGGGAAAGTCTTAGAAACCAATTATGTTATCTTGCTGTTGATCTAATTAACACAAAAAATATTAGAGGTAAAAATAGTCCAAAGAATGAAGAAAACGAATGGGGTGAATGGTTTACTGAAGCAGGAGAAAAATTTTATAACGGAAATACACCTGAAAATATTTTAACATACGCTACAAGACGATATATTGAAGACATTTCTTTAAAATATTATGAGAAAGATAAAATTACGTGGAAGTGTTTTTCTGATCCTATTTGGATAGGAATCAAATATGAATAACTACAGCTAACAAAACCAAAAAAACATTGCTTACTGATTTTCCTCTTGTGAAAATCAATCATAAAACCAAAACTTAGATATATTTATAAAACAACAATAAAAACAAACGCTACATTTCTTAGCTAAAACGTTAGCTATAAACTTAAAAAATGAATAAAACATTTTCTATATTAATGATGTCTTCATGGATTTTGGGATTGATATTAATTATTATTTCAAATCCAAGTTTGATTATATCTAAAATAAAAACCTCAGAAATAATTTGTGACAAACCCCATTATGGTTTCAAACATATTAGAAAAGCTATTTCTTTAACCTCAGATAAAAAAATTATTGAAAGATTAAATAGAAAAATACTAATAAGGAAAATAGGTTTTTCATTTTTAATACTTACTCCAATTTTCTTTATCCTCGGTGGAATATTTGGACAACGATAAGAATTGATGAAAAAGTTTGAAGAAATTATTCTAAAAAAATATAAATAAAACGTTGTACAACATTTAAACATACTAAATGAAATTAATCCAATATATATTATTAATTCCTGTTTTATTAGTTGTATTTGGCTTTATTTATTGGCTAATTGCTTCAATATTATCTTCATTTACTGGTTGGAATTATTTTTGGGTTATTCCTTTTCTTGCTTTTTGGGGAGGACTTCTTGGGATTTCTTTGAAAAATCGCAAATAACAATACATAAAACGTTGTACAACATTTGAAAACGAGATAATGAAAGTAAAGAATTGAAAAAGTGATTCAAGTGAATACAAACTATTCGCATGACGAATTAATAAATGAAATTAAAACGCATTTTACATAAAACGTAATGTACAATTAAGAAGGAACTCGACATTACACATCTAATATACAACTCATTAAATTCAATTTAAAAAAAATGACAAAAGGAGAAAGATTCAAAGGATGTATAATTGGCGGTGCAATTGGAGACGCTTGGGGAAGTGGTTTTGAAAATCAATTTGAAGAAGAAGACGATACTTTTTATTTATTCGGAAATCCAAATGTGAAATTACCAAAATGGGGAATTACAGATGACACTCAACTAACTTTGGCTACAATTGAATCTATTATTGAAAATCAAAAAATAAATCCAGAGAAAATAGCAAGTAAATTCGTTAAATATTACGAACAAAGAAAACTAAAAGGAATTGGTTCAAGTACTCTGAAATCTTTAAAAGAACTCAGTTTTGGTGGACATTGGGGTCAAGTCGGACGTAGAGGTGAATATGCCGCTGGAAATGTCGCTGCTATGAGAATAGCTCCAATCGCCTTTAAGGAAGAAGTTACTAATTCAGAAATTAGAGATATTTGTATAATCACTCATAATAACGATGAAGCTTACATTGGAGCTAGAAGTGTAATAATAGCAATAAGAGAGATTTTAAATGGTAATTGGAATGGTGAAACAAATTTGATTGAATTAATAATAGATCAAATTCCAGACACAAGAGTTAGAGATCGATTAATTAAAATTAAAGACATCAAAAACCTTAAAGAAATCGGAAAAATTGGTAATGATGGATATGTCGTGAATTCTGTTCCATTAGCAATAGCTGCTGCTAACAAAGTTAGAGAAATTGGAATTGAAGAAATGTATTTACAATTAATCGAAATTGGTGGAGATACAGACACAAATTCTTCAATTGCTGGACAAATAGCAGGTGCATTAATTGGAGAAAATGAAATTCCTAAAAAATTGATAAAAAAGTTAAAAGAGTTACACGAATATAACTGGATAAAAACTACGATACATAACTTAATAGAAAAAGAAAACTGGGAGTAACAAAAAATATTAATACTGAAGTAATTGGCTAACTTTCCCTTAAAAGACGGTTACACTAAACATTCTACACAATTTAAAAAATGAAAATAATAGGAAATTTAATAGTTCTGATTCTACTTGTTTCTTGTTCAAAAGAAGAAATTACTTTAAAACAATACGCGAACTATACTGTGAAATTTGCCAAACAAAAAGTCAATTATCCTGATAAAGACTTTTCAATACTAATTCCTAAAAGTTGGAAATGGAAAGTTGAAGATTATGAAAATGAAAACATTATTCTAGGAATTGACGCAGGTTCTAAACCTGACAAAAATGGATTTACCGATATAATCTCTATTCAAAAAATTAAAAGTTTTGGAGAAAATAAAGACTTAAAATCTGAATTTGAACATTATGTAAACCTAGTAAAAAACAATTCTCAAAGTCAGAAAATAATCGAATCTGGCTTAACAGATATTCTGAATCAAAAATCATATTTCTTACACACTAAATCGAATACAAACACATATGGTGAAACGGAAATAATAAGTTTTATTATGGATAGCGGGACTGAAGGCGTTTTCTACAATCTAACAGCTTCAGCATCAAATACAGAAAATTTAAAAAAGAATATGTCGATTATGATTCAATCATTAAAGACATTCAGAATAACGAATAATTAAAAATTGCTACTAATCGCATACATCGACATAATCCACTCTTCAAAAAAGTCTTTTTAAAATCAGAAACAATATAAAATATGTCTAACACATCTATTAAATTAGTCATAGAAATACTAAAAAAACAAAACTACTCTCCTTCTCCAATCAATGAGAATTATAGTGAAATACAATGGATAGATGAAAGCGAGGATAGATGTTTTATTGAAGAAGATTTTATCGATCATTTTGCAGATAATATTGCTTGGTTTCAATCAAGTGATAATGACAGACATATTCTTAAAATTTATAATAAAAATACAGAATTCAGCTGGATACCGATAACTCATAATCCAATTTATGGTTGTATCCCTATTTTGGTTAAATGGTATGGAGATACATTATTATTCATCTACAAAGAAAAACATGATATATACATTTGCTCGATACACAATGAATCAGTAAATCATATCAATTACTATGGAGATGAGCTTATGATTAATAAAAACCTACTTGCATATACTGAATACAAAGACATTGTAAGCTTAATAAAAATTCCAGAACTAATTCCACTAGAAAACATTTCTAAAGAAAAAGCTAAAGAAATGGATTTAGTTCCTGTAGATATTCGTGAATTAGATCATAGCGTTCTAAAAACAAAATAAACGTTCAATACTGTGTATAATTAATTGCTTACGGATTTATACCCCAAAGAAATCTCATAATACGTAAAAGTTCAATACTTTTAATTAACTTCACAATAAAAACAGCAAAAAAGATATGAAAACGAATATTTTACAAAAAGCATCAAGACAAATAATTAAGTTTTCATTCGATACTTCCGTTAAAACCATTGAATATTTTAGTAATATGGAAAAATACCATAAACAAGTTGCTGAATTAAGAACTCTTGAAGACGGAACTTTAGGAAAGGAAATTGCAAATTGTCTTGATCATTACAACCTTACTCTAGTACCTAAATACGAAAATCATGATTTAAAACATATTTTGCTTGATTATAAAATGACAGCAGAAGACGAAATTAGAATGCAAGCTTTTATGGTTGGAAATGGAAATTATTCAATTCCTTCATTTACAATTTTAATTTTTGGAATTATTTTACTTCCAGACTTATGGAGAACATTATACTCTGACTTCAGAAAAGGAAAAAATACTATTGAAATTTCTGAATGGACTATTGAAAAATACGCTACTCGAAATCTAACTGAATTAAGAAATGAATTATTAGAATCACGAGTTCAAAAAGAAACAAAATTTAATATGAGACAAATCACTAAATTCGGTGCGTTCACATCGATAATTTTCGGAATTTTGGGAATGCTGTTTTGTTTTCCTTTTTTATTCTCATCAAATATTGCAGATTTAATTGGAGCTGGATTCCCTTTTGTTAGCGGAACTATTTTAGTTGTTGGTGGACTTTTAACATTATCTAATTTATCTCGACCAAATAATCAGCAAATGACAAAACGTATAATTAATTGCGAATGAACTTTAAATTTGAACATAATGACTATAAATCAAAAGAGTGTGAAATAGAGATATACTCTAATGAAGAGGGTATTGTTGTAAAGTTTTTCAACAAAGAAACCGAACCAAAAGAGGACAAAATAATTGACTATGTTTATGTAGACACTGGCTATGGTTATCTATCATTGAAAAGAAAAGGAGAAGATGCCATCCTAAGCGGACTACTAAAAAAAGACTTTTTCTCAAATAGTTCAATAATTCATCAAGCTATTGACTTAGTTTCAAAATTATTACCAAATCTAGAAGATGCTTATATCCCATACAATATTGAAAGAATTCAGATATATGATTCCGATAACTGGACTGGAGAAACATCTGAAGAAATAAAAGAAAATGAATAAAAAACTTATTACACAAAACCTTTCTAATTAAAACGCAAAAGAAAATGAAAAATACACTTAAAACATCTTGTACTATAATCTTAATTTTATTAATTAATGCTTGTGGAAAAGTAGAAAAAAAAGAACAAGAGCCAATTCAAGAGAAAACAGTAATAATTGAAAAACAATTTGGAAAGTGGGATACAAAAAATGATAATCTTAGCGTAGAACTGAATACTAAAAAGTTTAATAACTGGAATAGTTTAGCTGAACGTGCCAGAAAAATAATTGGTAATGACAGCGTTCCAAAAATAACGTTAAGAACAAATAATGAAATTAGAGTCATTTATTTTCATAATCCTTTTCGGGAGGATGGTTCACTTAAAATAGTAAAATCAAAAAACGTTATTGAAATTCATAATGATACAATTTTTAAACATGAATTAGGAACTTTTCCTTTAGATAGTTTAAAAAGCATTTTAAAAAAGGATATTAACAATAATGGAGCAAATCCTATGTTGAGTGAAAATTCTAAAAAACTAGTGATTTCTATATCTTATGACAAGAAAAGTGATTTTATTAAACTACTTAAAAATTTAAATGAATTAACCGAACAATATTATAAAATAACAAACAATACAGATATCAAAATTTGGTTGACCGATAAAGAGTTTTTGAAACCACCAACATTCAACAAATAAGTTGAAATTAAATATAAAACGTACAACAGAACAACCTCAACTGTAACAAAACAATCTTCTATTAATCTTTGAAATAAAGATAAACCAAAAATGAAAAAAACTCTTATAGTAATTTTTGTATTACTCATCATTTCTTGTAAAGAAAAAAACATATCAAAAATCAGCTCTGCAGAAAAAAAAGAACAAGTAAAAGATTCACTTACAACTGAGTTAAATAAAATTTACAAAAAAGGTTTTATGAATGGCTTTTCTATGGCAATTGTAGATAAAAATGGAACCTTATACAATAAAGGCTTTGGTTATGCAGATATAAAAACTAAAAAACCATATACAGAACATACGATTCAAAATGTTGCATCTATTTCAAAAATAGTGGTAGGATTAGCATTATTAAAAGCTCAAGAAATGGGGTTTTTAGAACTTGATGATCCAATAAATAACCATTTACCTTTCAATGTTTCAAATCCAAATTATCCCGAAATCCCAATAACAATCCGTCAATTAGTTTCCCACACATCTTCTATTAATGACACCGATTTTTACTGGAGTAAATGCTATGTTTTAATTGATAGTTTACCTGATGAAGACAAGAAAATCATGGCTGTTCCAGATAATTTTAATCCAAAAGAAAATTGGTTGCCATTATCTGAGTTTTTAGAAAAACTTCTATCAAAAAATGGTGAATGGTATAACAAAGAAATTTTTACGGATAAAGAGCCAAACTCAACAAATCAATACAGCAATATCGGCTCTGCTTTATGTGCTTTAATTATTGAATCAGCATCAAAAACACCTTTCAATGAATTTTCAAAACAACATATTTTTAACAAATTAGGAATGAATTCTTCAGGTTGGTTCTTTAATGAAATAAACAGGAATAATTTCACCAAATTGTATAGCGAGAAAAAAGAGATACCACATTACATCGGTTTAACTTATCCTGATGGTCACTTAATAACCTCGACTAATGATTTAGCATTATTGTTATCTGAAATTATCAAAGGTTTTGATGGAAAAGGAGAACTTTTGACTAAAAACGGTTACAAAGAGTTTTATAAATCACAATTAACAAAAGAACAAGTTGAGAAAGGTGATGAAGATAATTTAGGGATATTTATTGAAAAACTTAACTCAAACAATGTATATGGTCATAGTGGACAAGATCCTGGTGTTTTTACTTTAATGTTTTTTGATCCGAACAAAAAAATTGGTAGAATTTTGATTAAAAATACCGAAAGTGAAAAAGATGAAGCCCACAAAGCATTCTGGAGTGTTTGGAACAAAATGGAAGAATTTCAAGATAAATTACGATAAGAACCTTTTGCTAACGTTAACTATAAACTAAAAAAAATTAATTGAAATTAACGAATCGAAACATTAAATTAATGATTTTAATAGGGATAACAGTTTTTGTGATATTTTTTCTCAACTATAAAATTGAAACTGATATTTCCTATCATTCTGGAAAAGATAACGGATATTTTAAGAGGTTCGAATCTGTAATCATACTAAGTGTTATATTCTATGTTGTAATTAGTAAGCAGAAACGGATTTTATATGGATGTATTGGCTTTCTAGTTTCAATAATTTCATCTTTTATAGGTATGATAATATCTAATTCACTTCCTAAACCTATGAATGTAGATTCTATTATACACTTAGTTGTATTTGCTATTGCTTACTTATCCTTATTTGGGATTGAAAGACTGATTGATAAAACAACAACTAAAAAAACATATAATTAATTACTTACAAATTTATTCTAAAGCTAAATATAGCAGCCTAAGAAGTTCAAACCATTTTAGTTAATTTTACAACTAAAAATTGCGAATAACAATAAACAAAGTATCACACTCCAAAAACCTTGAATAAACTTTATGATTAACAGAAAAATACTAGTTATAACATCTATTCTAATTTTTAATAATTTAGTTTCTCAAAATAAAAGAATAAGAGATTACGGTATTGAAATCGGTGTTTTAAAACCTGGACGATTAAATTCTATCACAGATGTTAAAGGAGTTAAAGTTGGACATACAACACTAATAGAAGGAGATAGTATTAGAACTGGGGTTACAGCTATACTTCCACATTCCGGAAATATATTTCAATTAAAAGTTCCCGCTGCAATTTATTTAGGAAATGGTTTTGGTAAGTTAGCTGGATATAGCCAAGTGAAGGAATTAGGAAATATTGAAACACCAATAATTTTAACAAATACGCTAAGTGTTCCTGAAGCTTCAAATGCTTTAATAACTTACACCTTACAACAGAAAGGTAATGAAAATATACATTCAGTTAATTCGGTTGTTGGAGAAACAAATGATGGATGGCTTAATGATATCAGAGGTAGACATATTAAGGAGAAACATGTTTTAAATGCAATTAACAATGCAAAAAGCGGAGTAATAAAAGAAGGAAATGTTGGAGCTGGAACCGGAACAGTTTGTTTTCAGTACAAAGGAGGAATTGGAACATCTTCTCGTATTATACCAGAAAAATTTGGTTCTTATACAGTTGGTGTGTTAGTGCAAACTAATTATGGAGGAGTTCTTCAAATAAACGGAGTTCCTATTGCTAAAGAATTAGATAATTATCCTAGAAATTATAAATATGATGTTGATGGTTCTTGTATGATAGTAGTCATGACAGACGCTCCTCTTAGTAATAGAAACTTAGAAAGACTAGCCAAAAGAGCAATGATGGGATTAGCAAGAACAGGAGGAATAGCATCTAATAGTAGTGGTGATTATGTTATAGCTGTGTCTACCGCCAAAGATAATTTTATACCACACTATAAAAAATCTCCATTAATTGAAACTAAAGAATTAGAAAACGGTGCAATGACTCCTTTATTTTTGGCTGTAATAGAAGCTACAGAAGAAGCCATTATAAATTCTTTATTTGCTGCTAAAACAATGATTGGTAGAAATAACAATAAGAGAAAATCAATTCCTATTGATGAAGTTATTAAAATAATGAAAAAATACAATCGAATACATCCAACAAATGAATAAAAAATATTAGCAAATTGTAATGAAAGAAAAGTTAGATTTTAAAGATTTAGGATTCAAGTTAGCCGTAATAAATGAGTTAATGTATGTAAGAGAGGTTTTGAAACCTAAGATTGATGTATATAAATTCATTGAAAAACAAAGAAATTTAAGTGAATCCGAAGCATTTGAAGTTATAGAAAAAGAGGGTTATGAAATTATTCCTGAAATGGTGAATTACTTCAAAAATTTAGAAATAACTTCAGATATGGTTCAGGATATAGAAGAATTATACACTGACGGAGGAGATGACATATACCTACAAATAATTCCTTTTTGGAGCGGAGAAAGTAATGTTTTCAATATAAAATCAGCTAAAGATATCGACTTATTACCAGCCTTAAGAAAAGTTACCATTTTTTATGATGAAGACACCTCTATATTAACAGAATTTGAAAACAAAGGAATAACTGCAAATTGGTTATAAGAAGTATCATCAGTAAAATACTTTTTTTACAGAATTATCCTTCGGATAAATTTCGTATCTCAAAAAAATTGATAATACATAAAACGTTTTATAAAACTTATGAAAGCACTATTGATAAATTTATTACTCTTCTTAACATTCAACTCTTTTGCTCAAAGAAAGGAACTTAAAAGTTTCATGTTTAACGATGCCAAAATTGAATACACAAGAATTGATTACTCAAAATATGGTACATCACAATTCTTTGTTACGATGTACAATAACAGTCCAAAAAATAATTTAATTGATAAAAACGCTATTAATTGCTTAAAAAGAGAGAAAAATTTATATCATACCCTATATTTCTTTTTGAAAATACCTAGCGGTTTTAAAAATGAACATCAAAAAACAAAGTTATTTTCTAAGTTCATCACTCACTTAGATAAAGAAGAAAAGGTAGAAAAGTTTAATTTATATCTAAATTTTGACGTTAATTATTCCATTCCTCATCAATTAAAAAGGTATAATGTAAAAAGAATTATAACTGAAATTAGTCCAAAAAACATCTGTAAAACACTATAACTTTAATCTATCTAAAAAATGACTGATTTAGAAGGCGCTATTTTAATAACAAAATCTTTCTTACAAAAGAATAAAGCCTATCAAGATTACATAATAGATTTAGATAATATCTTAGAAAAGGATACTCTTTGGTACGTCCCTTTTAAAGAATCAAATCCCACTTCCAATAGTATTTTAGCTGGTGCTTATAATGGAATAATAGTAGATAAAAACTCAACCGATTATTTACAACCTGGAAGTGGACTGAGTTTAGAAAAATGGATCTATGGTTTTAAAATTGGACTTAGAGGAGAAAGATACGATTTATGTATAGAAAAGGTCAACGACTACAGAGCTACACTAGAAATGTTAGATAAACTTGAGCTAACATATGTAAAAATAGAAATTGAAGGAAAAACAGAATGGAAAATTCCAAAGAATTTTAAGAGACGAGAAATAAAAAGAAGATTAGACAAACTCCCTTGTATATTTAAAAATCAAGACTTCACCTTTTCTATTGATAAATTTAAACAAATAAGAAACGAACGAATTTTTGAATATAAACTTTTAAGAACAGAAAATACTGACTCAAAAATACTAGGTGAATTAATTTCAAATTGATAATAAAGGCTTCTATAGTTTAAATAATTTTTGTAAAAAACAGGCTATAGATATATAATAATTTTGTACTCAATCTTTAGTTCTGAAACAGGCTCAATAAAACTAATCTGAAAACCTTAACTGACAAATTCTCTTCTTTTAACACTAAAAATATAAATACGTTACTAATTAAAAATAATGGATGGTAATTCTCATTTTACTTACATAAAACACTTTATGGAAGATCAAGAAACGAATCAATTATTAGTTGATTCGTTAAAACTAAAACTTGAAAAAAACAACTACGAAGTTGAATACGGAGATAGAAGTGATCTTTTGTTAGTGAATTCAAATATTTTAATCGAAACAGCCATACCGAAAGGAAGTTATCATCCTTCAACTCTTCCTGTAAATTTCATTACTAAAAATGAAAAATATTTCCCTAACGGAATAACATCTAACTTAGTTGGATTTGGAGATACCAAAAAACAAAAAATTGAAACGATATGTGATAAATATTTAAATGAAATATTAATAGTTTTAGTAGATAGCTTTTCTGATGAAAAAAGTAAACATTTAAAAAAATCTATTTCTAATACTCATAATTCTTTCTGGTTACCAATAGTTAGTAAAAATATTTATGAAGGAACTTTAAGTAAATCATTTGAAAAAAGAAGTTTATTCTCAATAATAAAACCTAATTTAATTGATAAATCCACAAACAAAAGCTTCAATTGGATTCAATTAAGCATCACTTGGAATTTATCAGATAATATACGTTGTGAATCTCATTTTAATGGCGAGTGGTGGACTGAAGGATATGATTTAATAAAATCTTATGCTGAATCTCAAAAAAACATGAACCAATATTTCACTCAAAAACAGTTTATAGTATTAAAAGAATTAAAAAAGTGATTAAAATAAAGTATAACATTAACTATTCATAGATTAATTTTTTACTTAAACTTCGTAAATCAAAAAATCATTTCTTTTTAATTAATTTTACAAATAAAATTGTAAGTAACAATATTTGAAGACAACTACAGATTTTCAGTTTCGGATGATAAAAACATCAAACTAAATTTTGAAGAAACATTTGATAAATATTTAGCAGAATAAAAACTAATCGCTACAAAATGAGGCAACATATATCATTAATAATCTTTTGCTTATCAATATTTAGCACAAAAGCTCAAGTAACAATTGAAAATAATCAGGAAAGAATTTTGAAAGAACAAAATAAGATTACTTCTGATCTTAAATATTTTTTCTCAGATTGTTTACTTAACAATAATTGTGATGATTGTATAAATGATTTGGTTTCAAAAGCAAAAAATGAATATCAAAAATATTTAATTGGAGGAGCTTTATATAATATTGATCCTAAAACTTCATATGAATTACATAAATCAGCTTATCAAAAACATCCAAATGAATTGAATTTCAATTTAGAATATGCAATCGAAAGTCATCGAATAGGAGATTATAAAAATGCAATCAAACATTATGAGATTTACAAGCAGAATAAAGAAAAAGATTATAGAGTTGATGTTTGGTTAAGTGAATGTTATTTGAATATAGATAATTACTCCAAAGCAATTCAACATTGGAAAAAAGCAAAACATTCAAAAAATCACACAGGAATTGATAAAGCTATTTACATTATCCATGGAAAAGCTAATCAAATTAAAAAGCGTTCTGATTTAATAACAAAAATTAAATCTAAAGATTCTAAAAGTGCGTATGAACTGATATTTTTAGATATGAATTGGGAATTAGACTGGTGGAATAATAATATCCAAAAATATTTTTTAGAAAAAGATTTAAACACAATTAAAAATACGTTCGGTTCAGAGAGTCAAGAATATCTACAAGTATTAGCTTACAGTAAAATTAAGTTACTGTCTAAAAAACACCCATCTAAAGATTCAATAGAGAAAAAATTACTAGATGCTAAATTGATTTTAGAAAATAATCTAATGCCCATTAATGGAAAAATTGCTTCTGATTTATTAAGGATATTATTTATCAATAAATCACTTGACGAAAAACTTTTTTTTGAAAAAAGAGGTAAGGAAATAATTGAATTAGCGGATAAATATAAAGATGTAGAATTGCTTAATATTTATGCTTATTTAGAAGCTGTTTCAACTGGACGAGTTTCTGAAAAAACTGACAAAAAAGGGTGGAATGAATATTTAAGTGAAAAATTCGCGATAAGCTATTTTATTGGTTTAGCGGATAAAAACAGATATGACAATCCTGATCTCGCAAAGGCTTTGAAGGACTTCCCTAATTCTTCGAAAATTCATTGGGTAAAACTTAATTGTGCAAAAATTGAGGGAAGAAATATAAAACCAGACTTAATTAAAACACTAAAAAAAGAATTCAAAACTCTAGGTTCTGATCAAAGTAAATATTCTTATGCTCTAAAAAATTATTTTTATTTACTGGAAAATGAGATTTCAAATTAACAATTACTATGATGGAGAAAGAGGAAATAGAAAGCTAAAAGAACAATTTGTGTTTTCTTACAATTACTCTCCAGGATTATTAGGTGAAATGCCACTTGTTGATTTATTTGTAAAAAAAGACATGAATTTTGTTCTTCACCTTTTCTTCCATGATAAGAAAATAGAAAATGAATTGCTTAAAACCCCAAAAAACTATCGAATAGAACATTATCAAGAAAGTAAATTGCCGTACAATGTGAGAGTGAAACTTTCAAAAATTTTGAAAAATGACTTCATTCTAAAAGAATCATATTTAAACGATAAAAATACTTTTGGAATACTAGATAGAACACACATTGGCAGTAAAATTAATCACTTAAACGGTAACTTTTCAGTTGATTTAAGTCCTGACACAATAGATAAAACAAAATTCAAATCGAAATCTGAAGTTGACTTTTTACAATTAATTGAAGTTGTAGAAAAATGGTTAAATAACTTAGTAAAAAGTACTATAAACTTATATGAAGTCGAATAAAAACCGTATTCAACAAAATAACAACCAACTACTTATAAATTTCTGTTTTTAGAAAACATCACTATACTTAAATTCAGCTCTTTTAATTAACTTTACCAATAAAAATTGTAAATATGAAAATTAGAGAAGCACTTAAAAACGACTATACTATTTCAACCGACAAGGATAAATTAGATATTTTAAGTATTCACAAATTCCTTGCTAACGAAACTGACTGGGCTAAAGGGATTCCAATCGACACGTTAAAAATATCAATTGAAAATTCATTGAATTTTGGTCTTTATTACAAAAATAAACAGATTGGTTTTGCTAGAATAATTTCAGACTTCTCCACTATTGCGTATTTAGGAGATGTATATATTTTAGATGAATATAGAGGAAAAGGGTTAAGCAAATGGTTAATTAATGAAATAATGACACATCCTAATCTTCAAGGATTAAGACGCTGGATTTTATTAACCAATACGGCCGAATGGCTTTATAAAAAGTTTGGGTTTACAGAAGTACCAAATCCAGAATTTTATATGGAGAAACATAACCCAAATGTGTACAATAATACAAACACCATTAACTTATAAAAACACTACAATAAAATATGCGCATTTACTTGTAGATTTGTTTCGCAATACAAATAACATGTACCAAAAACTGAAGGTTTTTAGTTAATTTTATAGCTAAAATCTCCAATAATAATTCATGTTATGTTGTCTCAAATAAAAGAATATGTACGAAAGCGAAGTATATCTTAAATATGTGAAATTAGCAATAGAATAAAAAGAGATCTTAAAATTGCTAAACTCATACATTTATCCAAGCCAAACTTTGTAAAAAAGAAATTAAGTCAGAAAAGATATAGTATTAAGAAAAATCAAATTATTCGAAGTATGTATGTTCACCTAAATATTTTGAGCAAATCATTCAAAAATGCGAGGAATTAAACATAGATATTAAAACGATAAATAACTGCATTAAAACGTTAAATTAAGATTCAAATTTTTAATCATTTATAATGACACAGAAAACAAATAAAATAAAAGAAGCTGTACTAAAAAATATTACCCAAGTTATTTTAATTGTTTTTAGTGTAGTTCTTGGTTTATATTTAAGTGAACGAATAGAAGATAACAAAAACAAAAAGGAAGCAATAAAACTACTGTCTAAGATTAAGTCTGAACTAAAAGAGAACAAGAAACTTTTAGATTATTGGGTTCCTTATCACGAAAGTGCAGTTAAAAGTTTAGATAGTCTTACTAAAAATGAACTTTTTATCGAAGATTTTATTAAAGACAACTCAACTCTACATAGAATATTTTCTAGAGGAACTATTATGGGAGAAATGCCTGCAAACGACGCATGGGATATCGCAAAGTCTAATCCTTTAATTGTAAATTTTGAATATGATAAACTACTTGTGTTATCAAAAATATATAAGCAACAAGAAGCTACATACGGTTCTTTTTCAACAATGATCGAGTTACTACTTTCACCTGATTTAAATACTAAAGAAAGCGCTAAAAGAAATTTACAATTATTTAAAAATCAACTACAAGATATTACTCATAGAGAACTTCAATTAGTGAGATTTTACAATGAAGCAGAAATGATTTTAAAATATCAAAATAATTAAGAGAGGCTTATATTCATAAAATCAATGAATTTAATTTGAATTTTAACCCATAATAAAAAAAGCTTGAATAAGATATTAAATATATATCCAGTAATAGAAATGAGCCCTTGGCGAGTTGACAAAAATGCTGATTTAAAAGACAACGAAAATTATGAACAATTTGCTTTAAATATTTTTAATAAAGCAGGCATTACGTCTGTAAATAGAATAGATAAACATGCTTATAGTTCAATAATTTTATCTGACATAAACAATGAGGATTTGAGTATTTTAATTCAAAAAGAACTTGCAGATGCAGAAATTCCTGAAAATGGTTTAGAAAATGTTGATGATTTTGAAGGTGGACTTGTGTTTAAGTTTGAAAATGGTGAAGTTATAAATCATAGCTGTTGTGGTAGTATTTCTGATTATAAAAATTGGTTAGAACTAATAGAAAAGAAACCTAAAGAATGGATGGAAATCTGGATTGGACATCCTTGGGTATATGCTAAAGTTATAAACGATAAAATCTTTATTACAGATTACTTAGATGAAACAAACCCATTACCTAAGACTAATGATTTTAAATTTGAAGTTGATTTTTATGAGTTTGAAAACAAATTATTAAGTGCTATTGCAGAACTTAAAAATTTTAAAAAGCGAATTCGAGTAGTTTTAACTAATGAAAATCACAAATTTGCAAATGAATTATCTGAATTGTTAATAGAAAACGAACAAGAAAACACAAACTAAAAAAATGAAATTCAATTAACCTTTTTAAAAAACCATAAACCTTACTTATTTTCAACTATTTAAAAGACAAAATATTTTTAGAGACATAAAAATACTATGAATTAAAATGAAAAATAAAATTCTATCTACTTTAATTATCTTTTTATTTAATTATTTAAGCTTTTCTCAATCTTTAAATTCTGATCAGTTTGAATCTGAGATTTCTAATTGTTATTATCAAAAATATAATGCTATAGTTATCGATTTAAAACATGAATTACTTCAATTTGAAAAGTATCTAATTAAAACAGGGCAATTAAAAGATAGTTCTGGCGAAAGTTATATTGAAATCTTTAAAAAAATAGTCAAGTTAAACAACGTTCCTTTTCTAATAGATTTGAATAAATATGATATTAAAAATAATACTCCAGAAAACTATCCTCTTTTTACAAAATGTTTTCACTCTAAAATAAACGATAAGAATCTTAAAAACAGCGGCTCTAAATTGAATGATATTTTTTCTGTAATGAAAAAAGTTTCTAAAAATCCAGAAAACAGTCTGTCTGAATTTGCTAAAGGTATACTTACAGTTTTGAACGCTGAAGATTTTGAAAAAGAGTTTTTTAAAATATGGGCTTTAAATACATTTTACTTTACATCTGATCTTTCAACTGATTAGCACTATCTACAAATAAAAAAATTACATAAAACTCACCTATTATCGTTAGTTGAAAGAGAAAACCTAACAAGAAAGTTCATTTAGTTTATCTATATTTATAAACTAATCAAAAATTAAATTCATAATGGAAAAAGAAAACAAATCATTAAACACAAAAAGTATGTTTATTGGAGGAATCATAGGAGTTATTTTATATAAAATCGTTGTTGATTTAATCTGGCCTATGATTTTTGCATAATTTATTTTGATTCAGAAGCAAAACCAACTAAAAAACTAGTTTAACTAATTTTTTAGTTATATTTGAATTCATCTTATAAACAGATAATTGCATGAATTCTAAGAAAACTTTCCAAATACTTTTAATCAGTATTATATCTTTAAGTCTCTCTAGCTGTGTAAAATCAAAAGGAGTAATACAGAAAATCGATTTCAAAAATGAATACAAGTTTTCTTCTGAAATTGAAGAAAAAGTAGCTAAAGATACCGTTCCTTGGAAATACCAAATCTCTGCTTCTGACTATGCCGCAAAAGGTGATTATAAAAATGCTTTAAAGCATTGGGATTTAGCAATGAAACCTCGAGAGGAAACATTTTCTCAGACTGAAATAGATTCTATAAATAAGAAATACACTACCGTAAACGCTCGTGATTATATTGTTAAAAGCGCAAAAGAAAACCAAATTATAATTATAAATGAAGCGCATCATAATTCACAACATCGAATGTTTACTAAATCACTTCTTCAAAAACTATTTGATATTGGATATAAAAATTTAGGTCTCGAAGCATTAACAAATAACAGTTCAAATTTGGCTTTAAACAAGCGAAAATATCCTATTTATAAAACTGGGTATTACACAAAAGATCCTCAATTTGGTAATCTCATAAGAGAAGCATTAGATATCGGTTATAACGTTTTTCCTTATGAACAAACAACAAATAAAAATGGAAAATTAAGAGAAATAGAACAGGCTAAAAATATTCAGAAAATAATCTCTCAAAAACCAAACGAAAAGTTTTTAATTCACTGTGGTTACGATCATGCATTAGAAGGCATTCATAAATCTTGGGAAAAAGCAATGGCTGAACGATTAAATGAATATACAGGGATTAATCCGTTAACTATAAATCAAGTTTTTTATAGTGAAAAAAGTGACTCAAAAAATAATCATCCGTTTTTAAAAGCTTTAAATATTAAAGAAACATCTATTGTTATTGATGATAATAATACACCTGTAAAATACGAACGAGGAAATGCTTGGTCTGATATTGCTATATTTCATCCTAATACGAAATATATAAATGGTCGACCTAGTTGGTTATTTAGTAATGAAAATAAAAACGTTTCTATTAAACTAGAAAGTATCATTATAGATTATCCTGTTATGGTTTTAGCCTTTAAAAAAGGGGAAGACATAAATTCAGCTATTCCAATAGATATCACTGAAATGAATGCGCAAAATAAACCATGTAACCTTGGACTTAAACAAGGAGAATACACCATAGTTGTTACCAACAAAAAAGAGTCGATAAAATTCGAAAAAATTGTAAAATGATAATCTCTTTTTCAAAAAAAACGAAAAAACAGAAACCTAAACATCTATTTTTCTGGAAATTACACAACACCATTAAGTTTAATTATATTTATAATCTAAAGAAATCAACAATTTTTAAGCTAAAAATAAGAACATGAAAAAACTTACTTCTATCCTGATTTTATGCATAACAATTTACAGTTGCTCCGATTATAAACAAAACGAAAAAGTAAATAACGAATTAAATCTACTACGAACAGAACTTGATAGTTTAAAGAAATTGAATACAGTTGAAAATCAAATTGCAACATTCTTAACGTTTCAGAAAGAAAACGCAGAACAAGCGATGAATTTTTATGTAGAATTATTCGATAACTCAAAAATCATAAATATAAAACGTTGGGGAAAGGATGGTCCGGGAAAAGAAGGAACCATAATGCATGCTACATTTAATTTAAATGGTAAATTATTTATGTGCAGTGACAGTCCGGCAATTCATGACTGGGATTTTACTCCTGCTGTCTCAAATTATGTTGAATGTGTTAGCACGAAACAGCTTGAACATTTTTTCACGAAACTATCTGATAACGGAAAAGTAATGATGCCTTTGGGTAACTACGGTTTCAGTCAAAAATTTGGTTTTGTTGTAGATCAATTTGGTGTTTCTTGGCAACTTAATTTACAGTAAACTAGAAAAACTATATTCCTAGTTTTCAAAAAACATACAAAGATTAAAATTGCAAATAATTAAATAAAAAATACTATGAATAAATTCGATTTCGAAAACAGTATATCTAAAGATAAAAACTATCTATTAAATTTATCTGAAGGAAATAATCATTCTAATGACTTCACTTACCTACTTGAAAACTTTTGCGGAACCATTATTAAAAATATTTCAGAAATAAATACTGCTAAAAGAAATAGACTTTACGTTGTAGGAAATATTGAAAAAATTAAAAATGAAGATCGAAATATTCTTGTAATTAAAGATTATTCTAGTAATTATGAGAACATAAATCTTTCTAATTTTTCTATAATAAATATTGGACAAGTACCCATAAACATTCATAATGCTGGAGTATTTTATCCGCGTTATTTTAATGATGATGATTTCTTTTCTAAAATAAAGTCAGAACATAATTTTCAAAGTCTTACAGAATCAAATAAACAATCGACTGCTTTAAGAAAAGGAATTTATTTAAGTAAAGTTATAAAAGATGATAAAGAAGCTTTACACTTTAATCTATTAAGATGTTCTAGTAATTTAACTGGACCTACAGACAACTTTAGAAAAACAGATAATTATATTATCAATTCATTAAATGAAACGATACAATTTGATTTTGAGAAAAAAACAACTTTAAACCATGTGTTAGCTCAAATTTATCTGAACAAAAAAAATGATTCAAATTCAAAAGAAACAAAAGCAAAAATTAGTGCACACTCTGATAAAACCAAAGATATGGCAGAAGAAGGACTAATTACATTTTGTACTTTTTATGACAAAGCTAATTTTGAACATTTAACAGAATCTAAAACCGATAAATTCGATTGGGTCTACAAAAAATCAAGTGGATTAACGAGATTGTTATTTAAACTAAAAAAAACAGTTAATGATCCATCTCTTGTAAAAGAATTTAGTATTACTCTTTATCCTAACTCTGTCTTTTCTATACCACTTTCTACGAACAGACTTTACACTCACGAAATAAAACCTTCTGTACTAGGAATTGATAAAATCCCTGTTAGAATGGGCTATGTAATTCGATGTTCTAATTTAGAAGCTGTATACAAAGACAATGAAACTTTTATTAAAGAAAATGATAATCTTATAAAATTACATCCGATGGATAGTGATAACTTACAAAACTTAAGAGATTCATATTATCAAGAAAATAAAACTGAAGAAAAAGTAGCCTATGGAAAAATTCATTTCAGTATGAATTCAGGTGATTACGAAAAACCTATCTACTAAATATTAAAAACTATTTTTTTTAATGAATCAAGAAAACTTCATTAAAGTTAACTTAGAATTTGATAGTAACTTATTTAGTGAATTATCAAGTCAGATCAACTTTGAAAATGTTGGAAAAGGGCGATTAGCAAATCATTTAGTAAAATCTAATGATGAAGCTATTCCGATAGTTAGAACAACAACTCAATACAGCATTCCAGCGCATCATTTTTCATCTACTCATGATAAGATTATTGAAAACATTAATAATAGTATTAGTGATTTTGGACCTATTTCATTTAATAATGCATTAATTGAGATTTACGACAATAGTTATAAAAAAATGAAATATCATTCAGATCAAGCATTAGATTTAGCTCCAAACTCGTATATAGCTCTATATTCTTGTTATGAAAACCCTGAAGAATTAACAGCACAAGCTATTAGAAAATTAAAAGTAAAGAATAAAACATCTGAAGAAGAATTTGAAATTTCTTTAACTCATAATTCTTTAGTTTTATTTTCTTTAACTACTAATTCTAAATTTTACCATAAAATCGTTTTAGAACAAGTTCCAAAACAAAAACCATTAACTTCAGAAAATAAATGGCTAGGAATTACATTTCGAAAGTCTAAAACTTTTATAAAATTTAAAAATGATTTAGCTTATTTTGAAAATAATAAATTATTAGAATTAGCTAACGACGCTCAAAAAAAGGAGTATTTTATGTTAAGAGGAAAAGAAAACAGAAGTTTAAATTTTAATTATCCAGAATTAAACTATACACTTAGTAAAGCAGATCTAATACTTCCCAAGATGGTTAAATAAAACTCAAAAAAGCTATGAATAAAATAATAACCGTTATTTATTTCCTATTTACGTTCACAAGTATATATTCTCAAGAGAATTATGTGAAATTACCCAATATAAAAACCAACTGCCCTACTTATATTATTAATAATGATATTATTTCTGACGATAAAATTATTATAAATAAAAGAAAACTCGTGACAGAAATCAGTGTGCTAAAAAGGAAAATTAATCGTAAAAAATATAAATTCTTTAATCTTTCTGAAAATGGAATTATTCTTATTGATTTAAATGATAAAATTCCATTTAAAACTCAAGCTGAATTAAATATTTTCTTGGGATTACCTAAAAACAATGAAGTTTATATTAACGGATATTTACTAGAACATTCAGAATATAAAATTGCAACTATAAGTATTAAAGAAATCGAATTGATTGAGCCTAATACAATTAATAAACTTAAGACTAAAGTGATTAATGTTTGGACTTTAACTCCAAAAGAAAGAGCAAATGGTTGTAGTAAACAAAATGTTAAGTAACAATCAGAAAACATTCTTATTTTAGTACAAAAAAGCTAGCTTTAAAAAGAAATGGGATACCAATCAATAGTTCACGGCAGAATATTACTTGATGGAGATTTTGAAGAATCTCAACAGTTTATTCGTTCTCTTGGAAACGATAAAACCTTTCCTAAAATAAGTACAAATATGTTTGGGTTAGGTATTACTCAACCAACTTATTATGAAGATCCTGTTATTGTTTTGGGAGCAACATATAAACAGGTCGAATATGACTGGACAAGCTTTATTTTAAAATTTGAACATATACTAAGAAATGTAAAATTCGACACAGCAAAAATTCAGTTAGAAACTGAAATTATGGGAACATATAATTTCTTTTGGAAATCTAAAGAGTCGAATACCTCTTTTAGACCTGAAGAGAAATTAATAGAAACCGATGAATGGTTTTTTGGATATGGAAACCGAGATAGATGGGGATATTTTGATACAGATATAGAAGATCATCAAATACTACATGATTTTGAATATCCAATTATATTCTCTAATGATCAAAAAGAAGCTTTTCAAAAAATAATTGATGCTGTTGGTCATATCTATAAACAAAAAGTTTATCCTTATCATCAAGAATTAAAATTTAGTGAAACTTATAATTTGTTATTTCCTTTACTAAATAAATTAAGCTTTGAAAGAAAAATAGACTTTGGTTTTGATGTAGAAAAAGATAAAGAAGGAATTCCAATAATTACATCGAAAAAATTTTACATCATTTTTAATGAAAAAATAAACATAAATGGGATATAATATTTCAGGATTAGTAATTGATAAAAATTACGAAAATAATATTGAAGCACTCGAAACTATTTTAGGTGAAAAATTAATTTTTAGCACAAAAGTAGATTTTGAAAGTGGCTCTGAAAACTGGAAAGAAGATAATTATTGTGATATTTATTTCTCTGAAAAAGGCACATTAATCTTTACTTCGATAGATAGAGCAATTGCTCAATTTAAAATTAAAAAACAAAAAGCATTTTCTTTTGCTTTATCTGAAATGACAATGACTTTTGCCGTGAATTATACCGAAAATGGTAACATTGTTAGAAGTTTTGCTGAAACTGAAGATGAAGTAAGACATCAAGAAGTTGGTGAGAAACTCGATTTTGAAAAAACAGAAAGTGATCCTTCTGAATTAATTTATCATCTCATTGAAAAAACTTTAGGTAAGAAATTTTGGGATATCGATTTAGATGAAAACTGTTATAGGTATCATTTTGAATCTCAAAATATCTCATCTGAAAAAGATACTACAGAAAATAATTACAACACAAGCAAAAAACCTTGGTGGAAGTTTTGGTAGTGTGATAACTCATCAATAGTAAAAAAACAAAAACTCTATGAAACAACCACTTTTCTATCTTATAGGATTTAATAAAAATTATACTGGAGGCTTTTCTTTAGAAGCTTCAATTTTTCAAAGATTCAGTTTTACAGGTGACGATTTTAAGCCTAGTGAACACAAAAAGAAAATCTTTAATAAACTAGTTTTAATTTGTGAACAAACACTAAAGGAACACAAATTAAAAAACGACATCTCAATAGAATATTGGGAAAATGAACAAGGAGCTATTTTACACTCAAAAAATATAACAACTTTAATTTGTGATTTTTTTAAATCTCAAGAGAGTTACGGCCAAGCTGGTCAATTAATATTGGATCAATACATTTTTGAAGATTTTGAGAGAAATAACATAGAATCGTTTTCTTATCAACAAAGATTAAGTTTTCTTCTTGGAGTTTTTGATAGTAATGGAAATGACAATACAATATCTTTTTACAACGATTATCAAAAATGTATATTAACTCATTACACTCTAAAGTGTTTTGGCGACGAAAATGATGAAATTGTAATGAAATCATACTTTAAAACTCCGTTTTCAGATCATATTACCATAAACAAAAATGGAGGTATTTGGCGTTTACTTAAAAGTAAAATGAATGCATAAATTCTTCTGTTATATTTAAATAAACTTTTAAATCTTAGATGTAATTCTGCGAAAAATGAAAAAGATATTAATTCTACTAATCGTTTTAATTGGATTCTCTTCTTGCAAACAATCAAAAGAAAAGAAAGTAATAGTTTCTAAAAAAACTAAATACTCGGAAATTATTAAAAACGACTATCAACTTTATACACCTAATGATAAAGTAAATGCTGTTTTAATACTTTTCGGAGGATTTCCAGAAACTGCTGACGATGTAAAAAGAGAATTTAAAATTATAGATACTGCTAAAGAGCATAATATTGCTGTTATTCTCTCTAATTTTAATCAGAAATTATGGCTTGAAGAAAATGAAAAGTATCTGTTAGCAGAAAAACTACAGAACATAATTATAGATCATAATTTACCAACTGAAAATATCTTTATTGGCGGTTTTTCTAGTGGAGGAAATGTCAGCCTTTTAATTAGTAATTACATTGTTGGAATGAAACAGTTTTTTATTGACCCTAAAGGTGTATTTATCGTAGATTCACCAATAGATTTAGTTGCTTTATATAAATCTTCAGAAAAAAATATAGCTCGTAATTTTTCTAATCCTTCAGTTCAAGAAAGTACTTGGCTTATAAAAACACTGGGAGAAAACTTCGGAAACCCAAAAGACAGTATAAAAGAGTATGAAGAAAAGGCTATATACACATATGAAACTAATACTATTTCTAATTTAAAAAAATTAAAAAGAAAGAAAATTAGATTTTATACAGAACCAGATACTTTATGGTGGAAAAAGAACAGAATGGCTAGTTATGATCAAACCAATGCTTTTTACATTGAAAAGTTGTCTGAAAACTTAAAAGCTAAAGGTTTTGAGCAAGTTGAATATATTACGACTCATAATAAAGGGTACCGAGCTAATGGAAAAAGGCATCCGCATAGTTGGTCTATTATTGATAAAAGTGATTTTATACAATGGATACTAGCTAAGTAATCATGAATTTTTGAAATGACTAAACAAATCAGTGATACTTTAATTTATAAGGAAAACGAATATTACTTAAACAATGAAATATTAGAGTATTATTTTAGAGAATTTCCAGATAAAAAACCTGAAATAAAAGGCGTTATGACAGCCTGTTGGAGAGGCTATATTGCTACTTTTGAAATTTTGAACAATGAACTAAAAATAAAAGAAATAGATTGGTTAATTTTCGGAAATCAATCTGTAAATGATGAAGTATATCCTTTTTCTAATGGTGATACATATAGTTGGTTTTCTGGCTTTATTAGAATTGATTTGTTTAAAGGTGAATTTGATGATGAAAAAGATGAGAATGGAATTTATGAATTATTAGAAATTAGAGAAGGTAATTTAGTAGAACACTGGAAATTTACTTACTCAGAATTTCTCGAATTTAAAGAAGTTCTCTTTAGTTTATTTATAGAAACTGAAGATTATAAAAAGTTGTTCAAACAATGGGAAGAAAGAAACCCTGGAATTACAAAAGAAAGAATCAATCAGCTCATATTTGATCGCATTGTAAGTAATGTGCGAAAAATATAATCTTAAATTATCTAAAAAATTAAACTTGTTATGTGTAAAAAAGATTTAAAAATACATTTCTGTACTTGTTCAAATAAACAAGAAGTCGATATCGATTTTCCTGATGAAGTTGAACAACTTTATCAACATAAAAAAAATGAAGCTACTAATGCTTTACTTCAAAAAGATGGATCATATAACGAAATTTATTACAAATGGACACTTTCTTATTTTGAAGAGGAAATAGACAAAAGAAGAGTAATGGGAATGATGGTTTATCCACAAAGAAATATGAATGACGAACTTTGTGCTGAAAACATTTTAGAAACTTTAAACTCAGAGAATTGTTTCGATTTTGAATATACTCCTCAAGAAAAAGATTTTATTAAAATAGAAAAGAAATATAAATTCGTTGAACTAGAAGGAAATAGAAGACCTTTTTTAATGGATTATATATCTTTTAAATTTGAAAATGGGCAATGGGAATTTGGAACCTATCCTATGCATTATATGCACAAACGAATAGAAATTGGAAAAGTAAAAACGTCTAAAAATTAAATGAGAAAATACTCAGTAATTTATAAAGACAAATTTGGCGAAGAAGAAACTGAAATTACTTCTGACGGAAGTACCATGTTTTTAACACTTCGAAATATTGATTTTGAAGGCAGTGATTTTGAAAGTTTAGAAGGAAAAATAGATACAAATAAGTTTCAATATGAAATGTATCAAAACGGATTAGGCGATTTAACTAACTTCATTATGGAGGTTACTATTCCTATTAAAATTTCTCATGAAGAGAAGATTCAAACTGAAAAAATTCGATTTATAGTTGAAGTTGGTGAAGATCTAGATTTTAATAGTTTAAATCCGATCTTATATACTGTTGAATTAAATACTTCCTACGGAAAATTTACTTCAAAGAGAAAAATTGACTGGTTTGAAAATTCAATCATTGAAATACAAAATCTATTACCCAATCGAACTCAAATAAAAACGTGTTTAAGTTGCAAATATGCTAACTATCATCCTGTAGGAAATGGAATGTTTGGCTCTTTATATTGTTTTAAAAAAATGAAAAAGAAACTAAAAGCAATTAAAGACAAACATGATTTAATGGACTTATGGACTGAAGAAGCAGTAAAAAATAATGATATTTTTAATGTTCAAGAAGTTTTTGATTGTTCAGAACATGAATTTATAACCCCACAAGACTGGACATATAAAGATTGGGATTACAAAACCAATCAGGTATAACATACTTTACCCTAAAGAACTCAAACTTCTATTATTTTTATTTAATTATATTGCTAAAAAAACAAAAACTTAATCGATTAATATAGGTACAAGCTATGAAAAAAAACATCTATATAATACTATTACTTTTAGTCTTATCTAACTGTCAAAAAACTGATAACTCATTAGAAACGTTAGTCAAAAAAACAATACAAACCAAAGATTGGCTATTACTTAAAGATTTCATCAGTGAAGAAATAAAATGTGAAATTTGTATTGACAAACAAACATTGATTCAGTCTCAAAATTTTCCTAACAGAATAGATACCATACATAAATCATTAGCTATTTTTAATAAAGAAATAGTCCTGTCTAAAAAACTTCCTTATTTATTTAATAGAATTAATGAGTTCGATATTAAATCTATATACAACTCAGGAAATATTTACAATAACAAAAATGAATTCGAAATTCATATTCCTAAAAAAGATGGAACTCAAATAGATTTACATTTTAAAAAAATTAATAACAAAAGTAAGTTAGTAGCTATATATAAAACACCTTAGATAAAATTAAATGAAACGAAGTATCACTCTTCTCCTATTTGTTCTTAGTGCATTTTGTTTTAGTCAAAACAACTTAAAAGAACAGCTAGAAGTTATTGAAAAGAAAATTAAATCTGTTAGTATTACTGATTTTCAAAAACTTGAAGTTGATTTAGATAACGATAATGATTTAGATTATATTTATTTGTATGCTTGTGCTGAACCTAACTGTATTGAAGTCTATTTAAATATAAATCAGAATTTAAAAAAAGTAATTCATGAATTCTGCAATAATTATTACTTGTACGATGGAAAGCAAAAAGATTTAGTTGTAAAACAAAATCATTGTTGTGGAGAAAGTCCTTTTACTTCTCATAGAGTTTTCAATTTTCAATCTGACACTCTAATCATTAAAGAAAACTATGTTATTTTCAATGAGAGTTATGAGCTTTTAAAACCTGAAACAAAACTACCTAAAACATATACTGTTAAGACAATAAATGATAATTACAATATTCGATTCTCTCCAAATATTAAAAAATATTCAGAAAGTGAATCTGCGTTTTCCTGTGTAACAAATACTAATATTATAGGAAAATTAAAAAAAGGGAGCACAATAAAAGTTTTATCGGAATTAATTAAGAAAGAGAGAATCTGGCTGTTTGTAGAAATAGAAAGTGAAAGTTTAAATAATACACTTTGTTACAATCCTATAAACTATGAATTTAAAAAACAAAAACTTAGAGGTTGGATTAGTAATAATTTTGTAGAAAAAATATAATTAACTGATGAAAATTAAATGTAATTGTGGTTTTTATATAGTAGATAATACAGATTCTTTAACAAACAAAGGCTATTTGATTTCAGATACACAATGGTTTAACTTTTGGGATGCAATTGATAATTATGAAGATATCGCTTTTGTATACATCAACGGCAATAAAGTAAAATTTAAACCGGCTAAAAATCAATCGGAATATAAATAAGGAATGAAGCTTCAGTGGATAAATGATGATTACAAAATATATTTTAATCTGAAAGAAGTTGGTCAAATTGATGAAACTTGGCAAAAAGAAGGAAAAATGATATTAAAATCGAAAGATGGCTTTATTTTAGAACTGAATATTTATGGAGAATGTGGTTGTTAAAAAAAGTTTTTTTATCATTCTCAAATGATAAATAATGTGATTTATAAAATTATTTTTTAATAAAAATGAAAAAACTCTTATCAGTTAACATACATAATAAAAAAAGAATTTATGGTTTAGACATCTTAAGAGCAATCGCAATACTTTTTGTTGTTATTGAACATGGTAAACATTTATTACCTTCTAGGCTTAATATATTACATGAAATATTTGTGTTCGATGGTGTTACTATATTTTTTGTTTTAAGTGGTTTTTTAATTGGTGGAATTCTAATTAAACTGTTTGAAACTAAAAAACCTTCTAAAAAACTTCTCTTAAGTTTTTGGCTTAGAAGATGGTTTAGAACATTACCAAATTATTTTTTAATTCTGCTTACATTACTTGGTTTTAATTGGCTTTATAATGACGGTATCAAAATTTCAGAAGTTAAAAGGTATTTTATTTTTTCTCAAAATTTATTTTATGAACACCCTAACTTTTTTCCTGAAGCTTGGAGTTTAAGTATTGAGGAATGGTTTTATTTAATTATTCCAATAATTATTTTTTTTCTTATAAATTTTTTAAAAGTAAAAACTAAACAAACATTCTTAATAACTACAATTTTCTTTTTAGTTATTGTTATACTTTTTAGATTATTTAAATACACCCAAATCGAAATAAATTCTATTTATGAATGGGATAAATTATTTCGAAAACAAGTAATCACTAGATTAGACAGTATAATGTATGGCGTTTTATCAGCTTTCATTAATTATTATTCAAAAACATTTTGGGTAAAACATAAAAACTCTTTCTTGCTAATAGGTATATTAATATTCATAATAACAAAAGTATTATTTGTAACGAAAGTCATCTCTTTTAACAGTTTATACAATAGTATTTTTTCTTTTTCTATTACTTCTATTGCTACAGCTTTACTTCTTCCTTATTTAAGTAATTTAAAATCTGGATCTGGAAGAATTCATTCAACTATAACTTTAATAAGTTTAATATCATACTCTATGTATTTATTAAATTTCTCTGTAGTTCAATTAAATATTATAAATAAAATATCATGGATGAGTTTGTTTGAAAACATTTACATCATTGTTTTCTTAAAGTACTTTATGTACTGGGGAATAACAATAATAGGTTCAATTATAATTTATAAATATTATGAAGTTCCAACTACTAAATTTCGTGATAGTAAGAGAATAAAAAAATATTTTTATAACCTTGATTAAACTAAGTAAAAAACTACAATAGGAATTAAACTTTACTTATGATTTAAGTATCTTGCGACACTTAAATTCACTGAATTAATTGCTAAAATCTATAAACAACCAAAGCAAATACTTGAAAACCATTTCTAGTAACAAAAAACAACTATGAAAAAAACACAAATCATTAAAAAATCAACAATGAAAAAACAATCTCTACTTAAGTTTTTAACTCTTTTTTTATTATCTGTTACAACAATAAGTTGCTCTAGCGAAAGTGATAATGATTTAACTCAAAATGATGCTAATGGAAAAATCACTATTAAAAATAAAACTTACGATTTAAAATCTTTAGTTTATAATGAATTTGGCAATACTAAAGAATTTACATTTTTTAACGTTCCGGAAACTGATATTAATAGTAATGAAATTGTAAAATCAGACTATTTAAGAGTTTTAATTTCTTATGTAAATGATCAAAACATACAAACAGGAACTGTACTAAATGTTGTAGCAAGATGTGAAATAAGCTTAATTGATGTAAATAAAGGAACCGTTAATTCTGAAGAATTTTTATTGTATGATTCTGGAGGTAGTAACCCTGATTTATTATTAGAAACTTCTGAAATGACAATAAATAACTTACAAGATAATATGGTTACGTTAAATTTCAATTTTAAAAGAGCTGACGGAACTACAATTACCGGAAACTATAATGGTGAATTATAAAAAACGAATCTAAAGTTCAATTAAATGTATCAGGTTATTTTGACCATATTCAAAAGATCACTTCAACTATTGATTTTATTTATTGGCTTAAATTGTTTAGGACAAACTCCACGAGCCTTAACAAAAAAAGATGTTGTACAAATAGAAACCTTAATTAAATTATCTACAAAAGATCTTAGTAGTAAAATTGAATCTGACAATCTGCTTTATAAGAACTTTGTGATAGATACTTTTAAAATTGAAGAAAGACAACGATTAAAATTAGACATTGATTACACCACAAGTGGAATGATAAATTCCACAATAGATGCAAATAAAGAATACGATAAATTATTAAATAAATATTATCAAATACTTTTAAGAAGCCTAAAAAAAGAAGATCAGCAAATACTAAGACAATCACAAAGAAACTGGTTAAAATTTAGAGATAGTGAATTGAAGTTAAATAGCACTTTAACCGATACATATTATTCTGGTGGAGGAACAATTCAAGGCGTAATTGAAGCTTCAAGAATTACAGAACTTACACGAAATAGAGTTATAGAACTTTATCACTACATCAGTAGAAAAATGTGATAATTAAAACACAAAATTCAAAAATTATATTCACGCATGATTAAGAAATATTACGTTATTATAGGGTTTCTTTTTATTATATCCTTTTCATCTTGTTCATCAAGCGAAGACACTAATCATTTAGATTCAAAATTTACTCTGAATGATACAGAATATTCAACTCCAAATGGACATTTAATAACATTAGTTAACAATCCTACAAGTAGTACACAAGCTCTTTTTAATGTTCTCTATCTTCTTGATGGAAAAATACTTAATAATGAATTTAAGGGAGATGGATGCGATTATTCAAATAACGTAACAAGCGGCGTTATTATAGGATTAGTTACAGGTTATGAAGAAGAGTTTTTCTTACCATCTGGCACGTATAATTATGGAGAATCTAATAGTTCTTCTTACATAGCTCCATCTTTTATAATTACAGATGTTGTTGTTGAAAATAATTGTACAGTAAGTTCTAACTCAATTGGACAACAACAAATAATTAATGGAGTTGTAAACGTTGAACGTTCAGATAATATTTTTACAATTAATTATACTTTTGAAACTCGCGATTTCGGAAATATTCAAGGAAAATATGTAGGACCTCTTCAACAGGTAGAACGTATATAAGTTTTCAATTTTAATTAAGAATTAAAATTCTTTCGCCAAGCTAGTAAAATGAGTAAACCAAACTTCAAAAAAGATAAAATCTCAATTCAGCATATTGGGAAACAAAGATTTTGGTTTGGTGTAATTGCTGGTGTAATATCTGCTTTTGCTATTTCGTTAATCTTTAATCGAATGAGAGAAACTATTCGATTTATTTCAGGAGTTTCTATAGACTTGGTGATTTTAAAAGAAGATGAACTTCTTTTCTTTAATTACTTTTTTGCTGCTTTGGCGTCATCCTTAGGATTTTCAATAACCATTTGGGTGTGGATGAGGAGTAAAATTCACCAAAGAAAAAAGTATAAACGTTATAAAGAACAAGCAAAAACACAAGCTTTATTCTTCTTTTGGACTATCTTATTCTTAACTGCTCAATTAAGTTATCTATTATTGTTCGTAGCACTTGCTGGTGTTTCTAGTTTAGATTTACCTATAGATTTATATAAAGATCATTGGTTATTATTTGTTTTAACTCCAATAGTTATCTTTTTACAAAATTGGTTTTCTGTTAGGCTTATTTATAAATCTGGTGCATGGATATTCTTTTCCTTTTGTTTTTCAATTATTCTCACATTCATACTTCAGTATACAACTACTGTAAATCAAAATGAAATAAATTCTATATACTTTACAAGCTATAAAAGTGCATACGAATACATCGATAAAGAAACTCAAAAAGCAAAGGAAAATTATGGAATTGAATTTTCAGAAAAAGATATAGAGGTTTTAAAACAATGGAATACTCAAGCTTCAATACAACAAGTAAGATCGATTAAGTTAAATTTTGAAGAAAAGGATTCTGTAGATTTAAAAACGATAATTCTTGAAAAAATCATCATTCATAATTATAAACATCGAGATAAATATCGACATTCAGATCAACGTAATCCTTTTGTAAACTGGCATTATGCACTTCCAAAAGATATTTCAAAACAACTTAGTTCTTTTGATGTCAACTCTAACGAAACTAAAGAACTTTTTGAAGTTTTAAAAGAGCTAATTATTCTAGTAAATAAGTCAAAATTAGAATCTAACAGCGCTAACAACTCAACATATTTTAATCTTGAAAAATACAATTCAGAATACAAGGTTAATGTGGAAGTAATTAGGGAATTAAAAAAAGTATGTGACAGCTTAAAAAAAACAAACACATATACCAACTTTTGCAAAACACTGCCTGAAATTCAAAGCAATCAAAACACCAATTAACAAAGTCTAAATTTTAACTTTTTTTAAAACTTTCTTGTGACGTCTTCATAACAAATTTAGGTTTATTTGTATCATAAATATTATATCATAGCACTAAAAAAGTTTTATGAATATTAAACAGTTATCATTGTTTTTAACCAATGCTAACGAAATTAACTTCCGTCATCAATTAATCAATAAATCATGAATAAAATCACCTTTTTATCAATTTTAAATATTCTGGTTTTAAGCTTAAATGCTAATAGTCAAACTAAGCAAGATTCCTTAGCTATTAAACAAGTAGCTTTAGATTATATCGAATCTCAGCATAACGTAAAACCTAAGCAATTTGAAAGAGCTGCGCATCCAAGAATGGTAAAGAGAACTTTCTGGAAAAATAAACAAACGAATAAAGAGTATTTAAGAGAAACGTTTACAGATGCTATGATTTTATTAGCTGAAAGCTATAATAAGAATCAAGATAAGTTTCCTGAAAAGCCAAAAAAAAAGATTATCATTCTAGATATTTTTAACAAAATAGCTTCTGTAAAATTAGTTGCTGATGATTGGGTAGATTATATGCACATTATAAAACTGAATGGCAAATGGCAATTGGTTAATGTACTTTGGCAATTCAATGAGTCAAAATCTCATTAATATTATAAAGTAAAACATAAAATTATGCCGCACTGCATTATTGAGTTTTCTAACGACTTAAATACACAAATAAAAGAAACTGTAAAAAAAGTTACTGCTGATATAGAAAGCTCAGGACTTTTTGATAGACGAACCATTAAAACTAGAGCTATTCCTATCGATAATTACTTAGTTGGTGGAACAGAAGAATCATTTATTCATATTACAGTAAAAATGTTGGAAGGAAGAAGTAATGTTCAGAAAAAAGAATTAAGTCAGTGTATTTTGAGAAGTGTGATGAAATTATATGACATCGAAAATATATCGGTTGAAATTATGGATTTACACACCTATAGTTATTCAAAAAAAGAAATAGTTTAAAAGAAAAAATTAAGGTAAAATGACACTAAAAGAGCGATTAAACAAACATAATTACGCATTACCAGAAGCTTCTACTCCAGGCGGAAGTTATGTTTCTGTAAACATTAGAGAAAATATTGCATATGTTGCAATTCAGTTTCCTATTTGGAATGAAGAGTATAAATATCAAGGTCGGTTAGGTAGTGAAATTTCAACTGAAGAAGGATACAAAGCAATGGAAATATGCGCTTTAAATGTATTAGCTCAAATTGAAAAGAATGTTGGTATTGATAATATCATCGGATTAAATCATATTGATGCTTATTTTCAATCAGCTGAAAATTGGGATGAATCTCCTAAAGTTGTAAATGGTGCATCGGATCTTTTTTTAAAAATACTAGAACAAAAAGGTCAACACTCAAGAGCAATCTTTGGTGTTCACAAACTTCCTAGAAATTTTAGTGTCGGACTTACAGCTACATTTACAATAAAACCATTCATTTTTTAAAGAAAAACTTTATTTATAATTATTTAGATAAAAAATAAGTAATATTACAGTCAACTATTTATATCTAAAAATGAAAACACTTAAAACATTATTATCAGTAGTATTAATTTTCACTTCTATTTTTATTGCTGAAGCTCAAGGAAAAGAATTATTAACCACAATTAGAAAACAGATACAGAATAAAGACTGGGATAATGCAGAAGAAAGTTTAACTAAATTAATAAAAGATAACCCAAATAAAGCTGTTTATTACTCTCAAAGAGGTTATGTGAAAGAAATGAATTTAAAATACAAAGAAAGTATTGAAGATTTCACAAAAGCAATAGAATTAGATCCTGAACAACCAATTGTAAGAACTAATAGAGGTTATGCTTACAGAAACTTAAAAGAATACGATAAAGCAATTAGTGATTTTAAAGATGAGTTAAAAGTAAATCCAAAAGCAATATATTCTTATGAACATATTAGTATGGTTTACTACTTAAAAAAAGATTATGCTAAAGCTTTAAAGAATGTAAACATAGCAATAGAAAAAGAACCAAGCAATTCAATCTCATATAAAACCAAAGCTCTAATATATAAAGCTATGGGCAAAAAAAAGAGTGCTTGTTCTAACAAAGATAAAGCTATAAAAATGGGGTTACTTGATGATTATCCTGACTTTCAAAACGACATCGACGAATTAAATCAATTCTGTTCTCAATAAAAACATTTATAAATTAATTTTTATTAAGCTACAAGACGTTATAGTTTTGTAGCTTTTTTTATTTATAAATTAAATTAGTACTTTGTTAAAGTCATCTCTTTAAAATATGCAGAATTTACTTCAAAAAATAAGCGAAAAAGGCTTTTTAAGTCCCCATTTACAAACAAGAATTCGTACTGATTTTGAAGAACATATTGTAGAAAAGGGAGAGAAAATTTTAATTCAAGGAAACAAAGCCAACTATTTATATTTTATATCAAAAGGCACATTACATAATTACTATTACCACGACGGAAAACAAATATCATCTTGGTTTTACGATGAAAATCATTTTATAACTTCTTGGTATAGTTTTTATGCTCAAAAACAAAGTTTTGAAGAAATTGAATGTTTAGAAGATTGTATACTCTACAGAATTAGTTACGACAATTACCAAAACTTAATTGCAGATTTTCCTGCTTTCGGAAACTTCGCAAGATTATTAGCCGAAGAAATGCTAACATTTATAGATGAATTTTCTAAAGGTTGGTCTTTTCTAAGTGCTAAAGAAAAATACGAACTCTTACTAACTTACTTTCCTAATATCGAATTAAAAGTAAAGTTAGGTTATATCGCTTCTTTCTTGGGAATATCTCAAGAAACGTTGAGTAGAATTAGAAAATAGATTTTGATATAGGTCAAAAGTTTATTCTCAAATCATTCTCATTTTTGTAAAAAGTTTTAAAAATGAAGAATTCCACCCTAATATTCAGAAGCTTAGCTGTTACAATTTTTATCACTGGCTTTGCACATTTAATGAGTTATACTTCATACACTGAAGATATAAACAATACGTATTCATTACCTACAGAAAACTCTCTGAAGAAAAGTACTTCTTCCGAAAAGTTGAATAATAACTTCTTAATAGGGAAATGGAAAGCTAAATACAACACTAAAGATTTTAGTGGAGCTATTATTTACAATGTTAAAAAAGAAGAAAGATGTTTTAATGCCTATACCTATCAATACGAAGACACTAATGGTTTTACAGATAAAGCTGATAAAGAAAAGGTTTTAAAAATTAATCTTAATGGAACTAATGGAACATACTCTTTAACTTACAATAACAAACAGTATGAAGTTCCTTGTAAAATAAAAGTGATAGATAAGAGAACCATACAAATAAGCTATGATTACTATGGGTACAACGGATTAGAAACTTGGAAAAAACAATAATTATGATTGAATTATTATCAAAAAAATTAGAATGGGCAGAGGTAGATTATTGGTTTTACATCTTCAATAATTTAAGTTTAATTTACATCATACTACCTTTTTTTATTCTTGAATTAGTTAGGTATACTTACTTAAAAAGATTAACTAAAGATTTGGTTTTAGATAGCATTGCTAATATTATAACTTTTGGAGGTTTCTTTCTTATTGAAATAATTTTAGGATTATTAGCGATAACCAAAGTATATTTTTGGATTTACAACAACTTTAGTTTACCTCATTTAGAATTAAATTGGGCAACTGTAATTGGCTGTATTCTTTTAGCAGATTTCGCCTATTATTGGGAACATAGAATGATGCATAGAATAGGAATTGGTTGGGCAACACATACGGTACACCATAGCTCTCCTCATTTTAATATGTCGGTAGCTTATCGATTCGGACCATTAGATGCTGTCATGCCAATTGTTTTTTCTTTACCGTTAGTGATGCTAGGTTTCGACCCTATTTTAGTATTATTATCTGAAGTCTTTGTGCAAGTATTTCAGACTCTGTTACACACAGAAATTATTGGAAAACTAATAAAACCAGTAGAATATGTTTTCAATACTCCATCTCATCATCGCGTTCATCACGGATCTAACAGACAATATTGGGATAAAAACTATGGTGGTATTCTAATTATTTGGGACAGGTTACTTGGAACTTTTGAACCAGAGGTTGAAGAAGTACGTTACGGAATTTCTGAACCTGTAAATAGTACAAATCCAATCATTGTCTTTTTTCACGGAATTACACGTTTATATAAAAAGATTAAAAGTGTAAACGGGTTTAAAAATAAAATACTTGTTTTTATAAAACCTCCAGATTGGATGCCTACAAATCATTTAACTCAAAAGAACACCAATGTTAAATAAACCATTCTTTTCAGATTTATCAACATATACTCCAGAACTATCTATTTCTTTTTACGAAAATGTTTTCAACTGGAAATATTATAAAGTTGATAAATACTATACAGCTTTTCATAAACAAAAAGAGGTTGCAGGTTTATATGAAACACCTCAAAAATTTAAACAAATGCGAATGCCTCATTTTTGGATGACTTACTTTCGTGTTTCTGATATAAATGAAGTAGTTACCAAAGCTAAAAATTTAGACGGCATTATTGAGTTGAACTATGAAACCACAGGTTTTGGAAAAGTTGCTTTAATTAGAGATCCTCAAGGAGCTGGATTTACAGTTTATGAAGGTAATCAATTAAATAATACGCGAACAAAACAAGAAAAAAACACACTTATTTGGAATGAACTTCATGTTTCAGAAACTAGTAAGGCAATTCCTTTTTATCAAAGTATTTTTGATTGGAATATTATCGAAGTTAGTAATGGTATTTACAAGGTTCTAAATAACGAAAAAGAACACATTACAGATATTTTAGAAATAGATAATTCCTACAAAGGAAAATACGAATATTGGGTATGTACTTTTGGAGTTGAAAGCATAAATGCTTCTAAAGAGTTAATTTTAAAAAATGGAGGTACTATTATTACTGAAGAAGAAAATAGAATATTAGTAGTTGACAATTCTAATGAAGCTTTTTTCTATATTGAAAATATAAAATAACTTATGATATAACAACAATGAAAAAAGAAATTGCAATTCAATACTTAAAACATTTAGAAAACGGAGAAATTGAAAATGTTATTGATTTATTTCACTCTGAAGGTATTGTAGATTCGCCTATTTATGGCCATTAAGGAAGTTGCTGATTTTTATTTAATTACGGCATGATATTTGAAGGTAATTCTCATAAAAACCACCTATTATGAAAAACTACTTCTTAATCTCAATTTTAAATTTTTCTATTCTATTCTCTTCATTTTTCTCAAGTGAAAAATCTCAAAAAAACAATGATAATTTTACAAGTTATGAATGGAAAAAAACTTCAAACAGCAACGTAGAATATCGATTAATTAAAGATGATTATGGATATCATGCTATCGAATTCATCAATAACTCTGACTGTCCTGTAAAAATAAGAGCCGAAGTTTTTTTATTTGGAGATACAACAAATAAATATATTACTATAAAAGGAAAAAATTCAAAAACCTGGTGTTTTTTAAGCTCGATTTCACGTTCTAATGGTACTTGTAGTTTTATATTTGAATTTACAGATAATAGATATATTTATAAATCTGATATAACTGTAAATATTCGTGATATAAAAAACAAAACAGCTTGTAATCTGGAAAACAAAAAAGAACTATAGCGTATAAAAACTTATCCTATTAACATACAAAAAGCAACTTATAAGTAAGTTGCTTTTAAATGTATCTGTTATTATTTTCTTGTATTATCCTCTTCGTCTTTCTAATAATACAAGCATCATTAAAGCCAACATAATTCTATCATCATCATCGTTATCTAATTGGCCTACTTTTGAAACTTCAAAATTTCTTCCAAAGAAAGATTTTAACTTTTTAAGCCTAACAATGACTTTACCTTGTTTGTCTTTTACTACATATGAAGGATTAAATAAATATCCTGTAAAAATGCTTAAAATTGGTATTTCTCCTAATAGAGAATCGAACACTTTTGTCCAAGGATTTTCTTCATTTACAACATATTGTTGTTTTTCATTTTGATCGATAATTTCATAATGTGCTTTCCAAACAGAACGCCATCCTTTACGAACTACCTTTCCAAATTCTTTTCCGTCTACATCTAAGAAACTGTAAGCAGTAGAAAAATCTAACCATTTATCAGCTTTAATTCTATAATTTACATGAGATTTAGATTCATCACTGTAAACAGAAATATCTTCTTTTAGTTTAAACATTTTCTGACGTACATAAGCAATCATTTTACCACTACTATCTGTTGCAGAAAAGTCGTTTGCTAATGTTGAAATATTGAACTTAAAGTTCACTGGAAATTGAATGTTTTGCATAATTTTTAGCAATTT
The DNA here is from genome assembly GCF_947502995.1 of uncultured Tenacibaculum sp. Classification (GTDB taxonomy): domain Bacteria; phylum Bacteroidota; class Bacteroidia; order Flavobacteriales; family Flavobacteriaceae; genus Polaribacter. Next base: position 116,608 of record NZ_CANNBW010000009.1, on the reverse strand, counting down.
AGTTTTTGAATAGTTTAGTTATCGCATAGCAAATAACGCTTGCAAGTTAATTATTAATAATGAATGCTAATTATGCTTTTTACTTTTATTTTATGAAGCCTAAATCCTTCACCATTTGTAACGAAATTTTCTCAAAATCTCTGTTCTTTGCTTGTTCTTCTTTATTGAAAGGAGCTCCAGGTGCAACTATTTCTAAAGTATAACCTTCTAACTTTACTTCTAATTTTCTTTTTGAATCTGTATATAAAGCTGCCTTTCCTACTTTTGGAATCCATTTTGCCGATTTAGACATTGATTTTTTTAATGACCAAGCTTCTTCCCAATTTTCACCTTGCCCAATTGCTTCAGAAATTCCCCCTACATCTTGACTAGAACTTACTTCTTTGTAAAGAGAAATCATACCTGTTAAAAAATTCCAGTCGGAACCACCAAGTTTTACTCTTACCATACACGTTTTTGTATTTCCGTTTTGCACGAACTTCCCTTGTCCTACAGTTACGATTGCATCTGCTGATACGTTATATAGGCTAGCTAATTTTTCCTTATTTATTAGACTGCATACATCTGTTACTGCATTAAATTCAACTGTATTTCCTTGAAAGTTTTTATTCACAAAAGATGTATTTCCTAAATCTGCTCCAATAATTGATTTTTTATCTCCAAAACATGAACTTAGTACTGCTAAAGTCATGATAAATATTACTGTTTTTAATAGTTTCATAATTTCTTCTTTTTTAATTATTATCTAAAATCCTCGAACTTTTTCAATTTCACATTGATCGTTCCTTTTACTTCTCCTTCTTTAAAAACAAAAAACTCTTTCATGTATTTTGAACGATGTGATTTACACTTTTTTTCTTCTTCTTTAGAACTTGCAGCTCTTTTCTCTAAACAGTCTACCATTTGAATTCCGTTGAAACTTGCTACAAATTCTTTCTCATTAAAACGTTCTATGTAAAGCGTACCAGAAAAAGCTCTACTTTCTATTAATTTATACGTATTTATGAAATCGATACTATATGTCATAGCATCTTCAGCTTCAGTAAAACGTATACTATTCGTATAGCTAGATTGAGCTTCTTTTAATAAAGGATCACTTAAAGCTTTTAATTTCTTACCAAATTCATCAGCAGAAATTTTACCTTCTTGAAATTTCTTGGTAAGCGCTTTCATTTTCTCTTGCATTCCGTTCTTTTTCCCCTGAAAGTCTTTCCTTTCTTTTTCAACACGCGTGTGGTCTTTACTATTAATTTGGCTCATCATACTCATATCATCACGATAACCTTTATTTAATGCACTTAAGTTAATATACACACTGTCTTTAGGTGTAATAGGAAACTTTAAACCGTTTACAAATTCCACCTCCATAAGCAATTCTAAATTATCTGGAACTTTGTTGTTATCTACATTTAATCTTCCTCCAGACAACTCAAATTTCCCTCCGAGACCTTCTCTTAATTCATGTTGTGATATATACACTGAAAATTTGTTTTTACTCACACTTGCTTCTACAGCTTCACAAGCTCCAAAAGCTTCACCACTATAATTTACTTTTTGACTAACAACTGTTTGTACGAATAGAAAAAACAGTAACAGACTAACTACTTTTTTCATATTTATTGCTTTATAATTTTTCTATGAATAAAATTTTTGAATTCATCTTCGACACGAATAAAATATAAACCTGCAGGCAGTTTTCTTAATGAAACTTCTGTTTGCATATTTTCTATATTTTTCTCTTTCAAACAAACTTTCCCATTACTATTGAATACAACTATAGATTGAATTGAATTTGAATTTGAATTTTTAATCTTTATCAATTCTGAAGTTGGATTTGGATATATGGAGAAATCTATATCAGAAACTACATCTTCAGTAGATAATACACTTGAAGTATCTTCGGCCTTTAAAACAAAACCTCCAGATTCTGATTTAGATTGAAATCTACTAGATAGTTCTAACCAAACTTGTAAATAGTATTCTTGACCAGGATTTAAATTATCTACTGATAAATTTCCTTCATCACAATTTAATGGAGTTGTATCTGTACAAGTTTCATACAATGCAATTTTTGAAATTAATGTGCCTGCAGAAATAGTGATATTCATACTTCCAGATTCTGGAGCTGTGAATGAATACCAAACATCAAAAACTGTTGTTCCATTTTGAGCACAATTCGGATTTGTTGCTGCTCCAGATACACTAATTGTGCTTCCTGGTGTATCTTGTCCTAAAACAATTGGAATCGTAAAAGAACAATCGTCATTTACTGGTGTACAGTTTTCATTAAAGTTTGTTTGCATATCAGTTTGAAACCAACTTGTAGTGCTATAGTTCTCATCATCTACCTGAATACAGGTTAAATCTGGATTTGCAAAAACAGAGAAGTTTTCATTAGAAATTCGAGAATTATTTCCATTTTTTATGTTTAAACCAACCAAAGCATTATCATTACAACTTAACTTAGTTAATCGAGAATTGTTTACTAAATCTAAATACTCAATAGCATTAACTTCACAGTTTAAATTTTCTAACTTTGAGTTTGATAAAGTGTTTAATTCTGCAATTTGATTTGCACTACAGTTTAAGTTTACCAACTCTAAATTTTTAATAATCGATAACTCACCAATATCATTATAAGAACAGTCTAAATCTGTTAAATTCACTAATGTGCTAACATCTAAACTTGTAAGTTCATTTGTACTACAATTTAAATTTGTTAAAGCAGTAAACTCCTCGATCCCAGAAAGATTAGTAATACTTTGCCCGCTAACATCTAAAGTAGTTAATGCTTGAATAGCCGAAGTTGATACCTTATTATCTCCTGTAACTCCATTACCAGCACCTATAGATTCTAAATAAGTTTCAAAATTACTATCAGGAATTTCAGTAATTTCTTGAGTTGAAGATCCTCCACAATCGTTACTGAAGACTAAGTATTCATCGAATCGTAAAGCTCCTGTTATTTTTGTTCTCGACCAATTTGAATTCACATAATCTGCATCAGAAACCTCAACACATCTTAAATTAGGATTTCTTAAACTTTCTAGATAATAGTTATTCCTTCCGTTTTTAATAGAAACGTTTGATAAACTAGTCATTTCATTAAAAATAATATCTGTAATACGTGTATTATTCGCAAAATCTAGGTTATCTAATTTTTCACAGTAATAAGCGAAAAACATTTTCAATTTAGTATTAGTTGAAAGATTAATAGTCTCCAATTTATCATTATTAACATTTCTAAGAGTTTCTAAGTTAACAGCTCCGTTAATGTTTAAGTCGACTAATTCTGTATTATCTTCTAAGCTTAATATTTCTAATTTTTCATTGGTAGAAACATCAAGTGTTGTTATAGAAGAATTCGCAAGATTTATTCGAATTAACTCTGTAAGATTAGACACGTTTAATGTTATTAATTGTGAATTTCCTGCAGTTAAATATTGTAATGTTGTATTTACACTTATATCTACTGAAGTTAAAGGATTACCTAAAATCTGTAAACTTGTTAAGCTAGAAAAATCTTCTAATCCAGTTAAATCTTCAATTCCTTTATTATTCAGAGGTAAAAAAGTAACATCTTTAATATTATCTGTAAGTACATAATCATCTAAAACAGTATCGTAACCTTCGTTGATAAGAAACTGTTCAAAAGCATCATCTGGCACAAAGGTTTGTTGAGCAAAAAGTCCTGCAGATAATGTCATAAAAAAAAGTAGTAATCTATATTTCATATGAATTGCTTTTAATTGTTATTCAATTGTTTCGTTTTTATATTCATATATTAGTTTTGTAATTATTTCGAATCTTAACATTTTCCAGAAAAAAAAATTTTCTGTTAATATTTACTGTATCTCAGCAACTAATGAATAGAAACATTAACGATATATCACTTCAACAAGAATTAAGAGAAGGTAATAGAGATTCTTTACGAACGGTATACGTGAATTATAGAGCCGACTTTTTAAAGTATGCTTTAACTTACAAGTTAAGTGAAGAAGATGCTTTAGACATTTATCATGATACTATTATTGCATTCAATAAAAGTTTCACACAGAATAAAATAAACATTACCAAAAGCTCTATAAAAACCTACTTGTTTGGTATTGGAAAAAACAAGATTTATAATCACTTTAAAAAGAATAAAAAAATACATTTAGTAAAAGACAGAGAAGATGAAGCCTACGAAAGTATTGAAATTGATACTGTAACTCCAACAATTGAGCAAATTGCATTAAGTAAAGCTTTACAAAAGATATCGGAATCTTGTAGAACTCTTTTAAAGCTGTTTTATTTTCGAAACTTAGATATTGAAGAAATTGTAAATCTTACCGATTACAAAGATGCAAATACAGTGAGTAGTCATAAATCTAGATGTATGAAAAAACTTAAAGAGTTAGTGAAAAATGAATAATTACGACGAAATCATACAAAAACACTTTAAGAATGCATTAAATAGTGAAGAACAAAAACTATTTAACTCATTAAAAGAAACTAATGAAGAATTTCAAGTTGCTTTAAAAGCTCACGAAGATCTTATGATCGCTTTTCAAGTGAATGAAGACAAAGAAATTAGTAATCTTATTAAAGATATTGAAGGCAAAAAGAAACCAAAGCCTATTTTTCTTAAAATCGCAGCAGCTTTAGTTGTATTTATTACTGGTTATTATTTTCTCTTTTTGTCTAGTGAAAATTATGAATCTTATTTAGAAGAATATCCTAATGTTCATCATCCTATTACAAGAGGAAATTCTGAAAGTAAACTAGACGAAGCTTTTAATGCTTATGAAAGTAAGTCTTATAAAAATGCTATTGTAAAGTTTGATGCTATTTTAAGCGAAGAGAAATCTCCTGAAATTGAATTCTATAAAGCCATGGCATTATTAAATGATAAGCAATATGTTAAAGCTGAAAATATATTACAAAACCTAACTCAAAATTCATTTGAATTTAAAGACGAAACGTTTTGGTATTTAACGATTCTATCTTTAATAAAAGAAGATGAAACTAATGCTAAAAAACTCTTGATTACAATGAATAAAGAAAATATGGAGTTCAAACAAAAAGAACGTAAACGATTGTTGAACAAACTAAACTAATCGAAATCCATAGTATCTGGATCTTCTGCTTTAGGTTTATGATAAGCACCTGTTACAAATGTTAATTTTTGTAATTGTTCTAGCAATTGTTCTGTTTCATTATTTGGCACTAATACTCTAAAAATAGCATCGGTTTTTAATTCAGTTTGTATCTCTGTTAAAGCTTGTACAGTAACTTTTGTATTAACAAATAATTCGTTTATCTGTAATGCTTCTTTTTTATTTTCGCTTATGAATTTTCCGTCATATTTCATGTTAACTTTTGCATCGACGTAAACTATTATTTCATCCATTTTAATTTGATTATTTGTATCTATAGAATCTTTACTTTTTGAAGTTGAACAACTCAACCCTAGATATAAAATTAATAGACGACAGATTTTTCTGAAAATCATTTCTTAAAATTAAGAAAAGTATGGAGTAGTGTATACTCCATACTTAAATTTAAACAAACTACTTAATAATTGGTCGCGGATAATATTTATCAACTTTCCAGTTATTTGCTGGATTTATTCTCACGTATTCACTTCCAGAAAAGAAGTACATTTTATTACTTTTTCCGTTCCATAATGTACAATCTAATCCGTTGGTAAATGGAGCACTTACTCCTGGCCAATTTCCTGCAATTGGTTTTGGATAACCAGCATCTACATTCCAACTATTATTTGGATCTACTCTAATGTATTCATTATCTTTAAAGAAATAAACTTTATTATTTGTTCCACTCCAAATTGCCCCATCTACTCCATTCTCAAAGTTTGATGGAAAACCTGTCCAGTTTCCTGAAATTGGTTTTGGATAACCTGGATCTACTTGCCAGCTATTATTTGGATTTACACGGATATATTCACTTCCTTTAAAGAAATAAATTTTGTTATTTACTGTGTTACTAACTGCAGCATCAATTCCATTTGTAAAACTCGCTGGAAAACCAGGCCAATTCCCTGAAATTGATTTTGGATAACCCGAATCTACTTCCCAATTGTTAGCTGGATTAACACGAACATACTGATTTCCTTGAAAGAAATATACTTTGCTATTTTTATGCGCCCACAATGCAGCGTCTAAATTTTGACCAAAACTATTTGGAAAACCTGGCCAATTCGAATCGATATCTAAGTTTGCAAAAGCTTCTTTTAAATCTGGTCGTTTTCCAATTCTATTTGTAGCAATTAACTTAGGATATCCAGCATCTTGTTTCCAACCATTATTTGGGTCTACACGCACATAATCTTCTCCTTTGAAAAAGTAAATTTTCTTATTTGTTCCACTCCATAAAACTGCATCAACTCCGTTAGTAAAATTAGCATCTAAACCAGACCAATTTCCTGAAATTGGTTTCGGATAACCGGCTTCTACACTCCAGCTATTACTTGGATTTATTCGAACATACTCATCATCTTTAAAGAAATAAATCTTTTTATTTTTACTATTCCAAATTGCAGCATCTAGTCCATTTGTAAAGTTCGCTGGTAAACCTGGCCAATTTCCTGAAATTGGTTTCGGATAACCAGAATCTACATTCCAACTATTGTTAGGATCTACTCTTATATACTCGCTATCTTTAAAGAAATATACTTTGTTATTAGTATCACTCCAAAATGCAGCATCTACACCACTTTCAAAATTCGATGGGAAACCAGGCCAATTTCCTTCAATTGGTTTTGGATATTTGGGTTCTACACTCCAATTTGTTTTAGGATCGATTCTTACATATTGGCTTCCTTTAAACATATATAATTTATCACTTTTACCATTCCATAAAGCAGCATCAATACTTCTACCAAAATTACTAGCTGGTAAACCTTTCCAATTCGATGGTGATTTTCCTTCAACACTTCCACTAAAACGCATTTGATCAGAACCTGTGTTTCTCATAATATTTCTTGCTGTTGTTGGTGTTAAAAGCGTCTTACCTCTGGCTTTCAATCTTCCTTGTATACAAGCTATCGCTCCTGTTACAACCGGACTAGCACTTGACGTTCCATTGAAACTGTTTGTATACCAATAATTATCTTCAACTTTACTGAAATATAGTTTTTTATCAATCGGACTATAATACCCTGAATTTACTCCTCTTTGATAAGCATTTGTGAAACCATTCCAATTCCCTGAAATTGGTTTCGGATAACCTGTATCTACTTTCCAACTATTATTGGGATCTATACGTACATACTGATTTCCTTTAAAGAAATAAACTTTGTCATTTTTATCATTCCAAACAGCACAATCGATTCCTGTAATAAAATGAGCAGGTAAACCCGACCAATTTCCAGCTATATTTTTAGGATATCCTGCATCTACTTTCCAGTTGTTATTCGGATCTATTCGAAGATATTTAGAACCTTTAAAGAAATAAACTTTGTTGCTTTTATTATTCCATAATGCAGCATCTAAATCCCTTTGGAAATCTGATGGTAAACCTGGCCAATTATCTTTTATATCTTTTGGATAATCAGGATCAATTGTATGTGTATTGGCATCCATACGAACATATCTTTCTTCTTTAAAGAAATAAACTTTGTTGTTTGTTCCACTCCATAAAGCGGCATCAATACCATCACCCAAATTTCCAAGATAACCAATATCACTGCTTAAATCCTTAGGAAAACCGGCATCTGCTCCCCAATTATTAAAAGGATCTATACTTGTATATAAATCTCCTTGTAAATTACCATAACCTGTTGTTGCCACACTATTTCCCCAACCTTGAACATCTACTCGAGATCCCCAATTTGAAAAACTTAAGATCGTTCGATCCGTTGAACTACTTGGTGATCCTGCTCCTACTATAATTGCTCCTGACTGTGGATTTTTTAAGTTGAAAGGATTTTTCCAAGACAAAGGAAAACCAGGTTCTGGATGATTGTAAATATCTGTATCAAAATCTTCTGCACCATTACCAGCAGCTTCAACAACAATAATTCCTTTAGAAGTAGCATAAACAATAGCAGCAAAATCATCTGGCCACCATTCTATCGCTATATATCCATCTCGTCTGACACCGTTTGCTGCCGGACCAGATCTGTGTACTTCTAATAAAATAATGTCACCAGCATTTAATCGATTTGCAGCATTTATAATAGCTTGCGAAGTTCCTAAACCATTATGAGAAATAGCACTAATATGAGAATTATGAGAAATTCCTGTTATTCCAAAACCATTATCATCTGCTCCCATTACTCCCAACACTGCTGTTCCGTGATTTTCTGAACTTTTTGTATTATTTCCAGCTAATAAACCACCAAAACCTTCTTGTAAATCTTCATGATCAAAATTAAATCCTTGTTCAATATCTATAATATCAATTCCTTCACCTCTACCTCCTCCGAATTGCCATGCAAATTTTGCATCTACTCCTTGTGGCGCTGGATTAAGGTATCCTTGATTTCCACTTAAATCTGGAGTAGCTGTATCTGCTTGTCCAGGATCTACTGCTGGTGGTTTTATATATGCCGCTTCTACCAAATCATTAGCTAAAAACTCTTTCTTTAATTGCTCTAAATCTTTTTGATCACTTTCAATTAAAAAGAATGATTTAGGATCATATTTTAATTTTCTAAATACACTCCCTGCAGTTTTCGGAATTCTACTTTTTTTGAATAAAGGGTGAATTTTCGATTTTCGTTTCTTAATGATACTCTGAATTGGCTTAATTGCTGCTGCAGAAATTTTCTTTGAAACTAACTCTGTTGTAGTCTTTTGCCTAATCTTAGCTTCTTTCTTAAAAATTACAACTAGTTCTGGCTTGTCATTACCAGTAATTATTACTCGTTCCATAATTTGGTTGATTAAAAATTTATTAATTAGTTTATACCCGAAACAAACCTACCAACCTTACCAACAAATAATTACAGCATAACAACTGAAGTTAAACTGACTAAAACTCCAATTTTAAAACGGAAAAACCTTAATCAGTTTTGAGGAAATACACTGACTAATTTTTATACCTTTTAAATGAATATTTTATATTTTCAGAACAAAATTCATTTTCAATTTTAATAAAATCACTACAAAACTCAATGATTCAAGAACTATATCAACGAGCAATGAAATTTGCAGGAGAAAAACACTGTCATCAACAAGTACCAGGAACCAAGGCTAATTATTTATTACATATTTCTAATGTAGTTATGGAAGTAATTATTGCTTACAATCATACAAAGTCTTTTGATATAAATTTGGCTGTTCAAACTGCTATTCTTCACGATACTATTGAAGATACTGATACTAGTTTTGAAGAAATTTCATCAAATTTTGGAGCAACTGTGGCTGAAGGCGTATTAGCTCTCACCAAAAATGAAAGTTTAAATACTAAAAAGGAACGTATGCGTGATAGTTTAGATAGAATTAATAAACTGTCTAAAGAAATTGGTATTGTTAAAATAGCTGATCGAATTACGAATTTACAAGAACCTCCTAAACATTGGAATCAAGATAAAATTGAGAATTATTTAAAAGAAGCTCAATTAATTTCAAATGAGTTGAGTGGTAAAAATGAATACCTGAATAACAGATTATTAGAAAAAATTAAGGCATATTCTAAATTTATATCTAAATAGAATGCTAATATCAATATTTTATTACTTTTGTGCTTGCTATTAAACTAACAAAAATTGAAAAACTATGACTAGAGAAGAACGTTTAAGCTTCTGTAAAATTTGTAAAAACCAAAAATTAGATTTTAAACAAGGAATTGTTTGCGGACTAACTAATGCTCCTGCTGAATTCGAAAACTCATGCGATTCTTTTTCAGAAGATATAACCTTAAAAAATGAAGCACTTTTTAAAGAATTCGAAAATATTCACGAGCCAGTAGATAAAGGAATTCGATTTGCTAACTTTATTCTCGATCTTATTTTTAACTACATTTTCTCATTTATTTTTGGTATAATCTTAGGATTAGTTTTATTTGTTGTTTCACCAGATTCATTAACCATTTTTGACCAACAAAATTTATTACTCGAATATTTAATGGGATTTGTTTTTAGTATGATTTACTACACTACATTCGAGGCAACTACCGGTAGATCTCTTGCTAAATACATAACAAAAACTAAGGTAGTCGATAAAAATGGTAACAAACCTAGTTTAAATACTATACTTTTAAGAAGTTTATGCAGATTTATTCCTTTTGAACCCTTTTCTTTTCTAGGGTCAGAAAGTAAAGGTTGGCACGATTCTATTTCTGAAACAAAAGTGGTAAAAGCGTAATTTTTTGTAACCTACTTTTAAATTCATCCGTCTTACTAAAAAAACTTTCGATGACTAAACTTTTTAAAATTTTAAAATGGTTACTAATTGTAATAGTTACCATTATTATCCTAGGACTTTTATATTTAAGATTTTCACGATTTTCTGATGGTATGATTTATCATGTAAACGGACTAGAATACAGCGAATTCAAATCTGATTTTAATCATGAAGAATTTTATTTTGATATTGCTAAAAACACCAAAATTCACGCAGCTCTTTTTAAACCAGATTCTATTCCTACAATTGGAACAATATTTCATTTTTCAGGAAAAGGAATGCATTTAATGTCTGTTCAAAAATCATATCAACCTTTGTTAGACAAAGGATTTCAAATCTTTTGCTACGAACGTAGAGACTTTGGAAAATCTACAGGTGAAGCCAAAAACTCTACTATTATACAAAAAGATGCTTTAACCATGTTTGACAAGATCGCTGCTTTACCAAATGTAAAAGAGAAACCTATTGTAATTTGGGGACAATCACTCGGTGGTGCATTTGCGACTATGACAGCTAATAAAAGACAAAATAAAATTAAAGGTTTATTCTTAGAGGGGACTTTTAGTTCTTTTCCTGATATTGGTAAAGAATATGCGGGAGCTTTACATTTAGAAAATTTCAAATGGTTAGTTCCTATTGTTATGAACAATGATTTTCCTGCAGAAGAAGAAATTAAAGAGTTACAAATACCAATTGTAATTGCACATAGTAAAACTGACAAACAAGTTAGGTATGAACTAGGAAAAAAACTTTATAATAATGCACCAAAAAACAACAGTCTTTTTTGGGATATTAACGGTAAGCATATTAGAGGTATTTACAATCATGAAAAAGAGTATGTAAATCACTTCTTAAAAATGATTCAGTAATATGATTGAAGGTATTACGTATATTGAGAATTGTATTGCCAATCCTAATGAACTATTTAATCATTTAATTACAAACGTAAATTGGGATGAAAGAATGGCAGCTCGAAAAACAGCTAGTTTTGGTGTTGCCTATAATTACTCTCAAATTAGTTATCCAGATCAAGAGTTCATTCCCGAGCTAAAAACTATTATCAGAAATATTGAAGAGAAGTTAGGTTTTACACCTAATAATTGTTTGCTTAATTTTTATTTGGATGGAAAATCTAGTATGGGATTTCATTCAGATCAAACCGATATTCTTTACGAAAACACTGGTGTTGTAATTATTTCTTTAGGTGAAACCCGTACACTTCGATTCAGAAAAATTAATGCAAAAGAAGTTACTAAAGATTATCTTTTAACTTCTGGTTCTTTATTCTATATGACCGATACTGTGCAAAAAGAATGGCAACACGCCATACCTAAAACAAATACCGATTTAGGAAGAATCAGTTTGACATTCAGGAAGATTAAATAATTTATTTTATCTTATTTTCTTGAATTCTAAATCTCATACTCATGAAATCGACAGCACATCACGACGAAAGAATTGCTAATATGACATTCGCTTCTGTTTATCCGCATTACGTTACTAAAGTTGAAAAGAAAGACAGAACAGTAGATGAACTACACGAAGTAATCACATGGTTAACAGGTTTTACTTCTGAACAGATACAAAATTTGATTGATGAAAAAGTAACGTTTAGAACTTTCTTTGAAAGAGCAAATCTAAATCCGAATGCTGATTTAATTAAAGGTGTAATTTGCGGATATCGAGTTGAAGAGATTACTAACAAACTAACTCAACAAACACGTTATTTAGATAAACTTATTGATGAATTAGCTAAGGGACGTAAAATGGAGAAAATTCTGAGAAAACCTAAAGAATAAAACAACACAAAATTGTGAAAAAGAGATATAAATTTTTAATTCTATTCTTGGTTTTTATAAGCTTAGGAATATATTTTATTTTTCATTCTGTAGTTCCATACGCTATTATACAACCGCAAAGAATTAGTATAAATAAACAACCTAAAGATTTAAAATTAAAAAGTGAAGAAATAGATATTCTCACTAAAGACAGTTTAACTTTAAAAGGACATTGGGTTAAATCTAATAAAGAAACTTCTAAAGGAATTTTGATTTTTATTCATGGCATTGGAGGTTGTAAAGAACATTTTTTAGAACTATCAAAAAAATTAGCTGAATTAGGAATTGAATCGATTTTATTTGATGGAAGAGCTCATGGTAAGAGTGAAGGAAAATACTGTACTTATGGTTTTTATGAAAAACATGATGTGTCTAAAATTGTAGATTTCATCAAACAAAAAAAACATAACCTAAAAGTTGGAATATGGGGAAATTCTTTAGGTGGCGCCATTGCTATTCAAGCTTTAGAAAAAGATAAACGTATTCAATTTGGTATTATAGAAAGTACATTTACAACATTAAATGAAATTGTTTTTCAATACAAAAAGAACTTACTCAAAGGTTTTGGAATAAAATTCTTATCCGATTTCAGTTTAAAAAGAGCAGGACAAATTGCTAATTTTAATCCAAATAAAGTAAAACCTATCCAATCAGTTACAAATATTACGCAACCAGTTTTGATTGCTCACGGAGATGCAGATCAGAATATTCCTTTTAATTTTGGTAAAGAGTTATTCGAAAACCTTAAATCAAACGATAAAAAGTTTATTCCAGTGAAAGATGGTGGACATTTAGATTTATTTGAAAAAGGAGGAGAAAAATATCAATCGGAATTATTAAATTTTCTATTACAGAATTTTAATTCAAATTAATTTCTTGAATAAGATATTATCAAAAAACATCTTCTAGTTAATATTCAAATTAATATTCAAACATTTCAACACTCTAATTAAAAAATTGTTCGACCTTTGCCGCTTAATTCAAATAAACGAGTAAAATGAACACTAGAGTTATAGCGTTATTAGCAGTTTCTATTGTTACTATTATTTACGGAGTTACTTTTACCGTAGCCAAAGAAGTAATGCCTCATTATGTAAAACCTTTTGGTTTTATCTTTCTTAGAGTATTTGGTGCTGCTGCTGTATTTTGGTTTTTAAGTTTATTTATTAAAAACGATAAAATTGAAAAAGGTGATTATAAAACCATTGCCTTATCAGCTTTCTTCGGTATTGCATTAAACATGCTTACCTTTTTTAAAGGTTTAAATTATACAACACCAATTAGTGCATCTGTAATGATGGTAACTTCACCTATTTTAGTGCTTATTTTTTCGAGTATTTTAATTAAAGAACGTCCAACATTAACCAAAATCATCGGTGTTATTATCGGATTAATCGGTGCAGTCGTTCTTATTGTTTACGGAACAGAACCAGGTGCAGATGCTAAAAACATGATGTTAGGAAACTTCTTAGTATTTATTAATGCGGCATCCTACGGAATGTACTTGGTTATTGTTAAAAAAGTCGTTGCAAAATATAAACCGGTTACATTTATCAGATGGCTATATTTCTTCGGATGTATTTTTGTATTTCCTTTTGGAATAGCTGAATTCTCTGAAGTACAATGGACGATTATTCCTACATCAGGTTATTTAAGAATAGGATTTGTTGTCATATTTGCTTCTTGTATCACTTATCTTTTCAATCTATTTGCATTATCAAAATTAAAACCAACAACAGTAAGTGTTTTCATTTATTTACAACCTGTTGTCGCTAGTATTTATGCATTATTGGTAGGAAGTGATCAATTAAATACGATTAAAATCTTAGCAAGTATTTTAATATTTATTGGTGTATACTTGGTTTCTAAACAAACTGCCGAGAGTACAAGCAAATAATGTATCTTTACAGCCAATTAAAAACAACCTATGATTCAATCAATGACAGGATACGGTAAATCCGTATTACAACTTCCTACTAAAAAAGTAACTATTGAGATTAAATCACTTAATAGCAAAAATTTAGATATCAATACCCGTATTCCTTCATACTACAAAGAGAAAGAATTAAGCATCAGAAAAAAACTAGCTTCAGCATTAGTAAGAGGTAAAGTTGATTTTTCTATTTATGTTGAAATCACTGCTGATGAAACTTCTTCTTCTATAAATAAGGCTGTTGTAAATAAATATATCGATCAACTTAGAGATATTGTAGTTGTTGGTACTTCTGACGATGTGAAGTTATTAGAAATGGCTGTTCGTATGCCAGATGCTTTAAAAACTGAGCGTGAAGAATTAGATGAAAATGAATGGAGTGAAATTGAAAGTCATATCGATACTGCTTTAAAAGATATTGTTCAATATAGAATTGATGAAGCTGCTTCATTAGAGATTGACTTTAAACAACGTATTACCAATATTAAAAGTTGTTTGGCTCAAGTTCATGAAATGGACGGTGAAAGAATTGAAAACGTAAAACAACGTTTAGGAAAAGCTTTAGATGAATTAAAAGTTGAAGTTGATGAAAACCGATTTGAGCAAGAATTAATTTACTATTTAGAAAAGTTAGACATTAACGAAGAAAAAGTTCGTTTAGCAAATCACTTAGATTATTTCTTACAAACTTTAGATACTAGTGACTCTAACGGAAAAAAATTAGGATTTATCGTTCAAGAAATTGGAAGAGAAATTAATACTACTGGATCGAAAGCAAACTATGCTCCGTTACAAAAAGTAGTGATTCAAATGAAAGACGAGTTAGAAAAAATTAAAGAACAAATATTAAACGTATTATAATGGCGAAAGAGTTTCAAGGAAAATTATTTGTGTTTTCAGCACCATCTGGATCTGGTAAAACAACAATTGTTCGTCATTTATTAGCACAGGAACGTTTTAATTTAGAGTTTTCAATTTCTGCTACTTCTAGAGCTCCACGTGGAGAAGAAAAAGATGGAATTGATTATTATTTTATCTCAAGAGATGAATTTATTCAGAAAATAAAAGCTGAAGAATTCTTAGAGTGGGAAGAAGTATATACTGAAAACTTCTACGGAACTTTAAAAACAGAAGTAGAACGTATTTGGTCTGAAGGAAAACACGTGATTTTTGATATTGATGTTGCTGGTGGATTACGTATTAAGAAGAAATTTCCTGAAGAAACATTAGCTGTTTTTGTAAAACCACCAAGTGTTGATGAATTAAAAAGACGCTTAAAGGAAAGAAAAACAGAAAGCGAAGATAAAATCAACATGCGAATTGCTAAAGCTTCTGTTGAATTAGCTACTGCGCCTCAGTTTGATACTATTATTAAAAACTACGATTTAAGTACAGCTTTACAAGAAGCAGAAGATCTAGTTTCAGACTTTATTGGTTTAGATAAAAATTAGAAGTCAAAAGAGTTCATGAAAAACATCGGATTATACTTCGGAACATTTAATCCTATTCATATTGGGCATTTAATTATTGCCAATCATATGGTAGAGAATTCTGATTTGGATGAAATCTGGATGGTTGTTACACCTCACAATCCTTTCAAGAAAAAAAGCTCTCTTCTTGATAATCATCATCGTTTAGAAATGGTATTTAAAGCTACTGAAGATTACGATAAAATTTCTCCTTCAGATATAGAATTTAAATTACCTCAACCGAATTATACAGTTCATACTTTAGCACATATTTCTGATAAATACCCAAATTACAATTTCAGTTTAATTATGGGAGAAGACAATTTAAAAAGTCTTCATAAATGGAAAAACTACGAGGTAATTTTGCAAGAACATCAAGTATATGTTTATCCGAGAATTTCTGAAGGAAAAGTAGAAACTCAATTTGATAATCACCCGAAAATTCATCGTGTAAATGCCCCAATTGTTGAGATTTCTTCTACAATGATTCGTAATGCTATAAAGGAAAATAAAAATATTAAACCATTACTAACTGCTGAAGTTTGGCAATACATAGATGAGATGAACTTTTATAAAAAATAGTTGTCCTATTTTTTCGTTGTATATTTGAGAATCCAAACCTAGTATTCGTGGCTAAAAACAAGAAAAAACCGAGTAAGTTAAAACAAAAGCTGACCGATAAATACAGATTGGTAGTTTTAAATGAAGATACGTTTCAAGAACGTTTTTCATTAAAATTATCGCGTTTAAATGTTTTTGTATTCGGCGGTATTTTTTCTATTCTATTAATTACACTTACTACGTTTTTAATCGCCTTTACTTCTTTAAAAGAATATATTCCTGGCTATTCTTCAACAAAACTAAAAAAAGACGCAAGTCGATTAACTTATAAAGCAGATTCGTTACGTATTCGTTTAGCTGTCTTAGAAAAATTTACCCAAGCTATTCGTCCGGTTTTAACTGGCGATGTAGAACCAGAAGCTATTGATTCTATTAGAAACGAAGTAGACAAAGCGACTATCGATTACAAAAAGTTAGAAGCTACCGAACAAGATTTACAATTTAGAGAAGAAATAGAACGTAAAGATCGTTATGCGTTATCAGCTGGAACAGCAAACAAAGCCAAAATTGTATTCTTTGCTCCAATTACCGGAAATGTAACACAATCTTTTAATGCTGCCAATAAACACTTCGCTATAGATATTGTTGCCGAAACAGGAACTCCTGTAAAATCAATTGCAGACGGAACTGTTATTCTTTCTGGATGGACAGCAGAAACTGGTTATATTATTACAGTACAACACGCTAATAATTATGTTTCTGTATATAAACATAACGGACAATTACTAAAACAACAAGGTGACTTTGTAAAATCTGGTGAAGTTATTGCTAGTGTAGGTTCTACAGGTGAATTAACAACCGGACCTCACCTTCATTTTGAGTTGTGGAACAATGGTTATCCTGTAAATCCAACTAGCTACATTAACTTTCAGTAATAATTAGCAGTAAAATCTTCAAGCTTCAAGCAAAATAAAACTCTATGTCATTAAAATCTTTATTAGCTATTCCTTTCGCAAAACGAGCGGTAAAACAAGTAAGAAAATGGGCTTCTAAACCAATTAAAACTCAAGATAAAGTTTTTCAATATTTAATTTCTGAAGGATGTAAAACAGCTTTCGGTAAAGATCATGATTTTGTTTCGATTAATTCTTATGAAGATTTTAAAAAACGTGTTCCTGTTAATGATTATGAAGGTTTACGTCCTTATGTAGATAGAATGGTCGCTGGTGAAGAAAATATTTTATGGAAAGGAAAACCAATCTATTTTGCTAAAACATCTGGAACAACATCTGGTGCAAAATATATTCCAATCACAAAAGAATCGATGCCAACACATATTAAATCGGCACGAAATGCTTTGTTATTTTACATTAATGAAACTAAAGATGCTTCTTTTGTAAATGGAAAAATGATCTTTTTACAAGGAAGTCCGGTTTTAGATGATATGAATGGAATTAAATTAGGTCGTTTAAGCGGAATTGTAGCGCATTATGTACCTAATTATTTATTGAAAAATAGGTTACCAAGTTGGGAAACGAATTGCATTGAAGATTGGGACACAAAAGTAGATAAGGTAGTTGAAGAAACATTACCTGAAAACATGAGTGTAATTAGTGGAATTCCTTCTTGGGTTCAAATGTATTTTGAAAAGTTAATTGATAAAACAGGAAAAACAATTTCTGAAATTTTCCCTAACTTCAATTTCTTCATTTACGGCGGTGTAAACTTTGAACCTTACAAGAATAAATTCGAAGCTTTAATTGGTAAAAAAATCGATTATATCGAACTATATCCAGCTTCTGAAGGTTTTATTGCATTTCAAGATTCTCAAAAAGAAAAAGGAATGCTATTACAGCTTGATTCTGGTATTTTTTATGAGTTTATTCCTGCTACTGAATTCTTTGATGAAAATCCAACGCGTATTTCCTTAAAAGACGTACAATTGGGTGTAAACTACGTTATCATCTTAAATACTACTGCCGGACTTTGGGGATATAATATCGGAGATACTGTTGAGTTTACTTCTCTAACTCCGTATCGAATAAAAGTTACTGGAAGAATTAAGCATTTTATTTCTGCTTTTGGTGAACATGTTATTGGTAAAGAAGTAGAAAAGGCCTTAAATGATGCCATCGTTGGAACAAATGTAAATGTAAGTGAATTTACTGTAGCTCCACAAGTAAATCCAGAATCTGGATTACCATATCACGAGTGGTTTATTGAGTTTGAAAATGAACCAGAAAATTTAGATGAAATGGCTGCAAAAATTGATACTTCTATGCAGCAACAAAATATTTATTATCAAGATTTAATTGAAGGAAAAGTATTACGTCCATTACTGATTAGAAAAGTTAAAAAAGGCGGTTTTCATGAATACATGAAATCCATTGGTAAATTCGGCGGACAAAATAAAATCCCTCAACTTTCTGATAACCGTAAAATAGCCGATGTTTTAGAAGGTTTTTTAGTGGAGTAAATACTTCTACAAAACAAACCACCGAAATCGTATTTAATTTCGGTGGTTTGTTTTTTTGGTTATTTGAATTGTTTACACTGGTTTTGCATAAAAATCTTGTAATGAATTAGTGTATAAATAATCATCTAAAGTCATTTTCCAAAAATCTATCTTGGTGGGGTTTTTACTTCCAGTTGGCACTAACATTAAATTGCTTTTTCCTGAAACTTTATGAGCTTTTAAAGTTGTGTTTTCTAAATAACGTTGATCTAAACTTACATCGAAATGATACAAATAATCGTAAACAAACTCTACATATTCTCGTTTAGAAACCTCAGCAAGACTTTTCATTATTAAAGCTTCATAATTATTCGTTATTGCATCTTGAAGTTCGACTGCATTTAACGGATTTCCATTTAGAACTGGCATAATATTAAACTGTCCGTCAATAAAAATCCATTTGTTTAACTCTGGAGAATATACTTCTGTTGCCACATGACCTGGCGATCCTTTTCTCGTTTCAACATCTTTTGTTTTTAAATAAATCGTACGTGATTTAAAACCTGCATTTTCTAATTGAGATTTTAACACTACAGCATATGCAAAACATGGAAAGTTTTTTCCTTCTTTCGCTTCATTTAAAATAGTAATTGCATCTGGTTTACTTGGCGATACGTTTCCATTATGCTTCCATCTACTATTTGTCCAATTTAATACGCTTAAAATCTTATCAAGATCAGAAGTTTTATTAGCAATTACATCGTGTATAGGATATTTTTCTTCCAAATCTTTTAAATAAGGAACATCTTCACTTTCTGAATATTTAATCTGTAAAGAATTATTTACATCAGAAGTATTAAAAGTTATGGTTTCTTTAGGATAAGCTTCTCCGATTATTAGCATGTGTGCGTATGAGGAATCTTTATATTGTGCATAAAACTCATAGTTTTTATTTCCTTCTACTGAAAATGAAATACTATCTATTTCTGAAGCAAAAACTACCGGTTCGCTAGCATTTAAACAACTTATTCGTAAAGTATCTTTTTGTTTGTTAGTTGTAATTCCCCAAGCTCCTTTATACCAATTATTATTAAACTGAACATCAACTGTTTTTGAATTCGCTTTTAAAACTGGTAAACCTTTATAAGTTTTAGATTCATTAGCACAAGAAATAACAGTAACAACCATTAATCCGAAGAGCAATTTTTTCATATAAATTTGTTTTAGTTTGGTTTTAGTTATGCAATTTAAAAAAACTCTCGATTAATGATTGTTTGATTTCTTAAAACTGAGTTAAACCTTTAATTATTTAGCCTTTAGATTTTTCTTAAGAAAATATTTCCGCTAATAGTTTTTAACTCTAAAGACGCTGTTCCGTTTTTCACTTTACCATAGATTTTTTGATGTGCATCGCGTCTTCTTTTATTATCAAAATCGATTTTTAAATCTGAATACACTGTTCCTGTTAAAGTTTGTGCCTTAAATTCAGCATCAGCAACATAAACGTCAATATCTCCACTAATTGTTTTTAATTTCATGTTTTTCGAATGTTCTTTCACAGTAATATCCCCACTAATTAAATCCAACATTAGTTTACCTTTATAAGTAACTTCTGTTACATTACCAGAAATACTTTTCACTTTTAAATCTACATGTTTAGGTAAATAAATCGTGTAATCTACAATTACTTCATTATGAGAATCACAGTAATTACAATTTTCACAATCATTGTTTTTCTTTTTTGAAAGCACGGTTCTATTTCTGTTGAAGAAATTTCCATAATCTGACTTTATTAAATAAATGCCTCCTAATTTTTCACCTTTTAGTGAGAAATATTTATTGTCTTTATTATCGTTTAAGTTTGCTGAAGCTGTTACTAAAACTTCATTTTTATTCCAGTTTTTAATCTGAATATTCTGAGCAAATTTCACATTAACTTCTACAGTTTCTATTCCTGAAGTTGCGTTTTTAATTTCTGTTTTTTTCTGAGCTGATAGGTTACTAAAAGTCAATAGTATTCCTATGAAAAAAAGTATTCTTTTCATTTTTAGTAGTTTAAAAATTAATTGTTTTTTGGGTTAACTTTCTAAGCTAAATAAGGTAGTATTATTTTTTACGGAGATAAATATTCCCCATTGTAGATTTCAATTTTATCTGAACACCTCCATTATTAAGAGCACTTGAGATTTTCTGGCTTCCTCTAACAGCTTTCAATCCGTCTTTCTTTGGCATTTCAATATCAAAATTGGTATAAAAAGTTCCACGAGTTCTCAAGTCTAAATTTGCTTTAGTATTTTCTGGTATTGTTACATCTATCTCACCTACATTAGAAAAGATTGTAATTGGAGAACTCTGATTTACCTTAGAAAATTCTATGTTCACATTTGCTGCATTAGCATTTACTGTAATTGGTCCTGTAACATCTTTCATTACAATAGCACCTACGTTTGTTTTTGCTTCAACTTCAGATGTAAAACCTATTACTTCTACAGCTCCTAAGTTTGGCGTATCAAAAATGATATTTATGTTTTTAGGTAATGTTATGAATAAATTATTACGTTTTACATGAGATAATAAATCTACTATATTCAATACATTTCCTGACTTTTCAATAGAGAATCCCATACCATCTGTACTATCTTCACCTCCAGGATAAATCGCTTTTAAACCTTTCGTTTTTTCTTTTAAAGATTTATGATGTTTATCTTGATCGTGTTCACAATCACCACAGTGATTATCGTATCCTTTTTCTTTTATAATTAATTCATTAGTTCCTGATGCTGTAATTTTAACTTTTGTATCAGTATCTATTTTTACTGTTTTAATTCCCTGTAATTTGTAAGTAAAACTTTTCTTTTGCCCGTATGCTACAGACATTAAAAGCAATGTTGCTATTGTTATTAATTTTCTCATAATTTTATTAAATTAAAGTTGGCATATTATACGCTAACTCTTGTTTGACATAATCTGGAGTTTCTTCAAGATCTAACAGTTTTTTCATAGGAACGAGCGCTCTTTTTTCCTGAATTTCTGCTAAAACTTGTATTAACTCTATTTGAACCGAAGGTTCTTTATCTGTTTCTAACGCTTTTAATAAAGCATTTCGAACTTTCTCTAAACTTGAAAACTTGGCTAAAGCTTCTATAGCTGCTAAACGTACATTCGTATTTTTATCTACAAACATTTTATTAATTAAAGCATCTATAATACGTGTATCTTCTACTGAATACGTTGTCGTTTTTGAGATCGCTAAAATTCGTTTGCTTGCCGATTGATTTTCTAATAATAAAAATATAGCTTGTTGTTCTTTGTTTGGTTGTATCGTAGATTCATTATTAGATAATTTCCCTAAGAAATAGCCACTAATTAATATTACTACACTTGCTGCTACTCGCAAATAACTTTTCCATTCTTTTTGAGGTGTTAATGCAACAACTTTTGTTTCTTCTTTATTTATTTCTTCTTGTAAAGCAGTTTCAAAGCGTTGCTTCAAATTATTACTTGGTTGTTCTTCTTCAACAGCATTCATAACATCTAAAAAAGATTGAACATTTGCTAACTCTGTTTTACAAGCATCACAAGTTTGAATATGATTTTCAATCGCTATTCTTTCCGATTCAGCAACTTCATTCATTACATACGCCATTAATTGTTCTTGTACATCTTTGCACTCCATCATACTTTAGTTTTTGTTACTTACTGTATTTATTGATTGAAAATAAATTTCCTTTAATTTTTTTAACGCTCTATGCGTTTTCACTTTGACTGCATTTTCTGAACTTCCTACAATTTGTGCAATTTGTTCATATTGTATTTCTTGAAGTTTATGCATTACTATTAACTCTCTGTCTTTTTCATTTAACTTTAATAACGAACGTTGTAAATGTTCTAAATCTTCTTTATTTGAGTCTGTAAAAAGTTTTTCTTTTGTGTTTAAAAAATCATCTTCTATAATATTACTTCGCTCTTTTTTTTGCTTTTGATAATAACTCGAAAATATATTTCTTGCTACTGTATATAACCAAGACGCAAAGTTTCCATTATTATACGATGTTCTATATTTTAAAATTTTAATAAAAACTTCTTGAGTTAAATCTTCACTTACCATTTTATTGTGTGTCATTTTCTGAAAGAAATTATAAATTCGAACATGGTATCTGTCGAATAATATAGACAGCTTATTTAGCTCTCCATTGGCTACAGCCATCATTATTTTCTCATCAGTTAAATGTTTCAACTTTGTGGTAGTTTTGATTAGTTTCTATTATTAATACCTATACTTTTTTTAAAGGTTACATTTTAGTTTCATTTTTTTCATAAAAAAACTCGCCCTAAGGCGAGTTCTGTTATTTTTTCTCAAGTTCGAAAACTTGTTTTATCATTTTATCATCTAAATGATTGAGTCGATACCAACCTTCATCATTAAATAATTCTCTGGCGATATTAATTTTTAATAGTTTTCTTAATTTCTCTTTCGTTTGCATAGATGTTCTAATATCTTTTACTTCATCGAAAAAGCGATCTGATATTTTTCTGTCTTTATCAAATTCATTGACAAACTCATCAAAAGATAATTTATTAAGTTCATCTCTATGATTGTCTACATAATTAAACGCGAAATCATTCATTGGTGTAAAGAAAATTGCTGGTAAGTATGCTGTAGTATCGATTGCTACAAAAACATCTGGAACAATACCTCCACCTCCGTAAACAATTTTTCCTTTAGGAGTTTTGTATTGTAAACTATCTATTAATTTGATACTATCTTTACTAAATAATTCTCCGTTTCTATAACGACTTTCTACTTCATCTCCATAATTGATGCTGTTCTGTAAAGCATTCGGATCTTTTAACTCTAACCCATTCTTATTATATGGTTTTTGTATCGATCTTCCTGTAGGTGTATAATAACGTGCTGTAGTTAATCGTACCGCAGAACCATCACCTAAATCCATTTCTTCTTGTACTAATCCTTTTCCAAAAGATCTTCTTCCAATAATGGTTCCTTTGTCATTATCTTGTAATGCTCCGGCTACAATTTCAGATGCTGAAGCTGAGTTTTCATCAATTAAGACATATAATCCACCTTCTTCGAAATCTCCTCTTTCAGTGGCAAAAGACTCTACAACTTCTCCTCCATTATTTTTAGTAAAAACAATTAGTTTATCGTCTTCTAAAAATTCATCCACTATTTTATTTGCTATATGAATAAATCCTCCACCATTTCCTCGTAAATCTAAAACCAAATCGGTCATTCCTTTTGCTAATAAATCATCTAATGAAGTTTTAAATTCTCGATAAGTATTTTGTGCAAAACGATCTAATTTAATATAACCGATACTATCATTTAGCATATAAGCTACATCTACACTTTTAATATTTATTTTACTTCTTCCAATAGTAATATTAAATAAACTATCGTTTGATTTTCGATATACCTGTAAATTTACTTCTGAGTTTGGAGCTCCTTTTAATCTTTTTAAAATTTCCCTATTTCTTAATCGTTTTCCATACAAAGTATCTTTGTCTGCCATTAAGATTCTATCTCCTGCTAAAATTCCTTTTTTAATACTTGGTCCACCTTCCATAGGGTGAATCACAGTAATCGAATCATTAATTAATCGAAATTGAACTCCTATACCTACAAAATTACCTTGCATACTTTCCGTAACTGCTTGTAAGTTTTCTTTAGGAATATAAACTGAATGTGGATCTAACTTTGTTAGCATTTCTGCTATCGCTCCATCTAATAACTGATCTGTATCAACATCATCAACATAATCTTGTTGAATAAAGTTGATTAGTCGTTTTACTTTTTGTTCGTTTGCGGATGTTTTTCTGAAACGTGAAGAATTACCATTAAAAAAGTAACCAATTAAAATTCCAAAGGTTACTGCTATAGCAAAATATATTGGTAAGTAATTTTTATTCATTCGGTAAATAAATCAATTCTACTCCGGCTTTTTCTAAAAATTTTAATCCAGAAATATCTTTATATTTATTAGAAAACACAACTCTTGTAATTCCTGATTGATGGATTAATTTACTACACTCTCGACAAGGAGATAAGGTAACATATAACGTGGCTCCTTTACAAGTTTGTGTAGAGCCAGCTACTTTTAAAATTGCATTTGCTTCTGCATGTAAAACCGACCATTTGGTTTTTCCATCTTCATCTTCACATACATTTTCAAAACCTGTAGGAGTACCATTATAACCATCTGAAATAATCATACGATCTTTCACGATAATTGCACCTACTTTTTTACGTTGACAATAAGAAAGCTGCGCCCATTCTTCAGCTATTTTCAAATAGGCTTTAGCATACTTTAATTCTTTTTTTGTTAAAGTCATAGGAGAGCTAAAATACGGAGAAAATTAAGTTTTTCACGTTAATTTTTACCAAAAAGCACGATCTACCATCATTTGTAAAGCAAAACCAATTACTATTGATGATGCAACTAAAATCCAGTCTCTTCTGTTTACTCCAAAAATAGATTGCACAAGTGATCCAAACAATAAAATTAAAGCCACAATAATTACTTGAGCAGCTTCCACTCCTAATGCAAATTCTAATAATGGAACCAATTTATCCTCACCTCTACTCACCATCATTTTAAAGTAATTAGAAAAACCTAAACCGTGAATTAAACCGAAGAATAATGCGAAAAATAAATTTTGATTTTCTTTTCCTACTGAAGCTTTTCTGGCTGTTAAGACATTCATTAATCCTGTAATGAAAATTGTTAACGGAATTAAAAACTCAACTAAATCTGCTCTTACATTAATTTTCCCAAAAGCAGATAAAGCCAATGTTATAGAATGACCAATGGTAAATAAAGTGATTAACCATAATACTTTTTTCCATTGTTTAAACTGATAAACAACTGCTAGAACAATTAAAAAAAGAATATGGTCGTATGCTTTGATATCTAAAACATGAAATAATCCTAGTTTAAAGTATTCGATAAATTCGTTCATTATAGGGATTTAAATTTTTATTTGTCGATCTATTTGTTGATCCAAAGATATGAATGTTTCTGTTCTTGAGACTCCTTTTATGGACTGGATATCTTTATTTAACAGATGCATTAAATCTTGATTGTTTTTACACATAATCTTAATAAATACTGCATAATTCCCTGTTGTATAATGACTCTCAACAACTTCAGGAATATCTTTCAATCGTTTAATTGCTGAGGAATACAAACTCGCAGACTCCAAAAAAATTCCAACAAAGGCTGTTGTTGTATATCCTAAAGCTTCGGGGTTTAAAACCATTTTGTATCCATCTATTAGATTAGATTCATCTAATTTGCGTAATCTTTGATGGATAGCAGCTCCGGAAATTCCAACTTCTCTTGCTATACTTAAAATAGGAGTTCTTGCGTCTTTTACTAACCTTTTGATGATAATTTTATCAATACCATCAATTTTTAATTTTTTCGACATAAAAACAAAAATAAGGAAAAGTTTAAAGCATATGAATATCATAGTATAATTTAAAAACTATTATATAATGATTAAATTTGCAATAATGTTTGCTTTAGTTGATTGTAATAATTTTTATGCTTCTTGCGAGCGAGTTTTTAATCCGAACTTGCAAAACAAACCTGTAGCTATTTTAAGTAATAACGATGGGTGTGTAATTTCTAGAAGTGATGAAGCCAAAACAATCGGTTTACCAATGGGAGCTCCTATTTTTAAATGGGAAAACTATTGTAAACAACACAACATTAAAGTAATTTCTTCTAATTATCCGTTGTACGGAGATATGAGTGATCGAGTGATGAAAATTCTAGCTCAATTTACTCCCGATGTTGAAATTTATTCTATTGATGAGGCTTTTCTTCAATTTAAAGGTTTCGAAAATTATGATTTAGATGACTACGGAAATCAAATTCGAAATCGCATTTTGCAGTGGACTGGAATTCCAACTTGTGTTGGTATAGCTCCAACGAAAGCCTTAAGTAAAGTAGCTAATAAAATTGCTCGAAAATTCCTTAAAGAAACCGGAGGCGTTTATGTTATTGATTCTGAAGAAAAAAGAATTAAGGCTTTAAAATGGATGCCCATTGAAAAAGTTTGGGGAATTGGTCGTGGACTTCAGAAAAAATTAAAAGCCGCTGGTTGTGTAAAAGCTTACGATTTTACACAATTGGATAGTGAAACAGTTCGCAAAAAATATTCTATTGTCGTTTGGAGATTACAACAAGATTTACTGGGTAAACCAACAATGCAATTAGACGAAGAAAAGGATAAAAAAGCAATTGCTACAACACGTAGTTTCGAATATACCTATTCTGACATTGAAAACATCAAAGAACGTGTTTCTACATTTGCGACTAATTGTGCAGAAAAATTAAGAAAGCAAAAACACAGTTGTCATATGATTGTTGTTTTACTTCGTAGTGATCGTCATAAAGAACATTTAGAACAACATCGAGTAAGTAAAACAGTAATTCTTCCAAATCCAACCAATTCATCACTAATTATTAGTAAATGTGCTGTTGAGGCTGTTAAAACCATATTTAAACCAGGTATAAAATATAAAAGAGCTGGTGTAATTGTTACAGGTTTGGTTCCTGAAGATAACTTTCAGCTCGATTTATTCACCAAAGAAGATCCTAAACAAAAACCTCTTATGAATGCTATTGATCTTATAAATCAAAAATATAAGTCAAATAGTGTTAAATTAGCCAACCAAGATCTGCAAAGAACTTGGAAAATGCGTCAAGAAAGATTAACTCCTAAATACACAACAAACATTAACGATATAATAGTTGTAAAATGAGTGTAACATTAACATTCTTTAGTCCGAAAAGCACAGAAAGTAAAGGTGCTATTTTCTTTGATACTGGAATTTCTGCTGGTTTTCCATCACCTGCTGATGACTTTAAGGAATCACGAATTTCTTTAGATGAAGAATTAATACGCAATAAAGAAGCTACTTTTTTTGCTCGTGTTAGTGGACAATCGATGATTGGTGCTGGTTTAGATGATAACGATTTATTAGTTATCGATCGAAGTATACCTCCAACAAATAATAAAATTGCGGTTTGTTTTTTAGACGGAGAGTTTACTGTAAAAAGACTACGTGTAGACGGAAATGAAGTTTGGTTACAACCAGAAAATCCAGATTATCCAATTATTAAAATTACCGAAGAAAATAATTTTGTGATTTGGGGTATTGTAACGAATGTGATTAAGCGTGTTTAGTTTTTATTAAACCTTTTTCGCATTTCTTCCCATCTGGGATCCACTAATCCATATCTTCTAGATAATTCATAAGGAACCTGTTTGTAATGATCTTTAGGTAATTCTTTATTCTTTAAGTTTACAACACCAATTTTAGGATATTTACTGTAATTAATTGTTTGTTTTAGTAATTCTTCTTGCGTTTCATCGATCAACAAATTAGAATTGAAATGTTGATTTCTAGAACAAATTTCTAATAAGTTTATTCCTGTCAGAGATTTTAGATTATTCTTAAACAGATGTAAATTATTTAAGCTTTTCATAGAATTTAAGTCTAAATAAATCTCCTCCAATTGATTAAACGAAATATTTAGCCCCTCTAAATTAGCTAGTTTCGAAATTTCTTTAGGAAGTTCTTTTATCTGGTTATCAAATAATGATAAGGTTTCTAAACTTTGTAATTCTCCTATTGATCTCGATAGTTTTGATATGTTATTGAATCCTAATTCAACATATGATAATTTCGAAAGTTTACTTAAATCAATATCTAAATGTGAAAGTTTATTGTTAAAAAAATTTAGGTGTTTCAAATTCTCTAATTCTCCTATTTCATCTGGTAATTCCGAAATTAAATTCTTGTAACCATATAAATGTTCTAGTTGCTTAAGTTTACCAATACTTTTTGGTATTTTTTCTAATCTATTATCCGAAAGATAAAGTCTTTTTAAGTTTTTAAATGCTTTTATATCATCTGGTAGATCTTTAAGCTTATTAGTACTTAAATCTAATACTACAAGATTGGTAAAATTAAAAAAGCTAGCATCTAAGTTCTGTATCAAGTTGTTATCTAAATACAAGACTTTTAAATTCTTTAGTTTATTAATTTCTTCAGGAATTTCTTCAATTTTGTTATTTCTAAGATTAAGATTGGTAAGATGTTCTAATTCGAAAATTTCATTTGGAATAGAAGTCAAACCTTCAGCATTTAAACTTAATAAACTACTTTTTGATTTTCGTACTTCGGCTATTTTTGATAAAACTTGTTTCATACAATTTTTCATTATTCACAAACTTAACCAATAAGATTGTAATTTATATCTACAAACTCTTTGTTATTTTTGTACTGATGAATTTTCCAAAGAAACTAGAACAAAAACTCATTCAAAGAACAACTTCTAACACCTTAAGAAGTTTAAAATCTGATACCAATCGTATTGATTTTTATTCTAATGATTATTTAGGTTTAGCACAATCTGAATCTGTTTTCAATAAAACACATCAGTTGTTATTAGATAAAAACATCAAAATCAATGGAGCTACAGGATCACGTTTAATTTCTGGAAATCATCAATTATATCAAGAAACTGAAAACTATATTGCTCAGTTTCATAACTCGCAAAAAGCATTGCTTTTTAATTCTGGTTACGATGCTAACGTCGGATTCTTTTCTTGTGTTCCACAACGTGGTGATGTGATTTTATACGATGAATATATCCATGCTTCTATTCGAGACGGAATTCAACTTTCGAATGCAAAAAGCTACAAATTCAAGCATAATGATTTAGAAAACCTAGATGAGATGCTGAAACGAGTTCAGCATGACACCATTTACATTGTTACAGAATCAGTATTTTCTATGGATGGTGACACACCAAATCTTAACGGATTAATTACTATTGCAAAAAAACATAATGCATATTTGGTTGTTGATGAAGCTCATGCTTTAGGTGTTTTCGGAGAAAAAGGTGAAGGTTTAGTTCAGCAATTACAATTGGAAAATGAAGTTTTTGCTAGAATTATAACTTACGGAAAAGCTTTAGGTTGTCATGGAGCAACAATCTTAGGAAGTGAAAAACTATACAGTTATTTGATTAACTTTTCTAGAAGCTTTATTTATACCACAGGTTTGTCACCTCATGCATTAGCCACAATTCAAGTTGCTTACCTACATTTAAAATCTGAAATCATTCAGCAACTAGAAGACAATATCAATTTCTTTAAAAGTGAAGTGATACGATTACAATTAAACAATTCTTTTATTGAAAGTAACTCTGCTATTCACTGCTCTGTAATTTCTGGAATAGAAAAAACAAAAGCTATTGCACTACAATTACAAGAAAACGGATTCAATATAAAACCTATTCTTTCTCCAACAGTTCCTGAAGGTCAAGAACGATTACGTTTTTGTTTGCATAGTTTTAATTCTAAAAAAGACATTACAACTATTCTAGAACAACTTGCTACCTTTGTTTAAAATAGAGAAATGAGAGAAGATTATACAATTTTAGCTGTTTTTGAATATTCCACTGAAGCTCAACTGGTGAAATCTAAGTTAGATTCTGAAAACATTAGAACCATGTTAATGGATGAAACAACAATAGATTCAGATCCATTGATTAGTCAGGCTATTGGTGGTGTAAAACTTTTAGTTTTTAATCAAGATTTAAAAAGAGCTTCAGAAATTTATAACGATATCAGAACTTATGAAACCGACAATAAAGGTAATGCCATTCATTGTCCGAATTGTAACTCTACTAGGATTTTGGTAGCCGATGTACAGCGAAAGAATTTCTTTCACATGCTTTTCCCATTTTTTGAACCACGAAAATTAATTTGTAACGATTGTAAAACAATCTTTAAATGAAAAAATATTTTATCACCGGCATTTCTACAGAAGTAGGAAAAACTGTTGCTTCAGCAATTATTACCGAAGCTTTAGAAGCTGATTATTGGAAACCAATCCAATCTGGCGATTTAGACTATTCAGATACACATAAAGTAGAAAGATTAGTAACGAATAAAAAATCTGTTTTTCATCCAAATAGCTATGCGTTAAAAACGCCAATGAGTCCGCATGCTTCTGCTGAAATTGATGGAATCACGATTGACATCAATCAAATTAAAGCTCCAGGAACTCAAAATAATTTAGTTATTGAAGGTGCAGGTGGACTTTTAGTTCCGTTAAACGATGCCCATACTATTTTAGATTTAATTCAACCTGATTATAAAGTTATTGTAGTTTCTCGTCATTATTTAGGAAGTATTAATCACACCTTATTGACTTTAAATTTACTGAAAGAAAAAGGATTTGATGTTTCTTTAATTTTTAGTGGAGATGAGCACCCAACTACAGAAAGCATCATTAAAAAAATGAGCGGAGTTCCTGTAATTGGAAGAATTGAAGAAGAGCCTTACATTGATCAAAATGTAATTAAAGAATACGCTGAACTGTTTAAAGATAAGTTGTAATAATCTAATTTTATTAGAATATCTGAAGCTTACTTTTTTATGTGATGCTGAAACAAGTTCAGCATGACGACAATCTCTAGATCTTATTAAAACAACTATTTTTGCTAAAAATTAGTAAACCTTACCCTGAATTTATTTCAAAGTCATCATTAATGATGAATTAAGTTCAGCATGACGTTAATTAATAGAACGAAACCATGACACTACAAGAACGCGATAAAAAACACATTTGGCATCCTTTAAAACAACACCAAACACACCCGAATAGTTTAGGAATTGTAAAAGCTAAAGGATGTATTCTTACAGATGAACATGGTAACGAATATATCGATGCTATT
The DNA here is from genome assembly GCF_947502995.1 of uncultured Tenacibaculum sp. Taxonomy (GTDB): domain Bacteria; phylum Bacteroidota; class Bacteroidia; order Flavobacteriales; family Flavobacteriaceae; genus Polaribacter. The sequence goes on along the minus strand of NZ_CANNBW010000009.1, from coordinate 85,215 downwards.
TCCTCTTGGTATACATGTATGTTTGGCCATTGTAACGATTTTATTACCAATCGTGTTTATCAGCAAATGCAGCAATTAGATCAAATCATGTTTAGTGATTTTACACATCCTGCTGCTGTAAAACTTTCAGAAAAACTAATTCAAATTCTTCCTGAAAATCAAGCTAAAATTTTCTTTAACGATAATGGTTCAACAGCTGTAGAATCTGCTATAAAAATGGCTTTACAGTATTATTTCAATATTGGAAATAAGCGTACTACTTTTATTGCTTTTGAAAATGGTTTTCATGGAGATACTTTCGGAGCCATGTCTACATCTGGACTTTCAGTTTATAATGGTCCTTTTGAAGATTTTCTAATTAACATTCATAGAATTCCAGTGCCAAATGGAGAGAATCATGCTGAAATCTTAGAACAGTTAACCGAAATTATTGCCAACAATAAAATAGCTGCTTTTGTTTACGAACCTATTGTTCAAGGAGCTGCCGGAATGAAAATTCATAATATTGAAGGATTAAATCAAATTATTGAATATTGTAAAAACAATGATATTTTAACTATTGCAGATGAAGTAATGACTGGTTTTGGTAAAACAGGAAAAAACTTTGCTTCAGATCATGTAGCTACAAAACCAGATATTATTTGTTTGAGTAAAGCTTTAACTGGTGGATTAGTTCCAATGGCAATTACTTCTTGTACTCAGAAAATCTACGATGCTTTTTTAAGTAACGATATTGCAAAAGGATATTTTCATTGTCATACGTATTCAGCGAATCCGATAGGTTGTGCGGCTGCAATTGCAAGTATAGACTTATTAACTTCAGAAGAAATTCAAGAAAGTATTCAGCGAATTAGTAAATCACATATTGCATTTAGTGAAAAAATTAAAACACACGCTAAAGTAAAATCAACCCGATCTATTGGAGTAATTTTCGCTTTAGATTTAGACACAAATATGGAACGTTATGGAACGTTAAGAGACTTATTACTATCTGCTTTTATGAAAGAAGGTGTGTTTTTAAGACCTTTAGGAAACACGATTTACATCCAGGTTCCATATGTTATTACAGATGAACAGCTAGAAAAAATATACAACACTATAATACATGTTTTAAATACCTTATTGTAGGTATTTTTAAATAAAAGGGTGTTTTTCCTGTATAAGTAATTTTAGATCACTATAGATTAGTTGGTTATTAATTAACCAAACTTAATCTATCATGAAACTTAAACTAACTGCATTATGCTTAGTTATAGGTTGTATTGCCTTTTGCCAGAAACAAATTCAGCCGTATACATTTACTAAAGAAGGAAAAACTATATTGATTTATGCTTCTGCAAAATCTGCTAATAACATTACTTTTTCTTTAAAAAACGAGAAGAATTTATCATTTAAAAACAAGGAAGGGGAAAATATTAGTTTTGATGTTTCTCCTTTTATTGAAACAATTTTTAAAAGTAAACTTAAAGAAGCAATAACTGCTATAAATAGCTATGAAGGCAAAGAGGATGATAAAGTTACTTCTGAAAATGAAATAGTAAATTTAGAAGATTATGAAAAAGAAACCCGTAATATATATCAGTTTTTCAACGCACTTATAATAACAGCATTTCAATACGATACGGAACCTGTAGCTGGAACATTGAAATATGCTTTAGATGTAAATATCACAAAAATTTCTGGTAGTACAGATTTTTATAAACTCGCAAGGTGCATTGATAATAAAAAGAAATCTGATTTAGACACTGCAAATTTTAAAAACCCTGACTTTGTTGCTTATATCAAGAACAACAAATTTGATGAATTAAAGAAATTTGAAAGACACGAAATACGAAAAATTCTTAAAAAGGAATATAATGCAAATAGGATAAAAAAACTGTTAGAAAATAACCTTTTATCAGAATACATTGAAACAAAAAGAAAGATACGAGATGCAGAAACTGAAATAACTAAAATAAAAGAACGAAATAAAAGAATAGAAGAAAAAGTTACAATTCATAAAGATTCAATTGAAAATATAATAGTAAAATTAAAAAGTAAAATTGCGATATCAGAATCTCGTGATGAAATAATAAAGAGAATTAAAATTCAAGAAAAGAAGAGAGATAGTCTACAAAATTTAATAAATAGTAATACTGCTCGTACTATAGAACAACCATCTAATCTTAATAAAGAAGGCATAATTCAATACAGAAAAAAAATTAAGGATCAAATAAAAGTATTACAAAGTCAAAAAGAATCAGTTTTAGAAAAATTAGCATCAGAAAACTCTAGATATCAAGAAATAAAAAATGTAATCACTAAAAACAAAACTCTAAGCGAAGAGTTATTTAAAGCTGATAAAAGGTTAGATAGTTTAAAACAAAAAGGAACTGATACTGTAAAAAGAAAATTAAAAGAATTAAAAATATCTAAAGACTCATTAATCATAGTCATTAAAGATCAAATTATCGATATTCCTCTTTTTGAATATCGTGCAGAGAATATTCAACTAGATATTAACAATGGATTTATAGAACATATTACTATGACTGGTAAAGTAAAGCAGGCATATATTCCTGAAAGTTTGGTTTGGAAAAACTACATTGATAGTAAACCCAAAGATTACTTATCTTATGAAGAAATCAAGCAATTTCTTAATGAATTTTATAAAGAACCTTTGGTAAAAGATATTTTAGAAATCACTGATAAAGAATTAAAATTCGTTAATGCATTTCCTTTAGGTTTTAGTTCTCGAACAGACTTTGATGATTTACACAATTACGAATTAACATATTATGAAGGTAGAGAAGCAATTTTTTCTATACCTGTAACAGATGTTATAAAAATGTATGTACAGAAACATCAAAATGACCGTTTAGATTTTAGTCCAAAAAACCAAACTATTTCTCTTCCTCAAGATGATTTGAATAAAGAATTTAGCTTAGAGCTAAAAAAAGAAAAATCTTCAAAAATTTTAGGCGCTCGATTTTTTAGTGATTTTATTGGTTTAAATGAAGCTGACCCTAACGGTTTAATTCAAGTTGAAATTGAAAAATTAATTCCTCTTTGGACTAGGCGTTATTTAATTAGAGGATCGAGAGGTAGAAATGTAGGTTGGGTAAATTATGTAAAACCTAGTTTTAACTGGGCTAGAATTGAAGATAGAGAGGAAGAGTTAACCTTATCCAATAACACCATTTCATATTTAGATTTAATACGCTATAAAAACACTTCTATTGGCTTTGATTTAAATGCTTTTACATTCGATGTACCTAATTCTAAATTACGTTTTGAATTAAACGGAGGTGTTCATTATGGTAGAACACGAGTTATTAATACTAGTACTCAATTTAATGAAAATGTTGGTTTCTTTAATGTATATCCTGAAGTCAAAGTAAGAATTCGACCTGAAGAACGTTTTGGCGGTGCACTAATATATAGGCCAAACAAAATCTTAATTCCTAAAGGAGATGATTTTAACGGTTTTTCTACAGTACAAAATGATGGACAATGGTTACATGGAATAGAACTTTCAACATTTTACACTCCTAATATAAACAGTGATAATAAGTTTTTTTTTCGATATAGATATACAAACACAGCTAATCAAGAAACAAATGGCTTTAGTCAGTTTCAAGTTGGTTACTTAGCTTATTTAAAATTTTAAAATCCAAAAAGATTCTAGATACGCTCTAGAATCTTTTCTTTTTCTAATAAGTTGATTTGTTCTCCTGTTTCTTTAATCAACACATATAAATCTTCGTACACCCATTTTTTATCGACACGAATTCCTTTTACAATTAAAGTTCCTTCTCCTTTTTCTCCAACTATTCGAATTGAAAAGTCTATTTCTCCGCTATCGTTATTTATAGAAATGTTTCCATTAGGAATTCCTTTCGATTCAATATCATCACCTAATAAAGCCACAACTCTATCGTTTTGCTTAGCAATTTCAGTAACTTCATCTATCGGAGAAGCATCTACAAATTCACTAACAACACCGAATATAGCTGCTCCGAATCCAAAAACAAATACTAATATCATTATTAAGCAACCAGAACAACATCCTACTGGTAATGCCCAAGGCCAATTCCTACTTAACCAACTTTGTTGAGATCTTTCGTTCATCTAATTTTTTTTAATTAGACTATTTTATTGCGATGTTGTTACAACATTTTATTTGAAGTTGTTTAGTTTTTATTAATTAAAGCTAAAACAGATATAAATTAAAGTTTCTTTATTAGATAAAGCTTAATTTTGCTGAAATTTTTTTGTTTTGAAACCAATATCAATCTCAGCTTTTGCTTCAATTTCTCCATTAGGAAAAACTTCAGAAGAAGTATGGACAAGTTATTTGGATGATCATCATCGAATGACCAAAAAAGAGTTTAAGCACTTCTCTGAATGGGTCTCTAAAATTTCAGATGAAGATTTAAAAGCTATTGAAGAATTAAAGAAGTCTGATAATAAATATAAAAATCTAGACAATACTGTTCTGTTTGCTATCTATGCCTCACGAAAAGCTATAGAAAAAGCAGACTGGAAAACTGGTGACGACTTTGGAATTAATATCGGATCTTCTAGAGGTGCTACAGCTTTATTCGAAAAATATCATGAAGAATTTTTACAGAATGGAACTTCTTCAACCTTAAGTTCCCCAACAACTACATTAGGAAATATTTCTTCTTGGATTGCTCATGATTTAAAAAGTAGTGGGCCAGAAATATCTCACTCTATTACTTGTTCTACAGCATTACATTCTCTTTTGAATGGAGTTGCTTGGTTACAAGCTGGTTTATGTGATAAATTTTTAGTTGGTGGAAGTGAAGCTCCATTAACTGAATTTACAGTAGCGCAAATGAAAGCGCTTAAAGTGTATTCAAAAGAAACTGAAGGTTATCCTTGTAAGGCTTTTGATTTAAACAAAACTAAAAATACCATGATACTAGGTGAAGGCGCTGCTGTTGTATGTTTAGAAAATGAAATTTCTGATAAAACTGTAGCAAAAATTGAAGGTATCGGTTATGCTACTGAAGTTTTAAAACATAACACATCTGTTACTGCTGATGCTGAATGTTTTCAAAAATCGATGAAAATGGCGTGTAAAAACATCGACCTTAACGAAGTAGATGCAATTGTAATGCACGCACCTGGAACTATAAAAGGAGATTCATCAGAAATAAATGCGGTTAAAAAAGTATTCGGAGATCACGAACCTTTTTTAACTACAAATAAGTGGAAATTAGGACACACTTTTGGAGCATCTGGACTTTTAAATTTTGAATTAGGTTTACTAATGTTAACGCATCAAAAATTAATAGAAGTTCCTTTTGCTCAAGCTCAAAAGAATCCTAAAAAGATTCAAAAAATAATAATAAATGCCGTTGGTTTTGGAGGAAATGCTGTATCAGTTTTAATTTCAAAATAGTATAATAATACAATTAGTTTTCCTACTTTTGATAACGCAAACAATGACGACTATATGAGTGAGACTAGACATAACTGGACGAAAGAAGAAATTTTAGCAATTTATAATAAGCCTATGATGGAGCTGTTATATGACGCAGCAACTATTCATCGTAAACACCACGATCCAAATACAGTACAGGTATCTACATTACTTTCTATAAAGACAGGAGGATGCCCTGAAGATTGTGGATATTGCCCACAGGCAGCAAGATACCATACAGATGTTGAAGGAAATGATTTAATGAGTGTTAACCAAGTTAAAGCTCAAGCATTACGTGCAAAAGCTTCTGGAAGCTCTAGAGTTTGTATGGGAGCAGCTTGGAGAAATGTAAAAGACGGACCAGAATTCGATCAAGTATTAGAAATGGTTCGTACAATTAATAAGCTAGATATGGAGGTTTGTTGTACTTTAGGTATGATTACTGAAAATCAAGCACACCGTTTAGCTGAAGCTGGTTTATATGCATATAACCACAATTTAGATTCATCTGAAGAATATTATAAGGAAGTAATTTCAACTAGAGGTTTTGAAGATCGTTTAGAAACTATTGACAATGTTCGTAAAACGAACGTAACGGTTTGTTCTGGTGGAATTATTGGAATGGGTGAAGCTATTGAAGATAGAGCAGGAATGTTAGTTGCATTATCTACTTTAAATCCACAACCAGAATCTGTACCAATTAATGCATTAGTTGCCGTTGATGGAACTCCATTAGAAGATCAAAAACCTGTTTCAATTTGGGAAATGGTAAGAATGGTAGCAACAACTCGTATTGTAATGCCAGAAACTCAAGTACGTTTATCTGCTGGTAGAACTCAAATGAGTCAAGAAGGACAAACTATGTGTTTCTTTGCTGGAGCGAATTCTATTTTTGCTGGAGATAAGTTATTAACTACTCCAAACCCAGATGTAAACGAAGACATGAAGTTATTCGAATTACTTGGGTTAAATCCTCAAAAGCCATTTATCAAGAAAATGCAACCTAAGACAATTGAGGCTGAAGATTCTCAATATAAAGATTTAGGTGAAAAACCAAAATGGACAAGACCAAGTCATACGATTGAAAGAAATGAGGTTAAAAAACAAGAAGCTAAACAAGTAAAAGCTTAAAATAGATAATACAAATAGGATAATTTATTTTAACAATTACTTTTAAAAAAGGTTTCGTAACGTTTTCTTAACTTTGCGGTTATCAAAATTTGACTAATGGGATTACAATTGGAACAAATAGATAGAGTTGAAACTATTACTAAAGAAGACTTTATCAAGAACTATTTCAAGCCTCAAAAACCTGTAGTTATTGAGCGTTTTATTGAAGATTGGCCTGCATATTCTAAATGGTCTTTAGAATATATGAAAGAGGTTGCCGGTGATAAAACTGTTCCTTTATACGACGATAGACCAGTAGATTATAAAGATGGTTTTAACGAACCTCACGCTAAAATGAAAATGAGTGAATATGTAGATTTGTTAAAGCGCGAACCTACTAAGTTTCGAATTTTCCTATGGAACATCTTAAAAGAAGTACCTGTGCTTCAAAAAGACTTTTCTTACCCTGATTTTGGATTACGGTTAATGAAAGGTTTACCAATGTTATTCTTTGGAGGAAGAGATTCATATACCTTCATGCATTACGATATTGATTTAGCTAATATCTTTCATTTTCATTTTGAAGGAAAAAAGAAATGCATTTTGTTCGATCAAAAGCAAAATAAACATCTTTATAAAATACCACATTCGTTAATTACAAGAGAAGATATCGACTTTAATGACCCTGATTTTGACAAATGGCCAGCATTAAAACACGCTAAAGGTCATGTTGCAGAGTTAGAACATGGAAACGTTTTATATATGCCAGAAGGTTATTGGCATTATATGCGCTACATAACACCTGGTTTTTCTATGAGTCTTCGTGCAATAGCTAGAAACCCAAAAAATCTTGGAAAAGCTGTTTATAATGTGTTTATTATGCGAACTATCGATAATATAATGCGACGAATAAAAGGTCAGAAATGGATTGATTGGAAAAACGAACAAGCCATTACAAGAACTAATAAAATTAACAATATTTCATAAAGAAAAAAGAAGGGGAAAAATCTCCTTCTTTTTTTTATACTTTATATTTTTTTTGGATTAATTTTAAAAGCTAGGGAGAACATATACTAACTACTAAACAAAAATTCATGAAAAACTGTCCACATTGCGGTTCAACTAACCGTATAAGAAAAAGAAGATCTGGTATAGCCAAGCATATATTTTTTTTAAAATTTTACAATTGTTTAGATTGTAGAAATGATTATTATTGGGTTAGCACCTTTAATTTTTCATTAAAGGCTAAAGTTACAGTTTAAAGTATGGTTTGGACGAAATTTATTTCGTCCAACTACTTATCAAACGCACAACATCATTACCGTTGGCAAAGATTAATAATGCTAATAAAATAACAAAACCTACAAGTTGTGCATATTCTAAAAATTTATCTCCAGGCTTTTTTCCTGTAATCATTTCCCATAAAGTAAATACTACATGACCTCCGTCTAAAGCAGGTATAGGTAATAAGTTCATAAAACCTAACATAATAGATAAAAATGCTGTAATATTCCAGAATGTTTGTGCGCTCCATTCTGATGGAAAAATGCTTCCTATTGAGATAAACCCACCTAAACCTTTATAAGCTCCTGTACTCGGATTAAATATTTTCTTTAATTGCTTTACGTAACCTGTTAAAGTACTCCAAGATTTGTTTAAACCAGCAGGAATTGCTTCAGTAAAAGAATATGTTTTCGTTTCTAAATCGTAATAACCTAACTTCTCTAAATCTTTTAATGGTAATTGCGCAAGTCCAACACCTAGTTTTCCTTCATCATTAACCTGTACTTCGATAGTTTTCGACTCTTCACCTCTCTTTACCTTTATCGTAGTTTTTGTTCCTTTTAAAGCTGCAAAAACCTCTTTAGCTTGATCAAAATATTTGATAGAAGTACCTCCAATAGATGTGATAATATCTTTTGGTTGTAATCCAGATTTTAGGTTTGCTGATTCTTTACTAATTGAAGAAATAACAAAAGGATATCTAGGCAAAATGAAGCTTCCTGCATCTCTATCTCTATCGACTAACTTAGATATAAAATCTACTGGAATTTTTTTATCTATTTGCTGACCATTTCTTTCAATAACAAAACGCTCACCATTAATTAATTCAATAGGAATTTGATTGAATCTTTTAATATCCTTTCCATCTACAGAAATCACTTTATCACCAGTTTCTAAATCTAAACTTTCAGCCAATTCATCTTGAACCCAAAGTCCGTCTTTTACATTTTCATTTGGTAAATACTTTTCACCATAAGCCCACATTAAACAGATGTAAATTAAAATTCCTAAAATGAAGTTTACAATTACACCACCTAACATTATGATTAATCTTTGCCATGCTGGCTTAGATCTGAACTCCCATGGTTGAGGCTCACCTTGCATTTGTTCAGTATCCATACTTTCATCAATCATTCCAGCAATTTTAACATATCCTCCTAAAGGAATCCATCCAATACCATACACTGTTTCCCCAACTTTCTTTTTAAATAATGAAAACTTGTAATCGAAAAACAGGTAAAACTTTTCTACTTTGGTTTTAAATAGTTTAGCAGGTATAAAATGTCCTAATTCATGAAGAACAATAAGTAATGATAAACTTAAAATAAACTGTGATGCTTTTATAAATATTTCCATAAATGGTTTGTAGTGTCTTTACTATAAAATTTAACAAATGTACACTTTTAAGTAGAGTTCTAAAAATTGCTTATTTCTTCTTTTCATGTTTTAACAAAGATTTTAGGAAACCCTTTTTTTAAGCCGTATTTTTGCATTATAATTACATTACATACAATGAATATTGCTTTTTTAAAAAAATCGAAATACACTTTTATTTTCTTAATTTTCTTTACAATAGTTGCATTGCCTTGTTATTATTTCTTGGTTAAAGTTGATAAAAAACTACCTATTTACAATCCTGCAGATGTTAACCCAAAATTGGTAGACAAATCGATTCGTATGTTTACTAAAAATCATACAGTGGCAGATTTTGAATTGATTAATCAGAATGGAGAAAAAATTACTCAAGAAGATTACAAAGGAAAGATTTATGTTGCTGATTTCTTTTTTGCTACTTGTAAAGGAATTTGTATTCCGATGGCTACTAATATGGTAGAATTACAAAAACATTTTAAAAATGATGATGATATTCGTTTTTTATCGCATACTGTAATGCCTGAAAAAGATTCTGTTCCAGCTTTAAAAGCGTATAGCAGGCGTATGGGAATTATAGACAAAAAATGGAATGTAGTTACCGGTAACAAAAAGCATATTTACGAATTAGCTAGAAAAAGCTATTTCGCAGTTTTAGACGAAGGTGATGGTGGTGAAGGAGATTTTATTCACACAGAAAACTTTATCCTAATTGATAAAGAACGACGAATTCGTGGTATTTACGACGGAACTAAATTTAAAAATATGCAAAAAATTATTGATGATATTTTACTGCTAAAAGAAGAATATAAATAAGCCTATTTTTTAAGCTTCTTTCCCTCTTTGTCAAAATGTTTATTCAACTCTTGCTCTGTTTTCACAACAGACACAGCTAAACACAATACCAATAAAACCATAGGTTGCCAACTTAATTTAGGATTTATAAAGGCCATTGCAAAAGCTCCTAAAAAAGAAATTCCAGAATATAATAAAAACTGTTTGTTAAAATAAACATTAGCAAAGTCCCAAATCTTTTGATTTTGCATTGTACGAAATGTTCTATAACCGTAAAAAGAATTGATCTTTTTTGCTGGTAAAAAGTAAAATACTATACTGAATAGAAATAATAAACCGTTTACTGATAATACGTATAAAAAAGGATTCATAAATTTTATTGTTTTCTTGCAGGTCTCATTAAACCTTCTTGTGCTACCGAAGCAACTAATTTTCCATCTCTTGTATAAATGTTTCCACAAGCAAATCCTCTAGCTCCAAATGAGTTTGGACTTTCAATTGAAAACAACATCCAATCACTAAAATCGAAATCACGATAAAACCACATTGAATGATCTAAACTAGCCATTTGTGTATTACCAAAATGAGCTTTACTTGCGTTAGGATATAAACAAGCTGTTAAAATATTATAATCTGATATGTAAGTTAATATTTGTTGTTTTTGTGCTAAACTTAAATCTTTTGATTCTCCTTTTAGCTTAAACCATACATCAACAATTGGAGGCAAATCAGTTTGATCGAAAGGATTTACCACTTGAACAGGCTTAAATTCTATGGGTCTTTCTATACTTAAAAAAGCTTTCATTTTCTTAGGTAGAAAATCACCAAATTGATCTAACATATCTGTCCAACTTAACAAGTCTTCAGGTTGTTTTATTTCTTTCTTTATTGGCATTTGATGTTCGTAACCATCTTCTCTTTTATGAAAAGAACACGCCAAAATAAAAATGGTTTTTTCACCTTGATGTGCAGTAACTCTTCTTGTTGAAAAACTTCCTCCATCACGAATCGTTTGCACATTGTATATAATTGGTAATTCTAAATTCCCTGGCTCTAAAAAGTAAGAATGTAAAGAATGTAAAATTCGTTTAGAATCTACTGTTCTGTATGCCGCATTTAATGATTGTGCTAAAACTTGACCTCCAAACACATTTGGACTACCAATATCTTTACTTATTCCACTAAAATTGTTATCTCCCTGATCTTCAAGCGTAAGAATATTTACGAGCTCTGTAGTATTCTTCATAAGGTTGATTTTATACCTTAAAAGTACTCTTTTTAGCTCTGCTTGACAAGAGTTTTAGCTTTAAATGGATGCTTTTGCTGAAAAGGCGTAGGTTGTATTTTATCAATAAAACACTTTAAAATTTTGTTTGGTATACTGTTTTTATGTCTAAAATAAATGGTTAAATCCTGAGGCTGTGCACCTACTGAACTTTTTATTTCACTTGCTGTTCTACCAAAATTAATTTGTTTTAACTTATGTGTAATAGCAATATTTACATAATCGTAAAGCATTCGTTGGTAAACAGCATACTTTCTGTTATACTGGTAAGAAATACCAACAAAATGAGCATCTAAATTACCTTGATTGATCATTCCTGATAAAAAACCAACTAGTTTATTATTTAAAAGATATCCTTTAATAATATAATTTCCTTTTAAATTTTCTTTTAACACAGCATAAGAAAGAATATTAAACTCACCTAAATTAAAACCTGCTTTAGACGATACACTTTTGTAAAGCTTTTCCATGTCTTTCAAGTAAAGGTCAATATTACTTTCGGTAATATCTATTTCCTTTAACACTGAACTTAGTTCCATAGCTTTTTTTGCTTTTACACGGAACTTTGTTTTCATTGCTGATAAATAATCATCAAAATCAGACCAATCTTCATCAATCTGCATTAGCATATTAGGTTCAACATTAAAAGAGTGATAATTATACTCTAAAAGCTCATCACTTATAAATAGAGATTCATACTCAAAGTCTTTAAGCATAAATCCACTTACTTTATAACTAAAATGACTTTCATCATTAACCAGTTGAAGTACAGACTTTGCTATTTGCTTAATTACTTTCTGCTTATCTTGACCTTCTTTTATAAAAATCCCATGTTCACCACTAACAAAAGTATTTCCGCAGGTTAAAATCTTTAGAGGTTTTTGATCTGATAATACACGTAATTTTCGACCTATCCTTTTTATAAATTCAACAATACTTTGCAGTTCATTTTGCACACTATCTAGATAAAAATTCACAACCTGAACCGTAGAAAAAGCTATAGGTTTATAATGATCATCAAATAAAACTACATACCAAAAATCTATATCATTTTGGTATTTTGAAATTGCTGATAAGTAATTAGGACTGAAATATAAATCGTTTGTACAGTTCAATTCTTTCCAAATATATTCTGGAATATCTTCTACCGTAGGATAATAGTTTGCGTTCTGTATTTTTTTACAAATGTTCAATAAATAAGTACTTATATATGGAGAATGAAAATACTAAAAAAATAAGCTCCAATAAAAATTGGAGCTCAAAATACTTTTTATTTATTTAAAGAAACTAAGTGTTGTTTCCATTCATTTGGAATTTCTTCTAATGAATAAACTTTAAGACCTTCTTTTTCAACACTAGCTGTAGACTGAGTTAAAGTTTCATTTAAGAATTCAGATTCTAATTTATACATAGCTCCAGTAGCAGGGTCTATAATTAACATTCCTAATAATCCTCCAATTAAAATATTACCAAAATACCAACCATCTAATTTACATTGAAGTGGAACAATTTTAGTGTCAAATCCTTCTTTTTCAAACTTTACTTGATAGCTCGCTTTTGAGAAGAAACCGCTGCTAGATTTTAACTTTAATGAAGCTGGTGTTTTTCCTTTAAATACTTCAACTCCTTTTTTATCAGTAATTGTAATATTTGCATCTTCAGGCACACTATTAATTGAAATAGGGTAGTTTGATTTACTTACGATACTAGCACAACTTGTAGTTAATAAGATTGTACTCGCTATTAAAATTGTAGTAATTTTTCGAATCATTTTTTGTTTTTACTATAAGTATCTACTCCTGTTTAACGTCTTTTTTCGACATATTCCGACGATATTATACACACAACATTTTCAACTAATATTATTGAACATCTAGTGCAATAATATTAGCATTTCAAATGTTTAGATCTCTTTTATTTAGAAATAAAAACTCGTCGAATTAATTGTTGAAATACATGATTAGCATTTTTTTCATAACAACATAGCTTTTTTAACGGCGCGAATATAGTATAAAAAATGAAATAAGTATAATTGTCTAAAACTTCTTTTTAAACCTTCTAATTGTTGATGAACTTAAATAAAATAAATAAAAACCAGATAATATTGTTGCTAACCCTAAAACAGAAAAAATACGCAATGTCCAATTTGTAATATAATCTCTAGTTTCAAAATCCATAACATGTAACATCCATAAAAAATCGAAACGCCTCCAATTATCGTTTCTTACTGAAGTAATTTTAGCTAACTGAGGATGAACATACACTTTTGTATTCGTAGAATGTTCTAATTCTACAACATAAACTGGCAATGGTTTTTCTCTATATTCGTGATCTTTAGGAACGTTTTCTTTTGTTAGTAATGAAACTTTACGAATAGGAATTTCTTCTTTTAATCTACTTTTCACAAAAGAAGAAATTTGATCTTTAGTTAAACTATCTTTAATAGCATACACTCTATTACTTAACGTTAAAAGGTAATTTTTTGAAACAGTTTTAACTCGTAAAAGACTATCTTGATTCACTACAATTCCTTCAATATTTTTGATAGGTTCTTTTATAACTCCTAAAAGTTTACGAACTGGTTCATTGAATTGAAAAGCAAAAGTGTGCTCCGATTTGTCTAATAATGTTTTACCATGAACGTCTTTCATATTGTTCCAGCTAAAGTACAATCCTCCAATTGTCCAGAATAAAAACTGAATTCCTATAAAAAGACCTAAATAACGATGTGTTTTTCTAGTTCTTAAATGAAGTTTACGCGACATGAAATATAGTTTACTATTTGTATTTAAGCTTCATTATTATTAGCATAACTGCTGAAACTCCTGTAACTGTGTTTGCTAAAATTATAGGTAAACTATTTAAGTAAATACCATAAATTAACCAGCAAATAATTCCTGTTAGAAAAATAGTATACATGGTTAGTGATAATCCTTCTGTAGATTTTGTTTTCCATGTTTTATATACCTGAGGTAAAAAAGAAGCCGTAGTTAAAAATGCTGCTAAATACCCTAAAATCTCATGAAATGGCATAATAATATTTCAATTTTAATCGCCAAAGATAGCGCTATAAATTTTACCAACCATCTTATTTCCGACAGGAAAATACAAACCAAAAAACATGGTCATTCCTAAGCTGAAATTTCTGATATTAAAAAGTTTATCTAAAATATTATCAGGATATGCATAAGAAGTTTGTAACGCATAACCTAAAAACTCCAATACACCCATTGCTATTAATCCGTAAGCATATTGCATATGAAATGGTAAACCGCGTAAAAGCAACGATATCGGAATCATATAAAAGATATAACACGTGATCACTTGCCACCAATAGGTGAATCTTGCAATTTCAACAGCTGCACCAAAATTATTCATTATGGTTCCCCATATAAAGTATACAATTGCATAGGTTAAAACTAGTTTTTTATCTACTGAAAATTGCAATTTTGCGTAAGCGATAAATTCTTTCATGAGTTTAGATTTAAGATTGAAACTGCGCCATAATTACCGTGATGGGTAAGTGATATATTAACTCCTAAAGTTTGATTATTGACTTTAACTTCTGGAATACCTAATGCTGTTTTTTCTATCTGAATAATTTCAGGATTCAGATTATATTTTTCTGCAATTCTATTTTTTAATTGACTGTAAACTGTTGCTCGTTGTATACTAATATCATTTCCTTTTAAAGGGAAACAAAAAGTATCGACTCTTGATAAATTACTTACACCAGAAATTGCAGTGGTGTAGATATAATTTTTATCTATGATTGTTTTTGTAAGATACTTTTCATCATTTATGATTACCGATCCTTTAGAGGAATCAGTAACAGTGCACACGAGTTTTTTAGGAGCAAAGAAGCGTTCTTTATATTTTCGAACATAGATTTTATAGACACTCTCTTTCATACTCCACAATTGCCAAACTGTAGTAAAACTACATTTACTTTTCAGTATTTGTTCTTGTTCTTCAGCTATAAAAATCTTATCTAAAAAACCGTCACGTCGCCAATTACTTTGCTTTCGTGTAAAGTTGATATCTACAATATCATTCCCTATCATTACGAAGCTAATTTGTCTTTAATAATTGCTATTGCATTTTTTACATTTAGCATTTGCTCCATAGCATCGTTATCTATTTCGATATCAAATTCATCTTCTACATCTAAAACTACATCCACTAAATTAGCAGAATTGATTTTTAAATCATTAATAAAATCAGTTTCTTCCGTTAAATTATCAAAAGCTGCTTGGTCTTGAATATAAGGTTTAACGATTTCTTTTAATTTAGGTATTAGTTCTTCGTTTGTCATATACTTATTCGTTGTATTTTTTAAATATTACGCATCCGTTTACGTCGCCAAAACCAAAACTTGCTTTGGCTATAATATTAATTTTTGTCTCTATTTTTTCTTTCGGAATTTGTGCTTGATCTATTTCAGCTAAAATATCTGGATGAATATCTTCACAATTTATCGATGGAAATATAAAATCGTGGTGTAACTGAAGAACAGTAGAAACACTTTCGATACTTCCAGCAGCAGCTAAACAATGACCAATCATTGATTTTAATGAATTGATATAAGGAAAATTTGTTCCTTTTCTTCCTAATGCTTCTGACCAATTTTGAATTTCAAAAGCATCCTTTGATGTAGCCGTTAAATGTCCATTAATCACATCAATTTCATCCACAGTAATTCCAGAATTTCGAATTGCGTCTGTAATACATCGTTGTACAGCTATTCCATTAGGTGCAGTCATTGTTCCTCCATTTCTTTGCCCGCCAGAATTCACAGCTCCACCTAAAACTTCTCCATAAATAGTTGCTCCTCTTTCTAACGCACTTTCTAAAGATTCTAACACCAAAGCTCCGGCTCCAGCTCCTGGAACAAAACCAGATGCTGTTGCACTCATTGGTCGAGATCCTTCTTCTGGATTCTCATTGTGTTTATATGTCATTACACGCATGGCATCGAAACCACCCCAAACATAAGGTCCGCCATCACTACAACTACCAACTAACATTCGATTTGCTTTGCCTGAAGCAATTCTATCGTAACCCATTAATATCGCTTCCGTTCCGGTTGTACAAGCAGAAGAATTTGTAGTTACTTGATTTCCTAAACCGAGTTTACCTCCTAAGTATGCGCTAATTCCACTAGCCATCGTTTGTATAACTGCTGTGCTACCCAAACGTTTTACTTTATGAGCATCAACTTTATAAATAGCTTCACGAAATTTTTCAACTCCAGAAGTTCCAGTTCCAAAAACAATTCCTGCATCAAAGTCTAAATCACTCTCTTTATCAACTGTAAAACCAGCATCTTTCCAAGCATCTATTCCTGCAATACAACCGTATAAAATTCCAGAGCTATTAAAACCTCTCAATTCTAAAGCCGATAAATAATCTAGTTTTTTCTCTTCGGTAATTACTGGAAGTCCGCCAATACAACACGAAAAATTCAAATCTTTTAAATTTTGATGAAATGTAATACCAGAAACGCCATTTTTAATCGCATCTGTAAACGACTGTATATCGACTCCATTGGGAGCAACAACACCTAAACCTGTTATTACAACTCTTTTATTCAACTGATTATTTTTTATTCGTTAACATTCCGGCGATTTCACCTCTACACGCTAGTTCGCCTTTAGCATTCAGCATTTTTACATGACATTTCAATTTATTGAATCTGAAATATTGTTTTTCAGAAATAACTGTTACTTTCTCTTCCGGAAATACAGGAAGAAAAAAATCGATAGCATGAGATGTCAACGCTATTGCTGGTTTTTCTTCTAACACACTTTCTTTTCCTAAAAGATAAATACCGAGACAAACTACTCCAATTTGCGCCATTACTTCGGTTAATATTACTCCCGGTGTTACTGGATTATCTTTAAAATGTCCTTGATAATAAAATTCTTCTTTTTGAAATATATATTGACCAGTTA
Organism: uncultured Tenacibaculum sp.; assembly: GCF_947502995.1. Lineage (GTDB taxonomy): Bacteria > Bacteroidota > Bacteroidia > Flavobacteriales > Flavobacteriaceae > Polaribacter. Next base: position 67,985 of record NZ_CANNBW010000009.1, on the reverse strand, counting down.
CTCCTTCTTCAGAAATATTGATGATTTCATCAACAAATAAAAAAGGTTTTTCATAAGGTAATACTGTTATGATTTGTTCACTTGTCATGTTACACTATATGTTCTCCACCGTCAACAGGAATAATACTTCCATTAATCCATTTGGCTTCATCTTTACTTAATAAATATACCACATTTGCCACATCTTCTGGCGTGGTTAATCGTTTAAAAGGATTCGTTTTTAATACATGGTTTTTTATGGTTTCACTTCCTGGAATTCGTTGAAATGAATTTGTATCGGTAACACCTGCTTGAATACAATTCGCTTTAATTCCATAAGGAGCAAACTCTAAAGCAATGTTTCGAGTAATTGCTTCTAAAGTTACTTTAGCCGCAGAAACAGCTGCATAATTTTGCCAAACCTTCTGATTTCCTTCACTAGTAAAACTTATAATTCTCGTATCATCGGCAAATAACTCTGATGTAAATAATGCTTTTACCCAATCGTATAAACTAATCGCCATGGCATTGATAGTTAGACTAAAATCATCGTTTTTTAATTGTGGTGATTCATCTTTAGCAACCATAGGTTTTAAATTTCCTTTGGCAATACTGTGTACAAATATTCGAATTTTTCCTGTTGCCCCTAAATTCTCTTTTAATTCTGAAATAACATGTGCTCTTTTCTCAGTATGCAATGCATCTACATTAAAAGCTAATAATTGAACATTTTCATTACGAATAATTTCAAAATCATTTTCAATGCGTGACATATCAGATTTTCTATCTCGATGTAAAATACAGATATTCAAACCGTGTTTTGCTAGTTTTTTAGCAGTTGCTAAACCCAATCCGCTAGAACCACCTAAAATAACAGCCCACTCATTTTTATGTGCAAATTCTCTTACCATTCTAATAAAATTCGTTGCGCTGAAAATCCGGGTCCGAAACTCAACATTAATCCTTTATCTCCTTTTGGTAAATCTCTATCCATAAATCGTTCTAAAACATATAAAACAGTAGCACTGGACATGTTTCCATATAATTTTAAAACCTCTTTCGTATCGTCTATATTCTTTCCTAATTTTCCAAAAAGATCTTCTACAGTTTGTACGATTTTTTTTCCTCCAGGATGAAAAACTAAATGATCTATATCTGATATACTTAGTTTATTCTTTTCTAAAAAAGGATGAATAATCTTCGGAAAATGATTTGAAATGGTCTCTGGAACAGATTTATCTAACACCATTTGTAATCCGGTATTTTTTAAATTGAAGCCCATCATATGTGTTGCATCATAAAAATGATACATTGCTTCATCTAAGATTTGCGGACCAACTTCATCTTCGTAAGACGATAAAACAACTGCTGATGCTCCATCTCCAAAAATGGCCGCACTTACAATATTTACCATCGAATAATCTTCTAACTGAAACGTAGCCGTTGGCGATTCTACAGCGATTACTGCAGCTCTTTTATTTGGGTTTGCTTTTAAAAAGTTTTTCGCATAAATAATTCCTGAAACTCCAGCTGCACACCCCATTTCTGTCACGGGCAAACGAACAATATCTTGTTTCATTTCTAAACTATTAATTAGATAGGCATCTAAAGACGGAATCATAATTCCTGTACAACTTACTGTGATAATATAATCAACTTCATTTGCGGCAAGATTTGCTTTCGCCAAAGCTTTTACTAAAGCTTGTTCTGCTAACTTTGTACATTCTCTGGTGTAGATTTCATTTTTCTCTTCAAAAGAAGTGTTTAAAAAAACATCTTCTGCATCCATAATTGAATAACGTCGATCTACACCTGCATTTTCAAAAATTTTAATTGCCTTTCTTTGAAAACGCTCTTCTTGATCAGACAACCATACTTTTAAATACGGTAAAATTTCTTTTGTGTCTCTTGTGTATTTTGGAAGTTGCTTTGCAACTGATGTAATTCGTACGCTCATAAATATTTAATGATGCTTTATTAACCATTGGTAACGGAATGCCCATTTCCAAGTAATTGTGCTTTTACCAGATAAGTTCTTAGCAAAACTCTCTAGTTCCTTTCTTTTAAATCCTCTTAAAATAGATACCAAACCATCGTTCTTCACCATTTTATTTTTAATAAATAACGTAATGATTTTGAATAAATAATAGGCCAATTTATGCCGATGTAAATCATTTATTACTAAACCTAACTTGGTTCGATCTTGAATTATGGGTAATAAATTTGCTATTTCTTTATCTGAAAAATGATGCAGGAAAAGTGTAAATAGTGAAATATCATAAGACAGCTTTTTAAATTCATCAGTCAGGATATCTTGTTTCAAATACCGAATCTCTGGATATTCTTTTGATAATTCAATCGCATAATCTATTGTAGTTTGATTTGCATCTACTCCTATCAAATCAAATTTATGGCCTTGTTTTCTTCCTAATTTGGCAATTGCTCTTAACATATCTCCATTACCACAACCTAAATCGATTATAGAAATCACTTTCTCTTTTGGTTGATCTTTACAGAGTTTTTTTACGCCATTTAAGGTTAACATATTACCTCCTAGTACACGATTAATTTTAGCAATGATGTCTAGTGTTTTAATTAAGGTTTCACCAGACATATCGAAATCATCCATGATTTCTTCTTCTTTGCTTCTATATTTGGTGTTGATCATTGTATTGGTTTGAGGTATTTCCCATGTGTTTTTTTAATAATGATGGGTAAAATCCATGGAAATAGTCGTAAGCCTAAGGTAATCATTTCCGAAAAGAAATCCATATTAAACAAAGCAGCAAGTTTTCTTCCCATTCGTAAACGTTTATCAAAAGCCTTATTCCATTCTCGAGTATACATTTCTTCTAACTGTTTTCTCGTTGAAATCTCTTTACTGAAATATTGTATGATAGTTTCTGAAGCTATTTGTGCAGAATGAATTGCCATAGCCATTCCATTTCCGCAAAGCGGATGAATCATTCCTGCTGTATCGCCACACATAAGCATATGATTTTCTACAGGTTGTTTTTCAGCAAAAGAAATCTGACTTATGGTTAACGGATTTGAGAACATTAATTTAGAGTTCCCTATAATTTTTTGTAGTTGTTTATTTTGTAAAAGGACTTTATTTTGAAATTCATCAATGTCAGCATATTTTTTAAAAGCATCGTAACTTGTGATATAACAAATATTAATATGATCGTTTTCTACTTTAGAAACTCCACAATATCCTCCTTTAAAATTGTATAATGAAACTTTATCCTCTGGAAATTCCCCCTCGTAATGTGCTTTTACTGCCAGAAAAGGTGATTTCTGCTGAATAAAAGAACGTTTTAAATTAATATCAATATTAGAACGCTTTCCATACGCTCCAATAACAATATCTGCTGTAAAAGTTTTGTTGTTTTTTGTAGTTATGCTGAAAATTTTGTTTTTAAAATCAATTTGATTCACATAATCGTGAATAATTTCAACTCCATTTTCCGTAGCGAGCTTTGCTAATTCATAATCTAATGTATATCTACTAATTCCAAAGCCACCTAATGGTAATTTTGTTTTTATAGTCGTATTATTCGAAGTCGATAACGTAAAATCAGTAATTTCTTTAGCTTGAAACTCAAACGGATTAAAACCTAAGGATTTTAAATAAGGTAAAACCTCGTTCGATATATATTCTCCGCAAACTTTATGCTTTGGATATGTATTTTTTTCAATAACTGTTACGGATATTCCTTTCTTAGAAAGATGGATGGAACTTACTAAACCTGCCAAACCTCCACCAATAATAACTACCTTATTTTTTACCAAGATAATTTACTTTTGCTATTACTTTCTTAGATAAAATAATATTACTCTTTCCAACTTTATAATCTAGTCTATTAATTTCGAAATCAGCATTAATGCTTAATTTATTTCCATCTTGTGATAAAATGATTGGGATAGTAATTGATTTTGTAGTTCCTTTAATTGTGAGGTCACCTATTAAATTATACGAATTAGTATCTATCATTTCAATTTTTGTAGATTTTAAAATGATATTAGGAAATTTTGCTACATTAAAATACTTCTCTTTTTTTAGACTTTTATCTCGCGACTTGTTATTTGTATCTACCGAAGATACGGCTATAGTGGTATTGATATAACTATTTGTTAAATCATTTTTATTGAAGCTTACATCGAAATTTACATCAGAAAATTGGCAATCGACATAGGAACCAAAGTTTTTAATCTTAAATGTTATTTTGGTAGCTAATTTGTCTTGAATAAATTTTTGAGCAGTAGTATTCCAAGTTAAAAAACTTAGAAAAACAAACATAATTAACCTTTTCATCTTGAAATAAATTCATTTGATTAAACTACTTTCAAGATAAGAAAAATTACAATTTATTTAAACTTACAAACGTCTTAATAAGTAAATTTTAAGATTATATAAACTTAAATGAGTATTGAATTAATTTACTTAACCGCCAAAAAATTCACATTAGTAATTACCTTTCTAGATAATAGAAAACTACTTTTTCCTACTTTATAATCTAATCTATCAATGGTAAAACCTGATTTAATACTAATCTTATTTCCGTTTTCAGAAACGATTAAAGGTAAAGTTACTGACTTTGTAATTCCTTTAATATTTAAATCAGCTTTAAGATTATATAAATTAATAGCTACTTTTTCAATCTCTGTTGATTTTAAAGTAATTGTTGGGTGGTTTTTAACATCAAAGTAATCTTTTGATAAAATTTCATCTCGATATGAATTATTAGTATCGAATGAATTTACATCTATTGTAGCATTTAAAAAGCTAGATTCTAAATCTTTTTGATCGAAATTACCATCAATGTCTACTTTTGTAAATAAGGCATCTACATAAGAACCGAAGTATTTAATTTTAAATACAACAGTAGTTTTTGATACGTCTTGAATTAACTTTTGTGAGTGAATTTGAAAGGCACTCAAGAAAACGAGCATTAGGGGAATTAATTTTTTCATCTTGTAAACCTTTTAAATTAAGCTCGTTAACAAATAACAAAAGCTTAAATAATTAGCTTATAAGTTAGTAAATTCTTAACAAAAAAGCAACTTAAAAGAGATTAAAATCAAAAAACAAGAAAACTAATAAATATTAAGCAATACTATAACTTGCTTATTACACTAATTAATTCCTCTTTTTCAACACCTCTATACAAGATTCTCATATCTTTATTAATAAGTATTAAAGTAGGATATTCTGTAATTTTTAAATTTCTAATAATCCCCTTTCTTTTATTTGTAAAATGATTACTCCAAGTAATGTTATTATTATTCACAAATTCTTTAACTCTATCTTTATTTTTATCGTAGGCTACTCCCACAATATTCATTTTATCTTTATAATCTTCTTGAATTTTGACTAAATCAGGAATACTTTTCACACAAGGTTTACACCAAGTTCCCCAAAAGTAAATAAGTAAGTATTCTTTATCTAAAAAACTAGAAAGTTTTAAATCTTGATCTTCAAGATCGACATATTTAAAATCTTTTATTTTCGTTCTAATTCTATGACTAAAAAAAGGATCAGCAGAGTCTATTTTTTTAAATTTAATCTTTGATAAATCATTATTTATACTATCAAAAACAAATAAATCATCATTAAGATTAATGGTATCTTTAATATTGTAACTAAAGTTTGTGTTGTAAGGATAATTAGTATAACTGAAACTTAAAGAATCATTTTTTATTAGAACACTAGAATACAAACTGTTGAACCCTTGGACAGCAACATCAAATTTTTGACTTTTATACTTAAACGTACCTCTCCAATAATCTCTTAATGAAATTGTTATCCTAGATTTTTGAGCTAACGAACTATTTGATGAAATATAATTTGTGTTTTTAAGTGAAGGAAAAATCTTTATTTTTTTTCGAAAAGTGGTTTTATTCTCCTCATTATATGTTGAATATGAAAAATCGTAAAAAGGTAATTCTTGAATTATCTCTTGCGTATTTGATAAATTTTCAAAGTTCTTGGGAAATGAGTAATAAAACTTATAATTGTTCTCCTTATTTGTTTTAATGTAAATATCTTGAGTCTTTCCACTAAAATCTGACAATACTAAAAGTTGAGTTTGTTCTACTTTTTTTCCTTCAAAAATTGTATCAACTTTTTTATCAAATAATTTTTCTTTGCTTATAAAATTGTCATTGTATAAATCGAAATAAAAGTTTTTATAATCAGAATTGAAAGTTGTGATTACAATAGAATCGTTATTTGAAAAATTAAAATCTTTTAATTGTTTTTTATAATATTCAGGATAGTATTCTGCATATGTTTCAGCATACAAATCTTCAAAAATGGGATTGAATTTTAACGAATCATTAATCGCAGATTTCAATTCAACAGTAATTTCATTTTTGTCAACTTTGCAACTTAAAAGAAGTAAGCAACTAATAACGGTTAATAAAAAGTTTTTTTTCAATTGTTTATTTAAATTAAAAACACCATCATTTTGAATAAATGATGGTGCTAAATATTACTATCTTGCTACTCTACACATTTTTGTATCATCACCATCACACTTCCCTGTAAAACACTCTTGTCCATATCCACAATCACTATCGCTGGTACAAGCATCACTACAAAAACCACCACCTTCTGAGTCTATTGATGTTATAGCAGTTACTCTACCTCCTTTAATTTCTCTTTGTTCATAAGCATTTAACAAAGTTGAACCTTGCATTTTTAAAATTTTTTCTAACATTTTTAAAGTTTTTAAATTATTAATTAATCTCACTTTTTATAGATATTGAGATACATACATCTGTAGCCTTACTGCATTTAAAATACAGGATACATTGAAATATTATAGAAACTCACAGCAATAGTGATGTTAATTCTTTATCATATGATCCAAATATATTAAATAAACTCAGAATTGACTCAGATTTACTTATCCATAATTTAAAAACTTATATTTTATCCTACGATATTGATAATCTTTCCAGGTACAATAATCACCTTTTTAGGTGTACGACCTTGTAATTGTTCTTGTGTTTTTTCGTGAGCCATTACTGTTTTTTCAATATCTTCTTTCGACATATCTAATGGTAAATTAAGCTTGAAACGCATTTTTCCATTAAAAGAAATTGGATATTCTTTTTCAGACTCTACTAAGTGTTTTCCATCAAACTGAGGGAAAGCTGCAAAAGCAATCGAGTTTTCATTCCCTAATTTACTCCATAATTCTTCTGCGATATGTGGCGCATAAGGAGAAACTAAGATTAATAACTCTTCTAGAATTGCTTTGTTATTACATTTTTGAGCAGTGAACTCATTCACCGCAATCATGAATGTAGAAACCGAAGTATTGAAAGAGAAATTCTCAATATCTTCTTCTACTTTCTTAATTGTTTTATGTAATGTTTTTAAGTTGTCTTTAGTTGGTTCACCTTCTGAAACTTCAAAGTTTTCTCCGTTATGGAATAACTTCCAAAGTCTCTTTAAGAAAGAATACACTCCAGAAATACCAGAGGTTTTCCAAGGTTTGAATTGCTCTAAAGGTCCTAAGAACATCTCAAATAAACGTAAACTATCTGCTCCGTATTCCTCACAAATATCATCAGGATTTACAACGTTAAACCAACGTTTAGACATTTTTTCAACTTCACGACCTACAATGTATTTTCCGTCTTCTAACTCAAATTCAGCATCTGCATATTGTGGTTGCCAATTCTTTAATCCTTCTAAATCTAACTCATCTGAAGAATTAATTAATTTTACATCTACACGTAATTCCTGTAATTCATCGGCTTTATAGTTGTCTTTAAGACCTAAAGAAACGTATTTGTTTGTTCCTGCAACTCTGTATACGATAGCAGAAGTTCCTAAAATCATTCCTTGGTTGATTAACTTCTTCGCAAACTCATCCACAGGAACTAAACCTAAATCGAATAAAAACTTTTGCCAAAAACGTGCATATAATAAATGTCCTGTTGCATGTTCAGAACCACCGATATATAAATCAACTTCTTTCCAATATTCAACCGCTTCTTTGCTCACAAAATCACCATCATTTGTAGCATCCATATAACGATTAAAATACCAAGAACTTCCCGCCCAACCTGGCATCGTATTTAGTTCTAATGGAAATACAGTTTCATTATCTACTTTATCGTTTGAAACAACAGCATTTGTAGTTATGTCCCAAGCCCAAACATCAGCATTTCCTAATGGCGGTTTACCATCTTCTGTTGGTAAATACTTTTCAACTTCTGGTAAAACTACAGGTAAATGTTGCTTTTCAATCATTTGAGGCATTCCGTCTTTGTAATATACTGGGAATGGTTCTCCCCAATAACGTTGACGACTAAATACTGCATCACGTAAACGATAGTTTATTTTTCCGAAACCAAATCCACGTTGTTCCATTTCATAGATTACAGTTTTCATCGCTTTCTTGTATGGTAAACCATTTAAGAAATCAGAATTCGCAATAACAGATTTTTCTTTATCAGCAAAAGCTTCTTCAGAAATATCTACACCTTCAAAAATATTTGGAATCTCTAAATCGAAATGCTTTGCAAAATCGTAATCACGTTGGTCACCACAAGGAACTGCCATTACAGCACCAGTTCCGTAGCTTGCTAATACATAATCACCAATCCAAATTGGTACTTGTTTTCCAGAAAATGGATGAATTGCATATGCTCCTGTAAAAACTCCAGAAATTGTTTTTACATCAGCCATACGATCTCTTTCTGAGCGTTTTGCCGTAGCTTCAACATAAGTTTCTACTGCTTCACGTTGTGCATCAGTAGTAATTTTTGCTACTAATTCATGTTCTGGAGCTAATGTCATAAAACTTACTCCGTAAATCGTATCAGGACGCGTTGTAAACACATCGATATTAGCATTGTGTCCATCAACTTTAAAAGAAACCATTGCTCCTTGCGAACGACCAATCCAGTTGGTTTGAATATCTTTTAATGGTTGTGGCCAATCGATTCCATTTAATCCGTCTAATAAACGTTGTGCATAGGCAGAAATTCGCATCGACCATTGTGTCATTTTTTTACGAACAACAGGATGACCTCCACGTTCTGAAACTCCGTTTACAATTTCATCATTTGCTAAAACTGTTCCTAAAGCTGGACACCAGTTTACTTCAGTATCAGATAAAAATGTTAAACGATATTGTAATAAAATTTCTTGTTGTTTTGTTGAAGAAAAACCGTTCCACTCATCAGCAGTGAACGTAATGATATCTTCATCACAAACTGCATTTACAGTTGTATTTCCTTCAGCTTCAAACTTTTCAATTAATGTACTTACATCTTCTGCTTTATCTGAATCTTTATTATACCAAGAATTGAACAATTGGATAAAAATCCACTGTGTCCATTTATAATATTCTGGGTTTGATGTACGAACTTCACGAGACCAATCGAATGAAAATCCGATTTTATCTAACTGTCCGCGATAGGTTTTAATATTTGTTTCTGTAGTAATTGCAGGATGCTGACCTGTTTGAATTGCATACTGTTCTGCTGGTAACCCGAAAGAATCGTAACCTTGTGGGTGCAATACATTAAATCCTTTATGACGTTTGTAACGCGCATAAATATCACTTGCGATATATCCCAATGGGTGTCCAACATGTAATCCTGCTCCAGATGGATAAGGAAACATATCTAACACATAATATTTTGGCTTATCGGAAGTGTTACTCGCTTTAAAAGTTTGGTTTTTTGCCCAAAACTCTTGCCACTTTTTTTCGATTTCTTGGTGATTGTATTGCATTCTTTAATTTTATTCCTGTCATTAAAAAAACGACGTAATTTAAGCTGCAAATTTACGGTAATTTCAGGATTATAAAAGTTTTAGCTAAAGCAATTCAAAGATAAATTTAAGATATAAAAAAAGGACAGTGCTGGGTAGGCACTATCCTAGATAATAGAATATAAAAACTTGGTTTAATTTAAACAATTTTCGTAATCTGAATTTTGTTTGTAAAGTGTACTATTTAAAGTTCCGTTTTCATCGTATAACTCTACGATATTATTGTTACAACTTAATTGAACATCATAGGTTTTAATATTACCGAAGTTCAAATCAATAGTTAACTTAGTTCCTGTTGGAAAATAATCATTTGTAGCCGGTATTGGCTGAGAAAACTCTCCATTTTCTCCGTAAAAAGTTTCACGTTTCCCTTCTTTAAATGCATACATTACTCGGTCTTCAAAACCTTTAAGCAACCAATTTCCGTCCTCTAAAATTTCAATCTTATTTTCTATAGTTAAGGTTTCTGGAGTTTGATCTTCAGCTTCACTACAACTAAATAAAAAGAACACTAATGCTAACGCACTTAAGGTTTGTTGAATTAATTTTTTCATGGTTTTTTCGATTTTCAATTATATCCCAAATAACTTTAAAACCTAATAAACTGGAAGTATTAAACTTTGTGAGAGGTTAAAAAAAGAGGTTAAAGCGGAAAAAAAAGCATTGAAAAATTTTACATATTCAACCATTGTTTAAACTCTGCTGCTTTATTTTTACTAATAATAATTTCTTCATTAGCATTAGAATTTAAAACAATCTTTAATTGACTTTTACCATACTTTATAATCTTATCAATAGCAGATATACTTATTATATATTGTCTGTTAGCTCTAAAAAACAGTGTTGGATCGAAGTTGGTGTACATATCATCTAAACTTGCATTAGATGTAGATTTCTTTCCATCAAAATTTACAACGTAAGTAATTGTATTTTCTGTGTATACATATGCTATTTCGTTTATTAGTACTGGTACTAATTCATTTCGCATATACGTTAAGATTCTTTTTCTGTTTGGTTCACTTACTTCAACTTCACTTGGTTCAGAAACAATTTCTTCTTTTTCTTCTATTTGAGTAGCGAGTTCGGTAGCAATTTTAGCTTCTCTTTCTAAATCTTTTTCTTTTTTCTCTTTATAATTTACCAAATCGGTATTCAATTTAGACAAATTAATAACTTCAGATTCTAAAGAAGTATACTTCTCTTCTAATTGCTTTTCATATTTACTTCCTATAATTCGTACAGCTACAGAAGATAGAACAATAACTAATATTCCCATTAACAAGAAAATTAAATAAAAGTTACGTTTTAACTGTTGTAATTGTTTATCGATACTACTCACATTTACATTTGCAGCGATTAATAAATCGGTACTTTTTACTGGAGTTGTATGAATAACCTCTACATTTTCATCATTGCTTTTTGAAGTTCTATTAGCAACTAAAATATCGTATAAATCTTCTGAGTTGTTTTTTTCTTTCAGCGATTGTAATAAATCTGAGTTCGATTTTTCAATCTCTCCTAACTTCGTTTTATCTGGATAGCACACTTTTTTTCCAGACCAATCTAAAACCGAAATAAACCAAGCATTAGAGTTTGTTCCTAAAATAGTCGTTTGTAAATTTTCTAGAACAGCTTCTTTATTCAAGTTATTTGCCAATTGAAAATCTATAATACTAGCAATTTCATTTGCCTCTCTTTTACTTGTTTCAACTTGTACTTCTATTAATTGATTCGCACTAGCCTTAATAAAATACTTGGCCGCAATAACAGATATTATTAAAAAAACAACTGTAATTGATAAAACAGTAAATAGATATAATTTGTCTTTTCTCATTTGGTCTTGTATAAAAATGATCAATAATCATTTTTCCCTTTTCATGGTTCTATTTTCCTTTTCATCCAAAATTATTCTAAATTAATTAAAATAATTAGTTTACTTTGATAGAAATTAAATATAGCTTCATGGCTAAAAAATATAGTTTCTTTTTAATAAGTATTTTTTTATTGGTCTTAGGTTATTTAACCTATCGAGTTATATTATTTAATAAAAGTGTTAAAAATACTGAATCGGAATTTACAATTTCAGCAACACAGCTTTTAACAGAATTCGAACAAAACGAAAAACAATCCGATAAAAAATACACCAATAAAATTATTACAATTTATGGCAACGTAAAAAAAATTTCTCATTTAAATAACAGACGAACTATTATTCTAAGTAGTAATAACAATTCGAGTATTATTTGTGATTTAGATGATAAAGAAACAATCGACACAAACACTATAAAAGTAAATCAACAATTGTATATAAAAGGAATTTGTAAAGGATATTTAAAAGATGTTATCCTTTTAAATTGTTTTTTAGACACACAAAAGAACCATGAATAAACTACGACTTTTAGTAATTCTTTCCTTTTTTAAGGTAGGAGATATTTTAGGACAGCAATTTATTGCTCGGCAAGGTCAGGTTACCTTTTTTTCCTATGCTTCTGTAGAAAATATTGAAGCTAAAAACAATCAGGTTTTAAGTATTCTTGACTTTGATAAAAAGGAAATAGCAGCAACCATGCTGATGCGAGCATTTGTTTTTAAGAAAGATTTAATGCACGAGCATTTTAATGAAAGTTATATTGAATCTGATATTTTTCCAAAAGCAACCTTTGAGGGAACTCTTTTAGAAGGTCTTGAAAATGCTGCGCCTCAAACACAACTCATTAAAGGGAAAGTTACTATTCATGGAGTTACAAAAGAAATTGAAATAAAAACAACAATTCAGAAAACACCAAATAGTTACAACCTTATTGGTGAATTTAACCTACCTGTTCATGATTTTAATATAAAAATACCACCAATTTTATCGAATAACATTGCTAAAATTGTACTTGTAAAATTTAATTTCCAATATTTACCTTATGAGAATAACTAAATTATTATTTACCTTTACTCTAGCATTACTAGTAAAGTCTGTTAGTTATGCACAGGGACTTTTGGATAAATTAGATAAAGAATATCCTAACAATCCAACATATGAAATGGCAACTTTTAAAACTACCAGATTAGGTTTGGGTCATTCTGTAGAGACTCGTAAAAAAGGTGCTTTAGAAATATCTTGGTATAACCGATACTGGAACAGACCTAATGGAGAAACTCAGTTTTTTCTTGCAGATGAAGTAAATATGCGTTTTGGTTTAGATTACGCCATCTCTGATAATTTTGCTGTCGGTGTTAGTTATAGTAATTGGGATGAAATTGCTGATGGTTATTTAAAGTATAAGTTTTTGAGACAAACAAAAAAGGGAAATCCTTTTAGCATGGTTGCTCTACAAACTATCTCTATGACAGATAACATGATGAGTAGAAATCTATATGGGCCCAGCTCATCTTCAAGTAATTATAGTTTTACTACAAAAATTTTAATAGCAAGGAAGTTCAATCCTAAATTATCACTTCAAGCAAGTCCATTTTTAATTTTACGAAGTGAGCAACCTATGAATAACAATCCGGGATCCCAATATGGAATTGGATTTGGTGGGCGTTATAAAATAGGAGGACATGTATCTATAGTATCAGAATATTACTCGGTATTCAATCCTTTTAAAACGGTTAAAACATATAATCCTTTTATGGTTGGTGTAAATTGGGAGTTAAGTCATTTAATGTTACAGTTTCATATGACGAATGCCCGAACATTCGCAGAAGATGCATTCATTACTCAAACTACGAATAACTTCAACTTTCACGATGGAAACTTCCATTTTGGATTTAATGCTACATTCGTTTTACATTTAAGTAAGAATAAGTTATAAATACACACCCTGTTTTTCACGGAAAACAGGGTGGTTTTCTTTGTACAATTCTGCTAGTTTTGGCATTGTTATATAAGCAGTGGAAATTAACTCTCTAAAACAAAAACTTAGCATATGAAATGTACTACAATAGAAGAAGCTCTTAATAATTATAATGAAGTCACAGATCTTTACTTAAAAGGTGAAGAATGTAAAAAAGCTTACACAGAAGAGATAGAAAAATTCACCAATATAAAATCGCTTCATTTCTTACCCAATATAGAAGAATGGTCTACTTTTCCTGAAGGATTTAAAAAATTAGAGTTAGACGTTTTACATATTTCTGGAGTTCGTATCAACGAACTTTTAGGAATGAAAATAAAACATCTTGGCATTCAATTAGCGCATATTGATTTAGTACCGCTTTGTAAAAACTTTCCTGATTTAGAAGAACTCTCATTGGCTTTTGGAAACGCTGAATTTTCTATTCCAAAAGAAATTGAGCAATTAGCCAAATTACAAAAGTTATCAATTAAACAAGGTACATTAACACATGTTGCCGACGAAATTAAAAACTTAACGAATCTAAAATCTTTAGAACTTCATGGTTTAGGCTTTGATGAGTTACCAATACAATTTGCCACTATTTCTAATGTAAAAGAGGTTACACTAAAAAACTTTTACATGTTAACAACCTTACCTGAAGAAATTAAAAACTGGAAAAATCTTGAAAAAATTAACTTTAAATTCTGTTTTAAAGGTAGAGAGGAAAAAAGTTTTGAAGACGAGTTATTTATAGAAGACAAACCAAATACATTACCTACTGCAATTTCCAGATTAAAAAACTTAAAAGAGATTCGTTTAGAATTTTGCCCTATTCAAAACCTTGATCCGCTTGCAGAACTAAGTCATTTAGAAGAAATACATATCACTCAAGCTAAATTAAATACAATTGACGCTCTTAAAAACCTAACAAATCTCAAAAAACTAGATGTTAAAAACTCATACGATCTTAACAATGTAGATGCTCTTAGTGAACTCATCAATCTAGAATATTTAGATATTTCTAGTTCAAAAATTACTGGTTTAGAACCTTTACATAAACTAACAAAACTAGAACACTTAAACATTAAAGGATGTACATTGGATAAAAGTAATTTTAATGTAAAAAATGCGCTTTTACCTTTATATAATTTTGAAAATCTGAAAATAGTAAAGTCTTCTCATCTTACTGAAGAAGAATGGAGTGAAAGAGATAAAAATGAGGCTTCAAAAAAGAAATTTTCTCCAGAAGAAATTATTGCTGTTTTAGAAAATAAGGAAAGTAACCTTATTACAATCGAAGAAGTATTGAATTCCATTGGTGATATGGAGTTTGTTTTTAAGGTAAACAAACATGATGCTTATGATAGCACTTTGAAAATACCTGTACTTGATACTATTGTAACTTCTTATGCTGAAAAATTGAGCGAAGAAACTTTAAAAAAGTTGATTTCTGTTAGTTTTGCTGATACTGGAATGTATGATAGTTACGAAGTAACTACTATTGTGATTCGTGAATTTATAAAACGTAAATCTGTAGCGGGACAAAATCATGTTGTAGACGCTTTTATAAATTGTATGAAATATTATGATGCTGGTCATCGTTACTTTGGCTCTACTGTTCACGATCAATTAATTGATAATTTCTTACCACAATTTGAAACTGAATCTTTAGCAAAACTAATACTTTCTGTAGGAAACGGAATAAAACATCCAGAATACGGTGATGGAATATGCGAATTGTATGCTCCTGCTTTCAGTAAGATGAAAGAAGATAATACTTATGAAGCTGAGATCGTAGGTGATTTTACCAATTTCATATTTGAAAATGTTGATGAATCAATCATATTAGATATTATTGATGACGTTTTAGAAGAAAATATTTCTAATGATATCAGAGAAGTAATTGAAAAGATTAAAAATATTGCTTCACGAACTCATAAGGCTGTAATAGGTGAAAGTGCTTCTGACTTTGAAATGATGTTGAAAGATGTATTAAATGGTGATTTACCGTCATATTTATTTAACGATTATGATTTAGAACGTTCATTTGAGAACTTCAACATTCAAGAACTTTCTTTTGATCTTTTACACAAGGTTTTCGACTATACATTTTTTGCAAAAAGTTACAGAACATTAGACAACTTAAACAAAGTACTTTTTTCATTAGATCGTGAAAAATTAACTACTTATTTAGAGGATATTTCTGAAGATAATGAAGAAGTAACTCAAATGCTTATTAAAATTTTGGACAACAAAGTTTCTAATACTGAAAAGAAATATATTGACAAAGATGCTTATGAAAGTTTTGCGCTAGAATTTAAATATAAGCTACAAGGAAAATCTAAAGAAGATATCGCTAGAGAATTGGCTGAAAAGAAAGAAGCAGAATTAAAAAAGGCAGCAGCAAAAAATCAGAATAATAAATTAAAAGAAGCTTTTCAGCAATCTTTAGCAAATGGTGATAATTCTATTTTTATCACTGAAAGTAAAAAAATAGTTTCTGAAGAACAGTTAAACGATTACTCATTTGACATGTCTAATTTCACTACTAAATTATTGATTAACTCTTTAATGAGTAGAGATTTCAATTCAGCTAAAAATGTATTCTTAAATTTTGTAGAAAACTTACTTCCTGTTGTTGGAATGTCTCATAAGACAGATGATGTAGCATCAAACGCTATTGTATTAGCTATAATGGCTAAAGATAAAGAAGTAGAATCTTTAGTATTTGAAAAATTATTACCAAAAGATTTTAAAGCTAAAGATGTAAGTAATGAAGTTTTAGCTTTTAACTTATCGTGTTATTATGCTAAAAATGAAAAGAAAGAAGACATGTTGAATATGATTAAACAGTCGTTAAATTTAGGAAAACAAGCCACACAATTTCAAACAGATTCTGACTTTGAACCGTACTGGCAAGATCAAGATTTTATTGAGGTTTTAGAAGCCTAACAACTTCAAAAACCGAGATAATTAAAATCTCGGTTTAAAGTATTACTAACGATCTTATTTTCTAAAAATAATTATGATAAATCAATTTTGTAATTGAGCGTGTTTTGATTTATAGTATCTATACAGAAACTCATAACAAACCATTTCATGAAGTCTATTCTTAGAAGTAAACAAACGATTCATTAGCATATGAATATAACTACTCATTAGATCATTTAGATCTATATCTAAATTTCCAGAATCATTAATAATATTTATCTTGTAAACCAAATCTTTAATATCATTATCATGTTTAGATATAATATTTATTATAGTTGAACTATAAGATTCGTTTTTAAACTCTTCTGATAAAAATAAGTTAATCTTATTCTGTTTATCCCTATACTTTTTACTTAATTGTTTAATCAAAAACTTTGAAGAATTAAATTCTTGTTTAAAAGAAGTACTTAACTTTAATAATAAATCGACTTTGTCTTTTAAACTATAATTAAAACTATTAAGTAAAGAATCTATAGACTTCAAAGAAAACAACCAACGAACATCGTTATCTTCAATCTCCCGATTAAAACCTAAAAACCTGATTACCATAACACTATTATAATAAAAAATATCTTCGGATATAGATATAGAATTAACACCGTAGCGCTCTATTTCTCTTTTATATGTATCTGTTTGTATTTTCCAAATAAGCTTTTTCTCTATAAAATCATTAAAATGAATGTGCATAATGTCAATTATAGAAAGAAGGTTAACTTTATTCTCAAAATGAAATCTTAATCTGAGATGATTTTCTGGATCTGAATATCTAATAAAAAACCATTTATCAATAAGGTTTTTATTGACTAATTCAGTAACCACAGGTTCTACAATATCTAGAAGTATTTTATCTGATGTTTTATATCCTGAATAAATCTTATAATAAATCCAATTATCACCTAAAAAAAAATTCCTTTTAACTGTATTATTGTCTTTTTTGTTTTTCAATATTTTTTAATTTTTCTTCATTGTAAAATGAAACAACTACTTGATTTGTATACACCCCCTTATGTTTATCAGTTATAATTGACTTTTCAGAAAATAGAAACTCTTTTAAAGTAACTCTTTCTCTATTTTTGACTGTATTTAAAAACATTTTAATAGAAGTCAAATTATTTAAATTAATTAATAATTCATTATCTCCATCAACCAACTTTACATAATCAGGCACTTTTAAGTCTTTCTTAAATAAATTCACTTTTTTTCGTAATTCATCACTTTCGTCAATTAACTTTATTAATGATTGTAGATGTTTTCTTGATAAATTCCAAGTAGCTTCACTTAAAATAAGATTATTATATTCTATCCTAGGTATGAATTCATATTCACGAATTACAGGGCCTAAATCTAGTCCCAAACCATTAATATCCTGTAACTGCATATCTGATAAGAAATGATAAACTGGTAAAGAATTATTTCTGTAATTATGAGCAGAAGTTAAACGTGGTATTATTTCTTTATTATATTTCTTGGAAAATAATTTTACTTTATTCTTATTTTTTGCAGAAATCATTAAATCTTCAAGATAGATTGTTTTATCACTAGATTTTAAAGATTTTGCCAAATATGGAATTTCAAAGGATCGAAAATCAGGACGACATAAAATATTTCCCATTCTAGATTCTGGTAGGTGAACTATCTCAGCTAAAATTTTATCCTTCGTCATTTTTGTTTCAACATTAATGATTTGCTCTACATAAGATTTTATTTCTTGATTACTATGACAAAAACGTCCTAATATATTAGCTGCACTTGAGCCTCCTGCACCACTAAACCTAATTTTATCTTTTTCAACAATTTCTACGATCGTAGAAATTGTATCTGGAAGATTATTTAAATCAGCATCAAAATCTTTAAAATCTCTATCTGTTAATTTTATAATGTAATCATTATTTTTTAAAGCTTTATTTATTAATTGAACAAACTCACTATAAATTGGACTCCATTTAATATCTAAAAAATCTTTATTAGAATACTTAGTTGTTAACATTAAATCATCTACTAAAGGATTTACATCTGTTATTCCATTATTTTGAATATAACCTATGCCTAACTCTACATCCAATGCTGTTGATAACTTTACTTCTTCATTTTCATATCTATCATAAAATGCTTCTTTAAATTTATGAAGATCACTTTGTTTTTTTGGGTATGCTGTAAGCTTGCTTAAAAATATAAATCCTTTTTTTATATCATTTATGATTTTTTGATCTAAAGTATTAGATATTGTATTTGTAACCATATCTGATTGAAATAAATATTTAACATCAAAATCAATGTTTAACTCTTTCAATTTATTAATAATCTCGTAGTATAATTCTAAATCATTACCTATTTTTTTATCTAATTTCGATATTTTAACACTAACCTCTCTTAATATTTTTATGATGTCATCAATTCCGTCTAATGATTCTAAAACAGAAAACATTTGTTCAAAAAACTCTGGACCAGAAACTGAAGGTTCTAATTCACTAATTAGTATCTGACTATCCACTAATTGATCTACAAAAAAATCCGCTTCTTCGAAAGAAACATCATACTTCAAAAGCATAGAAATTATATCAGATAATAAGACTCCTTTTGATGCTTTAAAAAGTATTTCCTCAAGATAGATAGAGTTATCTACTTCCGCAATTTGATGATGCCTCTTACCCTCAACATAATTATATTCAACATATCTTAACCTATCTCCTACTTCATAAATACTTGAATTTGGATAAAAAAGCAATTGATTTTTAATCTTTATATTTTTCACTAAATCTTGAGCTAGTGCTACAAGATAATTCATATCAAACCTGGTATGTCTTTGATTAAATGTTCCTTTATATAGATTTATTGCTGTTTTATCATCAAAATTACCTAAAGAACAACCTGCAAACAAACCGAAAGGTGTACACCTAGTTGACATTCTAGATATATACTTAAGAAAAGAATACTTTAGCTTATTTTCTTTTTTTATATCTAATTTTTCTCCCTTCATCCATTTTGTAACTTCTTTAACTAAATCAGGAGAAGCTAAAAAAAAGGATTCTTTTACAGCAGGCATTTTCCATATTCTTTCACAATCTGCTTTAGATATTTCACTCTTTGATGTGAAATCCTCAAAAAAGCTTAAAGGAAAAAGTGGGGTTCTAAGAACGTAATTAGAAAAACTCTTGTATGGGTTCTTTTTACTCATCATTTAACTTATTAATAAACATTCATCCCATTTATCATTACTCTTAGTAAGATAAATCATAATAGACAATCCTATACCCGAAATTCCTTCTAGCAATGATAAATCAGTATACGTATTTCCTTCGTTATTTATTTGCATAAATCCTGCATAACCGTTTTTATAATCACTTCTACTTAAACCATCATTGATCCAAAATTTAGTTGCTTTTTTAAAAATTGGACTTCCTGTTTCTTTAAACATTCTTTGAAATATAATTGCATTCCCAAAAGATCCGTGACAAACTCCTGCGTCTTTTACATATGTTTCGGTATAATCTCTTCTTTTAGATGAATGTTCCAATATGTTAAGTGATTCTTTTTTTAAGCCAGAGTCATTTAACACTTTTGAGGCATACCATAAACTGACACCAATTCCTAAATCTCCATAACACCAAGCTAGTCTACCTCCTTTTATAGGTTCATTTTTTCCATTATCTATCCAATGTGGATACAAGGAGATTTTGTTATTAGAATCATTTTTAAATTGAATTAAGTAATTAACTGTTTTTTGCAATAATTTTTTAGAAGTCATTTCAAATTCTTCGATTTCACAAAGCTTAGTCAAAAATCTAATAATACTTGGAACTCCATGTGATAATCCTAGATTATAAACTTCTTTTGTTTTATTATTTCTTGATAATATAATTGAATCCCATTTTATATTATTCTCATCTATTATAGTTGCAGATTTTTCTAATAAAGAAATAAATTCAAATAATATTAAATTATACCTATCCCTATCATTATTACTATTTTCAGGATTTTTTCTTCTTTTAAGAAAATAAAACGCATATCCTAAACTACCATGTAAGAAATCATAATTTCCTTTACTCATCTCAAACATCATTATATCGTATAAATAATCTTCGACTTCTACAGGTAAACAATTATCAGGTTCTAAAAAACCTTCAGAGGATAAATGTTCTAAAACCCATCCAAAGCCACCTAAACCTGAACAAAAGGTATTTTTAAAGTTTTCTTTATTAATTATTGATTCACAACTTTCTAGAATATTGATTCCTGTTAATAAACTTTTATTTGAATTAAAAACTTTTGAATAATAAAAGAAAAAAAGTGAAATACCTGACAATCCAGATAAAACACCTATTTCCTTCTCGTTCTTATATTTTATTTTGAGAATTTCATAAATTTCATGTAGTTTTTTTTCTAATTTCTCTCTTTCCAATATTTATTTTTTTATATATTGTCGCAATATTAGAAAAATTGTTATAGAGAACAAAACTTCAATTTAAATTTATAAATTAATTTTCACCTTCTCAGGTTTTATCAATTAAGCCTAGACAATTTCTAATATTAAATAAATTTAAATATTAATTATTATGAAAAAAAAATTCAAATTAAACCTAAACAAAGAAGTAATTTCAGACTTACAAGCAAGTAAAATTAAAGGTGGTGCTGCAACAACTGATTTTAAAGAAGTGCGAACTTATGGTGCAATGTGTCGTTTATCTTTTGAAGGTGTATGCCAGTGGTCTGAAGGGACTAAAGACACTGACATTAGAGATCAAGGTAGATAAGATTTATTTATCTTAACTTGAAAAAACTATAAGAAACATCACTTATTAAAATAAGTGATGTTTTTTTACATATAATAAACTATTATTTTATATGAATGAAATTATTTCCTCTAAAGGTTATAGTAATCAAGTAGGGATTTTAGTTAACCAAATGATTTATACTAGAGAGAACTTAATAAAGTTAACAAGAAATTTATCACAAGAAAATTTGGACTTTAATTTTGATTCTATGAGCAATAGTATTGGCACACTACTTTTACACATAGCAGCATTAGAATTCAAGTTTTTACTAAATAATTTCAGTTATGATGATTTCGATGAAAAAGTATTTGAAGAAATCAGTAGAGCTGCTCCATTTAACATGAATAAAAGACTTGTATATGGTTACGAATTTGATTACTACTTTAAATATTTAAATAAATTCAGAAAAGAAACTCTATTATCTCTAAGAAAAGTAGATGATAACTGGTTATTTAAAAAAGTTAAAACAAATAATGGAGAAATTCTTGGTAATAACTATTATTTGTTACGTCATATCATAGATGATGAAATAAGTCATCAAGGTCAAATAAAAATAATATTAAATAGAATATCTTAAGTATAATGGCAAAACACAATCTCATATAAATACATTGCTAATTATTATTAATATGAGATTGTTTTCTTTCTATTAAAAACACTTAAAACATTATCCTTTTACAGGAACTGATACAACAGTAGTTCCCCATCCTAAGTGCATGTTTGCATTTTCTCCTTTTCCATCAAAAACAATAGAGAAATTTTCTAATGACGTATTCGATGTAGAAACTTTCCCTGTAACTCTAACCAAATCTTCACTTTGATTGTAGAAATAAGATCCCCAAACATTTAAAGTTGTATTTAAAATAATTGTCCATTCTTTATCACCTGGAATAGCAAATAAAGAATAAGTACCAGCTTTTACAGGTTTACCTCCAAAAGTAACATCTTTATAAAATGTAATTTCTGCTGCTTCATTAGCACCTGTTCTCCATACTTTCCCAGCAGGAGCCAATTTAGCTAATGATCTTCCTTTTAAAAATGGACGGCTGTATACAACTTTTACTAACTTATCTAAAACTCTTTTACTTGTCGGATAAACTGAAGCATCCATTGGACTTTTATCTAACTCAAGAAACTCCTGCCCAAAAGCTTCTGTTGAAAACACTAAAGCTACAGCAAACACAATAATTGATAAAATCGATTTTTTCATGATTGATTGTTTTAAATTATAATTTAAGGGTTCGTCCTATAATTTATAAAACCTTACACCTAACTTTATTAAAATTTTGTGAAAATCATGATTTTACAGAAATCACCCTCCCTTTTAAAAACTCTGATAAACAAATCAATACAATACTTATTCCGAATAAAGGAAAGATTACCCCTAAAAATAGTATTGCAATGACTAAACCATAGTTTTGTTTGAAACTCTTTGGTGATTTAGGCACACTCAATTTTCCTTTTTGTTTTCTGAATACATAAGAGAAAATTGCCGCAGTACTCATTAAAGTTAATAACATTGCTATGGCAAACATTAAGTACCAATTCCACCCGCCAAACTCTCCTTGATGAAAAGCCATTAACCACATTCTAGCTCGCATTAAGACTCCAACATCACTCCAACTATGAGACTTAACTAGTTCACCAGAATATTGATCGAAGTGCATCATTTTTTGTTCAGCAAGCGGAAATGCTTTATTTGAAATTGAGAATGTACTTTTTGCTGATTTTGGCAAACCTATTGTAATTCTGCCTGGCAAATTTTGTGCATTTGCAATATTGATCATTTCATCTAAAGACAATCTTTTTTCTTTAACTGTAGAAGTTAATCCACGACCACTCCAGGTTTTAGGATACCCAGTATTTGTCCATCTCTGAACTTTCTTAAAATTCCCTCCAAAAACATCTGTCCAAGGAAAACCTCCTGCTAAAACGATCAGTAATAAAATAGAAATCCAGAAACCAGTAACTGCATGTAAATCTCTAAAAAGAATTCTCTTTCCTTCTTTTAATCGTACTGTAAAAACACCTTTAATTCCTCTTACAAAAGGAAACCAAATGTATAAACCTGATAAAATTAAAATGACCATCCAGCTTGCAATAAGCTCAACTACTTTCGTTCCTACTTTTCCTCCCAAAAGTTCACCATGTAACTTTCTTACGGAATACATCCAAGTATCTTTTGCTTGAAAAGTACCCGAAACGTCTCCTGAATACGGATTAATATATACAGATTGTTTTCCTCCAAATCTTCCAGCAATAAATTCAGTACTAAGATCAGTTTCATCAAGAACTACTGAATTTAATTTTCTTTTAGAGTTTTTCTGAGCGATCTCCCATTGTTGATCATAACTCAATCGTTCACTTTTTTCTTCAGAAATTACTCTTTGTATTCCTTGAATAACTTCGTTTTCTACATCTGATTTAAACAAGTAGATTCCACCTGTAATTGACAAAACAATTACAAACGGCAAGGAAATGATACCTGCAATGAAGTGCCATTTCCATAACCATTGATTTAATTTTCTATTTTTCATTTTTAAAAGTTATACTTCACTCCAAAATGAAAAGCTCTAGGATTACCGATACTATAGCTATTTTCTCTTCTCCAGACATTATAGCTAGCTCGCACAGCATATAATTCATCAAAAATATTTAGTGCTTGTCCCCAGAATTCAAAATCATAGAACTTAAAACTTCCTCTGAAATTGAACACGTGATGTCCATCGTAAGTTGATGTTCCTAAAATATCATTTCCTGCAGTATCAGTTCCAACAACTACTTGATTTTCGAAACTTGTATTGTAACTTCCAACTTGCTCGTGCTCTAACGTTAATGTTAAATTATTTAGCGGCTTGTACGTAATATTAGACATCGATAGGTAATTTGGTGCTGTTTGCATATCTGTATTTGAATAATCTACACCATTATCGAAAAACGAAATGTATTTATGTGTTGCATAACTTCCGCTATAATTCACCGAAAGATTTTCTAATATTTGATATTTAAGACCAAGTTCTACACCTTGCGATCTTGTTTTACCAGCATTTAACTGAACAAAATCTCCCGACACATCTCTAAGAGAAATTAATCGATCTGTTCCATCTAATCTGTATACAGCTACATCTACTTTTAATTTCGATGGAATTGTAAAATATCCTCCAACTTCGTAGTTATCGAACTTCGCTGGTTTTAAATCGAAAATTGTAGCACCTGTATTACTGTTTCTGCTATTTCTGAATAATGTTGATGTTTGTGGTGGTGTAAATCCTTTTGAGTAATTGCTATAGAAACCTAAGTTCTTATTCACGTTATAGTTTAGTCCAAATTTCGGTGCTACACTACTATAATTTACTTTAGTATCTACAACTCCTGCCTGACTTTCAATTAAATTATTATAATCGTAACTAAACTCATCGAAACGAACAGCTGCTGTCACTTTTAAAGCTTCAATTGGTGAAATTTCGAACTGTGCATATCCTGCATAATTAAAAATATCAGCATTATAATTTAAAATGTAATCTCCAGAATTTATTGTAAAATCGATGTTCTTTCCTGTTTGTGTATCTACAACCACATCTAAAGTTTCTGCAACATAATCTTGCGGAGAAAAATCAGCTGTAGCTCCTACTACTAAAGAAGCATCTTTAAAATTAAAATCTAATTTATGTTGAATTAAACCAACATAACTTCTAAATTGATTTGAATTAATTTCACCCGAACCTGTTCCTGTTAATTGGCCCATGTTTCTATCTTGACGAACTCGATACGATGGAAGTTGATTCATGATGTTGTTTCTGTAAATAAAATTCACAGAAGTTTTATTTCGATCGTTCCAAACCTTCTCTAAAGTAGATCTAAAACGTAATGCTTGTGCTTCACGTTCTGTAAATGTTTGATCGCTTTCATAGTTTCCAGCTAAAAAGTTTTGTTCAGAAATAGAACCAGTCATATCTGACCTGTAATCGATAAAACTTACTGAATTTATCCAACGTAAAGTTTCAGAGAAATTATTTTCATTCTTAAATGTGATGGCAAATTTTTCATAATCTGAATGCCCAACAGGACCATTATTTCTTTGAATATAATGTCCTCCAACATAAAATCCGTATTTCTCATTTGCAGTTGTAGAAGCTTCTGCCTCATATCTTGTAATTCCAAGATCGTTTCCTTGAATGCTTACAGAACCTCCAAAATCTTTTCTAGGTGATTTTGTAATAAAATTAAAACTTCCACCGATAGCTTCGCTTCCGTAAATACTAGAAGCCGGGCCTTTTAAAACTTCTACTTTTTCGAAGGTAGTATTGTTCATTTCCAATAATGCATTGTGATTAAACACAGCTACAGGACGAATTGGTAATCCGTCTTCAACATATAGGAATAAAGATCTCGTTGAAATAGGAGAACGAACTGCCATAAAATGTTGTTCGTTACTCGCTGCTTTTGAAGAACTCATAAAAACTCCAGGAACTTGATTTACTAATTGTTCAATTCCGAAAGCTTTTGTTTCTTCAATTTGCTTACTTGTTAAAACTCCAATAGAAGCAGGAACTTCTCTTCTTTGCTGAATTTCTCTACTTGCCGATACAATAACTTCATCTAAATTTTGAAGATTTTCTTGTAAAATAATTGTGTTAAATTCTGATGATAATTTTACAGTTTTAGTAACAAAACCGACCATCGAAATTTTCACTCGATTATCACTAAGCTTAATCATAAATCCACCTTCAAAATCTGTAGCAACACCTCTTTTTGAGTTTTTTACTAAGATTACTGAAGCTCCAAAAATAGGATTTTGATTTGCGTCTACTACTTTTCCTTTATATATTTTTTGTGCTGAAATATGTACACAAGCTAATATTAATCCTAAAACTAGGATTATTACTTTAGTATTCATTTTAATATTATTTCGTTAAGTTTTTGTGGCTTATAATGCGTATTGAAGTCCGAAACTTAATGTCTCTCTTCTCTCTAATTGAATTCCATTAGGTTCTTGAAATAATGGCTGTGCATATTCGAATCCGAATCGTATATTTTTAAATCTTCCTTCAGGAATGTAAATATTAAATCCAATTCCTCCATTAATATATTGACCACCAGAATTTGCAGTATCTGCAGTAGTTACCATCATCGGATTTAAATTCGGATTTGTTCCATTAATTCGTTCTTCTGCAACTACTTCTCCTCTAGCAGAAAAGCTTAACCACTCTGTCGTTTTATATGCAAACCAAGAGTTTAAATTATAGCGGTTTCCTAAAGAATAATCGAAATCGTTTCTTCCAAAACGATACAATCCTTTTAACTGTGTTCCCCAAGAGAAGTTATTAGTTTGACCTAAATATGTTAAGCCTAATTCTGCATCAAAAGTTCCACTACCGATTTGCATTGGATAAGGCAATTGAATTTCGTTTGGAGTAGACATTGGTGTTACATCTTTTGCTTCTAAAGTTCCTGTAGGAATTGATAAACCAACGTTTGCATGTAACGATTGACGATCTTTATTGATGAATTTATATAAAGCGCCGATTTTAATATCTCCAAAACCAGAAGAAGCTGTAGCAAATTGATTTGTCATTCCTGTTGGCATACGCATTTGTAAATCCATTTCATTTTGCATGTACATTGCCATAGCCATCACTGTGATTTTATCAGTTACACCGTACATTACTCCGATCATATGCATATCCATTGGCATATTAAGTGGTGTTACCATGTAACCACGATTGTGAGCAGCTGCATTTGAAATATCTGAAGCTCCATCTAATAAACCTTCCATATTCATTCTCATATATCTGTAAGAGAACATTACATCACCTTTTCCGTGATAATGATCTCCCATAACAGAGATTGGCGCATGACCATCAGGTCTTCCTGCTGTCCATAAATTTTCTTTTTCTTGTGCGTATGTATTTACCATTGCTATTAACGAAATAGCAACAATCATTAATTTGTTTTTCATCGATTATAATTTTTGATTTCTGAATTTTAAAATTGAATCTATTCAGAAATCTGCATGAATAGTAAACTCTCACGATATCGGAAAGAATAATAATTCATGTTAATTTTATTTATTGTACATAAGTTTCTTGATTGATAGCAATATCAATCTTAAAAAGATGTAAGTCCGTTATTGAACTTCCTAATAAATAAATTATGCGGTGGGTGGATGAAAAACTGAAGGATAATATAAAAACTTATAGTTTTTATGATAACCGAAGTTAGCTTTTTGTTTTTGCTGGTAATCATCTCTTTTCTTTACTTCTAATACAGAAACAAAACCTATTGGATATTCTTCCATAGCTATTCGTAAAGAATTGAAATCATCTTCTTGTTGTTGCTTAAGCTTTTTCATTAATTGACATTTACCTTTACAACTAAGTTCTGGTTTGTCTTTGTTAATACATAAAACTTTAGCGATGTAATCGTAATTAATTGCGTACTCTACAAAAGGAGCTATTGGTCGCAACATTGCAATTAAATACAACAGTACAAAGAAATATGTTGTTAATTTTAACTTCAAAAAAAGCTTATTTATCGGCTTGCAAAGGTAAATCAGTTTTAAAACAACAGCAATTAAATTTCACTATTTTTACTGAAAAACAAGCTCTTTTACTATCATTATTTCTTTAACAGAATTATTATGCTTTATCTTGACTTTTAAGGAATCTGATGTGTTTTTTTTATTTCTATATTCACAAAGTGCTTTTTCTGAATTCATTGATTCATCGTTGTATGATAAAACCTCTGCATTTAAAGGAATTTTCATTTTATCTGCTGAAGAATTTTCTAGAATACTTTTTACAATCAGTTTATTACTTTCTTCATCGAATTTTGTTCCTAAACCAGTAGATTTCCATATAAAATTCGGAATACTATCATAAGGTTCTAAAATCATTTTCTTTGATTTCCAACTTAGTGTTGTCTTGTACTTTTTGAAAAAACCTAATCCCAACAAATTAGCTGAAGTTGGAGACATAAGAGCAGGAATTTTTTGAATGTTGAACGGAGTTTTTTTGAAATACAGAGAATCTAAAAGTACTAGTTTTTCTGTATCACTAGATTTAGATTCTCCACCTAAACCTTCTGAACTTCGTCCGAGATATTTTCTGGTTTGTAATTTTAAAGAATCCTTTAACACTGATTTTTCTACTAAAGAAAGTACACCGTTGTTTCCTAAATCTATAATTACTGACTTCGATTTCTTTTCTTTTGAGAACTGAATTGATGTTCTGATATGAAAACTAGATTTGTTCACATGTAATGGTATTTCTATTTTGTTTTCATTGAATTTCAAATCATTTAAAGATTGTGTTATTGTTATTTGCTGATTTTCAAAATCTATTTGCCAATCTACGTTTTTCATGGTTCCATTACCAATTAACCCATAAATTTCATCAGTACAATTAAAATTAAAACCAAGTTCTTTAAAATTCAAATTTTCAATACGCATTTGACCAATTTCAATTGCGTTTACTTTTTTAACACTCGCTAGAAAAAAGTTACCTGTTGCTCCTCTACCTATCATTTTTCCGTTTGATTCTAACTCAAACTCATTTGAATGATGCTTAAAAATAAAGTTAGAAGCTCCACTATCCAAAATAAAAGGATATACTTTTTTACTGTTATCAAACTTTACATCAATAAGTATATGTCCGGATGTTGAATAATAAAACGGAATTGTAATGGATTTTTTTTCTCCAAAATATAGTTCACCTTCACTTAACTTTTTCTGTTGTTGTAAAAAATAATATAAACTTATTCCTCCTAAGAGAATAATGATTCCTATTAATGACGATATAATAATTATAATTCTTTTTAGCATCTTGTTTGTTTAGTGGGAATTTTAAGAGAAATCTGGACTATAAATCTCATATTCGAATTGAAAATATTCTTCAAGAAAAGCAACTACTTGATTTGCTTTTTCTTCGTCATCTAACGAAACCAAAACATCTTTAGTAGTATGTTTTTCATTCAACAACGTTACATCTGATCTTAAATAAGTTAAAGAAGCATCTGGATTTGCTACTGAAAACCAAGCCATTTTTTGACTTCGTTTGAATTTTAAAATAGAAACTTTAGATTTCTGATTTAAGTCGACTTTCTTTTTCTGTAATAATTTATCGAACAAGAAAGTTGCTTGATACAGATTATTATTTTCTTTTACAATTCCTTTCTTTAGGAAAATAGAACATATCATAGCTATTAATAGGATTATAAAAAATAGTACGATTAAACTTTTTAAAAAAAATGGTTTTACTCTATAGATTAGATTAATGATTGCCACTATTGGAAATCCTGTACAAAGTAAAACATGAAGTTTTTGATGAGTTGTAAACTTACTTTCTAAAATTAATCTTTTCATAGTTGTCTTTTAAATAGCTTTTGATTTCTGTAATAAGTAGATTAATTTCCTCATTTCGTTACAAATAAAATTTTATTTTAATTTATTCTAAATAAATAATTATATTTGTACCGAATTTACAGAAAGTATGATTGTTTTTTACACACCTAAAAAAGAAATAGTTAAGACACTACCTCAAATTAGTGCTTGTAGTACAGCTTGTGCTAGTAACTGTTTAAAACCTAAAAGCAAGTGTTGTAATAAGTATAAGAAAAAAGGCATCAACTGTAAGCGATGCCCTTTAAGTTTTGATATTAAGATAGCTTCTTAATTATTCTATTTTTAATAAGAAATAATTTCTTTTACCTCTCTGAAGAATTACATATTTGTTTGCGACTAAATCATTTGATGTAATCTTGTAGTCTTCTTTTACTTTTACTTTATTTACCGCTATCGAGTTTTCTTTTAAAGCTCTTCTAGCATCTCCGTTTGATTTTAGGAATTGTGTTTTTGCTGCTAATGCACCAATCATATCTAATCCAGCTTCAATTTCAGCTTTCTCGATAATCGCCTGAGGTACACCTTCAAAAATATCTAAAAACGTTTGTTCATCTAAACCTTTTAAATCTTCGTCTGTAGATTTGCCAAATAAAATATTAGAAGCAGCAATTGCTTTGTCTAACTCTTCTTTAGAGTGCACAAAAGTAGTAACCTCTTCTGCTAATTTCTTTTGTAAAGCTCTTTGGTGTGGAGCTTCTTTATGTTCTTCTATTAAATTATCAATCGTTTCTTTATCTAAAAACGTAAATATTTTAATATACTTTTCAGCATCTACATCTGTAGTATTTAACCAAAATTGGTAAAACTTGTATACTGAAGTTTTGCTAGCATCTAACCAAACATTTCCACCTTCAGTTTTACCAAATTTAGAACCATCTGCTTTTGTAATTAATGGACAAGTCATCGCAAATGCTTTTGCATCTTCTCCTGGGTTCATTCTTCTTACTAATTCGGTTCCTGTAGTAATGTTCCCCCATTGATCTGAACCTCCCATTTGTAAAGCACATTTATGTGTTTTATGTAAATGGTAAAAATCGTATCCTTGAATTAATTGATAAGTAAATTCAGTAAATGACATTCCGCTACCAGCTTCACCAGAAATTCTCTTTTTTACAGAATCTTTAGCCATCATGTAGTTTACAGTAATTCTCTTACCTACGTCTCTAGCAAATTCTATAAAAGAAAAATCTTTCATCCAATCGTAATTATTCACTAAAACTGGAGCATTTTCTTTTTCACTATTAAAATCTAAAAAACGTGCTAAAGTTGCTTTAATACCTGCCACATTCTTTGCTAACGTTTCTTCATTTAGTAAATTTCTTTCATCAGATTTACCAGAAGGATCACCAATCATTCCTGTAGCTCCACCAACTAAAGCAATAGGTTTATGTCCTGCTTTTTCTAAGTGCACTAATAAAATAATAGGCACTAAACTTCCTATATGAAGTGAATCGGAAGTAGGATCGAACCCAATATAGGCACTTGTCATTTGTTTTTGAAGTTGTTCTTCTGTTCCTGGCATAATATCGTGGATCATTCCACGCCACTCTAGTTCTTTTACTAAATTTTCAGTCATTGGTGTAAATTACTTTGAAAAGACAAATATACCATTTACAAAATTTTAATTTCATAAGAATCTTTAGAAACCATTGTATTAATTTATGTTTTTAAACCTTAAGAAAAAATTAATGTTTCTTTTATGTGACTTCTTCTATTTTTTATGGTCTAAAAATTAAATTTGATAACTTAAATAAAATTTAGAGAAATGAAGAACATACTTAAATTCCCGTTATTTTTAGCTTTAATTACGAATTTATTTATTTTGACGAGCTGTGGTAGTGAAGAAATTATTGACCCAGAACCAGTTGATCCACCAGCTGCAGTAACTACTTATTCTGCTAGATTATTAGCAGCTCCATTAGGTGATGAAACTTCATCTACATTTATGACTTTTTACAACAATAGTATTCATAAAATTAGTGAGGCCTCTACAACAGGAAGCACTTGGGATTTTGGTTATTTCTATGGAACTACAAGAAAGGCTTCTTTTGCTTCTGTAAAAAATTATCCAACGGATGTTTTTGATTTAACAGCTATTGCAGATGCAGATAAAAAAGAGTGTTTCTTTGCTAAATCTACTGTTTTAACAGCTGCTGATTTTGATGCAATTACTTTAGAATCTGAATTAAACAGCGTTGCTAAACCAACAACACAATCTGTTACTGAATTAAGTGTTGGTGATATTATTGAGTTTCAAGATTCTTACGAGAATAAAGGACTTATTAAAATTACTAGAATTGTAGAAGGTAATGGATCGAATGGACAAATAGAATTTGATGTTAAAATTCAAATAAATAATATTCCTGTTCAATCATAACAACAAATCATTATAAAATTTAAAGGTTGCTTTTAGGCAATCTTTTTTTATCCATATTTTTGAATTATGATTTTAGTTACTGGAGGAACAGGTTTGGTAGGATCTCATTTATTATATTTTCTTTCTACAGAAAATGATAATATCACTGCTATTTATAGATCAAAAGAAAAGATAGCTGCTACTAAAAAAGTGTTCTCTTATTATACTGAAAACTTTAATGAATTATTTGAAAAGATTCATTGGATTCAGGCTGATATTACAGATATTCCTTCTTTAGAAAAAGTATTCTCAAAATCTTACACCTATGTTTATCATTGTGCTGCGTTAGTTTCTTTTGATCCAAAAGATTATAAGCAAATGAGAAAAGTAAACATTGAAGGAACTGCTAACTTGATTAACTTTTCAATAGATAACAACATACATAAATTTTGCTTTGTTAGTTCCATAGCTGCTGTTGGAGATGCTATTAATAATGGAATTGTAAATGAAGAAAATGAATGGATAGACACAAAAGATAAACACGGTTATGCCATTAGTAAATATGGTGCAGAAATGGAAGTGTGGAGGGGAAGCCAAGAAGACATGAATGTCGTAATTGTAAACCCTGGTGTTATTTTAGGAAGCGGTTTTTACACAGAAGGATCTGGTAAAATGTTTAGCCAAGTACATAAAGGATTAAAATTTTACACTGAAGGCATTACTGGCTTTGTTGGTGTAAAAGATGTTGCTAAAGCCTTAATAGAACTAGCTAATTCAGATATAATAAACGAACGTTTTATTTTAGTTTCAGAAAATAAATCTTTTAAAGAAATTTTTCAAAGCATCGGTACCAATTTTAAGGTTAAAAAACCTAGTATTGGAGTTAACCCATTTGTAACTTCTATTGCTTGGAGAATAGACTGGTTACTTACTTTACTCACAAGAAAACAACCTTTTTTAACAAAAAACTCTGCTCGTTCGGCTCATAACAAGGAATACTATAGTTCAGAAAAGATTATAAATAATTTAGATTTCAATTTTGAACCTATTGAAAAAGTAATTAAAGATGTTTGTACTGACTATTTAAAATAATCGCAGATTAGATTAAAGATTTACTCATCTTCATTTTGAACTTTCGAACTATCTTTTTTAATCTTGACTCCTTTTTTAACTTCAATTGAATCTTTAATCTTCAACTTACTTTTCTTGATTGAATCTCTTTTGTTTTTCTCAAGTTGATACACACTTGCCTTAGCTTCTAAACTTCTCCTTACATCTTTAAGTAATTTATCATACTCATCAATTTTAGAAGTATAAAATGTGTTACTTTGTTCAAAACGAAGACTATCTATTTTATATTTATCATACACTAACAGCATATAATTTAAATCTCTTTTTTGATCTAAATTTTTTATTGGCTTTGCAGCAGCAGCAATATGCATATCAGTTAGTAAGGAAACCATAGAATCTCTAGGAATTAAATTATCAGGTTCCTTATATATTGTGTTTCCTGTACACGCTAAACACAAACTAATACATAAAACAAATAGAATTAAATTTTTCATTTACCTTTCAAACAATAAACGTTGACCTTTAATTTCTTCATTAAACACACCATTATCATACATTAAGTTACCGTTTACAAACGTATGCGTTATTTTAGATGATAATGTAACGCCTTCAAAAGGAGACCAACCACATTTATACAATACATTATCTCTAGAAACTTCCCAAGAATCATTAGGATCTACAAGTACAATATCTGCGTAATAACCTTCTTTAATATAACCTCTTTTTTCAACTTGAAAAAGAATAGCAGGATTATGACACATTTTTTCTACAACTTTTTCTATTGAAATTACTCCCTCTTTTACTTTTTCAAAAAGAGCAACAACTGCATGCTGAACTAATGGTCCACCACTTGGAGCTTTTGTGTATACATTTGCTTTTTCCTCAAGAGTATGAGGCGCGTGATCTGTGGCAATTACATCAATTCTGTCATCTAATAAAGCTTTCCAAAGCCCGTCTTTATCTTTTTGCGTTTTTACCGCAGGATTCCATTTAATGTGTGTTCCCTTTCTATCATAATCTGCATCTGTAAACCATAAATGATGTATACATACTTCAGCAGTAATTTTCTTATCTTTTAAAGGAATATCATTTCTAAAAAGCTCTGTTTCTTTAGCTGTTGATAAATGAAAAACATGTAATCTTGCACCTGTTTTCTTTGCTAATTCAATGGCTTTTGATGATGATAAATAACATGCTTCTTCACTTCTAATAATTGGATGAAATTTTACTGGAATATCATCTCCATATTTTTCTTTAAACTCAGCAGTATTTTTTCTAATTGTACCTTCATCTTCACAGTGTACAGAAATTACCATATCTGTTGATGAGAATATTTTTTCTAAAACCTCTTCATTATCTACCAACATGTTTCCTGTTGAAGAACCTAAGAATAATTTAATTCCAGCAACATTTCTAGGATTTGTTTTTAATAACTCTTCAAGGTTATCATTTGTTCCTCCAAACATAAACGAGTAATTTGCATATGAAGTTTTACTCGCTATTTCGAATTTATCTTCTAATAGTTCTTGCGTTGTAGCTTGAGGAGATGTATTTGGCATTTCTATAAAAGAAGTAATACCTCCAGCTACAGCTGCTTTACTTTCTGTGGCTATATTCGCTTTATGAGTTAATCCTGGCTCACGAAAATGAACTTGATCATCAATCATACCTGGAATTAAGTATTTTCCTTTAGCATCAATTATAATTTCATCTCCCGATGGCGTTATACTTTCAGCAATCTTAGCAATAAGTTCATCTTTTACTAATACATCACCTGTAAACACTTGGTTTTCGTTTACAATTTTTGCGTTTTGGATTAAGTATGATTTTTTCATTTTATTTTGGTAAGCCTTTTAATCTCATTTTTATTACTCCAAATAAAGCTTCAGAAACAATTCCTCCACTCATTTTAGATTCTCCTAAAGTTCTATCTGTAAAAATCACAGATACTTCGTTGATTTTAAATTTATGTTTCCATGCTTTGTATTTCATTTCTATTTGAAAAGCATATCCTACAAATTTAATTTTGTCAAGTTTTATCGTTTCTAACACATTTCTCGACCAGCAAACAAAACCAGCTGTAGTGTCGTGAACAGGAATTCCTGTTACAAATCTCACATATTTAGATGCAAAGTAAGAAAGTAACACTCTATTCATTGGCCAATTTACCACATTAACTCCTACAGAATAACGTGAACCAACTGCAACATCTCCACCATCTATAGCACAAGAATTATACAATCGAATTAAATCTTTTGGATCATGAGAAAAATCTGCATCCATTTCAATTAAATACTTGTAATCTTTTGCTAATCCCCATTTAAAACCATGAATATAGGCAGTTCCTAATCCATTCTTTCCTTCACGCTTCTCTATAAATAATTGATTTGGAAACTCAGCTTTTAAACTTTCTACTATGGTAGCTGTTCCATCTGGAGAATTATCATCTACAACTAGAATATCGAAAACTTTTTCTTGATCGAAAGTAGCTCTTATGATCGCTTCGATATTTTCTTTCTCATTATAAGTAGGGATTATGACTAGTGTGTCAGACATCAAACTTTATTTCGTTAAAAACTTGGACAAAGATAAACTAATTTATTACTAATTTTGTGTTAATTGAACTTCTTAAATCTTTATGGAAATATTGCAAAGAAATTTCGTATCAACCGACTGGATCACACTAGTTTTTTTAGTTGGATTGGTAATGATTGCTTTAATGAAATTATACAAACCCCAATTACTTTTGGGATATTCCATTGCTTTTTTCTCTCAAGGTTTTATTGAAAGCCGTTCAAGTAAAAACCCCTCTGTTTTCACAGTATTTCATGTATTAATATTCTTATTTAGCTTACTTATTTATTCGCTTACCATACATTTACTACTAGCGAATAATATTGCTGGTTTCAATTTTTCTTTTTTATACACATTCCTTTTTGTTACTGGGTTTATATTAACAAAATACATCTTAGTAAAATTAATTGTTTTAACATTAGATATTGAAGAAGATACACGGTACTT
The DNA here is from genome assembly GCF_947502995.1 of uncultured Tenacibaculum sp. Lineage (GTDB taxonomy): Bacteria > Bacteroidota > Bacteroidia > Flavobacteriales > Flavobacteriaceae > Polaribacter. The sequence goes on along the minus strand of NZ_CANNBW010000009.1, from coordinate 31,762 downwards.
TTTATTTTCTAAAACAGGATATTTATATGCAATTAGCCTCTGGTTATATCCTATTTTAGTATTGTATCAATATTGGTATTCTAATAGTAGAGTTTTAATTATTTATATGCTTTTACTATTGGCTTTTAGGGGATTTTTAATTGCTAAAAACAACAAAAAGCTGATTTTTAATCACTTCTTCTATTTTATTTTGTACTTTTGCACCCTCGAATTAGCTCCTTTGCTAATAATTTATAAAACAACAACTATATAAAGAGAGTTTTATGAAAGTGAAAACGATTTTAGTGTCTCAACCAGCACCAAAAACTGAGACATCACCTTATTTTGATTTAGCTGAAAAACAAAAAGTAAAAGTTGACTTTCGTTCATTTATTCATGTAGAAGGAATTCCTGTAAAAGAAGTAAGAGCGCAAAAAATAGACTTAAGTAACTTTACTGCTATCATTTTAACTAGTAGAAATGCAGTTGATAATTTCTTTAGAATTGCTGAAGAAATGCGTTTTACTGTGCCAGACAGCATGAAATATTTCTGCCAGTCTGAAGCTGTAGCATACTACTTACAAAAATACGTAGTATACCGTAAGCGTAAGATTTATGTTGGAACTAGAACTTTCCCAGAATTATGTAAATTAATAAAAAAGCATAAAGATGAGAAATTCTTATTACCATCATCTGATAAATTAAAATCATTAATTCCAGATGAATTAAATAAGCTAGGTGTAAATTGGCAAAGAGCTGATTTATACAGAACTGTAGTAAGTGATTTATCTGATTTAGAAGATGTATTTTATGATGTATTAGTTTTCTTCAGCCCATCAGGTATTGAAAGTTTATTTGAAAACTTCCCAGATTTTAAACAAAACAATACTAGAATTGCGGTATTTGGAAACTCAACAATCAAAGCTGTAGAAGCACGTGGTTTAAGAGTAGATATTTCTGCTCCAACCCCAGAAACACCTTCTATGACTATGGCTTTAGAAAAGTACATTAAGGAAGTAAACAAAAAGTAATTTTACTTTAAATAATATTGAAAACCTCGCTAAATTTAGCGAGGTTTTTTATTTTTATATTAAACCTTCTTTCCTTAATACTGTCTTAATATTATGAAAACAAATCATATACTCCATCTTTACCATAGAATTGGTTTTGGTTTACAACCTCAAGAAATTAAAGCACTTCAAACTAAAGAAAAAGCTGAAGTGATTCATGATATTTTTCAAGCTTCAAAAAAAATTACTCCATTATACATCGACACCAGTTTTGCTGATCGTCTTTCTTCAAAAGATATTAAAAACAAAAAAAGAAGACAAGAACTAATGAAAATCAGCAGAAAAAAAGTAAAAGAACTTAATGGTATTTGGATCGATCGTTTAAATAAGCCTTCAGAAATATTAAGAGAAAAAATGACCTTGTTCTGGGCAAATCATTTTATTTGTGAAGACAAAAATATTTTACATGTTTTACAATACAACAATACGCTTAGAAAATATGCACTCGGTGATTTTAGAGCTTTTGTAAAAGCGATTTCTAAAGAAGCGGCCATGTTGAAATACTTAAACAACAAACAGAATAAAAAAGATAGTCCAAATGAGAACTTTGCCAGAGAGTTGTTAGAACTTTTCACATTAGGTCAAGGAAATTATACAGAAACCGATATTAAAGAAGCCGCTAGAGCTTTCACAGGATATAATCATGACTTTAAAGGAAACTTTAAACTAAGAAAACGAAAACATGATTATGACGAAAAAACCTTTTTAGGTGAAACAGGAAACTTTTTTGGCGACGATATTATAGATATTGTTTTAAGCAAAAAACAATGTGCACGTTTTATATGCAAGAAAATCTACAGTTATTTTGTAAATGATAAACTAGATAATGATAGAGTAGAAGAACTAACAACTATTTTCTTTACAGACTACAATATTGAAAACCTGATGAAACATATTCTTTCGTCAGATTGGTTTTACGATGAAACAAATATTGGAACAAAAATTAAGTCTCCAATAGAATTAATCGTAGGTACTTATCACATTGTTCCGTTTACATTTCAAAAAGAAAAACAAGAACTACTTATTCAGAAATTATTAGGTCAGATTTTACTATTACCTCCAAATGTTGCCGGTTGGAAAGGCGGACAAAATTGGATAGATAGTAACACTATTGTTACACGGCTTCGTTTAGCTTCTGTACTATTAAATAATTCTGAAATCACATATTCTGATAAAGATGATTTTAAAGCTGTAATTACTGATTTTAAAAAGAGAAAACGAAAGCGTAAAACTTTTATAAAAACAACTACCGATTGGGAGAACTTTGAAAAAAAATACAGTAATATTTCTAACGAAGAACTTGTTGATGTATTAATTACAGCTCCAATAAGTAACGGAACCAAAGAATTACTGAAACAATATTATAAGCTACCTAAAAAGGAGTTTTGTATTCAGTTATTATCACTTCCAGAGTTTCAATTATGTTAAAATAGCAAGATCATGAAAAGAAGAAATTTTATTAAAAGAACATCGCTAGCTACAGGTGGAGCTTTTTTAGTTCCTCAGTTTTTAAAAGCTTTTGAAACAACACTTTCTCAAGTAAATTCTTACAAAAAAGTAGTGATTATTCAATTAAAAGGCGGAAATGACGGATTAAACACTGTTGTTCCCTTTAGAAATGATCGTTACTATCAAAACAGAGGAAATATAGCACTTCAGAAAAATCAATTATTACAATTGAATGGTGAAGTAGGATTTCATCCGAGTTTAGCTCCTTTGCAAAGTTTATTTGATGATGGACATATATCGATTATTAATAATGTAGGCTATCCAAATCCGAATCGATCACATTTTAGGTCAACAGATATTTGGCAAACGGCTAGTGATAGTAATGAATATTTACAGTCGGGTTGGGTTGGTCGTTTTTTAGATGTTACAAATTCTAAACCATATCGTGCTATAGAAGTAGACGAAAGTCTTTCTTTACTGTTGAAAGGAAATCATCAAAACGGATTGGCAATTACAAATCCGAAGTTATTTCACCGTTTATTAAATCAGCCTTTTTTTGACAATGTTTTCAATAATTATACGAATGACAAACATTTAAGTGAGCACAATTTAGGTTACTTATACAACACCATGATTGATGCTAAATCTTCAGCTTCGTACATTTATGAAAAAACAAAAACACAATCGTCTTCAGTAGATTATCCTAAAAATGCATTCGGGAAACAGTTAAAAACAATTGCTGAGTTTATTTCTTCTGGAATAGATACTCAGATTTATTATGCTGGTTTAACTGGATTTGACACGCATGCGAATCAGAAAAACAGACAAGCGCGATTATTAAAAGTTTATGCTGAAAGTATTGATGCTTTTGTAAAAGATTTAAAACGTAACAACACATTTGACGATACATTAATTCTTACATTTTCTGAATTTGGTAGACGTGTAAAACAAAATGGCTCTAACGGAACCGATCATGGAACTGCGAATAATGTATTTGTGATTGGAAAAAATTTAAAGAAAAACGGAATGTACAATCGTCTTCCGAATTTAAATGATTTGGACGATAATGGAGATTTAAAATACACTGTAGACTTTAGAGAAGTGTATGCCACAATTTTAGATAAATGGCTGTCGATTGACAATGCTAAAGTTTTAAATAAAAACTTTTCTAACCTTGATTTTATTTAAAGTCAAGGTTAGAAATTTATTCGAATTTCATTTCAAAAATGAGGTAATGTTTTATTCCAAACTTCTTTCCCCAGTTCTCAATATCTTTTCCGCTTGTTCCGACTTCACACCAAGATTTAGATCCGTCTGATATTTCATAAGGTAGAATATAAGCTAGTAAATAAAACTTTTTATTGTAGCTGATTTCCATATTACTTTCATCTACCATATTTCGCAAACTATAATCATTAGAATCTATAGCTTTGTACTCTTTAGTGATTCCAAATCTTGGAAATTTAAAATTCAGTTTCAACTTCTTTTCAGAAGTCAATTTAGAAATTACTTTAAGTTTTAAAACAGAATCATTTACTTTTTCAAACGCTTTTACTCCTAAGTTTTTACTGTCAAAAACAACTGTATCTTTCACAATTTTCCCATCCCAAATTTCTTTTACATATAAAGTATAACTTTTGTTTTTTAATTCTTTCCCAACAAACTTTAGCTTTAAATAATTAATCCCTTCAAACCTTAGAACATCATTCAATTCTTGGTTTTTCGAACCATAACCAGAGATTAATTTTAAATCACTTTTTGATTGTTGTGCTTCTGTAATATAAATGCAAAGCAATAAAAACAATAGAGTTAATAGCTTTTTCATAGTTATTTCTTATTAATTTTTACTTGGGCTGGATAATGGAATTTTGTGTGTACAATATCAAATTGCATATCTCCAGAAATCTCTTTATTGTCCTTTCTCTTTCTTTCCATCATTTTACTCTTTTTACCTGTTTTTGAAGGTTGACTTACAATAGTGTCTTTATCAAAAAAATAAGTGGTATCGTGACCTCTACAAACTATTGTATACTCTTTCTCTGGCTCATAAAAATGAATCTCTGAATATTCACCTTTAAAATTGAACTTTTTAAAACGATCTGCAAAATTGTACAGATACACTTTACTATTAAAATCTTTAATATCATTATACTCACCAACTTCTCCTATTTCAACTTTTGTATACTCGGCAATTAAATTCGAATTAGCAATTCCCCCAATTAAAATATTTGTTGTACTTCTTCCTATAATAATACTGCTATCAACTTCTCCTAAAAACACACTTCCATTCCAACATGTAATCTTAGATTTAGTTAATTTCGATATGTTTAAATATCCACCATCAGTAAACAAATTCAAGTTTTTCAACTCTAATTCACCAAAATTAAACCTGCTTTCTTTTGCTGTTATATTTAAATTACCTAACAAGTTTTCAGGAATATATATGGTGAAAAAACTTTTTAAATACTTTACTTTTCTTGATTTAGCCAGTTTCTCTCTTAGTTTATAGTATTCTGAATACTGTTTAAAAAAACCATTATGTCCTTTAATAATTTCAACTTTAGTTTTTCTTTTTGCATTAAACTTGACGTATTTTTTCATTGTTGAATGCAAGAGTTTTGACAAATCTCCCTCAGTAATTCTTTCATCTGGAAACATTTGTCTTTTAGTAATCTCTTCTTTACTCTTAATTGAAAATGATAATTTATCATTGAAAATATTTTGTTCGAATTTTATTTGATTAATAAATGCTTCTTTCTCTTTTTCTGAAAAATTATCTAATTCTAATTTAAAATCTAAATGCACTTTTTCATCCTTAGACTCTCTGATATCTAGAGTTATATTCTCAAAATGTAAATCCAGACTTTTAAAATTCTCTACATTAATACTTTTATCAAAAACTATTTCCTTTTGAGCATACACAAAACTGCTCAGAAAAATCAAACTAAATAACAATCGTTTCATAGGTAACTTTTTTTTGTTTTAAACTTTTTATATGCTCTTGAATATCTTTTAATGTTTGTAATCTTTTTTGAAGATTTGATATTAAAGCTTCTAACACATTAATGTCATTGGGTTTTTCATTCAACTTAGATGACAACACTTTATAATCTGCTGATAATTCCTTTAATTTCTCATCGTATTTCTCTATCAACTTTTCGTCATTTGTTAGCTCTAAGAAATTATTCCATTCTGTATTAATATTCTTTAAATATTCTGTTTCTATTTGCTGAACATGTAATAATAATTGCTGATTTTTCTCATCAATTTTATTCTTTGGAAGAAACAGATACACTGAAATTAAAACAACCACCGAAGCCACATAACCAACGATTTTTTTGAAAGGAAATTTTTTCTTTTCGTTGGTTGCTTTAAGTTTTTCTAAAAATTCAATTCTATGATTTTCAGGCAACTCTTTTTCGAATTCATCTTCTTTAAAAAGTTCTCTAATGTCTCGCTTCATTGAAATGCTTTTTTAATAATTCTCTTAACTGTAATTTACCTCTTCTCAATTGTGTTCGAGAAGTTTTCACTTCGATTCCTAAAATTTGAGAAATTTCAGAATGATCGTAACCTTCTAATAGATATAATTTCACTACCAATTGATATTTTTCACTCAATTGATCTATTGCTTGTAAAATTTCTTGTTTTGTGATTTGCGTATCAAACAACCAATCTTCATCATCAACAATTTCTAATTGAACCTCCTCAATAAAACTTGTTTTTATTTTTTTCTTTTTTAATTGATCAATACATTGATTGATAATTATTCGCTTTAACCAAGCTCCAAAAGTTTTGTCTTTTTTAAATGTTTGAATATTTAAAAATGCTTTTAGAAATCCTTCTTGCATAGCATCTTTAGCTTCTTCATCTGGCAAGTATCTACATGCAACAGTAAACATGGCATTACAATACTTATCATAAATATGCATTTGGGCTTTTCTATTGCCTTTTTTACATTGATAAATTAATATGTCGATTTGTTTAGACACGTATTCGATTAGGTTGATTTACCCTTAATAACGAAGAAAAAAATAAAGGGTTTCAACAAAGTAAAAAAATTATGCAAACAATGTAGCAAAAGCGTCTTCTATCTTACCCACTAAAATGAGTTTAATCGAATGATTTTTAGATGTAATCTTATTGTATTTTGAAGTTACAAATGTTTTATACCCTAGCTTTTCTGCTTCAACTATACGTTGATCGATTTTAGAAACAGGACGAATTTCTCCTGCTAAACCTACTTCTGCAGCGAAACATACATCTGGATTAATTGCAATATCTTGATTTGAAGAAAGAATTGCTGCCACAACAGCTAAATCTATTGCAGGATCGTCGATATAAATACCTCCAGTTACGTTTAAGAACACATCTTTTGCACCAAGTTTAAATCCTGCTCTTTTTTCTAAAACAGCTAGAATCATGTGCAAACGTTTTAAATTATAACCGGTAGTAGATCTTTGTGGAGTTCCATAAACTGCTGTACTTACTAAAGCTTGAATTTCTATCATTAACGGACGAACACCTTCTAAAGTTGAAGCAATTGCTGTTCCACTTAAATCGGTATCTTTTTCTGAAATTAAAATCTCTGACGGATTTTTAACTTCACGTAAACCGTCGGATAACATTTCATAAATTCCTAATTCGGCTGTAGAACCAAATCTGTTTTTTTGAGAACGTAAAATTCTATAGGTATGATTTCTGTCTCCTTCAAACTGAAGTACAACATCTACCATATGTTCTAAGATTTTTGGTCCCGCTATATTTCCGTCTTTATTAATGTGTCCGATTAATAAAACCGGTGTATTTGTTTCTTTTGCAAATTTGATCAACTCAGCGGAAGTTTCTTTAATTTGAGAAATACTTCCCGGTGAAGCTTCAATATTATTCGTGTATAATGTTTGAATAGAATCTATGACTAAAACATCAGGCTGAACTTCTTCAACATTTCTGAAGATTTGTTGTGTATTTGTTTCTGTTAAAATCAAGCAATTTGAATCTTCATTTTGCAAACGCTCAGCTCGCATTTTAATTTGTGATTGACTTTCTTCTCCAGAAACATACAATACCTTCTGCGGAATTTGCAAAGCAACTTGCAGCAGTAATGTTGATTTACCGATTCCTGGCTCACCTCCTAATAAGGTTATAGAACCTTTTACTAATCCGCCACCTAAAACCACATCTAACTCATTATTTCGAGTAATAATTCGCTCTTCTGTATTCAATTCAATTTCTTGAATTCTTCTAGGTTTAGAAACAACTTTTTGTGTATTTGAAGGGGTTTTCCAATTTCTTTTTTCTTCCTTTTGGATTACTTCTTCTACAACTGTATTCCATTGTTTACAATTCGGACATTGTCCTATCCATTGCGCGTGTTGCGCTCCACAATTCTGACAGAAAAAAGTTGTTTTTGTTTTTGGCATGAAATCGATTATACTTGAACAATATCAAAACTAATACATTTATTATTCCTTAACAAGAAATAAAAACACATCAACCTCATATTATCTTTTAATTTGTATTCGTTCAGTTTCTCCGTTAATGTATACGATTGCAGTAGATCCTTTTACTTGTATACTTTCATATTTACATGAGATTATTTCTTCTCCTTTAAAATTCATTAACCCAAATCTACTCGCTTTTTGAACTAAAGCTAAATCTGAAGCTATTTCTCCAAACATTCCAATCGCATTATATTCAATAGGAACAGCAACTTTTCCTACTTTATTTATGAAGCCAAACTCACTACCTTTTTGAACTAACGCCCAATCTCTATGAATTTCACCGAACATTCCAATGGCAATATATTCTATAGGAACAACAACTTTTCCTACTTTATTTATAAAGCCAAACTCATTACCTTTTTGAACTAATGCCCAATCTCTATGAGTTTCACCGAACATTCCAATCGCATTATATTCGATAGGAACAACAACTTTTCCTGATTTGTTTATAAAGCCAAACTCACTACCTTTTTGAACTAATGCCCAATCTCTATGAATTTCACCGAACATTCCAATGGCAATATATTCTATAGGAACAATGATTTCTCCTTTTCTATTTATAAAACCAAACTTATTACCTTTTTGAACTAATGCCCAATCTTTATGAATTTCACCAAATTTACCGACTACAACATAATCCTTGGACAAGGTTTCATTTTTAACCTTTGTTGTTACATCATTTTTAGAATACTCTCCTTTAATGTTGTTGTTTTTATTGAAAGCAGTTACTAAAAAATAAATAGCAATTAAACTTGTAGTAATTAGAATTGAAACTTTTTTCATTGTATTGGTTTTTAGATCAAATAGTTTTTTTATTTGCCACGATTCTTTGTGCCTATTGAAATTTGAATTTTGACTTGAAGTTTCAAAAAAATCAATCTCTAAAAACTCAGCAATAATTTTAATTGTTGCAGCTCTTGGTTCTACCACACCATTTTCAATTCTTTGAATTGTTCTAATAGTTAAGTTACATTTTTCTGCAACTTCAGCTTGTGTTAAACCTCTAGCTTTTCTTATTCTGACTAACTCTTTTCCAAAACTAAGTTTATCCATTCAATTTCAAATTTATAGCAAAACTATTTTCTAATTTTAAGTTTTCAAAAAATAACCAAAGCTTTATAGACGACATAAGCACGACATTTATCTATTTCTCTAAAATACAATAGAAAAACTTATATAATACTACATGTATACTATAGTAAAATGTAGTATTATTTTGCTTTGTTATAAATAGGTAATAGTAAAAAAGCTAGTCCGCCAAATACTACAATCATTAAAGTCTGCGCAGTCCACATTATCCAACCGAAAGCTTCACTAGGATCTTTTTCAACACCAAATAACATAAATGCACCAGCTACAGCTATAGGATATAATCCTATTCCTCCATTGGTTGCTGCAATGCTAAATCCGCCTGCAATAAAACCGATTAAAACTGCTCCAAAAGGAACTTGTAAACCCTCTATCGATGGAATGGTTACCCAAAACATAGCAACATACATTACCCAGATAAATACAGTATGAAAAATAAATGCCCATTTATTTTCCATCTTAAAAATACTAGTAGCGCCTTCTATTAATCCGTTGACAAAGTTTTTGATTTTTAATCCAATTCCTGAATTTGCTTTCTTTACGTAACTAGTAAAAATTAAAAAACCAACAATTAGTCCGGCTAAAAGAATAATAATTTTAACTGGATTAAAGTTCTTAGTTAATAAATTATAAATGAAATCAAACTGAACAAATAAAGTGATTGCAATAACTATAAGCATCATTAGTAAATCTGCCATTCGTTCTGCAACGATAGTTCCAAATCCTTTTTCAAAAGGTATATCTTCGTAATTTGTCATGACTAAAGCACGAGAAACTTCGCCAGCTCTTGGCACGGCTAAATTTACCAAATAAGCAATTATAACTGCCATGGTACTATTACCAAAATCTGGTTTATACCCCATTGGTTGTAACAAAAACTTCCAACGATACGCTCTAGATAAATGACTTAGAACTCCGAAAAAAAGCCCTAAAATAATCCAACCGTAATTAGCAGATTTTACGTAACCAATCATTTTGTCTTTGTCCATTCCTGACAAAGAATACCATACTAAAAAACCTCCCAAAATGAGAGGTAAAATGATTTTTAAAATTTTCTTTTGTGAAGTATTCAAACTACTCTAATAAATTTGTTTCCTCATTAGGAAATACTAATTGAGGCTTAAACTTTTTTGCTTCTTCTAACTCTAAGAATCCGTATACAATTAAGATTAAAGTATCACCTTTTTGAACTCTTCTAGCTGCTGCACCGTTTAGTGTAATTTCTCCACTTTTTCTTGGTCCTGGAATTGCGTAAGTCTCTAAACGTTCTCCATTATTATTATTTACGATTTGAACTCGCTCTCCTTCTATGATTCCAGCGGCATCCATTAAATCTTCATCTATGGTGATGCTCCCGATATAATTTAAATCTGCACCAGTTACTTTAACTCGGTGAATTTTAGATTTTACAACTTGTACTAACATGCGACAAAAATACTGTTTTTAAGGAATTTATTCTTTAATTATTTTAATTGTTTTTGAATCGGACATTGTCTATCAATCTAATTTCTCCAGCAAATACGGCAATAAATGCACGGTATCTTTTTGTAGCATCAAAATTTTCAGCAGTTTGTAAAGTTTTTTCTTCAGCTATAATAAAATACTCTAATTCTAGAAGTGGATGTTTTTTAAATTGATTCTCTAACCATTTCGTTATTTCCGTTACATTTTTTGTGCCAATTTTTTTTCTAGCTTTTTTTAAAGTTTTATGAATAAAAGGTGCAGCTTCTCTGTGCTCAGGAGTTAACCTTGTATTTCTAGAACTCATTGCTAAACCATCCTTTTCTCTAAAAATCGGCATTCCTTTTATTTTGATCGGAAGATTTAACTTCTCCACCATTTTTTTAATGATTTGAAGTTGTTGAAAATCTTTCTTTCCAAAGTACGCAACATTTGGTTCTACGATTTCAAATAAAGCTTTAACGATAGTTCCTACACCATCAAAATGTCCATCTCTAAATTTTCCTTCCATTTGATGTTCTAATCCATCAAAATCAAAAGGCTCAGAATTCACATTATCCCCATAAATTTCGCTAACGGCAGGCACAAATACAGCATCACAATTTACACTTTCTAATAATTCAGCATCTTTCTCAAACGTTTTCGGGTAATTATCTAAATCTTCTTTCTTGTCAAATTGTGTAGGGTTTACAAAAATACTCACAATTGTAATATCATTTTTCTGTATCGCTCTCTTTACCAAAGATAAATGTCCTTTGTGGAGCGCTCCCATTGTAGGCACAAATCCGATTGAATTTCCTTCTTGTTTTTTTTGTGAGATATAGCTTTTTAAATCTGATTTAGACTTGAATATTTTCATGTGTAAAATTATTAGAACAAGAGCAAAATTAGCAATTTAACAGGATTTTAGCATAAAATTTCGTAGTTTTGCCGCTTTATAAAGAGTTCGATTTAATGAAGGATAAGAGAATATTATATGTTTCTTCGGAAGTAATTCCATATTTACCAGAAACAGAATTATCATCTACGGCGTTTAATGTTGCTAAATATGCACATTCTAAGGGGGTTCAAACGCGAATTTTTATGCCTCGTTTTGGGGTAATCAACGAAAGAAGGCATCAACTACACGAAGTGATTCGTTTATCAGGGATGAATCTTATCATCGACGATATGGATATGCCTTTAATCATAAAAGTTGCTTCTATTCCTAAAGAAAGAATGCAAGTATACTTCATTGATAACGATGAATATTTTAAGCGTAAAGCTATTTACACAGACGAAGATGATAAGTTATTCGATGATAATGATGAAAGAATGATCTTCTTTGCTAAAGGTGTAGTAGAAACTGTAAAGAAATTAAACTGGGCACCAGATATTATTCATGTTCACGGATGGATGGCTTCTTTATTACCTTTATACTTAAAAGAATTTTACAAAGAAGAACCTTTATTCAGTGAAAGTAAAATCGTTACTTCTTTATACAGTAATGAATTCCCAGGAGAATTAAATCCTAAACTTATTGATAAAGTAAAGTTTGATAAAATAGACAACGACACTGTATCTCATCTTCAAACTCCAAATCAAGAAAATATTTTAAGAAACGCAATCTTAAATTCAGATGCTATTATTAAAGGAAGTTCTGATTTTTCTGAAGATTTAGAACAATTCATTTCTGAAAGTGGCGTTACTGTTCTTGACTACCAATCTGAAGAGTATTTAACTGAAGCTTATCTAGATTTTTATAGAGAAAACGTATTAGAGCTTCAAGATTCTTAATTTATCAAATTTAAATAATGAAAAAGATTTTTTATATATCTCTAGCTTTCATAAGCTTTCTTTTGGTGATGTCTTGTGAGAAAGATTTTAGAGAAATAGGAGGAAATGTAATTAGCAATAACGAATTCAGTACAGACAAGGTAACTCTTGAAGTAGAAATTACTCCTGTAGATATCAGTTCTGTTAGAGCAGATAATATAGCAATTGGTTCTTTAGGCGAATACTGGTTAGGAGTTTATAACAACAATGATTATAAATCAATTAACGCTTCTTTTGTGAGTCAATTAAGCGTTTCTACACCAAACCCTAAAACTGCAGATGTACAAAGTGCTGTAGATGTAGATGATGAATTTCCTTTAAGAAAAGTTGATTCTTTCTTTCAATTGGATAGAGTAGTTTTAAAACTTCCATATACAGCAACAAACATTAGAACAACTTCTGACAACCTTCCAAAATTCAGATTAGATTCTGTATTAGGAGACGCTACTAAAAAAATGCCATTATCAGTAATTGTTAATGAAACATTTTTAAACACTTTAGATCCTAGTAACCCAACAGAAACTAATAGTTTTCAATCTGATTTCAATTATGCTGGAACAGAAATTTTAAATGAAGATTTAGGTTTCGAATTCATGCCAAATCCTAACGATACAATGTATGTTATTACAAGAAGCGTTAGTGATCTTATGGGAAATGTTAGCGGTACTTATTTAGATACTATTAAGTTAAACAATGGAAATACGAGTGCTGCTCCAAACCCGTTTTTAGTAGTTCCTTTGGATACTGATAAAATGAAAACCATGTTCTGGGATCGTTTTAGCGGACCTGAATTTGAAAACTCTGTAGCTTTTAACAACTACTTTAAAGGAATTAAAGTTGAAACTAACGCTACAGAAGGAGCAATGGTTCCTTTCCAGTTAACAGGAAACACAAACTCTGGTTCAGTTGAGTTTTATTACACAATAACTCGTTATGAGATTAAAGAAGGAGAAACAGCTCTTACACTAAAAGACACATTAGCTAGAAACTACTCTTTCCCATTGAATAGAGTTAGAAATAGTAAATATACAATGTCTCCAGTTCAAAATACACCTCCTGCTAATAGCTTCAACATTCAAGGAACTGCAGGAAGTATGGCAAGAATTAATATTTTAAACGCCACTGATCTTCAGGATTTAAAAGATAGAAATATCCTAGTTAATGACGCCACACTAACTTTCAATATTGATGCATCTAGAGATACAACATCAGTTCCATTACGTATGTTACTATATAGAGAAACTGCTGATGGTGACGAACAAATTAAAGACGCAATAACTGAAGGACCAATTTTATTCGGAGGTACATTACAATTAGAAGATTCTAAACCTAGTTCTTATTCTTTTGGAATAACGGATTATGTTTCTGATTTAATTTCTGGTGAACTTCAAGAAAATTCACCTTTAGTTTTAAGAGTTTTCAACACACCTACAGATTTAGCAGTTGATCCAAACACAGGAATACTAAGAAGTTTGAATGTAGAAACTTACAACTGGAATCCTAGAGGAGTTACAATTTTAAATAATTCTGCTAGTAACGGTGAAAAGAGAGCTAAATTGACTATTTCATTTACAGAAGAAAAAGACGACAATTAATTAAAGCCTAAAAATTATGTGTGGAATTACTGGTTACATAGGAGAAAGAAATGCTTATCCAATCGTAATTAATGGTTTAAAGAGACTAGAATACAGAGGATATGACAGTGCTGGAATAATGATGTATGATGGTTCGGAAATGAAACTATCAAAAACTAAAGGGAAAGTTTCTGACTTGGAAGTTATCACCAATAACGATGAATCTAGAAAAATAGGTAAAATTGGTATTGGTCATACAAGATGGGCAACTCACGGAGTTCCTAATAATGTCAATTCTCATCCACACTTTTCTCAATCTGGAAATTTAGTCATTGTTCATAATGGTATTATTGAAAATTATGACACCATTAGAAAAGAACTAATCTCTAGAGGTTACCAATTTCAGAGTGATACTGACACTGAAGTTTTAGTTAATCTTATTGAAGAAATTAAAGACAAAGAAGGTTGCAAATTAGGTAAAGCTGTTCAATTAGCTTTAACTAACGTTATTGGAGCATATGCTATTGCGGTTTTTGACAAAACAAAACCTAACGAATTAGTAGTAGCACGTTTGGGAAGTCCAATAGCTATTGGTGTTGGAAAAAACAATGAAGAGTTTTTTGTTGCTTCTGATGCTTCTCCATTTATAGAATTTACAAAAGACGCTGTTTACTTAGAAGATGGTGAACTTGCAATCATAAAAAAAGGAAGAGGAATACGTGTTCGTAAAATAGATAACGACAAACCAGTTGATGCTAAAATTCAAGAATTAAAATTGAATTTAGATCAAATCGAAAAAGGTGGTTATGATCATTTCATGTTAAAGGAAATTTACGAACAACCAAAAGCTATTACTGATACATTCAGAGGAAGAATGCTAGCTAATGAGGGGATTATTCGAATGGCTGGTATTGATGATAATATCTCTAAATTTTTAAATGCAGATAGAATCATCGTTATCGCTTGCGGTACATCTTGGCATGCTGGATTAGTTGGAGAATATCTTCTTGAAGACATGGCCAGAATTCCTGTTGAAGTAGAGTATGCTTCTGAATTTAGATACAGAAATCCTATTATAACTCCAAAAGATGTAGTTATTGCTATTTCACAATCTGGTGAAACAGCTGATACACTAGCAGCAATTAAACTTGCTAAATCTAAAGGAGCCTTTGTATTTGGAATTTGTAATGTTGTAGGATCTTCTATTGCAAGAGAGACTCATGCTGGCGCTTATACTCATGCAGGACCAGAAATCGGAGTTGCATCTACAAAAGCATTTACAACTCAGATTACAATACTTTCTTTAATTTCATTAAAGTTAGCTCAAGCGAAAGGTACTTTATCTAAAACTGCTGTAAATAAGTATTTACAAACTATGCAGCAAATTCCTAGTCAGGTTGAGAATTTATTGAAAATAGACAAAGAGGTTCAAGAAATTGCATATCATTATAAAGACGCAACAAACTGTTTATATTTAGGTAGAGGATTCAATTTTCCAGTTGCATTAGAAGGTGCTTTAAAGCTTAAAGAAATTTCTTACATCCATGCTGAAGGATATCCTGCAGCTGAAATGAAACATGGACCTATTGCTTTAATCGATGAGAATATGCCTGTTTTTGTTATAGCTACAAGAAAAGGTCACTACGAAAAAGTAGTAAGTAATATTCAAGAGATTAAATCGAGAAGCGGAAAGATTATTGCAATTGTTACTGAAGGTGATGAAACTGTAAAAGAAATTGCAGATCATGTAATTGAAATTCCTGAAACCGAAGAAGCTTTTACACCGTTATTAACAACAATTCCTTTTCAATTACTATCATATCACATTGCAGTAATGTTAGGAAAGAATGTTGATCAGCCTAGAAACTTAGCAAAATCTGTTACTGTTGAGTAGTAGTAGAGTAGAGAAATAAAACAAAAACCAGCTTTATCAGCTGGTTTTTTTTATTCCTATTTTTTAGGTTACTTTTTTAAAAAACTTGCATAAATGGGAAAGTGATCTGAAAAACCTCCCTTATACCATGGTCCAATATATGTTCTAAATGGACTTCCTTTACGTTTTCCTTTATGAGTTTTTAGCCATCTTTTATTAAAAATTTTTGCTGCTATGAACTTGTGTTCAACTTCACCATCTAATAAGTTCTTAGAAACGATAATTTGATCGAATAAAAACCATTCTTTTTTGTACGTTAAAGAACCTAATCCTTTAGCATGAAGATTTAACATCGGATTATAAAAATCTTCTGAAACTAAATAATCTTTAATACTTTCTGAAGATGGATTATCATTAAAATCTCCCATAATAATAATCTTTGCCTGTTGATCTTCTTCTTTTATTTCCTCAATTACTTGTTTAACTACTTTAGCTGCTTTTATTCTTTTATGTCTAGTAATCTCTTCACCTTCTCTTCTAGACGGCCAATGATTTACGATAATGTGAATTAAATCTCCATTTAAAAAACCAGAAACTAATAAAACATCTCTTGTATGATCTCTTTCTCCATTTTCATCAATAAAATCGAATTGAATTTTTCTACTATTTACAGGATCAAAAAATTGATCTCTGTAGAGTAAAGCTGTATCAATTCCTCGTTCATCTTTTGATTCAAAATGAACATATCTATAACCATATTCGAAAAGTTTTTTTTGATGAATTAAGTCATTCAATACTTTAGTATTTTCTACCTCAACTAAACCAACAATTGCTGGAGCTTCATTAGATGAATCTTTCCCTATTTGAGAAATTACATAACTAATTTTCTGAAGCTTTTTAAAATATCTTTTATGATTCCATTTTCGCTCACCTGTTGGTGTAAATTTGTCATCATTAGTTAACGGATCATCTATTGTATCAAATAGATTTTCAACATTATAAAAAGCGATATTAATGATTTTATCTCTACTGTAGTTCATTAGTAATATTTCGTAAACTAAAAACGCAACCTTTTGGTTGCGTCTTTATTAAATTGTTTCTCCTAACTCTTTTAATTTAGAAGTATTTTCAGCAAGCATAAGCTCATCTATAATTTTTTGAATATCTCCATTTACAATATTTTGTAAATCGTAAAGTGTTAATCCAATTCTATGATCTGTAACACGACCTTGTGGATAATTATATGTTCTAATCTTAGCCGAACGATCACCAGAAGTTACCATAGAACCTCTTTTTGCTGCATCTTCAGCTTGCTTTTTAGCCAACTCTAAATCATATAAACGAGAACGTAATACTTTAAATGCTTTTTCTTTGTTTTTGTGCTGAGATTTCTGATCCTGACATTGTGCAACTAATCCTGTTGGAATATGTGTTAAACGAACTGCTGAATATGTTGTATTTACAGACTGACCTCCAGGTCCAGATGAACAGAAGAAATCGATACGAACATCTTTTGGATTAATTTCAACATCAAACTCTTCAGCTTCAGGGAAAACCATACAAGTTGCAGCAGAAGTATGAACTCTACCTTGAGTTTCTGTTTGAGGTACACGTTGTACACGATGTACTCCAGCCTCGAATTTTAAAGTTCCGTAAACATCTTCACCTGAAACTTCGAACTGAATTTCTTTAAATCCACCATTTGTTCCTTCACTATAATCTACAATAGAAACTTTCCAACCTCTACCTTCACAATATTTAGAATACATTCTAAATAAATCTCCAGCGAAAATACTTGCCTCATCTCCTCCTGTTCCAGCACGTAATTCAACTACAGCATTTTTACCATCTTCAGGATCTTTAGGAATTAATAAAAATTTGATTTCTTCTTCTAAAGTTGGAATTCTATTTTTAGCTTCATCCATCTCCATTTTAGCCATTTCAACCATTTCTGCATCACTTCCATCTGCAATGATTTCTTTAGCCTCATCTATATTGTTTAAAAGCGTTTGATATTCGTCCGCTTTTTTAACAACTTTACCTAAATCTTTATATTCCTTATTTAACTGAACATAACGTTTTTGATCAGAAATAATATCCGGTTGAATGATTAAATCTGATACCTCATCAAAACGTTGTTTAACAATCTGTAATTTATCTAGCATTATTCTTTTCGTTGGTGTGCGAATTTACGACTTTTCTTTAAATTTGTTGTACTGGAAATCAGTGTATGAACAAAAATTGTTTGATATGAAACAGCTATTTTTTATTTTTTTTCTTTTGATAATCGTCTCTTGCAAGCAAGAAGTAACAAATCCGGATTTTTTAATAGGAAAATGGAAACGTGTTAATAACGAAGGTTCTAAAGAAACTTTTGAAATATGGAATCAGAATTTTAATGGAATTGGATATTCTCTTCAAGAAAAAGATACTGTTTTTAAAGAGATTTTATCAATCGTTGAATTTAAAGGAAATAAATATTTACAAGTAACAGGTGTGAATCAAAATCCAACATTATTTGAGATCACTGAACTAACTAAAAACTCATTAACTTGTACAAATCCAAGTAATGAATTTCCTAAGGTAATTTCCTATTGGTTAGAAGGTAAACAATTAAAAGCTAAAGTTGCTAATAACGACTTTGCAATTGATTTTGTTTTTGATAAAATAAAGTAGTTTTAGCTCTTTATCAATAAAACAATACCTGAAATAAAAAGCAAACTTAAAACCATATTTTTCATCGCCTTTTCATTAAGTTTAGAATAAAGTTTCTTACCTAAAAATGTTGCTAATAAAAAAACAGGAATAACAAGTAGCGAATCGTAAACATGATTCACTGTAAGTATATCTTGCACAAATAGAATTGGCACTCTGGTAATTGTAATCAAAGCTAAAACACCGATCATTGTAGCTCTAAACACTTTCATATCTACAACAGCGTTTTTCACAACCATAACGTATAAAGGTCCGCCTGTAGAAAATAATCCTGAAAAAAAACCACCAAACAAACCGAAAACAAACCCAAGTTTTGGATTTTTTACTCCTTCATTTTTAATTAGAAATGTAGTATAGATAACGTATAATAAAATAAAGAATCCGAGCATTTTTTTAAGAACTAAAGGTTTTCCAAATTGCAACACCCAAATACCTATAGTCACACCTATAATTGTAGCTAAAATTAATTTAAAAATTACCGATTTATCTATATTCTTCCATTCTTTAGAAACTAAAATGATACTAGAATACAAATAAAACAATGCCAAATAAGCAATTGCATCCTGCAAACTCATACTTATTAATAAAATTGGCAAAGCAACTAAAGCACCAGCAAAACCAACTACTGTTTGTATAAAAAAACCTAGAAAAATTGCTAATATCAATATTAAAAAAACACTTAGAGCCATGATAGAAAAATCAATAAAATTTTGAATCAAAATTAAAAACCCATTACTTTAGTAGGAAATTAATTCAGTTGTGTTTTATGAAATATCAAGTTGAATTCATTTTTTTAAACTAAACAAACAAACGATTCAATGGTTGATGAAATAGATCTTTCTATCCTTAAAGAAATACAAGCAAATTCTAGAATATCATTTGCCGACATAGGCAGAAAAATCAACTTATCTCCTTCTGCTGTTCGAGAAAGAGTTCAAAAGCTTGAAGACAATGAAGTAATTAAAAAATATTCAGCAGATATAGATTACGCAAAAATTGGTTACGGAATAGAAGCTTTTATCATACTGAAATTATATAGTGGAAAACTGAAGATCTTTATGAAAGATTCTCTTCAATTTTCGGAAATTAAAAAAGCTTATCGAATTACTGGATCACAAAATATTCATATGAAAGTAGCTTTAAGAAATCAATTACATTTACAGGAATTCATAGATAAATTAATTGATTATGGAGACACAACAACTCATTTAATTTTATCTGAAATTACTAAAAACTAAAAATCAAATTGTAATTAAGAATTTATTGACAAGTTTTTTACACTTCTTTTACAATCGTTTGACACTTTTCACGAATATCAAAAATAGTTTTACTCAGAATTTAAAAATCTAAATCAATGAGAAAAATTATTATCCTATTTGTGACTCTAGTTTCCCTAATTTTAAACAGTAATGCTCAAGAAAAAATAAGTATAAACACTGAACAGAGCACAATTAAGTGGACTGGAGAACTTACATTTCATTTTGGCAGACATGACGGCTATATAAAATTTAAGGAAGGTTTCTTTATAAAAAAAGGAGATAAAATTACTGGCGGTGAATTTATAATAGATATGAGTTCGATGACTAACAGTGATATTAAAGAACAAGAAGGAAAAGAGAGTTTAATTAATCACTTAAAAGATCCGGATTTTTTTGATGTTGAAAAATTTCCATTAACAAGTTTAGGAATTACAAAACCTATTAATTTCAGAGCTAATTTTGATTTTGATAAAAAAGAAATGAATACGCGTTTTAAAATAGACCGAAGAAAATGGAATGTAAACTACACTAGCAAAGTAAAAGATTATGCTATTTCTGATGCTTTAGGATTTGAAGTTATAATAAAATTATAATTATGAAAAAGACAGTATTAACTTTATTATTCTTGCTTCAAATTTTACTTCTTTTTCCTCAAAAGAAAGAACAACATTATAACTACAAAAACGCTAAATCTTCTATTATTGAATTGGACAATTCTTGGGGAAAAGAAATTTTTTCATTTCCGATCCCTTTTGCTAAGAATATAATTTACAAAGGAATAGCAGAAGTTAGATTTCCACCTGAAGGATGGAGGAATCCAGATCATCAAAACTTTTGGTCTTATGTTTATGTATGGAATATTGATTTAAATAGAGAAATTACTAAAGATGAATTAGAGATAAACTTACAGCTATATTTTGACGGTTTAAACAATATTGAAAACAATAAAGACTTAAAAAAACATAAAGCAGTAGCGAAGCTACACAAAGATAAAACTACATACAAAGGAGTAATTACAACTTATGATAGATTTGCTACAAATACTGGATTAAAGCTAAATGTAATTATAGAAAATACGTATTGTAAAACTGATCAGAAAAACATTCTTCTTTTTAAATTTTCCCCTAAAAAATACAACCACAAAACATGGATTATGCTAAAAAACATAGATTTAATCGAAGGTTTATGTAATTAAACCTAAACACTTCATCATTCATCACTCAACACAGAAACCCTCTTAAACAACTACCTCACAAACAATTACCTATTTGTATGTATATAAAAAAACTGTTTTCTAAATAATTTTACTTCGAATTAAAATTCTATTTGATCAAATTGAATAATTAAACGAATACAAAATAATTGAAAATGGAGAATTATAACTACATAAATGAAACTACCGAGATAGTAATTGAAGATTTTAGTATAGAACGAATTGATTCTAATGATTTATCAACCGAATCGAATACAAAAGTTAAAGACGTGATATTATTACATGGTTTCAATCCTACTGGTTTTTTCAGTTCTAATAAAGAAATGATGAATGAAATAAATCAGACACTATTACGTCAACTTAGAGGTAAAAAATATAGAACATGGAACATATCATATAAAACTGGAGATTCATTTGATATGGGCGCCCAATCTATCTTAAACAGAATAGCAAAACAAGGTTTATCTTTCAACGATTGTACTATAGTAGCTTACAGCATGGGGGGAATTGTAGCTAGATCAATGATCTCGAAAGGCTTTCATGTTAAAAATCTAATCACTATTTGTAGTCCACACGAAGGAATAGCTCCATCATTTTTTTTCGCTCCATCACCAGGACCACAATCTATAATGCCATATAGTGAAGTTTTACACCAGCTAAATCATAACGAAAATGACATTAATAATCGACATAAATACTATTGTTTTGGAATTACTTATGAAGATTTTAGAGGTCATCATGACAACGATACAGTAGTATATCTTGAAAGTGCTTTAGCTAAAAAACTGAACGGAATTAGACATAGAGAAAGAATTCACCTAAAATACGGAACTGGTGCTGTTGGTTTTGACCCTCACGGTAGAGGCAAAGATCCAAAATTTCTTAACCCGGTATTCAGACTTTGCAAAAGGTTGTTCGTATAAATTAGAAATCAAAAAAAATTAAAAACATTAATTATGGATTTTGAAAAAATCAATCAACTTATAGATGACAATAAAGAGAATTTAACAATAAAACCAGTATTAGAAGAAGAGATTGTTTCTAAAGATATGCTTATAGAAATAGATAAGATTTATAAAATTACTAGACCTATTTTGATTGCGCTTCAAGGCACACTTATCTTACCTAAAAACTGGATTAAAAGCTTAAAAACTTTTATAGGATTATTAGATGGAGTTTCTAGCATGTTGAAAACTGAAAATAAAGAATTAAATATTGCATCTGGTAGAGTTTTTAGTGAGCGAATTGGAGCAAAACATCAAGGATGGAAAAGCACAGGAATTGAAATTAAAAAAGGTGAGACCGTACATATCACAGCTTCAGGAATTATAACTTTCGGACCATGGGGAAGTTGGCCTTTTAGCCCAAATGGCGAATTCAATGTAACTGCAGATCATGGTGCTCCAGCTCCTGGTTTAACTAAAAATAGTTTGGTTGCTCAAGCTGGAGGATTACCTGTATTCATAGGATCAGCTGGAACCATAACAGCAGCTCAAGACACAGTATTACAAATAGCTGCTAATGATAATTGGTCAGCAGACAATGATGGTGGTTGGTATTTAACTGTACGAATTAGTTAGTAAAAACACTTTTAAGAATTCATTACTCCAAATTCATTTTAAAACAATATGAACTTGGAGTTTTATTATTTTTGACAAGTAAAAAACAATAATTCAACTCATTATGTCTTATAAAAAAACTGACATAAACCATTTACTTGAAACTATATTCTCAATTACGCTAATTTGTTTTTGCTCTGTATTAAATGCACAAATCGAAAACAAGTCTGAAACAGATAATATCTTACTTCAGTTTAATAAAGAATTTGGAACTAACTATTCATATCTTAAGAAAACAGATTCAACACATTTCATTTTCTCTCCTAAAAAGGAAAAATATTATCCTGTTACATATGGGGTCATCAACAAAAAGAATGAAATCATATATAAACCCTATTATAAAAAGATAATTTATCTCAACAATACTTACTTCTTATTAAAAAATAAAACTTTATTCTCTTCTAATCATAAAAAAATAGATAGCGTTGTTGATTTTTTCAGAAATCGTAATGAGCTTGTAATTAGAAAAACAAATGGAATGTTCTATTTGTGCAAACAAGACTTTACTTACATGATGAAAAACTTCAAAAGTCTACAAAAACTACTAGAATTTAGACCGGTAAAACAACCTGATTATAAAATCAAAAAAACTAAAACAAATACATTGACACAACAGAATGAAAACCAAATAAAAAAAGCTAAAAACAGAAGAGTTTTAATTGAAGAAGGAATATTAAGTAAAGTATTAAACAATGGGAAATTCGATTATAAATTAATTCAAGGAGATGAAAATTTTAATATCGAATCTATAGATTATGCTTTGGTTTGCGGAGTAGCTAGCTGGAGTGGTTACACGTTCAGCATAGGAAGTAAGATTTTAACTCGTATATCGGAAAACACGGATAAAAAAATCCCAGTAATATTAATTGACTATGATTTTGTGAAAAGTGATGAAGATAATACTGCTAAAATTTTTATTTCGCGCTTTTGGAAACATTTCCCATCATGTTGGGTGGAAAATGGACAAATAGTTAAAAGACATGAAAAACAACAAGATTTAGAACCTTTAATTGAATTCATCAAAAAACGATTAACAGAATTAAATCAGAAGAAATAAGTAAATTCAAAATATAAAAAAAGCCTCATAAATGAGGCTTACAATATTTTAGTATTCAAAAGTTCCAAATTCACTTTTTATAGTTAACTTCTTATTATCTGAAGCTTCTACTCTACCAACAATTTTAGCATCTACATTAAATGATTTCGAAATTTTAATAATTTCTTCAGCAACATCTGGTTTCACATAAAGCTCCATTCGATGTCCACAGTTAAATACTTGATACATTTCTTTCCAATCTGTTTTCGATTGCTCTTGTATCAATTTAAATAATGGTGGAATTTCGAACATATTATCTTTTACAATATGAAGATTATCTACAAAGTGTAAAATTTTTGTTTGCGCTCCACCAGAACAATGAATCATTCCGTGAATTGAATCTGATTTATATTTTGATAAAATCGCCTTAATAATTGGTGCATATGTTCTTGTTGGAGAAAGCACTAATCTACCAGCATCAATTGGTGAATTTTCAACTTCATCAGTAAGCTTAACATTTCCAGAATATACTAAATCAGCAGGTACAGCAGCATCAAAACTTTCTGGATATTTTTCAGCTAAATAATTATTGAAAACATCGTGACGAGCAGATGTTAATCCGTTGCTTCCCATTCCTCCGTTGTATTCCTTTTCATAAGAAGCTTGACCAAAAGAAGCCAACCCTACAATTACATCTCCGGCTTGAATATTCGCATTATCAATTACATTTTCGCGCTTCATACGAGCAGTTACCGTAGAATCTACAATAATTGTACGTACTAAATCTCCAACATCTGCAGTTTCACCACCAGTTGAATGAATTGTAACACCAAATTCTTTCAACTCAGTAATTAACTCTTCCGTTCCATTTATAATTGCCGATAAAACTTCACCTGGAATTAAATTCTTGTTTCTTCCTATAGTAGAAGATAACATAATATTATCTGTAGCTCCGACACATAATAAATCATCTATATTCATGATTAACGCATCTTGAGCAATACCTTTCCATACAGAAACATCTCCAGTTTCTTTCCAATACATATATGCTAAAGATGATTTTGTTCCAGCACCATCTGCATGCATAATTAAGCAATGTTCATCATCATTCGTTAAATAATCTGGCACGATTTTACAAAATGCTTTAGGAAATAAACCTTTGTCGATATTCTTAATCGCATTATGCACATCTTCTTTAGATGCAGAAACACCTCTTTGTGCGTATCTTTTAGAAACTTCTTGACTCATTATTTTGTGTTGTTGTTGGGTGCAAAATTACTTTAAAAGGTAAGACTACCAAAGTAATTTACTGTTATTTACTTCTTCGTTCATATATTACTGTATCTCTCCAAACTCCATTCTGCTCAGCAATTCTTTCTCTAAAACCAACTTTTCTAAATCCGAATTTCTCGTGAAGACGAACACTTCCTATATTTTCAGGAAACATACTTGAATATAAAGTCCAAATTCCGTTTACCTCTGAAGATTTGATCAAATTATTCATTAATAAGGAACCAATACCTTTTCCTGTTACAGATGATTTAATGTAAACACTTACCTCGGCCACACCTCTGTATTCAAATCTGGCAGAAACTGGAGTCAACGCACACCAACCTAAAACTTCTTCTTTACTAATAAACACAAATCGACTATGTTTGTGACAATTAGAATTCCAAGTTTCCCAATCTGGAACATGAGTTCGAAAAGTAGCATTTCCTGTTTGAATTCCCTCTTCGTAAATTTTAACTACTTGTTTCCAATGCTCTTGTGTAAAAGGTACAATCTTCAAAACATCTTATTTAGTAAATAATAACTCTCTATATTTTGTTAATGGCCATAAGTTATCATCTACTAACAATTCTAATTTATCTACATGATAACGAATATCTTCTAAATATGGTTTCACCTTATTACAATACGCTTCTGCATTCTTTTGACCAGATAACTTATTTGCTTTTTTGCGTTGATCGGTCATATCTTCAATCATAGAATTAATTTCTACAATATGATTCGATATTCTCTTAATTAAATCTATTTGTTCCGAAGCATATTTTTGATAATCATTACCAAAGATTTCTTTTAATCCCTTTACATTTTCTATTAATGTATTTTGATATTGAATTACCGTAGGAATTACATGATTTCTAGAAATATCTCCTAAAACCCTACTTTCTATTTGAATTCGTTTAGCGTATTCTTCTAACTCAATTTCATGACGAGCTTCTAGCTCCACACGATTCATCACTTTCATTTCCTCAAAAACAGCAATACTTTTATCACTAATCTTTGCTTTTAAAGCTTCTGGTGTAGTTCTATGATTACTCAACCCTCTTTTCTTTGCTTCCTTTCCCCAAGAATCACCATAACCATCACCTTCGAATCGAATATCTTTTGAAGCTTTTATATATTCACGTAAAACATTAAAAACCGCTTCATCTTTTTTCAATCCTTTACCATCAACCAACTTATCAACTTCTACTTTAAAATCTTTAAGTTGTTTCGCTATAATCGTATTTAAAACTGTCATTGGACCAGCACAATTCGACCAAGAACCAACAGCTCTTAATTCAAACTTATTCCCTGTAAACGCAAATGGCGATGTTCTATTTCTATCTGTATTATCCAATAAAATTTCTGGAATTTTACCAATAATATTGAGTTTTAAATCTGTTTTTTCCTTGGGAGAAAGTTTTCCTTTGGTTACATTCTCTAATTCATCTAAAACCTGAGAAAGTTGAGATCCAATAAAAACAGATATAATGGCTGGCGGAGCTTCATTTGCACCTAATCGATGATCATTTCCCGCGCTAGCTATCGAAGCTCTTATCAATTCTTCATATTCGTAAACAGCTTTAATTGTATTCACAAAAAAGGTTAAAAATTGAAGATTTTTCATTGGAGTTTTTCCTGGACTCAATAGATTAACTCCAGTATTAGTGCTTAAACTCCAATTGTTATGTTTTCCAGATCCATTAATTCCTTTGAAAGGCTTTTCATGAAACAAAACTTTAAAATTATGCTTTTGAGAAACCTTTTTCATCAAATCCATTAATAATGAATTGTGATCAACAGCTAAGTTTGCTTCCTCAAAAATTGGCGCAACCTCAAACTGATTCGGCGCAACTTCATTATGTCTTGTTTTTACAGGAATTCCAAGCAACATACATTCTTGCTCTAAATCTCGCATAAAGTTTAAAATACGAGTTGGAATAGAACCAAAGTAATGATCATCTAATTGTTGTCCTTTTGCTGAAGCATGCCCCAACAAAGTTCTACCAGTCATCATTATATCAGGACGAGAAGCTGCCAAAGCTTTATCTATCAAAAAATATTCTTGTTCCCAACCTAGAGTAGCAGAAACTTTAGTTACATTTTTATCAAAATATTTACAAACAGCAGTTGAAGCATCATCAACAGCTTGTAACGCTCTTAATAACGGAGTTTTATTATCTAAAGCTTCGCCTGTATACGCAACAAAAACTGTCGGAATACATAAAGTAGTATCGTATATAAAGGCTGGCGAAGTTGGATCCCATGCTGTATATCCTCGAGCTTCAAAAGTGTTTCGAATTCCTCCATGAGGAAAAGAAGAAGCATCAGGCTCTTGTTGCACTAATTTTCCTCCATCAAATAATTCCATTGCATTACCTCCTTCTATAGTCTCAAAAAAAGCATCATGTTTTTCTGCTGTAGAACCTGTTAACGGCTGAAACCAATGTGTGTAATGTGTAGCTCCTTTAGATAAAGCCCAATCTTTCATACTTACAGCTATTTGATCTGCAATCTTTCTATCTATTTTATGTCCAAATTCAACAGCATCTCTTACACTCTTATAAGCTTCACTTGTCATATACTGCAACATTGACCTTTCATTAAACACAAATTCAGCATATAACTTAGAACGTCTCTCCTTTTCCTCAACAAAAATAGGTTTCCTATTCATTGTTTCTTGCAATGCATTAAATCTAATTGTAGCCATTATTAATAATTTTGCGCTAAATTAATATTAATACCCTAAAAAAATAGGGGGTAAATTATTTATTTTTAAAAAAAAGCTTTTTTACCCCTTAAAAATTTGGGGGTAAATTAAAAATTATACATTTTTGCACCATAAACTAATTAACGTTATAAAAAATCATGGCTAAATCTAAGTTAGAATACATTTGGTTAGATGGATATTATCCAACTCAAAACATGCGAAGTAAAACTAAAGTTATTGAAGACTTTAGCGGAAAATTAGAAGACTGTCCTATTTGGTCTTTTGATGGATCATCAACAAAACAAGCTGAAGGAGGAGACTCTGATTGTTTATTAAAACCTGTAGCTATTTACCCAGATCCTGCACGTGATAATGGTTATTTAGTTATGACTGAAGTTTTAAATGCTGATGGAACTCCACACGAAACTAATGGTAGAGCTGGTATTGATGATGATGATAACGATTTCTGGTTTGGATTTGAGCAGGAATACTTCATTATGGATACTCACACTCAATTACCTTTAGGATTCCCTATTGGTGGTTATCCTGGACCTCAAGGAATGTATTATTGTTCTGTAGGTGGTAAAAATACTCACGGTCGTGATTTTGTAGAAGAGCATGCTGATTTATGTATTGCTGCTGGATTAAACTTTGAAGGAATCAACCAAGAGGTTGCTTCAGGTCAGTGGGAATTCCAATTATTCGCTAAAGGAGCTAAAAAAGCAGGTGATGAAATTTGGGTTGCTCGTTATTTATTAGATAGATTAACTGAAAAGTACGGATACTACATCGAATATCACCCAAAACCAATTAAAGGTGACTGGAATGGTTCTGGTATGCACGCTAACTTCTCTAACACTTTATTAAGAACTTGCGGAAGTAAAGAAGTTTACGAAAAAGTATGTGAAGCTTTCAGACCTGTAACAAAAGAACACATTGCTGTTTACGGAGAGTACAACGATCAACGTTTAACAGGATTACACGAAACTGCTTCTATTAACGATTTTAGTTATGGTGTATCTGATAGAGGTGCTTCTATTCGTATTCCAATTATTACTGTAGAAAAAGGATGGAAAGGATGGTTAGAAGATCGTCGTCCGGCTTCTAATGCTGACCCTTACAAAGTAGCAGGAAGAATCGTTCAAACTGTAAAAAGTGCTGATATTAAATAATATCTCAACATAAAAAACAAAAAAGCTCACATAACTTATGTGAGCTTTTTTTGTGCTATCATCTACTATATAAATGCTAAAAAGATAAAAACGCAATACCCCAAAAAGAGTACAGCTCCTTTTAATCTAGTTAATTTAAACTTTTCAGGAATAAAAACTAATGGTAGAATTACAAAAGCAAAAGCTAACATCCAATAAATATCCCTAGTTAAAATTTGAGGCTCAGTTACAGGAATAGTCTTAATTATAGATGTTAAACCTAAAACTGATGCTATATTAAAAATATTAGATCCAATTAAATTACCTAATGAAATTGCCTTCTCTCCTTTTACAGCCGCAATAACAGAAGCTGCCAATTCAGGAACACTTGTACCTATCGCTATCATTGTAATAGAAATCACACCTTCACTAACACCAACACTTTCTGCCAAATCTTTAGCTCCTTTAACTAATAAATCCGAACCAAAATACAATGCCACAGCTCCAATTAACAACCAAAAGAATATTTTTCCATAACCTATCTTAGCCAATTTATCATCAACTTCATCTGAATCTGAATCATCTTCTTTTGCTGATTTAATTAAAACTACCAAGAAAACAACTAAACCTAAAAATAAAGTTATCCCTTCAGTATTTGTTAATTGATTATCATTTTGAAGAAAATAAAAGATCGCTAACGAAAAAAGCATCATTACAGGCCAATTTAACTTATAAAAATCTTTACTCACTACTATCGGCCCAATTAAAGCAGTAACACCAAGAACTAAACCTATGTTAGCAATATTGGAACCTATCACATTATTAATAGCAATAGCCGGCGAGCCATCTAAAGCCGCTTGTAAACTAACCAATAATTCAGGAGCAGAAGTAGCAAAAGACACCACTGTCATACCTATTACCATTTTTGATATGCTCAACTTAAAAGAAAGCCCAACTGAAGCTTTCACTAAAAAATCACCTCCAAAAACTAGCAACACCAACCCTACAAGAACATATAAAATACTCATATAATTAAAAATTTTTATTGCGAATATAGACAATTATACGTTGTTTAAATTTCAATTTTCAACAACAAAAAAACATCAAATTTTAATCTTGAAAATTTGAATGATTTATTTACTCAAAAAGATAAAATCAAGTTTTCTCCTTCTTTAAAACATCATTTTTCCTTTGCTTTTAAAGTACAACCAAAAAACACCCTTTATTTCATTACATAAATAAACAGTATCGATATTTTAAGTTTTAATTAAAAACATTGCACAAGTAAACAGAGTTACAAATTATAACTTTTATTGTTTTTTTGACTTCATATGTAAATTCAATTAGATTAAATCTATTTCAAAAATTTGGTAATGATATTTCGTTCGTCATATATTCATCAAACAATTTCGAAATTGATCTAATTACTAACTAAAAAACAACTTAAAAAATGATAACTATCATATTAAAATTAACAGTAGCTTTTATTGAACTTATATCAAGTGTAATTCAAACTATTTTTTAATAACAACTATTTAAAACATTAAACTAACTATGCTAACATTTTTCGGAATTTTATTAATCCTATTAGGATTTACATCTATAGTAATAAAACCCTTCTTTAAACAAACAAAAGATTTAGAATGGTTAACAACACAGAAAAGTATTACTGTGATTATTACAGGTGTATTATTAAGTATAACCTCTGGGATATTCTTTTATGCTGAACCTGGAACTGCTTACGCTGTTCAATATCCATGGGGTGGACAAAAAGCAGTATTTCAACAAGGTTTAAAAACTAAAATGTGGGGAAGATTAATCCCTATACAATTTGAAATCCCAGTAAAATATGTAATACCAAATAAAAAGGGACAATTAGGAGATCAAAGTCAGTATGCCTATGTAGATAAATCACGTCAATGGGAATTTAACGACGCTGTAAAGGGGAAGATTGCTACATCAATTGTGATAAGCATTGATATTTCAGATGAAAAACAGTTTTTATCAGTTGCTGATAGAAACAAAACAGAAAAGAATTTAATACGATCTAGAATTATACCTAATATCGATCAATCTATAAAGAATACTTGTAAGCTTATGGCTGCTCAAGATTATATTTCCGGTCAGGCTGCAGATTTCGATAGATATTTTCAGGATCAATTAGAAAATGGAATGTATGTTTTAGAAGAATATGCTGAAAACCAAAAACCAGAAATTATTGGTGACAGCACTGTAACTAGAACTATTCCTAATAAAGAATCACGCCAAAAAAGATTCAGAATAAAAATGGAAAATGGCGAACCTGTAAGAGTAAAAGGAAACTCATTAAAATCATACGGTTTGACTGTAGTACAAGCTGTGGTTACAGAAATTGATTGGGAAGAGACTTTTGACAACAGATTACAATTACAAAAAGAAGAAGTTGCACAAACACAATTAGAAAAACAACAAGCTGAAAGAGAATTTTATCGTGCACAAAAAGAAAAAGCAAAAGGAGAAGCAGAAAAAGCAAAAGAAAGAGCTAGATTAGAAAAAGCACAAATACAACAGACCATTGCAGCTGAAACAGAAGCAAAAGTTGCTGAGTTTAATTTAACAAAAGAAAAGAAACAATATGAAGTTGAGCAATACAAAGCAAAAAGTAAAAAGTTAGCCGCAGATGCTCAAGCCTATGAAAATCAAAAATTAGTAAGCGCAGGACTTACACCTCAAGAAAAAGCAGAATGGGAATACAAAACCGCAGTGGGAGTTGCTAAAGAATTGAAAGACTTAAAACTTCCGACTACCTACATAGAAGGAAGTACAGGGAATAAGAACAGTGGGAATTTGCTACAATCATTAATTGGCGCTGAATTAGCTAAGAAAATGATTGAAAAGAAGAAGTAGAAAACGAAAAAGTGAAAACGAAAAAGTGAAAACGAAAAAGTGAAAACGAAAAAGTGAAAACGAAAAAGTGAAAACGAAAAAGTGAAAACG
>NZ_CANNBW010000008.1 GCF_947502995.1 uncultured Tenacibaculum sp. | reverse complement strand
CTTAATGTTGTTACTAACTCTACATATGCAAGATCGTTTGTAGGTGGTTCAGCAAATGATTGTAACGGTCATGGTACTCACGTAGCTGGTACAGCTGCTGCAATTAACAATAACATTGGTGTTGTTGGTGTATCTGCTGGTGCTTCTGTAGTTCCTGTAAGAGTATTTGGTTGTGGTGGATCTAGTGCTACTTCAACTATTTTAGCTGGAATTAATCACGTTGGAAGATATGATATTCCAGGTGATGTAGCTAACTTAAGTTTAGGAGGTTTCTTCGGTTCTGGATGTGGTAGTTCATCTTCTTACATCAGCGCAATTCGTGGATTAGGAAATGCTGGAACTTTTGTATCTATTGCTGCTGGTAACAGTTCTGCAAATGCAGCTAATTACGATCCTGCATGTATTAACGGTACTAATATTTATACTGTTGCATCTATGACATGTAATCGTGGTTTCTCATCTTTCTCTAATTACAACATGAATCCTATTGATGTTATTGCTACTGGATCTAGTGTAAGAAGTACATATTTAAATGGTGGTTATGCTACTTTAAGTGGTACATCTATGGCTGCTCCTCACGTAGCTGGAATCATGCACGCTAGAGGTGGTGGACCAAGAACTTCTGGATCAGTTAGTAACAGAGGTGAAAATTACCCTATTGCTGTAAGATAATCTTACAAAAGAATTGCAATACAACATAATAAAAAACCACTTGTTTATTTACAAGTGGTTTTATTTTTACTCCTCTATTTCTAAATAATGTGTTATTCGTTTTCTACTTATATAATTTAACACTATTCCTACATTAGGATCTTTAAAAACATCATTTTGCTTTAAAACAAAATGTCCGTTTTCATTTATATCTTCAATTCTCACTATTGAATTGTTAGGTATTTCTTCAGGGGTTATATCAAATTTTCTAATTAACTTCACTTTAAAACCTTTATCATATAAATACCACATAACTTCTTTTTCTAAACTTAATTCATTGTAATTCTGAAGCTTTTTTGCTATATGTAGAATATCTTCTCCTGTAATCATACTTATACAAGCATGACCACACCACTTAGAAAATAATGGCTGTTCTACCATCGGTTGTTTCCCCATAACAATTCATTTTTAAATTATACCACAACAGAAGAAAACCAAAACAAACATTTAAAAAACAGTGTTTTACCTTTCTTTTCCACTTAAAACTATATCTATATTTGAATAACTTTCTTTCCCCCGGATCTTGCATAAAGATCAGAAAGTCTCTCGTAAACCTAAGAGAGACTTTTTTTGTTTTTAAACCTTTTTAAAAAATATAATGACTGATTATAAATCTTAAAATCATTTTTTTATTTAATACGTTTATATACTAAAAAAAGTCTTTAGGAATTATCATTTGCAAAATTAGCCGTTAGCTTTGTATATATAAAACTCAATTTCAATTGTTGCATTATCTTTTTCAATGGTTGTAATATTTAATGAGTTCATCTATTATTCTAAACAAAAGAATATCATGAATAATCTTTGCTATTTTAGCAATTCAAAAAACAACAATTCGCTTTTGGATTATATTCTTAGTATTTAACTAAGCATAAATGATATAAATCCTAAAATAATTTTACAAATTGAACAATAAACAAATTAGCATATTAGGATGTGGATGGCTTGGTTTGCCTCTAGCTGAGTTTTTAATCGATAAAGGTTATACAGTAAAAGGCTCTACAACATCGCAAACAAAAGAAGAAACCCTTGCAAAACGTAATATTATTCCTTTCGTTTTCAAATTAGGTGAATCCTATAATAAAACTTTAATGAATGATTTCTTTTCTAATAGTGAAGTAATTATTATCAATTTTCCTCCTAAGCGTATTCCGAATATTTTAAATGTATATCAAGAACAAATCAAAGAAGTATTACCTTACATTAAGCCGGAACAAAAAGTAATTTTTGTAAGTTCCTCTTCTGTATACCAAAACACAAACGACTGGGTTACAGAAACTTTAATCAACAAACCTGAAAAAGAATCAGGAAAAGCCGTTTTAGCTGTTGAGCAACTTTTACAAGCACATGTAAAAAACAACCTTACAATTCTTCGTTTAGCTGGACTTATCGGATATGATAGAGCTCCTGGGCGTTTTTTAGCAAATAAAAAAGATGTTGCCAATGGGAAAGCTCCGGTTAATATAATTCACCAAGATGATTGTATAGGATTAATCAATGCTATTATTTCTGAAAATGCTTGGGGGACTATAATTAATGGTTGTGCAGACGAACATCCATTACGAGAAACTTTTTATACTTTGGCCGCTGAAAAAGAGGGATTAATTCCTCCCGAATTTAAAGTATCTGATAGTATTAAGTTTAAAAAAATATCAAACACAAAAAGCAAAACTTTACTAAAATATAACTACAAATATCCAGATCCTTTAACTCTTGTTAAATAGATAAACACTAAAACTCTCCATATACTTTTAAGTATTCTTTCACATAAAATAAAATATATGAAAATCAGTAGAATTATATAATCTTACTGATTTTTTTCATTATGATTTGAGTCATAAACCTAGTGTGTATTGCATCATAATTTTGCCAAAGTATTAATCCCATACAATGACAAAATTATCTAAGAAAATCATCGGCTTTATTATAACTGCTTTATGTTTCCTTAGCATTTATTGGATACATAGTTACTTA
The DNA here is from genome assembly GCF_947502995.1 of uncultured Tenacibaculum sp. GTDB lineage: Bacteria > Bacteroidota > Bacteroidia > Flavobacteriales > Flavobacteriaceae > Polaribacter. The sequence continues at coordinate 185,632 of NZ_CANNBW010000008.1, read as the reverse complement.
TTCGAGACTGAACAAAATACTTTAATTATAGCTTCTTTTGGAGCTTCTGGAGTGTTAGCTTTTTCAGAACAAAAAGAAACACAATCATTCATCAAAATGTTTACAAGTTCTGTAATTGCAGCTTTTTTAGGAGTTTTCTTTAATCAGTTAGATATTACTGTAATTCTAAAAATAGCTCTAGCTATTAGTTACTTGTATATTGATAATTAATCTTTTCAATATTAATTATCCGCCAGCAGTGCAATTTCAATAATACCTATGATTTCTAATTCAGAAATAAAAGCGTTAGGATACTTATTTCTTGTCTATCCAACACTCACGGGATTAATAATAATTTATTCTTTTTCATTATTAAAAAACAAGATCAACATCACTTATTATGGCAAGTAAAAAAACAATAGAAATTGTAAAATCTACAGCTCCAATTTTAGAACAACACGGAGAAGCAATTACAAAAGTATTTTACCAATTTTTATTTACAAATCATCCTGAATTAAAAAATGTGTTTAATATGACGCATCAGCAAAAAGGAACACAACAAAAAGTATTAGCTAATGCAATTTTTCAGTACGCTGTTCACATAGACAAACTAGAAATGATGAAAAGTGCTGTACAATCTATAGCGCAAAAACACACTAGTTTAGCTATACCAAAAGAGGCTTATCCTATTGTTGGAAAATATTTACTTATAGCAATTAAAGAAGTTTTAGGAACCGCTGCAACTTCAGAAATTATAGATGCATGGAAAGAAGCTTACAATGATTTATCAGCTATTTTTATTCAACGGGAAGAAAATATTTATACAGAACGAGAACAATACATAGGCGGATATAGAAGGCTCTAAAGAATTTTTAGTAACAAAAAAAGTAAAGGAAAGTGATGTAATTACTTCTTTCTACTTGAAAAGAAAAGATGGAGAACCAGTTCCTCCTTTTATTCCCGGTCAGTACATTGCATTAACTATTGATATTCCTAACACAACTCATAAACACACTAGAAATTACAGTTTATCAGATTCAAATGAAAAAGATTATTTAAGAATTAGCATTAAAAAAGAATCAGGAATCCCAGAAGGAATAGTTTCCAATTATTTGCATGATAATATTAGTGAAGGAGACATTTTAGAATTAAGAATGCCGTCTGGAGAATTTACTTTAAAGGAAACTGAAAAACCTATAGTTTTAATTAGTGGAGGAATTGGGATAACACCTCTTATAAGTATGTTTAAAAAAGCGTCTAAAAATAAGAGTCAAAAAATCACATTTATTCAGTGTGTTTTAAATAGTGATACTCATGCTTTTTCTAAAGAAATACATGAATTATTAAATGAAAATATTACAACTAAAACTGTTTATTCTTTACCATTAACAGGAGATATTTTAGGAAAAGACTATGATTACAAAGGCTATTTAACTTCTGAGATAATTGAAGACTTAAATATTAATTCTGATAGTGAATTTTACTTTTGTGGTCCTACTCCATTCATGGCAAACACTTTATCTATATTAGAAAACCTTAATGTAAAATCAGAACATATTAATTATGAATTCTTCGGACCTGTTGAAGAGCTTTCGCTTTCAATTGTATAATTATCTATAATTAATAACAATAAAAAAAAGCCTTACTCGTTTAAGTAAGGCTTTTTGTGATTACAAATAATTACTATTTGTAATCTATTTAAAAAAACAAATATTTTAATTTTCTATTTTAGTGTGTCTACACTTTTTGTTTTTTCTGCCATAAATAAGCTGATTCTAAAGCTTGAGTTAATGGTTTTTCTGTTCCCCAGCCTAACTCTTTATTAGCCTTTGTCGTATCGGCAAATGCAGCAGTAACATCACCTTCTCTCCTAGTTACAATCTTGTAATTCAATTTTAAATTATTTGTTTTTTCAAACGCTTTAATAATTTCGATGACTGAGTTTCCTTTTCCTGTACCAATATTGAAATACTCGAAATTTTCTTTGTTCTTTTTTTCCATCAATCTTTGTAGTGCAGCAACATGAGCCTTTGCCAAATCAACCACATGGATATAATCTCGAATTGGTGTTCCGTCAGATGTATCATAATCATCACCATAAACAGATAATTGTTCTCTAATTCCTAAAGCAGTTTGAGTGATATAAGGCACTAAATTTTGAGGAACTCCTAATGGTAATTCTCCTATTTTTAAACTATCGTGTGCACCTATCGGATTAAAATAACGTAAAGCTATTGCATTTAAACCATTGGCTTTACATGTATCTCTAATAATTTCTTCTCCAATCTGTTTTGTATTTCCGTAAGGAGATTCTGCTGGTTTTATTGGTGCATTTTCAGTGATGGGTAATTCATCTGCTTGACCATACACTGTACATGAAGAACTAAAAATAAAATGATCTATATTTCTATCTCTCATTTCTTGAAGTAGGTATACCAAAGCTCCGATATTATTCTCGTAATAATCTAAAGGTTTTTGTACACTTTCTCCAACAGCTTTAAACGCAGCAAAATGGATAATTCCATCAACTTTTACATTATTGAAAAAGTTTTTCACCTCTTCTTTAACTCGTAAATCTATTTTATAATATTCTGGAGTTTTACCAGTTATTTTTCCGATGTTCTCAAGTACTTCAATTCTAGAATTTGATAAATCATCTATAATAACAACATCAAAACCTGCATTTTGAAGCTCTACAACTGTATGTGAACCAATGAATCCTAATCCACCAGTAATTAAAATTTTCTTCATTTAAATTATTTTGATGATTTAGAAATTTCTAAAAGTAAAACTCCTTTAGACTTCAATTTAAAGTTACTCCCTATTTCCAATCCATTCATCATGTTTTTCACCAATATGCTATCTTCTCCCTTTAAACTAACTTTTAAATCTGCAGTGTTTTTTCCCAAATTTACTATTGTCAATATATAACCATCTTCATTTTCTTTTTTAACTACTTTCCAAACACATCCTTTCCAATCAGTCCCGTTAGTTTCTTTTACAGATACTTTTCTATCTGTTTTAATTTCTGAAATAGCTAAATCTTTAAACTCATTCAAGCTTGTATTGTCTGCATAAATTAATTTTCCTTTACTGGCTAATAACTTTGTAGCACGTGTTTCTCCGTATTCATTTTTAGTCAAGCTTTCTTTTGAATCAACCAAAATAACTCCTCCATTATCAAGGTAACTTTGTAAAGATTTAAATTCATTATCGGTAACATACTGCGTTTTATACACTACAATAACATCCCAGTTTTTATGATCTTGTTTATTAATAATTTTCTCTGTTGCAAAACCAATATTAAATCCTTCGAAATACAATGATTCGTATAATTTCGATTGCTCAGTCATATGATGATTTTTATTAATCGCTGAGGTTTCTGAATGAAAAATTCTCAATGGTCTTCTTTGATCTCTTAAAACTAAAATTTCTTCAGAAAAACTATTTAAATCGTACATCACTTGAGAAACTTCGTTCACTACATGAGGTTGCATATTTGCTGAACCCGCATATGAACCTGCTAAAGCCGGATCGAAGAAATTTAATTCACCTTCAAGTCTATCTTCTGGAGAACCATCAGCATCTCTAGCCCAAAACCAAGACATACTTGCATCCATTCCATGTAAAGTTGCTAACCAAAAACTACTTCTGACATAATCGATATCAGTATCTAATTCTCTAAAGCCGGAAGTAGATAAAAAATGGCCTTCTGAGTTGATATGCAATTTATTTGGTGAAACTGATTCTTGAAAATCGTAAGAATGTGCTAATTCATTCCAATAAAATGCGTACTTCTTTTCCCATTTTTCTGGTTTTTTAGCTCTATAATTTCTTCCTCCAGTAATTTTTGCATCGTCTCCAATCATCGAAGTTAATTCTGTTAATGCTTCATAATCGATTCCATGAGAACGATGATCGCCGATAAACATTTTTGCCATGATTTTAATATGTGTATCAGCATCTGGATTTACGTTACGTAATTCATTCTGTAAAAAAGTAAACCATTCAATACCTCTATCCATATTATAACGACACCAATCGTACCATAATGCTGTACCACGTTGAGCTGGATCCATAGGAATATCAATAGTAACTTCATCAAAACTTTTAAAACTACTGTTCCAGTTTTTATTGAACTCTTTTAAATTACCATCGTATTTTTTTTCTAACCAAACTCTAAACTTGTTTAAAGTATACGATGAAATTGAATTCATCTCTAAATACTTTTGAGTCCAATGTCCTTTTTCAGAAAACCAATGCGGTTCGTTAGATAAAATGTAACCTAAATCAGTAACTTTTTTGCCTTTAGTTATTTCTCCTGTTTTTTTGATTACTTTACTCCAAACCTCTCTTAGCAAAGGATTATCGACATCAAAACCTGTGAATAATGATCTCCCTTTTTCTATTTCAGATTCTTGCTTTTTCATCCAATCAGGAACGCCCATATTCCAAAGTAATAAGAAACCAATATTAGTATCTGGAACTTCTGTAATGTAACTCAACAAAGTTTCGTCGAAAGTTCCATCTTCATTTAACATATATGGATTACTAGGACGATCTTTATTTACATCATATAAATGACTTCCTGTATGATAAATTGCACCTAAATGATCATTGTAAATATTTTTATCAGTTAAAGGAGCTCCTACAGTTTTAGAAAAATAATCATGAAGAAAAACAGGTCTTCCATTATTTATCAATTTATTTTTTTCTACTGTAATATTATCCCAAGCGACTTTTTGCGCAGGTTTTCTAGTTACTTTTCCATTTAAAATATTTTCTAAATCCTCAATTCCTTTATCAAGAATTTGAATCACTTTTTTCCTTTCAAAATCTGGTAAATCTTTCGCTAAAGTTTCTTTCTCCTCTTCGTATTTTTGATAATAGCCAAATAGTTTTTCAACTGCATCATAATTTTCTTGATCCCAATTTGCATACTTTAAAAATTCTTTAGAAAACCATAAAACAGTTTCTTCTCTAGCTACATCTATTGATTTTTTCCTAGCATCATCAGTTAGTTTTTCTAATATTTTAATTTTCTCTAAAGCTTCACTTTCTAACTTATTTTTAGGTGTTGTTTTACAACCAAAACATAAAATTGTGAAAGCTACTAAACTTAAAACCTTTAGTAGTTTTATTTGGTTTATTAATCTCATTATAACTTGTATTTGTTTTTTCATCATCTGAACTAAGCTTTTTCAGACTTCTTCATCAATTTTTGAATTTCTTCGATAGTTAAATTCTTTGTTTCTGGTAAGAATTTATAAAGTATTAAAAGTCCCACCGAAACAATACTTGCATAGAAAATAAAAATTGTACTTGCTCCCATATTTTGTAATTGCCAAGGGAAAAAGAACTGTACAACTGCACTTACTGTGCTTGATATTAAAGCAAATAAAGGAATCGCAACTCCTCTTAAAGAAATAGGAAATATTTCTGATAATAATACCCACATTATTGGTCCGATTGAGAAATTAAATGCAGCCACAAAACTTAAAATTCCTAATAGAATAAGTAGGGCATTAATATTTGTAGCTTCTTTTAATAATGCTCCAGAATTATCTCTTGCAGAAGTTTCTCCTAATAGTTCTTTTATGGCTTCTTTAAACTCAGTATCACTATTGTATTCTTTTCCAACTAAAACGGAAAGTTTATCGACATCTGGAATATCTTTCATTTTACTGATAGCTTCATTTGTAACTTTATAAGTAGCCTGATTGAATCCGAATGCGCAAATTCCTAAACTTAGGATAATCCATATTAATCCGCCAACAACTAGCGGTCTTCTTCCTATTTTATCAATCAATGAAAGCGATAAAATAGTTGCTAACAACCCAATAACTCCTAACCAAATTGCACTTGCGAAAGCTCCATCAGTACCTAAACCTAATTGTTCAAACATAGTTGAAGCATAAGTCATAATAGCATTGATTCCTGTTGATTGTTGAACGATAGCTAAGGTTAATGCTACGATACAAACAACTTTCATTGGTCCGCTAAAAATTTCTTTTAATTGTGAAGTAGTTGATTTATTGTTATCTGCATTAGATACACTTTCTTTCATTTCCTGAATATGAGCTTCTATTTCATTTTCAGGATATACTTTCCCTAAAGAATTTTTAGCTTCTTCTTCTCTATTCTTATAAATTAACCAAGCCGGACTTTTAGGAATTACAAATAAAAAGAAGAACCATAATACAGCAGGTAAAATTTCAATTCCTAACATCCAACGCCAACCAGTTTCATTCAGATTAATAGCTGCTACCCAACTTGCATCTGTTCCCATTTGCTGTAGAATCCAGTAATTGATAAAATATGCAGCTGAAAATCCAATTCCAATATTGATTTGTAACATTGAAACTAACTTTCCTCTTTGTTCTGGTGGGGCTATTTCTCCAACATACATAGAAGCTAACGTGATAGAACTAAAAGCTAATCCGCCTAAAAAACGAGCTAAAAATAATGTGGTGAATGATGTTGCTAAAGCCGATCCAATAGCCGAAACTATATACAATAAAGCTATCGTTTTTAATGTTGCTTTTCTTCCATATTTATTACTAGACCAAGCCGCTAATGGTAATGCAATTAATACACCTAAACCTGGACCAAAACCTATGGCACCAACTTCCCATTCGTTTAAATTAAATTCAGCTGTAATAAATTTAAATCCTCCTGAAATTAACGCCGCATCTAATCCGAAAACAAAACCACCTAAAGCAACTATTGTTGCATATATAAATACATTTCTCTTATACGATTTCATAAATCATTTTAAATAAATTTTAGTTTAAGATTATTTCTGCTGTCTTAAAAACAATAGCAGTCTTACATTATAAATTAACTTACTAATACTTCTATAAAATTTAATACGTAAAACTGCTAATTTTACATGGGGATTATAAAATTATTACCAAACAACAGGCATAAAGACTGTCATTTCTGCTTGTCCTCTATTACTCCATGCGAAATAAGGAACAAGATTCGTTTTATAAGAATTCCACTGAGGAGCTTTTACAGTTTTGTACATTGAATTTGGATTATCACTACGCAACATTAATTCGCTATTAATTGTAGTAACTCCACCTAAAAAATCTGGTTTAAACTCTGCTTCTAAAGCTTCTTTTCCATTGATGTAAACATCTAAGATATTTGTGTCTTTTGGTAAATCTGGAGATTCAACACAATATACAACCGGACCTCTTTTTACAGCAACCTGATTTCTTACCTCTTCAATACGTGGATGACCTTCTACAAAGTGAGTTTCCATTGGTAAGTTTATTGTAATTACATCTCCTGCATTCCATTCTCTGTTTAAAATAGCATAAGTACCAGAAATAATTTCTACAGTAACTTTTTCTCCATTAATTGAAATTGAAGCATTATTTACCCATTCAGGTATACGAACTAATATTTCAAATGCCTCTGTTTTGCATTCATCTATTGTTAGATTGATGCTTCCTTCCCAAGGATAATTGGTTTCTTGAGTTACTTTTATCGAAGAACCGTCAAGTAATTTTGTATCTAAAACACTACTCCCGAAAAGATTTACTACTAATCCGTTTTCAAATAAATTATATGCCCATTCTGAAACTCTAGCAATTGTACGCACTAAGTTTGGTGGACAACAAAAACATTCTAAATATGGTTTTCTTTCTGGAGTTTCTGTTACATCTTTATGTGCTTCGTAATCTCTAGTATTGTTTACCATTCGTAATGGATTTGCATAGAAATATTCTTTTCCTGATAAACTAATTCCAGAAAGTGCACTGTTGTACATTACTAACTCTATAATATCTGCATATTTAGATTCTCCTTTAACTCCTAACATTCGATAACTAAACATGGCATTACAAAGATTTGCACAAGTTTCGTTGTAGGCTGTCATATTCGGCATCATATAATCATCGATAAAACCTTCTTCGATCATATCTCTGTTCTTTGATGCACCGTAATGTGTTTGTCCAACTGCTCCAGTTACATACATTTTCTTCTGAGTAACACTTTCCCAAAGTCTGTCTAAAGCATCCAATAATGCTTGCTCACCAGTTTCAGCATACACATCCGTTGCTCCTGCATAATAATACAAAGCCAATACAGCATGTCCTACAGGTTCTGTTGCATCACGAAGTGCAGTTCGCTCTTGCACCATATCTCCGATAGGATATCCTTCTGTTGTAGAATGATGTTTAACTTCGTATTTCCCTCTATTGTTTATAAAACGTTCTGCTAATTCTAAATACTTTTTATCACCAACCGTTCTATACAATTTTACCAATCCCATAATTTGAGTTTGATTAAAACCAAAACGACCGTAATGTTTGGTTTCTGGCATAAAAATGGTGTGTAATAAATCGGCATGTTTTATAGCAATATCCAAAAAATTTCTTTTTCCCGTAATAGTATAATGTGCACAAGCACTCAACAATAAATGTCCAGTATTATACATTTCGTGATACTTTCTGTTTTCGTAACGATCTGCATCTTCTCGTAATTGAATTTGAGTTTGCAAATACCCATCTTCTTCTTGTGCCTTTCCGATGATACTGATATACTCGTCAAGTTTTTCTAAGATCTTTTCATCTTTATTATGTCCGTAAACATAAATTTGCGCTTCCATGTATTTGTAAAAATCGCCATCATGCCAATACATTCCTTTATGCTCTCCCGTTTTTTCTCCAGCAGCAATCTTAAAATTATTTAAAGCATGACCTATATCTCCGCATAATACATCTCCCATATAAGGAACCATAATATCTTCACAAAGCTTGAATTTATCTGCCCAAAAACCAGTAGTCCATTGACAATCTCCTAACTTAATTCCTTTAAACTTTGTATGAGTTGCAAATGCTTCTTTATTTGATGAAACTTGATCTTCTATACTTGTTGATTCTGTTATCATTATTGGCTATATTTTTATAAACATGTTGAATTTATCAGAGAAAACTTCAACATTATTTTTTGATTCATTTATTTAATTTTTGATAGATTTTTTACTCTTGAAATCTGAAGTTTTCTCTTCTTTCTTCCAATAGTCATCCATTCTATCAATATCGTATTTCTCATAACTCTTTTTCAACATCCATCTTGGTCGTTCTAGAGTTAATTCCCAATCGAATAACTCCTTATACATTTCACGAAACAATTCTGGGTGTTCAATAGAAACATCGTATAACTCTTTTTCATCTTCTACAATATTAAACAACATGGCTGGACGATCTGGAAATCGTATCAATTTAAAATCTCCTTTACGAATTGCTCCCCTTCCATCTTTTCTCCAAAACAAAGTTTCATGAGGTCTTTTCATATTCTCTCCTTTAATATAAGGCAGTAAACTTACTCCGTCAATATTTTTAATCTTTGATACATCACCTCCGCCAACTTCATAAAAAGTTGGTAATAAATCGAAAGTACTAATCGGATATTTATAGCTTGAATTTACTTTACTTTTCTTTGGAAGCTTTAATAGAAAAGGCACTCGAATTCCGCCTTCTAAATGATTTGATTTTGTTCCACTAAGTGGATAATTTACTGAAGCATTTTTATCCGAAGGCCCACCATTATCATTGGTAAAAACAATTAAAGTATTATCATCTAAACCTAACTCTTTTAACTTATCCATAATTCGACCACAAGCTCTATCTAAAGCTAAAGTCATTGCTGCAACTTCTTTTCGCTTTCCTTTTAATTTTGGAAACTTTTCTAAGTCTTCTTTTTTAGCATCCATAGGTGTATGCACTGCGTTGAAAGAAACAAATGCAAAGAAAGGTTTCGATTTATTTTTCTCAATAAACTTTATCGTTTCATCAGCTAAAAAATCAGTAAGATAACCGTTGTGTTCTTGATAATTTTCAAATCCTTTTTCTAACCAATTCAATTTATCTTTTGGTAACTTCTTGTATGCGAAATAATCTCTAGCACCTCCTCTAAATCCATAGAACTCGTCAAAACCTCTTTTTGTTGGGTGAAAACGATCTGCTCCACCAACATGCCATTTCCCATAGAAACCGGTTACATAACCCAAACTCTGCATGTAATCTCCCATCGTTTTTTCTTCTAAAGGCAATCCCATTTCTGCATTATCTTGAGCAGAAACTTTACTCATATATCCTGGCACATTGTTTTCTTCGTAACCAAAACGTTGTTGATACTTTCCTGTTAATAAACCAGCTCTAGACGGACCACAAGTTGGGTCTGTAACATAAGCTTGTTTAAACTGAATACTTTCTTTCGCTAACTTATCTAAACTAGGAGTCAACATTTCTTTACTTCCTTGAAATCCGAAGTCATGATATCCAGCATCGTCTGCAAAAAGTAATATGATATTAGGTTTATCTTGAGCTTTTACAGCAGTTGTTATCTGAACTGTAATTAATAAGAAAAGTATTTGTAGATGTTTTTTACTCATTATTCCGTTTTTATAAAACATACAATCACCAAATTTAGAATTTAAGCGACCATATTTATTAGTTAATTTTATCGCAACCTTATTATATTTTACCCTCTTTCACCTACTTTTTATAAATAAGCAGGTAAAATATTGTTATTAACAGGTAATATACACTTCTGACTATTGCTTCATTTTTTATTGTTTTGTTGAGGTTATCCTTAACCGTACTTACATGATTACAAAATCTTGTACAATAAACTAAAGCTCCAAACATAAAGTTGAACAATATGAAATCTAAATATTTTATTAGCTGTGATTGGGGAACTACTAATTTCAGATTACGTGTAATTGAAACAGAAACTTTATCTGTTCTCGAAGAAAAAACTTCGAATCTCGGTATTCGGGATTTATATGAATCATTTAAAACTTATTCAACAGTAACTCAGATTGATTTTTTCTCTGAACATTTAAAAGAAGAAATTTTAAAACTCTCGCAAAAATATCAAAATGAAATTATTGTAGTTGCTGGTATGGCTTCTTCTAATATTGGAATGAAAAATTTGCCTTATGCTGATTTTCCTTTTCATGTTAATGGAAACAATTTAAATGCTGAATACCTGGAAACTTCAAACGGATTAAAAATCATTTTAATTTCTGGAGTAAAAAATAATTCTGGAATGATGCGTGGTGAAGAAATTCAAGCAATTGGATTATCAGAACATTTAGATTATGTAGAAGAAGGAATTCTTTTATTACCAGGTACACACAGCAAACATATTAGTTTTTCAAATCAGTTTTACACAGATCTTAAAAACTTTATGACTGGTGAATTATTTGAAGTGATCTCTAACACCAGCATTTTAGCAAATTCTGTTATTAAAAGTCCTTGGAATTCTGAAAGAAAACAAGCTTTTAAAAATGGTGTTTCCGTAGGAATTAAAAATGAATTAGCATCAAATTTATTTAGTGTTCGAGTTAATGATGTACTTGAAAACAAGAATAAAAAAGATAATTATTACTACTTAAGCGGAATGCTTATTGGTGATGAGCTTCGTTATTTACAACATACTGACACAAAAATATTTCTAGCAGCTTCAAATCCTATTTTTGAAATGTACAGAACTGCTCTTGAAACTATTATTCCCGAAAATCAACTTGTGCTTTTAGATGATTTAGCATTAAAAAATGCGCTTTTAATAGGACAGAAAAAAATACTCACATTACATGACACAAAATAATTCATCTTTCTCTTGGGATCTATTTAATAAAGCTCCTGTAGTTGGAATCGTAAGAGGATTATCAAAAGAAATCACTCTGAATATTGCTAAAACTCTTTTAGAAGCAGAGTTCTACACACTTGAAGTTACTATGAATACAGAAGGTGCTTTAGAATTAATAAATGAATTGAATAAACAGTTTCCTAAATTGAACATCGGTGCAGGAACTGTATGTACTTTAGACGATTGTAAAAACGCTATTGAAGCTGGAGCACAGTTTATTGTTACTCCAATAATAGATGAAAATGTTATTAAACATTGTGTTTCAAAAAACATTCCTGTTTTTCCTGGAGCTTATACTCCAACAGAAATTTATAAAGCTTGGTCTTTAGGTGCTTCAGCTGTAAAAGTATTTCCGGCAACTCAATTAGGTTCGAAGTATATTAAAGATGTTTTAGCACCTCTTAATGAAGTAAAATTACTTCCTACTGGCGGAGTTTCTAAAGATAATATTACTTCATTTTTTAATGCTGGGGCTGTAGGTGTTGGTATGGGAAGTTCATTACTTCATAAAGAACATATAGCTACACAAAATTTTACTGCTTTAAAAGAGCATTTTGTAACTATTAAACAAGAAATTCAAGATTATACACAATGAATATGAATCCGAATTTAAAATATGATGTCATTATAGAATCTCCTGGAAGAATCAACCTTATTGGAGAACATGTTGATTACAGTGGAGGTCATGTTTTACCTGCATCAATTGATAAAAAAATAACACTTCGTTTCCGCAGAAATAATAGTGAAACTTGTAAAGTTTACTCTGAAAATTTTAAAAATCATTTTAAAATTAATTTGAATGATTTGAAAAGAAGTGAAATTGAATGGCATAATTATATTATTGGTGTAATTTTTCATATCAATGTTTTAAAACCAAATTCTATAAAAGGATTTGATTGTAATATTTACAGTAATCTTCCTTTAGGTTCTGGTGTAAGTTCTTCTGCCGCTTTAGAATGTGGCGTTGCTAAAGGACTAAACGAATTATTTGATATCGGACTTACTGATCTTGAAATCATTAATATTTCTAAAGATGCTGAACACACATTCGTAGGAACTAAGTGCGGAATAATGGATCAATTTGCTGTAGTAAAAGGAGCTGAAGATCATTTACTTTTATTGAACTGCGAAACACTTGAACATGAATTAATTCCTGCTGATTTTGGTGATTATCGAATTATCTTACTAAACACAAATGTTTCTCATAATTTGGCTACAAGCGAATATAATATTCGACGTGATGAATGTAGCACCGCTTTAGAAGCTATCAATAAAAAATATCCGCAATACACTTTGTTAGCACAAGTAAGTCCAGAAATTATTCAAGAATTTGAAAATATTCTTCCTCATAAAATTTTTAATCGCGCTTTGTATATCACTAAAGAAAACAGACGAACACTTTATGCTGTTGAATGTTTGAAAAACAAAGACATTATTGGTTTTGGAGAATGGGTATACAAATCGCATCGAGGTCTTACAAACTTATTTGAAGTAAGTTGTGAGGAGTTAGATTTTCTAGTTGATTATACTCACAATTTAGATTATGTAGTTGGTGCTAGAATGATGGGCGGAGGTTTTGGTGGTTGTACCATAAACATTATCCATAAAGATTATTGTGAAGAATTCATCAATATTATTTCACCAGCTTACCAAGAGAAATTCAATATTAATCTTACTCCAATTACTGTTGCTATTGGCAACGGTGTTTCAAAAATTTAATTATGGAATTTAATGCAAAGTCACACAGACGATATAACATATTAACTGGAGAATGGATTTTAGTTTCTCCGCATAGAACAAAAAGACCATGGCAAGGTAAAAAAGATAAACCTGTTGTTGTAGAAAAGGTTTCGTATGATCCTGATTGTTATTTATGTCCAGGAAATACAAGAGCAAACGGAAGTGTAAATCCTAATTATGAAAGCACATACAGTTTTGTAAATGATTATGCAGCTTTAGTTGAAAATCAAGAGCACGAAACTTATACTAATGGATTACTAAGAGCCGAAAGTGAAGAAGGAATTTGTAAAGTAATTTGTTTTTCCCCAGATCATTCTTTAACATTACCATTAATGTCTGTTTCAGCAATTACAGATGTAATTACTTTATGGCAAAAAGAATATGATGAATTGGGAAAAAAACCAAATATCAATCATGTTCAAATCTTTGAAAATAAAGGTGCAATTATGGGATGTAGTAATCCGCATCCACATGGACAAATTTGGGCTCAGTTTTCTATTCCAGAAGTGGTATTGAAAAAGCAATTTCATCAACTTCAATATTGGAACGAAAATAACAGCAGTTTACTTGCAGATTATATTCAACAAGAACTGGCATTAGATGAACGTATTATTTTAAAAAACGAACATTTTGTTGCTTTGGTTCCATATTGGGCTACATGGCCGTACGAAGTTATGATTGCTCCAATCAAACAATATCAACATATCGGACAATTAAATAAAGAAGAAAAAACAGCTTTTGCAGAAATCATAAAACAGTTAACTACTAAATACGATAATCTATTTGAAACTTCGTTTCCTTATTCTTCAGGAATACATCAAAGTCCGACAGATAAAGAACATCCAGAATGGCATTTTCATATGTCTTTTTATCCGCCATTATTAAGATCAGCAGAAGTGAAAAAATTTATGGTTGGTTACGAAATGTTTGCTAATGCACAACGAGATATTACGGCAGAACAAGCTGCTGATACTTTAAAAAAACTAGATCTTAAACATTATAGTCTTGTATAAATTGTAATGAAAAGTAACGTCACTTTAAAAGACATCGCGAAACTTTTAAACGTTTCTACTTCAACAGTTTCTAAAGCTTTAAACAACAGCTATGAAATTAGTGAAGAAACTACAAAAAAAGTAAAAGAATTAGCTTCGAACTTAAACTACATTCCCAATGATGTAGCTCGAAGTTTAAAATCTAATGTTACGAAAAGAATTGGTGTAATTGTTCCTAATGTATTAGATGATTTTTTTGCTAAAATTATTCACGCTATTGAACGTGAAGCTAATCGGTTCAATTATAAACTTATTATTTGTTTATCGAATGATATACTTAATAAAGAAGCTGATTCTGTTTCATTTTTACTCAATGGAAGTGTAGATGGTATTCTAATTTCTCTTGCGGAAGAAACTCAAAATAAAAACAACTTTACACATTTTAAAAACTTAACGCGTCGTAATTTTCCTTTGGTAATGTTCGATCGTGTTTCTGAAGAAATTAACTGTGATAAAGTAACTGTTAATGACTTTGAAGCTACCTATGATGCTGTAAAATATTTAATTCAAAGAAACCGAAAACATATAGCTTTCTTATCTACAATTACTACTACTAGTGTTGGTGAATTAAGAACCCAAGGATATTGTAAAGCGTTAGAAGACGAACTTTTTGCAACTCCTAATTTGATAAATATTACAGATTACAACGAGTTTGAAAGTAAGTTAACAACAGCTTTACAACAACATAAAATTGATGCTTTAATTACTGCTGATCAACTTTCCGCAATTTGTGCTATTAATATTATTCAGAAAAAAGGACTTCATGTTCCTAATGATATTTCAGTTATTGGTTTTACTGATGGTTCTATTCCTAAATACACATTGCCTTCGCTAACTACAATTAATCAGAAACCCGAAGAAATGGGAAAATTAGCTTTCAAAACTTTAATGAAACGTATTCAGAATAAAAATCTAGAAATGAAAAATTTAGTTATTAAAACAGAATTAGTAAAAAGAGCATCAACCAACTAATTATGAATACGTACATTTTAAAGAACAAAAATAATCTTGAATTGGAGATTAGTACGCTAGGTGCAACAATTCTAAGTCTAAAAGTTCCAGATAAAAACAACAAACTTGTTAATGTCGTAGTGGGACTTCATTCTAGTGATGATTACAATGCTGAACATTATTTACAAAACTATCTTTATTTAGGTACAACTGTTGGCAGATATGCTGGTCGAATATCTAAATCTGAACTTCATTTCGAAACTGGGAAATACCCAATTCATACTATAGATGGTGTGCATTTACATGGTGGAAAAAATGGTTTTGACAAGAAAATTTGGCAAGTAAAAAACATTACAAATAGTGAAAATTCTTCAATAACATTATCGTATTTAAGTAAACACTTGGAAGAAGGTTATTCAGGTAATTTGAATGTTACAGTTACTTATACTCTTACAGAAAACAATGAACTTAAGATTATTTATGCTGCAACTACAGATCAAACTACGCATGTAAATCTTACCAATCATGCTTATTTTAATTTGAATGGAGAACAATCTATTTTAGATCACGAATTATTTATTGACAGTGATTTCTATTTAGATGTTGATGATCAATTAATTCCTTCAGGAAGAAAAAATCCTGTTAAAGAAACTTGCTATGATTTTACCAAAAAATCTAAAATTGGAAGTACTAATTTTCAAGGTTTGGATGATACTTTTATTTTGAATAAAAATCATCGTAACGCAGAAATAAGTTCTGAAACATCTGGAATTTGCATGGAAGTTTTCACTAATCAACCTGCAATTGTGGTGTACACTCCAAAAAGATTTGACGGATTAACTTTCAAAGAAAATGCTATTTACGGCGATTTTCCAGCAATTTGTTTTGAAACTCAACATTATCCAGATACTCCTAATAATCCTAACTTCCCTTCTACTCTATTACAGCCTGATGAGGTTTACAGGAATGAAACTACTTTTAAATTTTCAGTTTTAAAATAGTTCTTACAGTTTCGTTTTAAGTTCATCTAAAAATCTCATGTATTGTGGATTTTCAGGATGTGCTTTTATCAATTTTTCAATTATAGTTTTAGCCTTTTTGTACTTTTCTTTTGTGTAAAATTGATATGCTAACGCATACAATAAACTCTCGTTATTCTTATCAATTTTTAAACCTTTATAAAGTATTTTTTCAGCATTTACTGCATCTCCTTTTTTATCGTACAACAAACTTAAATTATAGTAAACACGTATATTTTCAGGCATTTTAACTTGTGCTTTTTTTAAAGCTACAATTGCTTCATCTGTTCTATTTTGCTCAGCCAATAATAACGCCAATGAATAATACACTGGTCCGAAATCTGGTTCTAAAGCAATCACCTTTTTAAATAAACTTTCAGCTTTGCTAAAATCTCTATTTTGATAATATAAGTTTGCTAAAGTTAAGCGTAAACTGTTATTCAATTCATCAATTTTAAGCGCATCAACATAACCTTGAATTCCTTTTTGAAGCTCTCCTTTTTTAAGGTAATAATTTGCTTTTTTAACTCTTCCTCCTACAAAATCGGAATTTGTATTTATATGTTTCCAAAACTCTTTTTCAACCTTATCATAATCTGTTTTATATGCTTCAGGAATTTGACTTTTTGGAAAACTACTTAATCCATAAAAAGCTTTAATCCGAACACTTCTCTTCGGATCTTTTAACAGCGGAAAGAAATAAGAACTATAATTTTGATTGTTGATTTCACTCAACACATCTACACTTACCGCTCTTACTAAAGGAGAATCGTCGTTTAATAAATCGATATATTCTTTTACAAAAACAGTTGTATTGTAATTTGATAATGCTTTTGCTGCTGAAGCTCTTACTATTTCTGGATACTTATCATCTTTTACCAGTGATAATAACTCTATATGACCATTAGGAATTCCTTTAATTCCTGGAATCAATTTTTCAGAAAAATGGATAGAATCTACTTCTCCATATAACTTTTTAAATGAGTTCCACGCCCACTGATTGTCTTTATCATTATGACAATTAGTACAGGCATTTGGTGTATTATATTTTAAACTTAAATCTGGTCTTGGAACTCTTAAACTATGATCTCTTCTAAAATCATTTCCCATATAATATTTCCCTGGCATATGACAATTCACACATTTAGCTCCTTCTGAATTTTCTGGATGTGCATGATGTTCTGTAGTATTATATTTTTGAGAATCATGACACTGAGCACATAATTTATTTCCTTCGAATTTCAATTCTAACGAATGCGCATTATGACAGTTCGTACAAGTAATATTATTCTGATACATTTTACTTTGAACAAACGAACCATACACATACACTTCATCTAAAATTTGTCCGTCCGCATGATAACGACCTTCTTCTATTAGTTGAGGAAAATAATGATCTAACATTGTTCCTTTGTAATCGTAAGCTTCAGAGAATTGTTCTCTTCTCATATGACAACGTGCACATTGATCAACTAATTCTTTCGGAGAAGTTTCAGAAGTCATAAAAAAAGTGCCTGTTGCTTTATAATTTTCACCTAAATCAACTACATCATTTACATGTTGTTTTCCCGGTCCGTGACAAGCCTCACAACTCACATTAATTAAAGAATATTGTGTATTGTAACTATCTGTTTCTTGTGTATAGTTTTTTCTAACATTTGTAGAGTGACAATCGGCACACATCGTATTCCAATTTAATCCACCTCTAGACCAATGCAACCATTCTGAATGTACGACTTTAAAATCTGGATACAAATCGAACCATTTTTCTTCTTTACAATCCCAAGCAGTTCGTAAACATTGAAAACGTCCGTTTGGAAATTTCACGATATACTGTTGCAACGGAAAAACACCAAATGTATATTCTATTTTATAATCATGATAATTTCCATCTGGTCCTTCTGTATTTACATAAAAATCCTTTCCTAGTTTGAAAAATCTTGATTTTACACCTTGACTTACAAAAATCGTATCATTAAAATTCCCTAAAACAGTTAGACTGTCTGCAATTTGCATTGCTTTATCATGATGAGAACCTTTCCATTCTTTAAATTCTTCTTGATGACATTCTTTACATTTTTTATCTCCAAGGAATAAATCGTCTGTTATTTTATCATATGGATATTCTTTTGTTACCGAAGCAACACTTTTATATGCATTCTTTTCTTTACAAGAAAGAATAATACAAGAGCAAACTACCCATAAAAAAATGTACTGAATTAACTTCACCTGATATTTTGTTTTACAAACACAAATGTATCACAAAACAAACAAGTCAATTTCTTCTAATTTATCTTTGATCAGTGAAATTCTATTCAAATACGGTTAAAAAAAAGTAATTATGAGATAAGAACTACTTATTCTTTAAACATATTATTTCATTATTTAGACGGTCAAACAAACTGAATGTGATGCTGATGATAAAATTATTTATGAATACACGAGTATTAAAAACTACAATGTTCGCCCTACTGCTATGTTTAGCAAGTTGTACTAAGAATAAAAAGAAAGCAAAAGAAAATATAAAACAACTTTCAATTTCAGAAAAACCAACTAAAAATAGACCCAATATTTTAGTGCTTTTATGTGATGATTTAGGTTATGCCGATGTAGGTTTTAATGGAGCAAAAGACATTAAAACACCTGCTTTAGATAAACTTGCAGCCAATGGAACAATCTTCACTTCTGCTTATGTTGCTCATCCGTTTTGTGGTCCGAGCAGAACTAGTATTATGACAGGAAGATATGCTCATAAAATAGGTGGACAATTTAATCTTCCTAGAGCTCATGAAAATGCTGGTTTAGGTGTAACTACACAAGAAGAGTTTATTAGTAAAACATTACAAAAATCGGGTTATTACACTGGTGCTGTTGGAAAATGGCATTTAGGAACTGTTCAAAAATATCATCCAAATAGTAGAGGTTTTGATGATTTTTATGGTTTCTTAGGTGGGGGACATAATTATTTCCCTGAACAATTTAAAGCTGAATACGAAAAACAAAAAGCTAACGGAAATACGAAAATTAGAGATTATATTACTCCGCTTCAATTTAATGGAAAAGAAGTAGATGAAAACGAATATATTACTGATGCACTTTCTAGAGAAGCTATCAATTTTATTAATAGAGCTCATAAAAAAGAAGATCCGTTTTTTCTTTATGTTTCTTATAATGCTCCGCATACTCCATTAGAAGCTAAAGAAGAAGATTTAGCACTTTATACACATATCAAAGACAAAAAAAGGAGAACTTATGCAGGTATGGTTCATGCTGTAGATCGTGGTGTTACCAATATTGTAGAAACACTTAGAAAGAACAAACAGTTAGACAATACACTAATCGTTTTCTTTAGTGACAATGGTGGTAAACTTAGTAAAGGAGCGACTAATTTTCCTTTAAAAGAAGGTAAAGGAAGTACTAATGAAGGTGGTTATAGAGTTCCCATGTTTTTTCACTGGCCTAATATTGTTCCTTCTGGACAAAAATTTGAACATCCAATTTCTGCTCTTGACTTATATCCTACATTCACTTTCTTAGCTAAAGCGGAATTACCAACTAATAAAATTCTTGATGGTAAAAATATTTGGAATGATTTCTTAGATGGAAAAAACGCTTATGAAAATGAAAATATTTATGCTCTACGACATCGAATTGAATTTGAAAATCATACTGATGTAGGAGTTCGTAAAAACCAATGGAAAGCTTTAAGAACACATAATAATAGTTGGACTTTATATGATATTAATAAAGATCCTGGGGAACAAAATGATTTGAGTAATAAACACCCTAAAATACTACAAGATTTAGTTAAAGAAACTGAAGAATGGAGTGCTACAAATAAAAAACCATTATGGTTTCATAACGAACGAACAGCTACACAATGGAAAAAAAATAAAATGCCTCATTTTAATCAAACTTTTAAACTTAACTAAGTATGTCTAGAAAAATAAAATCCATTTTACTTACACAATTAATTATCATAGTTAATTTTTCATTTGGACAAACTTCGTCAGAAAAAGCTTCAGTTAAAAATATTAAAAATTATAACAATTGGAAATGGGACAAAACTTTTGTCGCGAAAAATAAATTTATAAGTGTTGCTGTGGTTCCTGACGCAGCCGGTAGAGTTTTAGAATATAATTTAGGTGATGTTCCATCACTCTGGATTAATCCGAAATTATTTGGAAAATCGTTCTCTAACGATGAGCATGTAAAAATGAAAGATTGGAGAAATTTTGGTGGTTACAGACTTGTTCCTATTCCTGTTAAAAATTGTGCTGTAAATAAAAACGGGAAAAAAGTGAAGAGATGGCCACCACCAGTAAGTATTGGTGACGCTCCTTATCAAGCTGAAATTATCAGAAAAGATGATTTTACATCTATAAAAGTGACTTCAGGAGTTCAGAATTTGCCAGTTCCTAAATTTGACTACAAATCAAAAAGTTTTTCAACACCTGAGAAGATTGAAGAACAATTTCAATACAGTCGTTCTTTACATATTGAAGATAATAGTAGTTTAGTTTTTATAGATCATACATTAACCAACAAAGGAACAAACACTATTCAAAGAGGATTAAAAATCTCTAGTCAACATGTTTCAAGAAGTAAACCTGAGCTCGAAGACGGAGAAAATTTTGTCGCTCATATTCCCTTCAGTAAAGAGTTCAAACTTCCTGATGGAAAACAATTTCATATTAGCGTCACTCCAGAATCAAGATGGAGGTATATCAATAGAAATAGAATGACGTTAGATAAAAACAATCCTGAACATGTTAAAAAATATTTCAATCACGGAACAAATTGGACAGGTGAAGTTTCTCCTGGAATCTACGAAACACATTATGATTACTATTTAATGGGTGGTATAGAAATGATTTCTTCTAAATCTTGGCTTAGTTATGTGAACAAAACTAACAATACTGCATTTGTAAAAATGTTTGAACCATATGACCCGAAACTTACTTATGAAGATGGCGCTAATAGTGTGATATTTCATAGTGGTTTAGAAGATGGGTATTTAGAAACAGAAGTTAAAACTCCTATTTATACCTTAAAACCAAACGAAAGTTTTAACTACAAAGAAGTACATGGTGCTGCAAAAATAAAGTCGACTCCAATACTAGATGTAAATCAATCAGGAATTATTACTAAAAAATTGACTTTAGATAAAAAAACAAGAATTATTACTGGCGAATACGGAATTTTTAAAGCAGGGAAAGCTATATTACGAACTATTGATAAAACTGGGAGGTTTGAAGATACTTCCATTGATAATGTAGACCCTTTGCATCCGTTTTCTTTAAAACAAAAATTAAAGTCAAACACTATAAAATCTATTGAGTTATTGATTAAAAACTCAAAAAATAAGTATTATAAACTAGATACTTTATCCTTATAATTCGTTTTTAATTCACTTATAATTTTGGCTTTCATGTTGATTTTTATCAGTATGAAAGCTTTTTTTTAAAGTTTATTGCTGCAAATCATAACTAAAAACATTTGATCAACATCGATAACTTCTCCTCTAAAAAAACCAAAATCTAATTATTTACGATATACGCATAATTAAAGCTATAAAATTGTTTTTTTCATGATTTATCACTCTTTTTAATTGTATTTTGTAAATTTGAGAAATCATATTTTTATAAAGAACCAATAATTTGTCTTAACCTAAAATATTTAATTAAGACAAGATTTAATATTGAATTAAAATGAAGTTAGTGCTAAAACATCCTGAAGAAGTAATCAATAAAAGATTGACGGTTAATAATAAAAAAACCCCTTGTTTAGATTCTTCTTGGCACTATCATGCTCAATACGAACTTATTTATATTTCAGTAAGTCATGGTATTCGATTTGTTGGCGATAGCGTTTCTCAATTCTCGCCAGGTGATTTAGTATTAGTTGGTCCTTATTTACCACATTTATGGCTTAACAAACCTTCTGATGACAAAGAGATTAATAATGAAAAAGTAAATACTATAATTTTAAAATTTACTGAAGATTTTATAGGAAAAGATACATTTGATAATCCTGAGTTTTTCAAAATCAAAAAGATGTTTGAGCAATCTAAATACGGAATAAGCTTTGGAAATAACGTAAGTCATAAATTACATCAAGAATTAATGAACTTCAAAAAGTTATCTTCAACAGAACAATCTATAAGATTGTTAAGCATTTTAAATGACTTGTCTCTAACTAAAGATAAAGAAATATTATCTTCAACAGACATGAGGCAATATACGTCTGAAAACTCTGATAAAATCGACACTGTATTAAAATACATATCAGACAATTACGCAAACAATATTAGTTTAGAAGATGTTTCTAACATTGCTTGTATGACTACAAATTCTTTTTGTCGTTTCTTTAAAAAGACAACAAATAAATCTTTTACTCAGTTTTTAAATGAAGTTAGAATTCGTAACGCTTCTCGTTACCTTGTTCAAAATAACTTATCTGTATCTGAAGTTTCTTATTTAGTAGGATACAACTCTATAACTAACTTTAACAAACAGTTTAAACAAATTATGGGAAGTACTCCTAAAAGTTATAGAGAAGCTATTTAAAAATCAAAAAATAGACAACACTCATTATTTTTTCGACATTATCTTTTTTACCACACCCTAATTACTAATTACATAAAATTCACGTGTATTTTTTATGTTTTATCTATTCAAGGGTAAAAATGGAGTATTAAGAGATAATATTGGACTCCATTAGCCTCTTCATTTTGTCTAATTTTCGAATCGGAAAAACCACTTAATATTAAGTTAACTTTTTGTTTAAGATACGCTTACATTTTTAAAAGATTTTCTGAAAAATCTTAACTAAAAAGTATCCTTTTACAAGATTGTTAAAAACATACAATTAGAAAGTAATTAAAAAATTAAATTTTCATTTTATGAAAAAAACAACATCACTTAAAGTCCAGCATAGCTTTATTAAGTTGAATTGTTTTGATTTAGGTCTAATGTTAAAAAAGTTCTGTTCACTAATCCTTATTATTTTTATAAGTAACGAAGTTTTTGCAGACAAACCTATTGAAAAAGAATCATCAAGCTTAATAAACTTGCAACAACAAATTACTGGAAATGTATCAGATAATACTGGTCCATTACCTGGAGTAAATATTATTGTCAAAGGAACAACAAAAGGAGTTGAAACTGATTTTGATGGTAATTATTCTATCACTGTTTCTGATAAAAATGCCACGCTAGTTTTTTCTTATGTGGGTTATAAAACACAAGAAATTGTAATTGGTGATCGAAAAAAAATAGATATTGTTTTAGAACCAGATAATGCTAAATTAGAAGAAGTTGTTGTACTAGGATATACAACAAAAAAGAAAGGAGAATTAACTGGTGCTGTTGGAAAAATAGATGATGAGGTAATACAAAGATCTTCAAGTAAAGATATTGCTAAATCGTTATCTGGTCGTGTTACTGGTCTTAATATTATAGATAGAGGTGGTATTCCTGGTGCAGGAAATGGTGGTGATGGAGACACAAGTAATGATGCAACAACCATATTAATCAGAGGTAAATCTACTTCTAATAATAACTCGCCTTTAATTTTAATTGACGGAATTCAATCGACTACTTTCTCTAATCTTTCTCCAGAAGATATCGAATCATTAACTGTATTAAAAGATGGTGCTGCTGCTATTTATGGTTCAAGAGCTGCTAACGGTGTAATTTTAATTACGACAAAGAGAGGAAAATTAGGAGCGCCAACAATAAAATTATCAAGTTCTTATACTGTTTCTTCTTTTACACAAAGACCACAGATAATGAACGCGCGTCAGTATGCTATTTATGAGAATGAAATTGCTGAGAGACAACGCTTATTAGATCCTAATGTTACCAATCCTTTTACAAGTGAACAAATTTCACAATTCGGAACAGATCCTATACGCTTTCCAGATACAGATTGGGTAGATGTTACATTTGCTGATTTTGCTCCTGAATCTAGAAACTCTTTATCTATTTCTGGAGGAACTGAAGCTGTAAAATACTTTGTGAGTGCAGATGCTATTAGACAAGGAGGTTTATTTAGATCTAGATCGTTACAATTCGATCAAAATCAAGTACGCTCTAACTTAGACATTAAGTTAAATGAAGATATTAAAATTGGTATTGATATCGCAGGAATATTTGGAGATCGTAATCAACCTGGTGTTGATTTAGGAAATATTTATAAACACATCTATACAAACTTACCTACTGAAGTAGGGATTTATCCAAACGGATTACCAGCTCGTGGTGGAGAAAACGGACAAAATCCATTCATAATGTCGAGTAGTCAATCTGGTTTTATTAATACCAAAACAACAAACTTAAGAGGTCGTTTTTCTTTTGATTACTCTTTAGATAAAATTGTAAAAGGGTTAAAATTTAATAGTTTCGTTGGATACAGAAAAATTATTACAAGAACTAAATCTTGGTACACGCCTTGGACATATTATACTTTCCAAGAAGGAACAAACGAATATATTCCATCTACAGGTTTCTCACCAAGAGGTGAAGAAAGAATTTTAAGAGAAACATCCAACACTTTTAACCAAATTTTATTAAATGGTACTCTTAATTATACTACTAAAATTGGAGACGATCATTCTATAAACGCTATTGTAGGTACAGAAAAATTAAACTCTGAAGTAAGTAATTTCTTTGGTGAAAGAGTTGGCGGTTTTCCTTCTTCTGAAGTTCCAGAATTATTTGCTGGAAGTGAAGAAAATGCAAGAACAAACGGTTCTTCTGGTGAAGGTGCTCGTTTTGATATTTTCGGAGCTTTATCTTACGATTATCAGAAAAAATACTTTGTCGATTTTACTATTCGTCGTGACGGATCAAGTAATTTTGGTCCTGGTAAAAGATTTGGAGTATTTCCAGGTGTTGCTGTAGCTTGGGCTTTAGATAAAGAAAAGTTTTTAGAAGATGTAAGTTGGATAAATGCATTAAAACTTAGAGGATCTTGGGCACAATTAGGAAACGATCGTATTGCACCATTCCAATTCTTGTCACGTTTTAACTTTGGAAGTCAAGATCCAAATACACCACAACCAAACTTCTTTGTTTTTGGTATTGACGGAGAAATTGTTAATGGTTTTTCTTCAACTGTTGAACCAAATCCTAATGTCACTTGGGAAAAATCTACACAACAAAATGTAGGTTTAACTTTCTCTTTATTCGATAGTAGATTATCTGGAGACGTAAATTATTATTTCGAAAAAAGAACAGATATTCTTAGAACAAGAAATGCAAGTACACCTGATTTTGTAGGAGTTTTACCTAGTGAATTTCCTTCGGAAAACTTTGGTGAGGTTAATAACTCAGGTTGGGAATTTGAACTATCATGGGCTGATAAAATTGGAAATGTAAGTTATAATTTTGGTGGAAATATTTCTACAAATAGAAATGAAGTTGTATTTATCGATGAACCTAGTAATATTCCAGATGCTTTAAGATCTGAAGGAAAATCAATTGACACTTATATTGTTCAACCAACTGCCGGAATTTTTCAAGATCAAGCTCAAGTAGATGCTACTGCTGTAAAATTACCAGGAACTGTAGAAGGTGAACCTATTTATTTAGATACTAATGAAGATGGTGTTATCGATGATGGTGATAGAATTCGTTTAGATGCTTCTAGTATTCCTCGTATTCAATATGGTTTCTATGGTGGATTTAAATACAATAATTTCGATTTCAACTTCCTTTTCCAAGGTCAAGCTGACGTACAAACGCTAGTATTCTTTGATCAAGCTGGTTCTAAACCTGTTCATGTTTTTGACAACAGATGGACTCCAGATAATAGAAATGCTAGATACCCAAGAGCATTTACTCAAAACGATAGATTTAGTGGAAACCAAAGTGATGACACAGATAATTTTATCGGTGCAGATTTATGGTTACACGATGGTTCTTTCCTACGTTTAAAAGAAGTAGAACTTGCTTATACATTAGATAAAAAAATCACAAAAATCGGAGACATCAGATTGTTTTTAAGAGGATTCAATTTATTTACTATGTTCTCAGAAATTGCTGATTTAGGTTTAGATCCAGAAGCCAATGGATATAATAATTTTAGAGGATCAACATATTCATCTTTGAAAAGTTATACTCTAGGTGTTAATTTTAATTTTTAACTAAAATGAAAAATATAAAAATAGTTTTCGCTTTAATGGTACTGCTTCTTAACTATAGTTGTGAGGATGTACTAGAAATCGAATCAAGAAATACATTTACTGAAGATTTTATATATAGTGATCCAGATCAATTGGAACGTTTGGTATTCACATCGTATAACAGTACCGAAAGTTGGGGATTAAACAAGTTTATATGGTGGTCTCGAAGATTCAATATAGAAGGAGCTTCTTTTGAAGCTAAATTCAACTTTAGAGACATAGATCAATACCGTTTACGTGCTGGTTGGAACCCAAATAATGTAGGTGTTTTTAGAGATCAATGGAGAAAGTACTACAGTTATATTCGTGATATTTTAGTCTTTTTAGATCGAGTTGACAATAGTGAAGCTATGCAAGTTGATCCTCAAAAAGTAAACATGCTTAAAGCTGAAATGAAGTTCTTATTAGCTAATACTTACAGTAAATTAATAAAATATTATGGAGGTGTTCCTTTAATTACGAGAGCTTTAAGTTTAGATGAAGATTTTAATATTCCTAGAAATAGCTACCAAGAATGTGTAGAGTTTATTGTACAAACTTTAGACGAAGCTGCTGATGTTTTACCATTAACTCGTCCAGATGATGAATTTGGTAGAGCTACAAAGTTGGCTGCTTTAGCAGTAAAATCTCGTACACTTTTATATGCAGCAAGTGAACTTCATGATCCTTCAACATTACCTAATGGTCCGTTTTACGATTATAACGTAGCTAATAAATGGCAAGAAGCTGCCGATGCTGCTAAAGCTGTAATCGATGAAGTTGGAGCTAGAGATTTAATTCCTGTAACTAACGCTGAAGATTATAGAGATTTATTTTTATCGGCAAACAGAGATATCATATTTGCAAGACCATTTGGAGCTACATTTTTTGATTTTGGAACTGATGTTAACTCTTTATGGAATCAAACACAGGCTCCAAGTGGTTACGGTGGATGGGCATTAAGTTCTCCTTCTCATAACTTTGCTTTATTATATAATATGAATGATGGTTCTACTACTTCAAGTTCTTTGTATGATCCAGCAAACCCAAATGAAAACAGAGAAATGAGATACTATGCTGATCTAAATTTTAATGGAGCTGAATTCAGAAATAGAAATGTTGAGTATTTTGAATCTAGAGATACAGATATATTTCCACACGGATTAGATTCTCCTTTTGGTTTAGGAAATGTATTACATTCTTCAAAAACAGGATATAATATCAGAAAATTTCAAGATGAATCAGTTGGTTTAACTGAAACTTCTCCTGGTCGTCCTTTTATTTTATATCGTTTGTCTGAAATTTACTTAAACTATGCCGAAGCTAATTTCCAATTAGGTGAAGAAGGAATCGCGAGAGAATATGTAAACAAAGTTTCTACAAGAGCTTTACAACCTGCAATTACTGCTAGTGGTGCAGATCTTTTAGAAGCTATAAAAAGAGAACGAAGAATCGAATTATCTTTTGAAGGTCATAACTTTTTTGATGAAAGAAGATGGATGAATACTGATCATTTAGGTTTCGATATCAAAGGATTAAAATGGTATAAGGAAACTGATGGTAGTTTTACAAATGAAGAAATTACAGTCGTGTCAAGACCTTGGTTCGATAGACAATACTATTTACCAATCCCTCAGTCTGAAATTAATAAAACTTCATCTCTAATTCAGAATGATGGATATTAAACCATAAAATCTTTGTAGATTGATTATTTGAATTATTATTCCAGAATAAAGAATACCGAGATAAACCTCGGTATTCTTTGTTTAAATAATTTACTTTTACTCGTAATCCCATGAAAAAAACTATTCATTTATTTAAACTCAACCTTCTCCTTTTAGGAGTCATTTTTAGCTGTAAACCAAACGATAAAAAAGTTATAAAAAAGGTAAAAAAAACAAAACCTAATATTGTTTTTATTGCTGTAGATGATTTACGACCAGAACTTGGATGTTATGATTCTGATATCGCCATAACTCCAAATATTGACAAATTAGCTTCAACTGGATTAACATTTAACAAAGCTTATTGTCAAGAAGCAATTTGTAGTCCATCTCGAGCTAGTTTAATGACTGGAGCAAGACCAGAAAGTATTAATGTTATTGAAAACTTCACATACTTCAGAGATGCCAATCCTGATATTGTAACCTTGCCACAACACTTTAAAAATAATGGTTATGAAACTGTACATACAGGAAAAATATTTCATAAACCAGCCTTTGCTGATTTAGATATTTCATGGAGCAGAAAACCAGCCTATGAAAAAATGACTATCAAAAAAGAAAACACTCCTGGAGGATTTGCATTACCTGAAAACCAAGAAATGTTTAAGAAAAGTAGAACCGAAGTCATTGCTAAATATGGAAAAAATGCTCCAAGAAATGGTTTAGGAAAAGGTCCAGCCTATGAAAATGCAGATGTACCAGATACATTTTATGAAGATGGTTATAATGCTGAATTAGCTATTGTAACTTTAAAAGATTTACAAAAGAAGAATCCTGATAAACCTTTCTTCTTAGGTATGGGAATGAAAAAACCACATTTAGATTGGTTAGCTCCAAAAAAGTATTGGGACATGTATGATCCTTCAAAAATTAAATTAACCGATCAAAACAATGCTCCTATTGATGGTGCAGCTATGGGATTGCATCCTTCATTTGAATTAAGAGCTCGTTTTGGAATTCCTAAAAAAGGACCAATATCAGATGATTTAGCTAAAAAATTAAAACATGCATATTTAGCTTCTATTAGTTATATCGATGCACAAATAGGAAAACTAATTAATGCTATTGATGAACAAGGTTTACGAGATAATACAATCATTATTTTATGGAGCGACCACGGTTGGCATTTAGGTGAAATGGGAATTTGGGGAAAAGCCACTAATTATGAAATCTCTACTCGAGTTCCGTTAATTATAGCTACTCCAAATATGAGCAAAGAAGTAAAAGGAAAGAAATCTGAAGCTTTGGTAGAATTAGTAGACATGTACCCTACTCTAGCAGATTTAGCTAATTTACCATTACCTAAACATTTAGAAGGACAAAGTTTTAAACCACTATTAGCTAATCCGAATAAAAAATGGAAAGATGCTGTTTTTTCACAATTTCCATCACCAGCACTAAGAGAATGGGCTGCAAATCCGCTTTCTAAAGGAATGCGAGAAACATATTTCGGTCCTTTAATTGAAGAGGTTGAACATAAAATTAAAACACAACAAAAAAATAAGTGGGATCGAAACCTATTTGAAAATTATTTGATGGGATATGCTATGCGTACTGAAGATTATCGATTGATTGTTTGGAAAGATTATAGAGATGCTAATGCTGAACCTATCTTTATAGAGTTATATGATCATAAAAAAGATCCGAATGAAACTATAAATATTGCTAATAAAAAACCTCAATTAACAGATAAATTACTACTACAATTTAATAAAGGTTGGAAAGGAAATTTAGCACGATAAAAAAGTAATATTATTAGAAACAATAAAACCCCGTTTAATATAAATTAAGCGGGGTTTATTGTTCCCAAATTACTTATTCAAAAAAATTGATTAAGTCTTTTAAATATTTTTAAAATATGGCTGTAGAAACACGTTTTTTTACTAAATAATCTTCTAAAGCTAAATGTGAACAATCGTGACCAATTCCGCTTTCTTTAAATCCACCATGCGGTAAATAAATTGCATATTTTACACCGTTAATTTGAATTTCTCCAAAATCAAGTTCTTCTGTAAATCGTGCTATTCTTTGATGATTATTCGTAAAAATATATGATGCTAATCCATACTCTGTATCATTTGCTAAAGCCAAGACTTCTTCATCAGTTTCAAAACTCATGATTCCAGCTACTGGTCCGAAAATCTCTTCTTTAAACACTTTCATATCTGTAGAAACTCCAGATAAAACAGTTGGTTCTAACCAATTTCCACCTTCAGGTAAATCTGT
Organism: uncultured Tenacibaculum sp.; assembly: GCF_947502995.1. Lineage (GTDB taxonomy): Bacteria > Bacteroidota > Bacteroidia > Flavobacteriales > Flavobacteriaceae > Polaribacter. Next base: position 155,103 of record NZ_CANNBW010000008.1, on the reverse strand, counting down.
TGGAATTTCTCCTCCAAACTCTAAAGTAGCACCTTTATCTACAGCATCGTTGATTAAAGTTAGCATTCTGTCTCTACCTTTACGACTTGCTAAAGGTCCCATAAATACATCTGGATTTTCTTTTGTCCCTAAACCAACTTTTAACTCAGAAGCTTTCTTCGCATAAGCTTTTACGAACTTATCATAAATTGATTTATGCACAAATATTCTATTTGCTGCCACACAAACCTGACCACTATTTCCAAAACGTAAAGCAATTGCCAAGTCTAAAGCTTTATCAAAATCAGCATCATCAAAAACAATAAACGGAGCATTACCGCCTAATTCTAATCCGAATCTTTTTATAGAAGTTGTACTTTCAGCTATAATTTTCTTCGCAGTTTCTGTAGAACCAATCATTGTAATTACCGCTGGAATTTTACTTGAAGTCATTGTTTTTGCAACAATTTCACTTGGCCCTTCAATTATATTTACAACTCCAGGAGGAAAATTAATATCATTTAGAATTTCACCTATCAAATATGCTGACAAAGGTGAAATTTCTGATGGTTTGATAATTAAAGAACAACCAGAAGCTAAAACAGGTCCGATTTTATATCCAATATTTAGAATAGGAAAATTCCATGCTAAATACGCCACTACAACTCCAGCCGGTTTAGAAATCATCTTGTGTGTATGCGTATTTTCATAATCTGGAATTTGCTCTTCACGCATGTTTTGCATCGCAGCAGGATACCATTCTAAAGCTTCTACTAATCTGTCGATATCTTCTGCTCCACCTCCATAAGTTTTCCCCATTTCGTAAACCATGGCTGTGCGTAATTCTTCTTGTTTTTCAAGAATAGCAGTTCTTAATTTTTGCATCCAGGCAGTTCTTTCTCCTAAAGATAAAGCTGACCAGTATTTAAAACCTTTTTCTGCTGCTAATAAGACTTTTTCTGCATCTTCTTTTCCTGCTTTTGCTATTTCTGCAATAACTTCACCTGTAGCAGGACAAACAACATTACTTCGTTCTCCACTAATGGCATCAACTAGTTGACCATCAATGTACATTTTTTTATATCCGTAATTTTTAATCTTCATTTTTATCAATATTAAAGGACATTTATTTCAGCATCAGAAAGTGCATATTCCATTAAAACATCTTCATCTACTTCTATTCCTAAACCAGGTCTTTTCGGAACTTCAATCATACCATCAACCATTTCAATTTTCGGGTATGTTAAACGTTCTCTTAATCCGTTTTCTGTTTGATCGTATTCAATTAAGAAATCTGGAGTTTTCATACGTCCAGGAATGAGCTCTAAATTAGCAATAAAATGTAAAGCAACATGAATTCCAATAGCTGTTCCCCAAGTATGAGGCACAACACCTACTCCATATGTACTTGCCAAAGCTGCAATTCGCTTCGCTTCTGTTAATCCTCCTGCTGCACAAATATCTGGTTGTACAATGTCTACAGAATTATTTTGAAATAATTGATGAAAGCCAAAACGTAAATATTCACATTCTCCACCAGAAATTGGTATTGAAGTTTTATCTCTAAGTTCTTTGTATTGCTTGTAGAACTCAGGAGAAATTGGTTCTTCAAACCATCCAATATTAAAAGGTTCTATTTTATTTGCTAAAATAGTTGCTTCTCTAAGACTATACGCATGATTAGAATCTACCATTAACTGTATATTGTCTCCAATAATTTCTCTAACTTTTTTTACGTTTTTATAATCCTCTTCAATACCTAAACCAACTTTCATTTTAATGGCCTTGAAACCTTGTTTTACATAGGATTCTGCTTCATCTTTAAAATGTTTTGCTGGATTATCAGGATCCATAAAATACAAACCTGTTGCATATGGTTTTATTTTGTCTCTAAATACACCACCTAACAATGTAGAAACAGGCAAATTCAATATTTTCCCTTTTAAATCCCAAAGTGCAATATCAATAGCACTTATAGAAGCTACCAAAACTCCACGCCTTGCATAATCTAAAGTTTTACGGTAAAGGTGATTCCATATCACTTCATTTTCTAACGGATTTTTTCCAATAATATGATTCTTTAAAAAATCTACTCCTGCTTTTAAAATAGGTGCTGGGCCATAACCTTCTCCCCAACCATACTGGCCATTAGAAGCTGTTATTTTTACGACACAAATACATCTTTCGGAATATTCCCATTGTGAGAAATAAAAACTGCTTGACAATTTATCTTTAAGTATAAAAGTCTCTATTTTTTCAATTGTCATATTTAATTAAGTTAAGTGATAGTAAACAAAACTAGTGATTCACTTCACTCTTTATGAGTTCATATTTATCTCAAACAAGTCAAATATTACCCTTTGATTTCTTTTGATCTGTTGATTTATTTTACTTTTTAATAATTTTAAAAACCTTATTGTTATAACGTAAAAGATAAAATCCACTTTGTAGCTCTTTTCCGACTTGAATCTTCTCTCCTACTTTTACTTTTTTAGTTAAAAGAGGTTGTCCTTCAATAGAAAAAAACACTATTCTTCCATTTTGTGTTACATTTTCAATATTTAATTCAGATACAAAAGGATTTGGAAAAATTTTGATATCACTTTTAATAAAAGTCTCTGTTGTTAATGTATTATTCTTTAGTACAACAGGATAAAAAGTTCCGCCACTTGGTGGTGTAGATGATAATTCTCTTGGATTACTGTATTGATCGAAAACAAAAACCTTTGTATCACTACTAAATCTTTCTGAATTATTTTTTCCACTTACTTCGTTATTAAAAATAATATTGTTTTCACCTGGAGGTTTATGTCCATATCGACTTCCTCCACTTGCAAAAGCTCCCCAAGATCTCCATTGTTCGCTTTTTATTTTATTATTTTCAATTAAGTTAAATCCGTCGTCTCCATTATGAAAGTTAATATCAACTTCGAAATCACAACCATAAACCACATTATATTTTGCTCCAAGTTGAATAGAAAAATGACGAATTCTTCTTACTCTTTCGTTAACGATAAGATTATAATCACCGTTAATTGCGTAATATGCAGCACCTCCACTTCCTTTATTGTATGCCGCATCTACAAAATTATTACGTAAAGTATTATTTCTTCCGTTTACGCTAATTGGATTACTTCCTGAGTTTTTAAGTGTACAGCTATCAATCCAACAATTTTTACTCCCTTTTTCAATCATTATGAAACTCACATACATATTTTTTAATCCATCAGGATCGTTACCAAAACATCGTTCTCCACACCATCTGTTTCTATCTACATTTCTATCATCATAAATTGTAATTGGTCTTTCAGGAATATATTCCATCGTTAAATTTTCAATTCCCACATGTTCGACTTCATCTAATACCAAAGCGCCTTCATGTTCAAACCTTCTTCTTTGATAACGAATGGTAACATTCAATTTTACGTTATCTCTACTTTCTCCTCGTAAAATTATATTCGATTTTAGTTGAATAGTTTTATCTATATCGTATGTCCCGTTTTTCAGTAAAATCACACTCAATTCACCATTTGTATTTAGGTTATCGATTGCAGATTGTAATCCATTAGCATCTGTTGGATTTATTTCTAACTTTACTGGTATTGAACTGCCAAACGGAACTCCGCCCTCAACTCCAGATTTTTGCCATTCTTTCATAAATGGATAAGCCGGATCGTTCTTCGAATTATCGAAAGTTACACCTGGATCTCCAATATTTAGTTGTGCATTTACGAAGTTACTACTGGTTATAGCAACTAATAAAGTTATTAGATATTTGATTGATTTTTTGGTTTTCATAATTAGGAGATTATGATTTTAAATTATTATTAATGTTTATGAACTTATTTTTAAATTAAAATAGACTGCCTTAAAAGACAGTCTAGATAATTAATTATTTAAATTTTTAGTTTGGAAAACTTGCAGTGATTCTGGTTATACTTGCAGGTTTCTTATTACAAATAGCACTTGTATTATACTGTATATTTTGAATTGAACTTGCTGGAAAATTTCTGAAATTCTCCCCTATTAAAGTAACATTATAATGACCACCAACATTACTTCCATTAGTATTATCGTAACTTAAAGCTACTGATGGACCGTGATACTCAAAACCATTAAACATTCCTAGGCTTTCAGCAGGATTTTTAATTCCATTTTCCCACAAATCACATGGTATAAACTTTAAATGTGCCTGTTTTATTTTAGCCTCTCCATTATTTCGAAAAATAGCCGTAACGTCTGTCACTGAAGAATCATTAAAACTACCAGGTTCAAATCTTCCAAGTTGTTCTAAAACATATTCATTTCTTGGAGCTATACTAGCTTCTGATGATAATCTCGTTGCCCATTGCCTACCATTATTTCTTTTATATGGATTTCCTGATAACACATTATTTACTCCCGGAAACTGCTCTTTAACAAAATTTATAAACTTCTGCTTACCAATACTATCAAGAGAATATTCATTTTTTTTATCAAAAAGTTCTAAGAAGCCTTTTTCCACTCTTACCGCAAATGCTGAACCTACAGATCTTACTTTCTCTACAGTAACTTTACCATTTTTAACAAAATGAGGAGAGAACATCACAGCACATAATCCGTTTTTATTTCGAATATCATGTGCAAAAATTTGTGCAACCCCACCTTTTTTACTGTTATCTTTTAATTCATCCTTCATACCCTTATCATCTGTCTCCATTCTTAATGTGATTCCACCTTCACAAGAAAGATTGTTAAATAAAACATTCTGAGCATTGTACGTTTGAACTAACCCGTAACCTGTATGAGCACCTCTTTGGTTAATATTTTCTATAATTCCATCTTTAGGACCAGGTCTTCTTTCTGGTGATCCCGGAACATGAACTAATACAATAGAATTCACAGAACTTCTTCTATCTTTTATATTGATATCTGCAAATCGAAAATTATCTACACGTCCAATTTTCAACACATTAACATTTTTGTTTGTTAATGAAGGTGAAGAAATATCTACAGTAAATTTTGTTCCGTTTTTACCACTAATACTTACATTCTTTAAACGATTTCCATTTTTACTTCCACCAATAGAAAATACGCCTCCACTGTTACCATCGAAAATAATTTTAGTTCCTCCAGCTATTTCTAAATGGATATTAGATTTTAAAACTACTCTATTCCAATAATAAGTTGACTTTGGAATTTCAATAATTACTCCAGTTCCGTTCTCATCTGACTGCTGATTAATTAATCTGTTTAAATCAGATGTGGTAGTTCCCGTAAATTGAACTCTTGTATTTTCTGTTGGAGCAATATAAAACCTAGAAGCATTAAACTTCTGGGAAAGACGACCTTCAATTTCTGTAATATTCGTTTCAGTTGGAACTTGTAATTTTTCTACATTATCTGAACAAGACATTGTAGTTGTAGCTATTAGGATTACAGCTAATAAAAAATTTTTGTTAAAAATCATAATTTAGGGTTTATAATAAAGACCGCTAAACTACCCTTGCCGAAATCGTTTTAGCTAACCAATATTACCCTATCATTAATCGATTTTACCTAAAAACTCAAAACTATTATTCATTTTTTGCATATATAATTTTTTATGACTAACTAGCTAAAACAGCACACAAAACCATAAAAATCAAACATTTAAAAACAACTCTCTTTTTTGTTTTTTTATAAAAAAGTAATGTAAAAAGTTATTTAATACAGTTGGTCACAGTTTATCGATTAAGTAATCTTGATCTATTTTTATCGTTATCTAGTACTAAAAAATCATTTTTTAATTCTCCCTTTTCATGAATCATATTAAAAATGACATCTTAATATTAATTCTACTTTTATATTTTTCAAATGCTAACGCATATGAAATTAATTTAGCTTATAACAACTTCGATTCTAACATCAATATTACTAGAAACGATAACAATAATAATTACAAATTTGTAACACAAATATTTGATCATAATCCATTAAAATGGAATCTGTATGAAAAAACAAGTGATGATACTTTTTCAGAAAAAAGTAAGAATTTGGATTTAAGAGTATTAAAAATTAGAAAAAAATTTGAATACTTACTGATATTATTTCTTTCTGTTTCCTCTATTTTAACAATACTCCTGTTATTTATAGGTACGAAATTAAAAAATAGAAATACGTTAATTAAAAAATTAGAAATTAAAGAAAAAGCTACATTACAAAAACAAATTAAACGAAAAGAAGAAGAAATATTAGCTACTGTAATTGTTGTAGCTGAACAACAAAAAGAATTAAGACAAACTTTAAATGCTGTTGAAGATTTAAAAAACAGAAAAAATGATCCTACAATCCAAGCTATTTACAATAAACTAAAAAACATTACTAGATCTTCTTCTAATTTAAATTTAATATTTCAAAAGTTAGAATCTCAATATTCAAACTTTAGTACAGTGATAAAAAATGCCCACCCTAACCTTACTAAAAATGATATTCGAAATTGTATTTTATTACGTTTAGATTATAGTTTGAAAGATTCAGCAGAACTTTTAAATGTTTCTGTTCATGCAATAAAAATCGCTCGACAAAGAATAAAGAAAAAAATAAGTTTTTCTGAAAATATAAGTTTGAAGGAATATCTCGACACTTTCGAAAATGAAATTTCAACACCTAAAAAAGTAGAACTTTAAAGTTCTACTTTTTTCCTTATATATACTTAATGTATTACCAATAAGCATATGTATACGTATTGTATACTTTAATTGTACCTGTTTTGTAACCTCTTTTTTTAATGTTAAACATTAACCCGAAAGTAATTTTGCATTTCTATTTAAAACATTAATTACGGATGTTAAAAAATAAGATTCCCCTTATAACTAAATGTGATATTTAAATAAATAACCAATCATCTAAACACATACAATATTACACTCGATTCTTATTTATTTAACCTCCAAAAAAATCAAATTTTTCAATAATGAAAAAAACTAATCTCTTAATTTTATTAATAACACTTGGGGCTATATTCAACATTACATCTCAAAATTTTGATGAAAAAGCTCTAGAAGAAAGAACACGTCCGTATGGTGATGCAGATGATCCTACAATTACTTGGAAAATACGTTGGGATAGATCTGATCTTTTTAAGAATGATAACTTTTCTGATGCTGAGTATAAATACAATACTAGAATTTGGGCTAAAGAACCTGAAAACGTGCAAAGCTGGGTTTGGAGAAACAAACAAAACATTGAGCAAAAAAATGGTTCATTATTTATTACTGCTCGCTACAATGAAAATGGTTTCCCAGAAAATATGGTTCCTGATGGTTGTGTAAACGGAAATCCATCATCAAATATGGTTCCTGTACGATTTTCATCTGGAATGTTAAGAAGTACTTCTCCTGGATTTGTGTACGGATACTACGAAGCTGCTATTAAAGGAAGTGACGGTTTCCCTGGTGTTTCTCCTGCATTTTGGTTATATAATCAAATTAGATCTAATACTACTGTTGGTAAAGTTCGTTATCAGGAAATTGATATTGTTGAACTTACTCAGGAAGGCACAAATGAGGCTAATCGTAAAATAATGGATCATAACTTACATGCAATTACTACAGCTTCATCTCGTCAACGTTTTGATAACTCAGTAAATCCGCCAGTTGGTGCTTTTGTACCATCAGTAGAAAACGGCGGTTTAACAGTTGGTCCAATTAACAGTACTGCTGGTAGAAGATGGTGGAGACCGAAGCAAAACACAGCTGCTGAAAGAAATGAAACGCATGAATTTGAACCTAGAGATATTAATATTTTTGGATGTAGAGTTACCAGCCAAGAAATTATTTGGTATGTGAATGGTAAAGAAATAGGAAGAAAACCTAATGTTTTATGGCAAAAAGAATCTGATTTAACGAATCCAATGCGTATTACTTTGTCTTTAGGAATACGTGCTCCTTATAATCAGTTTTGTAGTAATCGATTTGTAATGCCAAATCCGACTGTATTATCTAGAGCAAGAAATTTCTTTCCACAATCTATGCAAGTACTTTATGTAAAAGTATTTGAGCCAATGAATGCATCTACACAAAATATTCCTGTTACAGGTGTAACTTTAAAAAAGTCTGAAGTTCCTGTAAGAGTTGGTGGAAATACAATTTTAACTCCAGTTATTACTCCTACAAAAGCGAGTAATAAAAAATTCACTTTTTATAGTGTTTCTGGGATGGATGTAGCTAGAGTAGATTCTAAAACTGGAATTGTAACAGCTTTAAAAGAAGGGACTGCTACTTTTAGAGTGATTACAGAAGAAGATAACTTTTTTGATGATATAACGATTACTATTGGTAGTAATCCTGGTCAAACTAAAAGAGCTGTAATTCCTATTCCTCCAGGATCTGCTGGATTAGCTCCTGACGGAGATACAGATAATGGAGATACTACAAATCCTCCAAACACTGGAAACTGTAACCAAATTCCTACTTGGAAAAAATCTAATTCCTATAAAAAAGGAGATAAAGTAAAATTAAATAACGTTATCTACGAACTTCAAAATAATAGTGTTGGAAAATGTAAACCTGGCGGAAATGCTACTTGTTCTAGAAATCAATGGAAAGAAATTGGACAATGTACTGCCTCTAGAACGAGCACTATAGAAATGAAAAATGAAATAAAAGTTTTTCCTAACCCATCTGTACATGTTGTAAATATTACTTCTGAACTAGGTGCAAAAATCAATATAATAGACACTACAGGAAAAGTGATTTTATCGAAAGTAGCTAAAGGGGAAATTACTTCGTTTAACACAAATGATTTCTCTAAAGGTTTATACTTAATACGTGTTCAGAAAGAAAATAAAACCGTTACAAAAAAACTGATTATTAAATAATTTAATCTAGGTTATTTATTATTAAAGTCTGATCATAAAAGTGGTCAGACTTTTTTAATTATAGTTGATTTACCACGTCCTGTAATGAAGTTTCTGGAGTTAACTCCATTTTTTTTCGTAGTCTATACCTTGCTTTTTTTACGCCTTCATATGTAATATTTAAAATTCCTCCAATCTCTTTGTTTGATAAATTCATTTTAATTAATGCTAGTAATCTTAATTCTCCTGATGTTACTTTAGGATATTTTTCTTTTATTTTTATTTGAAAATTAGGGTGTACTTTTTCAAAATAATTTTTAAAATTATTCCACTGTTCTTTATCGTGTACCAATTCATTCCTTATAATTTGCAATAAAGTTTTATAATTAAACTCATTAACTTTACTATCTGTTTTTACAGTATCTTCTATATGTTTTTTTATTTTTTCAAGAACTATATTCTTTTTTGTAATTTGTAAAGTATGAGTTACTAATTCTCGTTTTTTAAAGGCTATTTCTGCACTTAACTTTTCTTTTTCTAATATTGAATTTTTTACTAATAACTTCGATTTCATCATTTTTTGTTTATTACTATAAAAACCTAAAATTAGAAAGACAAAAAATAAGACAACACAAATCACTAAAATATTGATTCTCAAGTCTCTTATTTCCTTTTCTTTTTTAAAAAATTCGATTTCAACCTCTTGTTCGTTAATTTGTTTTTCCTTTTTTTCTATTTCATAAATTACTTGTAATTCACTAACTCTCTTCAGTTCTTCTAATTTATAAATAGAATCGTTTAAAGTATTTACTTTTTCAGCATATTTTAAAGCCGTATTTATTTTACCTTCTTTCTTTAAAATATTCATGTAAACTTTATAAGACTTTTTTTGCAGCCTTATATCTTCTACTCTTTCAGACAATTGCATTGCTTCTTTGACATGTTTCTTAGCTAAATACAATTTTTGAACTGCTAAGTAACTTTTCCCTATCATATAGTGAGCTGAAATTTGATCCAAAAAATCACCATTTTTCACAAAGTTTTTTAATGCTTTATTTAGAAACTGAATCGATGTATCATATTCTTTCAAATGATAATAAACTTCTCCCATTCTTAATTGTGCAATCGCTACATTTTTTTTATTCAATATTGAAAGTCTGATATTTAGAGCTTTTTCATAATAATATAATGCTTTATCGAATTCTTTAAGCCCTATATAACATTTTCCTAAGTTTAAATAAACAACTGTAACTTGTTTTCTATTTTTTGCTTTTTTTACTCCACTTAAAGACTTACTAATGTACTCTAGTGCTTTGTTGTATTTTTTTTGTTTAAGATACATAGTACCTATATAGTGATATATTCGACCTATTCCTTTTTCATCTTTTCTTTTTTCATATATTTCATTAGCTTTTAAGTAAAAGGAAATTGCTTTCTGATAATATCCCATTAAGTTGTACGAAGCGCCTATATTTTCTAAAGCTTTTGCTACTGAAATAGAATCATTATGTAGCTCAAAAATTGATTTTGCCTCTTGAAAATTAAATATTGACTTTAAATAATTACTTTGATATTTATTAATTACTCCTATTTGAAACAAAGCAGATGCTTGTCCCCACAAATACTTCTCCTTTCTATTAATAGTCAAAGCTTTATTAAAATAAACTAAAGCTGAGTCGTATTCTTTTTGGTAATAATATACTATACCTAAACAATTATTGGCTCCAGCTAAGCCACGTCTATTATTACTCTTTTCAGCGATATCTATAGCCTTTGTAATATAGCTTTTACTGAGATCATAATTAGATCCCACATATTCAAAACCTATTTCATTATAGGCTACAATTAATGTAGAATCTGAAGTTTTTTTGTTTTCTATTAGATTTTTTAAACTATCAATTTTTCTTAAGTTTTGGGCTGAAAACGCATAAATATTAAACAGCCAAAAACCTGTAGCAATTACTAAATGTGGGATTTTCACTTACAATGATTTTTTTTATAACCACGAAAATAGAATTACACATTTGTTTTCTTATTAAAACTTTGTTAGAACGAATAATTTTAACTAATCTAATTATGATGTTAATCATTTATATACAAATAGCCTGATTTGGTTAATACCTCTAAATTACCATTGTTAGGAAAATCATATTTAATTATATAAAAATAAGTTCCTGTTGGTAATTTTTCATTTCTCGCTATTGTTAGTCTTCCATCAGAAACTCCTCTAAATACATTATTTACATTATCGTAATTTTCTGTTTCGAAAACTAACACTCCCCATCGATTAAAAATTTTCACCGTATTATTTGCATAACACTCTATTCCTTCTAACAAAAAAATATCATTAGATCCATCATTATTAAATGACACACCATTATATACTTTTATTGGACAAAAAACATTTAATTCTTGCGTAAAAGTACTAGTATTACCACAAACATCAGTTGCAGTCCAAATACGCTCAATAAGATATCTGTTTGAACAAGTTCCATCTATTCTATTTTCACTAAAAGTTATATTCACTGTATCATCACAAGTATCTGTAGCCTTTACAGTTACTATCTCTGGAATTGAATCACAGGAAACTAGTAAATTCGGGGGAATAGTTGTATTAAATACTGGTGGAGTATTATCTTCAATAATGATTTCTTGAGTACAAGTAACTGTATCTCCTCTTTCATCTGTTGCTGTAAAAGTTCGTATAAAAGTTCCAGTATTACTACTACACCCATTTATCAAATTACTATCTGTAAATGTAAATGTAACTTCTCCACAACTTTCAATAACAGTTGGTAAACCTGTATTAGTAGTTTCCAATGAAGCTCCACATTCTAAGGTTATTGAAGGCGGACAAGTAATTGCTAAATTCACTACTGGAGCAGCAACTATATTTAGAGAAGTTGTAGAGATACAAGTAATATCTGTAATATCTCTGACTGTTACTTGATAAGTATCTGGAAGTAAATTAGAAAAAATAGGAGAACTTTGAAAAGTTGTTCCATTAATACTATACTCGAAATTATTTCCTACAGGATTACTTATTGTGATTTCTCCTGTATTAATAGTACAACTTAGCTCAATAGTTACTGTTGCATTTATTACTGGCGGACTTGGCACTGAATTAATTACCACTGGAACTGAACTTGTTGCTGAACATGTACTATCAACTATACTTCGAACTGTCAAATCATAAGTATTAGGTGATAAATTAGCAAACACTTCGCTCGATTGAAAAGTAATTCCATCAATACTATATTCTACATTGGGTTGACTAACAAAAGTGATCGTTCCTGTTGGTGTAGAACAAGTAGGCTGTAAAACACTCGCTAAAACTGGAACAGTTGGCGGAATCGGTACTGAATTAATTACAACTGGTACTGAACTCGTTGTTGAACATGTGGTATCAACTGTACTTCGAACTGTTAAATCATAAGTATTGGGCGAAAGATTAGCAAAAACTTCACTCGATTGAAAAGTTACTCCATCAATACTGTATTCTACATTGGGTTGACTAACAAAAGTGATCGTTCCTGTTGGTGTAGAACAAGTAGGCTGTAAAACACTCGCTAAAACTGGAACAGTTGGCGGAATCGGTACTGAATTAATTACAACTGGTACTGAACTCGTTGTTGAACATGTGGTATCAACTGTACTTCGAACTGTTAAATCATAAGTATTGGGCGAAAGATTAGCAAAAACTTCACTCGATTGAAAAGTTACTCCATCAATACTGTATTCTACATTGGGTTGACTAACAAAAGTGATTGTTCCTGTTGGTATAGAACAAGTCGGTTGTAAAACACTCGCTAAAACTGGAATTGTTGGTGGAATTGGTACTGAATTAATTACAACTGGTACTGAACTCGTTGTTGAACATGTGGTATCAACTGTACTTCGAACTGTTAAATCATAAGCATTGGGCGAAAGATTAGCAAAAACTTCACTCGATTGAAAAGTTACTCCATCAATACTGTATTCTACATTGGGTTGAGAAACAAAAGCGATTGTTCCTGTTGGTATAGAACAAGTAGGTTGTAGAACACTTGCTAAAACTGGAATTGTTGGTGGAATTGGTACTGAATTAATTACAACTGGAACTGAACTTGTTGTAACACAATTTCTTTCTATTGAACTTCGAACTGTTAAATTATAAGTGTTGGGTGGTAAATTTGAAAAAACTTCATTTGTTCTAAAAGTAATTCCATCAATACTATACTCTACATTGGGTTGAGAAACAAAAGCGATTGTTCCTGTTGGTATAGAACAAGTAGGTTGTAGAACACTTGCTAAAACTGGTGTTGGTGGTGAACTTGGTACAGCATCTATAGTTACAGGGAATAAACCTACTGTAGAACAACGTGATCCTGTCGTATTTCTTACCGTAAGCGTATAAGTATTTGGTGATAAACTAGTAAATACTTCACTAGCTTGAAAGTTCACCCCATCAATACTATATTCTACATTTGGTTGGGTTACAAATGTGATTGTACCACTAGGAACTAAACAAGTTGGCTGGGTTAAAATTGCACTCGGAGTTCTAGGAACTGGTAACATTGGATCAATAACAATAGTAGTCGCCGCAGAAATGCAACCACTGGCATTTGTTTCTGTTAACTCATAAGTTCCTGGTGATAACGTTGTAAAAACAGTTCCAGTTTGCGCAGCTACTACAGGAGTTATTCCTGTTAATGTATATGTTGAAGTCGCTACTGGACTAGTGATATTAACACTTCCGGTTGCTACTGTACAGGTTGGATCGGTATGTGTTGCAACTGGCGCAGCAGGTGTTGTTAATGCAGGATCAATAATAATCGTAGTCGCCACAGAAATACATCCGTCTGCATTTGTTTCTGTCAACTCATAAGTTCCTGGTACTAAGGTTATAAAACTAGTTCCAGTCTGCGCGGCTACTACAGGAGTTATTCCTGTTAATATATATGTTGAAGTCGCTACTGGACTAGTAACTGTAATACTTCCTGTTGCAACTACACACGTTGGATCGGTATGTGTTGCAGCTGGCGCAGCAGGTGTTGTTAATGCAGGATCTATAACAATCGTAGTCGCCACAGAAATACAACCGTCTGCATTTGTTTCTGTTAATTCATAAGTTCCTGGTGATAACGTTGTAAAACTAGTTCCAGTTTGTGCAGCAACTACAGGAGTTATTCCTGTTAAAGTATATGTTGAAGTTGCTACTGGACTACTTACGTTAATACTTCCTGTTGCTACTAAACAGGTTGGATCTACATGTGTTGCAGCTGGTGCAGCTGGTGTTGTTAATGCAGAATCAATAACAATAGTAATCGCCACAGAAATACAACCGTCTGCATTTGTTTCTGTTAATTCATAAGTTCCTGGTGATAACGTTGTAAAACTAGTCCCAGTTTGTGCAGCTACTACAGGAGTTATTCCTGTTAAGGTATATGTTGAAGTTGCTACTGGACTGGTGACATTAATACTTCCTGTTGCAACTGCACACGTTGGATCTGTATGTGTTGCAGCTGGCGCTGCTGGTGTTGTTAATGCAGGATCTATAACAATAGTAGTTGCAGCAGAAACACAACCACTGGCATTTGTTTCTGTTAACTCATAAGTTCCTGGTGCTAAGGTTGTAAAACTAATTCCAGTTTGTGCAGCTACCACTGGAGTTATTCCTGTTAATGTATATGTTGAAGTCGCTATTGGACTAGTCACGGTAATACTTCCTGTTCCAACTGCACACGTTGGATCAGTATGTGTTACGACTGGCGCTGTTGGTGTTGTTAATGCAGGATCAATAATAATCGTAGTCGCCACAGAAATACAACCATCCGCATTTGTTTCTGTTAATTCATAAGTTCCTGGTGATAACGTTGTAAAAACAGTTCCTGTTTGAGCTGCTACTACAGGAGTTATTCCTGTTAAGGTATATGTTGAAGTTACTACTGGACTAGTGACATTAATACTTCCGGTTGCTACTAAACAACTTGGATCGGTATGTGTTGCAGCTGGCGCGGCTGGTGTTGTTAATACAGAATCAATAACAATAGTAGTCGCTCCAGAAATACAACCGTCTACATTTGTTTCTATTAATTCATAAGTTCCTGGTGCTAAGGCTGTAAAACTAATTCCAGTTTGTGCAGCTACTACAGGTGTTATTCCTGTTAAAGTATATGTTGAAGTTGCTATTGGACTAGTGACATTAATACTTCCTGTTACAACTACACACGTTGGATCGGTATGTGTTGCAGCTGGCGCGGCTGGTGTTGTTAATGCTGGATCAATAATAATCGTGGTTGGAGCAGAAATACAACCATCTGCATTTGTTTCTGTTAATTCATAAGTTCCTGGTGTTAAGGTTGTAAAACTAGTTCCTGTTTGTGCAGCTACTACAGGAGTTATTCCTGTTAAAGTATATGTTGAAGTTGCTACTGGACTACTTACGTTAATACTTCCTGTTGCTACTAAACAGGTTGGATCTACATGTGTTGCAGCTGGCGCAGTAGGTGTTGTTAATGCAGGATCTATAACAATCGTAGTCGCCACAGAAATACAACCGTCTGCATTTGTTTCTGTTAATTCATAAGTTCCTGGTGATAACGTTGTAAAACTAGTTCCAGTTTGTGCAGCAACTACAGGAGTTATTCCTGTTAATGTATATGTTGAAGTCGCTACAGGAGTCGTAACATTGATACTTCCTGTTGCAACTACACACGTTGGATCTGTATGTGTTGCAACTGGTGCTGCTGGTGTTGTTAATGCTGGATCAATAACAATAGTAGTCGCCACAGAAATACAACCGTCTGCATTGGTTTCTGTTAACTCATAAGTTCCTGGTGATAACGTTGTAAAACTAGTTCCAGTTTGTGCAGCAACTACAGGAGTTATTCCTGTTAATGTATATGTTGAAGTTACTATTGGACTAGTGACATTAATACTTCCTGTTGCTACTAAACAGGTTGGATCGGTATGTGTTGCAACTGGCGCTGCTGGTGTTGTTAATGCAGGATCTATAACAATAGTAGTCGCCACAGAAATACAACCATCTTCATTTGTTTCTGTCAACTCATAAGTTCCTGATGCTAATGTTGTAAAACTAGTTCCAGTTTGCGCAGCTACTACAGGAGTTATTCCTGTTAAGGTATATGTTGAAGTTACTACTGGACTGGTGACATTAATACTTCCGGTTGCTACTAAACAGGTTGGATCAGTATGTGTTGCAGCTGGCGCTGCTGGTGTTGTTAATGCAGGATCTATAACAATAGTAGTTGCAGCAGAAACACAACCACTGGCATTTGTTTCTGTTAACTCATAAGTTCCTGGTGCTAAGGCTGTAAAACTAATTCCAGTTTGAGCAGCTATTACAGGAGTTATTCCTGTTAAGGTATATGTTGAAGTTGCTACTGGACTGGTGACATTAATGCTTCCGGTTGCAACTGCACACGTTGGATCTACATGTGTTGCTACTGGCGCAGCTGGTGTTATTAATGCAGGATCAATAACAATCGTAGTCGCCACAGAAATACAACCGTCTTCATTTGTTTCTGTTAACTCATAAGTTCCTGGTGATAACGTTGTAAAAATAGTTCCAGTTTGTGCTGCTACCACTGGAGTTATTCCTGTTAAGGTATATGTTGAAGTTGCTACTGGACTAGTCACGGTAATACTTCCTGTTGCAACTGCACACGTTGGATCAGTATGTGTTACGACTGGCGCTGTTGGTGTTGTTAATGCTGGATCAATAACAATCGTAGTCGCCACAGAAATACAACCATCCGCATTTGTTTCTGTTAATTCATAAGTTCCTGGTGATAACGTTGTAAAAATAGTTCCAGTTTGTGCTGCTACCACTGGAGTTATTCCTGTTAAGGTATATGTTGAAGTTGCTACTGGACTAGTCACGGTAATACTTCCTGTTGCAACTGCACACGTTGGATCAGTATGTGTTACGACTGGCGCTGTTGGTGTTGTTAATGCTGGATCAATAATAATCGTAGTCGCCACAGAAATACAACCATCCGCATTTGTTTCTGTTAATTCATAAGTTCCTGGTGATAACGTTGTAAAAACAGTTCCTGTTTGAGCTGCTACTACAGGAGTTATTCCTGTTAAGGTATATGTTGAAGTTACTACTGGACTAGTGACATTAATACTTCCGGTTGCTACTAAACAACTTGGATCGGTATGTGTTGCAGCTGGCGCGGCTGGTGTTGTTAATACAGAATCAATAACAATAGTAGTCGCTCCAGAAATACAACCGTCTACATTTGTTTCTGTTAATTCATAAGTTCCTGGTGCTAATGTTGTAAAAATAGTTCCAGTTTGTGCAGCTACTACAGGAGTTATTCCTGTTAAAGTATATGTTGAAGTTGCTATTGGACTAGTGACATTAATACTTCCTGTTACAACTACACACGTTGGATCGGTATGTGTTGCAGCTGGAGCAGCAGGTGTTGTTAATGCAGGATCAATAATAATCGTAGTCGCCACAGAAATACATCCGTCTGCATTTGTTTCTGTCAACTCATAAGTTCCTGGTGCTAAGGCTGTAAAGCTAGTTCCAGTTTGTGCTGCTACTACAGGAGTTATTCCTGTTAAAGTATATGTTGAAGTTGCTACTGGACTGGTAACATTGATACTTCCGGTTGCTACTAAACAGGTTGGATCTACATGTGTTGCAGCTGGTGCAGCTGGTGTTGTTAATGCAGGATCAATAACAATTGTAGTCGCCACAGAAATACAACCATCTGCATTTGTTTCTGTTAATTCATAAGTTCCTGGTGATAACGTTGTAAAACTAATTCCAGTTTGTGCAGCTACCACTGGAGTTATTCCTGTTAATGTATATGTTGAAGTCGCTATTGGACTAGTGACATTAATACTTCCGGTTGATACTGTACAACTTGGATCTACATGTGTAGCTACAGGTACTGCAGGAGTAGTAGGTAATAAATCTACAACAATAACTGCACTAGAACTAGAAGTACACCCTGAACCATCTGTATCGGTTACTGTAAAAGTGTAACTTCCTGGATTTGCTGTCACCAATCCTGTTGAAGAAATATTAACGACACTTGGTGAAAATGTGTAAGTATCTCCTAAACTAAATCCTATAATTTGAAAACTACCTGTAGGTGTTGTACATGTAGGCTGAGTTACTGCTCCTACAGTAGGAACTATACCTGAGCAATCTACTATTTCAACTTCATAATCTTCCACTTCTCCATCATTTGCTGGTCCAAAAGCTCTATCATCTGTTCCTCCAGAAGTAGTATCGGTTAATGTATCTGAGGTAATACGAAGTCGCATATACGTTGTTCCTAAAGTAATATCTGTAGGATAAGACCAAGTTAATGAAGCTGAAGTTCCACCTGAAGAAACTATAGCACTAGTAAATTCTTCATTATCATCAAATGTTCCATTTTGGTCAAAATCTATCCAGGCATAAATAGTAGCATCAACTCCTGTTGTATTCACATATGGAACTGTTATAGTGTGTACCGTACCATTTATATCAACATTTGGCGCAGGAGATAATGCATCATCATCATTTATTCCGTCAGAATCATCACCAATAGCAGCACTATTAAATCCATCGGTCTCTGAATCTACATTTGCTCCTAATAAAAGACTTGAGGTGTTGTTAGTTTCATCATAATTTAGAATAAGATGACGTGCACCATTATTTACTAAAAGAGTACTGTAAGAAGAAGGTGCATCTCCGTAGTCAATAGATATTTTGTTGTTTTTACAAGAGCAACCATCATTTACACTAGCTGGGACACTAGTTGAAAATACTTGAGTATTGGGACTAATGTCTTTTAAATTTACTCTGTAAACAATTCCTGTATTGTTTTGAATTCCGTAAAAAAGCCCATCACCATCCATAAACATGGCTCCGAAAGATGAGTTAGAACCAGAAGCAGGATAACTTAACGCAGCTACACCTTGAACATTTCCATTGGTTGAATCTATTCTAAACATTGATCTACCGCTTGTAACTGCATAAATATCTCCAGTGTTTGGCTCAACTACCAGATCCGATATAGCAAGACTTCTACTCATGGTAATCGTATTCGTGATAGTTAAATATGTTGGAGAAGTAACATCAATATCAATTTCAAAAATAGTATTACCAAAATTAGTATGTAAATACAAATTATTATTGAAAGTATCTCCTGCTAAAAAGGATGTCGTTGGTGCAATTCCTGGAATAGGTCCAACCAAACGATTTGTAAACTCATACCCAGAACCTGTATTATTTACCTCTGTAATTACAAGCACGTTACGCAGACCATTGGTAAATCCTATAGAATAAATTAAACCATCATTTTCGTTGAATCCCCCCGCATTAACAAGTATAGGGTTAATTACAGTTCCTGTTTCACTAGCTCCTGTAAATAAATTAATACTCGTCCAAGCTCCATTTGTACTTTGAAAAGCTTTTGAAAAACATAAAGAAGAACTAGAAAACCTATTTACCGAAAAACATTGTACATATTGTAAAATTTGTCCACCTCTTATTGTATTGTAACTATAAAAAGCTTCATCCATTTTCCCTCGATAACCACCGAAATTTGTAGAAAAATCTGATGCTATATGTGAAGCTCCTGCAATACCTCCAAATCCACTATCGTTTAAATGTGCTGGCATTGTTGTTGTTGAAACCGTTCCTCCCCCACTTATTTCTCCATCTAAGTAAGTATAAGATCTTCCATTTTGAAATGTAAAAGCAATATGATGCCATTCATTATCAGTTGGGTATACAAAATTAGCTATCTGAACAGAAGCTAATCCGTTTCTTATTCTTACGACAATATTACCCGTGGTAACTTCTCTATAGATTATAAAACCTACATTTCCTCCTCCTTCTTCATATAAAACTTCATTTGTAGTTGGTGTATTTGAATCTGGTTTTATCCAAAAACCAACAGATAAATTTGCGAAAGCAGCCGCGTAAGTCTCTGTTACTGCTGTATTTTGAAAAGACATCTCTGAAGTACCATCAAAAACAATAGAATTTCCTCCAGCGATATTGTCTGAATCAAATGTAATAGAAGTAGTAGTGTCTGGATTATTGGTTCCATTCTCATCATTCGTAGTATTATCAAATGAGTAAATAGCTTCGGTATTACCAACTCCAATAAAATCTGTTAAACAATCACTTATATTACCTCCACTATCAATTCGAACAGCATAATCTTCAACTTCACCATTACTAGCAAAACCTAAAGCTCTATCGTCTGTATTTCCAGAAGTTGAATCTGTTAATACATCTGAAGTAATACGAAATCGCATGTAAGTATTTCCTGAAGTAATATCAGCAGGAAAAGTCCAGTTTAAAATTGCTGAAGTAGCACCAGAACTTGCCGTAACACTTGTAAACTCCTCATTATCGTCAAATGTTCCATTTCTATCAAAATCTATCCAAGCATAAATCGTAGCATCACTTCCAGTGTTATTTACATAAGGAATAGTTATGGTATGCGTTGTTCCGTTTATATCAATATCTTGAATGGTAGTTAAGGCATCTTCATCAACAGTTTCATCATTATTATCCCCACTAGCTAAACCAACAAAACCATTGGTTTCTCTATCTATCGTAGCTCCTAAATTTAGGTTAGATGTATAATTTACTGCATCATAATTTGTAATCAAATGTCTTGGTCCACCTTTACCTGAATTTACCAATATTGTTCCGTAGGAATCAGGAGCATCTCCGAAATCAAAATTGAAGATATTGTTTTTACAAAAAATACCATCATTAGCTCCCATGGTAATCGTATTAGAAAATTCTACAGTATTTGGAAAAGCTTCACTCAAATCTAATCTATAAATTATACCTGTTGTGTTGTTAATAGCATATATTAAACCTTCGCCATCCATAAACATTCCTGCCAATGGCGGCGCGGCACCAAATGCTCTTCTAAGACTGGTTACATTACCTGTATTTAAATTAATTGTATATGCATTACCGTCTTCCGCTACGGCATACAATATTCCATCAGAGATTACAAAATCTCTAGTAGTTGTTATATTATTACTTAAAGGAATTGTATTTGTTACTGTTAAATAGGTTGGAGAAGTATTATCTATATCAATTTCATATATGAAGGGCGAAGTAGTTTTAACATATAGTTTATTATCATACACATCACCTGCTGCATAATCAACACCAGGAGGAAGACCAACTACTGGACCCGCTTTGTGATTTGTAAATTCATAAGTTTTAGGCGCTGTTTCTTCTATCTCGGTGATTGTTATTTGGTCAAAAGTCAAAGAATATATCAAACCATCGTTCTCATTGAAACCCGCTGCAAAAGTATTCGTAAATACTGTGTTTGTAACTGTTTGTTGTATGGTTTCACCAGATGCTAAATCTATGCTATAATATTCACCATTATTTGTTTGAAAAGCTACGTCTGGACATAGAATTGGATTTGAATCACCAATAGCACTTCCTTTTAAACATTGTATGTATTGCAAAATTTGTCCACCTCTAATGGTATTATAACTATAAAAAGCTTCATCCATTTTACCTTCATACCCACTAAAAGCAGTGACTACATCAATAGCCGCATGTAAACCTCCATATATTCCTCCAAATCCACTGGCATTAGTATGTGCAGGCATTAAAGTAGTTGAAACAGTAACATCACCTCCTATTTCTCCATCTAAATAAGTAACACCTCTACCATTGTTAAATGTAAAAGCTATATGATGCCAATCATTATCCGCAGGATATGGAAAATTAGCAATTTGAACTGAGTTTGCTCCATTTCTTATTCTTGTAACAATATTTCCAGTTGTAACCTCTCTGTAAATTACAAAACCAACACCAGCACCTCCTTCTTCATATAAAATTTCATTTGTCGTAGGTATAGCTGTATCTGGTTTTATCCAAAAACCAACAGATAAGTTTCTAAATGCTCTACCAAAAGTATCTGCGGTTGAACTTGGTTGAAATCCCATTTCTGTAGTTCCATCGAAAACTAAAGAACTTCCACCTGCGATATTATCTGTATCAAAAATAATTGATGAGGTTATATCAGGATTATTTGTTCCATCTTCATCATCTGTAATATTATCAAATGAAAATACAGCTTCTGTATTTACTGTTTCAATTGTATTTTCTATACATGTGCTGATAGGTAAAACACTTTTAAAACTTTCTAAAAAATTAAAGTTATAATCTACACTTAACAAAGACTCTACACTTGGTTGACTATTTTTATTTTTTAAAAAAATATTAGCATCAACTTTAGATTTGGAAGTTAATAGATTGTCATTTTCTGTAACTGTAGAAAAAGAAACAGATACTAAACATATAGTTAAAAGAAATACTTTTGAAATAAGAGAAATAGTTTTGTTTATCATTTTAGTATCCATTCATAAATAAAGCCAGGGACTTTTATATCTCTACTACTTCAATAACCTCAATTTTTTCACCAAAAGAGGTGAAAAAATCAAGAATTATTTTTGGAATATAGTGTGTGTAAATAAAACCCCCGTTTTATTGTTTCACAAAACAAAACTAATATCAGAGACTCTAAAAAATAGAATAAAACAGGTAGACAAAAAGAGAACAAACAAGGATAAAAAGACACTTAAGAACAAGATAAAATACTAACTAACAAACATCTAAGAAAAACCTCATGTTTTTTTGATATATTATTCATTTTAAATAGGAATTAACCGTTAACATGAAATGATTTTACAACAAAATAATATGTTTTTTATAAAAGCTATTTTCTATTTACCTCCATTAAATGAGTGATTTCAAAATTTATAATGTGCAAAAAGAAAAGCCATTGTATTTTACAATGGCTTTGGAACGTAGAGATTTTATTATCCCCATAAAAAAAAATCTACATTTGGAAAGAACTAAATTAAAATCCTCTTATTTTTCTATTACGATAAATTCACTTCTTCTGTTTAGCTGATGTTCTTCTTCTGTACAATACACATAATCTTTACATTTATTTAGTAATCTGGATTCACCATAACCTCTACTTGTAATTCTATTTCGATTAATTCCATTTTTAATTAAATATTCTCTTGTACTTTTTGCCCTTCGTTTACTTAAAGCTGTATTATAATACCATATTGCACGACTATCTGTATGGGATCTGACTTGAATTTTAATACTTGGATATTTTTTTAATACTGCTAAAATTTTATCTAATTCAATAGCCGCATCTGGTCTGATAAAAGATTTATCAAAATCAAAATAGATTGGGTTTAAGACTAAAGTTTTCCCTAAATCATCTCCTTTTTTAATTTCTGTGATTTTTGGTAATATCACAGTATCTTTTTCAATTTTTGGTTCTTCTTTTTTCTTAATTTCTATTCGTGCAAAACTGTATATATCATCTTTTCCTTTTCCTTCTTTCCGATTTGATGAGAAATATCCTTTTTTAGAATCTTTGTTCATTATTATTGCAAAATCATCTGCTCTACTATTTATTGGTTTTCCAACATTTTCTACTTTCCAATTATCGCTGTCGGAAAATGATTTCACTTTGAAAATATCTAATCCGCCAAGTCCGACGTGACCATCTGAAGAAAAATACAAATCATTGTTAGCACTAATAAATGGAAAAGTTTCTTTTCCTTCTGTATTAATTGTTGCTCCTAAGTTAATTGGAACTCCGAATGATCCATCAGAATTTATTTCAACTTCATAAATATCTGACTCTCCTTTTCCTCCAGGCATATCTGAAGAAAAATATAATTTTTTTCCATCGTTACTCAAAGCAGGATGTGCTATAGAATAAGAATCACTATTAAAAGGTAATGGTTCAGGTTCTGTCCATTCTCCTCTAGCATTAACACTTGCTCGATAAATTTTTAACTTATCTGTTCTTATTCTTCTTTGTTGATTAAGTTTATCATAACTTCCTCCATCCTCATTATTTCTTGTGAAGTACACTATTTTTTTATTCTTTGTAAAAACTGGTGTTGATTCATGTAAATCGCTATTGAAAATATGATCCCATTTTTCAATTTCATATAAATCTCCTGTTTCAGGATCTGGTTTTCCTTTATAAAAATCTAAATACAATTCTTTATTCCATTCATGAATATTTTGTTTAGATGTTTCTTCTTTTCTAGAAGAACTAAAAAGTATATAATCACCATAATAAGTTGTACCAAAATCTGTAAAAGAAGAATTCATTTCTAAATTCTTAATTCTATATTTTTCTACTTCTGAATTGGTATCTTTTAAATAATTTTGTTTTTTAAGAAATAATTGCGCTCTCTTATCTTCTGGATTCAACCTTGAAAATTTGTGCATGTACAAATCTGCTTCCTTATAATTACCTATGGCTTTTAAGGTTTGTGCATATCTAAAGAAATATTCAGTTTTCACAATTGTTCCATATTTATTTAAAAGTATTTTATACCATTTTGAAGCATTTTCAAACTGACTATTAAAATAATAGCTGTTTCCTAATTTTGTAAAAAGTTCTGAGCTTTCAAAACCAGTATCCACTACTTTTAAATATGTATTTTGAGCATTTATGTATTCGTATTTATCGTATTGTTCATTTCCTTTCTTTAACAATCTATTTTGAGAAAAAACCGAAACATGCAATACTAAAACTGTTCCTAATACTAAGGTCCTTTTAAATGATTTTTTCATTTTCATCTTGATTTTAAAAAAAACGTGGTGTTAATCTTCTTATACTGATTTTAGGAAGATCGTAGCGTAACATTGCTTCATAACTACCGCTATTAAATCTTGTATTACCTAACTCTGTTGTTTCTCTATCATATGCAAATCCTAAGGTTAATGAATTAGAAATTCTAAATCCAACCAATGCACTTAAGGCAGCACTTACACGATAAGCTAAACCTAGCGTAAACTTTTCGTAAAACATAAAATTTGCTGATAAATCTATTTGTAAAGGAGTACCAAAAACTAATTTGGTTAATAATGCTGGTTTAAATTTTATATTATTATTTAAATCAAAAACATAACCACTAATTAGGTAATAGTTAATTCGTTCTTCACCTAAACTTTGATTCGTATTAAAATGGTTTGTTTCTAATAAATTAGGCACACTCAAACCAAGATAAAATCTATCTGTATTGTAATACATTCCTACACCAATATTAGGACTGAACTTATTAGTAATACTTGTAGAAAAACTAGAATCATCTAGATCAAATAAATCTAGTTTATTAAAATCTACACTAAGTAAATGTGCAACTCCTTTTAAACCAAAACTTAATTCTCCTTCTTCTGAAACAGGAATACGATATGATAAATCTAAATTTATATAAGTTTCTGAAGTCGGACCTATTTTTTCATTAATAACGGAAAGTCCAAGACCTAAACGCTGTAAAACACCTAAAGGAGTATCAACTGCTAAAGTCTGCGTAGTTGGTGCTCCTTCTAATCCTTGCCATTGATTTCTATATAAAGCAACAACATTTAATGCTCCTTTATTTCCTGCATAAGCAGGATTAACACTAATTGTGTTATACATATATTGCGTATACTGCGCATCTTGCTGAGCAGTACAAAAATTTACTATGATTAATAGTACAAATAACAAGCATCTTTTTTTCTTTCTTTTCATTTATATCTTCTATCTATTGTTTCATTTTTTAATGTGAACTAAATCATGTTTCATTCAATTGAATTGAATAAAAACACTTCTTTTAAAAAGCAAATATTTGGATGAGTTAATTGATATACAATGATAGAATAATCTTGTTGTAGAAGTAAAAAAAGAGTGTATACAAAAGGAAACGAGAGCGTATCAAAAGGTTACAGTTTGATTTTTTCAAAAACCTTTCTTTTTATTCAAAATGTTATTACTGGTAAAAAACAACTTCACTCAAAAAAACAATAACACACTGATAAACAATAAAAGAACATGAAAAAATGACTTAATTTCAATTTAAAATCACTAAAAACAAACATCTGTCCTCTCTTTGTCCACTATGAATTTTTCTCTATTTTAAAGCACTTCTCGTTTTTTGTTTTAATCAAATAATTATTTAAACTAAATTACTACAAAGAATGAAATCATTTTTGAAAAGACTACAATCGTCTATTGAAAAAAGAAGAAAAATTATACTCATATTAATATTGAGTATTAATCAACAACTACTAACTCAAAATACAAGTTTAACACAGTTTAATTTTAAAGTTAATTCTTATTCTTATGAAAGAAATGAAAGTATTTTAAATACAGTTTTAGGATTACAAAAAACCCTATTCTATACTATTGAAAATAAAACTACACATACTTCTTTTAAAAGTAAAATTGTAATTATCGGATTTTTCCTGTTTTTTCTAACCAGCTCCTATTTGATTATAAATCGTTACCGTTGTATTTTTCTTGAAAAACAAAAAAAGTTAGACATTCAAAGACAATTTTTACTAAAAAAAGAAAAAAAATTAGAGCAAAAAATAGACTTAAAAAACAAACAACTTAGTTCTTATGCTTTTAACTTTCAACAAAAAAATGAAATCATAAATAAGGTATTTTCTTTAGCCAGAGGTTTTGAAAAAACTTCTTCCCATTCAGAAGAAAAAAAACTAATTCAAGAACTAATACATATTGGAAAAGAAAATCTACAAGTTGATAAAGAATGGGAACACTTTAGACTTTTTTTTGAAGAAACTTTGGCAGATTTTCATTCTAAACTAAAATCGAAACATCCAGAGTTGAATCCAAATGACTTAAAAATATGTTCGTTGATTAGATTAAACTTAAATATAAAAGAAGCAGCTAATATTCTTAATATTTCTCCTGGAAGTTTGAAAACAGCACGATATCGTTTACGAAAGAAGTTAAATTTAAAAACTGGTCAAAAAATTATTGACTACATTATTAAAGTAGATCAAGAAGAACCTTGTTAATCATGCATAAAAATACGCCTTACTAAAATCAGTAAGGCGTATTTATGTTTTTCAGGATTATAAATTATCAAAAAAAAGTAAACTATCTTTTACATGGTTTTCCCAATATTCCCATTCATGTTTGCCAGAAAACTCTTCATAAATATGTGAAATATTTTCCTTTAATAATTCTTGATGCAATTCTCTGTTATATTCAATTAATTCATCGTTTTTACCACAATCAAATCGGAAAGGAATCATTTTAGCTTTATTTGTTTTTATAACTTCTAATACTGATTCTTCTTTTGAATTATCTTGCTTATAGTGATCTAAAGATTCTTCAACAAACAAACTCATTTGCAGTAAATCTGTTATAGAACTATGATCAGAAAAACCAGAAAAAACATGAGAATATTTAGCTCCAATTCTTAAAGCTCCAAATATGCAACCTTTTTTACCACCTTTTAATTAAAATTTAAATCTATTTTAAAAAAATAAATGTGAAGTATAAATAGTTAAAACAAGCTAGAAGAACTATAAAATCTATAAAAACAAAAAAGCCTTACTAAAACTAGTAAGGCTTATTGTGACCCCAAGCGGGGAGGTGTCGAATATTATTATTGAAGATTTTAGCTACATACTAGGTTGTATCAAAAATAGTATTCACTAATTTCTTGCTTAATTATAATTGTAATTTTTTTTAAAATTTCATTTTATGAAAGTGCATATATATATAAAACTATAGTCGCATTTTGTATTATGCCTTATTCTTAAAAAATATTACAATTATAACTATCTTAAATTAAATCACCTAAAACTAATCTTTCATTAATTTTTCAATATCATTCGGAAAGGCCATACGTTTTAATGGTGGGACATTTACACCTCCAGTATTTCCGAGAGGAACGTGATTAATAAATGATTTCCAACCACCAAATAGCAAACGTAATATTTGACCAATTACTTCTTTAACGTCTTTTCGCATTAACCCAAACTTTAGCATCAACCAATGAGAATATGTGTGCTCTAATGGATAAGATTGACCTATGATATGGCTTCTTTCCAAATGAAACCAAGCACTATTATATTGGTTGTTTTTTAGATAATAACGGTATTGCTTCAATTCCTTTTTATAAGCTTGATTTAAATGTTTAGGTATTTTTGTGTTAAACTTCATATCCATTGATTTTAGGATAAAACTAATTTAAAAGATGGTGCAATGGAAGTGCATTTATTGTCCACTACATTTATCGCAAATGCCTTTTACCACCAAGTTAACATTTTCAGAAACAAAACCTTCTGGCACTTTAATTTGAGGAATCTTATGTTCTGTTAAACAAATAGTTTCTTCGCAATTAGTGCAATGAAAATGCAAATGTAAATCTGTTTCAATTTCACAATTACAACCTTGTTCACATAATGCATATTTAGTTATTCCTGTTCCATCATCTATTTGATGTACTATATCATTTTTCTCAAGGGTCTTAATAGTTCTGTATAAAGTTGTTCTATCTGCTTTATCAAAGGCGTTTTCAATATCGCCTAATGTAATTGCCACTTCTTTTTCTGTAAGAAACTTATAGATTAACAAACGCATTGCAGTTACACGAATATTTTTTGATTCTAATAATTGTTCTATTGTTTCCATAATTAATGGTGGTCTTCGTTTCCAAATGGTTTAATAATAAGTCCTATGCTAAAAATAAAACCGTCAGTAGGTGCATAAATTTCAGGAAAAACAGGATTTTCGTGCGGTGGCAAAACCAAAGGTGAAAATCTGCTTTGTCTTCTATCTGTAAAGTTCTCAAAATTTACAAATACACTTCCTAATTTAAAATTACGCATAACCAATAACCCCATTGTAAAAAAATCGGTAGTTTCTGTTCCGTTAGATAAGAATTGCTTTCCTGTATAATAGGTCTCATAACCTACTCGCCATTTTTCAGATTCGTACATTAAAACACTACCTGCATTGTGCTTAGCTGTTAGTGGTTTTTGAGGGGTATCAGGTAAATAATTTAGTCTTGTATCTATAAACGCATAATTTAAGAACCACCTAAAGTCTTTGTAAGTAAATTTGATATTGGTTTCCGCTCCTTTGCTTAAAATTTCATCTGATGCATTTTCAAATTGAAATAATCCATTAGCTGTAGAATTTAAAAGTAGTCCATTATTTATTGCTGTAACATAGAATAATTGATTCACAGAAAAACCAATCTCATCAGATAAGCGAGTTTGATAGTTTACGTCAAAGTTAATTCCATAAGAACGTTCCGCATCTAGTGTTGATTTATCTATGGCTAGTACATTCTCAAAATTGATATACTCAGCTTCCTCCGTAAAAATATCAGGTATTTTATAGCCTAATCCACCACCTACTCGACTTGAAAATCCATTGTCACTTTTGTAAAGCAACGAAACTCGTGGCAATGGAAAAAAACCAAAGTCTGTATTATAATCTACTCGCAAACCTGTTTCTAAAATCCAGTTTTTAGATAGGTCATAAATATTGTTTGCAAATGCTCCAAAGGTGATATCTTTTTGGTCACGTTGTAACGGAGCATTATCATTTTCATCAAAATTCGATGTATAAAGATTAGCTCCCAATATCCAATCTGTTCTTTCGTTCCGTTTACTATAACTGAACTCGGTAAATGTATTTGTCTGCTTACCTTCAAAGTTTAGTGTTGGAACAACTAAACTTCTATCAAAAAATGACACACTATTTTTAAACTGTAACGAACTAACCGAATCCAATTGTGTTTCGTAGACAAACTGACTACTCAAACGTTTTGAATTATTTTCTTCAGTATATTGATGAATCCCATTTTGGTTATTTTCAATTTTAGTGATGTCACCACCAATTCTATCGTCATACGTTCCGTTTAATCCAAACCAAACTGTAGTCTTTTCTGATGGATAATAAAATACTTTTGGGTTAAAAGAAATTGATTTGGTTTTAGGCAAATTACTAAAATCATCGTCTTCAGGGTCGAATGCTTTTTGATAGTGACCAGAGCCATAAAGTGAAAATCCAAACTTCTCATTACGTTGACTATAAAATACATTTGCCGTACTACCCAATGCTTGGGTTTGTGTAAGCATAATATCTAATGAAGGTTCTTCATCTGGTGTTTTAGAAACCATATTCACCAATCCAGCTATTGCCCCACCACCATATAAAGTAGAAGAACTTCCTTTAATGATTTCAAACTGTTTTAGATCTAATGGTGGAATCTGTAAAATACTCAAACCACTTGAAAAGCCACTATACAAAGGAAAACCATCTCTTAAAAGCTGTGTGTATCTACCATCCAATCCTTGTATTCTTATATTGGTGTTACCACTACTTAATGAGGTTTGTTGCATTTGTATCCCTGTACTTTCACGAAGTACCATAGATATATTTGTAGGGTTCATAATTGCTTTTTCAGTTAATTCCTCTGTCCCTATAAATTCAATTCGAGTAGGAATCTTACGAACTGTTCTTGTACTACGAGTTGATTGAAGCACAACAGCTTCCAATTGGTTACTATCTTCTTTAAGCTTGAAGATTAAATTAGAATCATTAGGTACTTGGATTATAGTTTCTAAAGTTTGAAACCCTAAAAAAGAAATAACTATTTGATGTTTGCCATTTGGAATTTCTGAAAATTCTGCAATTCCATCAAAGTTAGTAACTGCACCTTTTTTTAATGCTTCAAAGTAAACCGTAGCCCCCATTAAAGGTTCGTTTTCAATCTCTGTAATAACTTTAACTTGTATATCTGATGTTTGTGCCTTTAATGATAGGCAAAGTATTAAAATGAGCTTTACGCTCAATATATATTTATTCATTGGAAATATAAATGTAATTGACTAATAATTTGATTTATGTATTCTGTTATTAGCTTATTACTTGAGGCGGTTGCCAGATATTGGAAAGAAAATTAAATCTATAAATAGGTTGGTAAGTAGAAATTAAGTTAGTTGATATGCTATTATAGTTAATTAAGCTATATACCCTTAAAGGTTCATAAGTTATTGACATACCACAACAATCACAAGCACAAGTGACAGGACAAGAATCATCAGAGTCTTCTTGATGATTATGATTAGACCCTATTTCACTTTGATGCAAATCTTCACTATTTGTTCCATCAGAACAAGGTTTTGCTGATAAAACTAAAAGTAATAATGACAATATGATTGCAATATTTTTCATCAACACAAAAGTAGTAATATTTTAATGCAATAGTTGTGCAAATACATTATTCTACAGACCTTCCTCTACACATAATACCCTTATTTTGTAAAAATATTGTTCCATTGCAGTCATTTTTATTTTCCGTATATTTGTATCACAATAATGAAACATTTGTTTTATAAAATAGCGTCTATTGTCATGGCATTAGTAGTTGTATTTTCTACGATGTCGTTTACTATCAATAACCATTTTTGTGGTGATACATTGGTGAGTACAAGCTATTTTAGTGAAGCAATAACTTGTGGAATGAAAATGAAGCAAGATACTAATAACAAAAAATGTTCCGTAGCTAAAAAGAATTGTTGTAAAGACGTTACACAACTTATCGAAGGGCAAGATAATTTAAAAAAGTCTTCGTTTGATAATTTATCTTTCGAGCAACAAGTTTTCTTAGCAAGCTTTTGTTATAGTTATATTAACATATTTGAAGGATTACATAATAAGGTAATTCCTTTTAAAAATTATTCTCCTCCACTCGTCATCAAGGATATTCACGTTCTCGACGAAGTATATTTAATCTGATTTTAAAGTATTAGACCAATTTATATCCATTGTTATTTCAAAGGATATATTGCTGTTCACGGTATTTATTTATACCAATGTCTAATCATTTAAAATCATTTTTTTATGCTCAATAAAAGCATCAAATTTTTAATAAAAAACAAACTCATTGCGGTTTTATTACTTACCTTATTTATAGGTTGGGGAGTTGTAAACGCACCTTTTAATTGGAATACAGGCTTTTTACCAAGCGCACCCGTAGCGGTAGATGCCATTCCAGATATCGGCGAAAACCAACAAATTGTATTTACAAAATGGGACGGACGTTCGCCACAAAACATAGAAGACCAAATAACCTATCCGTTAACCACCTCGTTGTTAGGCATACCAGGCGTAAAAACCATTCGTAGTTCCTCAATGTTTGGATTTTCGAGCATTTATGTAATTTTTGAAGAAGACATCGAATTTTACTGGAGCCGTTCACGCATCTTAGAAAAACTCAACTCGTTACAAAGTGGTTTATTGCCAGAGGGTGTTAATCCAACTTTAGGGCCTGATGCCACAGGCTTAGGACAAGTTTATTGGTACACATTAGAGGGTAGAGATAAAGACGGAAACGTTACAGGCAGTTGGGATTTACACGAACTGAGAAGTATACAAGATTACTATGTAAAATATGCTTTGTCATCAGCAGGTGGTGTGTCTGAAGTAGCATCAATTGGCGGATATGTTCAAGAATATCAAATTGACGTAAACCCTGAATTAATGCGTCAATACAACATCAATCTGCAGCAAGTTGTAAAAGCTGTAAAGCAAAGTAACCAAGACATCGGAGCGCAAACCATAGAAATTAATCAAGTAGAATATTTGGTGCGTGGTTTGGGTTATATCACATCTATAAAAGATATTGAAAATGCGGTAGTTTCATCAGCCAATTACACGCCAATAAAAATACAAGACATTGCCAAAGTATCGCTCGGCGCAAAAACTCGTAGAGGGATTTTAGATAAAGAGGGCGCAGAAGTCGTGGGCGGAGTTGTGGTGGCACGTTATGGTGCAAATCCGTTAGAGGTTATCAATAATACCAAAGAAAAAATTAAAGAATTAAGCGCAGGTTTGCCCTCAAAAGTATTGGCAGACGGTACAACATCTCAATTAACCATTGTACCGTTTTACGACCGTTCAGAATTGATACAAGAAACATTAGGAACACTTAACGAAGCGCTCACATTAGAAATACTCATTACCATTTTAGTAATTATTGTAATGGTGTATAATTTACGAGCATCCATATTAATTTCGAGCTTATTACCTGTGGCGGTTTTAATGGTATTTATTGCAATGAAAGCCTTTGGAATTGATGCCAATATCGTAGCCTTATCTGGAATTGCAATCGCTATCGGAACAATGGTAGATGTGGGTGTAATTCTATCAGAAAACATTTTAAATCATTTAGAAAAGAACGAAAATAATTTACCAATCAATACTGTAGTTTACAATGCTACTGCCGAAGTTTCGGGCGCAATTGTTACCGCTGTAATGACTACAATAATTAGCTTTTTGCCAGTATTTACAATGGTTGGCGCAGAGGGGAAATTATTTAGTCCTTTGGCGTTTACCAAAACCTTTGCACTTATTATGGCATTAGTGGTGGCGTTGTTTTTAATTCCGCCATTTGCAACTATCATTTTTAAACGAAGAAGTATTACCAAAAATCTATCGTACATCATCAATGCTGTATTAATTGGTTTGGGTGTTGTTTCTATTGTCTTCGGAAATTGGTTAGGAATACTCTTAATCGCTTTCGGTTGTACAGGCATTTTAAAACTGCAACAAAAAGTTTCCGACAAACAAGTAAATCTAATTAATATAGTTATTGCTTCATTAGCTATTGTATTTTTATTGGCTGAATATTGGCGACCATTAGGTGTAGGCAAAAGTGTATTGTTAAACCTGTTGTTTGTGGCTATTATTTGTTTCGGATTGTTAGGTGCATTCTCGTTATTACGAAAATATTATGCTCAAATTTTACAATGGGCATTAGCAAACAAAATACTCTTTTTGGCAATTCCAACGACGATTACCATTCTCGGATTTTTAATTTTCAAAAACACAGGCAAAGAGTTTATGCCGTCTTTAAACGAAGGCTCGTTTTTACTAATGCCAACCTCAATGCCACATTCGGGCGTTGAAGAAAACAAACGTGTTTTACAGCAGTTGGATATGGGTGTTGCCAACATTCCTGAAATAAAAACGGTAGTTGGTAAAGCAGGACGAACCGAATCGGCTTTAGACCCTGCACCACTTTCAATGTATGAAAACGTAATTATTTACAAACCCGAATATGCACTTAATAACCACGGCGAACGTCAGCGTTATCAAGTAAATAACGACGGATTATTTGTGTTGAAAAACGGCAAAACAGTAGCCAATCCAAATTCGACCGATGCAACTTCTAAAATTATTTTTTCGGATGTTTCTACCGATGAATTAATTGAAGACAACGACGGCGAGTTTTACCGAAATTGGCGACCGAACATAAAATCTACCAATGATATTTGGAATGAAATTGTAAAGGCAACCAAAATACCAGGCGTTACATCTGCACCAAAACTACAACCTATCGAAACCCGATTGGTAATGCTACAAACAGGAATGCGTGCGCCAATGGGTATCAAAGTAAAAGGACAAAATTTAAAAGAAATTGAAGCCTTTGGTGTGCAATTAGAAAGCATTTTAAAAACAGTTACAGGTGTTAAAAAAGAAGCCGTTTTTGCAGATAGAATCGTAGGAAAACCATATCTGTTAATCGACATCGACAGAGAAAAAATAGCACGTTACGGCGTTTCAATTCAAAAGGTGCAAGATGTTTTAAAAGTAGCTGTTGGTGGTATGCCTTTAACCCAAACCGTTGAAGGAAGAGAGCGTTACGGTGTGCGTGTTCGTTATCCAAGAGAACTGCGTACCACACCAACCGATTTAGAACAAATTTATGTACCAATAAGTAAAGGTAATTCTGTACCATTAAGTGAATTGGCAACCATTCGTTACGAACAAGGCGCACAAGTAATTAAAAGTGAAGATACCTTTTTAATTGGCTACGTGTTGTTTGATAAACTCAATGATTTTGCCGAAGTAACCGTAGTTGAAAATGCGCAAAAAGTCATTCAGCAAAAAATAGAAAGTGGCGAATTAATTGTACCAAAAGGTATTAATTTTCAATTTACAGGAACATACGAAAATCAGATACGAGCCGAAAAAACCTTGTCGGTAGTTGTACCATTAGCATTGCTTATCATTTTCATCATTTTATATTTTCAGTTCCGTTCAACAACTACTTCTTTAATGGTGTTTACGGCAATTATTGTCGCCTTTGCAGGCGGATTTATAATGATGTGGCTTTACGGACAATCGTGGTTTTTAAACTTTAGCTTTTTTGGGCAAAACATTCGAGAGCTGTTCCAAATGCATACAATTAATTTGAGTGTGGCGGTTTGGGTAGGTTTTATTGCCTTGTTCGGTATTGCCACCGACGACGGTGTAGTAATGGCAACCTATTTAAAACAAACCTTTGCCAAAAACGAACCAACAACAAAAGCCGATATACGAAAATCGGTTGTAGAAGCAGGCGAAAAGCGCATAAGACCGTGTTTAATGACAACAGCAACAACCGTTTTAGCATTACTGCCTGTACTCACATCCACAGGACGAGGAAGCGATATTATGATACCAATGGCAATTCCTGCCTTTGGTGGTATGATTATCGACGTTACATCTTATTTTTTACTGCCTGTGTTGTACAGTTTACGAGAAGAATTTTTATTAAAAAGAAAGACAAAAAATGAAAACTAAAAACATATTATCCATACTATTCATTCTTGTTTTTAGCGGATTTTCTAATGCACAAGAACTGCAATCGCTTATTGATGAAGCCTTGGCAAACAATCCAAAAATTAAACAGTTTGAACTGCAATACAAACGTGTTTCAGAAAAGGTAAACGAAGTAAATACCTTACCCAATACCAACATTGGCGTAGGATATTTTGTAAGCGAACCCGAAACACGAACAGGCGCACAACGTTTTAAAGTATCTGTAAATCAAATGTTGCCTTGGTTTGGTACAATTAGTTCGAGAGAAGATTATGTGAGTTCGTTAGCCGATGCCAAGTATGAAGATATTACCATTGCCAAACGACAATTAATCGCATCGGTATCAACTTCGTATTACAATTTGTACGCAATTAAGGCTAAACAGCAGGTTTTAACCGAAAATATCAACTTGCTAAAAACCTACGAAACTATGGCGTTAACGTCGGTTGAAGTTGGCAAAGCATCTGCCGTAGATGTGTTGCGTTTGCAAATGCGACAAAACGATTTAAACCAATCTAAAGCCGTTTTGCAACAACAGTTTTTAGCCGAACAAACAGCCTTTAATAAGCTATTAAACAGAGATAAAAACACTGCGGTAAATGTGGTTTCAGAATTAGAAATTCCGTTGGACGACAGCACGATAAATACAGATAGTTTACAATTTCATCCTGAATTAATAAAATACGACAAGTTGTATCAATCAGTTGAAAAATCTGAACTATTAAACCAAAAGGAAAGTAGCCCAATGATAGGCTTTGGGTTAGATTATGTTAACGTTGCGCAACGTCCAAATATGAATTTTAGCGATAACGGAAAAGATATTATAATGCCAATGGTATCGTTGTCTATTCCAATTTTCAATAAAAAATATAAGTCGAAAACCAAGCAAAACGAAATTCAGCGAGAAGAATTTAACAGCCAAAAACAAGAGCGATTTAACAAGTTAGAAACCTTGTTAGATAAAGCAATTAACGAGCGAGCATCGGCAAGAATACGATACAACACACAAAGCAAGAACTTGAAACAAGCTAAAAATGCCGAAACTATTCTTGTTAAAAGCTACGAAACAGGCACGATTGATTTTAACGATGTTCTCGATATTCAAGAATTGCAGTTAAAGTTTCAGTTAAACCAAATTAAGGCGGTGCAAAATTATTATGTACAACGTGCCATTATTAACTATTTAATTCAGTAAACAATGAAAATATTAAACACAATACTTCTATTATTCCTAACGTCAATTGCATTTGCCCAAGTAGGAACTAATGGTGATAACAGAAAAGAAGAAGGAAGGAAAATAAAAGAATATAATCTCACTATTGAGGAAAATGAAATGACACTTGCTGGTATAACTGCTAAAGGTATGACTATCAATGGTGGTATTCCCAGACCAGTTTTGGAATTTAATGAAGGTGACCTTGCTATTATTAATGTTACCAACAAAATGGATGTGGAAACGTCTGTGCATTGGCACGGATTAATTCTTCCTAATTTTTATGATGGTGTGCCCTATTTAACAACGCCACCAATAAAATCTGGTACAACATTTCAATATAGAATCCCAATCAACCAATCTGGTACGTATTGGTATCATTCCCATACAATGTTACAAGAGCAAAAAGGTGTTTATGGGTCTATTGTCATTCATCCAAAAGAAAAAACATTGGAATATGATAAAGATTTAGTCGTATTGCTTTCCGATTGGACAAATGAAAAACCAATGAATGTGCTTCGTAACCTTAAACGAGGTAACGAATGGTATCAAGTTAAAAAAGGAACAGCTGTACCGTTAAGTAGAGTTATAAAAGAAGGTGCATTAGGCGCGCAATTTAAGTTTTGGCGCGATAGAATGGAAGGCGCAGATATTGCGGACATTTATTACCCTGCATTTTTATCTAATGGTAAAAAACTGGCGGAATATCCAGAGTTTAAGTCTGGAGAAAAGGTAAGACTTCGCTTTATCAACGCATCTGCATCGACTTACTATTGGATGGATTTTGGAGCTGGTAATCCTAAAATCGTTTCAAGTGATGGAGTTGATGTTACACCCGTTAGTAAGAATAGATTCCTATTCGGTATAGCTGAAACTTATGATATAATTGTAACGATTCCAAATGGAACTCTAGAAATTACTGCTACAGCTCAGGATGGGTCAGGCAATACTTCCATTCGTTTGGGGAATGGTAAACTTTTTCCAGCAACTATAATAGACAGACCAAACAAAGTTGCGATGATGAAGCAAATGGCTAAAATGGATATGAAAATGGGTGCACCTGCAATGGCAGGTAATCAAAAGAAAAATACGCCTGAAGCTTTAATGAAAAAGTATGGGATGCAAATGGATATGAAAGATGGTAAGATGGATAACCAAATGAGTATGAAAATGGACGATCAAAAACCTATGAATGATAATCATATGCAAATGGAAATGGACAAAAAGAAGGATATGAAAAAGGATTCTATCCCAATGAGCCATAATATGTCTATGATTGAGAAAGACTCTAGGTCTTTTGATTACAATACACGTAAAACCTATTTCAACTACGATTTTTTGAAGGCAAAAGAAAATACCACTTATAAGGAAGATTTACCAGTAAATGACCTTTTACTTAACCTAACAGGTAATATGCAACGCTACGTGTGGAGTATAAATGGTGTGCCATTATCTGAAACAGATAAGATTAAAATTAAAGGAGGAGAGGTTACCAGAATAACATTAAATAACTTAACAATGATGCATCACCCAATGCATCTTCACGGTCATTATTTTAGAGTGATTAACGAAAATGGAGAACGTTCACCATTAAAGCATACGGTTAACGTGCCACCAATGCAAAAAGTGGTTATTGAATTTTATAACGAAGAATATGGTGATTGGTTTTTTCATTGTCACGTATTATATCATATGATGGGAGGTATGGCACGAGTATTTAGCTATAATACACCAAGGGATGAACGAATGAAGGATTATCCAGTAACAAATCTAATAGAAGAAACCGACCATTATTATTCTTGGGGAAGAGCTCGTGCAGGTTCCAATTTTTCAGAATTAAACCTTATGTCCAGTAATATTAGAAATGAATTTGGCTTGCGTGCCGAATTTGACTATAATAAAAATGCTGAAGTAGAAGTAAATTACAACCGATACTTAAATGATTGGGTGCGCCTGTATGCAGGTGTAAATACCGAAACGTCAACACCAGATTCTTATGACACGTTTAATACGGTAGGATTAGTTGGTATTAAATATTTCACACCCTATAGATTTAATGTAGATGTGAGCATGGATAATCAGTTACGCCCAAGAATACGTTTGGATAGAGAGCTATTAATTTTTCCTCGAATTTTTCTTGAAGGCGAATATGAATATAGAGCAGACTTTGGTTGGGTCAATGACATTGAAAGTAAATCTTATGAGGGAGAAACCCAATGGTTGGTTGGGGTATCTTATATTCTTTCAAGAAATTTTTCAATACAAGGCAACTATAACAACCGATATGGCTGGGGTGGTGGCCTTTTAGCAAGATTTTAATTTAAAAAAGTAAACAATGAAACACATATATAAAATTGACGGAATGACTTGCGGAAGCTGTAAAGCAAGCGTAGAAAAAAGTTTAAGTAGTTTGGGTAACGTTACCGATGTAAAGGTAAATCTTGAAAATAAAGAAGCTGAAATTACTATGAGTAAACATATTGGTTTATCAGATTTGCAAAATGTGTTGCAAGAAAAATACACCATTTTTGAAAAACCACCTGTTAAAAAGGTAGCTGCAAAAGCCTTTTCAGACTTTGAAATGGTACAAGAAAAAAGCAAAATCGAGCAATTAAAACCCTTGTTTTTAATCTTATTATACATAACCGTAGCAAGTATATTGTTACACTACAAAGATTGGAGTTGGCGAGAGTTTATGCTGGATTTTATGGGCTTGTTTTATATCGTGTTCAGCTTTTTTAAAATGTTAGATTTAAAAGGTTTTCCAGATAGTTTTAGAATGTACGACCCGTTAGCAAAACGAGTGCCTGTATATGCTAAAATTTATCCATTTATAGAAACCGCTTTAGGATTGATGCTTTTAATGCGATTTGAAATTAACATAGCACTAATTATAACCATTATCGTATTAGGAATAACAACCGTAGGAGTAACCAAAACATTACTTGATAAAAAGGCAATTCGTTGTGCGTGTTTAGGTACGGCTTTAAAACTACCAATGACCGAAGCAACTTTTATAGAAAATGCTATTATGTTAGTAATGGCTGTATTAATGTTAATCTTTTAAAAATGAAAAAATACATCATATACGTTATAATTTTAGTGGCAGGATTACTTTTAGGAAAGCTATTCTTTGGTAATTCATCAGATAAAGAAACAAGTCACAATCATAAAACCGATAGTGCCATATCACAAAAATGGACGTGTTCAATGCACCCACAAATTATGCAACCCGAAGCGGGCGACTGCCCAATTTGTGGTATGGATTTAATTCCTGCCGAAGCTGGTGCAGACGGTTTATCACCTAATCAATTTAAACTTACAAAAAATGCAATGGCATTGTCAAATGTGCAAACCACCATTATTGGTAACGCTACTGCAAATGCGGATAATGGAATAACCTTATCAGGAAAAATTGCCGAAAACGAACAAGCCAACGCAGTACAAGTAAGTTATTTTGCAGGACGAATAGAACGTTTAAATATTAGTTTTACAAGCGAAAGTGTTAGAAAAGGACAACTTTTAGCCACTATTTATTCGCCCGAATTGGTTAAGGCACAACAAGAACTATTAACTGCATCTACCTTAAAAGAAACACAGCCTGCATTGTATAAAGCGGTGCGTAATAAGTTAAAATTATGGAAGCTGTCAGATAACCAAATCAATCAAATTGAAAGTTCAAAAAAAGTAAAAGAAAACTTTCCTGTGTACGCTACTGTATCTGGAACAGTTTCAGAAAAATTAGTAGAACAAGGCGATTATATAAAACAAGGGCAACCCTTATTAAAAATTACCAATTTGAATACGGTTTGGGCAAATTTTGATGTGTACGAAAATCAAATCAGTAATTTTAAAGTTGGACAAGCTATTGCCATTACTACCAATGCCTATCCTAACGAAGTTTTTAATGCGAAAATTTCGTTTATCAATCCAGTTTTAAATCCGCAAACTCGTACTGTAACTATTCGAGCGGTTTTAAACAATCGCAAAGAGCTATTTAAACCCGAAATGTTTGTAACAGGAAAAGTAGATGCCAAAGTAAAAGATGCCAAAGCGCAATTATTGATACCTGCATCGGCTGTACTATGGACAGGAAAACGCTCAATAGTATATGTAAAACCAGATGCCGACAATCCTATTTTTGAAATGAAAGAAATAGTATTAGGTAGCAAATTAGGCGACAATTACGAAGTAAAAAGCGGTTTGCAACAAGGCGATGAAGTGGTAACCAATGGAGTATTTACTATTGATGCATCGGCACAATTACAAGGCAAAAAGTCGATGATGAACCATAAAAAAGAAATGAGCGAACAGTTTGAAGTGAGTAAAAAATTCAAGTCGCAATTACAGACAGCCTACGATGAATACATCAAATTAAAAGACAATTTGATAAAATCAGATGCGGAATTATCAAAAAATAGTGCTTTAAATTTATACAAAGCACTACAAAAAATTGATATGAAACTATTAGCTAATAATGAGGCTCACATACAATGGATGATGCTAAATAAAACTTTAATATCGAGTAGTAATGCTATTGCTAATTCCGAAAATATTAAAATACAACGTAAACAATTTAAGATATTATCAGAGCATTTTATTTTGGCTGTACAATCCTTTGGTATCAATGAAATTAGTTACAAACAATATTGCCCAATGGCAGATAGCGACAAAGGAGCATATTGGTTAAGTAAAGAAAAACAAGTATTAAATCCGTATTTCGGCGAGATGATGTTGAAATGTGGTGAAGTAAAACAAGTAATAAATAACAATTAAAATTTTAAATAATGAAAAAAGTGATGTTAAGCGTAGCCATCATAGCTACAATTGGTTTAGTAAGCTGTAAAAATGAAACTAAAAAAGAAACCACTAAAACAGAGCAAACCACAGCAAACAAATTAGCTTCTACTGAAACAACATTTGGGGTGCGTGGTAATTGTGGTATGTGTAAAAGCACCATTGAAAAAGCAGCAAATAGTATTCAAGGCGTATCTAAAGCAATTTGGGATGTTGACAAAAAGAAAATAGACGTTTCTTTCGATGCATCTAAAACAAATGTAGAAGCTATTCACAATGCAATTTCAGCTTCAGGCTATGATACAGATAAAGTAATGGGCAATGAATCTGCTTATGAGAATTTACCTGCGTGTTGTAAGTATGACCACCAGATGAAAATGGGTTTAAATTAGAACAAAAAGAAAAAAGCTGCTAAATACTATATATAGTCTATAAAAAAGAGTCTTTATTTTAGACTC
Organism: uncultured Tenacibaculum sp.; assembly: GCF_947502995.1. Taxonomy (GTDB): domain Bacteria; phylum Bacteroidota; class Bacteroidia; order Flavobacteriales; family Flavobacteriaceae; genus Polaribacter. The sequence continues at coordinate 113,379 of NZ_CANNBW010000008.1, read as the reverse complement.
TTTTTTACTTTTATGAGTAGTTAGGTTTACAGAAATATAGAAGCACATTTTGCATATATATATTTAGATACTTATATCATGGTAAATTTTCTGATTAACCAATCAAAAAAGGAATTTATACTTCTAAACATAAAACCTTATTTTTGTTTTTATGGATATTAAATTAACCGAAGCCGAAAAAATAAAAATTCTAAACTCAGATGACATTTACGGAATCATGCAAAAAATCTTGCTCCGTGAAGATAAAATAGACCAAAACAGAGAACACTTTTGGGTTATTGGTTTAGAGAATAATAACCGTATTCTTTTTATTGAATTAATAAGCTTAGGAACAATAAACAAAACACTTGCCGAACCAATGGAAGTATTTAGTTTGGCATTGCAAAAACGCGCGGTTAAAATCATTTTATGCCATAATCATCCTAGCGGAGAACTGAAACCATCCGAAGGAGATAAAAATATTACAGACCGATTAATACAAGTAGGTATTATTGTTGACACACCTGTATCTGACCATCTAATTATTACTCCTAAAAGTTATTTAAGTTTTAAAAATATAGGTTTATTAGAAGAACTTGAAAAAAGCACAAAATATGTTCCTCAATATGTACTAGAAGAAAGAATAAAAAAAGATGCTGCTAAAATAGCTGAACAAAAAAAAGCAATTGAAGTAGCCAAGCAACTTAAAAGAAAAGGAGTTGATAATGAAACGATTGCTTTTTCTACTGGGTTACCTGTCCAAGAAATTGAGAAACTGAGAGTTAAAAAACTTTAACATCATCTTCGTTTTATACCTCTTTTCTTTCTACGTTTTTTCTTTACGGTATTATCGTCTATTTCTTTAGGAATATCCATTAATACCAAGTTTCCCAAAGCCTCCATAATATTTGCATTAGAAAAGCTTTGCTCTTTTTCTATTGGTTCATTTTCTATACCTTCTATAAAATGTTCCTCTGAGTTTTCTTTGACGAAAGTTGAGATTGGTGGTTCTGCTTCGTTCCACAGGCGGTGAAATACATTTGCAGATACATCTTTACCTAAACGAGAACCATTAAATACCGTTTTAGAAATGTGGTCTATAAAACTGATTCCATAAATTCTGCCTTGCTTGTTTTCTCGAACAAAAGTTGATATTTTATTATCCTGTAAATACTTTTTAAAACCTTCTTGACTCTGATATTTTTGCATTGCATCACGCACCAATTCACGAACTCGCTTTTGGGGTTTATAGGTGTTAATAAAAGCTTTTGATTTTTTAAACTTTCGGTGTAAATCTATTAAACCAACAGGTTGTGAAAAACGAGAAGATTTAAACGGGTTACTTACTTTTTCTCCTGCATCATTCGTAGCGAAATATACCAACCCTCGTTTTTCTTTTCCATGAATAATTCCACGAACTTCTTGTGATGTTATATTGAAAAAAGATAAAAAAGCATTGTATTCCCCAAATGTTTGGTAATGATAATTTTCATTTACAAATGTGAGTACTGAGGTAATCTGTTGCTTTAAATTATTCTTAGTCGCATCTACTTTTTGTATTGGAATATCCTTTTTTTCAATCTTGTCAATTGCCGAAGTAAGCTGAAACTGTTTTTCCAATTTTCGGCAAACCTTCATAGAACGTACTTTTTCAAAACTATCAGCAATACGTTTGCCATATTCATCAACACAAGTTGAAACAATATGAATATGAGCTCTTTCGGTATCAGTGTGTTTAAACACCACATAAGGCTGTTCTCCATATCCCATTTCCTGCATATAATTTTCGGCTAATGTGCTAAAAAGTTCATCTGAAACTGCATCTTTCGGGTTTGGATTTAACGAAATATGAAGTATAGGTTTTTCGGTACGGTTATTTGCAATCAGATAAGGTTCAAAAGAACGTTCCAATAACGGAATGGTAAATTCTCCTGTCAATGGAAGCATCATTCTATTACAATGAATAATGCTTCCTTGTTCCTTTTCAATCTTCTCATAATTGTATAATAACACTCCTTTTAAGTGATTTCCGCGTCCTATTTTTGCTATCATTATTTTCAAATTTTGGAATTAAAACAGATGCTTTTTCATCATTTTAATTCGTTAGTAATACAACTTCCTATTCATTTATTTTCAAAATCCTCGACTTCGGAGGGATTTTAAACTCCGTAGGACAAGTTTGTATTGAGAGGCACAAAAGTATTTTTGAGGCACTCATTACACAACTTGCTCTGTTCCGTTGAACAGTTTTTAGTGTAGTAATGGAATATTACTACTTCTAGAACTGATTATTACAAATTAAAAATGGATAAATAGTAATAACACTATGGTAGTTACGGACAAAACAAGACACCAAAAGCCATTAGACTCCAAAGGGTGAAATTTTAAAACAAAAACAAAGTAAAAGTGCTGTTTCTTTGGTGTATCGCCGTATCGCTGTATGACCGTATCGCTGTTTCGTCGGCTGACTTTACCATTGTAGAGCTAGCTAGTCATCCATCCAAACATTTGTATGACTGGTTGTGTAGAAATATCTATAGTTGATTGTACCATTAGCTAATTAACTAGATAGCTATTTATTCAGCTAATTAATTGTAAATGCAGAAGTAAGTACGATTAGCTAGTACCACAGCCAGCTAGTTAGTTAGTCGGAAATATCATCAATAAAAAAGAAACCATTTATTTTTCAATGAATTTTAAGGGGTATAGGTTTGATGTTCCATTAATAGCAAAATAGATGAAGTGGAATTTGTCAAGACTTTTAGGAAATAATTAGGTGTGTTTGCGACGTAGTAAAATGCTTGCATTTTCAAGGAAGTAGATACCTTAATATTTTCTAAAACTTGTACAGTCTTTACAAATTTCATAAGGATATATAGCAGTTCTTTTGAAAGTGGTTGTGTTTGAGCGTACAGGCAGTTAAGCGAAAAAAGCAACCGCTTTCAAATTAGAACTCCTTATATCCTACTCGTTTTTCGTTGTCCCGAAAAATGGTAAAAGCTTCATCTATTACAAACCCCTTAAAATTTAAAAAAACTAATGGTAAAAATCGAATCCAATAGTAAACGATCATACTTAAATCAGACAAGTAAAGACAAATAGAGCCGATTCTAATTACTTATAGATTACAAGACCTTCAAAGCCATAAGTTTATAAAAAGAAGTAAAAAACATGCTTCTGTTTATCAATCTATGCAACACATCAATGAGGAAAATATAGCACAAGCAACAGAGAGGGTAAAACAACGATTACCTATTGAAAAAATACGCCAAATCCCTAAGTATAAAAACATATCTGTTGAAGCATATCATCAGCTTATTAAAAATGCGGAAACCTTTTCTTTACTCGTATTGCAAACCTTTACTGTACAAGATCAAAATATTTTTTAACAGATATTCTTACACAAAACTTATATAGACCTATATCTTTGTTATTGATCTTCAATACCTAAAATCATGGATAACTTAGCTCTTTTCAAACAATTCGCTCCAGAAGCTCCAAAAAAATTTCAAGATGGTAACAATGCGGTGATTTATACCCGTGTTTCCTCTAGCGACCAAGAAGACAATACTAGTTTAGCTTCTCAAAAAAAACATTGTGATTTATATGCTCAAAGACGAAATTTAAATGTGGTGGGGTATTTTGGAGGCACATATGAATCTGCCAAAACAGATGATAGAAAAGAGTTTAATCGAATGCTCACCTTTGTAAAACGTTCAAAAAACATAAGCTATATTATTGTATATTCCTATGAACGTTTTTCTCGCTCAGGCATCAATGGAGCATCTATTGCAGAGGAATTACTCAAAAAATATGGTGTCATTACATTAGCTATTACACAAGAACTTGACCCAACTACTCCTTCAGGTTCTTTTCAGCAAAAAATCTTTTTCCTTTTTGGGCAAATGGATAATGAACTTAGGAGAGATAAAACCGTTACAGGGATGAAAGAACTCCTTTTAAAAGGGTATTGGGTTTGGGCTGCTCCTAGAGGATACAAAGACTTAAATAAAGGAAAAGCTACAGAACGTAAGTTAGTGATCAATGAAGAAGGAAAACTACTGAAAAAAGCGTTTGAATGGAAAGCTTACAATCAATTACCAAACGTAGAAATTGTAAGACGTTTAAAGAAAATGGGAGTTAACTTATCTGAAAGACGTTTGAATGATTTGTTTTCCAATCCTTTTTATTGTGGGCTGATTACAAGTAAAATGATTCCAGACCAAGTAGTTGAAGGGAATCATGAAGCCATGATTTCAAAAGAACTTTTTTTACAAGTGCATAATATTAGAAAAGAAAAACGTGTACATGGCTTTGTGCATAATAAAGACAATGACAACTTGCCGTTAAAAGTCTTTACAAAGTGTTCTAAATGTGAAAAAGCAATGACGGGCTATTTAGTGAAGAAGAAAAACTTGTATTACTATAAATGCCGTACAAAAGGCTGTAAGGTAAATCGTAGTGCCAAAGCAATGCATGAGTTATTCAGTAACGTACTTACTAATTTTAAAATTGAAAAAGAAGAATTAGACATTATCAAAGTACAATTGGAGGAACAAATGAGTGGATTCTTTAGATCGAAAATAGAGAACGAAACAGCTTTAAAAGCCAACTTAAATGTTTTAAAAAAGAAACTAGAAAATATCGAAGAACGATTTGTTATTGGTGAAATAGATCGACCTCTTTATGATAAATACAGCTCCAAATACAAAAATGAATATTTTGAAATTGAACAAGAAATTGAAAAAACAAGCGGATACAGTTCGAACCTCAAAAAAGTAATCCATTTTGTTACCAAAACAGCCACCAATGTACTGCCGTTGTGGGAATCCTCTACACTAGAGAATAAAAAGCTTTTTCAGAAAATGCTATTTCCTGAAGGAATCTACTATAATCGAGAATTAGACCAAGTTCGAACCACTAGAATAAATTCGTTTTTCTCGCTAATCCCAGAGATGACAAGTAATACGGGAAATAAAAAAAGCGGAAATTCTATCATATCTGATAAAAAATCCGCTTTAGTGATCGCGACAGGATTCGAACCTGTTAGTATATTATTAGTGTTTATAGTATTTTCAGTTTAACTTCAACTTTTTACTACCTTAAATCATACCTTCAACTTATCTCTTGTTCCGCATCTTTAATAAAATCTAATTCTAAAATAGTTACCAAACCTGTTGGTTTTCTATTTATCTTTTCCAAATTATCTCCAGGCGTTATCTGCCAAACCTCTATTATGTCTGAATATTTTAATGATAAAATTAATGATAAAACGGTAAAAGGTTTTGGACCACATGGGGCAATAATAACCCTATGATTTTTAATCAAACTTGAACATAAATTTTCCATCAAATAATATGTATATATCAAATCATTAATTGGATAGGTAAAAATATTTTTAGAAGGTATTCTTGATAAATATGATTCTAATAGATCAGTAGCATCTTTATAATATTCCGAATTATAGGTTTCATCTGAATGAAAAACAAATGGAACCGTATCAAAATACTCTTTTAATCCAATAACTCTATTTGCTTCATTACCCAATCCAATAACAACCGATGTAGGTATATTCGGGACGCTTAAATTACAATATCCAAAAAGAGGTGTAACAATCCTATTATAATTATCTATTAATTTAGAACGTACATGTTCAGCATGTGAATAGCCCAATATTATTTTTAAATTTTCTTTTCTTTCATTATTGAAAATCCCTAACAATATATGTGAATACCAACTTTTGGTCATCGATGAATAATCAATATAAACATTAACAACATCATTACTATTATTTAGTATTTCATTTATCTTTTCATCTATTTTTAATAATGATTCTCTTTCTTTGTTTGGGGTGTCAGTATACAAGAGATTAAAATTATTTTTTTTGAAAAACTCCTCATTGATTTTTCTAAAATGTTCATCTTCATGATTTCCAAATACAATTATTATGTTATCTTTAATATTATCAAAAATTTCCTTAGCTTGATAGATTGCTCTCTCTTCATAACCTAAACAACCTATGAATAAATCTATACTATCAGCAAAATCAATTTCGCTCAGTTTTTCTGTATTTATCTGCTTTAATTTAAACATAACTAAAACAATTTTCTTTGAGTAGGTTCATCTTTTTTATATTTCAAAATAGTACTTAATCTTACTTTTGAATTACTTCTATTAGGGATCTTATATTTTGGAGTTAAAAAACCTGACAATCTAAACCTTTTATTCAAAACCCCCCTATTAGTTAAACTCTCTAATGGTTCTATATATACTATTGCACCAAGATATAGTGCAGTTTCTAATAAACTTATAATATTCGAATTTATATCCTCATCTACTGTAAATGTTGTTGGCGCAGAAAGGTTAAAATCTTCATCCACCAATTTTTCTCTAAAAAAAACTCCTATTTTTTCTATTAAATCAGTTGCTAAATTAAAATCTGAATTTAAGATTTCGATAGTAGAATCAGGATGATTTTTAAGCAACATAAAATATTTTTCAGAAGCCTGAAAAACAACTCTAGACTGAATGTTTTTTGAAATTTTCTGAAGTTCGTCTGTACTCATATTAGTTGCCTGTAATATTTCATCTATAAGTCCAATAACTAATCTAGGGTTTCCATCACAAATATCAAAAATATGGGGTACGCCGTAATGAATAGCAGGTGTAATTCTTTTCCTTTTAGAATATATTAACCTGTAAACTGCATCTACTTTATACTTTAAAAACACACTTTTTTTTAGAACTTCATCATTTGTATAAGGCTCATTAGGATCTATTTTTCTTTTTCTTAAAAATTCACTAAATGATTTGTTATCCTTAGCTAATTTTTTGAACATAAAATACATAGAGCTTCCCTTTTCAAGGCCTGCATAAAACTTTCCAGAAAAACCTATATCTTCTCTCTCTTGTCTGCTTAATTTGCTTAATTCGTCTTTTATAATTCCATCTAACTCTCTATTCCCAAAAATCTGACTTAAATCAGCTAGCTCAAAATCATATTTTGCATTAAATTTCTTTTTTAGCAATTTATCACAAAAGTCCCGCCATTTTTTTAAAGTAACTTCATCATGAACCCATAACTTAATTGGACTGAAATCATTGCCTTGTGTAACATCTATTTCTTCATCTTCTAAATTAAATAATGGAGTAGTTGTTAACTTGAATAAAAATTTTTGATCAACACTCCTTAAATATTTTACTAGTTTAATTTGAATGAATTTTGGAACTATTTCTAATTCATCAAAACACAAAGCCCATTTATGGTCGTTATTTACCTCTAGTACAGTTTCATAAACTTTGATTCCTAGTTTTATAATATCAAAAAAATCATCAAAAATATAATCTGGTAAACTCTCCCTAAATTTTCCATAATCTGTTCGATTAAAAGTTAATCTTTTTAGTGAATTATTCAAATTCCTTATTCTTTCTAGAATTGATAATTCAATACCATCAAATGAAGGAACTGGTTTTCTATCTCCTGAGTTTAGCTTCCAATTTTCAATTAAAGGCAAGCATATTTCATACTCTATATTTAATTTTTCTCTTATATCAATATCTTTAAAATCTATTAAGGATTTAAAAGTTTTACAAATTGCAATTTGTACATTACATAAAAATAAAAAACCTACTATTAGCTCAACTAAATCTGTTTGATCAATATGTTGTTTTAGATAATCAAATTGGTTTTTCCATTGAATATCAGAAGGTATATATATAGCATCAAAATTAATTTTTGACTTTAACTCTTTTGCTTCTTTACCTTTCCAATAATATAAACCTGCAGGAGTTAACATTTTTAATAAAGTTGTTTTACCACATCCTCTAGACCCCATTAGTAAAACACTATTATTTTTAGTTAGATTAATATACTCATCATTAGGCACAAATGATTCAGCAATTTCCTGATATGAAAAATATCTTGCATTAAAAGTGTCATATAATAACAGTTTGTCTAACATAAATTATCTTTTTAATGTTATTAATTGTGGGGTTAAAGGGAATTCTGGTTGAGGAAATAAATTATATTTTGAATTCAAAATTGATCCTAATCTTATTAATCTTTCAGGTATCATGTAATCGAGGTTTGGTATTTGAGCTAAAACATCAGCATATAATAAAGGCCTTTCATTATTTTTTTTAAAAAGCTCATTTATTTTTTCAGCTAATTCATTTGGATTACTGGCTTCTCCAAAACCTATTTCAGGAGGAAAAGTATTATTCAAATTTTGCTTCCATCCGTTATTTATATTAAACTCCCAAGAGGATATTCTTCCTTTTCCCTTTTTCTCTATATCAATTAAATGAAACATCGTTTTAAAAGTCGTGAATTCAATATTTTCTATTGAAGAAAAACTACCTGATGCTAATATTGTTAGTCCATTTATATCTACTACTCTAGGTTGATGTTTATGACCATGTATCATTACATCAAAATTATAACCATTTAATATACTTATTAATTGATCTCCTCTTTCCATAGAATCTGAATCCTTCCAGTTTTCTATATTAGAATGCTTTATTGGATGATGATGTAAAACACATATTTTAATTCTATCCTTTGATTTTTTTTTCAGATAGCTATCAATGTTTTCTAACGTTTCAGTTTCTAAAATAGAATATTTAGCACTTTCTTCGTCAACATGGTCCTTAACAGAATTTATCATTAATATTTCATAACTATCACTTTCTAATAGACAAAACCCTTCATCCCAAAATAAAGAATTCAATGTTTGGTCATTTGTAGGAAAATCATTAGAAAAGTTTTTGATAAAATTAAAAGGATCTATTCCATGTATTTTCCTAGAGTCAATATCGTGATTGCCAGGAATACCAATTCTTAAAGATGTTCCTAACTCTTTATGAATTTTCTCTATTGAATCCCAAGCAATTATTATACCATCATTATAAGCTCTATTACATAAATCTCCTAAACAAATCAACACCTCACTTTCGATCTTTTCTTCTTCACTTATTAAGCTCAAAATTGAACTTAATGGGTTTTGGTTAATAGGTTTCTCAGGCAAACCTGCATAAAACAAGGTTTTATCATCTCTAGACTTACCAAAATGTATATCACTAATAATAGTTAATTTCATTCTTAGGCTTAGTAATTTTTTATAATTAATTCAGAAATTTTTCTTCTTTCTTTTTTACAACTAATACTTCTAAATATATCTAACTTTTCAATATTCCAATTTTTTTCATATTTATCTTTTACAAATTCAATATTTGGATAAGAAATCATGACATAACACCCTGCTTTATCTAATTGAGTAGCGAAATCGAATAAATCCTCATGATCTTCTCTACTAAATTTATTTAATGTATATTGATTCTGTTGATTAGACCAATCATATGGAGGATATGGAGGGTCTAAATAAATAAAATCATTAGGTTTTACCATTGACATTATACTATCATATCCTGAACATTCAATTTCTATATTCTTTAATTTTTGACTTACAATTTCTAAATGTTTTATTCCAGGAATACTAGGATTTAATTTACCTATTGGAACATTATAATGTCCTTTTTTATTTAATCTATACATTCCATTATAATTCGTATGTATAAGAAATATAAATCTAGAAGCCTGAATTATAGTTTTTTTACCTATTTGAGTATTAAAATCTTTTCTAACTTGATAATAAAACTGTTTATCTTCTCTAAATTTCTTAGAAAAAAAAACTAGATTCTTATAAACAGATTTATGATTAATTTTTATTTGATAATAGGAATTAATTAGTTCAGGATTAATATCTGAAATAAAACCTCTATTAAAACCATTTGAAAAAAATAAAGAACCTGCTCCTAAAAAAGGTTCAAAGTAATTATTTATAATATCATGATCAGGTGCATTTTCTAGAAGATTCGAAACAATTTTTTGTTTACCCCCTGCCCACCTCAAAAAAGGTTTTACTTTCATTTAATTTAAATTTGACAATTTAATACTTTTAACCAAAAAAAAAGTAGTTTAATAGTCCTTTTTTAATAAGATTATTTTTTGACCATACCTTAAGTTACCATACTTATTATCCCTCAAAACATTACCAGAAACACAAAAACTCCTTAATTCAATAATTAAAGTTGGTAAAATCAAAATACACTGAGAACAACTGTATAAAAAAAAGAGGAGTCTTAAATTAACTCCCCTTTAATCAATTTTACTTATACATCCATTTGAATCCTCCACATTTATTACGTTCTCCTCTACATACCTTCGCAATACTTGTTTTATTAAATCCAGTTTGTTTAGAAGCTTCCTCTACAGAAATATATTTTGCTATAAATTCACCTTCCATAGAATACTGATATACTGACTTTTTTCTACCATCTTTAATGGGTTTATAAAGCTCTGAATAATTGTAACTCCAATAGTAATTATTATAAGTTCTATTGTTACTTAAACAAGCTCTACTAAGCTTTTGCTTTGACACCATATTTAAATCAGATGCTTCTTTTAAAGAGTTATAAACTTTGACTAAGTTTCCTTTTAAATCATACTGAAATACTTTTTTTTCAATACCTCCACCTCTATCAGAATTATACCCGTTCTCTTTTGAATTATATACTAAAATATAGTAACTTTCCTTCTCAGCTAATTCATTAAAATTGTTGGCAGTGTCAATTTGCTCCCAAGTAAAATTTTCAATCCCAAAAGTTGAAATAGCGTTATAAAATTTAACGTCTACTCCTAAATTTGATTTTTGAATTTGATCTTTCCTTCTCTCTTCAATTGTTTTTGTAGTTGCTCCAATATAAACCTCCTTATTTAAACAATTTGTAACCTTATATATTTTCCCTTTCATCATAAAATCTATAAAAGAGGCAAGGTGGGTAAGTAAAAATCTCAAACTTTAAAAAAATATTTCTCAATTAGAAAAATAAAGTTTAAAAAACTACTTACCCTACCTACCCTTCTTACCTTTTAATTAAAATAAACTTCTTTAGCCCCTTTTTCTTAATAGACTGGAAACCTTTAGCTTTTAAAAGCTTCCCAATTCTAACTGGATTGAAACTTATATTTAAGTTTGTGTTTCTTTGTAGATATTCAATAACTTCAGTAGCATTCATAAATACAGTATTCTCGTCTGTTGTAGACAAGGGAACAGAGAAAAACTTTTCAATATATTCCTCCTCCAGAGAAGTCTGCTTATATTTTTCGTTATTTAATTCTATTCTCTTAATATCATCTAAGTCAAAATAATGCTTAAACCCACTTCTATACAAGCTTACAGCCTGACTGTAAACCTTATCAAGATCTACTTGTATCTTATAGTCTATATCTACTGTTTCAAAAACTAAAAATCTTCTATTCCCTGTAACATCCATTAATATTTCATTATGATTAGAACTTCCAACAAATGAAGCTCTTCTAATAAAATTTTCAGAAAAATATCCATAAGCTCTTCTTTCTGTTATTTTATCCTTCGTAATAAGCTCTTTATAAGCCTCTACTTGGGCTTTGTTATAGGACGCTAACTCATCTATGTTTATAAGGATTTTTTCAGATAATAATAAATTAGAATCTTTATTCCCTGGTTTAATATTTCCTGAATATCCATATGTCTTCAATTTTTTAGGCAATAAATTCATTAACCAAGTTGTTTTACCAGAGCCTTGCTTACCTGTTAAAATAAGTACAGAATGATTGGTAGTTTCTTCATCTATTGCACATCCCACAAAAGAAACTAACCATTTTTTAAAAGCCCATCTAAACAATTCATCATCGGTAGTTTTTATTGTATAGGAAAGCTCTCCTATGTAGTCAAAATCATCCCATTCTGGTAAATTATTAAAGTAATCCTTTATAGGGTTGAATTTTTTCACAAAATCAGATTCTAATAAACTTTTTAATCCTTGGACTGATTCTTTCAAATCATGATTTTTCAATTCCCTAACTATTGAATTAAATTTATAATTTTCCAGTAGTTTTAACTCTTCATTTTTCTCCTTTTCTTTATAAAAAGTTCTACTTAAAATTTCATTATACTTGAATATATATTTTTGATTTAAATACGATTCTATATTCATTTTATTTGTTTTTTTATTTTAAACTCTCTTTTTCTCCAACATTTTTCCTTTTCTAGCCGAGAGTTATTGGCTTACTCCTCTCCTTAAAAGAGTATTGAGCTCTAACATTTTCAACTTCGTTACTGATGTTAGATTTTAGGATTCAAAGCTATTTTTATGTCATCTTTATCAAAAATCTATTGACCTCTACAAACAATAGTTTAAAATGAAGGTTAGGAAGAGTTATATCAATAAAAAAACCATACTCCTTTGAGTATGGTTATATAAATTAATAGAATCGTATTTTTAATTTATTTTTATCTAGTATATTGTTTTTTGTTATTTTTTTGCAGCTATTAATTAATGACATCTAACCATTAATTCTTTCTCAACAATATAACATAATTGACTCCAAAAGTCAAGTAATTTTCTTGAAAGTTTATACTATACAAATATTATAATTCATAATATATACAGTAAAATAGAAGATGTTATAAGAGATTTAATAAAACTTCTTAATCTAACCAGATGTTAAAATGAGAATAATAAAATGCTTGATTATGAATTAGAAAAACTGTTATTAAATCAGGAGTTACCTTTACTTTGTCTACCAGAACCAATTCTCCCTTTCTGATATGCCCTATTTTATCAATTGCCATTACTTTAAAAGGGCACTTTAAAACAATTAACTCATTGTACCACGTTACTACCAACAACTCATTTGAATTAGTGTATTGTAGTTGTTCTATTAATTCATTTTCTCTCATTGCAAATAATCACAAAAGAGCTATAAAATATGTTGCAAGTACCAATTAGCAGACTCGTTTTGGAGTGAACTCCCTATGTTTTGAACAAACTCGTACGTATTGACATTCCGCTCTAAGTTACTGTCTATGTAGGACGATTTATTAGCTTCTGTGAATAGATTGTATAAATTCCATAAATTCAAATCATTATTCTCTGAACACCTAAAGTTAGGATCGTTGTAATATCCTTTGATTACTGAGGTAATTTGTGAATCTGTGAGTCTGATAGGAAACTTCCCTTTTTTATTACTTTTACTCAAAAAGTGGTACAGTTTCATTTTCCCTACAAGATGTGCAAACTCAAATTCATTTAATGAGAACTTATGCATTCTTTCCATATTTCCTAAATGAGCTTCTTGATTATAATTCGTTACAAGCTCATAAATTGCTTGTTGTAACTCTGAAATGCTACTGACTCTAATCTCTGATTTCAAACCATCTGTACTTATACAAAGATTGGTACATACAGTATTTTTAAACCCTATAAAAACCTTGAACTTCTCAATGGTCTTTTTGGAGTATAAATTCTCTTGATTGTAGGCTCTAACACCACCTATTGTTAGATTCAGAACTTGATTATTCACAACAATTTGCTTGTTAGGAATCTCAAACATGAATGCCATCCTCTCATAATATATTGTTTTTTCATGTTCTAGGAGCTCTCTTGCAGGCTTATTTATCGCACTTGGAACTCTACCTTTAATTTGATGAGAAACTCTTATATTGGGCATATTAATAGCTGTAGAGAAAAGAGAATTTGCAACTTCGTGGGTAGCATTTATAAAATCATAGTGAGAAATGGTCGTTTCATTGTCTTTTGCAAAAACAGGAATAATACAATCTCTCTTTATGTGATCTAAGCTAACCGCTGTGGTATTGGCTTCTATAAATTTACTAGGTGTTCCCTGAACTATTTGTGATACATCTTGTATCATTTCTATAGGGTTCGTATTAGTTATTAATTCCACTGTCTAAGGTTTTAACGATTTGATTTTCTGCAATAAGTTGGTTATCTAAATTTTCAATAACTTCTTTACGTTTTACAATTGCTTCGTGCAACTCTTTTTGTAACACATGATACTTTTTATAAAGGTGTTTGAGCCCATCTACAGTTGTACATTTTGCAATCTCTAATAATGCCTCTTCTATAGATATTCCTAGATTGCACCATGTCATCAATTTCTCTCCTGTCGCTGAAGTGATCATAAATTCTGGATGGTCCATAAAAAGTCCTGTCCTATCTTTACTAGCTTTGGCTAAATGCTGATCGTTTATCAGTTCAAAATTTACTGTTAATTCATACTCAAAACCTTCTCTTGTAATTTCTTTAGTACCATGTTTCACCACCTTAGTTCTACCACTTTTCCCTATATCTAACGAGTAATCTATCTTCCTCCTTGCTGTTGTAATTATATGGCATTTTGAGTCGAGGATAGCGTCTATAAAAGCATTATGACGAGGAGTAATTTTTGCCCAATCTTGGAATCTTCCTCCCAATTGTTCGTGTAATTGTAAACATCCTCCTTTTCCGTTCCACTCGTGAGTAATACTGTCGATGATGATAACTTCTATCTCTGAGTTTTCACAGAGTTGAATAGCTTCAATATATCGTTCAGGACTATAAGGTTGTTGCAAATTGATAACGTTATAATCTCCCAAATGAGAGTATAGACTAGCGCTTTTGTTTTCAGTGTCTATCACTGCTATTTTAGTCCAATCTTGTGTCATTCCATAGGCTAATGATAGTGCGGACTTCGTCTTTCCAAATCCGCTTGCTCCAGATATACCTAACTTTAACTTTACTTGATAGCGTTCTGCTTTTTGTATATGCATAATTTTAGTTGTTTAGTTCTTATAATTTTCAGAGAGTATAACGTCTAATCAAAGCATAAAAAAAGAGCTTCAACTTTGAAACTCTTCTTTTGTACTTTTATAAAATAATTAGTTATATCACTTGTTCGTAAACCACGTTTTCCTTTAAAACATGTTCCTGTTCTGTGAGATATTCATACCTGTGAGTTAGATTTAGAACATCTCCTGTTTTTTCATCTATATACTCATAAGGTTCTACTTCAACCTTACTTATAGCACCTTCTAGATCTGTTCCTACTAGACTCTTACATGTTGTTGCGTCAAATGTAGAAGGAACTCTAGCTTGTCTTGCTGTGAGATAAATTTTACCCGTTTCCTTACTTTTTACTGCTTCAACGCCTCCTTGTACAATTAATACGCAAAATTCTGTCTCATCTTCACGCTTATACACCTTAAAATCTACAATTTTAACCATAGTTATTTAAATTTTTAATTTTTACTAGGGGGTATATCCCCAGAATTTAAAAAGGGTGGGGGTGAATTTTAGGTTACTTCGCATTTTCATTTTCAGAAAAAATAAAAAATTTTGGGAAAATTATTTTTTTTTAAATCTCAATGACTGATAAGTTTAAAGCCTTTTTGTATTTACCCATTTAAAGCATCTTGAATTTCACCATGAATCTCACTCAACACCTTTTCCACCTCATATTCATCTCCAAAAACGGCTAAAGCATGTTCACTTTTACTCAAACGCTCCTTAAACTTTTCAATCACATCTCCAAGTATTTTTATTATATAAATCCCCTCAAAAGGAGTATTCTCCATTGGGTTATCAATCACTGAAACAGTTTGAAGTACCTGATCTTTTATACTCTTCTTAAACGCTATTTTAAACTCACTCATTCCAATTAGTTTAAATATTCAAATATTTCTGTTCTAGGCTCTGGGAAAACAGCAATCAAATAATTACTTGAAATAGGATAACCTTCACTATCATAAGTGTATATAGAGCTAAAAATATTTTCATTATTATTACTTGTTCTAATCGATTGAGTAACATTATTTGGTGAAATATAAAACGCTCTCTTATCATCCAAAGAATTCCCCATTTCTATATTGAAAAAACCAAACTTCTTGAACAGCACATACACAGGATTGGCTTTATCATCGTAACTCACTGCATAATTGTAACTATTCTTCTGAGGATTACCATTAGTATCAAAATCACTAAAAGTCACCAAGCCGTTGTCTATTAAACTAATATCTCCTTGTATTTTAGTTGCTCTATCCTCTGAATCGTAATCAATTGTAATCTCTCTACCATCTTCAAAAACTTGTCTTATAAGCTTATTTGAAGCATCATAATAACAGGTTCTATTCTTATAATTTTCTGTAGCAATGGAATTTCCTATCTCATTATAGGGAGTATTATATCTAGAATACACAACTTGTATTTTATCGTTTGATCCATACTCAAATTCATACATTGTTCCTGAAACGCCGTAAAACCATGCTTTTACAAGTCTCCCATTTTGATAAACTAAAGTATCTGGTTTATACGAAGAATGTAAATCCTGATAATAATGATTAGTAATTTTGGAAATCAGCTTTTCTTTACTTGAAATTGGTGGTTCATTGTCACTTTCTGGCTGTTCTTCATTGTTACTACAAGACACTACAAATAAGGTTAAAACCATGAATGATAAGAATACATTTTTCTGTATCATAATTAAATAAATTTGGATTCTGTGGAGATGCTAACAGAATTGTTAGTAAAAAGAAAGGTGTGCTCTCCTACTTATTTAGCTGCACAGAGGCTCCGCCAAGAACCTTAACTATACTAAACAGCACAGAGATAACACACCCAAAATTGAGTGCGTATCTACTTATTGTACTGCTCCTATAGTTACTATTGAAATTTGGCGGATTCCTGTACAAGGAGCTTGTGATAAGTAAACACCTATATTGTATGTTTCAATGGTAAAAATAGTAAACTATTTTACTTACACAGTAAAGCTACTAACCTTTAACATTGTAGTTTTATGAGATTCCGTAAATACTCAAGTTTTAAGCTGTTTTAAATATCATAATATCTTTAGATTAACTTCTTCTCTATACAGTTGTTCTACACAATTAGAAATTACTCTGTACCATAAAAACAAAAAACCACAACACCCTTTAAAATGTTGTGACCTATATTAATTAATATCATAATAAACTCATTTTAGCCATTAATGAGCTTTTTATAGTTTAACTAAGATGAGAACTTAACAAGCTTAATATAATCTTCAATTTATTAATGTGGTTTTATTCATAACTTCAAATATTATTTACAGTAAGTTAATTTATTTCACTAGTTTCTATATATCATTGAACCTTTATAAGTAAAAAAGAAGGAGTTATTTAGCACTTACGGATGATCCAAAATCTAACCCCCACTGGATACCAAGAATAGTAGTTAATGATGAATCACTTTTGAAATTTTTTCCGAATCCCCCATTTAAAGTTAGTGAATTTGAAATTCTATACCTTATAGTTCCAAAAGACCTGGATTCATCTGTGCTATTATCTCTTTTTATATATTCATATCCTAATGAAAGAGCATTAAGTTCAATTTCAAATTTAGCACCATAGTCATAATCACTCTTGGTAAATAAATTATTGTCATCATCTCTATTCAGTCCATCTTCGAGATACCTAAAAACACCATAAATATGAAAATAATGGGATTTATTTATTGAATTCAAATTTAAAGCAAGATCACCTAAAACCCATAATCCAAACCTACCAAAATTATCACTCAAGTTTTGAGATTTATCACCAACAAAATGACTATATGCCATTGCTACATCAATAGCAAAAATTGGCTTTCTTTGAATAGTTTTATTTAGATTTTCAATTACACCATTTTCTATATTTCTAATCTTTTCTTCTCCTTCATCATTAGTTATGTCTCCATCTGCAACTTGTTGCTTGATGTTAATATATTCAATTGATGTAGCAAAATCACGATAAGCTTTATAACTACTTTTAATTCTTTCAATTTGTTTTTGATCTATATAGGAAAACAATCTAGTACGTCCCCCTATCGAAAGATAAGATTGAGGTGAATCAAATATATCAAATGTACCGTTCATGAAAGCTACGGAAAATGATGCTTTTTTCCATATATCTCCAAACGGATTATAACCATTATAGTCGTCAACTTCTTTGTCTTCTTTATCTTTTTCAGAAGTTAAATTATTATACTTAAAAAAATTCATCCCAATACGTTTACCATACCAATATGGTTGAAATTCAATAGCATAATTATTTGGTGAAACTCCATTATTACTATTTCCTGTAAATGAATTTAAAGTTTGAATTGAGAAAGCTTGTATATTTTCAGGTATAGTTATATTTGTAGGTGTAATGTCCATAAGAACAAAAGCTGGAGAATTTGGAGGTGTTAAATTTTTAAGTTGAAGATTAACAGATTCTTGAGATGAAGAAAAATAAGTAAAAAATAAGGAAATAATAAATAGTACTTTCTTTGACATAACTTAATCAAATTTTACTTTTGTTACTAACCAACATATTCTTTTATCATAATTAGAATCAATTGAAAAACTCACTTCAAAATTGGATGTATCTCCGCCCATAAAAATAACTTTATAAGAATTTTTTATCCTTTGAACAGCTAAATTAAATGTCTCTTCATTAGCAATATAATTAACAAATCTACAATCAGTATGAATACTCATGAGTATATTTTTTATAGCTCCACCTTTGTTTATTGTCTTCCATCCTTTTTTTTCAGATGGATTAAAAGGTGTTATATCGCTTTTAAACCCAGAGTCTGTATTAGTTTTACGAATATAGCTATAAGTGAAAGGTATAGATTCAGTATCTATTTCAATTTTTAATTTTATTGGTTTATTATCACCAACTGTATAAGTATCCATTTTTAATAAATTTATTTGAAGAAATTTAGATTTATTCAAGGGATTTTAACTAGGTGTATTTCCTGTTTTTTAAGGAGGATAAACACTTTTTTTTTAAAAAAAACACCTATTAGTTTTAACCAAAATTTGATTTATTCTTTTTAAAGCCTCTTTTTTAGATTTTTAACTTCATTACTTACTCTTCTTTTTATCACTCTCGCATAATGTTCTTGTGTAACTTGTAATCTTGAATGACCTAATAATTCTGACACAACCTCCATAGAAACTCCATTATATAATAATACTGTAGTTGCAAATGTTTTTCTAGCGACGTGGTGAGTTAATTTTTTATCAATTCCAATAATATCAGCTATCTCTTTTAAGTAGGAATTGAATTTTTGATTTGAAATTTTTGGTAAATTATTATTATAATATTCTAAAATCGCTAATGCTTTTGGAAGTAATGGAACTGAAATTGTTGTATTTGTTTTTTGTCTATGCATCTCAATCCAATAATCACCATCAAATCCCTTAATGATATTATCAATTTTAAAAGACGACATCTCTTGATAAGCTAACCCTGTGTAACAACAAAACACAAATAAATCTCTAATCTGTCGTAATCTTAATTGATTAAAACTAAAATCCTCTATCTTCTTCAGCTCATCAATTGTAAGGTAAACTAACTGAGTCTTATGTTTAGTTGTTCTATACATTGAAAAAGGATTATTCTCTAAATAGTTTTCATCAATTCCGTATTGCATAATTTTCTTAACTCTCTGTAAACTTCTATTTATAGTAGCCTGACTTAACTTTAGCTCTACTTTAAAATAGTACTCTAAATCTTTTATGAATTTAAGATCGAGTTTATTAAGTTTTATATCATTCCTTTTATATTTTAATTTTATAAACTTTTCAACCTTTCTCCTATTCTCAACATATCTAGACCAAGAAACTTCTTTAAAGTCAATACCTATTAATTTTTTAGCTTGTTCATTATGCATATCATATAAATCTAACAAAGTCTTCTCCTCCCTGGTATTTTCTCCTTTATATTGACTATATATATCTTCAACATTAAAATCATTTTGTTGAAGTTGTAACAATAAAAAAGCCTCATTAATCTTCTGACTAATAAGGCTTAATTGTGTATTTATAATTTTTGAATTTTCAGCTCTTTTTAAAAGCTTTTGTTTTTTACTATCCCAAATATCAGGGTCAATAAATAATCCTATAGCAAATTGTTTTCGTTTCTTTTTGTATGTGATCCTGCAATACAAAGATGTTTTTCCGTCTTTTCTTACTCTAGTAGAAGCAAGAACAAATAATATTTTTATAATCTGTTTATTCATAATATTTTATAGCATTTTTAATATGCAACCTTTTATTTTATGGAGTGCAACCTTTTTTGCAACCTTTTAAATTCAATTTTTAAGTTATTTTGAAAAATATAATGTGAAGTATAAATAATTAAATTAAGCTACAGACACCATAAACTCTAGAAAACAAAAAAGCCTTACTAAAACTAGTAAGGCTTATTGTGATCGCGACAGGATTCGAACCTGTGACCGTCTGCTTAGAAGGCAGATGCTCTATCCAGCTGAGCTACGCGACCAGTAACTCTTTTTGTCGGGGTGGCAGGATTCGAACCTGCGACCTCCTGCTCCCAAAGCAGGCGCGATGACCGGGCTACGCTACACCCCGAGGTGTTTTTACAATTTTTTGCGGAGAGACCGGGATTCGAACCCGGGCATCCCGAAGGATGACAGCTTAGCAGGCTGCTGCATTACCACTCTGCCACCTCTCCTTAAGTTTTGAAAACTTAAAAATTGCGAGTGCAAATTTAAGATTAGAAAAAGAATCTCACAAGTTTTTTTAAGAAAAAAAATCACTATTCTGGATACTCAACTCGTAAGTGATAGATATTCATTAACTTACTCTTAATAATTTTTTTTATTTTTTCTATTTCTCGAAACGTAATATCTGAATTTATGAACTGATTCATGTTTTTTTGACCTTCCACTACTCTATCGATAAGTTCATCTATCGATTGTGCTGATGGTTTTTTCAAACTCTTAGAAGCTGCCTCTGCAGCATCACAAATCATTAAAATTGCTGTTTCTTTAGAAAATGGTATGGGACCTTGATATCTAAACTTCTTTTCATCAACTTCTACATCTGGATTATTTTCTTGTTCTTTCTTATAAAAATAATACACTAGGCTTGTTCCATGATGCGTTCTAATAAAATCTATAATTCTATCTGGTAAGTTGTTCTTTTTAGCTATTTCAATCCCTTTTATAACGTGATTTAAGATAATTTGAGCACTATCTTTAGGTGATAAATCATTATGTGGATTTACACCCGTAATTTGATTCTCTGTAAAGTATTTCGGATTTACCATCTTACCAATATCATGATACAAGGCTCCCGTTCTCACTAACATTGAATTTGCTCCTATCTCATTTGCTGCTGCTTCAGCTAAATTGGCCACTTGTATTGAATGTTGAAAAGTTCCTGGTGCTTTTTCATTCAATTCTCTCAATAATGGTGAATTTGTATTGGAGAGTTCTAATAATGTTACATCAGAAACTAACCCGAACACTTTTTCATAGAAATAAATAAAGAAAACTGCTAAAAATGATAATAAGCCATTCATAGCAAATAATCCAAAATAAATCCCTTTAATACTACTTACGTTTCCTTCTTTTATAATTGAAAATGCAAAGTAGGTTAGCATATATATTAATGTGATTTGAGCTACTGAAATAAATAAACTAGCTCTTTTATATAACTCTGAAGTTGAAAGTACAGCTACAATTCCTGCGATAATGTGTAAGTAAATAAACTCAAAACTATTCGGCACTATAAAACCTAATAACAACACTGTTAAAATATGCGTAAACAACCCTAAACGCGCATCAAAAAAAGCTTTTAAAACTATTGGTAAAATTGTTAATGGAATTACATATAAATAATCTGGATTGTATTTTACTAATAAAGTTTGAACGAAAATCATCAATAAAATATTCGAGAATATAAATGTGATTTTACTATTATTATCAAAGATTTCTTTTCGGTAACGATGCAAGAATAAAAGAAGCATTAACAATGCTAAAGATACGAGAATTGTATACCCAAAAACCAACCAATTGTAGTTAGATTTTGTCCAAATTTGAGATTTTGAAGCTTCTTTTAAAGAATTTAACTTATTAAAGTTTTCTCCTTCTACTATATCACCTTTTTGAATAATTAATTCATCTTTATTAATCTTTCCTTTTGTGTATGATATTTCTTTTAAAGCTTGATCTAATTCTTTCTGAGAAAACTCTTCATCGAAAGTAACATTAGGCTCTAAAATCTCTGAAAGTTTCTTAATTACAAAATCTCTTCCATAATCTTCTTTTAAAACAGATAATTCATTTACAATAATAGAAAGTATATCTTTAGATTGAATTAACTTAGAAAAAGGAATATTAGATATCTCATTAGATTTTCTTAAAACTATTGTAGGACTCTGATTTACTTTCCCTTTAGAGACTTCATCAACAAAACCAAACTCATAAATTTTATTGATTACAGCTACACCTTTATTTCTTAATTTTTTCACATCTGATTCCGACAAACTGTCTGAAACCTGCAAGGTATTAATTGCTGTTATAAAATCATTTTTCGCAAACTCAGGAACTTCAACATCATATGAAAAGTATTGCTGAACCGAAGATTTGATCTGATTAATTTCTTCAGAAATCTCATCTTTAGTTTTTTGTGTTGCAAAATCAAACGGAGCATATAAATTGTTATAAGACCAAGGTTTACCAGGAGAATAATCGTAACGAAACTTTCCGCCCTTTGGTAATAAATACACAATAAAAAAAGCGGTTATAATGAATAGAAAAACCCTATAAATTGCTGCATTATTCTTGTATAGACTATTAATTATTTTATTCATTATTCTTAATTAAGTATGTAAATATAACCTTTTGATATTATTTGAGAACTTCTCATAAAATAGTTATTTTCGCATAACAAAAAGCAAACAAATTTAACATGAAAGAAGTAGTTATAGCCTCTGTTGCCAGAACTCCAATTGGAAGTTTCTTAGGAACTTTATCAACAACTCCTGCTCCAAAATTAGGTTCGGTAGCGATTAAAGGCGCTTTAGATAAAATTAATTTAAAACCAGAATTGGTTGATGAGGTATTTATGGGGAATGTTGTTTCTGCTGGTTTAGGACAAGCTCCTGCTCGTCAGGCAGCTATTTTAGCTGGAATTCCAGATACAGTTCCTTGTACTACAGTAAATAAAGTTTGTTCTTCTGGAATGAAATCAATTATGCTAGGAGCTCAAGCTATCGCTTTAGGTGATGCTGATATAGTTGTTGCTGGTGGTATGGAAAATATGAGTATGATTCCTCATTATCAACATGCAAGATCTGCAACTAAGTTTGGACCAGTAAAAATGGAAGATGGAATGCAGAAAGATGGATTAGTAGATGCTTACGAACAAGTTGCAATGGGAGTTTGTGCTGATGAATGTGCTGTAGAATATGATTTCTCAAGAGAAGATCAAGATAACTTTGCTATCGAGTCTTACAATAGATCTGCTAAAGCTTGGAACGAAGGAAAATTTGCAGACGAAGTTGTTCCTGTTGAAATTCCTCAAAGAAGAGGTGAACCAGTTATTTTTAGTGAAGACGAAGAATATAAGAATGTAAAAATGGAGAAAATTCCAGCTTTACGTCCTGCTTTCACTAAAGAAGGAACTGTTACTGCTGCTAATGCTTCTACAATTAATGATGGAGGTGCAGCGTTAGTATTAATGTCTGCTGAAAAAGCTCAAGAATTAGGAATTACTCCTTTAGCTAGAATTAAAGGATATGCTGATGCCGCTCATGAACCTAAATGGTTTACTACTGCACCAGCAAAAGCATTACCTAAAGCTTTAGCAAAAGCTGGTGTTGCGATTGAAGATGTAGATTATTTTGAATTAAATGAAGCTTTTTCTGTTGTAGGTTTAGCCAATACAAAAATTTTAGGTTTATCTGCAGATAAAGTAAATGTTAATGGTGGAGCTGTTTCTTTAGGACATCCATTAGGTGTTTCTGGAGCTAGAATTGTTATTGCTTTAACATCTATATTAAAACAAAACGACGCTAAAATTGGTGCTGCTGGTATTTGTAACGGTGGTGGTGGTGCTAGCGCAATGGTTATTGAAAGAATCTAAAATATAAAGATTTTCTATTTGTACGGAATTTGTAATTTAAGTATTGTACCGCTTCGACTGGAACCTACTGATGTATCTGAAATGGTAAATCAATTGGTTTTCGGTGAACATTTTACTGTTCTTGAGAAGTATAAAAAATGGAGCAAAATAAAGCTTTCTTACGATGGTTATGAGGGATATATTGATAATAAACAATATGAAAATATATCCGAAGAACTGTACCATCAGTTAAATAGTCAAGAACAATATTATTCAGGAGAATTAATTGATTTTATCTTTGATAAAGACAATAATTTAACCACTGTTCCTTTGGGCGCTAGACTTCCATTTTATAAGGATAATAGCTTTTCTTTAAACGATAAGAAATTTTCTTATGAAGGAAAAGTTAACCATGGCGTACTAAATAAAAATTCCATCGTTGAAACTGCGTATCACTTTTTAAATGTTCCATATTTATGGGGAGGAAAAACTCCTTTTGGTATCGATTGCTCTGGTTTTACTCAAACCGTATATAAATTATGTGGCTTTAAACTTTTAAGAGATGCAAGTGAACAAGCTACTCAAGGAGATGTTTTAAGCTTTATTGAAGAAAGTGAGCCTGGTGACTTAGCATTTTTCGATAATGAAGAAGGAACTATTACTCACGTAGGTATTGTAATGAATGATTACAACATTATTCACGCACATGGTAAAGTAAGAATTGACAAACTAGATCATAGTGGTATTTATAATATCGATACACAGCAACATACTCATAAATTACGAGTCATAAAGAAAATAGTATAAAAATAAAAAAGGATAGTTTTTCAACTATCCTTTTTTATTTTATTGTCAAACAATGAATTACTTCATTGACTTGTATATAGTTCTAAATTCTTTCGCTTTCGCTCCCATTTCTAAAACTTCGTAAATACTCATTAAAGATTTAACAGTATCTACACTGCGATTTAAGCTATCAGCTTTTTCTAAATATGGCAAAGCTTCTTTATAAACTTCTTTTTGTCTTAAAGCTAACTGATCATACTTTTTAAAGTTTGATAAGTTTTTATTCATGTCTTCAACTATAGTCTTTTCCTCTTCTAAGATCACAGCAGATAAATTCATATAAGCATCAGCATAATCAGGCTTTAACTCGATTGCCTTCTTGTAATACTTAATAGCATCATCTCTTCTTCCTTGATTCGTATTTACAACTCCTAAGTTATAATATAAAGTAGGATTGTTTGGATCTAAACTAACAGCTTCATTCATTAACTCTCCAAACTTATCCATTTGGTTTAAGTCAATATACAATTGAGCTTGATTTAAAAGTAAACTTAAATCCTCAGGTAATGCTTTTCTTGCAGCAGACATTGCAGCAATAGCTTCTTCTGTCTTACCTTGCTCTTTTAAAATTAGCGCAATATTTTTCTTAATAATTGCAAACTTTCCTTCAGAAGTTTTATCTACAGGCTTAATAAAACCACCTGTTTTAACCATAAGATCTCTATTATCTTTAGTCCCTAAGTTTTTTTCTTCACCTGTAGCTTTATCAGTAGCTAAATACATCACTTCTTTACCAGTATATCCAACTTTTTCTAACTCTTTGTAGTATTTTAAAGCTGTGTCATAATCTTTAGCTTGCGTAGCACTAACTGCAGCATTATATGCAAAAGAAGTATCAGTAGGACTCAATTTATATGTTAAATAGAAATACTTAGCAGCTTCTCCAAAGTTTTTATCGTTATTGTAAAAACCAATTGCTTTATCAGAAACCGACTGAATAATCTTATTTAACATTGGTCTAGCTTCAGAAGTATAACGCTCTTTACCTATTTTTTTCTCGTAATCAAATAATTGATTAAAAGAACTAGATGCTTCTTCGTACTTCTTAACTCCTAATAATGCTTGACCAGTTAAAAAGTAATATTTAGTTTTATACTTATCGTCAGCGCTTTCTATCGTACTCTTAAGAGAATTACCTATGGTAAGTGCTCCATTAAAATCATTTTTATTTAGGGCTTTCTCCATAGATTTTAGCTCTTTTTTCTGTCCGAAAGAGGCTATTGTCATTAAACCTAAAGAAAGTGCTAAAACTTGTTTTCTCATTTTTATTGTTTTAGTTATTGTTATACAGTTCTTTAATTCTCATTAATTTGGTTTTCAATTTCCGTGCCATTTTCATCTTCTTCCTCTTCATGCATAACTTTGGCTACTGCTGCAATACTATCATTATTCTTAATATTAATCAGTTTTACACCTTGTGTAGCTCTTCCCATAACTCTTAAATCTTCCACAGCCATTCTAATCGTAATTCCCGACCTATTGATTATCATTAAATCATTAGAATCGTCTACATTTTTAATGGCCACCAAATTACCTGTTTTTTCGGAAATATTCAATGTTTTCACACCTTTTCCTCCCCTATTAGTAATTCTATAATCTTCTAACTTAGAACGCTTACCATAACCTTTTTCAGAAACAACCAGAATATTACTTTCCATGTCATTTACAGACACCATTCCAACAACCTCATCCTCTTCACTTTGTAAAGTTATACCTCGAACACCAGAAGCTGTTCTTCCCATCGGTCTAGTTTTCTCTTCTTCAAATCGAATTGCTTTTCCAGATCGTAATGCCAACATAACTTGACTATCTCCTGTTGTTAATTTAGCTTCTAATAACTCATCGCCTTCTTTAATAGTAATAGCATTAATACCATTAGCTCTAGGCCTTGAATATTGTTCTAAAGGAGTCTTTTTAACTTTACCTTTCTTTGTTGCCATAATTACATAATGACTATTGATGTAATCTTCATCTTTTAAATCATCAGTAACTAAAAATGCTTTTACTTTATCATCTTGTTCAATGTTGATAAGGTTTTGGATAGCTCTTCCTTTAGTATTCTTACCTCCTTCTGGAATTTCATAAACACGCATCCAGAATACTTTACCTTTCTGAGTAAAGAAAAGCATATGTTGATGGTTTGTTCCAACGAAAAGGTGCTCTAAGAAATCTTCATTTCTAGTAGTAACTCCTTTTTGTCCTCTACCACCTCTATTTTGTACTTTATACTCGTCTAGGTTTGTTCTCTTAACATATCCTGCATGAGAAATAGTTACTACAACTTTAGAATTAGGAATCATGTCCTCAATTCTCATATCTCCTCCTGCATATTCAATAGTAGATTTTCTTTCATCACCATATTTATCTCTTATTAAAGTCAATTCATCTTTAATAATCTGATATCTTCTTGGTTCATTTGCAAGAATATCTTTTAAATCAGTAATCGTTTTAATGATTTCGTCATACTCAGCTCTTAACTTATCTTGTTCTAGTCCTGTTAACTGACGTAATCGCATTTCAACGATAGCTTTTGCCTGAATTTCAGTTAATTCAAAACGTTTTATTAAGCTTTCTCTAGCTTCATCAGCATTTGCAGAACCTCTTATAATAGCAATTACTTCGTCTATATTATCAGAAGCTATTATTAAACCTTCTAAAATATGAGCCCTAGCTTCAGCCTTCTTTAATTCGTACTGTGTTCTACGAACAATTACTTCATGTCTATGTTCAACGAAATAATGGATTAACTGCTTTAAGTTTAATTGCTCAGGTCTTCCTTTTACAAGTGCAATGTTATTTACACTAAAAGAAGTTTGTAATTGCGTATACTTAAACAACTTATTAAGAACGATATTAGGGATAGCATCACGTTTTAAAACGTAAACAATTCTCATTCCTTTACGATCCGACTCATCACGAATACTTGCAATTCCTTCTAACTTTTTATCATTTACCAAGTCAGCAGTTTTCTTAATCATGTCTGCTTTGTTAACCTGGTAAGGAATTTCAGTAACTATAATACATTCTCTTCCTTTTACTTCCTCTATAGTAGCTTTCGCACGCATAACAATACGTCCTCTACCTGTATGGAAAGCATCTCTTACACCATCGTAACCATATATAATACCTCCAGTAGGAAAATCAGGAGCTTTTATATGCTGCATTAATTCATCAATCTCTATATCTCTGTTATCTATATATGCTATAGTTCCATTGATTACTTCAGTAAGATTGTGAGGAGCCATGTTAGTTGCCATACCTACAGCAATTCCTGAAGCTCCATTAACTAGTAAATTTGGTATTCTCGTTGGTAATACAGTTGGCTCTTGTAAAGTATCATCAAAGTTTAACTTATGATCTACAGTTTCTTTTTCGATATCTGAAAGCATTTCCTCAGAAATCTTCTGCATTCTTACCTCGGTATAACGCATTGCCGCTGGGCTATCACCATCAACTGAACCAAAGTTCCCTTGTCCATCAACCATCATATAGCGCATACTCCAGTTTTGAGCCATACGTACCATCGAATCATATACTGAAGTATCTCCATGTGGGTGATATTTCCCTAATACTTCTCCTACTACTCTTGCGGACTTTTTATATGCTCCTGTAGATCTAATACCTAATTCATGCATTCCAAACAACACTCTCCTATGTACAGGCTTTAGCCCATCTCTTACGTCAGGTAGAGCCCTAGAAACAATTACCGACATTGAATAATCAATGTAGGCCGACTTCATTTGCTCTTCAATATTGATTGGAATCAACTTTTCACCATCTGCCATATTAATCTTTTTTTAAAAAATTAGTATTTGTTTTATAAAAAAGTGAATTTTACACTCATAAAATTCACTTTTCGTTATAACTTAATCGCCTCGATAAGCAACGCAAGATATTATTTTAACTAAAACTTGCCAAGTTTTCTTATTTTATTTTCATTATATTTATTAACAATTAAAAAGAATTTTTTTAAGACTATTTTATTTACAACAACCTGCCTTTTTGTCTTTTTTTTTTACTGGCACTGTTTTTGTAATTTTTCTACAAAAATTCTTACTAACTTTACAACAAAAGAAATTAATTTATGGACGAAAATTTTTCACCAGGAGTTAGAGATGTTATCACTTTTAGTAAAGAAGAAGCTTTACGATTAGGCCATGATTTCATAGGCACAGAACATCTTTTACTTGGACTTATTAGAAAAGGAGATGGAAAAGCTATAGATATATTATCAACTTTTGATATTGATTTAGATTTAGTTCGCAATAAACTGGAAAGATTAAATCCTGTTTCAGCTAATGAACTTAATCAAAAAAATAACTTACACCTCACTAGACAAGCTGAAAAAGCAATTAAAACTACTTTTTTAGAAGCTAAATTGTACCAAAGTAACGCTATTGATACAGCTCATTTACTATTATGCATTTTACGTAATGAAAATGACCCTACAACTAAGTTACTTCAGAAGTACGATGTAGATTATGATCAAGCAAAAGCCTTATACAAAGGCTTACATGATGACGGAGAGTTACCAATTAATCCAATTGCTGAAACTCCAGGAGATGAATTTGCTGATGACAAATCTGAACCTTATGGACAACAACAAAACCCAAGAAGTAAAGCCAATAAAAAATCTAAAACCCCTGTTTTAGACAATTTTGGTAGAGATCTTACAGCTTTGGCTGAAAACGGAAAATTAGACCCTGTTGTTGGACGATTAAAAGAAATTGAACGCGTATCTCAAATATTAAGTAGACGTAAGAAAAACAACCCTATGTTAATTGGAGAGCCAGGAGTTGGTAAATCTGCAATTGCTGAAGGCTTAGCTTTACGAATTGTAAACAGAAAAGTGTCTCGAATTTTATTTGACAAGAGAATCGTTTCTCTAGATTTAGCTAGTCTTGTAGCAGGAACAAAATACAGAGGGCAATTTGAAGAACGAATGAAAGCCTTAATGAATGAATTAGAAAAGAATGATGACATTATTCTTTTTATTGATGAAATTCATACGATTGTTGGAGCTGGTGGAGCAACAGGTTCTTTAGATGCATCTAATATGCTTAAACCTGCATTAGCACGTGGAGAAATTCAATGTATTGGTGCAACTACACTAGATGAATACCGAAC
Organism: uncultured Tenacibaculum sp.; assembly: GCF_947502995.1. Lineage (GTDB taxonomy): Bacteria > Bacteroidota > Bacteroidia > Flavobacteriales > Flavobacteriaceae > Polaribacter. The sequence continues at coordinate 83,666 of NZ_CANNBW010000008.1, read as the reverse complement.
AAACATTGAAAAAGATGGTGCATTAGAACGTCGTTTTCAAAAAGTAATGGTTGACCCTACTACAGTAGAAGAAACTGTTCAAATCCTACACAATATTAAAGGAAAATATGAAGTACACCACAATGTTGAATTTACCGATGAAGCTATTGAAGCCTGCGTAAAATTAACGAATAGGTACATGACAGATCGCTTCTTACCTGACAAAGCTATTGATGCTTTAGATGAAGCTGGATCTCGTATTCACATTACAAACATTGTTGTTCCTCAACAAATCTTAGAATTAGAAGCTAAACTTGAAGAGATCAGACAACGTAAGACTAAAGCTGTTAGCGGACAAAAATATGAGGAAGCTGCAAAATTAAGAGATGATGAAAAGAATATTGAAGCTGCTTTAGATTCTGCTCAGCAACAATGGGAAGAGGATTCTAAATTACATAGAGAAACTGTAACCGAAGATAATGTAGCTGAAGTTGTTTCTATGATGACAGGAATACCTGTAAATAGAGTTGCAGAAGCAGAAAGTAATCGTTTAGCCGAATTACCTTCTTTAATTCAAGGAAAAGTAATTGGTCAAGACGAAGCCGTTACAAAAGTAGTTAAAGCAATTCAACGTAATAGAGTTGGTTTAAAAGACCCTAACAAACCTATTGGTTCATTTATATTCTTAGGTTCTACTGGAGTTGGTAAAACTCAATTAGCAAAAGTTTTAGCTAAAGAACTTTTCGATTCTGAAGAATCATTAATCAGAATTGATATGAGTGAATATATGGAGAAATTTGCTATTTCAAGGTTAATTGGAGCACCTCCAGGTTATGTTGGATACGAAGAAGGTGGACAGTTAACTGAAAAAGTTCGTCGTAAACCTTACTCTGTTGTTCTTTTAGATGAGATTGAAAAAGCACATCCTGATGTATTTAATATGCTTTTACAAATCTTAGATGATGGACATATCACTGATAGTTTAGGAAGAAAAATCGACTTCAGAAACACAATTATTATCATGACTTCTAACATTGGAGTTAGAAAATTAAAAGATTTTGGTGGTGGAGTTGGTTTCGGAACTAAATCTAAGAAAGATCAAGAAGACGAACACGCTAAAAGTATAATTGAAGGAGCACTTAAGAAATCATTCGCTCCTGAATTCTTAAATCGTATTGATGATGTAATTATCTTTAACTCTCTAGAGCGTGAAGATATTCATAAGATCATTGATATCGAATTAAAGAAACTTTTATCTCGTATTTCAGAGTTAGGTTATCATTTAAATCTTTCTGAAAAAGCTAAAGACTACATAGCTAATAAAGGATTTGATAAGCAATACGGAGCAAGACCCTTAAAGAGAGCTATTCAAAAATACATTGAGGATGCTTTAGCTGAAGAAATTGTAAATTCTAAACTAGATGAAGGTGACTCTATTTTTATGGATCTAAGCGAAGAAACTAAACGCTTAACTATAAAAATCGAAAAAGGTGAAAAACCCAAAGAAACTCGAACTGAAATAGACGAAGAATAAAAACACCTAAAACCCAAGTTAATCAACTTGGGTTTTTTATTTATATATTTTAAAAATGAAAAGATTAGCAACTATTATAACTTCAATATTTATAGCTTTTACGATATATTCATGCATAAATTCAAACGCAAGTGAAATTAAACACTCAGCAATAACTATAGAAAAAACAAGAGCTGTATCTCCTGAAACAAAAAAATATTGGTATGATGGTAATGCTGAAATCTCAAGCTACAAGCTTTCACAAGCAAGATATGGAGAAATACATGAAGGAACTGCTACTTTGATTTTTGTCACCGAACCATTTTCTCAAACATCTAACACTAAGGCAGACTATCCTAACTCCAATAATATTCCTATTCTAAAATTAAACATGAACAAGAAGTTTAATACTGGAATTTATCCTTATTCAATGATGAATAGTACATTTTTCCCTTTCGAAAAAGATAATTATTCATTTAAGATAGCTTCATCAATACAAGAATGGTGCGGTATGACTTATGTTGAAATGAAAAACAATAAAGACCATCTTCTTTTAAACTTTAATTCATATTTTGAAGGAGCATCTTTTCTAAATAAAAAAATCAAAAAAGTGCTTTTAGAAGATGATTTATGGTCTTTAATCCGACTAAACCCTGAATTACTTCCTGCTGGAGATTTAGAAATTATACCTTCTTTCTTTTTTTTAAATTCTAAACACAAAGAATTTAAAAGCTATATCGCAAATACTGAATTTAATAAATCAGAAGATATATCAACTTATAAAATTTCATACCCAAAACTCGACAGAACTTTACAAATCAGTTTTGAATCTTCTTTTCCTCATAAAATATTGAGCTGGAAAGAATCACATAATAGTGGTTATGGAAAAAACAAGAAAATATTGACTACCGAAGCTTCCTTAATGAAAACTATTAAAGTTGACTATTGGAATAAAAATCAAAATAAAGATTCTATCTGGAGAAATAAATTAAACTTGAAATAGCTAAATAAATAAAAAACCTCAAGAGTATTCTTGAGGTTTTTAGTTATTTTTACCCCGATGGGAATGAAAACTACATTACTTAGAGAAAACATTGAAAACAAATCAGTTGTTTGGTTTTCTGATACTAATCAATACATCGTATTAGAAAATAAAGTAGCTGAAATAATTTTTAATCTAAATGAAGGAATCTCGATTGAAGAGATAAGTAAAGAGCTTGAACAAGAACTTGAAGTTTCTTTTGATGATGCCATAGATTTCACTGAAAAGATTTATTCAAATGTTTATTTACCCAACATTAAGAATAATGAAGATTTAAGTAAAATAAACAGAGAATACAAAATTCCAACTTTTCTAATTTCCAAATTCTACAAAATAAACAACTTAGTTTTTAAAGTAGATTTTCTTTCTGAATTTGAAGAATATTTAGTCCATCCTAAATTTTCCCATTTAGAAATTGAACACCAAACAGACAATGATTATCATTTTCAAGTTTTTACGGAAGATAATATCACTCATCTGTTAATAGATGATAATCATATTGGTTCTTGGCATAGAAAAGATATTCATTATTTTCAAGGAAAGTTCTCAATGTATATTGTTCAATATATACACAACAAACCAGAAGATGAATGGATGGGAATTTTTCATGCTTCAGGATTAGGTAATAAAAATAAATCTTTACTTCTATTAGGTGATTCCGGTAACGGAAAAAGCACATCTCTAGCAATTTTACAAGCAAACGGTTTAACTTGTTTAGCCGATGACTTTGTTCCTATAGATATTAACAAACAAAATGTTTATACATTTCCTTCTGCGATTTCTATAAAGAAAAATAGTTTGGAAACTTTACTACCTATGTATCCTGAATTAGAAACTTCTGCTGAGTTTCATTTCAAAAGATTAAATAAAATTGTTCGTTTTTTACCTCCAAAAACAAACACCTCTGATTACAACTTGCCTTGCAACGATCTTGTTTTTATTAAATATGAGAAAAATAGTGATTTAGACTTTAATTCTATTTCTAAATTAGAAGCTTTCGAACAGCTAGTCCCAGATTCTTGGATTTCAAGTAAACCTGAAAATGTAAAAGTATTTTTGAAATGGTTCTCGAATACCAAATGTTATCGTTTAACTTACTCTGATAATGAAAAAATGGTAAAAACCATTAAAAATTTACTTAACGATGACATATAAAGAAACATTATTTTTTGTTGGAAAGTGTTTAACTATAAATCATGAAGCTCATAATAAACGTATTGTAGAAGATCATTTAAAAAACAATACTGTTGATTGGAACAATGTTGTTAAGCTTAGTACAGAACATTATGTTTTTCCTGCTTTATATTGTAATTTAAGAAAAGCTGACTTTTTAAAATATTTACCTGAAGATTTGGTCGGATATATGAAACATATTACTGATTTAAATCGAGAACGTAATACACAAATAATTCAGCAAGCCAAAGAGATTAATGAATTGTTACTTTCTCATAATATCACTCCTATTTTTTTAAAAGGAACAGGTAATTTACTTGAAGGTCTGTATAACGATATTGCTGAGAGAATGGTTGGAGATATTGACATTCTCTTTTCTACTAAAGAAGTGTTTGAAGCATACGAAATAATTATTAAAGCTTCATATAAAAAAACGCACAATGATTATTCTGAAATTCACAGACACCTCTCTCCTCTTGTCCATAAAAATAAGATTTCAAGAATTGAAGTTCATAAAGAGATGACTATTCCTAAGTTTGCTAAAGATTTTAATTATAAAACTATAAGCTCTAATTTATTTAAAAAGGATAATTTTCATTTTTTAAACTACATTGATCAAGTAAAACTTACTATAATAGCCAAACAAATAAATGATCATGGACAATACTATAATGACATTTCACTAAGAAATGTATATGATTTATACTTATTATCTCAAAAAGCAGATACACATACAAATACTTTAAGTTCTAATAAAAAACTTTTTCCTCATTTAAATAATTTCCTCGCAGCAACTAAAATAACTACCAACTCTGAGTTTATAACTTTCAAAAAAAACAAAAAAACGAATGACTATACCAAGTTATTCCTAAAATTAATTGACGATAATGAATTTAGAAAAAGATATCGAAGTAAAACAAAAAACAAAATACGCTTTCTATCTATTTCCAATAAATTCCTTAGAGCATTCTATAGAAAAGAATACTTTACTTATATGATAAAAAGAATTAAATCATATTTTTAATCTCTTTAAAATCTAAACCACCATAATTACCAGAACTCATTAACAATAAAACAGAATCTTTTAAATTCTTTTTAAACAAATATTCTTTAAACTGAATTGTATTAGTAAAAATCACTAAATCTTCTCTTTGAAAAGAATCTGCTATTTGTTTTTCTGTTACTTCTTCTAATTGTTTAATTTTAACTGCGTGCGGAGAATAAAACACAATAGCTTCATCTGCTTTATCAAGAGTATTTTTATATTCTGATAAAAAATCTGCATTCAAGCTACTATAGGTGTGTAATTCTAAACAAGCAATAAGTTTCTTATTTCCATATTGATCTTTAACAGCTGAAGTCGTAGCTTTTACCTTAGAAGGTGAATGTGCAAAATCTTTAAAAATAGTAGTAGAATCATTCTCTGCTATTTTTTCTAATCTTTTACTCGCTCCTTTAAAAGACATAATAGCTTCGTAAAAATCTTCTTCATCTACTCCCATATGCTGACAGATCCATTTAGCTCCAGCTATATTTTGCAAATTATGATCCCCAAATACATCTAAAGGCAAATCTCCTTCTAACGTATTTAAATAAGTAATCCCACTATCTATAAAATGTTCAGGCAAACTATATGGATATTTTTTTATAGAATTTGTAGAGTTTTCAACTACTTTTTTCACATTTTCATCTTCTTCATTGTAAACCATAATACCTCCATTTACTAATGAATCTGTAAAAACCTGAAACTGCTCTGTGTAATTTTCAAAAGTTGGAAACACATTGATATGATCCCAAGCAATTCCACTTAACAATGCAATATTTGGCTTGTACAAATGGAACTTTGGTCTTCGATCTATTGGTGAACTTAAATATTCATCTCCTTCTAAAACAATAAAATCATTTTCCTCTGTTAAGTGCACCATTGTTTCAAACCCGTCTAACTGTGCACCAACCATGTAATCAACTTCTCTATCATGGTAGTTTAAAACATGTAAAATCATTGAAGTAATTGTAGTTTTCCCATGAGAACCTCCAATAACTACACGAGTTTTATGCTTCGATTGTTCATATAAAAACTCTGGATAAGAATAAATTTTTAAACCTAATTCTTGGGCTTTTATTAATTCTGGGTTATCAATTTTGGCATGCATTCCCAAGATTATAGCATCAAGATCTTTATTAATCTTATCGGGAAACCAACCAAAATTTTCAGGCAATAAACCTTTGGCTTCTAATCTAGATTTAGAAGGATCGTGAATAGTATCATCGCTTCCAGTTACTTGATATCCTTTTTGATGTAATGCGATAGCTAAATTATGCATTGCACTACCTCCTATTGCTATAAAATGTACTCTCATCAGATCTCTTATAATGATTGGCTAAAATAGTCAAACTTAATCGTAATATTTAAATAATTGTACTCTATAAAATTTATAGTAGTTTTGTGACACACAGCCATTGCTTTTGTAAAAATGAAAATCAAACCAAATATTCTACCTTATCTACTTATAGTAGTTTTTTTAAACGTGTTTTTCTCTTATTCCCAATGTGCAGGAAGTGACGCTTCTGTAACTGTCTGCAATAAAGAAACAGACACTAATTACCAACGTTTTAACCTTTTTAATCAATTAAACGGTTCACCTACTACAGGAGGAACATGGACTAGTGAAAATCCTGTAAATAGATTTGCTTTAAATTCTAGTACGGGAATATTAAACCTATGGAGTATCAATCGTTTTGGTGAGCATAAATTCATTTATACGAATGATGATTGTAGTGAAAGTGCTACTGTAACGGTTTTCTTAGGAGGATATCCTGGTGAAGACAATATAGATGGAGGAGCAAATGCTTGTGAAGATGATACTGCTGTAGATTTATTCTCTTTTTTAGATAACGATTTACTTAGTTTAAGTTCCGATATTAATGGAACCTGGAATGTTGGTACAGGAACTCCGCCCATTGCTTTAAATGGTAATTTCTTTAATGCAACAGTTGCTGGTCGTGGAACACATACACTAACTTACACTGTAGACGCAGTAGATTCGTGTCCCTCTAGAACAGCTACAATCGTATTAGAAGTTCACAGAGCTTCTGATTCAGGAATTGCTTCTGATCTTAATATTTGCGACACTGACGATTTAAGTATCTATAGCAATTTAAATTTATTTGATTATTTAGCGGGTAATGATAGTGATGGTATTTGGTCAGACAATGATACCACTGGACAAATTACTTCTTTAACTGATCACATTATCAATGTTGAGCAAATTTACAACGATTTTGGACCTGGATTTTATTCTTTTACTTATACTGTTTTTCCAATCCATGGAGTTTGTTCTAAAGTTTCAAGTACTGTCAATATTTTTATTCCTGAAGTTTCTGGAAAATTCTCTGTTGAAAAGTTATGTGATATAGAAAACACAACTATTAAAATTATACATGAAGGCTCTGAAGAAGCTCAAATGGTTTATAATATAGACTATGAAATAATAGATAAAAATACTGGAGTAGTAGTATATTCAGGTACACAAAATGATGTTACCTTTTCTGTTTTTGATGATGATCTAGGTACAAGAACGTTATTTGAATACGAATTTGAGCTTAACTCATCTGTTTTATCTTCTGGAAGCTACACCATAAGAACCGTGGCTATAAAAGATATCAGAAATATTATTTGCGACACATATACCGTTGAAGAGTTTGACTTTACAATTTATAACGCAAAAGTTAATGTAGAGGACATTTGTTTCGATACTAATATAATAGATATCGAAATTTCTGAATTAACCAACAATGATGGAACAATCACCAACAGTGAACACACACTTAGCTATATAGTTTCTAATAATGTTAATTCTGATTTAATTGTAGTCAACGATTTAAATGTCTTATTTACTGATGGAAAAGCTACTTTATCTTTAGATTTTTCACCTTTCCCACAACAAATAGCAGAATACACAATCGATATAACTTCTCCAACAGCTATTGGTTTAAACTGTGTTGAAGAAACTTTTACCATCAAAAGAGTTCCTGAAGACATTACTCTCGATCTACAAGTAGATAACGCTTGTAATGCTACAGACATGAAAATCTTAATTGATGCTCCTAATTTAAGTAGTGGTGAATATACTATCACTTATGAGGTTACAGAATTAAATAGTTCTACTAAACTTATAGAAAATACAATTGTTTTCTCAGGAGGAAATGCAAATTTCAATGTAGATATTTCTGGATTAGCTCAAGGAAATTACAATGTACTATTAAAAAGTGTACAAAATGATACTGATCCTTGTAGAACACAATTTGAATTCGAACTCACAGAATCTTTCTCTATAAATGGAATTCCTGATGCTCCCGTTTTAGAAGAGAACCAAACTTTATGTTTGTCAGATTTTTTTCCTAATCAACCAACTCTAAATAATATTACTGTAGATGAAGGAGAAAATCTAACTTGGTATGAAAATTCCAGTACTACAACTCCTTTAGATGTAAATACAGCTTTAGAGGAAGGAAAAACATATTTTGTAACAGCTAGTGATCTTAACAATAGTTGTGAAAGTTCAGATCGTTCTGTAGTAACCATCAAAATTATAACAACGGAAATGGTTAGTTCTACTGATACTAATCCTACTTTTTGTGGTTTAGATAATCCTACTCTAACTGACTTTAATGCATCCGTTTCTACTGGTACTATTATTTGGTATGATGCTAATACTGCAGGATCTATATTAGATTCTTCAACAATTATAGAGAATAATAAAAGTTATTTTGCTGTCTCAAAAATAGATGACTGTGAACATCATGAACGATTAGAATTTATTGCATCTGTTATTACTCCTCCTACTCCCGAATTTACTGGTGATACACAACGTTGTGGATTAAACAATCCTACTTTAACTGATATTGCTTCAGAAATCACAATTGTTAGTGGGTATGATTTATTATGGTATGATGCCAATGAAGGCGGAAATGAATTAAGTGAAAACGATCCTATTGAACAAGATACTACTTACTTTGCTGTTTATGTAGATCCGACAACTGGTTGTGAAGGAGAAAGAACTGCAATAACTATCGATTTATCAGATTGTAACCCGGAAGACTATGACTTCTTTATTCCTGATGGATTTTCTCCAAATAACGACGGAACTAACGATGATTTTTATATTCCTTTTATTGAATTTTTCTATCCGAATTACGAATTAGAAATTTTTAACAGATACGGGCAATCTTTATTTAAAGGAAACATTGATAATCCAAAATGGAATGGACAAAACGCTTCTGGATCGGAAGTTACTAGTGGTGTTTACTTTTATATACTTAACTACAATAAAGACAACTTAAAACCTAAACAAGGAAGAATTTACTTAAGTAAATAAAAATAGCTAATGAAAAAATTAATATATCTTATTTGTATTTGTTCCTTTTTTGAGCTCTTTTCTCAACAAGATCCTCAATACACACAATACATGTATAACCAAAATATTGTAAATCCTGCGTACGTTACAAATGATTTAGGAGTTATAAATTTTGGTGTAATGCATAGAAGACAATGGACTTCTGCAGTTGGAACACCTAAAACCTATAACTTTTTTGTACATGCACCTTTAAATAATAATATAGAAGCTGGTATATCTGTAGTTACAGACGACATTGGTGATGGAGTTTTAAAAGAAAATAATTTTTATGCAGACTTTGCCTATATAATAAACATTGCTGAAGGGCATAAATTATCATTTGGTTTAAAAGCTGGTTTTACTAGTTTCAACACCAACTTCAATAATTTCAGGTTTCCTGATGAAAATATAAGTTCTGGTTTCATCCCTACTGATTTAGCTTTTGAAAACCAAAATAAAACTTTTGTAAACTTTGGAGCAGGTTTATTTTACTTTACTGATACATATTATATCGGAGCTGCTATTCCTAACTTAGTCAAAGGAGAACATTTTGAAGAAAATAATGGATTAAACAGTATTGGTGGCGAAGAAATTCATTTGTTTGTAAATGGTGGTTATGTTTTTCAAGTTTCTGATCTTTTTAAATTAAAGCCATCATTTATGGCCAAAGCTGTAAAAGGATCTCCAATTGTATTAGATACAGCTGTAAATGTTCTGTATAATGACAAATTTGAAGCAGGCTTAGCTTATAGAGTTAATGACGCTGTGAGTCTAATGTTTAACTTTCGTGTATTCGACTCTTTAAGAATGGGATATGCTTTCGATTACACCACAAATAACTTAGGAAGCTTTAATTCTGGAACTCATGAATTCATGCTATTGTTTGATTTTGACACATTGGGATTAAAAAAAGGATACGACAAATCACCAAGATTCTTTTAAAAAGGTTACTATGAAGAAAATAAGTTTTTTACTACTATTCAGTTCTGTTTTTATTTGCTTTTCTCAAAGTCAATCTCTTAAAAGAGCGCATAAATATTTTGAAAGAACATTTTATACCGAAGCTATTCCTTTGTATGAAAAAGCTTTAAAAGAAAGAGAAAGTTTTGAAGCAATAAAAAATCTAGCAGATGCTTACTACTATACATATAACATGGAAAAAGCAACTGTAAATTATCGCTACTTACTTAAAAATTACCATAAAGTTGTTCCTGAAATTTATTATCATCGATTTTCAAATTCATTAAAAGCATTAGGTGAATATAAGAAAGCAAATAATGTTTTACTGAACTACTATAAAACTAAAGATGAAACCAAATACACTCAACTTCAAAAAGAAATTGAATATCTAGAAAATATTGAAGCTTTAGGCAATCGCTTTTCTATAGAAAATTTAGGTATTAATACTCCTGATTCTGAATTTGGTGCAATTCAAACTGGTAATTCTATCATATTTGCTGCTCCAAGAAAAGAAATTTACGGAAAACGTTTTGGATGGAATGGACAACACTATTTAGATATTTATCAAGTTAATACTAATCAAATTTATTTAGGAGACAGTATAGCACAACCTTTTTCAGAGAAAATTAACTCTAAACTACATGAGTCTAATATCATCTTTACCAAAGACGGAAAAACAGCTTACTTCACTAGAAATAATTTAGTAAAAGGAAAAAGAAATACAGACGATAAAAAAGTTACTCACGTTCAACTATACAAAGCAGAATTTATTGATAATGAATGGAAAAACATCACTTCACTATCTTTTAATTCTAACACCTACTCTACCGAACATCCTGCTTTAAGCTCAGATGAAAAAACTTTATATTTTGCTTCTGACATGCCTGGTGGATTTGGTGGATTTGATTTATATGCTGTAACGATTGATTATGACGGAAGTTTTGGAAAACCAAGGAACTTAGGAGAAAAAATAAACACTCCAAACAAAGAGCAATTTCCTTACATAAGCGAAGACAATAAACTCTATTTTTCTTCTAACGGTCACCCTGGTTTTGGATCTTTAGATGTATTTGTTTGCTCAATTTCTGATGGAAAAATATCAAAACCTGATAACATCGGATTTCCTGTAAATTCTGGTTATGATGATTTTTCATTTAATATTAACTCTAAAACTAAAGAAGGTTTCTTTGCTTCTAATAGAAAAGGCGGAAAAGGAAGTGATGACATTTATAAAATAATAGAACAAAAGCCGTTAAAAATTGAACCTTGTTCTCAATTAATTTCTGGATTAATTACTGATGAAGATTCAGGTGTAATTCTTAATGATGTACAATTGATTTTAGTAGATAAAAATCAAAAAGAAATCACGAAGATAAACACTTCTAACAGTGAAAAATTCAAGTTCAAAGTTAATTGCCAAACTACTTATACTGTTAAAGCTTCTAAAGTTGGATACAAAGCCAATCAAAAAACAATACTTCTAAAGAAAGTTAGAAATAAAGACAACGATGCTTCAATGACTTTAAAATCTTTAGCAATTATAGAGAAAGAAAAAAGAGAAGTGCTTGCTTTAAAACTAAAGAAAGAACAAGAATTAAAACTAAAAAATGCTGAGAAGCTAAAATTTGTAAAGGATAAAAAACGAAAAGAAATCGTTGAAAAAGAAAAAGATATAGAAAAGCAAAAAGATAGAATAGTTATTAAGACAGACGAAATCAGTTTCGATTATAATTTATGGTATTTAAGACGAGATAGTAAAAAAGCTATTGATCGAGTTATTAATTTAATGAAAAAATACCCTGATATGATTGTTGAGGTAGGAACACATTCAGATATAAGAGGTAATAATCGTTATAACTTAGAATTATCTCAAAAAAGAGCAACAGCAGTTCGTATGTATTTCATGGAAAGCGGTATTGAACCTGATAGAATTTCTGCAATTGGTTATGGTGAAACACAACCTCTTGTAAAGTGTAAAACCGAAGAATCTTGTACAGAAGAACAACATGAAATAAATAGAAGATGTGAATTTATTGTAAAGAAAATTTTATAATTCTTCTTGTTTTATCAAAAATTGGTATAGCAATTGATTTAATTCATACACTAAATAAAAAGATAGTTTAACTTAAATATCTAACTAGTTTACTTATTTAAACTTTAGTATATTGAACCTATCTGAGTACTTTGTAAAAAAAGTATTAAAAATCAAACCATGAAAAATAAATCGATTGCAATACTAATGCTTACGTTTTTCTCTACCGTATTATCTGCACAAAATAACTATGAAAAGTTATGGAAAGAAGTGCATCATTTTGAATTATTTAATCAGCCTAAGTCTGCATTAAAAGTTGTTGAAAAAATATACAAGCAAGCAAAAAAGAAAAAGAATGCTCCTCAAATTGTAAAAACACTTTTATATAAGAGCAAGTTTTCGTTGACTTTAAATGAGGATGCACAATTAAAAATTATTTCTCAGTTTAAAGAACACATAAACCAAAGCAACACTCCTACAAAAAACGTATTACAAAATATTCTTGCCAATATGTATTGGCAATATTTTCAAAGTAATAGATGGAAGTTTTATCAAAGAACGAAAACAGCTTCTAAAGTTGATGAGTCTGATTTTAGAACTTGGGATTTAGAAACACTTTTTGCCGAAATTCATTTAGAATTTCAAAATTCATTAGCACAGAAAAACGAACTTCAGAATATTGATATTAAAACTTTTCATTCTTTACTTATTAAAGAAAAAAACTCGGAAAAATATCGCCCAACATTATATGATTTTTTAGCACATAATGCTTTAAGTTTTTATGAAACTGATGAAACAAGAATTACTAAACCTACCTATCAATTTAAAGTAGCAGACGAAAAACTAATTTCTGAAGCCGAACAATATGCTTCGTTAAAATTAGACAGTAAAGATAAATTGTCTTTACAATTCAATGCCTTAAAAATTTATCAAGATTTAATTGCTTTCCATTTACTAAAACAAAATACCAATGCTTTAGTAGATGTCGATTTAAAACGTTTAAACTTTGTAAAATCTAAAGCTACTTTTTCAGAAAAAAATGAATTATACTTAAAAACTTTATTAGACTCTGAAAAGAAATTTAATTCACACGAAGCCTCTGGTTTATATACTTTTGAAATTGCGTACAAGCATCATAATGATGCTAATAAATATAGAAACTCAAAGAGCAAAAACAAATCTTTACGTTTTAAAAACCAAGAAGCTTTAAAGCTTTGTAATGCTATTATTCAAAAGTTTCCAAAAAGCTTTGCTGCGGATAAAAGTGAGCTATTAAAATTAAAAATAAAGAAGAAAAACATTTCAATTACTGCTGAAGAATATATTCCTTCTCAAACATTTTCTAGAGTTTTAGTAAACTATAAAAATATCGATCAACTTCATTTTTCTATATATAAAGTTAGCCAAAAAGAATTAGAAGAAATCAAGAGATCATTTCCTAATAAAATACAGATTAGTCGTATTAACGAACTAAAAAAAATAAATACTTGGTCTCAAAAACTTCCTAACGAATTCGATTATCAAAGTCATACCAATGAAGTTATTATTCCTAAACAAGAAAAAGGTACATATATACTTGTTGCCTCAATTAGCGAAGAATTAAATCATAAAAACATTTATGGTTTTGCTTCTTTTCAAGTTTCAGATTTAACTTTAGTAACAAGAATTCAAACTGGAACAACGGTTTATCAAGTTGTTGATAGAAATACTGGTAAACCTATAGAAAAAGCTCTAGTAAACTTCAGCAATAAAAAAAGAAGACATGGAAAAAGTATTAATGTTTCATATTTCACCGATGCAAATGGAGAAATAAAATATAATCCAAAAGATTATTATGGAAATGTTACTGCTAAAATCACATACAAGAATGATGTCGTATTAATAGATAATCTATATTTAAGAAGATTGTATAACGATTTTCATGAATCTACAAGACAAACCGAAACTTTTTTATTTACAGATAGAAGCATTTATAGACCGGGACAAACTGTATTTTTTAAAAGTATTTCTTTAGAAAAGTTTAAAAATAAATCAACAGTAATTGCGAATCAGAATATTGAAGTAGCAATTAAAGATGTTAACAATGTTACGTTGCATACATTAAGATTAAAAACGAATGAATTTGGTTCTGCATCAGGAGAATTTATACTTCCAAATTCCGGATTAACTGGAAGTTTTCAAATCGTTACAACCATAAACGGAAGAAGAAGTTATGAATATATCTCGGTTGAAGAATACAAACGACCTAAATTCGAAACTAATTTTAAACCAATTACTACTTCTTTCAAAATGTATGATAGTATTAAAGTTGTTGGTTTTGCAAAATCTTATGCAGGAACTAATATTACTGATGCAAAAGTCACTTACCGTGTTCATAGAAAAGTGCAATTTCCTCGTTGGTATTACTGGTATCGTCCTTCTTTTAACAGTTCTGAATCGCAAGAAATAAGAAATGGTGAAGTGACTACTAACGATAAAGGAGAGTTTGAAATTACTTTTAAAGCTTTACCAGATGAAAGTGTAGCTAAAGATCAGTTACCTATTTTTAATTATGAAATCACAGCAGATGTTACCGATCTTAACGGAGAAACTAGAAGTAAAACTACTATAGTAAAAGTAGGTTATCATAGTTTAGTTGCGACTATTAGTATTGATGACAAACTAAATAAGAATGATAAAAAACATTCTTTTGAAATTGATAGTAAAAATTTAAATGGTGAATTTGTTCCTGCTGTTGGTGAAATAAAAATCTATAAATTAAAAGCACCTAAACATCCTTTAAGACAAAGACCTTGGATGAGTCCTGATTACCAAACCATTTCTCAACAAGAATTTGAAGAAAAATTTCCTCACGATCCGTATAAAGATGAAAATAATCGCAGGTATTGGGAAAAAGGAGATTTAATTTTTAATGAAAAATTTAATACTGAAAAAGCTAAAGAAATTTCACTTAAAAAAATTAAAAATTGGATTTCAGGAAGTTATGTTATAGAGTTATCTTCAAAAGATAAATTCGGACAAGCTGTGAGTGATAAAAGTTATTTCACTGTATTTTCAGATCGAGACAAAGTCCCTGTAGATAATCAACTATTTACTTTTAGAACAGATAAAAAATCATACAAGATTGGAGAAACTGCTAAAATAACTGTAAGCACAAACTCTAATGATCTTACTGTGATGTTGTTTGTAGAAAAAAAACATGAAGTAATTGCTTCTCACTATATACATTTAGACAAAAACAGTAAAACCATTGAAATACCTGTTACAAAAGAAGACTTAGGAGGGTTTGGCGTTCATTACCATCTGGTAAATTACAATGATTTTAAACAAGGAAGACAAATTATTGATGTTCCTTATCCAAATACAGATTTAGAAATTATAACTAAAACCTTTAGAGATAAATTACAACCTGGACAAAAAGAAACTTGGTCTTTCACAATAAAAGGAGCTAAAAAAGAAAAAGTAACAGCCGAATTATTAGCCGGAATGTATGATGCTTCTCTAGATCAATTTAAAGATCACCTATGGGATTTTTACCCTATTGACGAACCTAAATATTATAGTTCTAGCTCAAGTAGTTCAAGAGGTTTTGGAACTACACGTTTTGCTTTTCAAAATTTAAATCATAACAATTACACTAATTATCCTTCTTTAAAATACGATAGTTTTAATTGGTTTGGTTTTAGTTTTAACAATAGTAGTTGGGTAAATAGACAATATTTAAGTCGATTAGATCGCCCAACACAAATTAAGAAATCAGGAAGTTTTACTGGTACTGTTTCAGGTATAATTCGTGATGAAAGCGGACCTCTACCAGGTGTTTCTGTCTTAGTTAAAGGAACAACTAATGGAGATGAAAGTAATATTGATGGTAAATTCTCGATTAAAGTTAACAATGGTGATGTTCTATTATTCAGTTTTGTTGGAATGAAAACTGTAGAAGTTCCAGTAAAAAGCTTTTCAAAACTCGATATTTTCATGGAAAGTGATAACATACTAGAAGAAGTTGTTGTTACAGGATATGGTGAAAGAACAGAAAGAACTGCAATTTCTGCATCAGCTGTAAAAAGATTAGATGTCAGAAATGCTGCTCCTTCTAAAAAAGTAAGAAGCAAACAAGCTAACGCAATTATAACTGAACAAAATGATGTCGAAGATGGTTTGGCTAGCGGACTTTCGAAAGATAGCTTGAGTTCTAAACAAATAGATTTAAAAACAATAAAAGCACGTAAAAACTTACAAGAAACAGCTTTTTTCTATCCTAAATTGTTAACTGATAAAAACGGAGATGTTTCTTTTACATTTACAATGCCAGAAGCCTTAACAAAATGGAAACTACAATTACTAGCACACACTAAAGCATTACATTCTTCTACTGAAGTTTTAGAAACAGTAACTCAAAAAGAATTAATGGTTGTACCAAATGCACCTCGTTTTTTACGTGAAAAAGATCAAATTACAATTAGTGCTAAAATTAGTAATCTAACCGATAAAACACTTCAAGGAGTAAGTCAATTAATTTTAACTGATGCTATCACAGGAAAAGCTATTGATACTGATTTACAAAACAAACAAGTACAAAAAAGTTTTTCTGTAGATGGTAACGGAAACACAAATGTATCTTGGAACCTAGTTATTCCAGAAACAATTCAAGCTGTTGAATATAAAATTGTAGCACAAGCAGACCAATTTAGTGACGGAGAACAAAATGTACTTCCTGTACTTTCTAATCGAATGTTGGTTACAGAAACTCTACCAATGTGGGTAAGAGGAAACCAGACTAAAACATTTACATTAGAAAAATTAAAGAATAATAGTTCTATAACATTAAAACATCATCAACTAAGTTTAGAGGTTACTTCTAATCCTGCTTGGGAAGCCGTTCAGGCACTTCCATATTTAATGGAATATCCACATGAATGTGCAGAACAAACTTTTTCTCGTTATTATGCTAATACATTAGCTAGTTTTATTGCAAATAGTAATCCTAAAATTCAGAATGTATTCAATCAATGGAAAAACAGTGAGACTTTAATCAGTAATCTAGAAAAAAATCAAGAATTAAAATCACTAATCATTCAAGAAACACCGTGGTTACGCGATGCACAATCTGAAAATGAACAAAAGAAACGTATTGCTTTACTTTTCGATTTAAACAAAATGCAAAATGAGCAAAGTAATACAATTAACAAATTGCAACTCATGCAAATGGAAAATGGTGGTTTTCCATGGTTTAAAGGATCAAACTATGCTAGTCCGTACATTACAAATCACATCGTAACAGGATTCGGTCATTTACAAAAACTTGGAGTGACAAATGAAGGTGCAATTTCAGAAGACATGATTGTAAACGCTATTCAATTTTTAGATGAACACATTGAATATCAATATAATTTACTTTTAGATAGTGCTAAACGTGTAAAAGCTTCTAAAAATAAAAAAGCATATGATAAATTTTTAGCTCAACAACATATCGGTTATTTCGAACTTCAGTATTTATACATGAAAAGTTTCTTTAAAGATTATAAAACTTCAAAGAAAACTAAAAAAGCTATTGATTATTACACTAAACAAGCTGCAAAATATTGGAATAATTTTAATTTATATGGAAAAGGTTTAAATGCTTTGATTCAATTTAGAAATGGCAATAAAAAATCTGCCAATTTGATTTTAAAATCTTTGGAAGAAAACAGTATTACTTCAGAAGAATTAGGAATGTATTGGAAAGAGAATAAAGCAGGTTGGTATTGGCATCAAGCGCCTGTAGAAACTCAAGCTTTATTAATTGAAGTTTTTGCTGAAATTAAAAATGACACTAAAATTATTGACAACTTAAAAGTTTGGTTACTTAAAAACAAACAAGTAAATCGTTGGAAAACTACAAAATCAACCTCAGAAGCAATTTATGCGTTACTTTTACAAGGCACAAATTGGCTTGCTTCAGACGAGTTAGTAACTGTTACTATTGGAAATAAAGTTATCGATCCAACTCAACTTGAAAACACTAAAATTGAAGCTGGAACAGGTTATTTTAAAACTTCTTGGAACGGAAAAGAAGTTACTCCAGATAAAGCAAAGGTTACTTTAACTAAAAACAATAAAGGTATTGCCTGGGGTGGATTATACTGGCAATATTTTGAAGATTTGGAAAAAATCACACACGCTAAAACGCCTTTACAAATCACTAAAAAATTATTTAAGAAGATAAATTCTGATACAGGTAAAGAATTAAAAAAACTATCTGAAACTGATTTAGAAATTGGTGATTTGGTTACTGTAAGAATTGAATTAAAAGTTGATAGAAATATGGAATTCATTCATATGAAAGATATGAGAGCTGCAGCTTTTGAACCTGTTAATGTATTATCAAAATACAAATGGCAAGATGGTTTAGGTTATTATGAAAGTACCAAAGATGCAGCAACACACTTTTTCTTTGATCGTTTGCCTAAAGGAGTTTATGTTTTTGAATATGACGTTCGTGTAAATAATAAAGGTGATTTTAGTAACGGTATAACTACTATACAGAGTATGTATGCACCAGAATTTACAAGTCATTCTAAAGGAGTTCGTGTTTCAATAAAATAATTTGTATGCAATTTAAGACAAGCTGTTTTTTAACTTTTTTTATACTGATAATTAGTATTAAATCTTACACCCAAAATATTGATTTAAAATCGTATCGTTGGAAAAATAGAATGATTGTTATTGTTTCTAAAGACTCAAAAGACAGCTTGTATATAAAACAGTTACAGGAATTTTCTCAACCTGCAAAAGCTTTTAAAGAGCGTAAACTAAAAGTATTAGATGTACAAAAAAATAGGGTTCGTGAAATTTCATTCAGAAATAATAAAACCGAAATAGGACCTTGGAAAAATGAAGCTAGTTTATACAATACATATGCTTCAAAGAAGCCTCCTTTTAAAGTCATGTTGATTGGTCTTGACGGAGGGAGAAAAAAAACTGTAAAAAATAAAGTATTTACCAAAGATTTACTTTTCACTTTAATTGATGGAATGCCTATGAGAAAAGCTGAGTTAAAAAGGAATTAGTATTTTTAAAGACTATTAAACTATGGATCTTTTTAACTAATGAAGCCCATTAAACAAGTTACATTCAAAAAGAAAAATAGAGATCATCTTTATTTTGATTTGGTTGATTTAAGTAATATTATACATTTAAAACCTACAGATCATAATCAATTTGAACATCATAAAGTTTCTTTTTATGTAATCGTTTTCATTACCAAAGGTGAAGGAACTCATAGTATTAACTATCAGGATTATTCTTATCAAAAAGGCACTGTTTTTACACTTAGAAAAAATAACATTCATAAATTCTACAAATCTGAAGCTAGCGGGAAAATTCTTGTTTTTACCGAAGATTTCATTATAAAATACTCAGACAAGTTCGAAACTTTAAAACTATTTCAACTTTTTAATGAAATGTTAAGTGCTCCTAAAATTCAATTAAACTCTAGTGAATTTGAAGAAATTCATAAAATTATATTTCAAATTAACATTGAATTTTCTAACAGTAACGATTCTTATTCTACTCCTATTATCAGAAGTTTAATTCAAGTATTGATTTTAAAATTATTACGAATAAAATCAAAAAACAATACTAACTTCAACAATAAAAACTACCATTTAAAATTCACTAAACTCCAAGAACTAATTGAAAAAGAATGCTTTGAAAGTAAAAAAGTTTCCTTTTATGCTGAAAAATTAGGTGTAAGTTCTAAAACACTGAATAATATTACGCAAAGTATTATTGGTAAATCTACAAAGGCATTCATTGATGAAATTTTGATTCTACAAATTAAAAGACTCATTATCAACTCTCAACTTTCATTAACTGAAATAGCATATCATGTTGGTTTCGATTCACCGACTAATTTTTTTAAATACTTCAGAAAACGAACTCAGCTTTCTCCAAAAGAGTTTAAAGAACTAAATAAATAAACAACTTTCCCATTTTTACCCTAAAAATATTTTTTTTCACCTAAGCTTCTTTTCTGACCAATATACTTTTGAGGTAAATTAATATTAAACCAATTTATCATGAAGCGATTCATTTCTTTATCGAGTATAGTATACTTAACTATGCTAATTACCGGATGTAATGCTCAGCAAAAAAACTCAAAAGAGATTATGAAAAATAAAGAAGCAATTTCTGCTTTTTATCAGAAAGCCTTAACCGTAAATAAAGATACAAGACCTACAGCTGTTTTAACTCCGTTAATGGCAGAAGGATATCAATCGTTTAATTCTACTGGTTCAAAAGGAGCAAAAGAATTAATGGGACAATTAGAATTCTTCTGGAAATTAATTCCTGATTTAAAGTGGGAAACACAACAAATCATAAATGATGGAGACAAATATGTAGTAAAAAGTATTGCTACAGGAACACCTAATGGTGACTTTATGGGATTGCCAACAAACGGATCTAAATCGTTTAAAATAATGACTATCGATATTCATACCATGAAAGACGGAAAGTTTGTAAGTACAAATCATATTGAAGATTGGGCTACTGCAATGCAACAATTAAAATCTAAAAATGATTCTTCGGAGGAAACTATGAAAGTTGCCATGGATTTTATGGGAGCCATGGGGAAAGGTGATATGAAAAAAATGGTCAGCTTAATGCATGATAATATGGTTTGGCACAATGAAGGTGATAAAAGTATGCCTTGGATTGGACCATGGAAAGGTAAAAAAACAATTTTAGAAAAGTTTTTACCTGAGTTTGGATCAAACTTTAAAACTATAAAATGGGAACCTAACGATGCTTTATCTAAAGGAGATACTGCTGCTTTCTTTGGAAATATGATTGGTGAATTAACAAAAACAGGAAAACAAACTGAAGAATTCACATATGCATTACGTGTAAAAGTTAAAGACGGAAAAGTGATTCTTTGGAATTGGTTTGAAGATAGTTATGCAGTCTCTAAAGCTTATCATAATTAGTAAGATACTAATTCATTTATCGCCTTATTTATTTTAAAAGAACTGAAATAATTTTACGGGTTAAATATGTATTTAACTTTGATTATAGTTAATACAAATAAATAACTCAATGCAGAGATGTATTGAGTTTTTACTTTTAGATATAGAGAATATAAACGAATTAAAAAGTAATAACTCAATAAACATGAAATACTTTAATTACTAATCTGTAACCTTAATAAAAATTCAAATTCTTTATTACTTAATACACTTTCTTTTTTAAAGTAATCGTCTGACTTTATTAACTCTAAAATCATTCTTCTATCTGCACTTTTTAAACGCAGCTTTTTTATTAGCATTGTATTGGTGATCATAACTTATAATTTTGGGGAAATGTTATTTATACACTTTAAAATTATAAATTACAGTAGAGAAAAATAGAGGTTTATAGACGAATGGTATTAAAGTAAAGACAACACCTATAATTGCAATGTTTAAAGCATTATCGACACGACTTCTAAGTGGTTATTTCTTTAATTTTTAAAGTTTTTTTCTGCTTTAAATAAACTACAATACCAGTTAAGACTATTAGTGGAGTAATTCCATGAGGTAACCTATAAATTACTTGATACATATTTTGATGAAGAGATTGTATAGGAAAATCCCAATAAAAATTAGCGACTATTCTTGCCAAAGCAGTTAATAAACCCCAAACTACAGCATAAATCAATGCATATTTATTAAGCTTCGGAATAAAAATTAAGATAGCTAAAACAAAATCTAAAATTCCTGCTATATATAAAAACGAGAGCGCAAAAGATTCAGAACAACCAAAAATATTTATTACCATATCGACAAATTTCCCTGGTACAGGATACGCTCCAAAAGCATACAAACCATGCGAGAAAAATGTTACTGCAATTAATATTTTCAAAATAAAATATAACCTTTCTTCACTATACTTTTCTTTTAAAGAATATAACAAAACAAAAGGCAAACCAAATTGAATACTATGTTCGAAAAATTGTGCAAAATGATAAAACTTCTCTTTGGTTAAAAGAACAGTTAAAATAACTAAGCTTAATCCTCCAATAAAAATTGGAATTTTTAATAATTTCTTATTAGATTTTGTAATTAATAAACTTGAAATTGCAGCTATTGTATATAAAACACCTTTTCCTATAATTAACGATTGTACAAAAAAATCAGTAGTACTACTTGTTGCATAAGTTGTCCAAGAAACACCAAACCAATTTTCAATTACAGGCTTTAAAAGAGATTCATCCCAAAAGAAAGTTCTATAAGGAGCATCCCAAAAGAGATGTTGCCAAGCTCTACCAAAAAAAATAAAAAAAATAGATAGTTTGAGGAGATTAATTTTATTCATACCCCAAATTAAGTGTAAACAATGTTAACTGATAAAAACGGAGATGTTAAATTTACTTGAATTTATAGTTAAGTGATTTAATTTTTAATTAACAATTGAAAATCAATACGATTCATTTTATAACTTTTTTACATTCGCAGCAATTTAACCAATTAATCTCTACTCCAAAATGAAAAAACTTTTATCAATAGCAATCCTTCTATTAATAGGGTTCAATCTTAATGCAAATAACGATAAATATCGTCTTACCTTAAGAGACGATCCAGCTACAACTATTGTTATTGGCTGGAATCAAATTTCTGGTAGTAACCCTAGAGTTTACTATGGAACTACAGATTATGGAACTGACTATAATCGCTATGATTTTAACATGGCTCCAACCAAAGCAGTTTCTTACAAAGGAATGAACAATCATTTCGCTAGATTAACAGGTTTACAACCAAATACTGCATATTACTTTGTTATTAGAGACAGTCAAGGAACAAGTCGCCGATTGTGGTTTAAAACTGCTCCTGCTGATAATAGCAGATTATCTTTCATTG
The DNA here is from genome assembly GCF_947502995.1 of uncultured Tenacibaculum sp. Taxonomy (GTDB): domain Bacteria; phylum Bacteroidota; class Bacteroidia; order Flavobacteriales; family Flavobacteriaceae; genus Polaribacter. The sequence goes on along the minus strand of NZ_CANNBW010000008.1, from coordinate 60,691 downwards.
CTGGTGGAGACTCGAGAAATAACAGAACTCCAAGAAGAAATGCGAATTTACTTGTATCTAAACTAAAACCTCATGCTGTTTTATTCGGAGGTGATATGACAGATAATGACACCAATAGTCAATGGCGAACTTGGTTTGATGACTGGCAATTAACTATTGCATCAGACGGAAGAATGTTTCCTATCATTGCTGCTAGAGGTAATCATGAGGATAGTAATAACAGTATTTACAATTTATTTGATGTACCTTCTACTAGTGTATACTATGCCATAACTTTTGGTAATAATTTAGTAAGAACCTATACATTAAACACAGAAATTTCAATTTCTGGAAATCAAACTACTTGGTTAGGTAACGATTTAAATTCTACAAATACAATTTGGAAAATTGCACAATACCACAAACCAATGCGTCCTCATGTTCGTTTTAAAAGCGAAGGAAATAGTCAGTATGGTAATTGGGCTCGTTTATTTTATGATAAAAATGTGAAGTTAGTTGTAGAATGTGATGCGCATACCGTAAAAACTACATGGCCAGTTCGTCCTTCTTCTTCTTCTGGAAATGATGAAGGATTTAAAAGAGATGACAACGGTACTACATATGTTGGAGAAGGATGTTGGGGAGCTCCATTACGTTCTAATGATGATAATAAAAACTGGACTCGTAATTCTGGAAGATTTAATCAATTTAAATGGATTTTTGTTGACGAAAATAAAATTGAAACAAGAACAATACGTGTAGATAATGCTTCAAACGTTGGTTCTGTTTCTAATAATAATTCTTTTCAAATTCCTTCTAATTTAGATGTTTGGAATCCTTCAAACGGTAGTGTTGTTACTATTAATAAAAATACTTCTGGAGGTGGTGGTGACTCTGGAAATGGAACACTAGAAGTAGCCATAGCAAACGGTAGTGATGATGTAGAAGAAAGAGAAAATGGTAGTATTTATGCTAATAGTAGTGATTTAGAACTAGTTTATGACAGTTATGAAAATAACGGATTTCAAAAAATAGGATTACGTTTTAGAGGTATCAATTTACCTAAGAATGCTTCAATAACTAGTGCTTATCTTCAGTTTAATGCTGATGAAAGTAATAGCGCTAGTACTGAACTAGAAATTAGTTTACACGACAGTAGTAACTCACCTGCTTTTTCTAATTCAAATAATGTATCTGACAGAGCTACTTTTTCATCAAAAATTACATGGAAACCGAGCTCTTGGTCATCTAACCAAAATGGAAGCGCACAACGAACTCCGAACTTAAAAAATATGGTGCAAAGCTTAGTAAATAAAAGCAGTTGGGTGTCTGGAAATAGTGTAAGTTTTCTTATTAAAGGTAAAGGTACTAGTTTAACAAGTACTTCGGCTAAACGTGTAGCAGATTCTTATGAAGGTGGTGCCAGCAAAGCAGCTCGATTAATTGTTAATTACACAACAGATGGAGACACTACTAATCCAGATATTTGTTCAGGTATTGCTGAATGGAGAAGCGGTGTAAGTTATTCAGCTGGAACAAAAGTAGTTTACCAAGGTAATTTATTTGAAAGAACATCTGACGGGTGGAATTTCTTAGGAGCTTGTGGTAGTACAGCTAATAGATTTTATAATGAAAGTACTCTAACTTATCCTCCAATTCTTTCAGCTAACGATTTTGAAATAAAGCCAAATCCATTTACGAACAACATAACTATTTCTATGAAAAAGGCGTACCTTCGCGCGCCAATAGAAATCATCTTATATGATGTAAATGGTAGAGTTGTATTCCAAGAGAAAAGTATAATTGATACTGATGGTGATAAAAAAATCACACCAAAATCAAAAGCCTCTGGAGTATATTTTTTACATGTTAGAGAAGGCGATGAAATAATAATGAAGAAAAAACTTATCAAGAAATAGATAATTAATCAAGAAAAACCGGGAGAATTTTTTTTGATCTTTATTCCGCTAATTCATTTTCAGAATTAGCGGTTTTTTTTGAATATTTTTTGGAATGAATATTCCATTTATTATATCTTTGCATCATGACAAAAAAAGATAGTATCATACAAGCTGCTTTAAAACTGCTTACTTCAAATGGAATACACGCTACTCCAATGTCTGCTATTGCTAAAGAAGCTGGTACAGGAATGGGTACTATCTACAACTACTTTCCTAACAAAGAAATTTTAATTAATCATATTTATCAGTTTATTAAACTTCAAGAACAAGAAATCTTTGAACCTTTTCAACCTGATAAAGAAATTAAAACGCAATTCTTTAATTATTACAGTTTAGCTGTTAATTTTTTCATTGAAAACATTCAGTTTTTTCAATTTATGGAACAACTACAAGCATCTCCTATAATTACAGAAGAAAGCAGAAAACTAGGAGAAAAAGCAACTGTAGAAGTTTTAAATCTTGTTAAAACTGGAAAAGAAAAAAATGTAATTAAACCTATAGAAACTCAAGAATTACTTCAGTTTATAGGAGGTTCTTTATTATCTACAATTCGTTGGAATACTCAAAATACAAGTAAAACATACATTAGCAATCAAATAAAATTGGTTTGGGATGCTATTAAAGTGTAAAAAATTTATTTAAAATTGGAATGAACATTCAATCCAAAAAAAACAACAACTTATGAATAAAAATATTTTAATCACAGGAACATCAACAGGAGTTGGTTTTGAAGCAGCTTTACTTTTTGCTGAAAATAATTTTAAAGTTTATGCTACTATGCGAAACTTAACTAAAAGTGAAGCTTTAAAAAAAGAAATTAAGGATAGAAATTTAGCAATTGAAATTCTTGAATTAGACGTTACTAAAAACGATTCTATTCAGAACGCTATAAATACAATTATAGAAAAAGATGGAAAACTTGATATTCTATTAAACAATGCAGGAGCTGGATTTGCCAAAACCTTAGAATTTGCTTCTCAGGAAGAAATAGACTGGGTTACTGATGTAAATTATACTGGTGTAATTAGAACAACAAAAGCTGTGATTCCTCAAATGAGAAAACAAAAAAGTGGACATATAATTAATATCACTTCTATTGGTGGTTTAGTGGGACAACCTTTTAATGAATTGTATTGTGGTGCTAAGTTTGCAGTTGAAGGTTTTACAGAAGCTTTGGCTAGTTACTTAACTCCTGCATTTGGTATACAATTTTCTTTAGTTGAACCTGGAGGAATTGCTACAGAATTTATGACGAATGCTGTACAAAAAACTCAAAATGAAAACGGTGAACTAGCAACTGGTGTATATGCTCCTATATTTCAAAAATATATAAGCGGAGCTCAAAATAGAGCTGGTAATAATGATGTTTCTCCATATCAAACAGGAAAAGAAGTTGCTCAAGTTGTTTTAAACGTTGCTACTTCTGAAAATCCTCCTATTCGAATTCGTACTTCAGAATGGGCAGAGAATTTAGGTCATTTAAAAACAATGGGAGATCCTGATGGGACAAAATTAGTTCAACAAGTACAATCATTTTTCTTGTAAACATGGCATTTATATATTGGTCTTCTACTCTACTCTTTTCTGTTTTTCTTTTAATTAGTTCGTACTCATATATATTTAATTCAGCAACAATTGAGGGTATAAAAGCATTAGGTTTTCCGGATTTTTTTAGAATTCAACTAGCAGTTTTAAAAACTATTGCTGCATTAGTTCTAGTGATTCCTTCTATTCCCGATTTCATAAAGGAATGGAGTTATGTTGGTAGTGCTTTGTTTCTAATCACTGCTTTAGTTGCTCATATAGCCAACAAAGACTCAATATTTATAAGTGTATTACTAGTAGTTTTGTGTATTATTTTATCATTTTCATATTTTTCTTTCCATAAATTATAATAAGAAAAGCCTCAGTAAAAACTGAGGCTAATTGTTAAAACACATAAGACGTGTATTCTAACAAAGTAAATAATCAAACTTTCAATTTTATTCTAATACTCTATGTTTGTTCCAAATTCCTATAAGTTCTTTTTTATAAAAATCAACATCACTTTCATCTAACTTAACTACAAGCTCTTTTATACTCTCTATCATTTCAGTTATAAATTCATCTTTTGGAGCTTCTAAACAGTTATGATAATAATTACAATTGTATAAACTATAGTTTGTTTCTGCTACCAAAGCTGTTAAAAATAATTCTTTGTTATCTGCTAAATATATTTCTAAACCATTATCTAGTAAATCAGTAAATTGTTCATCTCCATGTTGACCTGCACAGCTCATTAATCTAGCTACTATAAGCTTCACTGTTTCTTCAGTAAAACCATATTTACTTATAACACTATCTATATCTCCCCATTGACAAACCTCATGATCTAAATCACAGGTTCTAAGAAAATCTATATAATTCTTAATGTATTTTTTATCGGTTTCAACCAAAGACATCATCGCACCGTTTCCTAATGGTGTTTCACAATCTTCCCAAATTCTTATTCCATATTTTCCATTTTCAGCAGTATTTACATAATCAATAATAAAATCTAATAATTGTTCGTATTGTACCACCGATTTAAAAAATGCCATTTCACCATCTATAAGTTCCATGACCATTTCTTCTTTGTACATCACTTTTATGGTATAATTAAACTCATAAATCTCATCTTTTTCTTTAAGAGAAACTAATGTAGAGGTTAACGACTTTAAAATATTTTTGCAATCATTTAACTCAAGTTCTTTATTGAGATTTGTTTTAGGAATTATTATTTCTTCTGAAAACGAATTTTCTCCTTCTGCTTTACAGTTAATTTTTATGATATAACTCATGGAAATATTTATACAAACTTTAGACTTACGAAGTTAACACCGAAGAGTTTCATACAATACCCGGTTTTCAGGGATTTTATTAAGCCCAAAAAAATATTTAGTCAATTTGTATTAAAAAAAAGTTTACATTTGATTTACCTATGGTAAAATAAAATGTTAGGTTTTACTTATTTCGTGAACTTTTTTTTAAGGAAGATAAAAAAATGTTTTGTGTTTGGGAAACGCAACGAAAAAATTAAGGTTTCTTCCGATCTTATTTTAAACACACTTCAAAATCTTCGTTTACGAGGTGTGTATTTAGAGCTTTTAGTTTAGTTCTATAATTTCAATTTTGGTTATATCAAGTCAAGCTATTAGATAGTTAAAGGATTTGTTATCTATAATTTTAATTGAAATTAAATGAATACTAAATATAAAGACTTAATTGAACAAACTTTTGATTTTCCCCAAGAGGAATTTCATACAAAACATGAAGAATTATTTTTTCATGATATTAATCTAATGGAGTTAATTAAACAATATGGAACTCCATTAAAATTCACATATCTACCTAAAATCTCAGAGAATATTATTAAAGCCCAAAAATGGTTTAATAATGCTATTGAAAAATTTAATTATAAAGGTAATTATAATTATTCGTATTGTACCAAAAGTTCACATTTTCGATATGTTTTAGAAGAAGCTTTGTCAAATGATATTCATATTGAAACTTCATCTGCTTTTGATATCGACATTGTTAAATCATTAAAAAAACAAGGAAAACTAAAAGATAGCGCCTTTGTTTTGTGTAATGGCTTTAAAAGAGATCAATACATTGCTAATATTATTAGCCTCATAGAAGGAGGCCATAAAAACTGTATTCCTATTATTGATAATTATGAAGAATTGAATCTACTTTTAGATGAAACAAAAAGTAAATTAAATATAGGAATTAGAATTGCTTCTGAAGAAGAACCAAAATTCGAGTTTTATACAAGTCGTTTGGGTATTGGTTATAAAAACATTGTTTCCTTTTATGAAAAGGAAATAGCTAACAATCCTCAAGTAGAGTTAAAAATGCTACATTTTTTTATCAATACAGGTATAAGAGACAACTCATATTACTGGAATGAATTATTAAAATGTTTAAAAGTATATACTCAATTAAAAAAAGTATGCCCTTCATTAAACAGTTTAAATATTGGAGGAGGTTTTCCTATTAAAAACTCATTAGCTTTTGAATATGATTACGAATATATGATTGAAGAAATTGTCAATCAAATTAAAACTGCTTGTGATGAAGAAGGTGTTGATACTCCTAACATTTTCACAGAATTTGGAAGCTTTACTGTTGGAGAAAGTGGTGGAGCATTATATGAAGTTTTATATCAAAAAAAACAAAATGATAGAGAAAAATGGAATATGATAAACTCCTCTTTTATTACAACTTTACCAGATAGTTGGGCTATTAATAAACGTTTTATTATGCTTCCAGTAAATAAATGGAATCATAAATACGAACGAGTATTATTAGGTGGCCTTACATGTGACAGTGATGATTATTATAATTCTGAACAACATGTAAATGCTATTTATTTACCTGAATACGAAAAAAACAACCCTTTATATATTGGTTTTTTCAATACTGGTGCATATCAAGAATCAATTGGTGGGTTTGGTGGTTTACAACACTGTTTAATTCCACACCCTAAACATATTTTGATTAGAAAAAATCAAAACGGAGAAATTATATCTCAATTATTCAAAGAACAACAAAAAAGTAAAGAATTACTATCAATTTTAGGATATGAAAACGAATAGAACTTACGCTGGTATTCCTGAAAAACATGGAAAATTAGAAACTGCTAAAATAGTTTTAATACCGGTTCCTTATGATGGAACTAGCACATGGCAAAAAGGAGCTGATAAAGGTCCTGAAGCTTTTTTACAAGCTTCTAAAAACATGGAATTATACGACATCGAAACCAATAGTGAAGTATATAAAGAAGGAATTTACTTAACTGACCCTATATTAGAAAATTCTTCTCCTGAAACTATGGTGGAAGAAGTACACCAAATCACAAAAAAGTATATTAATAAAAACAAATTTGTTACTCTTTTCGGAGGAGAACATTCAATTTCAATTGGTTCTATAAGAGCCTTTAATGAATGTTTTAATAATTTAACTGTATTGCATATAGATGCACATGCAGATTTACGTAAAGAATATGAAGGCAGTTCTTGTAATCATGCCTGTGCTGTTTATGAAGCCAATCAAAATACAAATTTAGTTCAAGTTGGAATCCGCAGTATGGATATTTCTGAAACACGAGTAATCAATAGAGATAAAGTCTTTTTTGCTCATGAAATGGCTACCAATGAATACTGGATGGATGATGTTTTAGAACAACTTACTGGAAATATTTTTATCACTTTTGATTTAGATGCTATAGATCCTTCAATCATGCCAAGCACTGGAACTCCTGAACCTGGAGGTTTATTTTGGTATGAAACTTTAGAATTTCTTCGTAAAGTATTCGAAGAAAAAAATGTGGTAGGGTTTGATATTGTAGAACTCTGCCCTAATGAGAAAGAAAAATCTTCTGATTTTTTAGCTGCTAAATTATACTACAAAATGCTGAGTTATAAATTCAAATCTACTGAAGAAGTAGAAGAAGAGAATTTTAACGAAAAAAATGACAACCAATCACCTTTTAACAAACTAACTAAATTTAAAGATAATGATGAATACTAATACACATCCAGTATCTGAATTCATAGAAAAATACTTTCTTCATTTCAATGCTGCTGCTCTAGTTGATGCAGCGAAAGCTTATGAAAAACAACTAGAAGACGGTTCTAAAATGTTAGTCTCGTTGGCTGGTGCAATGAGTACAGCTGAATTAGGTAAAATCTTTGCTGAAATTATTCGCCAAGATAAAGTTCAAATTATTTCTTGTACTGGGGCTAATTTAGAAGAAGATATTATGAATTTGGTAGCTCATTCGCATTATAAACGTGTTCCTAATTATAGAGATTTAACGCCACAAGATGAATGGGATTTATTGTTAAAAGGTTTAAATCGTGTAACTGATACTTGTATTCCTGAAGAAGAAGCCTTTAGAAGATTACAAAAACATATTTTCAGAATATGGAAAGAAGCAGAAGAAGAAGGTGAGCGATATTTTCCTCACGAATTCATGTACAAACTTTTACTATCAGGGGTTTTAGAAGAACATTATGAAATAGATATAAAGGATTCATGGATGTATGCAGCTGCTCAAAAAAATTTACCAATGGTAGTTCCTGGTTGGGAAGATTCAACTATGGGAAACATTTTTGCTTCGTATGTGGTTAAAGGTGAACTTAAAGCTTCCACAATGAAATCTGGTATTGAATACATGACATTTTTAGCCGATTGGTATACAGAAAATTCAAAAAATGGAATAGGATTTTTTCAAATAGGTGGTGGAATTGCTGGTGATTTCCCTATTTGTGTAGTACCAATGCTTTATCAAGATTTAGAACGAGAAGACACACCTTTCTGGAGTTATTTCTGTCAAATTTCAGATTCAACAACAAGTTATGGTTCTTATTCTGGAGCTGTTCCTAATGAAAAAATTACTTGGGGAAAACTAGATATCGATACTCCTAAATTTATTATTGAAAGTGACGCTACAATTGTGGCACCATTAATATTTGCTTATTTATTAAAAATGTAATTCTTATGAAACGAATAATAGTTGATTACGAAAAATTAACAGCGAATATATTAGACTTGTTAATAGAAAAATATCCTGACGGATATAATTACGATGATATTATTTCTTTTCAAAATTCGAAAGGAGAAACCATTAGTGCTGTAGAAGTAAGAACTGATGATACTATTTATTTAGTAAAAATTAGTAGAAAGCTTGAAAAAACTATGGATAATTACATGGAAGATGAAAATTCTTTTGATGAAAATAATCTCGACGATTATACAGACAACAATTTCTAATTTAAAACTTTAATTATGAATTATTACAGAGCAGAAAGAAGCATGATTGTTACTGGTGTATACGCTGGTTATAAAAACGGTTACTACACTTTTGTACTAGAAGATAATGACATTATTGATTTTGATGAAATTAACAAAATGATACTTGTAAAATTTGATTTAAAATCGGATGAATGTAAAGGACGAAAATTTGAAATAATTTATCAAGAAATTATAGACGATCTTGATGATGAAGATTTCGTTGAACTAAAACTTGAAGACTTAGAATTAATTTAATTATGAATACATCTTTCCACATGTCTCTTCCTTGTAAAAACATTGAAGAAACCATCAGTTATTATCGTGATCAATTAAATTTAAAAATAGGTAGAAAAACTAACAATTGGGTAGATATTAATCTATTTGGACATCAAGTTACATTTGTACTCACAGAAAAATTTGATTTTCAATTTCCTTTCTACTCTTTAGATAGTGAACAGTTACCTTCTTTTCATTTTGGAGTGGTTTTAGATAACGAAACTTGGGAAAATACTTATGATACAATAAATAGACAATGGTCTTATGACACTATCATTAAGAAAACTTTTTTCGAAGATCAAAACGGAGAGCAAAATACATTCATAGTTAAAGATCCTAATGATTATTACATTGAATTTAAAACCTTTAAAAGGTCTGATGAAATTTTTATGTAACTGTTAGTAAACTTATTTCAAATTAAAATCAGTTCATCTTTCTTACAGTTGAATTGATTTTAATTTTCTTCTAACATGAAAACATATAATTACTGAAATTTAAAATAAAAAAACATTTTTTTCAATCCGTGATTAAACACACAGAAATTATAGCACCTCATACTTTTGAACCTGAAAATCATTGGTATGAAAAATCTCTTAATGCAACTATTCATCCTATGGTAAGTTATTTTTTAAACTTAACCAATGATAGAATAGTAAAACGTTATTGCCATTTAAATCCTAAAGTAAATAGTGATGATCTAAAAGAGATTTTAAACTACAAACCTAAATATTACCATTTATCTGGAGCAGATTTACTTCATGTAACTACTGAAAAAGGAAAAAGACAAATGGTAATTATAGAAAATAACTCTTGTCCTTCCGGACAAAAATCTATGCCACTTTTAAATGAATTTAAAGAACAAGGTGGTTATAGAAAGTTCATGGAACATACTATAAAACCTTTATTAAAAAAGAAAATAAATAATGCTGTTGCTGTTATTTATGACAAGAACTATATGGAAGCTTCTGGTTACGCCCACGCAATGGCTGACATGTTAAATAAGAAGGTTTACCTTGTTCCTTATTATAATGATTTAGACAAGAATCATATCGATATTTCTAATGATTATATACATTTAAAAGTTGGTGAGGAATGGATACAATTAGATTTAGTTTTTAGATACTTAACTCAAAAACCTTGGAACAGATTACCAATTTCTTCAAAAACTAAAATTATTAATCCTACTATTGTTTGCTTAGCTGGTGGAAGAAATAAATTAATTGCCTCAAAAGCGTATTCATTTTACAATTCAGAATTGCAACATAAAAACCTTAAAATTATTACTCCACATACGATTTGGGATGTTAATAAAAATGAAATACCATTATGGGTTGAAAATTTGGGCGGAAAAGCTGTTGTAAAAATACCGTATAGTAATGCAGGACAAGGTGTTTTCACTATAGTTAATGAACAAGAATTGGAAGATTTTATGAAAATGGATTTCGATTATAATAAATTCATTGTTCAAAGTTTAGTAGGTAATTACAATTGGAGTTCTACCACTTCTGAAGGAAAATATTATCATGTAGGAACAGTTCCTAATCAAAAAGGGCAATCTTATGTTTTAGATTTTAGAATGATGATTCACGCTACTAAAGAAGGTTATAAACCAATTTCTATTTACTCTAGACGAGCAAAAGCTCCTCTTAAAGACACATTACAAGACGGTAAAGCATCATGGGATATTTTAGGTACAAACTTATCTTTCAAAAAAGAAAATGGTGATTGGGGCTCGGATACAAACAGACTCTTATTAATGGAAAGAAAAGAGTTTAATAACTTAGGTATTGGCTTAGATGACTTAATAGAAGCTTATATCCAAACTGTATTAACTTCAATAGCTATTGATAAAATGGCTATTCAACTATTAAATAAAAAAGGAACTTTTAAACGTAAACTATTCAAATCGTTAAACGATGACGATTCATTAATTAAAGAAATTATATAATGGCAAAATTCCAGAAGGTTCCAATTATCAAAAGGATTAAATTAGATCAATACGAAAATAACTCATTATCTCATCGTTGGATACATTTAGTTTCTAATGGTATTGCACAACCAATTTATATACCAGCAATTATTGGTAAAGGAGTAAAAGATGGGCCTGTTTTAGGTATTACAGCTGTGGTTCATGGTAATGAATTAAATGGAATGTCTGTAATTCAACGATTATTTAACTCTATTGATTTAGAAAAACTTTCTGGAACAATAATAGGTGTTCCTGTAGTAAATGTACCTTCTATTTTAACCAATGAAAGAAGATTTGTTGATGGAGTTGATTTAAATAGAATAATGCCTGGTGATAAAGACGGTAACAGAAGTAAAGTTTATGCAAATAGAATAATTAATCGAATAGTTAAAAATTTCGATTACTTATTAGACCTTCACACAGCTAGTTTTGGTAGAGTTAATTCTTATTACATAAGAGCTGATTTATCTTCTAAAATTGCGAAACAATTAGCTATAATGCAAAACCCACAAATAATTCTTAACGCTCCTCCAAAAGATGGAACTCTTAGAGGAGCCGCTGCCGATTTAGGTATTGATGCAATTACTGTTGAAGTCGGTGATCCTGATAAGTTTCAAAAAGGAATGATACGTTCTAGCTTAACTGGTGTATATAACACACTTTCTTTTTTAAACATGTATGATGAGCCTATAGATAAAGCAGATCAAAAAGCGGTTATCTGTAAAAAATCATACTGGATTTACAGTCAAGTTGGTGGAATAATTCAAGTTCATTGTGATTTAACACAACATTTAAAGAAAGGAGATTTAATAGCAACAATAAGAGATGTTTTTGGAACAATTTTAAAAGAATATTTTGCACCAGAATCTGGAATTGTTATAGGTAAAAGCACTAATCCAATCGGACAAACCGGTAGTAGAATTATTCATTTAGGTATAGTTAAATAATTTTACAGTATTTTAAAAACAAAAACACCTTTTCAATATTATTTGAAAAGGTGTTTTTTTGTGGAGACGCCGAGAATCGACCTTATTTTGTCTTATTATACCTTAACCCACGCTACAACTACTATCAATACTGATTTTGTAAAATTTTTATAATTCTTTTTATGCTGAAATAGATGTTAAATACTACCTTTATTGACACCTAAATTGACACCTGATAGCTATGACATATACATTCAATCTAAAAGAAAAAAGTAAAGATGGATTAACACTTATTTATTTGAAAGCCTATTTTAAAAATGAGGGTAAAAGATTTGTATACTCTACAGGAGAATCAATTCACCCTGAAGAATGGGATATAAAAAACAGACAGCCAAATAACCTTACAGGAAGAACTTCAAAAGCAGACTCTCATCGAACAATAAAAAGGCAACTTGATCGATATTCTAACTTTTTTATACAAGTAACTGAAACTTTTAAAAACACAAATCAAGAATTAACTGTTGAAAAAGTAAGAAAAGAATTTGACAAGGAATTCAAAAGAGTAGCTAAAGGAAAAAATAAGTTTTATGAAGCTTATGATGAGTTTATGTTATTCAAGCAAAAAAATCAAGAATGGTCTAAAGCTACTATTAAAAGATATTATAATATTAAATCACTACTTGAAGATTTTGAAAAAACAAAAAATTATAAGATTACTTTTAACACCATAAATCAAAAGTTTTATACGGAGTTTACAGATTTTTGCATGGTTCATAGAGGACATATCAATAATACTTTTACTAGAAATGTTGGCTTAGTTAAAACATTTCTTTATTGGGCTTTAAAAAATGGACACACCTACAAAGCTGATTTTATAAAATTCAAAAAGAAACCTAAAGTAATAACGAATCAAATTGCATTAAGAAAAGAAGATTTAGAGCTTCTATTAAAAATGGAAATGCCGTCTAAAAAGTTAGAAAAAGTAAAAGATGTTTTCATTTTCTCTTGTGTTACTGGAATGCGATTTGGTGAATTAAAATATGTATCAAAAAATATTATTAGCGGAAAAACACTATTACTTAAAGAAGAAAAAGGTTCTGGAAAAAAAAGCAGAGAAATACCTCTTAGTAATATAGCTCTACATATTTTAGATAAATATGATTATACTTTACCTTTAATAGCGAATCAAAAGTTTAATGATTATGTAAAAGAAGTTTTTGAAAAAGCTGGATATACACATAATGTTGTAAAAACATCTACAAGAGGAAAAGAAGTGATACGAGAAGAAATGCCTTTTTATAAAAGAATAAGTTCTCATACAGCTAGAAGAACATTTATTACAATGATGAAAAGAAACGGAAAAAGTGATAAACTTATCGCTGAAATATCTGGACATAATGATATGAAAACACTGAATCAATATTATCAAATATCAAACGAAGATGTTAAAGATGCAGTAAACGATACTTTTAATATAACGTTATAAAAACTATGAATTACGGGAAAGAATATATAAAATTATGTAATAAAGAATTATCTGCCTTTAAAAGGGAAATCATAGAACGAATTGAAAAAGATTATGGTTCTCCTGAAACGGCAAATGATCTATATACTAAATATAGTAGTGAAATTCAGCAAAGAATTAATGATGTAAGAGAAAACGATAAAAAAGGCAACAAAGAATCATCTATATCAGGTATATCTCAGGGCTATATATCAAGTAAGCAATATAAATTTGATAGAGTAGAAAACATTATAAATAGAGATATATATCAGTATTTTTTAAAACATTCAGAATACTCTAAGTATAAAGATTTTGAACATTTTATCGAATGCTTTTCAAAACTCTCAAACCTATTACATTTCAGTTCTTTTTTAAGTAAACACAGAAAACTTTTTTGTTTTTTAATAGATCAAGAAAAAGTAAACGATTTTTTTAATATCAAATACATTAAAGATGACCTAAATCAATTGACTTTAAGTAAAGAAAACATTGTTATTGAACAAAATTTCTCTGATCAAAAGATTATAGAAAAAACGGAGATAAAAAATGTTGAAACAAAAAATCAGAATAATAATAACCCATTTACGGAAGATGAAAAGTTTATCTTAATTCATTATTTATTTAAACATGAAAGATCACAAAATAAAAAACTGTCTACTTATGAATTAACCTTGATTTTAAAAATTTCTTGTAGTGCATTTACTAATAAAAAACTTGAAAAAATTAAAGACACTACTTATGAAAAATACCATAAAGGTTATGATTATTACAAAATACCGAAAAAAGAAAAAAAGGAAAAATTAAATACTCTAATTGAAAAATGTGAAAAATTTGAACTCAAGTTTTTTTCACAATATCTGTATAATCAACTTTCTAAAATATAATTCCTCTTCTCCATTAAACACTTATCACAAAAAAGAAAAACAAAATAAACCATTAAAAAACAACCCTTTACCTTTCTCCAAGTTCACTCCATGATTACTCCAAAGGTTTAAATTTTATTACTAAACATATAATCTTTGTGATAACAAAACATAAATATTCAATCCATGGAAACTAGTAATTACTGAATATTATATGTTATCAATTTTAATTTTAAAACAAAAATATAAAATGAAAGGGATTATAGTTACCACTCAAGAAGAACTTGTTGAAATAATAGATACAGCCGTTTCTGCAAGAATAAATTCATTAGAAAATTTAATTCAAAATAAATTAAATCCTAAAAAAGAAAATGTTACTGTTAAAGAAGCTGCTAAAAGACTTAATGTTTCTGAACTAACGGTAAGAAATTATATTAAAAAAGGTATAATTGAAGCATCAAAAATTGGACGAAGAATAGTTATAAACTTAGAAAGTCTTGAAAACACCTTACAAGAAGTTAAATCTTTAAAATATAGACGATAATATGGAAGATTTTAATTTACAAAACGAGATGTCTACAAATAATTTGATTGTTATTGCAGATAATATGCAGTCAGAAATTAGTAAACTAAAAATTAACAGATTATCAGATTCTTTACTAAACAAGCATTTGGATTTCTATGCACAAGAAATAGAGAAAATAATAGATTTAGCAACATGTAATCCTAGATTTAAATGGCAACTTATTGAACAAGAAATAGATTCTTGTTTTAAATCAGACAAATCGGTTACAGGTGTAAATATTGTTTTTGATTGGAAAGAAACTCCTATTCCTAATAGACCTTTAATTAAATTAAAACTGTAAAAGTTATGGAATATGTAAGAATAGGAACAGATTATTTTAAGATTTGTAACGTACCCTTATTGAGTGGAGACACAAATAAAACATTAATCAAGTGGACAAAAGGAGAATTAATTACAGATAAAGGAAAAGATTATCTAAATACAATAAAAAAGTATGATGGTTTTATCACAATTCCAGATCATCAAAATTATCAACAAGAAATAAGTTCTTTCTATAATCAATATGAAAAAATCGAACACAAACTCTCAAAAGGTTCATTTAAAATAACCGAAAATTTTTTAAGACATATTTTTCAAGATCAATATGAGTTAGGTTTAGATTACCTCACTATTTTATGGCAATTACCAACACAAATATTACCCATTCTATGCTTAGTAAGTAATTCTCGAAACACAGGTAAAACTTCATTTTTAAAATGGTTAAAATTGATATTTCAAGGTAATATGACTATAAATAAAAATGAAGATTTTAGAAGTAGATTTAACAGTGATTGGGCATCTAAACTAATTATTTCTGTTGATGAAGTTCTTTTAGATAAAAGAGAAGATAGTGAACGAATTAAAAATCTCTCCACCGCTGGTTCTTACAAAGTAGAATCTAAAGGAAAAGATAAATTTGAAACTAATTTTTTCGGGAAGTTTATTTTGTGTTCCAATAATGAAGAAAATTTTATACAAATAGATGAAAACGAAATTCGCTATTGGGTTATTAAGGTAAACTCTTTTCAAGTTGAAGATGTTGATATGCTTGAAAAGTTAAAAGAAGAAATTCCTCATTTTCTATATTATTTGAACAATCGAAGAATAGTATCGGAAAGAAAAACTAGAATGTGGTTTACTAAACAACAAATTTATACACCTGCTTTAGACAAAGTTGTAAAAGGAAACAAAACCTATTTAAGTCAAGAAATTAAAGAAATTATAATTGACGATTTTGTAGCTTTTGAAGTTGATGTTTTACGTTATACTGCAACAGATTTATTTGAAAAATTAAATAAAGGATTAAGAACAAATCGTTCAAGGATTTCTAAATGTTTAAAAGATGATTATAAACTAGAACCATACAATGGTAGTTATAAGAAATATTTTTTAACGCTAAATACTTCACAAAAAACTATTGTTGATTTTGAAACAAAAAAAGGTAGATACTTTGAATTTCTGAAAAACGACTTCTTAGAAAATCCGTTGATTGTTGACAAAGTTTCTTATTCGTAAATAAAACAGGAACATTTATTAGATAAACAAAGAATCAACAATTGATCAACAACAAATCAACAACAGTTGTTGACGAGTTGTTGATTTGTTGTTGTATTAAAAAACTTAGTGATTTAGGAGATTGCTAAACAATCTTCAACATTTTAACAAAGAAAACAATATTCAGACTTTCAATGTACCGTAGAAATATTTACGTTTTTTTCTTGCGTAAATGTAGTGTCATAACTGTATGAAAGAAACAAAGTACTCAAGGTCTTCTATGCGTTAGATGTTTAATCACAAAAATAATTACCAATTATAAATCCCATTCCTATCTAAAAACTTCTCTTTATTATAATTCATCTTCTTTAATAAGGTATCTATAGGTTTATTTATTATAGATTCAGAATAATTATATTTCCCTTCAGAATTATCAAAAAATCGACCTGCTGGATCTATCATAGCATAACTACCTTTCATTGCATTATTGCATTCTGGTATCATATTTTTTTGAGTTTTATGATTTTCTAAAAAAACTCTAAATTGTTTTTCTGTAATCATCATTGAACTTATTTCATTATCATTCTCACCTGTAATAGGTAATACCTGTAATACTTTCCATCTACTAGGCTCAACAAAGCTAATAAACTGATTGAAATCCTCGAGATAATTTAAAGCAGTTATAACAGTATTAATCTTTAATCCAAAACCATTCTTTTTTATCAGATCTATTAGATCTATATACCTTCTTTTTGTGATTATTTTTTTACCCGTTATGGCTCTGCCTATTCTTAAATTAGTTTTATCAGTTAGACTATCAACACTTAATGTAACCCAATCTAAATACAGTCTATTCTCATTTAAGAATTTTTCAGTTAAAACACTTCCATTTGCAACTATCATTGTTGTTAGTCCAAGCTCTTTAGCCTTTTTTATTAATTTTGGTAACCAAGGACAAAGTAGAGGTTCTCCTCCTGCAAAGGTTATTTTTTTATATCCATATTTAGCTAACTTAACGACAACATTAATAGCATCTTTTTCTGGAAGATGTCCTTTTGGCAATATTTTTTGTTTCACCTCTTTAAATGTTGCAAAACAAAATTTACAACGCATATTACAAGGTTCCCATAAATGAAAATTAACGCTTGGTATAAAATCTTTATTAGTCATTTTGAAATAGTTTAAAATTAAGCCTACAGGCTTCTATCTCATTATGAGTATATAAATGAATTTAGGTGATTAATAATTATTACGATTATCTTTATAGAACTGATCTGTTTCTACAATTTCGATGAAATCTCCTAATGACTTTAGCTTATTACGATATAAATTTAGCCTACAAATATGAAGTAAATCTTGATAACCTACCTTAAAAACATTATTAATTTTAATTCCTAAACCTTCTAGAGCTGTTGATACATACCATAAATGAATTTCTTTTTTACCTTCATAAGCTGCTCCTGCTAATTGAAGCTGAGAAATTGCTTTTTCATCTTGTTTTTTTTGTTTAGCTAACTCAAAAGTATTCGTTTTCTGACTAGTACGTTTCAATTGTAAATAAACAATATGTAGATCATCTTCCATTATAATATCTATATCTCCCTTTTCTTTATTACTAGCCGATTTAACTTTAGTGTCCCATGGCATATTTTTATAATATTCACACAATATATTTTCAATAGAAGTTCCATCATTTGGTTTAAAATTTTTAAATAAAGCTTCTGTTAATGTATATAATCCTGTAAAACTTGTTAAAATAGACATTGGAGATATAATATTTCCCCCAAGTTTTATGAATGGCTTTTGCCATAAATTTATAGTTAATTCAAAAGGGTCAAATTTTATCATCTTCCAATTAAAAGAAAAATTAGATATGATTTTTTCTATATCTTCTATGGAACACTTTATCCCTGAATTATTTGTCATTTGATGAAAATTTTCAATATCAGAAATAAGTATAAATTCTTTATTTTGTAACAATAATGTCCCTTCTATGTATGTACTTTTCTTATTTGAAGCAGTACTATGTAGAGGCTTTACAATTGTATGATATTTTCTTGTCGCTAACCCCTGTAAAAAAGTAATTGCTGTAAGTAAAGGAATTTTATTTTTCATTTCTTTTTCTTTCAGACCTAAATCATTAATAGCAAGTTTGATTCCATTACACAAAGCATTCCCCATAATATTCTCTTCAGATTTATTATTGTTATGAAAAATAATTTGTCCTTTTTCCAAATGTTCTGCGTAAGATTCTACTCCTAGTTTATAATACATATTTTCATTCAAAGAATATCTATCAGCATCATAATTCCATTTAATGTTAAATACTTCATCTTCTAAAACTACTATTTCACCTATATCATTTATTTTAACTTTTAATCCAGGTTCATAGGCGTATCTATATATAATATCTTTATTAGTTACATATTCGTTCACTAAAGTGAATATAGATTTAAACTCTTTTTTCAATACTTCTTCTAGGTAAACTTGATAGATGTTTTCATATGTAAGTTCTTTTGTTTCTTCTTGTATCTCAGACTGTGCATAAGCAATTAATATACTCAAAGCATAACCTCCATATTGAAACTTAATAGGATCTTCATGATTATTATAGACAAATGCTTCAAAAGCAGCACATGAAGCGACAATAAATTCATGTTTAGATTTGTTTAGACCTTTAATTTTATATAAAACTTTGTTCCATGTAGTGTTTAGCAGATCTGAAAGTTTTTCCCAAATTAAGATTTCCTCTTTAACAACTGGTGGTAACTCGCCATTTTTTAAAGTTTTTAATCGAGAACTATCTAAGAAAAGTAACATTTCTTTATAACCTTCAATAAAAAGTTCTGGATTGTTATAGGCTACATAGTATTCAAACTCTATGGAATTGTAATTTTTAAGATAATCTTTCCATAATTCAATAGCCTTAGCTTCCCTAACCCAAACAGCAGATTGTTTAGTTAAAAATGAATTGTAAAAAAAATCATCTTTAAAGAAAGCTTTTTTTGTTTTGTTCTTTAAATACCAATCTACTATTTTATTCAATGGCATTTCATTCCAAGCAAGTAAATACGCATCGTATTTTGCCCCTTGTTTATATAAAAGGTGAGCCTCTTTTTTGGTATTAAAAAAAATATCATTCATGATTATACAAGTTTAAAATTAACTATGCGAAATAGTTCTTGTCAATCACATAACAATAATAGGAAAAAATATTATGATATTTACTTTCCTTAAATCTTTTCTCTATAATTTCAATAAAACAATGGTTTCATTAACTTTTTCAATTTTTGCGTTTTTTATTGCGCTAAATAGGAAATAAATAATTACGGAATTCCCTTTGTTTATAAAGTATTAGTATTGTAATATCCTTTTTTATAAACGATAAACTAACATTTTCGTTTTTTACGCAAAACGCAAAAATAAACAGATATGTAAAAAACATTTACTTAAATGGATTCTGTAGTTTTTCATTTAATAAACACCTTTATTTTACATATATTTGGTTAGGAAATTACACATTTAACTAAATATCAGAAGAATAAAAAGCAATTATAGGAAAAGTAAATACTTTAATGGGAGGATTTGATAGTCTTGAGCAAGAAGGGCAACAAAACTAGGAGCATAGTAAAATCTTATTCCAGAGTTCTTTGGGGAGGTTTTTAAGTTATAGTACACAAATTAAGATAGGTATGAAGAAAAGGAAATCAATTTTAGAACCAATAGAAATTGAATCACATTTGAGAGATTATCAAATGGAAGGAGTTGATTTGATGAATAAGTATATTTCAGATTATGATAAAGATAAAACTATTTTATCGGGACTTGTAGCTCTACCAACAGGTAGTGGAAAAACAATCATTATAGCCTCTTTGGCTTGTTGTTTACCTCGTAAAGGATGTGTTTTGGTGTTGTCTCCTAGAAGACCTGTTGTAGATCAATTGTTTAAAGAGCTTTCGGGTAATTTGTTCCTTAATAAATTTAAAAAATTAAAAGTACAACCAACGAAATCTGTTTATGATGAAAAAGCTACTGAAGCTAATATTAAGTCGGATTCTGTTATTTGTTGGACTATCCAAAAATTACATAAAGTTAGAGATACTAACGCTAAATTATATAAAATTCTTAAACAAAATGTAAAGCTAATTTTATTTGACGAAGGACATTATGAGCCAGCACCTAAATGGAGTGAAACTATAAGAGCATTTAGAGCTCCTAAAATTATTTTTACAGCAACACCTTTTCGTAATGATTTTAAAAAATTTGATATTGATTGGGAGAATTATGTGTATAAGAAAAGTTATGAGGAATTACAAGAATTAAAATATTTAAGGAAAGTAAAAATTGAAGATTTAGGAAAAAAAGATAATATAGTTAGTGCTGTAAAAGATGCTATTACACGATTTGACAAGATAAAGAAAACTCATAAGGCAGCTAGACTTATTATTAAATGTGATAGTTCAGAATCAATTATTTCTATATCAAAAGAATTGATCAGATTGAATAGAAATTTCTTATCAATCCATGAAACATTCAAGAAAGATTTTAAAGAAAAAAATGAAAAGCTAAAACCTTATTTGTTAAATGTAGTACCTAAAGATCAAGAGGATAAAGATGAAGATGTTTGGGTTCATCAGTTCAAACTAGTGGAAGGTATAGATAGTAGTAAGTTTAGATGTTTAGCTATCATTGATGAAATGACTAATACAAGATCGTTAGTTCAGCAGATTGGTAGAATTATTCGAAATCCCAAAAAGAATGATGACATTGCTTATGTTTACAATTACACTGAAGCAGATTATATTAATGCTTGGAATGGCTTTGTTTCACTAGATAAGAGTGGTAAAATAACAAAAACTTTAGCAGAACAAATTTTAGATGATGTAAATAAAAATGTTGGAGATCATCAATATATTGATAAAAAAGTAAGGCTTAAATTAACTAAGGAGCAATTTGTTAATTGGACTGAAGAAGAATTGAAAGCTCAAGTTCAAATTCCATTAAAAGCTAATTTTATTGAAAAGAAAGAATCATTTAATTCTATTGATTTTATAAAGAAGTATTTAGATCATAATTTAAAGGATAAAGACCATGTATTTTATAAAAACATTTATGGTTCAAATTCAGGTCTTTATTTATATTTCACGGTAAAAAATTCGCCTTACCTAACAAATACGTTTTTTCCAGAAATCACACATCAAATATGTTTTTTTAAAGAAGAAAAAGATTTTTTAGTTTTTTATGACTCAGGGAAATTACTTCCACTAGGTAAAGATAAACTAGGTGTTGGTTATGGCTTAAATTCCTCCAGACTACGCTCCATTTTTAAACAGTCGGATGATACTGTTTTAAGTCGTGTAGCTTTAAAGAGTTCAAACATTGGTTCGTTAGAGCCTCATAGTCATTCTTATATGGCATCATCTATTCAAGACACTGCGCCAAATTTAAATGATTTTTCTCATTTTTTGAGTTCAACTTTTGGTCATTATGTAGATAAGAAAGTTTATAAAGATTACAAGGACGCTAGTTTAAAAGAAAAAGAATTTCAAATTAGAACATACATTGGTTTTAGTACTGGAAGAATAAGTCAAAGTGAAGGTAAAAATGTTAAGTTTAAAGAGTATTTAGATTGGATTGATTATTTATGTTATTCTTTGAAAAAAAACTCAAGTACTCTTGGTATTTTTAACAGGTATTCTACTGAAATTTCAAATGTAAAAGACACCTCACCTGAATGTATATTATTAGATTTATTTGAATTGGAAATTGATTTAGAAGTTGTAAATAATATTGATGATTCGGAGGATAATATTAATACAGAGAGCTTATCTATTCCTGATAAGTTCTCTATAATTATTGAAGACCCTCAAGGGAAATTTAATTTTAAACTAGTTGTAAATGATGTTTTGTTCACTATTGAAATTAAGTTTGATGATAAGAGAGGGAAATATATTTTAGTATGTGATGATCTTTCAGGTTCAATGGAAACTATTGATGGTCAAATTGAGTTTAGCGTTGTAAATCTTATTAAAAAACTAAATCAAAAACAATGTTTTAGGGTATTAACAAAAAAAGGGCTGTCATATTCAGGCGGACGATTTTATGAACCTCATTTTAAGTTTGGTAAAAAATTTGATAAAACATTATCTCCTTTATCAAACATGTTGATTTCTATTGATGCTTTATCAAAAAGGTATTCTGAAAAAGGAACTGAAAATAGTAAAAAAGAAGAAGATTCTTGGCAAGATGATTCTATTTTCTCTTTATTAGCAAATAGGGGTAGAGGCTCGCAATTAAAAAGTTATATGTTAGAAAATGATGAGAAAGAAGAACTTTTAATATGTACAGATTTAAATACAGAACCAGCTGATTTTATTTTGGTAACAAATAAAAAAATAGCTTTTATACATGTAAAGGGGAAAGGTAATTCTAAGCCTAAAAGTCATGGACAGTATGGAGCATCTGCAATTAGCGAAATTTGTAATCAAGCTGTAAAAAACGCACATTTATTATCAATATTTGATGATTCTCCTCCAGGTAATTTAAAAACATGGACAAATCCCTGGAATCCAGATAAAGAAAAATCATATAAAATTAAAGAAAGGATAAGGACTGCAGATTTACCTTCAGAAATTGATCCAACATGTTATGAGTCAATTTGGAATTATATTGTAAAAAAGAAAATGGATGTAAATATTTCAAAAGAAGTTTGGTTGGTAATGGGCTATACCTTAAAAAAGGATGTTTTTCTTGAAAAAATCGGAGGAGAAAAACCTCGTGCTGAAGCTAAACAAGCCGCACTAACCCTAGAAAGCACATTAGCGAGTATTCATTCTTTAGGATTAAAACTGAAAGTTTTTTGTAGTTAAAAAAAACTTATTACAAAAAAAACATCTATGATAGAATAAATTATATAATACCCTTATCTAACAGTTGATCAACTAGCAGATGAGAAGCTGATGAGAAAGATTGAGTAAACTTTTAGAAAAAAAATTAAAAGCTGGTGGATTTATTATGTTTCAGTTTTCTGTTTACATGAGGTATTGTCGTAATAGTCAAAATTCTAGTATAGATATAAAAGAGTAAAAGATATGTTTCAAAAGCATGTTGCGGTATGCATATTTGAAGTTACCGATAAATAATTTGATGTTATAGAGATATTCTATGGAAACAAAGAAACTTCACTTCAAAAAGCAGTTCAGCAACTAAAACTAATTAAATTCTACAAAACAAAAACATTTAACTGTTCACAGTCATGTTCATTTGCAAAAACAAAAACTTCATCGTGCATAGGAATTTTTGTTTGTCTTATTTTACCTTTAATTTTATTTAAACTTAAATGTATTCCTAAAAAGCTATTTAAAAAGAATAATTTCTTTACTTCTTCTAAATAATCTCCCTGAACTAATGCGTCATTAATTACATCTAATTTATCTTCATCTATTGCTTCTTCTAATTCTAAAAATGGTTTTAAGAGCATGGTGTAATCAAAACTCCCTACTCCATTAAATAACTCTTTTTCATGATTAAATTCCAAATACTCTTGACCTGATAATAGTTTAAATTTATAATCTTGAGCTTCAAACCCACAAAAATACGCCTCTTCTTGATAATCATGTTCTAAAAAAAGCACATTTAACTTTAAATTATTTTCGGTGAAAATATTTGAAGCAATTAAAGAAAAGTTATTTATTAATTGATTTTCAATGTAATCTTGATAAAAAGAATCTTTAACATCTACAAGTTGTCTTATAGTATAATCCAACTGATCATGAAGATTTTTATCGTTTAATAAATCTATTAATTTAAGTTGTCGTTCTTTTTTGAATTTCTCTAATTCAATATTAGAACTTCCCTCCCATTCAATTGATTCTATACTTTTTAACTCTTTTTTAAGTAGGTTTGGAAATGAAAATTTTCCTTTAAATAATTGTATCGAATTATTTAAGTGATATTGTAAATTTTCTCTTATCAATTTGTTTTTATCCATTACAAAACGCAATTTTTTCGCAAAATAATATTGCGCTTCTTCAAATACAAGCTCTAAGATACTTTTATGATAAGCTTTTCTATTTATAATGCATCTAAAAATATACTTTATGTGTAATGTTAAATTATTTCAAAAACGCAATGAAAACGCAACAAAACGCAAAAGCTAATTAATAGCTAGAAATATTTAATAAAAATCTAGGATTTAAAAAGTATGATGTGTTTATAAAAAAAAAAAATTACTAAAGCATGAATTTAGAAGAGTTAGATTTAGATACATACTCAGGAAAACTAAACCTAACAGCTCTAAAACTAATAAGATTATTTACTATGTAAATCATATAAAAAAAGCCACAATATATTAAAGTATTGTGGCTTTATATTATTTTTACTAACTATCAGTTTCTTCTTTTAGCTTTTGTTTAAGGTATTTAATATTCAAGTTTAAATATTTATTTATCTTAAACAAAAAATAAGGAACAATAAAAATAAGCGCAATTGAAACAAATTGCCATATAAAAAGTCCTAAACTAAAATTATTTGAATTTTCCATTGAGATATAATTTATTCTATATGTATTTTTATATCAAAAGCTTCTCCTGTTCTTCTATCAAATTCAACACCAACTGTCAAATTTTCTGTATATGAAAAAGGAAAACCTTTAATATTAAGTCCTGTTATTAATTTATTTTTTATGATAACTGTTTCAACCCCTCCATTTCTTTCTGTAATATGTTCACCTTGTTTCAATTCTACAAAAGTAGTTAACCCTGTTAAGTATACATCTACATTTTCAAGTTTATATTCATCTTCTTGTGTTCTAAAGTTATCTAAAGTACATTTTACATCTACATTAAGTTTTACTGTAAATACATTAGCAAAATTTTGCTTAAAATTAATAATTCTTTCTCTATTTATGTTGTTTTTCTCTTTCTGATTTTGGAAGTTGGTAAGTTGATTGATAAAATCCTGAACTTCAGAAAAGGAATTAAAAGAGATAGTATTATTTATACTCAAAGAATTATCTATTTTAAACTTACCATTTATAAAGCCATTAATAATTGAATTTATAGTAAACTGTGTATTATCATTAATCTCATTAGCTAATATTCTTAATTTATTTGCTTCATTAGGATTGTTATACAACCATTGTTTTTCAACTCCAATGATATTTAGCTCTTTAATCATCTCCTGTACAAGACCTCCATTTATAATAGCTTCTGTAACAAAATCAGTAGGATCCCCTAAATTAACAAAATCTGTATCATTACCATTGGATAAATTTAAATCTCCCACTAATGTATTTCCAAATTCACCACCAATACTATTATTTTTATAATCTTTAATTAGTTTTTCGTAATTAATAGCTTTCTGAGGATTCGCGTTCAACCATTCATATTGATTTTTATCAGTTATGGATAGTTTATTAACTAAATAATCTACACTTAAATTTGTTCCTAATGGAGTATTTGCAATTGCTTTTGTTCTTTCATTATTCATTAATCTTTGATGTTCACCATAAGCTTGTGCTTGACTAAAAGGATCCCCATTAAAATTCTTAAATAAAATCACTTTCCAATAATCAGGATGAAAAATTGATAATTTATCTCCAGAATATCTCTTTCTAGCAAAATCTTCAATTAATTGTGCCGAAGCTATTTCTAATTTATTATAAAACCTACTAAAAACATTTTGTTGACTTGGGCTAAAAGGTACAGTACTTACACCATTCCTTTTAATTAATTCAGTTTGAATTAAGAGCTGCATGTAATTTAGTCTATCCCAAAAGTTATAACTATCATGAATTTGATTTTTACGCCTAAGAGTTTCAGCTTCTAGATCTGAACGAAATGAGTTTCTAGAACCAAGTAAATCAAATAAAAATTTATATTGATGTTCTTCGTACATTTTCCTGTTAAAACCATCAGATAAAATTTTATTCCTCTCTCTGTTTAATGTACTTAAATCTGTAATATTTCTTAAAGGTATGTCATTAACTAATATATCCGAATACAAACTATTAGAAGTATTTCCACTTCTTATTTCACGCTCTCTTTGCTGTAATGCTCTTAAACCATATAAGCTTCTTCTTTTAGCTATGGCTGCTGAATTACGAAGTTGGTCAAACTTACGTTCAACTATTGGTTGCGTGTATGAAATATTTCTTTGCTCAGATTTCTTAAATAATTCTGTCTTTGCTTCATTATAGTTCGAAAAATTTCGACCTAAAAAATTATTTAAAAAATTATGCATAATAACAGTTTGTTTTTTATACCATTCTTCAGCTTCTTCTCTTGCTGCAGCTTCAATTCTCAAATCATTAGCTATTGCATTATTTAATGAAGAACTATTTGAAAAAACAAGATCTTCTAAATTTTCACACCCAT
This sequence comes from uncultured Tenacibaculum sp., assembly GCF_947502995.1. GTDB lineage: Bacteria > Bacteroidota > Bacteroidia > Flavobacteriales > Flavobacteriaceae > Polaribacter. The sequence continues at coordinate 33,959 of NZ_CANNBW010000008.1, read as the reverse complement.
CACATCTATTATTTATTGGAAGTTTTATTATAACATCTCCACCAGTTCCACCATTACTACCACCGCCTAAAAATTCGTCTGTTCCTTCTGGTGTTAAAAATTGTGCTTGTAGTGCTGTAGAGCCTAAAATGAATATTAATAAGGCTAATTGTTTATATATATGTTTCATAGCTTTTTTTACTTTTTAACGATTAATCTAGTTTTTCTTTCTCCGTTTACAATTACACTAACGATGTATGCTCCTTCTTTTAAATGAGAGGCATTAAAGAAATAGCGGTGTTTACCTTTGTTCTGTAATTTTTCAGGTTCTAATATTGAAGTATAATTACCTGTTAAATCTGTAATTTGCACTTGAACATTTGCCTGTTCTTTTAAGCTATAAGAAACTATTAAATCGTTTACAAAAGGATTAGGATATAATTTAATGAAGCTTTCTTCTTGTTCAGATAATGCTTTTAATGCATCATCTGTTAGTTCTTCATTACTATTTTCAAAACCAATTATTTTTTTAAGTACTATTCTTGTTGGAACTCCTGTTTCATTCCATTCCTGTATATAACTATCTATATTCGCTGTTAGATAGTCATTCCCTTCAAAAGACTTTAATTGCAGGTCTGCTGATAAAAGATTATGAGCTAACTGAGAAGGAATAAAACCGTTGTAAGATCTGTGAGGTAAAACTAATTTAGTACCATCAAAATAAAGTGTATTATCTAAAAGTAGTACATCATCATTAATTGTTTGATTATTTGTTACTACAGATGAAATTAATGTACCTGTGTTTTCATCCTTTTTTAATGAGATTTCAAAATCAATCTTATTTACAATATCTTTTTTAGACCAATCTAATTGTATTAATTTTCCTTTCCATTTCCCAACTATATCCTCTTCTTTAAAAGATAAATGAGAAGTATTAATCTCAGTATTGTTTAAGCTTTCTAATTTATTACTAACGTCATTTGAATTTGAAATACTTTTATCTATTGAAGTCGTATTGTTAAAATTAGCACCTAATAGTTCGTTAGCTTTTGAAGTATTTTTATCTACACCATAACCATTTAAATAGCAAACACCTAACCAATATTTAGCCATTGGGTATTCACTTTTTTCAAAATATTGAATAGCTTTCTTATAATTTTGCTCTATACTACCAAAGCCTTTTAAATATAGATAACCAAGGCTATAAGTTGCTTTATGATTTCCTTGATCTGAAGATTTTTTAAACCATTGTCTTGCTTTATTATAGTTAAGCTTACAACCTTTACCATATTTATACAAAACAGCTAGGTTTGCCATTGCTATAGAATTCCCTTCTTTAGAAGCTTCTTTGTATAATTTAAATGCCTTTTGATGATCTAATTCGTCTTTCGATTTTTCATAAATTTTAGCTAAAAGAACTTTGGCATAAATATGACCATTTTCAGCACATGGTTTTAGTAACTTAATAGCTGGTTCTTGATTGTCTTCTGAGCTTTTATCTTCTTTGAGATAAGTTAAAGCTTCATTAAATTTAGAATCACAGTCTGATTCTTTTTCTTGTGCATAGCTGATTCCTGCGCATAGCAATAACAGCATACATGTGAATGTTAGTTTTCTCATGATGATATTTAATTTTAATAATTACGAGGTTGGTTATAAACAATGTAAAAAGCTAAATATGATGATTAGCTTACAAAACAGTTTATAATATTTAGAAAGATAAAATGAAACTAAAAATAAGAATATAGTATCATAGCTTTCTTTTCCTTTTTCAGGTACAAACGTACATAAAAATCTTTAACTATACAAAGTAATATTATTTATCATATTTTATATATTTGGTTAATTAAAAAAATCAACCCAAGCCATATTTCATACTCAGGTTGATGTCGTTCTAAGGATCAGTTAGAACCACTTGGCTAGGGATTATAAAAGAGGTTTCCTCCTTTTTAAACCTTTTTGAAATCCCTTGGCTCCCCTCCATAAAAACTGTCTGAAAAAGAAAAGTTTTGCTGTTAATATTTTAAGAGAATTATGTTTATATCAATTTATAGTATTGTATTAATTTTAAATAGATAAAATAGTCTTTTCCAATAATTATTATCTCTTATTTTTTAATCTCATTTTTTTATTTTTTTCTTCTTTGACAATATTATTTCCTACATGAATAACCTATTTATTCAAGTTCTTCTTAATATTTGTCTATATTTGGTTAATACATGATAAATATATGACACTTTTTTGACACTAAAAAATAATTGACACTTTTTTTAGAATTACTTCTATGGTTGGAAACAAATTTCGTGACATTTTAAATGAATTACAATTAACTGCTGATGATTTCGGAAGGGAAATTGGTGTTGGCAAAAGCTCTATTTATAAACTTTTAAGAGGAGATATTAAAAAAATAACAAAGGGATTTGCTAAGAAAATTAATGCTAGTTTCCCTCAATATTCAGTGGATTACTTATTAAGCTTAAATTACGAAGAGAATAAATTCATTTCGGCTATTGATGAAGAAAAACTAACAGAAGAAGAAATTAAAATAGTTTCTAGGGTTATTTTATTAAAAGAAAAACAAATAATCAAAATTCCTTTTTTTGAAAAATGGTTAAAAGAGAAAAAACTAGAAGCTAAATTAGAAGTTTACGAAGAAGTTGAAAAATTAAAAAATAAATCAAAAACTATTTAGCTTGTCCAAATAATTTGAGTTTGTAGAACTCAATATTACTTTCTAACTCTTCAATATTAGCATCTATTTCCTTTAATTTGATAATTTGTAAAGACAGTCTCTTAAATTCTTTTTTCAATTCATCTAATAAGCTAATATCATTTTGTGATACAAATTCAAACTTACTTATTAAGTCTTCAAAAGTTAATAAAGCATCACTAATATTAATTGTGTCATTTTTTAATTTTTCAATTAAAATAAAAAAATCTTTTTCTAAACTATTTAGATCATTCATTTAGCTAGTTAATTTTTTTGAAGCTTCATTAATAAATTCAATACTATAATCAATTATTTTCTTTGTTTTTTCTTCTCTATCGTACTTGACATTATTTACATAGTTTAGAAAGTTGAAAACTTTGAAAATAATATATGAACTTAAAAAAGAAACAAAAATAAAAGCAATTTCATAATAATAATCTGGATAAGGAGAATTGGACGTGTCTATGAAAACATATAATAAATAATAAATAGAAACTGAACAATATAAACCTATACCGAGAAATCCTATTAATTTAATTTTTTTTACTTTTTTATTTATATTAGGTATTAAATGTAATATCCAAAAGAAAAATATAGAAGCACCAAATAATATAAAGTGAGTACCAAAAGAATATAAAAAGCTTCGCAAACTAGAGAATCCAAAAATCCCATCTTTCATTCCTTTAGAGAACTTGATATGCCAAAAAGGTGAAGATGCAGAAACTAAGAGTAATGAAACTAAAAAAATCATTACTCCTATACCTATTTTATTTTTTTCCTTTCTCTTTATCTCTAGGGTTTTCGATTTCGTCTTTATCAATAAATTGAGCATTATTTATGATTTCACTTTCAAATTTTTCAGCGTTTAAATCTTCTAATTCTTTAGATGAATCTGTACATCCAATCAAAAAAGACAAGCCAAATAAAACTGTTAAAACTAAAGTTACTTTTTTCATTTTTAATCTATTTAAAATTAATACTAGAGTAAAGTAACTTTTTACTTTCAAAAGTAAAAGTTATAATTATGAAACTATATTTAAAATTACCCTGAATATTGTCTAAGGGTTTACCCTGAGTGTCTAAGGGTAAACCCTTAGACAAGGTTAACATATAAGAATTTAAATTAATGCTTACTTAGGTAATTAATATAAAAAGTATAAGGATTATTAATTAGTATTTTGACACCTAAATTGACACCCAAAAACAACAAACCCTGTAAACACAATGCTTACAGGGTTTATTTGTGGAGACGCCGAGAATCGAACTCGGGTCCAAACAAGTAGCTCAAGAGCTTTCTACATACTTAGTTTTTATTTAATTTTCGACTAAAAGCTGACTAAAAACGATCCACTTTTAGCTTATCTTCTTAAGTTTCGAAAACTTATCGAAGTACTAAGTTTTCTATGTTTACTTTTATGATGCCCAGAAATGAAACGCCGTAAACCAAGGCTTTCCGTGGACATTTAGCTTGCGCACCTTGTGCGCCGAGGCTTGAATCTTACTATAATTCAGATTATTAAGCAGCTAAAGCGTAATTATTTTCGCCATTTAAATTGTTGAAATAAGTTTAACGAGCATCATTTCAGTCCTCGGTATGCTTACAATTTTACTAATCTTGCTGTCAAAACCAGTCGTCCCCAATATGTCAAAGAATTTTAAATAATATCAACAAAATATATACCAATACTTAGATACAGACTTTTTGACATTTTAAAATCGCACTTTTAAAAAGATTGTCTCAAAAAAATGCGGATGGCAAAGATAAAAAAAACAAGCTTTTATAAAACTAGTTCTTCATTTTTAATTCTATATCGAAAATTAACAATCTTCTTATTCTAAACATTTTTAATACATTTGATAGTCTTCTGTAAATATTTATAGTAAAATACTATGCGAAAATATTACCTAACTACAACTTTTTTATTCACTTGTTTTTTCATTTTTTCTCAAAATGTAAAAACTCAAATAAAAAGTTTAAACACTTATAAACAAAAGTTTAACGAACGAAATAGGATTGGTGTTGATAGTGTATTAATCTATATGAATAAATTAATTATTTCAAACAATATACCTTATAAAACATATGGATATGCAGCTACAGAGTATTTAAAAACCAAAGAGAAAAAAAAGGTAAATCAGCAACTTTTTCAAGATAGTATTAATAAATATTTACCTCAAATTAAAGTATCTCCAGAAAATTACACCATCTTATTCGATACTTATATTCTTCTTGGTAACACTAACAAAAGGAGAGAAAAACCAGAACAAGCATTACGCTATTATTTAAAAGCAGAAACTATTGCTAATAAAGCGAAAGACATTGTACGTATTGTAAAAATACAATCAAATATAGGTTTAATTTATCAAGATATTGGAGCTTTAAACAAATCTGTTTCTCAATTAAAAAAGACACTTGATTTTTTAGAGAATCACAAAAATAAATTGTCAGAAAAATATTATCAAAGGCGTTTTAAAACTTTATCTAATTTAGGTAATGTATATAATACATTTTATCAAGAAAAAGGTGGTAATGAAGTCTATTTAGATTCTTCTTTACATTGTTTTCATAGTATTTTAGAAGATAAGAAGTTTGAACTTTCGCCTTATAAGAAAGCTACTATAGATTTATGTTTAGGTTCTACATACAGCTTACAAAAAAAATATACAAAAGCAATCGGTTTCTTTGAGAAAGCTTTAGTATACTTCAAAAAAGAAAAAACACAAGCTGATCTTTACAAAATCTATTATAATTTAGGTGTTAGCTATTTTAATTCTGAAAATTACGATAAAGCCAAAGAAAATCTTTTTCAAATATTTAAAATTAATAAAAGTGGAGCTCCAGATACTAATCTTGCTAATGCTTATTACTACATATGTGAGATGCATATGGAAGAAGGTCATATAGATTCTGCCCATTATTATTTAAAAAAGTATAAAAAAAGTTATTCCATTGTTTCTAAAAACGAAGAACTGCAACAAAAAACAACTACCAATTTAATTCAGCTAAACGATTTAGAAAAAAGAGTCACAAAACTTTATAATAAAAATCAATACTACAGTGCTATTATCTCTTTTTTAATACTACTTCTAGCTTTAAGTGTGTTTCTTATTTTCAGATATAATAAAGAAAAGAAAAAAACAAGACAACGTTTGGAAGAGCTACTTTTAAGTGCTACTGATAAAAATAAAATTGAAGAAAATAATACTAATATTAATGATGAACAACATCAAGAAATTATAAAAGGACTTCATAAAATTGAGACTAATTTATATTTCTTGAAAGAAGAGTTTAACTTATACAATGCTGCCAAAAAAATTGGCACTAACACTACATATCTTTCTAAAGTGATTAAAACTTACAAAAAAATGAATTTCAGTGAGTATACGAATCATCTTAGAATAAATCATATTGTAAAAATATTGAGTACAGATAAAAAAGTAAGAGCTTATACTACACAAGCAATTGGAGAAATTGGAGGTTATAAAAACGCTAAATCATTTACTAGAATTTTTAAAAAACATACAGGCATTACTCCGTATCAATTTATAGAAAAAATTGACACGGAAGTTTAACCTTAAACGAATGAACAATTAATTACATACACTCTTCGTTTTTCTTTTTTCGAGGTTTATCTACTGTTGGATAACAATCTTCATCTCCAGATGTATCTAACTTACCTTCCTTAGCCATAATACTAATTAAAGCTTTTCTACTTAATTCGTACTTTTTTAGATCTTCAATTGATAATAGTTTCATATTCATTATGTTTTTGATATTCTAAAATTAGTCTATTTATCTTCTTCTTTTAAACTTTCACACTCCATTAGTTTCAAAAAACAATAAACCTTTAAAAAACAAGGAGTTTAAACAAAAAAACAGTTGGTACAATTTTTAAATTATGCCTCCATTTTTTATAAACGACATCTCTTTTCGTTTCATTTTCTTCTAAAAACAATCCACCTTTGAATTGAGTTAACTTAAAAATGCGAAACCTGAAAAGCATTAAAATAGAGTAAGGAAAATTATAAAACCAAAGATTATGATAAAGTCAATTTCAAATATTGGAACGTTATTAACTAAGAAGGCACAACAATCAATTAAAGGTGGAGGCCCAGGTGATCCTAATTGGTGTAGAAATAGAGATAATTGGGGACCAAAAAATAGACATTATGCTTGTCATCAAAACCAAGAAGCTGTTTATGATCCTAATGTAGGACATTGCGTTTGTAAAGACATTGCTTACGACTTATAATCAACTATAAAAATTAAATAATTATGTTAAAATCTATTATCAATTTAGGTACAGTATTAAATAAAGCTGATCAATTAAAAGTTAACGGAGGAAATAAAAGAATTCCAGATTGTCCAGACGGTCAACAACTTTCTTGTCATCCTTTAATAGGTTGCCATTGTGAAGCAATAGATACTGATTTAAGAGAATAATTTATCTTTTCTTTTTCGGATTAAAACCTTTATCTCCTTTCGAGGTAAAGGTTTTATGCATTATAAAAGTTTAAACATTATATAACTTTTACAATCCTTAAAATCTTTTTGTCAAACTTATAAAAACTCTTAATTTCGTTGGGCTTTCAAAAACAAACAAATCAACTATAAAAGAGACCAAATGAAATTCGGAATTATAAAAGAACGTAAAAATCCACCAGATAAAAGAGTTGTATTTTCTCCAAGTAAATTAAAAGAATTTAAACAACAGTTTCCTCAAGCTGAAATCGTTGTTGAAAGTTCTGATATTCGAGTGTTTTCTGATCAGGAATATATAAATGCTGGATTCGAAATTGTTACAGACCTTTCGGATTGTGATGTATTATTAGGTGTGAAAGAAGTTCCTTTAGAAAATTTAATCCCGAACAAAAAATACTTTTTCTTTAGTCATACAATAAAAAAGCAACCTTATAATAGAAAACTATTAAAAGCGATGCTTGAAAAGAACATAGAAATGTTCGATCATGAAACTATTATTAAAGAAAATGGAGCTCGTTTAATTGGTTTTGGTAGATATGCCGGATTAGTTGGTGCTTATAATGGTTTTAGAGCTATCGGACTAAAGGAAAACGCTTTTGAATTACCAAAAGTAGAATCTTTAGAAGATTTAGATGCTGTAAAAGCAGAATTGGATAAAATTACACTTCCTAATATTAAAATTTTACTTTCGGGTACTGGAAAAGTGGCTTATGGAGCTAAAGAAATTTTAGATCACTTAAAAATTAAAGAAGTTAGTGATGCTTTATATTTAACTTCTAAATTCACTGAACCTGTATATTGTATGGTTGATGTTATGGAATATGCAAAAAGATCTGATGGAAAAGTTGGTGATAAATTTGAATTTTACAAAGATCCAACAGGTTATGAAAGTAACTTTATGCCATACGCAAAAGAAACAGATTTCTTTATTGCTGGGCATTTTTATGGTGACGGTGCTCCGTATTTATACACAAGAGAAGATGTAAAATCTAAAGATTTTAATATTAAATATGTAGCTGATATTTCTTGTGATGTAGATGGACCAGTTGCAACCACATTAAGGGCATCTACAATTGCTGATCCTATTTACGGTTACGATGCTACTTCTGAAACAGAAATCGATTATAAAAATGAAAATGCTATCACGGTAATGGCTGTAGATAATTTGCCATGTGAACTTCCAAAAGATGCAAGTGAAGGTTTTGGAGAAATGTTCTTAAATCATGTGATTCCTGCATTTTACAACAATGATGAAAACGGAATTTTGGCTCGTGCAAAAATGACGACAAATTCAGGTGAATTAACTGAACGTTATAGTTATTTACAAGATTACGTTGATAGTAAAGAATAGATGAAATATGTTAAGAAAATATTGAAATATACTGCATACTCATTAATGAGTATTCTTTTATATATCGGTATTTCTATTCTTATTAGTTTCATTACAGTAAATGATGAACCTTTGGTAAATCAAACAAAGTTTGTGTATTTAAGTTCTAATGGAATTCATTTGAGTATCATTATTCCTAAACAAAACCTTTCTCTTGATTTAAATAATGAGTTACAGCTAAAACCAACTGATAATTTTATTCGTTTTGGTTGGGGTGATGAAAATTTCTATATGAATACGCCTACTTGGGCTGACTTTAAATTTAAATATGCTTTTGGAGCTTTATTTTTAGATAATCAAACATTAATAGAAGTTTCTTCTCATCGATTTCAACAAAAAAAATGGGTTAAAGTTCCTGTAAATGAAACACAACTTTTTAAACTCAACGTATTCATTTCTGAAACTTTTCAAGTAAATAAAAAAGAAGAAAAAATCATTCTTACACAAACTATGTATCCAAATTCTAAACTGTATAAAGCTAAAGGTTCTTATTCTCCTTTAAAGACTTGTAATACTTGGGTAAATGATGGTTTTAAAAGTAGTGGAATGAAAGCTTCATACTGGACTTTATTTGATTTTGGACTGCTTAACAAGTATAAAAAATAATGGAAACCGATAAACAGTTTTTGGTTGACACAGCCAATATGCGAATGCCTTTTGGAAAATATAAAGGAACATATTTAATTGACATTCCTGAATATTACATGGTTTGGTATAAAAACAAAGGCTTTCCTAAAGGAAAACTAGGACAAATGATGGGACTCGTTTATGAATTAAAACTAAACGGGTTAGAAGATATTTTAAGAAAAATAAGAAAATAAAAAAAGGCGTTTTAAAACGCCTTTTTTTATTTTAATGGTAATAATTTAAATCGATAAATTATATGTTAATCCAGCAGTATAAATTTGAGAATCACCTAAGTTTCTTCCATCAATTACTCTACCGTAACCGACACTTACACCTAACGAAGGAATAATATTTTTATAAACAGTAATTCCTACTCTACTATAATCTACATTAGTTTCTGGGAAATTCCCTCTAAATGCTGGAGAAGCAATATCTACTCCTTCTTCAGAATTTAAATAATCTGCCCAAGCTTCAACATAAATAAAACTACTAGAATATCCGATTTTACCTGTAGTTACAAATGCATTTGGAACACCAAATTCTCCTCCTGGAGTTAAATCATTATCTGCATCTCCTCTGAAATTATATCCAGCTAAAATAGTAGAGAAAAAACCTACATCTGTGTTTAAATGTAAACCAGCTGTAACATCAATTCCGAATGCTCCACTACCAAGACTTAAAATTCCGTTAGGTTCATAACCTGTAGGGATTACAGCAGTAACACCTGTAATAATATTTAAATCTGCTTTATTAAAATTAAACTTGTGTGCATTTAACTTTAAAGCAATAGAAATATCCTGTAAACCTGAAATAGAGTTTTCTCCATTTATAGGATCTCCTAAACCACTTGTATTATCTGCAGAAATAAAAGGTAAGTTAACCGCTACAGATAAACGATCTGTGATTCCATATTTTGCATACAAAGAGAAAATGTTTTGGTTAATTTCTTCATGTACTGGAACTGCATCGACTTTTTCTTTTCCTAAATAGAATTCATCAAACTGGCTTCTAGAGTAAGAAGCTGTAACAGAAAGTGATCCTTTTTTTGGTGTGAAACCATCTAACATTCCTTGTGCACTTGCCATTGTTGATAAGCCTACCATCCCTAAAACTGATAGTGCTAATCGAAGGTTTTTTGTCATTATTTGAGTTTTTTAATATCGATCTTTGGTCGATAAAAAAACGTAGCATTACAATTAAATCTCTTTTTTAACATCTATTTATCATTGTTATAACATTGAGTAAATCATTATTCTCTTTGTAAACTCTAACATACAATGATTTAACTTTCTCTTTTAGTTTTAAAAAAACTTAAAAATGTATAAAAAAATATCCATAAAAACATACCAAAACCTATAGTCACATACCAAGCTCTAGGTAATTTAAAACTGTACACTGTTTTTTCTACTAAAGAAATTGGTGCTGTAACTATATCCCAAGAATTGAAACGTAAAAAACGTCCTAAATAAATTCCGAAACCAGAAAGAAAACAAACAATTGGTATAAAAACATCTGCTATTTTCAAGCTCCATTTTTTCACAATAATTTGATATACATCCTTTAATGTTAACATGGTAATCATAAGACCTGTTATTGCCGAACAAAACAGAAACAATAAATCAAACCATCCTAGTGGATTATTTCTACTTGTGTCTAAATGAATAAAATCAGTGATAATATATGGTGCATTAGGTAAGAAAAATAACCAAATTACAAATAGTACTATTTGTTTCACTTTTGATTTATTTTCAATATCTCTTTTAACCGCATATTCTGTGATAAAAAACGGGATTAATGCCAAAAAGATATTCCAAAGCATAAATGTAAAAAGCAAACTTTGTGTGATTTGCACTCTCAGTAAAACTAAAAAAGTACACATTATCACTAGCATTAAAACGCCATTTTGCTGTCTTGTTAAATATTTTGTAATCATATTTTGCTTTTTTATGGTAGAAGGAAAAATCGAATTCCTCCCCAGCGATTCATATAATTTTTGTGGTAGTTTAATAATTCACTAGAATCAGGAAAGTCTTTACTATTTACATATAAATTATAAGCTTTTTCACTTTCAAACTCTAGTAATTCTTCTGAATCTAAATCTAATATGAAAAATTCATGACTATTTGTAGCAAATGAATTATCGTATTTTCCAAAAAGTTTTCCTTCTTTCACAAGAAATTTTTCCATTTCTAACTGACCATTTTTAGTATCTACATAACCTGAATCTTGCCAATTTACATTCTCTACTACTTTCCAATGACCTATAGGAATTCTGGGGCCATCTCCTAAGCCGTGATTTCCCCAATATGTGAAAGAATATACGAACAATAAAACATATGCAATCAGGTAATATCCTACTATTTTAAGCGTACCTATCTTTATTTTAGGTTTATTTTTATTGAACCTTTTTTGAAGTTGCACAAAAACAAATACGTAAAAAACTGATAGTAATCCAATTTTAAACAATTGGAAAACAAAATGAATTAGTACTTCCATTAATTTTTCCTTTTTAACTTCTTTTCCTTAAAATATTTTTCTCTTTTCACTTCAATAAAGTAAACTGTAATTATTCCTAACGTATACGCTATTAAATCTCCAAAAGAAAAAGTACTTCCTATTACTATTCGCATTAGTTTGTTATTCTGAACACCTAAAATTTCAACTATTTTGAAATACTGTAATATTTCAACTAAAAATGAAAAACATAAAACTCCAATAGCTATTTTTTTAGGTTCAGTGTTTATAAATGATTTTACAAAATAGTAGAGTAAAATCACGACTAGGAAATCTCCAAACGTGTGTCTTATAAACCCTGATGTTTTTGCTATCGCTAATTCTACTAAAAAGAGAATTATACAGGTTATAAAACTTTTACTATCGAAACGAAATTTATTCTTATCCATTTTGCCAATCTATTTTTCTTGAAGTGTACATTACAGAAGCTAAAATTACAAATAACCCTACACTACCTACTAATAAAGCATAGTTTTCTAATTGAATAATTACAAAGATAAAAGTGTAAAGTATTGTTAACGACGATCCTATAAAAAGAGGAAAATTTAGCACTTTTAAAATTGATTTTGAATATAAAGAAATTAATAAAATTACTGCTGTAGATGCTATTAAATACGCACTTAAAAAATTACTATGTTCTGATATTGAAATTAATAAAGTATAAAACATAACTAAGGCAATACCAATCATTAAATATTGAAACGGATGAATTAAAATTTTACTCATTGTTTGTATTAAAAAGAATACTAAAAAAGTAAGTCCGATTACTAAAAATCCATATTTAGTTGTGCGTTCACTTTTCTGATATTGATCAACAGGAATCATAAAATTTACGCCAAAAGCATACTCTTTTAAATTTAAAATTCCACTAAATGATTGTTGAGGAAATGGTCTATTAATATCTAAAACTTTCCATTTAGCATCAAAACCATCATCTTTAATTTTATCAGGATTATAAGGTAAATACTCTCCAAGGAAATTGGCTGTTTTCCAATTCGACTTGATATTTACACTAGTTTCTTTTCCTATAGGAATAAAACGAATTTGTTTGCTTCCGTTTACATTCATTTTTAAACTAAAACTCACATCTGAGCTCACTGGTAAATCTGCTTTTTTGATAGATTTACTTTCTAATTTATGTAAACCAACATAACTGTAATCGTTTGCTGAATGTTCATAAACTTTTCCTCTAGATACACTTCTTTTACCATCATATTTAGATTCGAAAGCATAGGTATTTTTATGAAGATTAATTTCAACCAAACTACTTACTCCTTTAAAGTTTGATGTCTCAATAATCAAACGAGATTTTTCCCATAAAATATCCTCTTCTTTAATATCAACTTCACTGAAATCAGGTTTTGTAAAACTTCCTTTTAAATTGATTTCACTTTCATAAACTGCAGTTTCATAAATTCCTCTCTTCTTTTGCTGAGGATTTACTGTCGTTTGAATATCTAGTTTTTTAGGAAAAAAGTATCCGTAGTTGATATGCGTAATTGTTTCCTCTTGATGTGATTTAGTCTCTGGATTATAAATCTTCTTTACACTATATGTTTTATATGGAATTTTTAATATTGGTCCGTATAACAACACTTCTCCACCCCACTTTTGATTGATCTCTCCTATAACTTCTTTCTGTCTGTACTTACGTTCTCTAATTAAATCTTTCACGTATGATAATGGGATTAAAAGAACCAATATTAATACACCGATCATTAACATTCTTGCTGAAATTGATTCTTTTACCCACTTTCCTACTCGACTTGCTTGATTTTCTACTTTTTCCATTTTATCTCTATTTTAATTTTAATACTGTGTTTTCTCTTTTAAAAACTACCCTTCTATTTTTCATAGTTGGGTAGTTTATTAGCAATTTCCCCGTCGGCGATTTATTTAAAGTACTTTGAAATTCAAAGTTTAAATTCAAAAAAATTTTACTCTCCTTTGAGTAATCTTTCTAAAGCTTCTACATGCTTCTTAAATTCTTCCTTTCCTAATTTGGTTGCATAATATTTTGTATTAGGTTTTCTACCTATAAATTGTTTTTCAACTCTTATAAATCCTACTTTTTCTAATGCTTTAGAGTGGCTTGCTAAGTTTCCATCTGTAGCACCTAAAAGTTCTTTAAGCGTTTTAAAATCTGCATACTCATTTACCACCAAAATCGACATAATTCCTAGTCGTATTCGGTGATCGAAAGCTTTATTGATATTATTTAATAAATTCTTCAAAAAATGCAGTTTTACTATTCTTGTTTTCTTTCGTATTTAAAATACATTAAAAAGCCATATACAATATGCATTACTCCGAAACCTAAAACCCAAAACCAAAATCCGTATCCTGGATAAATAGCACATAAAAGCCCTAAAATAGTTTGTGTATATCCCAAGTATTTTACATATCCTAAAGTATATTTAGAAGCATTAATTAAAGCTAAGCCGTAAAATAACAACATTAAAGCTCCCGTTTGCCCATAGCGTTGTTGGGTTAAAATGATGAGCGTATAAATTCCTCCTGCTGTTAACGGAATAAGAAAATTTGATAATAATCTTTTTGTGGTCGCATCCCAAATACGTTCTCCATTCTTTTTAGCTTTCAGTGTTGTTAAGTAAATAGCCGTTGCAATACTAAAAAACAATACTAAAAACATATCTAACAAGACTAACTTAAAAACTTTACCGTCTAAAATTAAATATCCTCTATAACTTGTGGTTACTAACCAATACGCGTAAGCTGCCCCAATTAGTGCATAAGTTCCTGCTAAAATTCCAGATAAGCCACTTAACGAAATAAATCGTGAAGATTTATTCATCAATTTCTTGATTTCTGTTATGTCTTTTAAATATTCTTCTGAATTCATATTAAAGTACTTTGAAACACAAAGTAAAAATAAAAAAAACACTTACACAAAAAAAAGTTACTTTTAATTTATGAAACCTGCTGAAGCCTACATACTAAATCAAGAAGAACCGTATAGAGCTATCTTACTTCATTTACAGTTAATTATTGAACAAAATTTCCCTGAGGTTAACTTAGAATTTAAATGGAAAATTCCTTTTTATTACTTAGAAGGAAATCCTTTCTGTTATTTAAATCCATCTAAAAAAAAGAAATATGTTGATGTTGGTTTTTATGCTACACATGAATTCGATAAGTACAATGAATTACTAATTTCTGAAGGTAGAAAAAAAGTAAAATCGCTACGTTTCTCTTCTGTTGATGAAATTAACAGTGAAATTTTAGTTTCAGTTTTAGTTGAAGCAAACGAAAAAAAGGAAAAAGGTTTTTGGAAGAAAAATTAATCGACTTTTACCAAATACTCCATTACTAATTCATTATCTAAAAAAATTAACAATCGACTGTCTTCTTTAGGTTTTTGTAAATGAAACTCAGAGAAATTTGTACGCTCATACGTAGCAGGCGATTTAGCAAACCTATCTCCACCAAAAGCATATAATAGAGAATTGGTATTCTTAATACCTTTAATTTTAAGTTTTATTGGACCGTTTTTATCTAACTTAATAATCCCTCCTTTTGGTTCAACTACAGCAATATCATGTTTGAAAAAAGCATTTTTAATAATCGGATCATAACAAAAATCTGCTAAATTTTTCTGGTTTAAAAAACGACGCCACTTATAATCTGATGGAAAATGTGTTCTTCTTAACATTTCTCTTTTCGCATTAAAAAAATCTTCATTAAAATCTCTCATCCAAACGTTATTGAAAACCTGTCCTGTTCCGTAAGTAGCATCAATCATCATCCATTTTCCATTCACATTAACAGCATTCCAAACATGATTTTTAGCTTTAGGTATTGCTCCTACTTTATAACCAGAAGGTTTTGTAAATCCATAAACCAATTCATTTTTAATTCCCATTAGATCACATGCTCTTTTAAAAATTAAAGCAAAACCTTCACAAATTGCTAATCTTTCTTCAAATGATTTAAGCATTTTCCTTTCCTTCTTATATTTTATAATTTCATTTAAATGATCTTCAGTATAATACACTAAAAACTCTGGAGATTCTAATAAAGTCGATGGATTATACTTATACGTCATGTTGTAAGTCAACCAAATAAAAATAGCTCTAACTTTCTCTTCATCTGTTTTAAAATCATAATCTATCCTTTCTGCCAAAGACATTACAGATTTCACATTTTTATAAGCAGATCGTGTAACATTATCTACAATTGTAAAATCTTGAGCAAAAATTAAAGAAGGGAATAACAATAATAGTAGTATATACTTTTTCATTTTAAATAGCTTTAGAACGGTAAATTAATCATTTAACTAATAATTTGCAACTTTTATCAAAAACATCGCAAAAAATAGAAACTCATCTAATTTTTAAAACATTCAATACAAATACTTAAAAAAATTAAGAAAAAGATATAACATTTTCTATTTTTATTCTTCCTATTAAAATAGTACAACCTTAAATATCAAATACAATGAAAAAACTAAAAACTTTATCTATTGCGTTAGCGCTTTTGTTCTCTGCAGGTAGTTACGCACAAACAGCTGACGAAATTATTAATAATTATCTTGAGAATATTGGTGGAAAAGAAAAACTTTCCCAGTTAAAAGGAATTAAAGCTATTGGAAACATGAAGATACAAGGTATGGAAATTCCATTTGAACAACTTATGACTAAAGATGGAAAACAATTAGTTTCTATTGAGTTACAAGGAAATAAAATGGTGTGGTCAGCTTTTGATGGTAAAATATCTTGGGAAAGAAATCAAATGACAATGGAAGCTGAAAAAAGTGATAATGAAACTACTCAAAACTTAAAAAATGAATTAGAAGAATTTCCAGATCCATTTTTAAACTATAAAGAAAAAGGCTATAAAGTAGAATTAATTGGAAAGGAAACAATTGACGGAACAGAAACTTTTAAAATTAAATTAACTAAAAAACCTCTACTAGTAAACGGAGAATCGCAACCAAATATTAAACATTATTACTTTGATATAGAAAATTTTGTTCCAATTGTTACAGAATCTACAATAAATCAAGGACCTATGAAAGGACAAACAATAAAATCTACACTTAGTGATTATCAAGAAGTTGACGGAATTTATTTTCCTTTTAGTAGTGGTAGTCAATTTCAAACTATGGAACTTAAAGAGATTAAGTTAAATCCAGAAGTTGATGCTGCGTCTTTTGCGTTACCAGCTAAAAAATAATTTCTCTTACTAACCAACTTTAAATATAAATCCAGTATTGTTTTCAGTACTGGATACTCTACATATTATGAACAAGATATTTAAATTCATAGTTTGTGGTTCTCTTGTTGTATCTACAAGTATTACTGCACAAGATATAGTTCTAAAAGGGAAAGAACTTTTCGGAAATTTAAAAGCAAGACATATTGGACCGGCTTTAATGAGTGGTCGAATTATCGACTTAGAAAATCACCCTACAAATCCTAAAATTATCTATACCGGAACCGCTGGTGGTGGTGTTTGGAAATCTGAAAATGCTGGAGCAACTTTTACTCCTATTTTCGATGAATATGCACAATCTATTGGTGCAGTTACTTTAGATCCAAGCGATCCTGACAATACTGTTTGGGTAGGAACTGGAGAAATTTGGACTAGAAATAGTGTTTCTTTAGGTGACGGACTTTATAAATCTAAAGACGGTGGTGCTAACTGGAAAAAAATTGGATTTGAAAAATCTGAAAGAATCAGTAGCATTAAAATCAATCCAAATAATTCTAATGAAGTATATGTTGCTGTACTTGGAGCATTATGGAGTGATAGTGATGAACGAGGAATCTACAAAACATTAGACGGAGGTAAAACATGGGAAAAAATTCTTTATGTTGATGAAAAAACTGGTGCTAGTGATTTAATTATGGATCCTAAAAATCCTAATATTTTGTATGCTTCTATGTGGGAATTTAGAAGGACAGGCTGGGGATTCAATTCTGGAGGTCCAGGTAGTGCTTTATACAAATCTACTGATGCTGGAAAAACTTGGAATAAAATTCATAATGGTTTTCCTGAAGGAGATTTAGGGCGTTTCGCAATTGCAATTGCGCCTTCACAACCAAATACTGTGTTTGCTGTAGTAGAAAGCAAAAAGGATAAAGGTTTGTATCGTTCTGATGATGCTGGAAAAAACTGGAAACTTTTAAATAGTGATTTCGGTTTAGTTGTTCGTCCTTTTTACTTTTCACGTTTAGTTGTACACCCTACAAATCCAGATATTTTAGTAAAAGGTGGATTAAATGGTTCTATTTCTAGAGATGGAGGTAAAACATTTAAAAATCTAGGTCAAATGCATTCTGATATTCATGATATTGTGTTTGATATCAAAAATCCTGATGCAATGTTCGTAGGAACAGATGGTGGTGTATACAGAAGCTGGGATGGTGGAGCTACTTTAGATATGGTAGATAATCTTCCGCTTTCTCAATTTTATCAAATTAGTGTCGATAATGAAGAGCCGTATAACATTTATGGAGGATTACAAGATAATGGTTCTTGGTACGGACCTTCTTCTTCTCCTGGTGGTGTTGAAGCTAGAGATTGGAAACGTGTTGGTGTTGGAGACGGATTTAGAGTATTAAAACATCCTACTAAGAATATTATTTATTCTGAAATGCAAGGTGCGCAACAAGTTTGGAGATATGATGTTGATAAAAACTATAACAGAAATATTCAACCATTACCAATTAAAGGTGAAGCTGATTTACGTTTTAACTGGAATGCTCCAATGGCAGTAAGTGCTCATCAACCAGATCGTTTTTACATGGGAAGTCAATTTTTACATGTTAGTGAAGATATGGGAGATAATTGGACTAAAATTTCTCCAGATTTAACTACAAACGATCCTAAGAAACAAGATAAAGAATCAGGTGGTATTTCTGTTGATAAATCTGGTGCAGAAACACATACAACTATTTTTACCATTGCTGAATCTCCTTTAGATGAAAAAGTAATTTGGGTAGGTACCGATGATGGAAATGTTCAAATTACAAAAGACGGTGGTAAAACTTGGGAAAACACAGTAGCAAATATTTCTGGATTACCTAAAAACACTTGGGTGTATCATATAGAAGCGAGTTCTCATGATAAAGGAACTGCCTATGCTGTCTTTGACGGACATACTTCTGGTGACATGAATACGTATGTATACAAAACAACTGATTTTGGTAAATCTTGGAAATCTATCGCTACTAAAGATATTGTTGGATTCGCAAGAAACATTCAAGAAGATTATGTAAACAAAGATTTGTTATTCTTAGGTACTGAATTCGGTCTGTTCATTACTATTGATGGTGGTAAAAACTGGTCTCGTTTTACAAACAATATGCCTGCTACTGCTGTACATTTTATTGATCTTCAAAAGCAAACAAACGATTTAGTTTTAGGAACACATGGTCGTGGAGTTATTATTATTGATGATATTTCTCCTTTACGTGAAGTAAATCAGCAAATGTTAGCTAAAAATGTACATTTCTTCAATTCAAAACCTGCTGTTATTAAAGAACAAGGTGGTTTTGGCGGTGGAAGTACAGAATTGCAATTTGTTGGTAATAACCCGAGTACTACTGCTAAAATCATTTACTACTTGAAAAAACGTCATACATTCGGAAAAATGACGTTAACTATCAAAGATCAGAATGATAAAGAGTTAATTACTCTCGTACCTGGTAAATCAAAAGGTATAAATGTTGTAAACTGGGGATTCAGACAGAAAAACCCAAAAGTTGCTGCTGGTAAAAACTTTACTTTCGGTGGTTTTACAGCACCTCGTGTACCTGCAGGAAGGTATAAAGTTGTACTTAAAAAAGGTAGAAAAGAGTATGTAAATACTATTGAAGTAAAGAACGATCCTAAATCTTTAATTTCTAATGAGGATAGAATCGCACAACGTAAAACTACGCTAGAATTATATGACGACATGGAAGATTTAGCGTATTTAGTATATCAGATTGATACACATATTAAAGATGCTAATGCAGCAATTAAAGCTGATCCTAAATTAAAGAAAACTGCAACTAAAGTGATTAATTTACTACAACCATTAAAGGAAAGTTTAGTAGTTACAACTGGAGATAGTTATGTTGGTGAAGCTGAACCAGAATTAAGAGAAAAACTTTCAGACTTATATGCTGAAGTTGCTAATCAGTTTGAAAAACCTTCATTATCTCAACTTGAGAATAAAGAGGTATTAGAAACTCGATTACAAAAGGCCAAAAAAGATTTTGAAAAAATCAAGAATAAAGAGATTTCAAAATTCGAAAAGCGTAAACTGAAAGTTGATAAAAAGCAAATTAAACTACTTAGCAAAGAAGATTTTATTGCAAAGAAATAATAATAAAAATCCCCTTGATTTCGTCAAGGGGATTTTTTTATTGTATTAAAAATTCTGCTGCAACATCTTTTCCGAGTAAGAAAAATATTTTATCTGCATTCACAGAAGGTTTTGTTCTTAAAATATAATATCCTTCCTTTTTTATTGGTGTAGGAATGAAAGGAGAACCTTCCCCCATCCATAAAAAATATCGTTGATTAATCGTATTCAATTTAATTTGTACTCTACCTTTTTTATCTCTTTTTAAAATACCTTCAGGTTCAACTAAATCCATTCCTGAATTTAAAAACTTATTACTCAAAATAGGTTGATTATAAAAATCTTCTTTTGTCATCCTTCCTACTCGCAATCTCCAAATACTTTCTTCTGGCAAATGTGTTTTGAAATACTTTTCTTTAGGAATATTGTAATAATACGGATTGAATTTTCTAATCCATCTTCCATTAAACTCTGCTCCTGCTCCCCAAGTTGCATCTATGTAAACCCAATTCTTATTAATTTTAACTGCATTCCAAGCATGGTTTGCACTTCTTTGAGGCTTTCCTATATCGTGAAATGAATTTCTCACATACCCTGGCACAACCTCATTTTCGATATTTAAAAGTGTACAAACTTGAGCAAATGTTCTAGCAAAACCTTCACAAACAGCTTTACGAGAAGTCAATGTTTTTTTCACTATTCTTTCATTAATAGCTTTAATTTTCTGCAGTTTTTCTTCTTCTGTTCGATATCTAAATGAAGTTCTAGTTTGCCTGTTCGGATTATAAAACTCTTGCAAATCGTAACGAATATTTTTTGTTAACCAAGCATACAAAGCTTTCGTTTTATATTCATCTGTTTTAAAATCCCTCTTAATATTTTTTGCTAATTTTTCAGCTGTCATTAAACCCGAATATGTATCGGTTATTTTTTTTATTTCTGAAAAATCTTGGGCTTTAGCAACTAAAATTGAAAAAAAAATAATTGTAAATAATCTCATCATAAACTTCACTTATCAATAACTATACCTTTAAAAAGAAAACTTCATTAAAAGTACAAAGAAAAAACAGTACCTTCTCCTAAATTACTTTTCACTTGTATTCGTCCTTTATGTAATAACATAATTTGTTTACATAAACTTAAGCCAATTCCACTACCTGTTTCCTTACTAGTAAAAAATGGTACAAAGATGTTTTCTTGTATATCTTCAGAAATTCCAATTCCGTTGTCGTAAACTTTAATAATTATACTTCTATTTACAGTTTCAACAGCTTCTACTCGAATATGTGCATCTTTTTTTTCTTTACAAGCATCGACAGCATTCAATAATAAATTGATTAATACTTGTTCGATTAAATGAACATCGATCTGTAATGATAAACGTTCATTTGTATTGATAAAATCAACCTGTATTCCTTTAGCTTCGATAGAAGGTTGCATTAGTAATTGGATATTCGTAAACAACTCTGTAACTCTTATTTTTTGCTTATTTAGATTGGTTACTTTATTAAGACTACGATAAGTTTTTGCGAACTTTAATAAGCCTTCGCTCCTATTTTTTATGGTTTTAATTCCAGCGTTTAAATCTATCAATTCTATAGCTTCTTCTTTTTCTTTCAGAATTAAATCTTCAAGATTTCTCTCTAGAGTATTTGCTAAAGATGCTATCGGTGTAATAGAATTCATGATTTCATGTGTCATTACACTCAGTAATTTTTTCCAAGATTCCGACTCATTTTTATTTAATGTATCATCTATATTTTGAATTACTAAAAGTTTAAATGTGTCTTCTTCAACTTCAAAAATTGTATCAGAAACTAATGTCTTTATTTTTTCATTTTTAGAAGTTATAAGTACTGAATCTCCTTCTCTGTGAAAAGTCTCAAAAATTGTAGTGAATAACTCTGGTTTTCTTCGTTCTATAAAACTGATATTTTTAAATGAAGGAACATCTAAAATCTTAAGAAAAGAATCGTTACTCCACAATACATTACCGGTTTCTAAATCATAAGCAATAATACCAATATCTACCATTTCTAATATCTTTTGAAGATATACATATTGTGCATGGTTTTGTGCATTAATTTCCTTAATCGTTTGATGAACTTGATTAAAACCTTTATATAAAAAACGAATATCTTTAGCAGTAACATCTTCAGAAAAACCTCTAGAAAAGTCACGATATTTAACCGCATTAAAAAAGTCTTCAATAACTAAAAAACGACGTTTTATAAAAGTATACGTGTTATATATAATAACGAATAATCCTATAACTAAAACAATCGCGTAAGTAAACTCATTTCTATATGAGAAATATACTAGCATTAGAATTAAACTTACCATAAGTATAACTCTAATGAATATTTTTATAATGAAACTTTTATAATTCATATTTAGCCAATCGTCTGTACAAAGCTGCTCTAGTAATTCCTAATTCTTTTGCTGATTTTGAAATATTACCTTGGTGTTTTTCTAAAACTTTAAGAATTGCTTTCTTTTCTACTTCTTCTAAATTCAAGCTTTCATTTTCACTAGTTTTTGTCGCTACAGATCGCTCTATAGAAGAAAATACCAAATCATCAGGTTTTAAAACAGATCCATCTGCCATAATTACTGCACGTTCTAAAACATACTGTAATTCTCTTACATTACCAGGAAAGTCGTGACTCTTGAGCTTGCTAATAAAAGCTGGATCGAAAGTAAAAGTACTTTTGTTATACTTTTCTGAATAATGTGCTACAAAATGCCTAGATAACATTGTTATATCTGTACCTCTTCTTCTTAATGGAGGAACTATAATATCAACTGTATTAATTCTATAAATTAAATCTTTTCTAAACTTACTTTCATCTGCTAGCTGAACAGGTGTTACATTAGTTGCACAAATCAATCGAATATCTATTGGAATTTCCTTATTAGAACCTAAAGGAGTAATACACCTATTTTGTAAAACAGTTAATAATCGTACTTGTTGACCTAAAGAAATATTTCCAATTTCATCTAAAAATAAGGTTCCTCCATTTGCTGCTTCGAACCGTCCAATTCTATCTTCATTTGCTCCTGTAAAGGCTCCTTTTTTATATCCGAATAATTCACTTTCAAAAAGCGTTGTAGTTAATGCTCCAACATCAACTTTCACAAATGGCTTATCTTTTCTATTAGAATTATCATGAAGTGCTCTTGCAATTAAATCCTTTCCTGTTCCATTCTCTCCAAGAATTAAAACATTTGCATCTGTCGGTGCTACTTTTTTTAATTTAGTAAAAACATCTTGCATGACTTCGCTTTCACCAATAATAGCATTAGTATTTGTTTGTAAAGGAAGAACTTTTTTCACCTTTTTCTTATCTACAATTGTAGCAATTGCATCAAGTAATTTTTCATTCTTCCAAGGTTTCATTAAAAAATCAGATGCTCCTTCCTTTAAACCTCGTATAGCTAAATCAATATCAGCATAAGCTGTCATTAAAATAACTGCTGTTTCTGGTTGATATTCTTTTATTTTTCGTAACCAAAAAATTCCTTCATTTCCAGTATTTACCAAACCATTAAAATTCATATCTAGAATTACAATGTCATAACTAGTTTTTTCTATTTGTGAAATTATATTACTCGGATTTTTTTCAGTCACTATTGTTTTCACCAAAGGTTTAAGTAGCAAACGTATTGCAGTAAGTACATCTGCATCATCATCTATAACTAAAACTGTAGCTTTTTTTAATACCATTACCACAATATTACAATTTTATACTAAGGTTTTAAAAATTAGAAAAACAAAAAAACTTGATTTATAAAAGTGTACACTTTTGAACATTTAGTGTATCAAAAACGAACACTTAAAAGAAAATAAAAAAACTTAAACCACTGATATACAGGTGGTTTTATTTTTGGCATCATATTGACTATGAAACAAATAACGAAAAAGTTATTACAATGGACATTCAACTTCAAAAGAAAAAATTCTCAAATCAACATATCGCTATTGTAGCTAGTGTGATTATGTTTCTTGCATTACTATTATACATTTTTAAACAGTCATCTGGAACTACTAAATTAAATGTAAAAAAGGAACGTATAGCTGTGAGTACTGTAATTAATGATGTTTTCCAAGAAAATATTCCTGTTAACGGAATTGTATTACCTATCACAACTATTTATTTAGATGCTTTAGAAGGTGGTAATGTTGTTGAAAAATTTGTTGAAGATGGAGTTAAACTAAAAAAAGGACAACCTATTTTGAAACTTTCTAATACTGATTTAGAATTAAACCTGATTAATCAAGAAACTTCTGTATACAATTTATTAACGCAAATGCAAATTTCTCAAAATGCTGCTCGTCAAAATACCATCAATAGAAAAAATAGATATACTGATGTAGAAAGTAGTCATATTGAAGCTACTCGAGAATATAATTTGAATAAGAAACTATATGAAAAAGGAGTAATTTCTCGTCAAGACTTTGAATCTTCTGAAAATAATTACAACTATCAAAAAGAACGATTAAAATTAGCAAAACAAGTTTTATCTGAGGATTCTATTGCTTCAAGTTTAGAAATCAATAAAGCCAAAAGTTCCTACAGAAGAACTCAAAATGCTTTAAAACTGATGCGTAAAAAAGTAGGTGATTTAATTGTTCGTGCTCCTATTGATGGACAACTTACTTCTTTTGATACAGAAATCGGACAATCAATTAATAAAGGAACTCGTTTGGGCCAAGTTGATGTTACTTCAGATTATAAAGTTAGAATTGCTATGGATGAGCATTATATTTCTAGAATCTATCCTGGACAAAAAGGAAGTGTTATGCTTCATAATAAAACGTATACCTTAGTAATTAAAAAGGTTTTTACTCAAGTTAATAATGGGAAATTTCAAGTAGATATGAAATTTGAAAAGGAAGTTCCTAAAGGAATTCGAAGAGGACAAAACCTACAAATAAAAGTAGCTTTAAGTGCAGAAAAACAAGCTTTACTTGTTCCTAAAGGAAGTTTTTATCAGCAAACTAATGGAAACTGGATTTTTAAAGTTAGCGAAGATGGAAAAAGGGCTTACAAAATAGCCACACAATTAGGTAGTCAAAACACCAGGTTTTACGAAATCTTAAACGGTTTAACTTCAGGTGATAAAGTAATCACCTCTAGTTATGAAGCTTATAAAGACATAGAAGAATTGATTTTACAATAAAAAAATATTAAATAGAAAGTATTATGATACAGATTACTGACTTACAAAAATTTTACAAAACCGAAGAAGTACAAACTATTGCTTTAAACAAATTATCTTTTGAAGTTAAAGAGGGTGAGTTTGTAGCTATAATGGGACCTTCAGGGTGTGGAAAATCTACTTTACTTAACATTCTTGGTTTATTAGATGATTCAGATAGTGGAAGCTTTAAGTTTAATGGAATAGAAGTTTCTGATTACAACGAACGTAAACGTGCTAACCTAAGAAAACATAATATTGGTTTTGTTTTTCAGAGTTTTAATTTAATTGATGAACTTACTGTTTTTGAAAATGTAGAATTGCCTTTAATCTACACTGGAGTAAAAGCTAAAGAGCGTAAAAAAAGAGTTGAAGAAGTTTTAGAAAAAATGCAAATCATGCATCGTAGAAATCATCTTCCTCAGCAATTATCTGGTGGACAACAACAGCGTGTAGCAGTGGCTAGAGCCGTTGTAAATAATCCGAAATTAATTTTAGCAGATGAACCTACTGGTAACTTAGATAGTAGTAATGGTAATGAAGTTATGGATTTACTTATTGATTTAAATGAATCTGGAACTACAGTAGTTATGGTAACGCATAGCGAACATGATGCTAAA
The DNA here is from genome assembly GCF_947502995.1 of uncultured Tenacibaculum sp. Taxonomy (GTDB): domain Bacteria; phylum Bacteroidota; class Bacteroidia; order Flavobacteriales; family Flavobacteriaceae; genus Polaribacter. Next base: position 8,117 of record NZ_CANNBW010000008.1, on the reverse strand, counting down.
TATAGTCATCGAATTATTCGAATGTTAGACGGACAAAAAGTTACTGAAAACATTTTAGCTTAATTATTAACCTTTAAAAACAAAGCCTTACGTTATGCTTAAAAATTATTTCAAAATAGCATGGAGAAATATTATGAAAAACAAAGTGTTTTCATTTATAAATGTTATTGGACTTACCATAGGTTTAAGCGCCTCTTTTATTATAGGCTTAATGATTTATTATGATTTTACTTTTGACAATTTTCATAAAGACAGTGATCGAATTTATAGAGTCGTTTCTAACTTTAGCGGTCCAAACGGAAAGTTTTTTAATTCTGGAGTTACTCTAGCTTTAGAAGATGCAATTAAAGAGAATTCTAACTTTGAAGTTATTAACGGATTTACAATTGAACGCCCTTCTATTGTAGAAAACAAGGAAGAAAATATTATTAAAAAATGGCCAAATCATGTCATTTTCACCACACCTGAATACTTCGATATTTTTAACTATAATTTTATAGCAGGGAATAAAAATGATGCTTTGGACAATCCTAATCAGGTAATTTTAACCAATACAAGAGCCAAAGAATATTTTCCAAAGCTAAATCCATCTCAAATAATTGGAAAAACTTTAGTTTACAATGATTCTTTACAAATAAAAGTTAGTGGAATTGTAGAAAACTTAAAAGGTAGAACCGACTTTATCTTCCAAGAATTTATATCAAGACCAACAGTTTTAAATACTCGTTTAAGAGATGATTTTATAAACAAAAACTGGAATTCAACAAACTCTAGTTCTCAATTATATTTAAAAGTTCATTCTGGCACAAACCTAGAACAGATACGAAAAGAATTAAATGATTTAGCAGAAAAACATTTAGATGAATTTTCTCGTAAATACAATCAATCTAAAGAGTTTGTATTACAACCATTAAACGATATCCATTTTAACGATAGCTATGGAATTTATGACTGGGAAAGAAGTCAACCAAGCAAACCTTTATTAAGAAACTTAGGATTAGTTGCTATTTTCTTACTATTGTTAGGCTGTATTAATTTCATTAACCTCAACACTGCTCAAGCTACACAACGTTCAAAGGAAATTGGTATTCGAAAAGCTTTAGGAAGTTCAAGAAAACAGTTAATCATACAATTTATGGGAGAAACATTCTTACTGGTCTTTTTATCAGGCACACTCTCTTTATTGTTATCGAAATGGTTAATTCATGTCTTTTCAGACTTTGTTCAAGATGGATTAACATTCTCTTTATTTGGAACTCCTATAATTATCATTTCAATTATTCTACTTTTACTAATTGTTACTTTTTTGTCTGGATTTTATCCTGCTTTAGTGATGTCTAAATTTAATGTAATTGCTGTATTGAAAAACAACTTAGGATCGGGAGAAAAAAAGGCTTTATTGAGAAAATTCTTAACAATATTTCAATTTACAATTGCTCAAATTTTTATTATAGCTACATTATTAGTTGGAAAACAAATCAATTTTCTATTGAGTAAAGACGTAGGATTTAAAACTAAAGCTGTTGCTTCTATTTATAATCCAAGAGGAGAACAAGAATTAGCGAAAAAAGAACTGTACTTACAAAAGCTAAAAGCCATTCCGCAGATTAAAAAATTAAGCATTGGTGGTGTACCTCCAGCATCTAATAGTTATAACACTTCTACTGCAACATATACTGATGGAAATGAAAAAGTACAGTCTGACATTCAATTTATTTTTGGCGACACAAATTATGGTGAATTATTTGAACTGAAATTATTGGCAGGTAAAATGTTTAGAAATGACACTGTAAGAGAATTAGTTATTAATGAAACAGCTAGAAAAACATTCGGATTTAAAACACCGGAAGATGCTATTGGAAAATCCTTAGATTTTGGAGGCTCAAAAACTCCTATTGTTGGTGTTATGTCTGATTTCAATCAGCAATCACTTCGATTCAATATTTCACCCTTAGCTTTTACTGGAGATTGGTACAGACCTAAGTATAGTAGATTTATGGCTGTACATGTTGCTTTTCATGATTTATCTGATGATGATTTCAAAAAAACTTTAAATAAAATTAAAAATATTTACGGTGAAGTGTATAGTGAAACGGAAGATTACCGTATCGAATTCATGGATGAAACAATTGCTAAGTTTTACAATAAAGAAAATAAGATTTCTAAACTATTAAGTTGGGCTACTGGACTTTCTATTTTAATTAGTTGTTTAGGTTTATGGGGACTTGTAATTTATACTACCAATAGACGTGTTAAAGAAATTGGAATGCGAAAAGTTTTAGGAGCATCTGTACTACAAATCAACACGCTTTTGTGTAAAGAATTCTTAATACTGGTTAGTATAGCATTTGTATTGGCCTCTCCTATAGCTTGGTACGGGATTCATAAATGGCTTCAAGATTTTTCTTACAGAACAGATATTGGATTTGTAACTTTTCTAGTGAGTGGATTTACTATGATTGTATTCGCTCTAATTGTAATTAGTATAAAAACTATTCAAGCAGCAAGTTCTAATCCTGTAAACTCATTACGATCTGAATAAATCTCATATAATTTTATAAATCAACAATCACCTGTTTTTTCAATTACAGGTGATTGTTTGTCTATCGACAATTTACTATCTCAAATTCTCCTTTAAATTCTTTTGATGTAAAACAGATAATTTACTTTCTTTTACACTTGGTACTACAGAAGCTAATACAAGTAAATTTTTTTTATCTTTTTTTGTTGTTATTAGCATCAACAAATCCACTTCTTTCCCATTAGTGAAACTATCAAAAAAAGTAATATTAGCTTTATAATTGTTAAGATCAATCTTTGTTACAATTGCTTTTATTTTTTCATAATTAATAGCAAATTTACCGTTACTATTTACCGCTTTACACAATCCTTTATAATACTTCATTAGCATATCTTGAATTTCTTCTTTAGTAATAGTAATTTTATCTTCTATTTTCATTCCGAAGTAATATGTAAAGTACTGTTCACTTTCAGCTTTAAACATTCCTGGAGAAAATCGTAATTCTTCATAGCCTTTCCATGTAATATCTTTAGCAAAATCTAAAGGAAAAGAAATTCTTTCAAATTTCCATTCACTCGGATAACGCATAATTTCAGCATTTTCTTTTTGAGCATAAACACCAAGGAAAAGGAAATTTAAAACGATGAGTATTACAATATTTTTTATTTTCATTCTGTTTTAAATTATGGATGCAAAAATATTCTTTAATTTAGAAAGCAAAAATGAATCTTAATAAGCTATGAAAAAAAATCTTCTTTTAATTGTCGCATCTGTACTGATAATATTTCTTTTAATGCGAATGAATCCGAAGGGAAAACAATACACTAATCAAATTGAAGCCTTAATTTCATTACCTAAAGAAAATTTAATTAATAAAGATGGAAAAACAATTAAATCTCGTATAAAACCACCTAAAGGTTATGAGCGAAATACTATAAAAAACAACTCTTTTCAATATTACTTAAGAAACTATAAATTAAAGAAACACGGTACTGAAATCATTAATTACGATGGTTCTAAATATTTTGCTCAAGATTGGCACGATGCTATTTTGCAAGTTCCAGTTCCCAAAAATGGTTTGCAACAATGTGCTGATGCTTTAATGAGAATTAGGTCTGAGTATTTATGGGATCAAAATAGGAAAGATGAAATAGGTTTTAAATTTACTTCTGGTCATTATTGTTCTTGGAAACAATACGCTACTGGTTATAGACCAAAAATCAAAGGTAACAAGGTTAGTTTTCATAAAACAGCGAAGCCAGATTATTCTAAAACCAACTTTTACAAATATTTAAATTTAATTTATACCTATGCAGGAACTGCTTCTTTGCATAATGAACTTAAAAAAGTAAAAATTAAAGACATTAGAATTGGAGATATGTTGGTAAAACCTGGATTTCCTGGACATATCGAAATTATTGTAGATGAAGTAAGTAACGAAAAAGGCGAAAAGCTTTTTTTATTAGCCCAAGGAAACACACCTGCGCAGAGTGTTTGTTTACTTAAAAACTTTGAAGACACAGATATCTCTCCTTGGTATAATTTTTCTTCAAACGCACCAGTTTATACTCCAAGTTATTATTTTGAAAAACCGGTTTTTGTTCGATTTAAATAAAATTAAAAAGTATTTACAAGCTTTTTAATTGCTACTAAATTAGAAAGTAATTGTTCTAAATAATCTAAATGTAACATATTAGCTCCATCAGATTTTGCATTAGCAGGATCAAAATGTGTTTCAATAAATAAACCATCAACATTATTTACAACTCCTGCTCTAGCAATAGTTTCAATCATATCTGGTCTACCTCCTGTAACTCCAGAACTTTGATTTGGTTGTTGTAATGAGTGAGTTACATCTAATACAGTTGGAGCAAATTTTTTCATCGTAGGAATTCCTCTAAAATCTACTAATAAATCTTGGTATCCAAACATTGTTCCTCTTTCTGTAATCCAAGCTTTTTCACTTCCAGAATCTTTTACTTTTTTTACAGCGTGTTCCATAGCTTCAGGACTCATAAATTGTCCTTTCTTTAAGTTTACTACTTTACCTGTTTTTGCTGCAGCGACCACTAAATCTGTTTGACGAACTAAAAATGCAGGAATTTGTAATACATCTACATATTCTGCTGCTTTTTCAGCATCAGAAATTTCATGAATATCTGTAACTGTTGGCACATCAAAAGTTTCAGAAACTTTTCTTAAAATTTTTAAAGCTTTATCATCACCTATACCAGTAAAACTATCAATTCTACTTCTATTCGCTTTTTTAAAACTTCCCTTAAAGACGTAAGGAATTTCTAATCGATCTGTTATAGCAACAATTTTCTCTGCTATTTTTAAAGCCATATCTTCTCCTTCTATTGCACAAGGACCTGCCAGTAAAAAGAAATTATTAGAATTAGTATGCTTTATTTTAGGTATAAGATTTAAATCCATCATCAAAATTTTGACAAATTTAAGGAATAATATTAGCTATCTTTAGCTTTTAATTTATTTACTTATGAAATCTATTCTTTTAAAATTACCTCTTATATTTTCTTTATCTATTTTGGTTAGTTGTGCCATTAATTTAAAAAGTGCTAATGGTGCAGATGGAACTAAAAGAGAGGATGCTACTAATGGTAAAACTGGAAAAAATGGAATCGATGGTAACGATGTGGCTTTAAAGAATTTTTCTAAGACTAAAACAGAAAATAAGCAACAGGTTGCAACTCCAAATATTGATACTACTTTAGTAAGAAATCATTTATACACTTTAGCTTCTGATGAAATGGAAGGAAGAGCTACTGGAACTCCAGGGATTGAGAAAGCTGCTCAGTATATAGAAAATGAATACAAAAAAATTGGTCTAAAAACATTTCAAAATTTAAAAACATACCGACAAAACTTCGAAGATAAAGGCATTAAAATGTTTAACGTAATTGGTCTCTTAGAAGGAAAAAGCAAAAAAGACGAGATTGTAATTGTTTCTGCCCACTACGATCATTTAGGTACCAAAAAAAGTGGTGATGGTGATCGCATATATAATGGTGCTAATGACGATGCTTCTGGTGTAGTTGGTGTTTTAACTTTAGCTAAGTATTTTGCAGAACAAAATAACAATGAGAGAAGTATTTTATTTGTATGTTTTACTGCTGAAGAAATGGGATTAATTGGTTCTACATATTTTGGAAAACAAATTGACCCTAGTAAATTCGTTGCAGGTATTAATCTTGAACTCATAGGAAAAGAACCAAAAACCGGACCTAAAACAGCTTGGTTAACAGGATTTGAAAGATCTAACTTCGGTAAAATTATTCAGAAAAACTTAGAAGGTACTGGTTACAAACTTTATCCAGATCCTTATAAAAAGTATCGTCTATTCTTCAGATCAGATAATGCTTCTTTAGCTCGTTTAGGTGTTCCTTCTCATACCTTTTGTACAACTCCTATCGATTTAGATAGAGATTACCATAAAGTTTCTGATGAAGCCAAAACATTAAATGTATCAATTTTAACAGAGACGATTAAAGCTGTTTTTGTAGGAACCACATCTATAATTAATGGAAAAGATACTCCTACTAGAATAAAACTCGAAGAATAAAATACCATATTCTTAAATAAAACTCAAAAAAAAGCACATCTAACAACATTGATGTGTTTTTTTTATTGAATATTCTTTTTTTATGTAAAAATCCGTAAACCTCAACAACAACAATAGCTAAAAGCATTCTTTTTAAATACAATTTTATCAAATACAACAAAAAAACCTCCTTAAAATAAATATTTGATAAAATTTTTGTGATTTTTTTAATATATTCGTGTCAACAAATTAAAAAACCCTTCAAAGAATGAAAAAACTATTACTTACCCTAGCGGTAGCTGGGGCTATAGTTTCGTGCTCTAAAAATGACGAAACTATAGATCAGCCAATCCCAGAGCAACAAACAGAACTTCTTTCTAAAAGTAAAATCAACACCATTATTCAAGAATCTTTAGAAACAAAAGGAGATTTTGATTGGATGGACACTAATGCACAAACGATCTGGAGTGCAGTTAAGCATGGTAACAACTTATTAACCATTGGATATGGTAGTGATCCTGGACAATTTCAGAGAAACGCTGCTTCTACAAATATTAAAGATAAACTTATCAATTTAGTAAGATCTATTGAAAGCAAAGACAACTCTACTGCTTCTAGAGCTACTGATGATTTATATGTTGATGATAATATTAATGTAATAGATATTAAAGTTGAAAATATTGCAACGATAGAAGCTTTATTAGCAGATCAAACTGTTCGCTATTTAGAACCTGCTTCTTACACTTTACAAGAAGATAACGGATTAGGCGCTAGATCTGGAGAAGGTTTTGGATGTGGTTTTAGATCACAAAACATTGCTTCTTCTGATTTTAGAACTGTATCTCCTGCAGCAAGAGTACCTTGGAATTTTGATATTCACAACATTCCTGCAGCTTGGAATTATAGTACTGGTAGAGGTATAACAGTTGCTGTTATTGATTCTGGTTTATCGCCTGAACAAAGATTCATGAATCAAAACTTTAACACAGGACAATCTTCTGGTAGAAGTGTTCAAAAATTTGGAACATATGTAGATTCAATTTGGCCTTGGTCTAATAACTATGATGGTGTTAATGATAAATGTGGACACGGAACTAGTATGGCTTCTGTAGCTACAGCTCCTAGAAATGGTAACAATTTACCTGTTGGTGTTGCATACAACGCGAACTTAGTTAGTTATAGAGCTGTACAAAATGTATTGATAGATGATTATCATGAAAAAAGAGGTGTTGCTGAAGCATTAACTGCCTTAGGTAATAGAAGCGATGTGAAAATTATTTCTATGTCAATTGGTTCTCCTTTCAGTATTTCAAGAGTAAAAGATGCTGTTAAATATGCTTATAACAGAGGAAAAATGATTATTGCTGCTGGTGGAACTTCTACTTCTTTTACAACATGGTTTGGTGTAATTTTCCCAGCAAGTATGAATGAAACAGTAGCTGTTACTGGTTTAAAAGAAGGAAGATACACAAGATGTGGTAATTGTCATTCTGGTTCTAAAATTGATTTCACTATAGAAATGGAAAGAAACTCTGGAAATTTTGTTCCAGTATTAAGTTCTTACAATAATGCTGCTAATTATGTTGGTGGTTCATCTGTAGCAACTGCAACTACCGCTGGTATTGCTGCTTTAGTATGGGCTAAAAATCCAACATGGACAAGAGCTCAAGTTCTTGATAAAATGAGAAGAGCTGGAGAATTTTATCCTAACAGAAACTCTAGTTTCGGATATGGAAATATTGATGCTTTAAAAGCTGTACAATAGAAAACGAATTTTTATACTTTCTTTATTAATAATTATAAAGGCCTTGCTGATTCAGCAGGGCTTTTATTTTTTACATGTCCCGTCCTGAAATAAGTTTACACAATTTAGACTTATTTTATGAATAACAATGAATCCAAGAAAAAGCGAACTCAACGAGATTACAACTTAGGCTTTAAATTAGCTGTAGTTTCTCAAGTAGAAAAAGGCGAATTAACTTACAAACAAGCTCAGAAGAAGTATGGTATCCAAGGTAGGAGTACTGTTTTGGT
>NZ_CANNBW010000007.1 GCF_947502995.1 uncultured Tenacibaculum sp. | reverse complement strand
GTGAAAACGAAAAAGTGAAAACGAAAAAGTGAAAACGAAAAAGTGAAAACGAAAAAGTGAAAACGAAAAAGTGAAAAGTGATGAGCCAAGCCTCATCACTTTTCCATCCTTTTTCATTATATTTGATTACAAACCTTTTATAATGAGAAAAGAATTATTTAAGGCTTTAGCCAAAATCAACAAAATCATGCTTCCGTCTTTCACCAAAAGACAATTGGATATTACAAAAGCCTCAAAATTTCAACTAGCAATAATTGGATGGAGGGCTTATATCACAAAAAACGCATTAGATTAATTTTTAAAAATTTTGATTATGAGTGATTATATTAAACTTTTTTCAGGAACATCGATAATTGTAAATAGATTAGCACAAATTCTAGATGAATTAGGTATAACTTCAATTATTAAAGACAACCATGAATCTGGAAGATTAGCTGGTTTTGCAACACTAGGACAATCTGTTGACCTTCTAATTAACGAGTCGGATTCAGAAAAAGCAAGTGAGGCTTTAGAAAATTTTAAAAAAGAATTTTCTAAATAATTTTAAGATTTAAAAAAAACTTATATATTTGCATCCGCAAAAACGGCCTCGTAGCATAACTGAATAGTGCACTTGATTACGGCTCAAGAGGTTGCAGGTTTGAATCCTGCCGAGGTCACAAAATCCTTTAGAATTTACTCTAAAGGATTTTTTTATTTTCAAAAGTTAAGCTTTGTTTTCAAACATCACAAAATCGGTTTAGTCAGAAAACCTCAGTAAAAGAAACTACTCAAAACTCGAGAAAAAAACAACCTTTTAACTAATTATACAGCTTTAAAAGTAATATCTATTATAAAAATTATAACTTTGTGGCTCATTTGTTGTTTAGCTACTTTAAAATCAAAGCATCTAAAAGGACTAAGCAATTGATGTTTAAATTTAGTACTAGAATAAAATAACTATTTTTTCGTTGTTATATTTAATTAAATCTCATAGTAAAAGCCCCAATATAAAGTAATGAGTCCTAAAAACCGTGTAAAACCTAATGGTTTTAAGTATCTTATAGCTACACTAGTCATTTTAATTGTAGTATATTCTTTCAAATTAAACAGTGACTATAAAAAGCTAGAAGATGCATTTTCTGAACAGAAAATTGAGCTACAGGCTGAATTAGATGAAATTATTGATGATTACAAAAACATCAATGTAAAAAACAAAGATCTTTCTCAAAGACTTATTAAGGAGATCAATAAAATAATTATTTTAAGAGATTCTATTAAAAACCTTAAAAAATCGAATTACAACCTTATTGTAAAATACTCTAGAAGAATTGTAAAACTAGAAAGAGAAAACAGACGTTTATTCATTCAAGTTGATTCTTTAAACAAACAGAATTATGAGTTATTACAAGAAAATATAGTTGTAAAAAACGAACTTGAGGAAAAGAATGCTTCACAAAAAACATTAACAAGAAAAAATAACTCACTTATAAAAGAGCGCAAGGCTCTTAAAGCTAAAGTTGATGAAGCTGGAATAATAAAAGTTAATAACATTAGTGCTTTTGCCATGAAAGAAAGAAGCAGCGGTAAATTAACTACAACTTCTAGATCTAGAAGAACAGATGCTTTTAAAATAAAATTTGATTTAGAACCTAATCCAATTACTACACCAGGTAAAAAAGAAATTCTAATTCAGATTTTAGATGAGAATAAAAATGTAATTGCTGCTAAAGGAGACAAAAAGATTAAAAGTGGAGAAACAATAGTTTTTAGCGATAATATCTTTGCCGATTACGACAATAATCAACTAGGTGTAGTATCTTTAATTCTAGTAAATAGAGGAGATATTACCAAAGGTTTACACACAATTAATACTTATGTTGATGGTATTTTTACTGGAAAAACACAAGTTAAATTAAGATAAAATTAAACACTCTATAAAAACATAAAAGTGAAGAATAATAAATTCTTCACTTTTTTATTTATAAAGTATTGATAATTCAAACCATATTTTATTTTTGCAGTATGGCAAAACAAGAAGATCAATTTAAAAAGGTTATTTCTCACGCTAAAGAATACGGATATATTTTTCAATCATCTGAAATTTATGACGGTTTAAGCGCTGTGTATGATTATGCTCAAAATGGAGTAGAATTAAAGAAGAATATTAGAGAGTATTGGTGGAAAGCAATGGTTCAAATGAACGAAAATATAGTAGGAATTGACGCCTCTATATTAATGCACCCAACCACATGGAAAGCATCTGGCCACGTTGACGCCTTTAATGACCCTTTAATTGACAATAAAGACTCAAAAAAAAGATATAGAGCAGATGTTTTAGTAGAAGATTATTGCGCTAAAATTGAAGCTAAAATTGATAAAGAAGTTAAAAAAGCAGCTAAAAGATTTGGAGATAGCTTCGACAAAGAACAGTTTTTAGCTACAAATGGACGTGTTTTAGGTTATCAGGAAAAAATCAATTCAATACTTTCTCGCTTAGCAAAATCTTTAGAAAATGAAGATTTAGCTGACGTTAAAGCTTTAATTGAAGAATTAGAGATAGCAGATCCTTTAACTGGCTCAAAAAACTGGACAGACGTTAAGCAATTCAACTTAATGTTTGGAACACAATTAGGAGCTTCAGCAGACAGCTCTATGCAAGTATACTTAAGACCTGAAACTGCTCAAGGTATATTTGTAAACTTCTTAAACGTTCAGAAAACTGGTAGAATGAAAATTCCTTTTGGAATCGCTCAAACTGGTAAAGCTTTTAGAAATGAAATCGTCGCTCGTCAATTCATTTTTAGAATGCGTGAATTTGAACAAATGGAAATGCAATTTTTCATTAAACCAGGCACCCAACAAGAATGGTATAAACACTGGAAAGAAACACGTTTAAAATGGCATTTATCGTTAGGAATGGGTGAAGACAATTACCGTTTCCACGATCATGAAAAGTTAGCTCATTATGCTGATGCCGCTGCTGATATCGAATTTAAATTCCCATTCGGATTTAAAGAATTAGAAGGAATTCATTCACGTACAGATTTTGATTTAAAACAGCATGAAGAATTCTCTGGAAAGAAATTACAATATTTTGATCATGAAGAAAACAAGAGCTACGTACCTTATGTATTAGAGACATCTATCGGATTAGACCGTATGTTCTTAGCTGTATTCTCTAATTCTTTACAAGAAGAAGAATTAGAAAATGGAACATCTAGAGTTGTTTTAAAATTACCTGCGGTATTAGCGCCTGTAAAAGCTACAATAATGCCATTAACAAATAAAGATGGTTTACCAGAAATAGCCCAGAAAATTTACAAAGAATTAAGATGGGAGTTCAACACTATAATCGATGATCAAGGAGTAAGTATTGGAAAACGTTATAGACGTCAAGATGCTGCAGGAACACCATTTTGTATTACTGTAGATCACGATACTTTAGAAGACAACACTGTCACAATTCGTCACAGGGATTCAATGGAACAGAAGAGAGTAAAAATAGACGATTTAAGAGATATTATTAAGCAAGAGGTTGATATGCGAACTTGGTTAATGAAAATGTAAGAAATCAATCTTAAAAACATTATAAAACCTATTAACACTTTTGTTAGTAGGTTTTTTATTTTTGTAAAATCTAAAAACAACATTACAAAATGAAAAAAATCATTCCTGTCCTTTTTATCATCTTCTTAATTTGGATGATTGTTGGAGCTTATCTTTTAAACACTAATCATGAAAAAGCTCAAATTGTAATGGGCCTTGGTGTAATGTACATGTCTTTTATATTAATGCCAGTTTTTATTTATGATAGATATAAAGATGGTAAATACAAAAAATATATTATTGAAAATAAAAAAAATACAGATACAAAAAAAGGTTGAGAATATTCTCAACCTTTTTTACATTATGATATTAAATTACCTACCTAAGAGAAGGTGAATAATTTGTTGGATAATCATCTGCTTTTGCTAAACCATCTGTAGCAGCTGAAAAGTTACTTCCATAAGTTTCATCGATAGCTTCTAGGAATTTATTAGCCATTAAAGCATAACCCCTAGCTGTCAAATGAACACCATCTAAACTTACTAAACCTCCAGTTACTAAGTCAGTAGTTAAAATATATCTGTCAAATTTAAGACCACTTGTTGCTCCTTCTTGTAAAACTTTATTAAAATCTACAAAAGCTAAACCATTTGCATCAGCTAAAGTTTTAATAGTACCATTATAAGCATCAGTAGCAATTCTAATCGCATCTTGCTCTTGAGGAGTTAAAACCCACTTATCAGCTAATGGTAAAGTTACACCATGAGCAGAAAACTGACCTGCTAAAGTAGCTGGTAAAAGACCTCCACTTTGCGTTATTAAAGCTGCAGCTGCATCTTGATTTACTGTTCCTATTATTGAACTACTTGGTAAAACAAATAGATCACCACTTGTAGCTGACCTAGCTTTTCCATATTGTTGACCTAATAATTGAGCTACTAAAGGAGCTGCTGCTGCAGGTAAACCTAAAGACTCTACAAAAGGAACAAACGTAGGACTTGCCGCTAAAGTATTTGTGATATCCATAGATAAATCTCTAGCATCTTCATCAAAAATTACTAACGCATTAGAAGTGTCAGCTGAAAAAACTATAGACCTTTCAGGTTGACCAGCACCTGCATAAACTTGATTAATTGCACCATAAACATTATTCAATAATGGGATCTGAGCTGCTAATTGCTCACCAGCATCTGTATCAACTGTCGGATCTAATGGATTGTAAGGTACTGTCGTAAAATGTGCTAACGTAGTAATATAAGGTAAATTCCCAACAACACCTTTAGCTCCATTTGAAGTTAATGCAGTAACCATATTGTTCATAACATTAGCAAATACATTTGTATCTGTAATATCTGCAGGTCCATAAGTAGCAGGATTTAAATTTCCTTCCTGGCTCATTCCTGTTCCACCAGACAAAGCATAACCTAAAACATCGTTTCCACCAATTTCAGATAAAGAAAAGAAAGTAGGTTGTCTTGTAACTGCATCTCCTAAAACAGTAGCTGTAGCTCCAGATGAGAATCTTGCAAAATAAGGATTAGCCTGTCCTAAAGGTACAGCACTAAGATTTCCATAACCAGGCGCTACAAAATGATAACTTTTAGCCCCAGGAATTCCATAATTATTTACATCTCCAGTAACAGGTGTAGTAACATCTGTTGAAGGAACTGCCCCCAAACTAGCTAAAGATGCTGGACCAGTACCATTAAAATACAATCTTGGTCCTTGTATTAATGTTCCTCCAAATAATAAACCTCCGACATTATCACCCATTAAAGGTTGAGGAAAATTACCTCCTCCAGTTAAACCAAACTTTTGAGATAAAATATTTGGGAAAGAATTTTCTTGAGCGGCAATGAATAATGCATTATCTGTAAAACCCGCGGTAAACGAAGCTCCAACAGAAATATAATTAGATAAATCTAAACCATTAGAATTTAACGGAACAACCTCTGCAACTGGTTCAACAATAGGTTCTAAATCATTATTTACATCACACGCAGTTAACCCTAAAAAAACAAGAGGTAACCAACTATATTTAAATTTCATTCTGTTCATTTTTTAGTTATTAATTGTCCATGAGATAAAGTACTGAGATCCAATCGCTCCTACACCAGGCGCACTCAAATACTCTTTCCCTGTTAAGTTAGCACCTCCAACTTTAATTACAGATTTAATTGAAGGAATTCTATAATTTACTTGAGCATCTAATACTGTACGCGAATCAATCACTGCATCATGGAAAGTAGACTCCCATAAGTACTCATCTTGCCATCTAGCATTAATATTAAATCCGAAGTTCTCAAATAAATTATTATGTCCAAATTCTAGTTTGATTTTGTGTTCAGGTGTGTTAAAACCAGCTTCAAAATCTGGATCAGTAGACTGATCAAAGTCAAACTTAGATAATGTATAGTTTAACCCTACATTAAAACCATTAAAGATTTTAGTATTCAAACCAATTGTAGCACCGTAAGAACTAATATCTGAATCTGTATTGGTGTAAGTATTGAATACAGCAGTATCTCCATTTGCTAAAGAAGCAATTGCCAATGGCACTGGAGCTCCTCCAGGTCCAATAGGAGCTGTATCTGATAAATTCACATTTCCATATAAAGGAGCTACTACATTTTCATTTGCAATAAAATCTTCATACTCGTTATAGTACACACTTAAATCTACACTTAATTTATTATCTCCTGTTGGAATAGCAGAACGATAACCTACTTCAAAAGCAGTTACTTTTTCTGGTTTTACTAAACCAACATCTGCAACCACTAAATCAGAAACATTTCCTGTTTGAGCAAATACTTGAGCAGAAGTAGCTGAAAATGCATTTTCATATCCTGCTCTACCTGTTATAGCTATACTTGGTAATCCTGTTATTGCAGTACCGTTACCACTCAAATCAATTTGCGGAGTAACATAACGATCTAAATTATCTGGAGCAGAACCTACTAAGAAAGCTCTACCTACATCTAAACCAATGTATTGATCTTGAGTAGTTGGATTTCTAAATCCTGTTTGAAAAGACGCTCTGAAATTATGATTCTTACTTTCTCCAGCAGCATATGCTACAGATATTCTAGGAGAAAAATTACCATCAAAATTCTGAGCTTTATCGTATCTGATAGATCCTGTTAATTTTAATCTATCATCCATTAATTTCTTTTGAATTTGTGTATACACACCATATTCATCGTAAGTAATAGGTCCGTCAAAATCCGTATAAATAGTTCCTCTTGAGTTTAATAAATACTCTCTATATGAACCTCCTACTTGAACTTCTGCAAAATCAATATACTCTTTTAAGTTAAGATTTGCATCAACGTGACGAATTTGAGATTCATCTTGAAATTTAGAACCTGTTGCTAAATCAGGATCAGCTGTTACCTGATTAAACAATCTATTAAATTCAGCAGAACCCGGTTCTGGTCTAACACCTGATCCATCAGTTCTAGGCTGTCCGTTTGGTAAGAAACCATCTGCAAATGCTCTTGCTAATTGATGATTAGAAGCTGTAACTCCAGGAATAGATCCTAAATATGCTGCAGCATACTCTCCAAACCATTGTCTATCTGATTTCCATGCTCTGTTTAAGTTAATTGCAGTAAATCTTGTATCATAAGAATTTCCTGCATCTTCAGAAGTTAAATATCCTCTAACAAAGAAATACTTACCTCTGAACTCTAATTTATGTTGCTCCATAAAGAAGTCTTTAATATAATAACGGTTAGCTCCTTGGTAAATCGTATTACCTCTACCGTACTTAGAGTTCCAAATAATTTCTAACCTATCATTTCCTAAAGGTCTATAATGTAAAGAAGCACCAAACTTCATACTTCTTGCATCGTAATCCATTAAATCTCTTTCATCGTAACCAGTTCTACTTACGTTACCAATTGCTCCTCCAAGATTAGTCGCTACCTCATCTCCATAAACATTTAAACCGTCATAGTTTGGATCAGAATTTCTATCTCCAAATGTATAATCTCCGTTTAAAGTATTACGATCATCAGTTGCAAACCATTCAGTACCTTTCAAATAAGAAAAAGTTGCTTTTGCAGCAAAGTAATCACTAAATGTATGAGCCATTCTCATACTAGCATCATAAAATGCATTATTTCCAGCCGCTTGCTGACGAGTAAATCCTGTTTTAGCTACAACACTAATTCCTGTATCATCAAAAGGACTTTTACTAGTCATAAACATAATTCCGTTGAATGCGTTTGCTCCATATAAAGCAGAAGAAGCACCAGGAAGTAATTCAACACTTTTCACATCTAATTCAGATAAACCTAATAAGTTACCTAAAGCAAAGTTTAAAGCAGGAGATGAATTATCCATTCCATCCACTAACTGCATAAAACGTGTATTTGCAAAAGTTGCGAAACCTCTAGTGTTTACAGATTTAAATGTTAAACTGTTTGTATTAATATCTACTCCTTTTAAGTTTTCTAAACCATCGTAGAAAGAAGGGGAAGATGTATTTTTAATAGCCCTAGAATCGAATCGTTCAACAGTTACAGGAGATTCCATAATTCTTTCAGGAGTTCTAGACGCCGAAACAACTACTTCATCTAAAGCTGTAGCATTTTCTGTTAAGGCTACTGTAACTTCTTGATTGTTTTTAGTAATCTCTACTGTCTTTGATTGATAACCTAGAGAAGAAATTACAATAGTAAAAGGTGGCTTGTCATTTACTACTAACGTAAATTTTCCATCAAAGTCAGTTGTAGTACCAACTGCCTTCCTTGAAATTTTAATATCTGCTCCTGGTAGAGGTCCACCAAGAGATGCATCATTTACCGTACCTGTAATGGTGGTCTGTGCAATCATTAATGAGCTGCTCAGCAACAAAAAGGCAGCTACTAATAATTTTTTCATCATAATGTAAATAATTTGTTAACTATATCGCAAAATACAATTTTTTTTCATTCCTAAAATATTTTGACACTTTTTATTATTATTTAATCAATAACTAAGCGTTTTTTTTAATATTATCACATTTTATGAACTCATGCGTTTTCTTGAATTTATAACTTGTAAATTTGCATAAACTATATCACAGCATTTGGAAACAGTTTATTCTATTTCAGATTTCACTCCAACTCAAGAAACCTATGTAACTATCGGTACTTTTGATGGAGTTCACATTGGACACCAAAAGATAATAAAAAAACTAGTAGATGAAGCTAAGAATGATGGTAAAAAATCTGTATTACTAACATTTTTCCCGCATCCTAGAATGGTACTTCAAAAAGAAGCTTCCGTTAAATTAATCAATACTATACAAGAACGAACTCAATTATTAGATGAAATAGGATTAGATTATTTAATTATTCATCCTTTTAGTAAAGAGTTTTCTAGATTAACCGCTCTTGATTTTGTTCGTAATATCTTAGTCAATCAATTAAAAATTTCAAAATTAATCATAGGATATGATCATCATTTTGGAAAAAATAGAGAAGGAAATATCGAACAATTAACAGAGTTTTCTCATCTATATAATTTTAAAGTAGAAGAAATTCCTGCTCAAGATATAGATAGTGTCGCTGTGAGTTCTACTAAAATTAGAAATGCTCTAAAAGAAGGAAACTTAAAAACAGCTAATAATTATTTAGGTTATAACTTTATTTTAGCTGGAAAAGTTGTTACAGGTAATAATTTAGGAAACAAAATAGGTTTTCCTACCGCAAACATTACTATAGAGGAAGATTATAAACTAATTCCTAAAGCTGGTGTCTATCTAGTGAAATCTAAAATTGAAAACGAAAGTTTTTATGGAATGATGAATATTGGAAATAGACCTACTGTTGATGGTAAAGATCAAACTATAGAGGTTAATTTTTTCAACTTTTCTGGGAATTTATACGACAAAACAATCTCTACAGAATTAATATACTTTATTCGAGAAGAACAAAAATTTGATTCAATAGAAGCTTTAACCAAACAATTAGAACTTGATAAAAATTTCTGTTTAAACTACATTAATAATAATCTATAAGTATAGATTGCTTAAGTCTTGTGCTTCGTGTATCTTTGTCGCCTAAAAAATTCAACTTATGTTACAAGTTCAGTTTATTCGAGACAACAAAGATGTTGTATTAGAAGGTTTAGCAAAAAGAAATTTTGCTAACGCAGAAGCTATTATTAATGATGTTTTAAAATTTGATGAAACTAGAAGATCTACTCAAGTTTCTTTAGACAATGTATTAGCTGACTCTAATAAACTGTCCAAAGAAATAGGTATGCTTTTTAAATCTGGTGAAGTTCAGAAAGCAAATCTTTTAAAAGAAAAAACAAGTCAATTAAAAGAAAGTGGAAAAGAGCTTACAGAGCAATTAAATGATGTAACTACTAAACTTCAAGATTTATTATATCAAATTCCAAATGTTCCTCATGCTTCAGTCGTTGCTGGAACTTCAGAAGAAGACAATGAAGAAGTTTTTAAAGAAGGAACTATTCCTAATTTAGGAGAAAAAGCACTTCCACACTGGGAACTTGCTAAGAAATATGATATTATTGACTTTGATTTAGGTGCTAAAATTTCTGGAGCTGGTTTTCCTGTTTACAAAGGAAAAGGTGCTCGTTTACAACGTGCTTTAATCAATTATTTTTTAGATAAAAATACAAGTGCAGGTTATAATGAAGTTCAAGTTCCTCATTTAGTAAATGAAGCTTCTGGATTTGGAACAGGTCAATTACCTGATAAAGAAGGTCAAATGTACCATGTTACTGCAGATGATTTATATTTAATTCCTACAGCTGAAGTTCCTATTACAAATTTATATAGAGGATCTTTAGTTAAGGAAGCAGATTTACCTATTACGTTAACAGGTTATACTCCTTGTTTCCGTAGAGAAGCTGGAAGTTATGGTGCTCATGTACGTGGTTTAAATCGTTTACATCAATTTGATAAAGTTGAAATTGTTAGAGTTGAAAAGCCTGAAAATTCTTATGAAGCTTTAAACGGAATGGTTGAACACATAAAAGGAATTTTAAGAGAATTAAAATTACCTTATAGAATTTTAAGATTATGTGGTGGAGATACCGGATTTACAGCTGCTTTAACTTTTGATTTTGAATTGTATTCTACAGCTCAAGAAAGATGGTTAGAAATTAGTTCAGCTTCTAACTTTGAAACGTTTCAAGCTAATCGCTTAAAATTACGTTATAAGAATAGTGAAGATAAAAATCAATTAGCACATACTCTAAATGGAAGTTCTCTTGCTTTACCAAGAGTATTAGCTGCTATTTTAGAAAATTATCAAACTCCTGAAGGAATAAAAATACCAGAAGTATTAGTACCTTATTGTGGGTTTGAAATAATAAATTAATATCAAATAACAGTAATCAGTGCGCGCCGCTGGTTACTGTGTTTATATATTAATTCGAAACAACAATGGTCATTAATTTTTTGTATCTATTTACTTCTAACAAAGCCTCAAAATATTGAGATATCTGTCCGTTCTTCATGAATTCCTTTGCTTTATTATTGGCTAGATCGTATTGCTTAGTTAAATTTTTCATTTTGGTAAATTGTTTAGTTATACACAAAGAATAAGACAAACTTCGTGCCAAAACATTACAGAGTTTCCAGAAAAAACCTTTTTTTTAATGTATTTTTAACAATATTGTTGTTTATTTTTGATTGATGAAGATTCGCATATTTTTACTTATTATACTGGCTAACAACCTATTCATTTATGCTCAATCGAATGATTTTGCCTTAGCTGAAAATTATTTTAGAAATAATGAATTTGAAAAAGCCACTCAAATTTATAAGGAACTTGTAAATAAAAGTCCCTTTAACACTACTTACCTAAAAAGATTAATCTCTTGTTACCAGGAAACAGATCAGTTTAAAGCAGCTACAGATTTATTAAACACAAAGTTAAAACAACGACCTAATCTCACTTTTTTAAACGTAATAATTGGATACAATTACGAACGCCAACAACAAACAGATTTAGCTGAAAAATTTTACAAAAAAGCCATCAAATCTATTTCAAAAAAATCAGGTTATGGCGGTACTATTGCTAATTTATTCAAAGGATATAATAAATTGGATTTAGCTATTGAGGCGTACAAAAAAGCTTCAGAAACCAATAAAAACCTTCGTTATGAATTTCAAATAGCACAAATTCATGGTGAAAAAGGAGATTTTGCGCTAATGTTCGACGAGTATATCAACTTTTTAGATCACAACGAAAACTATCTTAACACAATTAAAAGTTTTACCGCTAAATATATTACTGATGATAGTGAAAATGAAAATAATGTTCTTTTCAAAAAAACATTGCTTCGTAAATCTGCTAGTAATCCGAAAAACATTTGGAATGATTTATTAAGTTGGTTATTTATAACTCAAAAAGAATATGGAAAAGCCTTAATTCAAAACAAAGCTCTATATCAGAGAGATAATGATAAGCTTGTAAAAATATACGATTTAGGTGAAATAGCTTTTCAAAACAAAGATTATGAAACAGCTAAAAAATGTTTCGATTTTACTATTGAAAAATCAAGTTATGTAGAAGATAAATTCAGCGCTATTTTAATGAATTTAAAAATAGCAGTAGCTACTAAAGCTGAAGATGTTGAAACAAAATTTCAAGAAGTTTTTAAAGAATTTGGTGTAAACAGAAATACATTTTCTATTCAAGTTGCTTATGCTGATTATTTGACATTTGTTAAAAATAATCCTGAAGCTGCTAAAAAAGTATTGGAAAAAGCGATTACTTTTTCTGAAAACAAATATCAAAAAGCTAGTGTTAAATTAAAATTGGCCGATGTATTGGTTTATCAAAATACATTTAACAAAGCCTTGATTTATTTTTCACAAGTTCAATCTAGATTTAAAAACCATGAGCTGGGTCAAGAAGCTCGATTTAAAGTAGCGCAAACATCATATTTTAAAAGTGATTTTAAATGGGCTAAAGCACAATTAAAAGTCTTGAAAGGCTCTGCTAGTCAGCTAATAGCAAACGATGCTGCAGATTTGTTTTTAATTATTTCTGATAATCAACCAAAAGATAGTTTACCAAGTGGTTTAGCATCTTATGCTAAAGCAGATTTATTAGCATATCAGAATAAAAATGATGAAGCTATGATAGTTTTAGATGGAGTTATATCTGAATTTAAAGGACAGCCTATAGAAGACGAAGCTTTATTTAAAAAAGCAGAACTATTTACAAAAAAGAAAAAATATGACGAAGCTATTTTAACTTATGCTAGAATTTTAGAAATTGATGAAAAAGGTATTTTAGCAGATGATGTTTATTATAACATTGCAGAATTATACAATAATGAATTAAATAACCCTGAAAAAGCAAAAGAATATTACCAAAAAATAATTTTCGATTATCCTTCGAGCATATATTTAGTTGATGCTAGAAAAAAATTTAGAAAATTGAGAGGTGATACTATTTAACTGAAATTTTATTTATGTACATATACAACGTTACAATTAATATAGACGAGAGTATTCACGATGAATGGTTACACTGGATACAATCTCATATTCCAGAAGTATTAGCTACTGGAAGATTTACAAGTGCTAAAATGACACAAGTTTTAGTAGAAGAAGAAATGGGAGGAGTTACATATTCCATTCAATATACAGCACCAACGAGAGAAGATTTAGACAACTATTATAAATACGATGCTGAAAAATTACGTTCAGATGGTATGAAAAAGTTTGCTGATAAAATGTTAGCTTTTAGAACAGAGTTAAAAGTGATTAAAGAGTTTTTTCCGAAAGTAGCTAGTAATTAAAATATCATTTAAATCTCAAATATTCTATATGTAACTAAACTTATACAGCCATGATATTTAGGATTATTGCATTCTTATCTTTAGTTATACTAATTTCTTGTAAAAAACATAACATAGAAATTAAACTAGCACTTAAAAAAGATACAATAATTCTTACCAAAGCCAATAAAGATACTGTTCCTCATAACTTTATCGCTACACAATTCGATTTTCCAGTGGGTAAACCCAATGCAAAGGGATATTATAACGCACAAAAGTTTACAAAAAATTATCATTTGGGTGACGATTGGAACGCTGTAACTGGTGGAAATACAGATTTAGGTGATCCTGTTTATGCAATAGCAAACGGATTTATAAAAGAAAGTAAAGATTACGGTGGAGGATGGGGAAATGTAATTCGAATTTTACACTTTCTTCCTAATAACAAAATAGTAGAGTCTTTGTATGCACATTGTGATACTATAATTACTGTAAAAGATTCTTGGATTAAAAAGGGAACTAAAATTGGAACCATCGGAACAGCTAATGGAGCATATTATGCACATTTACATTTTGAAATAAGAGAAGATATTACCTTACCTTTGGGTCCTGGATATTCTGAAAATACAAAAGGATATCTTGATCCAACAGAGTTTATTAAAAACCACAGAACAATAGAAGATGAGCGTTAGAGCTAAAAAACACTTAGGACAACACTTTTTAAATGATGAAAATATTGCCAAAAAGATCGCAGATTCATTAACTGAAAAAGGATATGATAATGTTTTAGAAATTGGTCCTGGAATGGGTGTTTTAACTAAATACTTATTGGAGAAAAAACCGAAAGTAACCGTTATGGAATTAGATTCTGAGTCTGTTACGTATTTACATGAAGTTTTTCCCGTTGAGCATATTAAACTGAACACTTCAAAAGAAAAATTTAATATAATAGAAGGTGATTTTTTAAAACAAAATCTGTTTAAAACATTTAATGGAGAACAGGTAGCTATCATTGGAAATTTCCCATACAATATTTCTTCACAAATTGTTTTTAAAGCCATTGAAAACAGAGATTTGGTTCCTGAGTTTTCTGGAATGTTTCAAAAAGAAGTTGCTCGACGTATCGCTGAGAAAAAAGGAAGTAAAGTTTACGGAATTTTATCTGTATTAGCTCAAGCTTTTTTCGATGTTGAATACTTATTCACAGTACCACCAACCGTATTCAATCCACCTCCAAAAGTAGATTCTGGTGTAATGCGAATGATTCGTAAAGAGAATTACACATTACCTGTAGATGAAAAACTTTTTTTCCGTGTTGTAAAAACAGCTTTCAACCAAAGAAGAAAAATGTTGCGCAGTAGTTTAAAATCTATGAATCTTTCGGATACCTTAAAAGAAGACCCTATATTTGCCATGCGTCCCGAACAATTGTCGGTACAAGAGTTTATAGAATTGACGGATAAAATTGCAAGTCATGGCGATAGAAATAACGAAAGAACTTCTTGATAACGTTTCAAACTTAATTGCAAATCAAAAAGATACTGCACTTTCCAATGTTTTCACTGATGTACATCACGCTGATATAGCAGAAGTTTTAGATGAATTAACTTTTGATGAAGCTGTATATATTATCCGTTTATTAGATAGCGAAACCACATCCGAAGTTTTAATGGATGTAGATGATGATGTTCGTGAAAAAGTATTAGAGCAATTATCTGCAAAAGAAATTGCAGAAGAAATTGACGAGTTAGATACTGATGATGCTGCAGATGTAATTGCTGAGCTTCCTGAAAAGCGTAAACAGGAAGTAATGAAAGAGATTGAAGATGAAGAACACGCAAAAGAAATTGTTGAGTTACTTCGTTTTGATGAAAATTCTGCGGGTGGACTTATGGCAAAAGAGCTTGTTAAAGTAAACGAAAATTGGTCTGTTCTAGGTTGCGTAACCAAAATGAGAGATCAAGCAGCAGAAGTTACTAGAGTACATTCAATTTACGTGGTTGATGATAGCGGAAAACTTAAAGGTCGTTTGTCATTGAAAGATTTACTAATGGCTTCAACCAAATCAAAAATCGCAGATATTTATATTCCTAGAGTTGACTATGTGAATGTTCACGATACAGCCGAAGATGTAGCAAATAAAATGCGTAAATACGATTTAGAAGCTATTCCTGTTGTTGATGAATTAGGAACACTTGTCGGTAGAATTACCATAGATGATATTGTTGATATAATTAAAGAAGAAGCTGATAAAGATTATCAATTAGCTGCCGGTATTACACAAGATGTTGAAGCTGATGATACTATTTTAGAATTAACAAGAGCACGTTTACCATGGTTATTCTTAGGTTTGTTAGGAGGAATTGGAGCTTTCTTAATCATGAAAAATTTCGAACACACATTTAAAGAAAATGCAGTGTTATTCTTCTTTACTCCATTAATTGCTGCCATGGCCGGTAATGTAGGAGTTCAATCTTCTGCAATTATTGTTCAAGGTTTAGCAAACGACGATGTTAAAGGAAGCGTGAATAAACGATTGATAAAAGAAATGTTGTTAGCTACATTAAACGGAATAGCTTTAGCCATTGTTTTATTCTTATTTGTTTATTTCTCTGATGCTGATAACGATTTAAGAATTTCTCTTGCCGTATCTGTATCCTTAGTAGCTGTAATTATTGTAGCTGGACTTATCGGTACGTTTATTCCTTTATTCTTAGATAAAAGAGGAATTGATCCTGCGATAGCAACTGGACCGTTTATCACCACTAGTAATGATATTTTTGGAATCTTAATTTACTTTACGATTGCTAAAATAATTTTAGGATATTAATATTCTATGATTAGAGTTGATGATCAATTAATTACTCCAGAAGCACGAGAAGCTTTGTTCAATAACTCTGAACAAATTACATTTCAAAAAAATGAAATTATTGTAGCATCGGGTAAAATTTGTAATCATCTATTTATCATTGAAAAAGGAATGCTACGTAGTTTTTATTACAACAAAAAAGGGAACGATATAACCAATTGGTTTTCTAGCGAACAAATGATTATTACTGAAGCCTACAGTTTCTTTAAACGCAAACCTAGTAACATTAGCATTGAAGCCATCGAAGAAACAACTGTAAAAGCTATTTCTCATGATAAACTAGAAACTGTTTTAAATAACTCAAAAGATGTAGAGCGTTTTATGCGTCTTTTGGTTACAGAAATCATGATGGCCCTAGGGAAAAAAGTAATTTACCTTCAAAATAAAAGTGCTAAAGAACGTTACGATGATTTATTAAAAACACATCCTGATATTTTTCAACGTGCAAAATTAGGTCATATTGCTGGTTACTTAGGTGTCGCACAACAAAGCCTGAGTAGAATTCGATCAAAGTCTGAATAACATATTCCTTTTTTAACATAGGTGAAAAGATAAGCCAATTCAAATCCTTATTTTTAGAGTATTCATTTCAAATTCAACCTATTGTGAATCGAAAAAACATACTCATTACTGGAGCTAGTTCTGGTTTAGGAAAAGGCATGGCTATAGAGTTTGCCAAGCAAGGCTATAACTTAGCTTTATGTGCAAGAAGAACAGAAAAACTAGAAAATTTAAAAGAAGAACTCCTAAAAACAAACAGTAACATCAACGTTTTTATCAGAGCTTTAGATGTTACTCAACAAGAAGATGTTTTTTCAGTTTTTAAAGCTTTCCATGATGATTTTCAAACAATCAACGGAAAATTAGATCGTGTGATTGTTAATGCCGGAATGGGTAAAGGAGCTTCAATAGGGAAAGGATTCGCCAATCAGAATTTACAAACTGCTGTTACGAATTTTTGCGGCGCTTTACATCAAATGGAAGCTGCTATGGAAATCTTTAGAGCGCAAAACTCTGGACATTTAGTGGTCATTTCATCCATGTCTGCTTTTAGAGGTTATCCAAGGGCAATGACTGTTTATGCAGCAACAAAAGCTGGTGTAAGAAGTTTAGCTGAAGGAATTCGAGCAGATGTACTTAAAAAACCCATCAAAGTATCTACTATTTGTCCTGGTTACATTCAATCAGAAATGACAGATTCCATCGGAAAACCACCTCCGTTTATGATTTCTTTAGATAAAGGTTCAAAACTTTTAGTAAAAGCCATCAATAAAGAAAAAGCAAATGCTTTTGTCCCGTTTTGGCCATGGTTTTTTATCAAACAAGCTATGCCATTTTTCACTTTAAAAATGTTGAGAAAATTCTAATCTATAACACATGAATTTTAATCCATCGCAAAAATCAAAAGACTATTTAGATCGTCTTAAAAAGTTTATGGATAAACATATTTATCCGTTTGAACGAGAACTTATAACCTATCATAAAAAACACAATACTTCTGGAAATTGGAAAGAATGGACGGAACACCCAAAATTAGACGCTTTAAAAGAACTTGCTAAACAGGAAGGACTATGGAATCTTTTCTTACCAGATAATGTATTAGGACAAGGATTAAGCGTTTTAGAATATGCACCTCTTGCTGAAGAAATGGGACGTGTATATAATGCTGCTGAAATTTTTAATTGTAATGCTCCAGACACAGGAAACATGGAGGTTTTATATCACTTCGGAAACCAACAGCAAAAAGAAGAATGGTTACAACCTTTATTAGACGGAAAAATAAAATCTGTTTTCTGTATGACTGAACCTGATGTTGCTTCTTCCGACGCTACTAATATTGAAACTTCTATCATTGAAGATGGAGATGAGATTGTGGTGAACGGTAAAAAATGGTGGTCTACAGGATTAGGACATCCGAAAGCAAAACTGGCCATAGTACTAGGAAAAACAGATACTACACAAGAAAAACACAAACAACACAGTATAGTTTTGGTTCCTTTGGATACTCCTGGAGTAGAAATACAAAGAATGCAAAATACATTTGGAGCTTACGACGCTCCTGCGGGTCATGGAGAAATCCATTTTAATAATGTTCGAATTCCGAAAAAGAATTTAATCTTAGGTTTTGGTGCTGGTTTTGCTATTGCACAAGGAAGATTAGGCCCGGGTAGAATACACCATTGCATGCGTTGTATTGGCGCAGCTGAACGTGCTTTGCAATTGGCAATTATTAGAAGTGGAACACGACAAGCTTTCGGAAAACCTTTGGCTAAATTAGGCGGAAACTCTGAACGTTTTGCCCAAGCAAGGGTTGCTATAGATCAAGCTCGATTATTGACACATTATGCTGCTTGGAAAATTGATGAACAAGGTGTGAAAAATAGTATGACCGAAATTTCTGCAATAAAAGTAGCTGCTCCGAAAGTATTACAAGAAGTCACAGATATGGCAATGCAAATTCATGGAGGCGCAGGATTATCTGACGATTTTCCTTTGACTAATTTTTTCATTCAAGCGCGGGCTTTACGTTTAGCTGACGGACCAGATGAAGTGCATTTACGAATGATTTCTAGACTTGAATTTAAAAAATACTTAGGCTAATGTCGAACATTGTTAAAGATCTTGAAAAACAACAACGCTCAGGTGAAGAGTTAAATTTAGATGCTTTATTGCCTTGGATGAAAAATCATATTCCTAATATTGATTCTAATCCGGTTATTACACAATTTTCTGGTGGAGCATCGAATTGGACATATCGCTTAAAATTTGACGAACAAGATATTATTTTACGTAGAGCTCCTTTAGGTAAGAAAGCAGCTGGAGCCCACGATATGCCAAGAGAATTTTATCTTCAACAAAAATTAAAACCGCATTATCCTTATGTGCCAAAAATGATCGCCGTTTGTGAAGATGAATCTGTTTTAGGTTCTACTTTTTATCTGATGGAACGATTGGAAGGAATCATTCTTCGAAAAAATCCTCCAAGAGGAATTCATTGGGATGAAGAAACGGTTCGTAAGATCTGTTATTCTTTTTGGGATAAAATGATTCATTTACATCAAGTAGATTATAAGAAAGAAGGTTTACAAGATTTAGGTAAAGGTGAAGGTTATATTGAACGTCAAATTCTTGGATGGAATAAACGTTATGCAAATGCAAAAACATGGAATGTTCCGGCTGGGAAAAAAGTAATGAAATGGCTAGAATCAAACATTCCTAAAGAAGAAAATCTATGTATTATTCATAACGATTTTCGACTAGACAATGTGGTTATAGATCCTAGTAATCCAGAAAATATTTTAGGAGTTTTAGATTGGGAATTGGCTGCTATTGGAGATCCATTAATGGATTTAGGAAACAGCTTAGCGTATTGGGTTGAAGAAAAAGATGACTTTTTTGTAAAATCTATTCGAAGACAACCAAGTAATATTCCTGGTATGTTAACTAGAGAAGAAATTATAAACTACTATTGTGAAAAAACAGGAAGAACAATTGATGATTTCCGTTTTTACAGAGTTTATGGTTTGTTTAGACTAGCTGGAATTGTACAACAAATCTATTACAGATACTCAAAAGGATATACCAAAAACAAAGCTTTTAAAAATTTCTGGTTGGTTTCTATCTATTTGATTAAAACATGTGAAAATATTATTAAACGTAAAAAAAAACTGTTAACTAACAATTACTTTTAAGTATATATTTAATAGTAAATCTACGTCAACCTGAACTTGATTCAGGTTCTCATCATAAATTGTTGTTTAATAACACAATGAGATTCCGAAATAAATTCGGAATGACGTAAAGTTATCATTAAAACCTAGAACTGAAACTTAAAAAATAACCGCTAACTATTATCATTATGAATCTAAAAAAATTGAATGCTTTATATCCGAATAAAACTGCTTTTGTTACTGGAGCAGGATCTGGATTGGGTGCTGCTTTTGCAAAATTATTAGCTAAGAATAATTGGACACTTCATTTAAGTGACATTAATGAGAAAGCCTTAGAAAGTGTAATTCAGAATTTAAACACAAACGAGAAGGTATTTCAATATTCTTTAGATGTAAGTGATAAAAATCAGTTTGAAAATGTGGTTCATAAAGTTTATGAAAACAGTGAAACAGTAGATCTTGTAATTAATAATGCCGGAATTGGTGATGGTTTATTATTTAAAGATTATCCTATCGAAAAATGGGAAAAGATGATTGAAGTAAACTTGATGGGAACCTATTACGGTTGTCATTTCTTTGTACCTAGATTATTAAAACAGAAAAAAGGTGTTTTACTGAATGTTGGTAGTTCTGCTGGATTTATGAACGCTCCAGGAATGTCTGCTTATAGTGTTTCTAAAGCTGCTGTATTTTCACTTTCTGAATCTTTATATCATGAATTAAAACTGAATAACATTCATGTGAGTGTACTTACGCCTACTTTCTTTAAGACAAACATTATGGAAAATGCTAGTTCTAAAATGTTTAAAGGATTTGCAGAAAAGCAGATGAAACATTCTACTACCAATGCAGATGAAGTTGCTGCAATCGCTCTTGAAAAAGCTTCTGAAGGAAAGTTTCAAATTATCTATCCTAAAGATGCTAAAACTAAGTTTTTCTATAAAAAATGGTTACCAAAATTAGTTGAAAAGCAATATCAAAAAATGATGTCTAGATTGTCTCATCGCTAATGAATTACTTTTTCTTAGTGATTTCAACGCTATTGATTAACTTATCAAGTTCTTCCTTAGAGATAAAACTTTTCAGCATCATAACTGCTCCAAAAACGATCAATAAAACTCCCATTCCTTTTTTCACTTTGTAAATTACTAAAGGAGTTAGTTTAGAACGTAATTGTTTGGCTAACAGTATTTTTATTAAATCTAATGCAAAATATCCGATAACAACTTTAACAAAGTACCAGAAAATTAAATTGGGATCCATTCCTAAAAGCGGACCAACAATAACCATAATAGTTAACCAACCTGCTAAAACACCAATATTGATAAAGTTTAAGAAATAACCATTTAGAAAAAGCTTGAAATAGTTGTTGCTTTTTGGAACATCAACCTCAGATTCATCGACTTCCTTTTTGTTTTTCTTGTCTAGAAATGTGATAAATCCGTAGACTACTAAAATCAATCCACCAATTAAAAACAATCGTGGATCGTCTTTAATTTTCTCAAGTAAACTTCTACTTCCGAAATAAGCAATTAGAATGAATGTAACATCTCCTAATATCACGCCTATGTCAAAAGCAATAGCAGCTCTAAACCCTTTTAACGCACTTGTTTTTAACAACATGAAAAAAACTGGTCCGATCATTAAGGCCATAAAAGCTCCTACACCATATGCATTACTGTAATCTAAAGACTCCATTTATAGCAATTTTTGATTTATTTTAAACATCATCAAAATCTACAGTAATTGTAGGTGTTGTTGGATGTGCTTGACAAGTTAATATAAAACCTTCTTCTAATTCTTCGTCTGTTAAAATTTGGTTTTTAACCATTACGGCTTTCCCTTCAGTAACTTTTGCTATACAACTACTACAAACTCCACCTTGACAAGAATATGGTGCATCTATTTTTTTACGTAATGCTTCTGCAAGAATATCTGAATCTTGTGGCATTGTAAATGTTGTTTTTTCGTCATCTAAAACAACTGTAATTTCAGTTTCACCTTCTTTTACTTGGCTAGCTGCTGCTTCGTCAATTGATGCTGTAAACAACTCAAATAATACATTTTCTTTAGCAAAACCATTTTCAATAAGTGTTTCTGAAGCAATGTTAATCATTTCTTCAGGTCCACATAAGAAAGCTTTATCAAAAGATAGATCCTTGTAAATATTCTTTACAAAATAATTTACGTGAGCCTTATCAATTCTACCAAAAACAGCACTTTCTACATTTTCTCTACTGAATACATAACTTAAATTAAATCGTTCTGCATATTGTGCTTTTAATTCTGCTAGTTCTTTATAAAAAATAGTATCTGCGATAGTTTTATTTCCATAAACTAAAGTAAATGTTGAAGAAGTATTAGATTCTAAAACAGACTTTACCATCGATAATACAGGAGTGATTCCACTACCTGCAGCAAAACCAATATAGTTTTTATTGTTTTCTGGTTCTAAAACGAACTTTCCTTCTGGTTTAGAAACCTCTAAAAGATCTCCAACGTTTAATTTTTCATTTGCAAAAACAGAAAAAGTTCCATTTTCTACAGCTTTTACCGCAACCTTAACTTCACCACTTTTAGGTGATGAACATAAAGAATAAGCTCTTCTTACTTCTTCTCCATTAATTGATGTTTTTAATGTAATATACTGACCAGCAACAAAATTAAAATCATTAATTAACTCGGAAGTAATATCGAAAACTAAAGAAACTGCAGATGAAGTTTCTCGTATAACATTTTTTATCTTGATTGGGTAAAATTGACTCATCTCTAAAAAAATTTGAACACAAAAATACTAAAGAAAAGAGGAATCGGACGTATAAATCAACTTCAAAAACATACCTAAGATTTTTATGTATAAGAATTTTATGTATATTTGTATACCTAAGTTTTTTAGGTATACAAAAAATCTTAATCATGGGAAATCAAAAATTGTATAAAGGTTCTTTACAAACTATCATTTTAAAATTGCTTGCAGAACAAGACAAAATGTATGGTTATGAAATTACTCAAAAAGTAAAGGAACTTACGAAAGGAGAACTACAAATAACAGAAGGAGCTTTGTACCCGGCATTACATAAACTCGAAGCTGAAGGTTTGTTAGATGTAGAAGTAGCTAAAGTGGGAAATCGCTTGAGAAAGTATTATAAGTTGACTGAAACAGGAACTAAAGAAACTGTGAATCGGCTACAGCAAATGCAAGAATTTTTAAATACAATGCAGCATTTGGTGAACCCTAAATTAGGTTTAGAATAACTATGAAATTAAATGAAAAACATATTGAAAGAATAAATGATTTTTTAGAGGCAATTGGTGTCGAGTCTCTTGACATTCGATTAGAAATGGTTGATCATATTGCTTCTGAAATTGAAAATAGTGTTGATGATTTAGATACTTTTTTTAAAGATGATGGGTTTCAAACACCTTTTTTAAAATATATGTTAAGTCGAAAGAATGATATTCTAAAAAGATATAACAATCAAGTAAAACAATTGAATTGGTATTACTTAAAAAAGTTATGTAAAGAGCTATTTAATTTATTACTGAAACCTAAGTTTTTATTTACAATTACTCTTTTAATTTTAGTATTAATTAATTTTGGGTTTGTATATTTTAAAGAATTATCTATTCTATTTTTTACAACAGCAATTGCTTTATATGTTTACACTGCTGTTAAAATTCAGTTTTTCCTAAAAGGTTTTAAAGAATTACGATTTATTAAGTTTTACTCTAGAATAATTTCTCTTTTTTCATTGTTAATTCTAATTTTCCCAAGTTATATAGACGTTTACATTGAAGGAAACTATTCTGAGTTCATAATGTATCAGTCTTTATTTACTTTAATTATTACTGCTTTAATACATTTCAATTTCCATAGGAAAAGTGAAATGATTAAAAACAAGTATAACTTTTTAATTCAATAGCTATGGAAATTACAAATAAAGAAGTTACTTATATAGACAACCTATTAAAGAAAAATGGTATTAAATATTGGGATGTTAGAATTGAATTATTAGATCATGTAGTTTCTGAATTAGAAAACACAACTAATAATGTAAATTTTAAAACTGCTGTTTGGGAAGTGTTTAAAAAGTTAGGTTGGAAAGAAAATTTTAATGGTAGTTCTTTTGAAAAATTATTAAAACAACACAATGAAAATTATGCAAAAAAAGTCAGTTTAAAATTTAAAAAATATATTAAAAATTCATTTTCTAAATCTTCTATTAGTTTAGGTTCTATATTTTTTATTTACTCAATTTATTATGTTGCTCAATACAAAGAGTTATTAAAATATTTAGCTTTTACTTTCTTAGGCATAACGTTAGTTTTTATTGGGTATATAATATCTCGAAAAGCAACTTACAAATCTTTACATCTTAACCACGTAAGTAATGTAAGCTTATTTGCAATCAGTTTGTTCGGATTCATAATTAGTATAGCTGACGGACTTTTCGATGTAAATATTTTTAAACAACCAATATTAGTTTCACTAATCTTCGGTTTAACTATTATATATACAACTTTAGGTTTTTTATTTTACTTAAAAGAGTATCAAAAAACCGAATTGATTTATAAAAAATTGAAAACACTATGAAATTAACTGATACACAAATACAAGAAATTGATATTCTTTTAAAGAAAGGAGGAATAAAATACTGGGATTTAAGAATAGAAATGGTAGATCATATTGTTTCTGATATCGAACATAATGCTACTACAAATGATTTTCAATTTGAATTTGAAACTTCATTAAAAAAAGCTGGTTGGTATAAGAAGCTAAATTCAATTCACACAAGCGGTTGGAAAAAAACGAATGATATCTACAGAAAAAAATACTTTAAAGGGATACTTCAATTTTTCACTAACCCCATTAATCTGATCATATTTTCTATAGCTTTTTGTTGCTACTTTTATTTATCTACACAATTACCTTACAGCACATTCTCTAAGATTAATTTTGCTTTATTTTTTGTGCCAATTATTATCTTTTTTACTTATTCCATCATTATATGGAGAAAAAAGCTTGGTAATTCTGTAAACGTAAGTTATGGAATATTTTATTTTGGTTTAGCCTTTATGATATTGCAATCTGTTCCTAATTTCATCAAGGATTTATCAACAGATAGTCAAACTCTTATTTGGCTAATTCTTCTTCCTTTATATAGCGTAGCTTCCTATTCAGGATACAAACTATGTAAAGAATCTGTAGAAAAAATTGAAAAATTTAAAAAATTGCTAGCCTAATGAAATTAACAGATACACAAATACAAGACTTATATACATTTACAAGAAAACATTATGTTGAATATTATGATGTTCAAACCGAATTGGTAGATCATTTAGCGAATGATATCGAAGCTATTTGGGAAGAAAATCCTGAGCTATCTTTTGAAAAAGCTCGAGATACTTCTTTTAAAAAATTTGGTATTTATGGTTTTATGGATGTAGTTGAAGAAAAGCAACGTCAACTTTCAAAAAGATATTTGAAAATCATTTTACGTTTTGTAAAAGAGTGGTTTAAATTACCTAAAATTATCCTTACTTCTTTTCTAGTTTGGTTGTTTTATGAAGTTCAAAGCTTTAATCACGCATTTTACATTTATACTGCAATTTACTTTTGTATTATTTCTTTTGAGTTGATTAAAATGTTTCAATCAAGAAAAAAGATTGCTCGTAAACAAAAGGCAACTGGAAAAAAATGGATGCTTGAAAATATCATTTTAGCTCAAGGTGTAGGGAATTTAGCTCTGATTTTATTTTATATGGTTGATTTTTCTTTACCAAACAACCATAATTTTTTAGAATTAAGCCAAACTAGCAGATTTTTTTGTGCTGCCATTATAGTACTAACAATTATAATTGCTCACGTAACAGTACATGTTATTCCTAATAAAGCTGAAGAATTATTAGAAGAGCAATATCCTGAATATAAGTTAGTATAGTTTACTTTTTACCTTCAACAATAATTACAATCTCGCCTTTGGCAGGTTTCTCTGTGTAATATGATAGCACTTCTTTTACAGTTCCTCGTTTGGTTTCTTCGAACATTTTTGTCAATTCTCTAGAAACTGAAACCAAACGATCTTCTCCGAAGTATTCAGAAAAATTCGTTAATGTTTTTAATAATTTATGCGGACTTTCATAGAAAATTATGGTTCGAGTTTCTTCCGCAAGAAACTTCAAACGTGTTTGACGTCCTTTTTTTACCGGTAAAAAACCTTCAAAAACGAATTTATCATTCGGCAATCCAGAATTCACTAAAGCTGGCACAAAAGCTGTGGCTCCTGGTAAACACTCTACTTCTATATTATTTTGAATACAAGCACGAGTTAATAAAAAACCTGGATCTGAAATAGCTGGAGTTCCAGCATCTGAAATTAAGGCAAATATTTCTCCAGCTTGAATTCGCTTTACGATATTCTCAACTGTTTTATGCTCATTATGCATGTGATGCGATTGCATTGGCGTATTTATATCGAAATGCTTTAATAATTTCCCACTTGTTCTTGTGTCTTCAGCTAAAATATAATCAACTTCTTTGAGCACTTTTAAAGCTCTGAAAGTAATATCTTCTAAATTTCCGATAGGTGTTGGTACCAAATACAATTTACTCATGACACAAAGGTAGTTAATTTAATAGGTCGTTTACTATCTTCTATACTCCTATTTCCCGCAGAAGAATATTCTTCCTTTACGTAAATGAATCCAAAAAAAATGATTCCGATACGTTAATTACCTTTTTATTTATTGTACACAACACAAAAAAACTTGTTCACAACATTCAGATTATTCTAACTCTCTTTTACCCATAATTTTACAGAAGTATTTACTAAAAAACACTTTACATAACCATTTAAATAATACTATTATGAATTACTTATTAGAATTGGGCAACTGTAATCATCCCATTAAAAAAGAACTAGAAAACTTATTTGAAATCAAGAGCTATTCCCTAGAAAGTTTAAAGGAAACTGAAGCAATTATAATTGATTTGGATTCTGTAACGAAATTAGATCAAACAACTAAATCAGAAATTAAAAAGTTTGCCAAGCCTATTATTTTGATCAACTCAACAAGAGATAAAGATTTAATGAGCTCTCTATTAGGATTTGGACTTGAAACAGAAATTAGTATTGTTAATTTATACGCAAACAGTACATTTATAAATCCTCTTACAATTAACAACATTATGGAAATATCAGATGTTGTTGAAGAAACTAAAACAGTTTCAAATGAGAAAACCAAAGTCATAAAAACTTTAGGAAAATCAAAAAAAATCCCTTTAAAAAATACAAGTCAAGAAGATACACCTTCAGTTCAAGAATTGGCTCGTATAATAGAAGAGTCTATTCAAGAAGAACATTGGTTTAACAATTTATCTATAGTTAAAAAATCTGCAACACCTCCTATAAATTTACCTGCAGGACAATATAAAGTTTTTCATGTTCCTTTAAATAGAACATATAAGTTTAACGGAACAAGTCAAACAGCCGAAAATCAAATGCTAGTTGAAATTATTTTAGCTGCTTCTTTCAACCCTAAAAGTAAATATGTACAAATAAATACTGTAGGAGCGGGATTTAATCCTACAAGCGGGAAGAAAATGCAATGGGATGGCAAATACGATAGAGGATATTTTCAAAATACTATCGCTATTCACTTTGAACCTTTAAATTCTGATCGAGTAATTACCTACGAAACCTCGCCAAAAAACATTAATAAAGAATCGAGTTATACTGCTAGTAGTAGTTTTACTGTTGGAGTAGATATTTCTAAAAATCCAGGTTTCAAACCAAGCTATACGATTGGAAGTTCTGAAACCACTTCTATTTCAGATTTTGAAATTACTAACGAATCGAGTGGAAGTAAAGCTGATTGGACTTTCCAATTATCAGAAACTAAAAAATCTATGTGGGATATGTTTAAAGAACCTTTTATGAAAAAAGGACAAGTTAAATCTGTTCCTAATTTAGCTAAAAAGAATTTACAACCATTATGCAATGCTGTTTGGATGGTAAACGAAGATTCTAAAGCATTTAATGATAAAGTTGCCTATAATTTAAAATGGGAAGTAGATTATTATGAATGTTGGGTAACTGGTAATTGGACTAAATTCACAATGCATTATCAGCATTATACAGTATCTAAAATGGATAACTTTTCAGTGAATTATGCAGAAGTAACAGCATAATAAAAACTATTAATGCTCGTAAAACTCATTTCAGTTTTTTGCGAGCATTTTTAATTAACAAGTTATTTCTAATTTCCTTAAAATTATCATCATACTTTAAATAATATCTTCAAACACCTTTTCAACTGAACAATTATACGCATAACTTTATACTTTCAATTACAGTACAAATATGAAACTTCATTACCTTTGTAATATGCCAGAAAATCTATTACAAAGTATTATTTTTCCCGCTGACTTAAGAAAGTTAAATCAAAATAAATTACCCAAATTAGCTCAAGAATTAAGAGATTTTATTATTGATATTGTAGCTACTAAAGAAGGGCATTTAGGTGCTAGCTTAGGTGTTGTTGAACTTACCATAGCGTTGCATTATGTATTTAATACTCCTAAAGATTTATTGGTTTGGGATGTTGGACATCAAGCATACGGACATAAAATTTTAACGGGTAGAAAGGATAATTTTCATACCAATCGTCAACTTCATGGGATTTCTGGATTTCCAAAACGTAGCGAAAGTGAGTACGATACTTTTGGCGTTGGACATTCATCAACATCTATTTCTGCTGCTTTAGGAATGGCAATTGCTTCACAACTAAAAGACGAACATAAACATCATATCGCTGTTATTGGAGATGCATCGATAGCTAGTGGAATGGCCTTTGAAGCTTTAAATCATGCTGGAGTAACCAATGCTAATCTTTTAGTTATTTTAAATGATAATGCCATAGGAATTGATCCTGCTGTAGGAGCTTTAAAAGATTATTTAACTCGAGTTAAGTCTGAAAGAAGTGATGTTGAACAAGATAATATTTTTGAAGCTTTAAATTTTGATTATTCTGGTCCAATTGACGGACATAATTTAGAGGAGCTTATTCGTGAATTAGAACGTTTAAAGCATATTTCTGGACCTAAGTTTTTACATGTTATTACTACAAAAGGAAAAGGATTACGTCAGGCCGAAGAAGATCAGGTGAAATATCATGCTCCTGGAAAGTTTGATAAAGTTTCTGGAGATTTACTTCCAAAACCCAAGAGTATTCAACCGCCAAAATATCAAGACGTTTTTGGAAAAACTATTGTAGAACTTGCAGAACAAAACGATAAAATAGTTGGAATTACTCCAGCAATGTTAACCGGAAGTTCTTTAAAATTTATGTTAGATAAATTTCCTAATAGAACTTTCGATGTTGGAATAGCAGAACAACATGCTGTTACTTTAGCTGCTGGAATGGCCGCAGAAGGCATTATTCCTTATTGTAATGTGTATTCTACGTTTTTGCAACGAGCTTACGATCAAATAATTCACGATGTTGCTTTGCAAAATCTACCCGTGATTTTTTGTTTAGATCGTGCTGGATTAGTCGGTGAAGATGGAGCAACACATCATGGTGTTTTTGATCTTGCTTATTTACGTTGTATTCCTAACCTAACTATTTTCGCTCCACGAAATGAAATCGAATTAAGAAACATCTTATATACAGTACAGTTGGGCATAGAAAATCCTATAGCGATTCGTTACCCAAGAGGTAGAGGAGTAACTATCGATTGGCAATTACCTTTTGACACAATTGAATTAGGAAAAGGAGCTTGTTTGCAAGAAGGAAATGAAATAGCTATACTTTCTATTGGTTCTTTAGCTAAAAATGTCTCAGAAGCTTTAAAATCATCAAAAGAGAAGGATCAAGTTGCACATTACGATTTACGTTTTGTAAAACCACTTGATGAGAAGTTATTACATAATATATTTAAAAAGTTTGAAAAAATAATCACAATTGAAGACGGAACTGTAAAAGGTGGATTCGGTTCTGCCATTTTAGAGTTTGCAGCTGAACATAGTTATAAAAACCTAATTAAAGTTTTAGGAGTACCAGATGAATTTATACATCACGGAACTGTTGAAGAGTTATATGAGATTTGTGGAATTGATGCTAAGTCTATTTTATCTGAAATTGAGAATATGATATAAACAAAAGCGAATCCAAATGGATTCGCTTTTACTTTTCTATAAAAATAGTTATTCGTATAATTTCTTCTTTAAGGTTTAGATATACATATTTTTATTTATATCTCCTTACCGGAATAGCATCATAAAATCCATACCCTTTACTTGTAGAATTTTCTGATATTTCATCTTTACTTGGATTATAATAAAGGTAAATACCTTCATCAGGTATACTTTCATTCTGATTAGAAACCCAATACGAATTATCTCCAGTCAAAGCATTTATATCTACTAAACTTCTAATCACAGCACTCATTTCTTGAGAAGAAGGTAAAAACCAATTATTATATCCTCCTCCATCGTAATTTCTACATAATTTAGCAGCAAAATTAGAATCATTACAACTATTAATAATTCTTTGAGAATTAGCATAACCAGATCCAATATTTTTAGGCATACCTGGTATAGAAATATTTTTACATCCCCAAGTTACATTGTCAAAATAACCTGGTGCAGCCTCCATAAATCTCCAACCATCTGATTCACTACCTTTATCAAACACAACGTATCCTCCAGAAGGTCCTACATATCCAACAGTTTTAAATTTTAATTCTTCACCATATATTACTCGATTATCATGTGGAAAAGAAACATACGGTCTTATATAATAATCTGTATTAGGAGATAAATTATTAATTGTAAATTCAGTATCATTGAATGGAAAATGACTTGTATTTATAGAAAAATTTGATAGTGTTGGATTTGGGTTCACACTAAAAACATACCCTGTTTCAAACAAACCTGTTTCGTCATCTATTTTTTCTATTTTAGAAGATACAACCACACGTGTAGAAACAATACCTTCTATTCTAAAATTTTCAATACTTAAAACATCTTTGGTTGTAAATTCTAAATCATTTCCGTAAAACGTTTCTCCTAATTGCGTTGAAACCCATGCCCTAACATGATATGTTTGTAATGGTTCTATTGAATTTTTAATATCAATAAAAAAAGAGCCAAACCCACTCCCATCTACTACTTCTGTATAATCATTGGTTGTTGGATTCGAATTTAAGCTCCAAGCAAAACCTCTAGCCACAATTTCTACATCATCACCAATAACTCTACCATTGAACGTTAATGTTTTTCCTTTTAACTCTGTTACTGGATCAGTAATTACAGTTATTGAATTAGTATTATCCACAACGTTTTCATCTTGAGAACATGAGGTAATTATTATTAATATTAATAAAATAGTTTTTGAAAAAAAATTTTTCATAGTAAATGAATTAGTTGTTAAAATTTAGTTTAAATAAATAGCAATTATATGAAGGACTTAAAAAGGTTGTTCGTTCGATAATCTCGTTTTTTTATTTGAGCTGTACTTTTATTTTTTAAGCTCTACTGAAAATTCTTTTACACAATCAGATTGATAATTAGTTTCCACTCTAATTTTACCTTTTGTAAACCCATCGTTGATTTTGACAGTAAATGATCTTGACGTTGTTGATCCGACAATTTCTATATTAGTTCCTTCAATTATCGACCATTTCAAGTCTGTTGTATCCGGAACTTCATCAGAAATAGAAAATGTTTTTGTTTCTCCTACTTCAACTAAATTACTTTCATTATCTGATGTAATAAAATAACTACAAATTCCAGACAAGGCATTTGAATTATTTAATGTAGCATCTTCATCTTCACATGAAGATAGAATTATACTCAATATGAATATTGGTAATACTTTTAAAATTTTTTTCATTATGGATTAATTTAAATTATAATCATTTCACAAAACAAAACACACTATATATCTTTAGTATTAGTGTTTTTTATTTCATTAAAATGTGAATCTTTTAAAAGAAAAGTGATGTATTAATAGCTATTTTTTTGTTTTTCTTTACCGCAAAATTAATAAAACATAAAACTTAATAAAAAGTTTCACGTTACTTAATTGTAAAAATTATTAAAAAAAAGAGCAAACCTAATATTTAAAGTTTGCTCTCTATTTTTTTAGAAGCCAAATCCGCCTCCACCGCCTCCGGTGTTACAGTCTTGAGCATACAAAGTATATTTTTCTATATTACTTCCAGCACTATTTGATCTTCTTAAAGTTACAACATAAGTTCCAGGCTTATTGATATTCACTAAAGCTTCACTTCCATTAAAACTTGGTTGAATATTAGCATCAAAACCTCCTGGACTGATAGACCAGCTATAATTCACACATCTTTCTAAAGGCACATATAAAATATTAGCTACAGTTTTTGTACAAATGTAATTATTACCTAAATTATTAGGAACATACCCTTGTGGATAAGGTTGTAAAAAATCTGATAAAATAGGTGTTTGTGAAGGTGGAGTTGTAATTTTGCTACAACTTACTAAACTTACATCAAACTCTTTATTACAATTACCACTGTAATTTGTTTCTAAACGAATTGAACCTCCATTAAAACCAAGATTAAATTTTACAGTAAAAGATCTTGAAGTTGAAGAACCAATAACTTGAATTCCTGCACCTCTAATTACGCTCCATTTGAATCTTGTTGAAGTTGGAACATTATTAGAAACAGTAAATGTTTTAGTTTCTCCTATATTTACAGCATAACTGTCATTTGCAGTAACTATATTGAAGTCACAAATATCGCGATTAAAGATCCCTGATTCTACTTGTTTACTTGTTGAAGTTGTTTCATTGGTGATTAATTCTTCACCTTCATTTTGACATGCGTTGATTGTTGTTACCAATATGAAAATTGATAACAGTCTTAAGATTGTTTTCATTTTTTAATTATTTAAATTTAATAGGTTGTTATTTCTTAAATTATTTGATTATTTATGTATACTGAATAAACTAATATTCATAAAATAAATACTAGTTCAGTATAAAATATACTCAACAATTTAAGTGTAAAGAAAAGTGATTTTAATAGCTATTTTTTCTCTTTTCGGTTTAATCAAATTTAATAAAAAATAAAAACTTGTAAAATAATTTTATAGTTATTGTTCGGTGAAACTTATACGTAAAGTTTAACTTACGCTAACAGCATCTTCTTGATTTAGCAGAAATCATTTTTGGAAAAATAACTTAACTATTCTAAACTCTTTTTTAGTTTAGGATGGATATAATTAATCAAATCTGTATTAACTTACTAGAACCTCTTAATTAATAACATCTAAAATATCACTGTAACTATAATTCAAAGAAAATAGAAGTGCATTCTCATATTCAATAAAGATTATTTTATAAAATAAAAAAAAGCGAATCATTACTGATTCGCTTTCTAAATATATAAATAATAATATTTCTTAGTTGTTTAATGCTTCTGCTCCACCAACGATTTCTAAAATCTCATTAGTAATTGCAGCTTGACGTGCTTTGTTATAAGTTAATAATAAGTCGTCACGTAATTCCTTAGCATTATCTGTAGCCTTATGCATTGCAGTCATACGAGCACCGTGTTCGGCAGCAAATGAATCACGAATTGCTTTGTATAATTGAGTTTTTAATGA
This sequence comes from uncultured Tenacibaculum sp., assembly GCF_947502995.1. Classification (GTDB taxonomy): domain Bacteria; phylum Bacteroidota; class Bacteroidia; order Flavobacteriales; family Flavobacteriaceae; genus Polaribacter. The sequence goes on along the minus strand of NZ_CANNBW010000007.1, from coordinate 157,220 downwards.
CTTAGGAATTAATTCTAAAACTATTTCTTCTTTAGAAGGTTCGAAGATATAGTCTAAGCTAACATTTTTATCTCCCTCAACAGGCTTAATAGGTAAAAACTGCTCTACCATTGCAATTTGTGTAGCAGCATTTTTAAATTGATTATAGATAATTTCGATTCTATCGTAAGTACCTGCAACGTATAAATCCATTAATTGTTGAGCAACTTCAGCAGCATTATCAAAAGTTAAATCATCGAAAATACTATTGTTATTTTCAACAACATTATACTCTTTTGATAAAATGTCGTTTCCTTTTTTGCCGATAGTTAAAAGGTCAACTTCTACTCCGTTGTATGTTTCATTAATTGTACTAACAGTCTTTTTAATAATAGAAGAGTTAAACCCTCCACATAAACCTCTGTTAGAAGTAACAGCAACTAATAAAACTTTGTTTACTTCTCTTTGTTCAGAATAAGCTCCTCCTGTATTTCCTTCTAAAGTTGCACTTAAACTTTGTAAAAGTTCAGTTAATTTAGAAGAATAAGGGCGCATTGCTGTAATAGCATCTTGTGCCTTTTTCAACTTTGCAGCAGATACCATTTTCATGGCAGATGTAATCTGCATTGTTGATTTAATCGAAGTAATTCTGTTACGTATTTCTTTTAAGTTTGCCATCTATATGAACTTAAAATTGTTTGAATTTCCTCATTGAGAAATCAATGAGGAAATGTGTTTTAATTATGCTGAATATTTAGCAGAAATCTCTTTAGCTGCTTGTGTTAATACATCAGTTGCTGCATCAGTTAATTTTCCTGATTTTAACGTATCTAATGTATCTCTATGCTTTGCATTTAAGAACTCGATATAATTTGCTTCGAATTCTTTTACTTTATTTACAGGAACGTCTTTTAATAAGTTCTTAGAACCTGCATAAATAATAGCGATCTGATCTTCTACTGTAAATGGATCTCCTTGATTTTGCTTTAAAATCTCAACGTTACGTTGACCTTTAGAGATTACATTCATTGTAGCTGCATCTAAATCAGAACCAAACTTAGCAAATGCCTCTAATTCACGGTATTGAGCTTGATCTAACTTTAACGTACCAGATACTTTCTTCATTGACTTAATCTGAGCAGAACCTCCTACACGAGATACAGAAATACCTACGTTAATCGCTGGACGTACACCCGAGTTGAATAAATCAGACTCTAAGAAAATCTGTCCATCAGTAATCGAAATTACGTTTGTTGGAATATATGCAGAAACGTCTCCCGCTTGAGTTTCAATAATTGGTAATGCAGTTAAAGAACCACCACCTTTTACTTTACTCTTTAATGATTCTGGTAAATCGTTCATTTGAGCTGCAATTGAATCGTCATTAATAACTTTTGCTGCACGCTCTAATAATCTAGAGTGTAAGTAGAATACATCTCCAGGATACGCCTCACGTCCCGGTGGACGACGTAATAATAAAGATACCTCACGGTAAGCAACTGCTTGCTTAGATAAATCATCATAAATGATTAATGCTGGACGACCAGTATCACGGAAATACTCACCGATAGCAGCTCCTGCGAAAGGTGCATATACCTGCATTGGAGCAGGATCTGAAGCGTTAGCAGCAACAATAGTTGTATAAGCTAAAGCTCCTTTTTCTTCTAACATGTTAGCGATAGCAGCTACTGTAGAACCTTTTTGACCTACTGCAACGTAGATACAATATACTGGCTCACCTGCATCGTAAAACTCTTTTTGATTTAAGATAGTATCAATAGCAACAGTTGACTTACCAGTTTGACGGTCACCAATGATTAACTCACGTTGTCCACGTCCAATTGGAATCATTGCATCTACAGACTTAATACCTGTTTGTAATGGTTCCGTTACTGGTTGACGATAGATTACCCCAGGTGCTTTACGCTCTAAAGGCATTTCGAAAGTTTCTCCTTCGATTGGTCCTTTACCGTCAATTGGGTTACCTAAAGTATCTACAACTCTACCTACAACTCCTTCTCCAACTTTTAAAGAAGCAATTCTTTCAGTACGTTTTACTGTAGAACCTTCACTTACTCCAGTAGATGCTCCTAATAATACAACACCAACGTTATCTTCTTCTAAGTTTAATACGATTCCTTCTAAACCGTTACCAAAATCAACTAATTCACCATATTGTACGTTAGATAAACCGTAAACACGTGCGATACCATCACCTACTTGTAATACAGTTCCTACTTCGTTTAACGTAGCTTTTGATTCAAAATTTGTTAATTGTTCCTTTAAAATTGCTGATACTTCAGCTGGTTTAATTGCTGCCATCTTATATCTTTTGATGTATAATTAAATTTTTGGAATATAATGACTATTGTCAAATTCTCTTCTTAATTCGTTTAATTGGTTAGAGATACTTGCATCATACTGCACATCTCCTACACGTAAAATAAATCCTCCTAAAATATCTGGATTTATTACGTTTTCAATTGTTGCACTGTTTCCAGTAATTTCAACAATCTTCTTTTGGATCTTAGCCTCTAATTCTGAACTTAAAGCTACTGCAGTAGTAACTGTAGCAACTTGCATGTTCTTATAATAATCGAAAATGATAGTGTATTGCTTAGCAACACTTTCTAACATTGACATTCTTTTATTTTCAGCTAATAAGTTAAATAATCCTTTTCCGATACTATTTACTTTATCTCCGAATAAAGCATCTAATACTTTCTTTTTATCAGAAGCTTTAATAATTGGACTTTTAAGCATAGCATCTAAATCGTCACTTTCAGCAACAGTAGCAGCGATAAGCTTCATGTTATCGTTTACTTCTGCATCATTACCTTGCTCTTTAGCTAGGTTTAATATCGCTTTTGCGTAACGTAATGCTGGTCTTGACTGTTTCATTATGCTTAATTAGTTTAAAGTAACGTCTTCTAACATTCCTTCTACAAGCTTTAATTGATCATCTTGAGAAGCTAATTCTTTCTTTACAACTGTTTCAGCTATACCGATTGAAAGGTCTGCTACTTTTTTCTTTAATTCTGCAATTGCAGCTTGTTGCTCTTGCTTGATTGTTGCTTTTGCATTTTCAATCATTTTAGAAGCTTCCTCTCCTGCTTCCTGCTTAGCATCAGCAATAATTTTATCTTTGATCTCACGAGCTTCCTTCATCATTGCATCACGCTCTGCTCTCGCTTCTTTTAATAATTTTTCGTTATCAGCCTGTAAGTTTTGCATTTCCTTACGAGCATTCTCAGCTTGATCTAAAGCACTTTGAATACCTTCTTCTCTTTCATCAAGAGAACTTAAAATTGGTTTCCAAGCAAATTTAGCTAATAAAACTAATAATACGATAAGGATTACCGCTTGCATGAAAAATAACCCTGGCGAAAAATCATTTAATAACTGATCCATTATATTTAATTTATTCTTTTAAAAATCTTTTTTGTTTAATTTGAAAACATTTCCTGTAACCAACCGTTACAGGAAAATGTTTTGTTTTTGTTTCTTCTGGAATTATTTTCCTAAGATTAAAGCACCGAATGCTAATCCTTCTAATAATGCTCCGATGATGATCATCGCAGTTTGGATTTTACCAGCAGCCTCAGGTTGACGAGCAATTCCTTCCATTGCTTTTCCACCGATTTGACCTAATCCGATTCCTCCACCGATTACGATTAATCCTGCTCCTATTAAATTAAGAGTTCCTGTCATGATACTTGATTTATATAATTAAACAAATTCTTATTCTATATTAATGATGTGCATGATCGTGTTCATGCTCTTCTACTGCCATTCCAATGAATAAGGCAGATAACATGGTAAAGATAAACGCTTGTAAAAACGCTACTAATACCTCAATTACCATAATGAATGTTGCTAAAACAAAAGACATCCCTGTTGAAGCTACAGGACCAAAGTCCTTCTTTAAAACAATCATTAAAGCGATTAAGCTCATCACTACGAAGTGACCTGCTGTAATGTTTGCGAATAAACGAACTAATAACGAGAATGGCTTAATTAAAACAAACCCTACTAATTCGATTACTGCTAATATTGGTCTTAGTACTACTGGCACACCTGGCATCCATAGTGTATGTGCCCAGAAATCTTTAGAACCATTAGTTAAATATATTACCGCAGTAAATAATGCTAAACACATTGTAACTGCAATTTGACCTGTTACGTTAAATCCTATTGGAGTTAACCCTAACAAGTTTAATATCCAAATAAAGAAGAACACCGTTAATAAATATGGCATAAACTTCTTATACTTTTTCTCTCCAATATTTGGTCTAGCGATTTCATCTCTTACATATAACACCAAAGGTTCAAGAACACGACCAACCCCAGTTGGAATAGCTCCTTTTTTGTATCCTTTAGCTAAAGAACCAAAACCTAAAAACATTAATAACCCAGCGAATAACATTCCGAAAACACTTTTAGTAATCGAAAAATCTAACACTCTGTGTGCATTTGTTGCGTGATGAGTTTCATCAAAAGAAACATGCTCAGCACCTGCATCTAACTCATAAATCTTACTATGAATTTTAGCAAACTTAACACCACCTTTTTCTACAACTACATGACCATCATCATTATGATGAAATGCAGAAGACATGAAAGTTTTTAAACCTTTGCTCGTCCAAACGATTACTGGCAATGGAAAACCAACATGTTTTCTTTCACCTGCATCATTGGTATATGAATACAATGTAAAATCGTGTGAATCGGCTAAGTGATGTTTAATATAACCTTTAATAGATTCAGGAGTATTAATCTGTCCTCCTTTGCTTGGAGTTTCTCCTCCTCCAGCGAATGCGTTAAATGAAGTAAATACTAATGCTAGTATTGCTACAAACTTGATAGATTTTTTTGCTATCATCATACCTTACTAAATGTAGAATTATGGTCTCTAAATTTCCGTGCAAAGGTACACATTTAATTAAAACTACAAACTCTTTTTTGGATATAGTTTAATATCGTTCCTAAAACGTTATAGTTTAATTGAATTGCTTCTTATTTAATAGTTTAGAAATTGCGACAGCTTCAGTAATTAAAAACAGAAACAATGGCACCACTAAAGATACTCGTTCAGGTCTTGAAAGATTTTCTTTTGCAAACACAGATGCATTAAAAATTAGCACGAATAAACCTATTTTTATAAATATAGAAGCTAAATATGCATAACCTGCTTGATTGGGTAAAATACTTGCAACGAACTCAACAATTGCATAAACCACGAAAGCTGCAATAACATGAAATAAATATACTTGTAACAATGAAAAAGAAATAGTAAGTTCCTTTACTAAATAAGAATTTGTAAAATAACTTAACACAAAAAGTAATACAAGTGCTACTGCAAATAAAAGAATACGCTTAATCATTGTCTTTAGAAAAATTAATTACCTGTTTTATTACCGAGTACATGGCAATAAAAACGGCCGCTAAAGTACAAATTTTAGTATATAAGTTGTTTGAGTTAGGGTATTTATTGTCTAGCCATTCACCTAATAAACTTCCAAGGTAAATAGTAATTCCCATTTGAATGGCTATTCCACTAAAACGTGCGTATTGTTTAAGCTGACTTTTGTTTGTCTTTTTTGGCATCAGATGATTCGCTACTACCTAGCTCCTTAATTGCTCCTTTCATGTTGCATGTTGCATTGAATGCAGCACCAGGTTCAGTAGAAATTTGCCCTACGTTAACGTTACCTGTAATATTTGCTGTAGACTTAGCTGTTAAAATATTTGACACATTGAACTCCCCAGAGAATCTTCCTTCAACATCTGCATTATTACACTCTACAGTTCCGTTAATATATCCTTCTTGTCCAATGATTACTCTACCGTTAGTTTTTAATGTTCCTTCTAGAGTTCCATCTATTCTAAAATCTCCTTCAGAGATGAAATCTCCTGTAATTTTAGTTCCTCTACCGATTACATTTCTACTCGTAGATTTTCTTTCAACTGTATTGTCTTTTTTGTTTTTATTACTGAACATAAGGGAATTATTTTAAAAGTTGTATGATTTCATTTGCTTTTTGTCCTTCAATTTGATTTGCATACTTAAATGCAACAAATTCGAGAGCCTTTTTATACTCTTCTTTACTTTTGTATTTACCAATACACATTGCACGAAGTAAAGCAAATTTAGCAATTAATTCTGAATTCTCAATTTCAGAACTTAAATTATCTATTTGATTTACAGCCTCTTCATTCATATTGAACTTATACATACTGTAAATATTCTTGTATTTTTTATCTATTTCGCTAACTTCTTTTTTAGCCGTTAGCTTTGTATTTGGTTCTTTAATAATTTTTGCAAACTGAGAATCAGCGTATTTACTTAGAATCAGATTTTTCTTTTCTTCAGATTTTTCACTATCCGCTACTGTTTCGTACAACTGATACAAATGGTAATTAATTGGTAATTCTAACTCTGTTTTTTCATTCACTGCAAGTAAGCGTTCGAATTTTTCTATAGCTAAACTAGGGTTTTTGAATTGCTCTTTATAAATTAAACCTAATTGATATAGTGCTTCATTTCTATCTTTTGCTAAAGCTCTAAGTTCCTCTTTATCTTCTGGAATAGTTTTTAGATATGTAGCTACTTCGTATCTACTATTATCTTGTTTTTTTGCTTCAACTTCTTCCTCTTCTTCTTCAGACGGAACAGTTTTATCTGACCATCTCCAATTATCTTCTAAAGGTCTGCTTCCCCAAACCTTGGTAAAAGCTACTTTACCAAAACCTTTGGATTGAGAATTATAGAAATACCATTTCCCTTGATTTCCACCTCCAAAAGAAGCTCCACCACCGAATTGACTTCCAAAGTTTTGAGAATTTGCTAGTCTTTGACGTTTTTTCTCCTCTTGCTCTTTTAATTCTTCTATGTATTTTTCAAAATAGGCAGTTCTTTCGTCTGGACTCATTGCCGATAATTTTAAAATACTATCATTAGCCTTTACAATTTCTTCAAAAGATCTTAACTTATCTAGACCTTTCTTTTTTCGTTTTATTCTACGAATTCTTTTTTCATTTTCAAACTCTTCTGAAGTAGCTTGAATTACACTATCGTAAAAAGATCCTGCTAATAAATATTCTTGCTTGTTAAAATAGATGTTACCTAAACGTTCGTAGGCATACGTTTTCTGATAGTTATTATTCTTTTTAGCTTCTAATGATTTTAAATAATATCCTGTAGCTCTATCAACACTATCTCTTTTTTCCTCTAAAACACCTAAATGATAATAGAGTTCGTTATGATACTTTCTATTATCAGAATTTCTAATTAGTTTTTTAAATTTCCCTATTAAACCAATACTTGAAGAATCTTTTTCTAGATTTTTAACCAGTTCAATGTAAGCATGAATTTTATATTTTCTTGGTGTTCCTCGATTTCCTGCTAATAATTTAAAAACAGTTCTTGCAGAATCTTTACGATCTAACTCACTGTAAATCTGACCAAGAACAAATTTGTTTCTATATGATTGTTCATTCTTTGCTAAATCTGCTGACTTTTTTAAGTTATCTATTACTTTTTGAATAGTATCTGTTTTTTCATAAGCCATAGCTAAAGCAGTATGAGCAGCTTGAAGTTGAACTCCAGTTAAATTCTCTTCATTTGTATCTAAATCAACTAGTAATTTTAGTGTTTCAATTGCTAGTTTTTCATTTTCTAATCGAACATTAGCTTTAGCTCTCCAAACTTTAGTATCGTAGATTAAATCTGCTTTGGGGTAGTTGGCAATAATATAATTGAAAGCTTCAATAGCAGGAATAAAACGTTGTGTGTAATACCTTGATTTTCCTAAAAGTAAATACGCATCATCTATTTGACGGTTTTTTTCATAACCTCCAATATTCATTGAATGTTTTTGAATAGCCTTTGTAGCTTTTTCTTCAGCTCTATCGAAAGGAGTAGCTGGTTTATTTTTTTGATCGTCTTTATCATCAAAACCACTTCCTGGAGTTCCGAATTTTAACTCACCAATATTTCTTTCGTCAAACTTTATCGGTTCTAAAGGTAATCGTCTCCAGAAATTATCTGTGTAATTGGTTTCAATATTTTTTATCCCTTTTTCAAAAGCTTGCTCACCATTAAACAACACATTATATTTTGTGTTTAATACATGGAAATTTCTATTAATAACTGTGTCTTTCTTGGTACTACAAGAACACACTACAATTCCACAAATAATTAAAGCAAGTACTTTGAATAAATTTTTCATAAAAAAAAGCTCTACATGTACAACAACGAAATTTAAGCTGTTATCGTACAGGTGAGCGTAAAAATAGAAATAAAAACCTAATTTTCTAAGGAAGAGGAAAAATAGCTTTCTAATTCTTTTAAACTAAGTGCTGTTGTAGTGATATCTTTGACTAAATTTCCTTTTTCTAAAACTACAATTCTATCACAAACTTCAGTTACATGACTTAAGTCGTGACTAGAAATTAAGACTGTAACTCCTTTATTTTCTTTTAATTTTTTGATGATATTTTTAAGTCTTATTTGAGTTGTAGGATCTAAATTTGCAAATGGTTCATCTAAAATTACCACTTTTGGATTCCCCATTAAAGCCGCAATAATTCCTGCTTTTTTCTGATTCCCTTTACTTAAATCTCTTAAAAATTTCTTTTTTCCTAAGATTTCTCCGTTGAAAAACTCTTCAAATTGTTGTAAAAATGCATGAACATCTGCTTTGTTCATTCCTCTTAATTCACCTATAAATTCGAAGTATTCATTTGGTGTTAAATATCCTATTAAGAAGCTTTCATCTATAAAAGAACCTGTAAATGTTTTCCATTCTTCACTTTTATTAACCACTACATTACTGCTTGTAATTGATCCAGTAGTTGGTCGAATTAAATCTAAAAGCAAATTAAATAAAGTTGTTTTTCCTGCTCCGTTATTCCCAACTAAACCGAAAGATTCACCCGCTGGAATATCTAAAGATTGAACATTTAAAACTTCTGTTGATCCGTATTTTTTTGAAATATTTTTTACTTGTATCATAATCAATTTATTTTTTTTGGTTGAAACCGTGTATAGTTGCGTATTTATCTTTTATATATTTTTTTTCTATAAAGTTCATAATTGGATTTTTTAGAAGAATTCCTAATACACCAAAACTCGCAATAGCTAAAATACCTGCATTAAAACCTAAAAAGCTACTAACTGCCCAATACAGAATCATAGGAAAACCTGTTAAAGGAATAATGATTAAAAATTGAGTTGCACTTGTACCTTGCGTGTTTCCGAAACCATTAGCATCTAAATCTATTCTCTTTCTGTTAAAAGAACCTGACCATAATAAAAACAAGGAATTGAAACCTACATTAAAAATTGCTCCTGCAGAAATCATTAAAAACTTATCTACACCTAAATATAAATATGGAATACTTAATATGTATAAAACAAAAGTTACAGTAGACATAATTAGCCATTTACTTTCTAAGAATTTTCTATAACTAATATTTTGAGTCATAATCATCCTGTAATACTCACTATCCCAAGCCGGAATAAATTGCCCATAATTAATGGCAAAACCTCCAGTAACGAAAAGTGCTGCAAAAATTAACATGGCTGGTTTATCTGCATAAGCTTCTTGAGTAAAAAAGATTAATCCATAAAACAGGAAAATAAAAGACATTAGAAATACTGTTTTAGTTCTTTTGTTTCTCCAAATTAATCGCATTTCATTTTTTATAAAAGGAGCTAAATCACCAAATTTATCTACAAATGACAAGTCACTTGTATTTGCTTCTTTAGTTTTAGTTTGAATAGCATCGTCTAAATACAATTGACTTTTCAACTTTTTATAATTGATCACATAGAAAGTAATCAATAAAACAAATGGGATTAAAACAAAAAACCAATTAGTATATAGGCTATTAAAAATAGCAACGCTAACTCCTGTAAAATCATAAATTCCAAATTGCTGTAAAGCAACAATACTTCCTAAAAGCGTAACTAAAACGCCAAAAGCAATATTACTTTTATTGGTAATGAAATTTAAGTAGTTTGCTGCGAAAACAGTAGTTATAATTCCAATTAACCAACTTAATACGTTATTGGTAGGATAACCTTCTTTTATTAGGACAAATGAAAATGGAATAAAGAAAAATAAACTAAAAAAATTGAAAAATGATATTCCAGATTTTATAAGTGTGTAGTTAATTAATTTACTCTTTCTAATGTCAAGTATCAACAAGGGTTTGATATTCAACACAGGTAATTTCTGCATTAAATATCTAAAAATTAAATCTCCAATAACATAAAACAATAAAAAACCGTTTACAAATTCAAATGGGTCTTTATCTGGAAAAATGTCTTTGATTAAATAAAAGCCTCCTAATCCAATACCTAAAAAAGAAAGTATAATCCATAAAGCAAAAAGTCCCATGATAATATTAACTACTATTCCTTTTTGCCAAAACATAGAACGAAAAAATTGTTTCATTTCGAAACTTATAAAACGTGTAAACATAGCGATTCAATTAGTTAGGTTTTACATAAGTAGCTAAAAATTAAATTTTGTTACATAAAAAAAGCACCCAAAAAGGTGCTTTTTTATATTTCTTTTTAAAACCACTGGCAAATAATACCTCCCATTAACGCAAGAGTAACAATCCAATACCCAGCATTAATCGCGATGTAAATAAATGTTTTACGTTCAAACATAGCTTGAATAGCTAAAATTGGTAAGGCTATAAAAAAACCTAAAATACTACCATGTAATAATCCATGTTTAAAAGTTCGAAACCGAGTTCCATAGCTTTCCATTAGTGAAGTATACGTATTGTAAGCTTCTCCACTATTATTAATAAAATCTGGTTCACCAGCCAGCGTAGAATAAATTCCCATTTGATGAATTACAACTGGAAGTAAACCTAATGCTATTATAAAACTTAACACATAAGAAAGGCCAAAAATTACAGCCATATTACCACCTTTTAGGTTTTCTTCTGTAAAACTCATCTCTTTCATCCAAGCATTTTTAAATAATGGCCCATACCATATAAAACCTGTTATTAAAGGTACAAGTGCTGCTAGAGCACTAATTAAAAAATTGATTTTCATTGTTTTGTAAGTTTTAATGTTTGTTTAACTAAAAGTAAAAAAATATTCTAAATTTGTATATATCAACCAATAATCCTCAAAAAAAGTGAAAAAGATAATTGCAATCTTATACGTTTCTACAATATTTTCTTGTAGTAAAGACAACGGTATTGTTCTTAATGATAATAAAGATGATCAACCTCAAATTACCACTCCATGTAAACCCGATTTTTTAAACATTCAGTCAAATTCAACAATAGAAGTTAATTGCTTGTTAGATTTACAAGGAGAAACCATAATATTACCTTCTAATGTAAGCTTTGAGTATAAAGGAGGAAGTATTATTAATGGTGCGTTAAAGTTTTCTGGTGGAAATATTTCAGGAGAACTTTTAAATCATAAACTTACAGTTGAAGGTAATGTAAAACTAAAAAGCAACACATTCTTCTTTGAAAAAGAAAAATGGGATTTAACTGAAGGTCAAACAACTTCAGAAATTGCTTTACAGAACACTGCTAAACTTGAAAATTTATTCTTTTTAATAAAAAATCTAGGTGCTGATACTTTTAAAATTGATGAGTTAGATGCCTTCTTTGAAGTTACCAAAGTAACTAGTACAACTACTAATCAAAATTGGTATCCTTCATTAGAAGCAGTAAACCTCCCTTCAGACTTTAACTTAATAATGTCTGATAATACACATTTAAGAATTTTTCCTGCTGATCGTTATAACAGAAAATCGGGTGCAATTTTAGCAGTAAGAGATGCTGAAAACATTACTATTTCTGGTGGAAATTTTTATGGAGATAGAGATGAACGTGTATTTTCTCCTGATGATACTGGTATAGAAGGAAGTCATTTAATTCATATACATTCTGGGAGAAATATTGTTGTAGATGGAGGAAACTTTCAAGATGGTTCTTCTGGAACTTTTGCTATATATTCTTTTGGCTTTGCCTTTAATCCAGATTATAACCCAACTACAAATGTTACTATTAAAAATTGTACAATTAAAAATTCTAGAAGAATGGCAATTGCTTTAGTTGATGGTAGAAATGTAACTATAGAAAATAATACTTTTATTAATACTGGACAACCTTCTGCTAATACAGATGGAGGAGAGGTTGGTTATGCTATAAATATCGAACCAGAGCGTTTTAGAGACAGTAATGGAGAATTGAAAGAACGACAACGCGTATTTGATGTTTTAATAAAAAACAACACTGAAAGTGGAAGTAGAGGCGGTTTTTTAACATTAACTATTGGACAGGACATTACCGTAGAAGAAAACAATATTGGGACCAGAGTTGTAAGTTCTTTTACTTCTGGAATTCGTATTCGAAAAAATAAATTTAAGGCTTTAGGAGAAGCTACTGATAGTTGGGCAATGTTTATTGCTGGATCTGGTGAAACTGTTTTTGATAATGAAATTTTTGGAAATACTATTGAAGGTTATAGTTCAGGAATAATTGTAGGAACTAAAGATGCTTCTATTCATAATAATACGATACTAAATTGCGGAGCAGGAATACAAATTAGCAAAGCTGAAAATATTACTATCAACAACAATAATATAGATGTTTCTAAAAACGGAATTCAAGCTACAAATACGTATGCTAACAATATAACTTTTAAGGAAAACAAAGTGAAGACTTCAGGAAATTATAGTGTTTATTTTGCTCAAATGAATAATAAATCTGAAGATCAAAGTAAAACAGTACTTTTTGAGAAAAATACGTTTTATAATGATAAATCGCTTATTTTCTCAAATGCTTATGGGGTTACGTTCACAAATAATATAGTAAATGGTGGAATTACATTAAATAATGCTACGAATTGTGAAGTTTTAGAAAATGAAATTATCCCAATAGAAAAACACGGAATTAGTTTAAGCAATTCACTTAACAATATCAAAATAGCAAACAATCAAATTACTAAGCCAACAGGAACAACAAGTAATTACGAGTGTATAAAAAATAACTCAACAACTATTACCAACGTCACACAAAACAATAATAGTTGTAATTAAAATAAAACAGCCACCTGAATTAGGTGGCTGTTTTATTTTATCTAAGTCGAGTTTATTTAATTTTTAAAGATTTTGCTATTGCTTCTAACTCGAAAAGAAAATCTCTTTTATTTACAGACGGAGCATATGTAAATCCTTCAAAAACTACTAATCGATTATTCTTTTTATCTACAATTGTATAATTTAAAAAAGGACCAGCCATAAAATCGTTTTTCACTTCCCATTTACCACGTGTTTCATAAGCTTTCTTCCCATCTAAAGTAGTTTCATATGTGAATGGAGTATAAGCTTGTTCTGTAATCATATACATTCCTTCTCTACTTCCTGGAATAAATGCTTCTCCAATACTATCTCTAACCGATGTAATATTATCAGCAACTTTAGCTTCATCATCAAGTGGTAAAGAATAAATTAATAAATTATTAGAACCATCTCCTCTTGCAATTCCACTCATTAAATGATGACGCATCCATAAGAAATTATTTAAAGTATCTTGAACCAACTTATAACGTTCAGGAATGATGATATCAATCCCTAAATTTTCTACAGTTTTAAGTTTAGATGCATCTATACGCTCTCTTCTGAAAATACTTTGTGTAAACTTTATATCCTCATCTTTAAATAACTGTATAATTTCTTTCCCTCTTGTTTTTATAAGGTTTGTTAAATCATATTCGTCACTATACGTAGCTTTGATAACAATTTGAGGTCTTGCATCTTTATCTCTTTCTATTGAAATGCCAGTAGAATCAGATTTTTGAAATAATAAAATAGCTTTATTATTTTTAATGAACTTATTAAATCCTGAATGATCTATTTGATTTACTGAAAGTAATGTTTCTGGCTGTGGCAAACCTACTTGATGTTCACCAAAAACAGTTCTAATTTCTTCACCTGGCTTCCCATGCCAATCGGCACTTTTCATAACTACCAAAATCTCATTAGTGTTCCCTGTAGATCTTGGTAAAATTATGTCTGCTTTACTACTTCTTTTACAACTTAATAATCCTAAAGAAGTAACAAATAGTATTAATATTTTATTCATAATAGTTAGTTTTTTTAGACCTTTTACTTGATTAATCAAAAAGCATACCTTTTACATTCTTCTCGGATAAATATACAAACGTTGTCCTGCTCTTAAATTTGAATTTCTCATATTATTCCAACGTTTTATATCTTTAACTCGAACTCCAAATTTAATTGCTATTTTTCCTAAATAATCTCCAGATCTTACTTTGTAACGGATTCTTTTATCCATTTCAAAGTATTTAGGTAAAGGTTTTTCTCTTAATGAATCTTCAGTAGCTGCTAATGCATAAATTTCTTTTTCTTTCTCTAAGAAATCAATCATTTTATTTCTAGGTAAACGTATTGAGAATTTCTTCTTTTTTACAAAAGGTATAATGTCGATTTTATACTGTGGATTTAAGAAAGAAAGTATTTCAGTATTTACATCTATCTTCTCTGCTATTTGATCAAAAGAAACAGTTCTTTTTACCTGAATTGTATCAGTTTGAAAGTTAAATATTTTTGGACTTTCTGGATACAAACCTAACTCATCTGCATATTTAAAAATATACATTGTAGCATAAAAGGCAGGAACATAACCAGCTGTTTCTCTCGGTAAAAACGAACGAATATTCCAGTAATTTCTATATCCTCCAGATCTTTTGATAGCTTTTAACACATTTCCTGGACCAGAATTATAAGCCGCCAAAGCTAAATCCCAATCGTTAAAAAGTCCGTGTAAAAAAGTAAGATATTTACACGCTGCAATTGTAGATTTAACAGGATCTTGGCGTTCATCAACATAAGAGTTTACAGCAAGTTTATACTGCTTTCCTGTTCCATACATAAATTGCCATAATCCGGTAGCACCAACTCTTGATTTAATTTGTGGTCTTAACGAAGATTCTACGATCGCTAGATATTTCATTTCTAATGGAATATCATATTGATCTAAATATCTTTCAAACATTGGAAAAAAGTATTTTGCCCTAGACATTAATGCAGGATAATACTTCTTTCTATATTTTAAATAGTTATTAATAACACGCTCTAAAGCAGGATTAAAAGCTAAGTTAAATGGAGTTTCTTGATTGATTAATGCTAATCGTTCTTTTAGTAATTCTGGGGTAACAACAGGTGTTACATTAGTTACTAAATCTTTGTCGTTAATAATATAAGGTACACTATCGAAAAGTGGAGAATATAATTTTGCTTCCACTAACAAACTATCAATTCGTTTTAAATCGTCGTTTGTATAACGTTCCTTTACAATCAATTTCTTTTGTGGAATTGAATCTGTAGCTTTTAAAGATTTAATAGAATCAACTTTTGTAGCTATTTCTAATATTTCTTTCGTTCGCTGAATAGAATCTTTAGGAACTCCCTGAGCAAAAAGATTAGCAATAGTAAATAGGCTTAAGACAAAGAAGTTTTTCATTAAAATTTATACGTAACTAAAATTGAAATTCAACGGCAACTGGACAATGATCAGAATGTTTTGCTTCTGGTAAAATATAAGCTCTAGAAATCTTTTCTTTTAAGGGTTCTGTTACCATACAATAGTCTAATCGCCAACCTTTATTATTAGCTCTTGCATTCGCTCTATAACTCCACCAAGAGTATTCTTGTCGTTCTGGATTTAAATAACGGAAACTATCGATAAATCCACTATTAATAAACTTGCTTAACCATTCTCTTTCTTCTGGAAGAAAACCCGAAACACCTTTCATTTTTGGATTATGAATATCTATCGCTTCATGACAAATATTATAGTCTCCACAGATTACCAAATTTGGAATCGTTTTTCTTAATTCTGTAGCGTATTCTAGGATTTCATCCATGTAATTGAATTTAAAATCCAATCGATCACTATTGGTTCCTGATGGTAAATACATACTCATAATAGATACTTCGTCGTAATCTACACGAATATTTCTTCCTTCAAAATCCATAGATTCTATACCTGTACCATAAGCTACATGATTAGGTTCTTTTTTACAAAAAACAGCAACACCAGAATATCCTTTTTTATCTGCAGAAAACCAATATTGATACGGATATCCCGCAGCTTCAAAATCTTCAGCGTTTAATTGTTCCTTTTGTGCTTTTGTTTCTTGAATACAAATTACATCTGGATTAGCAGCTTGCAACCACTCTAAAAAACCTTTTTTTAAGGCAGCACGAATTCCGTTTACGTTATATGAAATTACTTTCATTAATTATTGAATAATTATTTTTTCTAGTTTATCTAATTCAGCTTCTATGCTTTTTAATTCTTTGAATTCCCCTTTCTCTATATTATAGATCGCCATTTTTGTTCTCTTGTGCTCTTCTCTAACCTCATCTCTATCAACATAATAAATATGTATTTGAGAATTACTATTAATAAACTCAAAACTTTGAATTTCAATATTATTAGTTACTTTCTTTAAATTCCCTCCACTTAAGTCAGACAAATACAAATCATGGTTATCACTTGAATTTAACTTACCATCTTGATTAGAATCTTCAAAAGCAATCATGTAAGCGATATATTTAATGGATAGATCCGGTTCAGGATTATTATAACCATTCGTTTTTCTTTGCTCCTCTATTTGTTTTATTGAAGCTTTTTTATTCACTAATGACCTTATGACTTTATAATTTTTATCAATAAAAATTACATTCACATATTTTAAAAATTCTTCATTAAAATCATTTGCAGAAGCTGCTGCCTTACTTAATCTCTTTTTTTCTTGATACGTTAGTAAAGAGACTGGTAAATACATATTTTCAGTATTGTATAAAGAAATAGGAGAATAATATCTTAATCCTTGTAGTGCAACACTATCTTTTTTTGCTTCTTCTAATTCTTCACCTAAAACAACACCTTGTTCATAACTATCATTATTTCCTTTAAAGAAGTCTTTTGAAATCTGATATAATACAAAGCATAAAATTAAAGGTAATAACGTACCATTAAGAATAATTAGAAATTTGATAAATTTGTTTTTCATAGCAATTAATTTCTTTTAAATATCCATTTCTGGAACGTCTCCATTCACAACCAAAGTTCCTTCAGTTGCAGCTTGAATTTCTTCTACAGAAACTCCAGGAGCTCTTTCTACCAAATGGAAAGTATTATCTTTAATTTCTAAGACTGCTAGGTTTGTAACAATTTTTGTTACACAACCAACACCTGTTAATGGCAAAGAACATTTTTTTAATAGCTTAGATTCACCTCTTTTATTGGTGTGCATCATGGCTACGATAATATTTTCAGCAGAAGCAACTAAATCCATTGCACCTCCCATTCCTTTTACCATTTTTCCTGGAATTTTCCAGTTTGCAATATCTCCATTTTCGGCTACTTCCATAGCTCCTAAAATGGTTAAATCAACGTGTTTTCCTCTAATCATAGAAAAACTTGTTGCAGAATCAAAGAAACTAGCGCCAGGTAAAGTAGTTATCGTTTGTTTTCCGGCATTAATAATATCTGCATCTTCTTCTCCTTCAAATGGGAATGGTCCCATTCCTAAAACACCGTTTTCACTTTGAAATTCAACTTCTATATCTTCACGTACAAAATTAGCTACTAATGTTGGAATTCCAATTCCTAAGTTTACATAGTATCCGTTTTTTACTTCTTTTGCTATTCGTTTTGCTATTCCGTTTTTATCTAAAGCCATGATTAGTTTCTTTGTCTTACTGTGCGTTGTTCAATTCTCTTCTCGTATTTCTCTCCTTGAAAAATACGTTGTACAAAAATTCCAGGAATATGAATTTGATTTGGATCTAACTCACCAACTGGAACTAACTCTTCTACTTCAGCAACAGTAATATTTGCCGCTCCACACATATTAGGGTTGAAATTTCTTGATGTACCTTTGAAAATTAGATTTCCAGCAGCATCACCTTTCCAAGCCTTAACAAAACCAAAATCTGCTTTAAATGCAGGTTCTAAAACATACATTTTTCCGTCGAACTCTCTTGTTTCTTTACCTTCTGCTACTTCTGTTCCGTAGCCTGCAGGAGTATAAAACGCAGGAAAGCCAGCTTGAGCCGCTCTACATTTCTCTGCTAAAGTTCCTTGAGGTGTTAACTCTACTTCTAATTCTCCAGAAAGCATTTGACGTTCGAATTCGTCATTTTCTCCTACATAAGAAGAAATCATTTTTTTTATTTGACGATTCTGTAATAATAATCCTAAACCGAAATCATCTACTCCGGCATTATTAGAAATACATGTTAGATTGTTTACTCCTAATTTTACTAATTCACTAATAGCATTTTCAGGAATTCCACATAATCCAAAACCTCCCAACATTAAAGTCATTCCACTTGAAACGCCTTCCAATGCTTCTTGGACATTATTTACTTTTTTATTAATCATTTATAATTCAGTTGTTTGTTGTTTTTTACGATTTAAAAGTCATCTGCATCACCATCTTTCTTTTCTTCATTTCCTTTTTCATCTTTCTTTTGTTCATGTTTTTCACAATCTACATTAATAGAAAGATCATTAGGCTCTTCAAAATCAGCCTTACTGATATTTAAACTTTTATCTTCATAACATTTACGCATAAAAATAGCCCAAGTTGGCAACGACATTGATGCTCCTCCACCTTTATCTAAACCAATAAAATGTGTAGAACGATCTTCACCACCTGTCCAAACACCAGTAGTTAAATTTGGAACAGTTCCCATAAACCAACCATCGGATTGATTTTGCGTTGTTCCTGTTTTACCTGCAATTGCATTATTAAACTTATATGGATAACCAGTGATATATTTTGGTCTATTATATGTAGTTCTTAATCTTGCTCCAGAACCAAACTTTGTTACACCTTCCATTAAATTTAGTACAACATAAGCAGATTCTTCACTAAGAACTTCTTTAGTTTTTGGAACAAAAGTTTCTAACACTGTACCGTTTTTATCTTCTATTTGCGTAATAAAAATTGGTGTTACACGCATTCCTTTATTAGCGAATGTTGAATATGCACTCGTCATTTCTAATAAGGTTAAATCAATAGCTCCTAATGCAATAGATGGATTTGCCTGAAACTCTGTTGAGACTCCAGCAGATTTAGCTAAACGCGCTACATTAATTGGTGAAACTTCATCAATTAAACGAGCAGTGATTACATTTACAGAATTTGCCAAAGCTCTTTGTAGAGTTAATTCTCCACCGTATTTATTTCCTGCATTTTTTGGAGTCCAATCGTCGTCCATTCCATATTTTTCTTTAGGAATTGTATATGGAGTATTTGGTAATTTATCGCAAGGAGATCTTTTTAATTGGTTAATTGCAGTTGCATATACAAAAGGTTTAAAAGTAGAACCTACTTGACGCTTTTGTTGCTTTACTGCTTCGTACTTAAAATGTTTGTTATTAATTCCTCCAACCCAAGCTTTAACATGACCTGTTTGTGGTTCTATAGAAACCAAACCAGAACGTAAAAAGTATTTATAATAACGAATAGAATCGTAAGGTGTCATTACTGTATCTCTATCACCTTTCCATGAGAATACAGTCATATCTGTTTTTGTATTAAAAGCCTTTTCAATCTCTTTATCTGATTTTCCAGCTGCTTTCATTCTTTTATAACGATCAGAGTTTGTTTTTGCTCTGTTGATAATTTTTCTAATATCATCTCGTTCTATGTCATAAAATGGCGCATTCTTATTCTTTTTATGCTCTGCGAAAAAATATTTTTGAAGATTCGACATATGTTCTGTCATAGCTTCTTCAGCATATTGTTGCATACGAGAATCTATAGTAACATAAACTTTTAATCCATCTTTATAGATATCATATAATTCACCATTAGCTTTCGGGTTTTTCTTCACCCAATCTTTCAAGAACTTTTTTAAATGCTCTCTGAAATACGTTGCTAAACCATCACTATGCCCTTCTGGAGTAAAGTTAATTTTTAAAGGTAATTTTTGTAAAGAATCTTTTTCTTGCTCGGTGATAAAACCATTCTTATACATTTGAGCAAACACCACATTTCGTCTGTTCAATGATTTTTTTCGTGATACTTTTCTATGTGGATTAAACTGGCGTGGATTTTTTAACATCGCCACAAGAATAGCCGATTCTTGTAAATCTAAATCCTTCGGTTCTTTACCAAAATAAATACGTGCAGCTGAACGAATACCTGTAGCTTTAAACAAGAACCCTTGCTTATTTAGATACATAACTATGATCTCCTTTTTTGTATACTGACGTTCTAATCGAACTGCAATGACCCATTCTTTTACCTTTTGAATGATCCTCTCTATCTTATTTGATGATGGTTTCTTAGTAAATAAATTTTTTGCTAACTGTTGTGTGATAGTACTTGCACCTCCGCCTTTTCCTAACTTAGCAACAGCTCTTGCTAAGCCTCTGAAATCAATACCAGAATGCTCATAAAAACGTTCATCTTCAGTAGCCACAAGAGCTTTTATTAAATTATCTGGTAAATCTTTATATTTTATAGGTGTTCTATTTGCTTCTAAATAATATTTTCCTAATGTTTTTCCATCAGAAGAAATGATTTCTGTAGCTAGGTCATTCTGCGGATTTTCTAATTGCTCAAAAGTTGGCAGTTCACCTAAAACTCCCCAAGACGCCAATAAAAACACTAGACATATTGATAAAATACCTCCTAGTAATAATCCCCAGAACCATTTAATTAAAGTTCTAAAATTTACAGTCTTCTTTTCACTCATAATTTATTCAATTTTTTCAATTCTAAACCCTACATCAGTAATTCCTTCAAGTTCTTGTAAACCTAGTACTTCTCCATTTTTTCTCATGGCTTGAAAAACTTGTAATTGATATTCTCCTGCTGCAGGAAACAATATTTGCTCTTTATAAAACAGTTTATTTTCTTTTATTCCAGAAAAACCAGTTCCTAAAAAATTTCCTTTCTTGTCAGTCATATCATACTCTAAAGTATCTGTAAGAAAATGACCATCTGGAAATTTTAGTTTGGTAATTAGAAATAAATTACTGTACTCATAATCGTTATTATTTCTAATATTTATAAATAAATTCTTATTTGCTAAAGTATCTTTAACTGTAAATTGAAATGTTACAGGAGTATTAATTTCCCATTTCCCTTTTTTTACAGTTGTATAATTATCGAAAATCCCTTTGGAATCACAAGAACCCAAAACCAGTAGTATTAATAGTTTATATACTATATTTTTACTGTTTATTAGTCTTTGCATTTTTGTTTCCGTTATTGTTTCTTCTTTTATTATTTCTTCGTTGATTCGAATTCTGTTTATTATTGTTGTTCTTTGGAGTATTTTGATTTTCCGGTTTTCTGTTCGGATTTCTTTTTTTGTTTTGCTGTGTTTTTTGATTAGAATTCTTCTCTTGGTTATTTGCCTGTTTTGTATTCTTTGGTCTAGGCTTCTGCTTTTGTCCTTGCTTTGGCGCTTGTTTTTTAGAATTGTTATTAGGCGATTTTTGATTCGAGTTAGAATTCGAATTGTTCTTTTGATTCTGATTCCTTCTTCTTCGCTTATTACGGCGTGGTTTTTTAGGAGTATCGAATCGAGTTAAACTATCTTGACCTACAACATTTTCAAAACTAACTTCTACCTCCTCTTCTATCTCAGAAGCATAGTCTTCTAACGGAGAACCTAATTCATTACCTTCATTCAATTCAATAATTTCAGTAACTTGATCTAAAGAAAGCTTGAACCACTTCATCTTTTCTTCTTTGTATGTGTACCAAAGCAGCTTTTTAAAGATGTCCATTTTCACAAAAATAGCTTCTCCTTTCTCTGTTTTTAAAACTACATCTTGTTTAGGGAAAGATTCTAATGCATCTAAATAAGAATCTAATTCAAAGTTTAAACAACATTTTAATTTTCCACATTGACCTGCTAACTTTAAAGGATTTAAAGATAATTGCTGATATCTCGCGGCAGCGGTATTTACCTTTCTAAAATCTGTTAACCAAGTAGAACAACATAATTCTCTACCACAAGAACCAACTCCACCTAAACGTGCAGCTTCTTGTCGCATTCCAACTTGTTTCATTTCAACTCGAATAGAAAATGCACTAGCTAAATCACGAATTAATTGACGAAAATCTACACGATCATCTGCTGTATAGTAAAAAGTCGCTTTATTTCCATCGCCTTGAAATTCAACATCAGATAATTTCATTTTTAAACCAAGTTTACTAATGATTTCTCTTCCTTTTCGTTGAGTTTCTAATTCTCTATCTCGAGCGTTTTGCCAAACATCTATATCTTTCTGAGTGGCTTTACGATAGATCTTTTTTACATCTTCACTATCTTGTTCAACCTTACGTTTTTTCATCTGCACTTTTACAAGCTCACCTGCTAGTGAGACGATACCTATATCGTGACCTGGTGAACCTTCTACAGCAACCACATCTCCCATAGAAATTCTCATCTTAGGATTACTCTTGTAAAAATGTTTTCTTCCGTTTTTAAAACGTACTTCGTATATATTAAATGGAGCTTCACCTGTTGGTAAAGTCATGTTTGATAACCAATCAAAAACAGCTAATTTATTTCCACTTCCGCATGTTCCCGTACCGCAATTTCCGTTACTCTTACATCCTTTAGGAACGCCATTCTTGTTAGTTGAGCAACTGCTACAACCCATAATTTATGTATTTGTGTAATAATCTCTTAAATCTGATGTTCGCATCAGCATCAAGAAATTAATTATATTTATTTGATTTTTAATTAGATAAAAAAAACTCTGATTTTTTCTTTATCGATTTGTAAATATAGTCATTCTATAGGAATGTGAAAATCCGTTTACTCAATGAAACTGCTAGTTCCCTAAAAATGTTTTACTAATAGCAACTACCTTTTTTAAATCGTTCGGTAACTCATCTTTATCCCAAGGATGTTTTACACCAAATACATGGTTTGCATTCTCAATAATATGAAACTCTGCTAATGGATTCCAACTATGTAAATCTTCAGCTTCTGAAATGGCTATTGAAGTATCTGCATCACCATGAATAATACAAAAAGGAATTTTTAAATTCTTTACTGCTCGCTTTATTGTTAATCGGTCTTTATTCGCTATAAAATCTTCATAAAACTGATAAAAATGTGGCATTTGCTGACCTGTTCTTCCATTTAAAACATATTTAACACCATCATTTTTCCAAGATTCTAATTCTCCTGTAGTGGCTGTTCTTCGCTTATAATCTGAAACTCCTGCAAGAGAAATCACTTTTTTCACTCTAAGATCTTCTTCAGCTTTAATACAAACAATTCCTCCTGCTCTACTATGACCTAAAAGCGATATCGTGTTCTCATTTATTTCATTCTTAAACTTTCCTCCTTGAGAACACCAATCAATAACTTTGTTTAAATCGTCTAACTCTTTTGAATAATTATTATTTCCAAAAGCTTCTAAATCTCCAAACTCTAAAGGATTTTCTGGAGTTGTTCCATTATGAGAAAAATTAAACTTCACAAAAAACAAACCAGCTTCGGCAAAAGCTTCACCCATTAAATCCCAAGCGCCCCAATCTTTGAAACCTTTATAACCATGACAAAAAATTACTACATCTTTTTTTTGATTATTAGATTTATAGAACACATCGAGTAAAATTGGTTTTTCAAATGTGCTTGGTATTTTGATGTTTTTAATTTTTTTCATTGATATTTTTTTTCAGAATATCCACAAAATACAAAAGCTCACCTAAAAAGATGAGCTTCTGTTTATTTTTAATTAAAGAATAGTTCTTAAACTACTCCTTGTGCTAACATTGCATCTGCTACTTTAACAAAACCTGCTATGTTTGCTCCTTTTACGTAGTCTACATAACCTGACTCATCAGTTCCATACTCAACACAAGCTTTATGGATATTTTCCATAATATCTTTAAGTTTTTCATCAACCTCTTCACGAGTCCAACTTAAACGTAATGAGTTCTGACTCATTTCTAAACCTGAAGTTGCTACTCCACCAGCATTAGAAGCCTTACCAGGCGCGAATAATACTTTTTCTTTGTGGAATACAGCGATAGCTTCTGGAGTAGAAGGCATATTTGCTCCTTCACTTACACAGATACATCCGTTATCTACTAAAGTTTGAGCTTCTTCACCATTTAACTCATTTTGAGTTGCACAAGGTAAAGCAACATCACACTTCACTCCCCAAGGACGCTCTCCTTTAAAGAATTTAGCAGAAGGATACTTCTCTACATATTCATTAATTCTTCCTCTTCTTACATTCTTTAACTCCATTACGAAAGCTAATTTCTCGGCATCGATTCCATCTTCATCATAAATGTATCCAGAAGAATCTGATAACGTAACTACTTTAGCACCTAATTCAGTTGCTTTTTCACAAGCGTACTGTGCTACATTTCCAGAACCAGAAACCGTTACTATTTTTCCATTGAAAGAATCTCCTTTAGTTTTTAACATACTATCAGCAAAGTATACGTTTCCGTAACCTGTTGCTTCTGGTCTAATTAAAGATCCACCCCAAGTTGCTCCTTTACCAGTTAAAACTCCAGTAAATTCGTTTCTTAATTTTTTATACATACCGAACATGAATCCGATTTCTCTTCCTCCAACTCCGATATCTCCAGCAGGTACATCTGTATTAGGGCCAATATGTCTGAATAACTCACTCATAAAGGCGTGACAGAAACGCATGATTTCGTTATCTGATTTTCCTTTTGGATCAAAATCAGAACCACCTTTTCCACCACCCATTGGTAATGTTGTTAATGAGTTTTTAAATACTTGTTCGAAAGCTAAAAACTTTAATATACTAGCGTTTACCGTTGGGTGAAAACGTAATCCACCTTTGTAAGGCCCGATAGCTGAGTTCATTTGAACTCTATATCCTCTATTTACCTGAATTTCACCATTATCATCTACCCAGTTTACTCTAAAAGAAATTAATCTTTCAGGCTCAACCATTCTTAATAATATATTTTTTCCGTGATAAATATCATGTTTAACAATATATGGTATAACAGTTTCTGCTACTTCTTGTACAGCTTGCAAAAATTCTGGTTCATGACCGTTACGTTGTCTAACCAGATCCATAAAGGCCTTTATTTTAGATTCCATAATTTAACTATTCTAAAAATGTTTTTTTTATAAAAATAATGTACAAATATAATTAATTAACTAATTTGACGGTCTAAAAAAGACCTTTTTTTGCTGATACGAAAACGTTGTAGTCGTTCATATAATTTACCAGCCTATTTCAGTAAAAAATCTTAAATTTGCCACCTAATTTGACGGATTATGTTAGAAAAGATTACAGGGTTAATTGATGAAGTTAAAAATTTTGAAACTTCATCTCCTGAAGAAATTGAAAATTTCAGAATTAAATACCTTGGTAGCAAGGGGATTTTAAAGGATTTATTTGCTGAATTTAAAAACGTTCCTAACGAACAAAAAAAAGAATTTGGACAAACAATTAATCTTTTAAAGAAATCTGCTGAGGAAAAAGTAAACACTTTAAAAGAGGCTTTAGAAAGCGCAATTGAAGATAAAGGTGTTTATGGAGACTTAACTCGACCATCTGAACCTATAGAATTAGGCTCGAGACATCCTATTTCTATTGTTAAAAACCGAATTATTGAAGTTTTTAACAGAATAGGGTTTACTGTATCTGAAGGTCCGGAAATAGAAGATGACTGGCATAACTTTACAGCTTTAAATCTTCCTGAATACCATCCAGCAAGAGATATGCAGGACACTTTCTTCATTGAAAAAAATCCTGATACATTATTACGTACACATACTTCTTCTGTACAAGTACGCTATATGGAAAAAAACGAGCCACCAATTCGAACAATTTCTCCAGGTAGAGTTTTTAGAAATGAAGATATTTCTGCAAGAGCACATTGTATTTTCCATCAAGTAGAAGGATTATATATTGATACTGATGTTTCTTTTGCTGATTTAAAACAGACTTTATTATACTTTACAAAAGAAATGTTTGGTAAGTCTAAAATCAGATTACGTCCGTCGTATTTCCCATTTACTGAGCCAAGTGCTGAAGTAGACATTTATTGGGGACTTGAAACTGAAACTGATTACAGAATCACAAAAGGTACAGGTTGGTTAGAGATTATGGGATGTGGTATGGTTGATCCGAACGTACTTAAAAATTGTAATATTGATCCTACTAAATACTCTGGTTATGCATTTGGAATGGGTATAGAACGTATTGCAATGCTTTTATATCAAATTCCAGATATTAGAATGTTTTACGAAAATGATGTTCGTTTCTTAGAGCAATTTAAGTCGGTGATTTAAATTTAGAAACATATTTATAAATAAGAGTTGTGAAATTTCAATGGTTTTTAATTGGATTTTACAACTTTTTAATTTTAATGAATTAGTAGATGAAAAAAGATATTATAATTCCTGAAGTTACAGGGATAGAAATGGCGGTTGTTTTAGAGCACAACGAAACACATGATACAGATGATTGGTATGTTTACCTAATCAATAAAAAAGAAGTAGATTTAGATATGATTATGATTGTTTCTCAGGGCTTTTCTGAAACAAAAACGACTACCGTTTTTAGAAAAAAAATTAATCAGTTACCTGCAAACGCATTTGCTAAAATAGAAATGATTCATCCAGATGTTTTTAGTTTAGCTAATAGATTTCAAGTTTCATTCTTTGAAGGAAATCAAATTCAAGAAAAAACTTTTGTTTTTGAAGCCGATACAATAAAAGAAGGTGCTTTAAGAATGATCTCTTCTTTAAATAAGAGAGGAATTATTGTAAAATAAAAAAATCCTTTTGCAATTGGGGATGCAAAAGGATTAATTTAATCAACCAAATAAATTTAAAAAACCTTCATTTATTTTTTATAATGAAAAAAACAAAACTATAAGGAATACTTTCATGTATATCACTTATTTACACTTCAAATATAGAGAGCTTTACTGTATTTTTTTGTTGATTTTCGATCTATGGATTTCTATCTATAGACAAGTTGTTTAATTTCTTCGACGAACGAATCAAAACCCTAAAAACCAAAAACTTAAGAAACCACAAAAAAAGAAGAACCCTTTTACATTTGGGGCTTGCAAAAGGGTTTATATTAGGTTTTTAAAAGTAAACCTTATAACTCTAAAAAATGAAAAAACAAAACTTAAATTGGGGATTATTAAATTAAGTTATTTCTTACTACTATTAACACTTCAAAGGTATGAAGCTTTAGAAATTTAGCGTTAAAACATTCGATATTTAGTCTTTTAATTTAGATAAAAGGTTCGTATTTATCGACGAACAGAATGTTTATCTTTTTAAACGAAAAAAAACATTAAATTGATTCATAAGTTTCTACAGTAATATCTGCTGTAACATCACCAGTATGTTTTGTAGATAATGGTTCAAAAAGTAAAATATGAACCTCTTCTTTTGCTATAGGTTTATGCAGAACTCCTTTAGGTACAATATAAAATTCACCTTCGTTTATAGTAACCGAGCTATCTTCTAAATCAATCTGTAACTGACCTTTAATAACCATAAATAATTCATCTTCATCATCGTGCTTGTGAAAAACAAATTCCCCTTTAATTTTAGCTAATAATACTTGTTGACCATTAAGTTCTGCTACCTTTTTAGGAGACCATTGATCTGAAAATAGATTGAATTTATCTTTAATGTTAATTACTTTGGACATAATTGATTTTTTTAATTTGCTTTTAAATTCACTACGTTTTCAGTTACAATCTTTGATAATTCCTTTAGCTTATTCTCTTCATATAACTTTGGTAGATCTGACAAAGGTGTTCCAACTTCAGCTTTATAGTTTATATAATCTTGAAAAATAACCCCTCCAACATTTCTTTTATTATAACTACTTCTAAAACGTACACCTCCATTATTCACTTTATAATTATAAGCTAAATAGTCGACTGTATTTGTCTTAGAATTTATCCAATAATAAAACTGATCTTCAAAATCTTTTCCTCCTCCTTCTTGATTGAAAGTAACTTGTACTACTTTATATGTTTCGTTTTTAATTGTTACTTCACCCTTATACTCTTTATTAACCGCAGCATCATTTAATTTATAAGGAAGTGTTGCAAAATAAATTACAGAATTTAACGCTTCAGAATACCTTAACTTATCTCTTTCATTAAGTGCTGTAGATTCTCCATTTATTGTTCTTGAAATCGTTCCATTGTTTAAAACGTCTTCAATAACTTTATTTTCTGTTTTTCTTTTTACTGTATATGTATAAGAATTCCCAGAGTTTTTAAATGAATATTCATTCTTTCTAAAAATAAAACTATAGTGAGCGCTTGTATATAACTCTCCTCCATGAGCTTTAATTGCCTGATTAATAATTTCATCTCCTTCAGACAAAGTAACCTTAACCTCTTTTTCGATTTTTTCTTCTTTCTTTTCTTCTGTTTTTAGCTGACATGAAATTGCAAATAATGATGTCATCAAAATTATACCTCCAAAAAAAGCTTTTCTCATTGTTTAGTTTGTTTTATTAGTACTAAGTCTGTTTTTCTGAAGCAACTTACAACTTATCTTTAAGTTTTTGTACTGTTTAAATGTTAAAGACGTCTTCTTAACTTTATTGCATGAAAAAACCACTTAAAAAATTAAGTGGTTTAATACATATTTATATTTCAGTTTTAACGTAAACTGATACTAGACTTTCCTACTTTTCTTTTACCAATATAAACATTGATACTATACTCTCCTTTATGCATAGCTGCTCTATCAACAGATATTAATGAAACGACACTTATTTTCTCTCTATCATAATCAACATTAATTAAATCATTATATGAAATTTCATTTTTTGAACCACTTCTTTCTGAAGGCACTCCATTATTGTGATCATCTAATATTTGAATGTAGATTTCTCTATTACCTATGTTAGCTAAATCATTTGGTAGTATATCAAATTTCACTCTAAAAGCATCTATTTTCTTAGATCTTGTAGTAGTTGTATATTTACCATTATTTTTTTCTTTTAAAGCTTCAACCTTAACAGAACTTATTTTTAAAATCCCTGCAACTCCAATTTTATCTTTTAAAACTTTTTCTTCAGATTTTAATTTCTTGTTAGTTGCTAGTAATGATTTATATGATTCATTACCTTCATTAAGTTTCTTCTTTGCCGAAGTATTTTCATCACGTAATTTTTTATTCTGCTCACGTAATGACTCAACTTTAAGAAAGAGTTTTCTGTTCTCTCTTTCTAATTTTGTAACCTTTAAAGAGTATTTAAAAAGTAAATCGTAGTTTACTTTTTTCATTTGCTCTACAGAATCTTTTAATGCTATGATTTTATTCATACCATTAACTACTCTTTTTGTTAACCATTTCTTTTTGGTCGTAATCTCCTTGTAATCGGCTACAATCTTGTCGAGCTCTTTTTGAAGTAGTTTCTTTTCTTTAAAAAATTCGTCTTCTAGTTCACTTTTATTTCCATGACTTTTAAATGAAAATATAATTAACGAAACTAATAGAATTACAGGTGAATACTTTAAGAATTTCTTCACCGAAGTGTTGTTTAAAACTTTCATTGCTTGGGGGATAAAAATTTAACATTCTAAATATAAACGACTTAACTTAAAGTTTTATTATCTAATTAAAGACATCATTCTAAAAACTTATAAATAAGAAGTCTAAAAACTGTAAGCTTCCTTACAATTAATTACACAACGTAATATACAAAAAAATCTGTAATAATTATTATTTTCGTTGAAAACAACTTTTATGAATGTGCAAGATTTAGTTGCAGAATTTTCTTCTTGGGTTTGGGGTTTTCCTTTATTAATACTCCTTATTGGTGGTGGTTTAACTTTATTTATTTATTCTGGTTTAGTTCCTTTCCGATATTTAGGTCATGCTGTAAATATCCTAAGAGGAAAATACGACAAACATAATTCTCCTGGAGATCTTTCACATTATGAAGCTTTATCTTCTGCTATTGCTGCAACTGTTGGTATGGGAAATATTAGCGGAGTGGCAATTGCAATTGCTACCGGTGGTCCGGGTGCTATTTTTTGGATGTGGGTTAGTGCTTTTGTTGGTATGGCAACAAAATTTTTTACTTGTAGTTTATCGATAATGTACCGAGGAAAAGACGAAGATGGAAATGTAAAAGGTGGACCAATGTATGTTATTACTGAAGGTTTAGGAAAAAAATGGAAACCTTTAGCTGTATTTTTTGCTTCTGCAGGATTAATTGGTACACTACCTGCATTTCAGGCCAATCAGTTAACACAAACTTTAATTGATGTTTTTAAAGTAAATGATAGTAATATTCAAACTTCTAAATTATTATTGGGGATTACTATCGGAATTATTACTGCTTTGGTAATTTTTGGTGGAATTAAAAGAATTGGAAAAATTGCAGGTAAGCTAGTTCCCGCAATGGTAGCTATTTATTTAATCACTGTGCTTTCTATTTTAATTTTAAAAATTGAAAATATTCCTAGTATGTTTTCTTTAATCTTTACGGATGCTTTTTCAGGAAATGCAGTTAAGGGTGGAGCATTAGGTGTTTTGATTATTACTGGTGTGAAAAGAGCAGCTTTTTCTAATGAAGCTGGTTTAGGAACAGCACCAATGATGCACGGAACAGCAAAAACTAATGAACCAATTCGTGAAGGCTTGGTAGCCATGTTAGGTCCTGCTATTGATACACTATTAGTTTGTACACTTACAGCTTTGGCTATATTGGCTTCTGGTATTTGGAAAGGTTTTCAAGGCAACGGAATATCATTAACACTAACTGCTTTTGACTCTGTTTTACCTTACGGAATTGGTAGTGTTATACTAACTATTTGTGTTTTAATTTTCGCTTTTTCAACTTTATTCACATACTCTTTCTATGGATATTCTTGTTTATGTTTTTTAACTAATACAAAAATTGGAAAATATTATAATTACATCTACATAGCAGCCATAGTAATTGCAGCAAACGTGAAATTAGATTTCGTAATTAACTTGATTGATAGCGGTTATGCTTTAATGGCAATACCAACTGTACTATCAACATTAATATTAGCTCCGAAAGTAAAAAGAGCTGCTAACGATTATTTTACGAGATTAAAAGCCGAAAAAAGTTCGTAGTTATTTTCTTAAATAAAATTTTACGCTTTTATAAAGCATAATTCCGCTGAGTATAAAAATAAGTGCACCCCACATCCAGTATGTTCCAAATGTATTGGCTGCAATATTTTGTGTGTCGGAGGTCATTATTTGTCCGTGACGTTCAAATTGCTTTGTAAATAAATAATTAAACTGAAGATAAGTACTTAAAATACATTGCAACCCTAAAAACAAAACAGTAATTGTTTCAATCTTTTTGTTTTTCAAAAACATGATAACAATTAAAGCTATTGAGATAGCGCCCAAAACAACAATTCCCCAATAGGAACGAATCCAAATTATTAAAGATAGAATCATTACTCCTGTCAGAATTCGTAACATAATTGCAGCGTGCTTTTGTGATCTTGCTGACATAATTAGAATACTTCCAGAAATAGCCGGACCAAACAATCCGCCTGCTGCAGTAAGTGCACTACAAAGATAAATGGGTAAAAATCGATTTGTTACGGAAGAATAAGCTACTCCTCCGCCATTTTGATAAATCTCTAAATAATGAAATTTTCCGCCAGTTAAAAGAGCTGTTAATCCATGTCCCATTTCATGAAACCATGTTCCTAAAAGCCTAAAAGGATATTGTATTTGAACAAAATAAGGAAGCTGTAGCAATAAAAATATGGCTACAGCTATAATTAAAATGGTATAATCTAATTTTCTTGAAATCACTTTTTGTTTTTACAATTATTCGGAAAATAATTCTGAAACTCTCTTTTTCATTTCAGAAGCTAAAAAAGTATTTGTTCCTCCGCGTTTTTCAAGTTCAGCAATCACATTTAAATAACTTTCTTTATCTAAACCCTGACTCAATTTAAACACCGTGTCTAAACGATCAACTTTAATTTCAAAGCCAGTAATGTGCGGCATCCATTTATTGGTATAAGTCTCTGGTAAATTATGGTACACAGTTGGTGAATTCTCATTTCCTTTTTCGTGAAGTAACGTAAATGCCTTCATTAATGAAACCAACTTTTCCCCTTCAAAAAAAGACATTTTTCCTTCAGCATGAACACTCATATAATTCCAGGTTGAACCTTTATTCGAATTCACACACCAAGAAGCACTCACATATCCGTTAGGTCCAGTAAAAACTGATAATACATTAGAGTTTTTCTGAAACGCTTTACAATGATCTGTTTCTTTCATCATGTGTCCTATGATATACAATTCGTCATTACGTTTCTCAACAATCACAGGAATTTGAGTAGCCACAGGTTTCCCTTCTTCGTTTACACCTGTAATTTGAACAAATGGATATTCATTAATGAAATCTAAAATTTCTTGTTCGTTTTTGGCTTTATAACTTGGTATATTGTACATACTATTTTTTACTTAACTCTTCAACTATTTGTTTTGAAGTTGTATTAATTTTCTCTTGTGTTTTGCTGATTTCTTTCTTTAAAGTTAAAGAATCCTTAACCATATCTAGTGTCTTTTCAGCAGATTTCACATACCAATCATTCCAAGCGTTAATAATTCTTACTTGAGTAGTTAAAGAATCACCTTTTGAAAGTGCAATTTTACTTTGCTCTTTTTCCTCTTGTAATCTTGCTAAAGCAGCTACTTCTATTTCATTCAAAATTGTTGTTGCAGTGGTTTTATCTGAATTTAATAGCGTATAAGCTGCTGTTAAAGAACCAACACCTACATTTTTTAAAGTTTCCTGCGATACTTTATCTAAACGATCGTTATCTGTATGATAAAACTGATCTGTAAAATGCCAAAATAGCACACTTGGAATATTGCCTTTCAAAAATGGAACATGATCACTTCCGCCTTCAAATGGATTTGTATTTACTTCCCAATTCGCAATTTTTCCTTGAGCTTTAAATTTATTAATTAAAAAGTCATTTAAATAATGAGGTTTCATTTGAGACAACTTCATTTCTGCAGCTCCCCATTCTGTATGCTTGTCTTTTCCTCTAGTCCAAATTGCACTTGGATCAGGCATTTTTTCAATTAAAAAAGTACCACCAGTTTTCTTTGTATCTTCTCCAACCATATCTAAAGAGATTCCCCATTTAATATCTTTAGCTCTAATACTATCTTCTTCTACATATCTTCTTGTAGAAACAATTTCATCTCCCCAAAGAAAGGTTAATGTTCTTTTATTTGTAAACCTATTGTTTTTTATAAATTTCGCTGTTAAAGTTGCCATTTCTAGAGCAACACCAACTCCTGTTGCATTATCGTTTGCTCCAGGCTCTTGAACATGTGCACTAAAAACTAATCTTTCTTTTGGATAAGTAGTACCTTTAATATCAGCTACAATAGTTAGCTCTTCAGATTCATAAACTTTGGTATTTACAACTGCAGTAAGTTTCACTTTTCCTTTACTTAACTCTTTTTTTAGAGCTTCTTTTGCTTTATAAGACAAAGCTATTCCCCAAGATTTAACCTCTTCATTTAAAGGAATTGTTCTGAATTGAATAGAAGTTGTATTTTTCTCAGGCTGTAAATAACTTGGATTGTTATAAGTTACTAAACCAACTGCTCCACCTTCCACTATAGCTTTTCTAAATATTCTATACGGATGAACCTCAGCAAAAACAATCTTTCCTTTTACATCTATTTTCTCTAAATTTTTAGTGTCTTCAACATAAATTACTTCTGCAGTAATTCCTTCTTTTGGTGTACTATAAGAATTTAAAGCAATCATGTTTCTATTCGTATCGTGCTGTAATAAAAAGTCCTCTTTACCTGCAATTCTTAATGAAGCATCTACAGATTCCCAGGTCGGCCTTTGCAATGGTCTTTTTTCAATACGATAGGTAAGAACATCACCTTTTTTAGCATTTTCTTCTTTTACAAATCCAGATTTTTCTAATTCTTCTGCTACTTTATATATCGATTTATTAAAACCCGTATTTCCTACAACTCTCCAATATTTTTCTACAAAAGCTGTAGTATTATAAGCTAAATCTCCTGTAAACTCTTGATTTAAAATCTCTGAATAATTAGTTGATTTTAAAGTTTTAAATTTTTGATCATCAGTTGTTTTCTTACATGAAACTACTGAAATAACAAACAATAAAATAAGAAGTGTATTTTTATACATATTACAATTTTTAATGGGCTAAAAATACACTTTTATTTTTCTGCAAAAACTTAATCTATTCTTAGATTCCTAAAAATTGATTACAACAAAAATCTTAATTTATTTATTCTAATAATTGAAGTTTTGTTATAGATGGCATGTAGGCTTTAACCATTTTGTAATCACCACTACAACAAGGAAATGAAGATACTTTCCATTTCCAAAACACTTTAAATTTTCTCTTTAAATATTTTGGGTTATCATTAAACTGTTTGTCTTTAAAAAAGAGCACAATAGTTCCTAAATCATTATTTCCAAAACCAAAATCATATACATTTTCGTTTTCATCTGTAAAATTTATATGATGGTAATCTCCAAAATCGTTTCCTGAATAGTGTGCAACAAAAGAATTTGATCTAGCTCTCCATAAATTCACTTCATAAGACAAATCTTTTTTTAGATTTTGCTTTATGTTTACTGGACAATTAACTATAAAATCATCAACAGACCAGTCAACTACCTCTTCATTACTTTTTCCATCATCTTGAGCATTTACTATAGTAAATACGAAAAACAAAACCATAAAAAAAAGTATATTCTTATACATACTACAATTTTTAATATGCTAAAAATACACTTTTATTTTTCCTATCTTTGTAATAAAAATAAAGCTATGAACTTTTTTTTGAAAAGTAGGCAGATCATAATTATAGTGATGTGTTTTTTATCGGTAAATCATCTATTTTCTCAAGTAATTATAAAATCACCTCAAACAGAAAATATTGGTGAAGATGGTTTTTCTTCTAAATTTTCAGTTTATGAAGATAAAATGGTTATTTCTGCACTTAGAGCAGAAACCAATTTTGGTAAAACTGGTGCCGTTTACGTATATAAGAAAGACAAAGGAGATTGGAATTTAGAACAAGAAATCTTTCCTTTTGATGGTAAAGAATCTGATTCTTTTGGTTTTGAAGTACAGATATTTAAAAATACTATTATTGTTAGTAGTACCAAAAACAATAAAAAAGGTGCTGTATATGTGTATAGATTTTTAAATTCTAAATGGATTTTAGATGAAAAGATAACTATTCAAACTCCTAATAATTATGACTTTGGCTATAGGCTTTCATTATTAGATGAAAATAATTTTGTAGTTACTACCTTTGAAGACTCTCAAAACGGGAAAAGCACTGCTTACGTTTACGAATACAAAGATAAACAATGGAAAGAAATTCAAGTTATTAATACTTCTTTTAATGCTTTTAATGGCTATAACGTAGCACATAACAATGATAACCTTTTCATATCTGATAGAAGATATCCTAATTCTAATGATTTTAATGGAATTGTTTATGTTTTCAAGAAAGTAAATGGTTTATGGACAGAGATTCAAAAACTAATACCTGATAGCGGAAGGACAATTGGATCTGGCTTTGGTTTTGATTTAGATGCAACCAATGAATATTTAGCTGTATCTTCTTTTGACAGAGGAGCATATATTTATAAAAAAAATATTGCAACAGGCTTTTATGAACTAGAAACTAAAATTGAAAAAAACTCTTCAGATCAGAATGATTATTTTGGTTCTTCTATTTTTATCAAAAACAATTATGTGTTAATAGGTGGTAGTAAAGTACTTCTTTATGAAAAAACAAATGGTTTATGGAAACAAAAAAAATTATTTTCTACTGAAACTACTGGTCTTTCTTATGGTTTTTGGGATGTTGAAATTCACAATGATGAAGTATTTATTTCTGCGCCTGATGATGATTTAGATAATAATTATGAAACGAATAGCGGTCTATATATCTATAATCTTAAATCTGTTCTAAATACTCCTAAAGATAAAAAAGCACAATTAACGATATCTCCTAATCCTTTGACAAATAATAAAACAAGGATAACTTTAAATTCTAACGTAAAAATAATTGAAAAAAGAATTTACGATATGAATGGAAAATTAGTATTCAAAGAAAAAAATGATAATAATATTTTAAAAACACCTTCTTTAGGAAAAGGTGTTTATTTTATTAAAATTCTAGATTTTAATAAAAATTTTTCTGTCAAAAAATTAATCGTGAATTAAGTCTTATTGTTTTATTTTAAAGTCAACGTTTCATTCTCAAAACTCAATCCTTCAAAACCAGTATTCATAAAATTTCTGATGTTTTGATGACCAGTTCCGTTAGGTTCATTAACAACCTCAGCATAATATTGTCCGAAACACGCTAAAGTTTCCTCTTGTGTAAGTTCTTGTTGAATTGCAAATGAGAATACTTTGCATGAACCTTGATTTTGAGAAACTTCATTTTCTAACACTCCGTTTTTAAATGCAGAAGGAGTAAAATTATAGTTGTCTTCTATTACAGCTATTGTTTCTGAAAAATCTATTGTCGTAGGTTCGTTTTGTAATTTATGTTTGAATTCTTGTAGTGTCATGATTTTATAAATTTATATAAGCTTTTAATTATATTTTCTAAATTTTCATTATCCTTAATTAAGTCTTCATAAGTATAATTTGAATCTATCACAAAGTTTGCTAGTTTAATTTTATATGTGTTATTTAATGTACCTGATTCTGCACTAAACTTGTTTTGGTTTTTTTCGTCTATATCATTATCTGTAAATAGTTGTCGATAGAAATCCCCTAAACCAAGATTTTCATAATCTTTTCTATCAAAAGGAATTTTTTGAGCATTTTCAACCGCTTCTTCTTTTTTTAAAATTATAGACATAAAATCTTTTACTATTTTTTTAGGAAGTAAATTTTCGATCTCTTTTACATTGGTGTTTTGATAAAGAAAATTTGCTTTATCTCTTGAAAGTTTACTCAATACCCTTTCTCTGTTCCCTTTTTTAGATTTACCGTTAGCGTTATCATTATCTGCTAACAAATAAATTTTACTAGACAAGGCAAATGAATTTATCTTTTCTTGAACTTCCTCTTCATTAAATTCTATATGATCTTCAAATAAATAGTGGGTAATCAAATTCCCTCCATATTCGAAAAAAGCAAAATCTATATCTTCCTTTAAATACGGAATCTTATCTTGTTCACAATATAATTTTAGAAACTTAGAAAGATATATTCTATCTGTTGGTCCTTCTACCCAAATCGATGTATTCGCTAATAAAACAGAAGATGTATTTACGCCTAGTTCATCTAGAATTTCTTTATCTGGTTTAATTTTTGTTTTTATCAAGTGTTTTCCTTCTTCTAATTTTTTAAATTGAAAAAAAGATACTTTATTATTTTTTAATGTTAAATCTAGAAAATGATTAGAATGTGTAGTAAAAAAATATTTTAAATTCTTTTGTTTTAAAAACTCATTATTTAGTAGTGTTTCTATAAATATTCTTTGAAATCCAGGGTGTAAATTCATTTCTGGTTCTTCTATAAAAAAGACTTCATTTTTTTCAGCCATAAAAATTGGGAATAATAATATAATTAGTGCTTGTATACCATCTCCGATTTCATGAATCCCTCTATAACCTTGCTTTTCAAAATCTAAATGAATTAATCTTGATTTTGTATCTGGAACTAATGCAACTTTTTCATTTCCAAAAAAGAACTTACTTAAAAAAAATTCAAACTCTCTAATATCCCTATTTTTAATCGAACTAATCATATCCTTTACATGACTCCAAAGTTCTAATCCAGTGTGAATATCATTATGTTCAGTAAACTCTCCTACTGCCCCAAAATATCTAACCTCAACAGCTTCTTTAAACCTACCCCCCTCTAAATCAACATTATTAAGTAGACTTCTTAAAACAGGTGTATAATTTTTTTTTGAAATCTTATGTTCCTTTGAAAAATTTAATTCTTTTTGATATTGTTCAACTAAACTTATATATTTTTTGATTTCATTTCTTACTTTTTCTGACAAAACACTTAACATTTCTTTTTTTAAGGATTCAATTTGTTTTGTCAAATCTTCATTGTTTTTATTTGAGAAGTTTTCAATTAATTCAATATTAGTAGCAATTAGATTCTTTTTATCTACTTGATTTTTTAAAAAAGGATATAATTCTTTTCCTTGTTCTAAACTCTGTGTCTGAATAGAGGAAATATAATTTGATAATTCCTTAAAATGTATTTTTTCCGAAAAATGATTCTTGTAAGAGTTAAGTTTCAATAATCCTCTCATAAATCTACTTTTACCAGAATTATTTGCACCAACAAAAAAATTAAATTGAGTTATTTCTAATTCATTATTGTTTTTTTCATAATCTAGGAATGTATTTCTTTCTTCATTGAGAAAAAAAATAGGCTCTCTCAATTCTAATGGAATATCACTACTTTCTTCTCCCCTTATAGTTAAAATCATTTGTTTTTCTTTTAATAGGAACTCTAAAAATATTACTAATTTCTTAGATTATAAAAACTAAAAATTGCTAAGTACTATAAACTTTTTCCAGTACAACATTTATAGTTAAATTTGCGCATCTAAAATTATCAAAAATGTATAGATCGCATTCTTGCGGTGAATTAAGAACATCGCATATTAATACTGAAGTTACCCTTGCTGGATGGGTTCAAAAATCAAGAGATAAAGGTTTTATGATCTGGGTTGATTTACGAGATCGTTATGGAATCACACAGTTGATTTTTGATGAAGAAAGAACTTCAAAAGATCTTATTGAAAAAGCAAAAACCTTAGGTAGAGAGTTCGTTATTCAAGTAAAAGGAACAGTAATCGAAAGAGCTTCTAAAAATCCTAACTTAGAAACTGGAGACATCGAAGTTTTAGTTTCTGACTTAACGATTTTAAACGATGCTAAATTACCTCCATTTACGATTGAAGATGAAACTGATGGTGGAGAAGATATTCGTATGAAATATCGTTATTTAGATATTCGTCGTAATCCTGTTAAAAACAGTTTATTATTCCGTCATAAAGTATCGATGGAAGTACGTAAATATTTATCTGATAAAGGATTTATTGATGTGGAAACTCCATATTTAATTAAATCTACACCAGAAGGAGCGCGTGATTTCTTAGTACCTTCTCGTATGAATGCTGGTCAGTTTTATGCTTTACCACAATCGCCACAAACATTCAAGCAATTGTTAATGGTTGGTGGAATTGATAAATATTTCCAAATCGTAAAGTGTTTTAGAGATGAAGATTTACGTGCCGATCGTCAACCTGAGTTTACACAAATAGACTGTGAAATGTCGTTTGTAGAGCAAGAAGATATTTTAGAGATTTTCGAAGGAATGACTCGTCATTTATTAAAAGAGATTAACGGAGTTGAAGTTGATAAATTCCCAAGAATATTGTTTGATGACGCTATGCGTTTATACGGAAATGATAAACCAGATATTCGTTTCGGAATGCAATTCGGTGAATTAAACGAAGTTGCACAACATAAAGATTTTAAAGTATTTAATAGTGCAGAGTTAGTAGTAGGAATTGCTGTTCCTGGTGCTGCTTCTTACACTCGTAAAGAAATAGATAAATTAATCGACTGGGTAAAGCGTCCGCAAGTTGGAGCTTTAGGAATGGTATATGTGAAATGTAACGAAGACGGAAGTTTTAAATCTTCTGTAGATAAGTTCTACGATCAAGAAGATTTAGCAAAATGGGCAGAAGTTACTGGAGCAAAACCAGGAGATTTAATTTGTGTTTTATCTGGAAACACGAATAAAGTACGTGCACAATTAAGTGCATTACGTATGGAATTAGCTGAGCGTTTAGGTTTACGTAAACCAGATGAATTTGCTCCGTTATGGGTTGTTGATTTCCCTTTATTAGAGTTAGATGAGGAAACTGGACATTATCATGCAATGCACCATCCATTTACTTCTCCAAAACCAGGTCAGATCGAATTATTAGATACAGATCCAGGAGCCGTAAAAGCAAATGCTTATGATTTAGTTTTAAATGGAAACGAAATCGGAGGTGGATCTATTCGTATTCACGATAAAGAAACACAAGCGATTATGTTCAAGCATTTAGGATTTACTGAAGAAGAAGCGAAAGCTCAGTTCGGTTTCTTAATGGATGCTTTTGAATATGGAGCCCCACCACATGGAGGTCTGGCTTTCGGTTTAGATCGTTTGGTTGCTATTTTAGGTGGACAAGAAACTATTCGTGATTTTATTGCGTTCCCTAAAAACAATTCTGGTAGAGACGTTATGATTGATGCACCTGCAACAATTGATAATGAACAATTACAAGAATTGAGTATTAAATTAGATATTCAACAACAAGAAGCATAGTTTAAAAACTAAATCGCTTCGCTTTAAGAATTAAGAATTCTATAAATAAAAATCTCGCCTAGTGCGGGATTTTTTTTATTCAAAATTTTACTTTCTTTCTATATTGCTTTTGCTATACATACTCTTTTATTTGTCGTTTGTACATAGATTTCTTATTTATCAAAATTTCATGTTTTTTTAAATTACATTTGACTCATGAAAAAAAGAAAAAAGCTAAAAATTACACTATACGTCTTTTCTATTTTACTCTTAGGTGGAGTTACAACTTTTGCAATACTGTATTATAATTTCTACGGGAAATTTGAAATTGATACGCAGCAATTCTCTCATCATATTGGATATATAGATCAAGAAAAAGCTTTATTAAACGATACATACATACTTTGTGGAGATCGAAGTATTTACAAAATACATCATGGCGCTCCTGATGATGCTTTTAAAGGAAGTAAAAAACAGTTTAAAAACTTTATCCTTTCAAA
This sequence comes from uncultured Tenacibaculum sp., assembly GCF_947502995.1. GTDB lineage: Bacteria > Bacteroidota > Bacteroidia > Flavobacteriales > Flavobacteriaceae > Polaribacter. The sequence continues at coordinate 116,285 of NZ_CANNBW010000007.1, read as the reverse complement.
TTATAAAAACGAGTCTTACACCGATTCTGGATATTTAAACTTTCGATTTTTAATAAACTGCGAAGGAAACGCGGGTTGGTTTGAAATCATTGAAATGAATCTAGATTTAGAGGAAACTCCATTGAATAAAAACATGGTGAAACAGTTACTAAAACTAACTTCAGATTCTAGAAATTGGGCAGTTTTTTCTTATAAAAATCAGCCAAGGAATTATTATATGTACATATCTTATCGCATTGAAAATGGAAAAATTGTCGAAATACTACCTTAGTTTACTTATTTGCTTTAGTCTTTTCACTTCTTGCAAAGAGAAAGTAAATCAAATGGGAAAAACAGAACAAAGAGTTTTAGCTGAAAAAGTTTTTAAAGAAGGATCACACTTATATCAGGGTTCTCCAAAAAGCATGACTAGAATTCAAAAAGCTATTGAAATTGACCCAACATATGCCGAAGCCGTTAGAGAAATGTCTGTCGCGTATTTAAAAAGAGGAATACCTCACTTGTGGAAAAAACACATGGATAAAGCAGTTGCTCTAAATCCTGAAGTTTGGCAAGGTTACAGAGGCTATTGTTATTTATGGTTTTACAGAGATTATAAAAAAGCTATTGCAGATTTTAACGCTAGTGATGCATTAAATCCAAGCTTTACTGATGCTCCTCAAGGTCATAGTGTTGATTATTGGAGAGGAATTGCCTACTTAGGATTAAAAGATTACAAGAACTCTTTAAAATACTTTGATAAATATATAAATGAAGAAATTGAGAAATTCGGAACCCGTACTATAGAAGTTACAACTTATTTGTACAAAGGAATCGTTTATTATGAAATGAATGATTTTGAAAAAGCTAAAGAAAATTTCGAACTGTTATTGAAAAACTCATACGATGTTTATGCTGACGGAAAATACTATCTAGCTCTTATTTTGAAACAAGAAGGAAAAATAGAAGAAGCTAAAGAAATGGCACTTTCTGGATTAAAAGATTTTAATGATGGTTACGTAAATCAGCGTCCTTATGTTGAAAGCATGAGAGAGTTGTATTTAGAAGATTATGAGAACTTAATAAAAGACTTAACAAAATAAATACAGAGTGTAAAACATATGATTTTACACTCACTAAGGTCTAGGTTTAAAAAAATCTAAAAACCTAGTTATTATTAATGGCTTTACTTCTTAATAATTTAACCCCTTCGTGAATTAAGAAAAAAATAAAAGCATAACTGATAAAATTTATTGAAATAAATATCAGTGTTTCAAACTCAAATATGCGATCATTTTCTCCAACTCCAATTATATGGAACATATCCTTAATAATTTCAGGATAAAAAAGTAAAATGCCTGCTAACAAAAACAATATCAAACCGAAAACTTTCCTAAACATATTACAAGTTAAGTTTTTAGTTTTAATTTATAACAATATTTAAGGCAAGTACTATTAAAAGCATAGCTGAATTACAGTTATCTATAACTAAATAACATATAAGAATTCTTGTTTTTACAAAAAGGTAGATTCTCTTATAATTAAATTCGTTTGAATTTCAATGGATTTACTCGTTCCGAAGACTTCATTACTCTCAATTTCTCTTATCATTTGTTGCATGGCTAGCTTTCCAATCCTACCTCCTGGCTGATTTACAGTAGTAAGATTAGGTTCTATAATTGTTGAATGAGATGAGTTACTAAAACCTACAACTGCGATTTCATCTGGTATTTTTATAGCAAACTTTTTTAATGTTTTAATCACACCGATAGCAAAATCATCTGTAATACAGAAAATAGCGTCTGGTTTATCTTTTAAACATATTAGTTCTCTTGCCAATCGTTTTCCTTCATTAATTGATGAATCATCTGTACTTAAAATTAAACTCTCGTCAATTGGCAAATCGTGTTTTTTCAAGGTTTGCTTATAACCTTCAAATCGCTTTTCAGAATTATATGAATCTTCTCGTTCTTTAATAATTGCAATACGCTTCTTACCAATATTAACTAAATGTTCAACCGCATTTGCCGCCGCAGCAATCTCATCAATAACGACTTGAGTACAAGGAATTTTACTCGATACTTTATCAAACAGAATTAAAGGTCGTTTTTTTAGCGCAAGCAACATTGGAGAGATATCTCTAGTATGTTTAGATAAAGCCATCAAAATTCCTTCAACTCCAAATTGAAGCATTGTATTTAAAACGTCTTTTTCTTTCTCAGGATTATTATTTGTTTCCGCAATAATGGTTGTATAATTAGTTTTTTCAGACTCTAATAATATTCCTTTTAAAATTGTGGCTGTAAACGAATGAATAACACTTGGAACTATAATTCCTATAATATTTGTTTTCTGTTTTCGAAAACCTTTTGCAAGAATATTCGGTACATATTGTAATCGTTCTGCCTCTCTTTTTACTTTACGTTTTGTTTCTTCACTAATATCAATATGATCGTTTAAGGCTCTTGACACTGTTGAAATAGAAAGATTTAAACTCGTTGCAATTTGTTTTAATGTTGTCGTTTCTTTTTTCATGACGTAAATTTTAGATTAAATCTTTATGAAATATTCTTTTGCAAACGTTTGCGGTAACGTTTGCGTTAATTTTTCATAAAATTACAGTAAAAAAAATAAACATATAACAATATTTTTACTGTATTAGCAACTAATTCGTAGTTTTATGAAACAAATATTAATAGTATTATTGTCGTTTTATAGTTTTTCAACTTTTGCACAAACAACTATAAAAGGTACAGTAAAAGACAAACAGGGTGAACCAATCCCTGGAGTAAACATCATCTTAGAAGGCACAACTTCTGGTGCTTCTACAGATTTTGATGGAAATTTTACCTTGGTTACTTCTCTTACAGGTAAACAAACATTAAGAGCAAGTTTTGTAGGGTTTAAAGCTTTTACGGAAGTAATACAGTTAGACGGAACAACTATTCAAAAAGATATTATTCTTCAAGAAGGTGGAGATGTACTTGATGAAGTTGTACTTACCGCATCTAGTACTTTTAGATCGCAAAAAAACGCGCCTTTATCTATAACTTCTTTAAAACAAAAAGAAATTACAAAACTATCTGCCAATAGTCAGGCTGATATTATTAGAAGTGTTCCTGGTGTTACTGCCGAAGGTGGTGGTGGTGAAACTGCTACAAATGTATTTGTAAGAGGTTTACCTTCTGGCGGACAATATGTTTTTAATCCGTTACAATACGACGGAATGCCTTTAATGAGTACTTTCGGATTAAACTCATCTGCTCATGATGTTTATGCAAGACCAGATATTGGTTTTAAAGGATTTGAATTTGTTCGTGGTGGAGCAGCTGTATTATACGGTGCTGGATCTGTTGCTGGTATTTTAAATTACACAAGTAAAACAGGAGATACAGATGCAAATAACATCATCAATGTAGAATGGGCTAATAAAGGACGTGTAAAAACTGACTTTTATACTGGTGGTCGTTTAGGTGGAGAAGATTCTGACACATATTATGCTTTTACTGGATTTGTAAGATACGATGACGGTCCGATTGTAACAGGTTTGCCAACAAAAGGAGCGCAATTCAGAGGAAATATTAAAAAGAAATTCGAAAATGGTTCATTAACTGTTCATGGACAATACATCAACGATAATGCCCAATTCTTTTTACCATTACCTTTAGATGGTGCATCTCGATCTAGATTAACAGGAAACGATGGTGAAGAAGTTTTTCAGTTATTATCTGGTGAATTAGCAAATACTTCTTTTAGAACTCCAGGTGGAATTTATAACAGCCCAATTGAAGATGGAGTTTCTACAAAAGGTGGTTATGTACTTACCGATTTCAACTACAATTTTACTGATGATTTAAAATTTAAATCAAAAATAAGATTTGCAGAATATGAGCACAATTTTGCTTTATACATTGGAGGAAATGGCGCGAATAACAATCCTATCACTTTAAATGAATATGTAAATAATGTTGCTCCTGGGAATACTGGTTTTACAGCAACTTATCAAGGAAGTACAGTTCCTGTAAATGGTAACGATTTAGTACTTGACAATTTACATATCGATCGTTTACGTCCGATGACAGATTATGCAGGAGAAGCTGCAATTGTAAAGAAAATTAATACCGATAACGGAAGTCACTCTATTACTTTGGGAACTTTCTTAGCTCGTTCTGAAGCTGAAGATGTAAATTTTCAATATCGTGTTCTATCAGAATTCAATAACAATCCAAGATTAATCAATTTAAGTTATACAGATGGAGGCGGAAATAACGTCGTGTATTCTGAAGGTGGTTTATACAACAGAATTGGTATGACTTCAAATAGATTTTTAACGCAAAATAGAAGTGCGGTTTACATTACAGATGAAATGATATTTGATAGATGGCGTTTCGATGTTGGGTTCCGTTTAGAATCTACAGATGGTGTATTTAGTAATGGAAATATTATTGAAGAACAAGTTTACGACAATCCAGAATTAACTCCTGAACTTGCTAACGTAAGTTATGCAGATGGTAGTTTTACAAGAGCTTCTGTATCTGCTACAGATTGGGCAGTTTCTTTAGCAGGTTTGTATGAATTAAAAGAGAACGTAAACTTATATGCTAACTTCTCTAAAGGATATTTCTTTCCACAATTAAGAGGATTTGCTCCAATTTCAACTGGAGTAACAAACAGTAAGTACGATTCTGAACAAATCATTCAATTTGAAGCAGGAGCAAAATATGGAAGCGAAAAACTTTCTGGTTCTTTTGCTGCGTACTACGTAGGATTAAGTGATCGTATCAGAATTACTCAAGGTTTTAATGCTGGGCAATTAGTAGATTTAACGAGATCTTCTCAGAATACCGCTACGTTTGGTATTGAAGCAAACTGGGACTATAAATTCATTGAAAACTTAAGCTTCAGAGGAACTCTTACGTATCAAGATCATGAGATTACTGAAAATGTAGATGAAGATTTAGTAAATGGAGGAAGTACTTCAATTAATGAAGGTAATAAACTAGCAAGACAACCGAATTTTATTACCGCTTTAGGACTACACTACGATGACAAGAAATTTGATGGAGTATTCTCTTTAAACTATACAGGTAGCAAATTCGCAGCAGATAATAATAACGTTGAATTAGATCCGATTTCTATTGTAAGACTTGGAGCTGGATATACATTCGATTTAAACGAGAAAAGAGATAATTTACGTTTAGGATTCTCTGTATTCAACTTATTCGATACAGACGGAGTAACAGAAGGAGATCCAAGAAACGTTAACCAAGCTGGTGATGCAGAATTTTTCTTTGGTAGACCAATTTTACCAAGAAGATTATTCTTAACAGCAACCTTCAACTTTTAATCACACAATTTGTTAATAGTTTTTTTATAAAGCATTGGCTTAGCAACATCATTACCAACACATAAGCCAATGCTCTTTTACTAATTTTTATGAAAGATCAAAAACTTATCTCGAAAGCTCGAGAGATATTAAATAACAACTATCAGGAAAAAGGATTTACCATTCCTTGTCAGGGTTTATACCCTTTTCAGTGGAATTGGGATTCTGGATTTATAGCTATTGGTTTTGCTCATTTCGACATGGAAAAAGCCAAGAAAGAGATTAAAACACTAATTGATTCGCAATGGTCAAACGGATTTATACCACACATCATTTTTCATAATGAAAGTGACACCTATTTTCCTGGACCAGAATTTCATCAATCTAGTTTAAGTTCACTAGTTATTAATAAAGTTCCGACAACAGGAATGACACAACCACATGTTCTTGGTTTTACTCTAGAACGCATGTATCATATTGCTGAAAACAAAGAAAATATTACTGCATTTATTAAAACTACAATTGATGCCATTTATGATTATAGCTTATATTTTTATAAGCATCGAGATCCTTTAGATGAAGGATTGGTATACATTTATCATAACTGGGAATCAGGAACAGACAATTCTCCTATTTGGGATGATGTTTGGAATACTATGGAATCTCCAGAGTATAAATTTGAACGAAGAGATACAACTCATGTAGATGCTTCTCAAAGACCAAGTAATGAAGAATACAATCATTACTTACACATTATTGAAATAGCAAAAGCACATCATTACAATGATGAGAAAATCGCAGAGTTATCACCTTTCTTAATTCAAGATCCACTTTTTAATACAGTACTTATTGCTTCTAATCAATCTTTAATTCGTTTGTATGAATTAATTGGTGGAAACGAAAATAAAATAGCGACATTAAAACAACTTACAGAAAAATCTATTCAAAATTTTAATGATAAATTATACGATGAAGAACTAAAAGCGTACTGCCATTACGATCTAAGAAATAAAAAGTTATTACGTTATATTTCTTCTTCTTCTTTCGCGCCTTTATTTGCTGAAATTCCAGATCAAAAAAGAGCAGAAGAATTAGTTGGTACACTAATGGATAAATTTGGAAATGAAGATCAGTACATGTGTGCTTCTTTCGATCCAACTCACGAGCGTTATAAACCAAAACAATATTGGAGAGGTCCGGTTTGGATTAATTTAAACTGGTTATTATATCACGGATTGAATAAATACGGATACAATACTATTGCACAACGTGTAAAGGATGATTCTATTGAAATATTAGAGAAAAATGGATTTTACGAATATTTCGATGCAAGAAAAGAAGAACATAAAAACAATACAGCTGGATACGGAGGGAATAACTTTTCTTGGAGTGCAGCACTTTTAATAGATTTATTAAGCGAATAACAACTCTTAATCCCCTAACTTTATATACATGAACTGGCTAGATTATACACTTATTATCGTTTACCTCATTGCTTTTATGAGCATGGGATATTTTTTTAAAGAGAATAAAACCTCTAAAGATTATTTTTTAGGAGGTAAAAGTCTAGGTTGGTTCCCATTAAGCTTATCTACCATGGCTACACAATTATCTGCCATTAGTTTTATTTCAGCACCTGCGTTCGTCGGTTTAAAACAAGGTGGTGGTATGAAATGGCTAACGTTTGAATTTGGTGTGCCATTAGCCATGGTAGGTATTATGTTTTTTGTTATTCCCCCATTATATAAATCTGGAGTTGTTAGTGTTTATGAATATTTAGAAAAACGTTTTTCTGCTTCAACACGAAAACTTATCAGTTTGGTTTTTCAAATCAGTAGAGCCTTAGGTACCGGAGTTATGGTATTTACTATGGCACTAATTATTCAGGCTGTAGTTGGTATTAGTTTTCACCTTACTTTATTAATCATAAGTGTTGTTACACTTATTTATTCTTATCAAGGTGGAATGAAAGCTGTGGTTTGGGGAGATGCAATTCAAATGATTATCTTATTCCTAGGATTAATTATTTGTTTGAGTGTCGGATATTATATGATGAAAGATATTGGTCCGTTTAAAGGTTTTGATGCTTCTAGATTACAAGTTATAGAACTAGATAATTTAGGAATTTACAACAACGAAAATTACGGATTTTGGTCTATGCTTTTAGGTGGATTATTTTTATACTTATCGTATTACGGAACCGATCAAACTCAAGCACAACGTTTACTTTCTGCTAAAGATAGTTCTTCAATTAAAAAACTATTGGTAGCAAATGGTTTACTTCGTTTTCCTGTGGTCTTTGTGTATTGTGTTATGGGATTAATTATTGGTTATTTAGTAAATAACATTCCTGAATTTTATGACAGTATTGTTGCTACTACAAAAACTCATTATCCTGCTGAATACGCAAGAAACGGAATAAAACCTGATTTAATGATTCCTGTATTTATCACTAAATATTTACCAAACGGATTTATTGGAATTTTAATGATCGGAATTATGTCTGCCGCAATGTCTTCGTTAAGTTCTACAATCAATTCTTTAAGCGCTGTAACTATTGAAGATTTTTTCAATAGCAAAGGACAATTATCAGAGAAAAAATATCTTTTCACTTCTAAAATATTAGTTGTTTTTTGGGGCGCTGTTTGTATTCTGGCAGCTTATTTATTTGGGAACAGTCAAAGTACGGTTATTGAAATTATTAATTCCATTTCTTCTTTGTTTTACGGACCTATTTTAGCGGCTTTCATCTTAGCTATTTTCTTCAAAAAAGTAAATCATGTAGGAATGAATGTTGCCATTATAAGTTCAGTAATTATCAATCTAATTTTTAAATATCTTCCTGAAATCACTTACTTTATCTATCAAGGAAAATTCTATAATGGATCAGAAAATATTCATCAAGCATTAGCAAATATTGGTATTCAAAATGTTCCCGATTTATTCTGGATTTGGTATAACTTAACTGGTTTTGTAATTGCTGTAGTTTTAGCTGTACTTGTTAGTAGATTGACTCCAAAAGTACCTGCAAAACAAATGCAAAGTCAAACATACAGTATCAGTTTACAATCTGTATTAACTCGTGAAACAGGAATATTAGTAGGTTTCTTTGTGCTTATCATCATTTTTAGTGTATTTATTCCACAGCTTTTTAGCTAAAACCCTTTGTTATGCGTATTGTTATTGCCCCAGATAAATTTAAAGGTACACTCTCTTCGTTTGAGTTTTGTGATATCTTTAAAAACACATTACAAAACTTTGTTCATCGAGATAATATCAAACTACTTCCTTTAGCAGATGGAGGTGATGGTACTATTGATATTGCACAATATTACTTAGGTGGAAATTTGATGACCAAACAAGTAAAAAGTGCCTATTTGAACGAAATTGAAGCTAGCTATTTATATTCTGAAACTACAAAAACAGCGTTTATAGAAATGGCTGAAGCTTCAGGAATGAAAGCTTTAATTGGGGATGTTTTAAACGTTAAAAAAGCTAGTACATTTGGAACCGGTGAACTGATTATTGATGCTTTAGAAAAAGGAGCAGAAACAATTATTATCGGATTAGGCGGAAGTGCAACTAACGATTGTGGTATTGGAATGGCAACTGCTTTAGGATATGAGTTTTACGATGTAAAAGGAAATCCGGTCCATCCTATTGGAGAAAATCTTAATGAAATTGAAAAGGTTTCTTCCAAAAATATACATCCTAAATTACAAAACACCACATTTAAAATAGCTTGCGATGTTACCAATCCGTTATACGGACCTAATGGTGCTTCTCACGTGTATGCAAAACAAAAAGGAGCTTCAGAAAGTGATATTATACTCTTAGAAAACGGTATGATTCATTTATCAAAAGTTTTAGATGATCATTTTAATACTCAAACCCAAAAAATTGTAGGTGGCGGTGCGGCTGGTGGAATGGGTGTTGGGTGTCATATTTTTCTGAAAGGTGAGCTTATTTCTGGTATTAACCTGATCAAAGAACTAGCGAATTTTAATGAAGTAATTCAAGATGCTGATTGGATTATCACTGGTGAAGGAAAACTAGACGAACAGACTAAAAATGGAAAAACAATTCAAGGTATTTTACAAGCTAGAAACCTTTTAACCAAAGTCGCTGTATTCTGTGGTGAAATTTCATTGACTTCAGAGGAATTAAAACATTTCAAAATTGATTATGCGAAAGATATTATCAACATTGCCACAGATGTTAACGATGCTTTCGATCGTACAAAATTCTATCTAAAAGAATTAGCTGAAAAGTTTGTAGAAGATCAATTGTAAATAGTTAATAAACGTATACATTCTTCAAAAAACAGTACATTAGTTCAATAAATCTAATGTACTATGTATCGACTATCGCTTCTTTTAAGTTTACTATTCTCTTTTAACTTATTGGTAAACGCTCAAAATATTTCAGGAAAAAAACTATTAGAAAAAGCTATTAAATACCACGATCCAAACGGAAATTGGGAAACCTTTAAAGGAACGCTGCATATTACTATGACAACTCCTAATAATCCGAAAAGAGATAGTAAAATAGAAATAAATCTACCGAATCAGTTTTTTTCTGTAGAAGCAAAACGAGGCGAAAACACAACTAAATATACTGTAGAAAAGGAAAATTGTAAAATTGCTTTTAATGGTAATGAAAATCCTTCTGAAGCAATTCTTAAAGAACACAAATTGAGTTGTGACAGAGCAAATTTGTTTAAAAATTACTACACGTATTTATATGGTTTACCAATGAAGTTAAAAGATAATGGAACTATCATCGATGATAAAGTAGAAAAGAAAACCTTTAAAGGAAAAGAATATTTGGTTTTAAAAGCCACTTATGATGCTAACGTAGGAAAAGATACTTGGTATTTTTATTTCAATCCGAAAACCTATGCTATGGAAGTTTATCAGTTCTTTAAAGCGACTAAAGATAGTGGCGAATATATTTTACTTTCTGAAGAAGAGACTATTAATGGTATAAAAATGCCAAAAGTAAGAGCTTGGTACTACAATAAAAACGATGGTTATTTAGGAACAGATACTTTAATAAAGTAAATCTAACTTCTAAAAAAATAAATGAAGAGATTCTAAATGTTTTTTAAACATTTAGAATCTCTTTTTTATAGTTCCCTCCATTTATTATGATATATAAATCTAAAACGAACTATATATTTAATTCAAATTTAATCGCCATTAAATGTTTAACATTAACTTTTTCTCCGTCTAATTCCCCTGGAGAAAACTTAGGTAAAGCTTTTAATAATCGTTCTGCTTCTTGTTCTAACAATTTACCTCCAATAGGTCCTAAAGTCACAATGTTTTTCACTTCCCCTTTAGTATCAATAACAAAGCTACTCCATACAATTCCTTCAACATTATTATCTTTTAATGATTCTGGATATACTAAATTATCACTAACATAACTCTCTAAAGTCTCTGTAAAATCTCCTCTGTTTTGATTCGCTGATAATAAAACAGGTTCTAAAGTTGCTTCTCCAAGATAAATCTCTTTCGCTTTTACTTCTTTAACAGGTTCTTTCTTAGTTTTTAAATCACGTATATTCTTTCTTAAATTAGCATAGTATCTGTTATTTCTAATTCTTAAATATCTATTTCTTTTTGGTGCAATTTCTTCTTTCTTTTCTTCGACATGACATTTACTAATGCTGTTAAGTTCCATTAAAAGATCATCTCCAGAATCAGGACTAGTACAAACTTCATTCTGAGAAGTTGCTATAATACTTGATAAAATACTAAAACTTAAAATCAATATTCTTTTTAAAATCATAATAAAAGGTGTTTAATAGTAGTTAAAAATTTTAATGTTGCTATTCGTTAATTACTAACAACACCACAAATAACTTTCAATAACTCTTCTTATTAAAAAAAAGATAGGTGAGAGGGAAATTTGAGGGTTAAAAGGGAATAAATCAGGTTGAAAATTTCACTCAAACCCTTATTTATAGCGGTTTACGTTTTTACACTATTACATTTACCGTTTGTATTTCTATTTTACCACTTATCATATTTCGAACTTTAAAAGCATAAAAGATCTTTAGTTTAGCTGAAAAAATTTACTGATTATGATACGTTTACTTTTATTACTTTTTTTATTCTTTATTTCTAGTTTACTTTCCATTTTCGGACAATCAGAAAAAAGACCTCAAGATCCTGTAGCTCCATTTTCTTATCAAATAGAGAATGTAACTTTTAAAAGTGGAAAAGCAGATTTTAAATTGGCTGGAACTTTAACTTTACCAAAAGACAAAAAAAATCCACCAGTAGCGATTTTAATTTCTGGATCAGGACCACAAAATAGAAATAGCGAAATAAAGCAATTTAATCATCGTCCTTTTTTGGTATTATCGGATTACTTGACTAACAACGGAATTGCTGTATTGCGTTTTGATGATCGTGGAATTGCTGAATCTGAAGGAGAATTTAAAGGAGCAACGAGTCACGATTTTGCTGATGATGTTCTAGGAGCTATTGCTTTTTTAAAAACTAAAAAGAATATTGTTGACACTAATAAGATTGGGTTAATTGGTCATAGTGAAGGTTCTTTAATTGCTGCAATTACAGCTTCACAAAGTAAAGACTTAGCATTTGTAGTTTCTCTTGCTGGACCAGGAGTTGATGGCGCTGAAATTTTATTAACGCAATCGAGAAAAGCTATGGAACTTCAAAATGTACCTGCTGATTTTATCGATGCTAATGAAAAGTTAGCTGCGAAAATGTACGATATAACACAAAAAACTTCAGATTCTTTAACTATTGCTAAAGAAATTCATTCTTTTTTAGCTGAACAAAAGAAAGTAAATCCAAGTAGTCCGATATTAATGCAATTGACAAAACCTGTGATAGACGGTCAAATTAAAATGCTTACTTCTAAATGGATGTTGAACTTTATTAAAACAGATCCAAAAAATTATCTATCAAAAATTACTTGTCCATTTTTAGCATTAAACGGTTCAAAAGACATACAAGTTATTTCTCAATTAAATTTAAATGGTATTAAATCTGCTCTTCAAAAGGCTAAAAATAAAGATGCTGAGTTTGTTGAGTTAGATGGATTTAATCATTTATTTCAAAAAGCAAAAACAGGTAGTGTTCAAGAATATGCTACTATTGAAGAAACATTTTCTGAAGATGCAATGACAGTAATAAAAGACTGGATTTTAAAACGTTTTTAATTATAATAGTACCTTTACTTTAAGAAGTAAAACTTATGCAAAAAAGATCGCAACAATTACTTTTCTGGGCTCTACAAATTGTTGGTTGGGGAATTCCATCCTTTTTAAATGGTTATGGTAAATATCTTACCAGTTCAGATAGATTGACAAAAAAATACATTCTCATTGAGACTTTATTGTTCTTTCTTCTCGGAGTTTTCTGGAGTACAATATTTAGAAATTATATTAAAAGCTTTTTAGAATCGTTAGATACTTTAAAAAAGGAATCGATAAAAGTTGTTGTTGCTTATTTTACTTCTTCTATAGCTTATGCCGGATCATTAATCGGGTTATCTTATTTAGCATACAACTTAATTCATGAGAAAGCTTTAGATGCTAAAAACCACATTATGATGGTTTCTACATTTCTCAATATTTTCTTATTCATTCTTTTTTGGGCTTTATTTTACATCAGCATAAAAACAATTATAAATTCTAAAAAACGACGTATTGAATATTTACAATTACAGAGTTCTTTAAAAGACTCTCAACTAAATACTTTAAAAGGTCAAATTAATCCTCATTTTATGTTTAACAGCTTAAATAATATTCGTGGATTAATGTTAGAAGATGTAGAAAAAGCTAGAGATATGATTACTCGTTTATCGGAATTGCTTCGATATTCACTTTCTAAAAGTAGCGATAGTACGATTAAAGTTAAAGATGAATTACAAATGGTGAATAATTTTATAGAGCTTTCTTATATTCAGTTTGAAGATCGATTGACTTATAAAGAAAATGTAGATCAAAATTTATTAACTCAAGAAATTCCTCCAATGATTATTCAAATGTTAATTGAAAATGCAATTAAACATGGAATTTCTCAGCAGAAAAAAGGAGGAATTGTAACACTCGATATTTTTGAAGAAAGTAAAAACCTTTGTATTAAAGTAACTAATACTGGTCAGATTGAAAAAGGAAAATCGTCTACTAAAATCGGATTGAAAAATATTAGTGATCGTCTTCAAATCTTATACGGAAATAATGCAACTTTCAATTTAAATGAGACAGAAGATAAAGTAATTGCTCACGTAAAACTTCCGTTATGAAAACTACATTAAAAGCTATTATTGTTGAAGATTCTAGATTGGCTAGAAAAGAATTACAACTTTTATTAAAAGAGTATCAACATATTAAAGTAATTGGTGAAGCAGAAAATGTTGATGATGCTTTTGAAATGATAAACACAACTTTTCCTGATATTCTATTTCTAGATATTAATATGCCAGAAAAAGATGGATTTGAATTATTGGAAATGTTAGATGAAATTCCAAAAGTAATTTTTACCACAGCTTACGATGAATATGCTATAAAATCTTTTGAATACAATGCTTTCGATTATTTATTAAAGCCAATAAATAAAGATCGATTACAAAAAACTATAGATCGAATTGAAGTAGAAGAAAACGTAGAGAAAAACCTTAATAAACAATTCACCTTAACAAGTCAGGTTTTCTTGAAAGATGGTGAAGATTGTTGGATGGTAGCCATACAAGACATAACACTTTTTGAAATTGTTGGAAATTACACTCGCGTATATTTCAAAGACAAAAAACCTTTGATTTACAAATCGTTAAATAAAATAGAAAGTAGATTGCCTACAAACGCTTTTTTTAGAGTAAACAGACAACAGATTGTGAATTTAAATCATATTAAAAATGTAACTCCTTGGTTTAATGGGAAATTAAAATTCACTATGATAAATGCTACCGAAGTAGAAGTTTCTAGAAGACAATCTGTAAAGTTTAAACAAGAATTAGAATTATAATAAAGCTTTTACTTTATCAGGAAAATCTGTAAAACAACCATCAATATTAGCTTCAAAAAGCAATGTATTTACATGTTCTTCAAACGAAGAAAAATCCCCCAATTGATCTGCTCTAAACGTATATGCATGAACTTTTAAACCTAATTTATGAGCGTCTTCAACTAAAGAAGTGAATTGCCATTTTTCGTCAACTTTTTTATCAATTATTTGTTTATACCAAGGCCCAATTCCATCTGCATAAGTCGCAAAATGTTGTAGTTTTTTTGTTTCTTCAGGAAACTCTATCAGTTGAATTAAGAATAAATCAGATTTTAAATCTTTACGAACACGTTCTAACTCTTTAGCATCGAAACACTGAAAAATACATTTATCAGCTTTTGTTTTATAACCATAATCTGAAAGAATTTCTAAAGTTATTTTTGCAATATCTTTTCCGATTTCGTGATGAAATTCTGGATCTTTTATTTCAGGATAAATTCCAATATAATTACCTGTACTTTGATTTAAACCTTGGATTAACTCAATTTCTTGTTGAAATGAATGCAATCTAAAATTTCCTTTTCCTTTAGGAAAACGATTTGGATAGAATTGTTTTCCTGTTTTATGATCGAATCGCTCGCAAACATTCAGTTTTTGAATTTCTTCAAAAGTAAAATCGATTACATAAAATCGCCCATCTTCACGTTTTCTATCCGGAAATACTTCGGCAACATTGGTTACTTCATCTAAATGAATATCATGAATAACTACAGGAACATCATCTTTACTTAACACTAAGTCTTGTTCTATATAATCTGGTTGCATTGCGTAAGCCATAGCTTTAGCTTCCATTGTGTGTTCTGGTAAATATCCTGACGCTCCACGATGAGCTACAACAATTTTTTTCTCCATAGTTTTTGAAATTTGTTTTTCACTGGTTTTACATGAAAATAAGGCTAAAAATATTAGCGATAAACTAAAAAATTTCACAGTTTTATTTTTGTTTAGCATAAATGTAGCTCATATTTTGAATAAAAAAAACCTTTTCTAAAAATTAGAAAAGGCTCAATACTATTGCTTTGAAGATATAATTAACTATTTCCCATCTAAAAGTTGAATCAAAACAATTTATCTATTGATTAATTTTTTAAAGAATTCTAAAATTTCTTTTTTATATATAATTAACAATGCAATACAAGCTGATAAAATCACTAAAGCTAAACAAAACAATGTTCCTCCATCTCCCTCAACATTGGTTCCTATAACTAAAAAATGAGAAAAAACAGCACCTAAAATTATTCCTATTGATAGTAATAATCCTATAATTTTGGTTCTTGGTACTAAAAGTAAAATTGAAGTGATTAACTCTGCTATTCCAAGTCCTATTCTTCCAAAAGGTTCTAAACCTAAGCTTGAAAAAATATGAACTGAATCTGGGTGTGCTGTAAATTTAAAATACAGTGTTTGAATAAAAATAACAGCAATTAAAATCCGTAGTAACCACGATAGAGTAGTTTTAGAAATCATATTTTGTTTGTTTAAAATTCTACTTCTTTTTTACAGTACAATTTTAGACAAACCTTAAAATGTAAAATGTAAGCTACTTTACATTTTCAATAAATTTATTGATTTTACTGATATCTGGAATAGAAATTTCTTTTTGAGAGTAATTTAAAAAACCTTCTTCTTCCAACTCTTTAAATAAGGAAATTATAGTTTGACGAGATGCACAAATTAATTGAGCATAATCTTTTTGAGTAAGGTAGTTTGGTAAAGTATACGATGAAGATGTAATTTCTTCTTTTTCTATGAGCATATTTAACAACAGTACTAAACGTGATTTAGCATCTTTAAATAATAAATTGCGATAATTGTTTTGAATACTTTTATATCTGAAACCGATAAACTTGATATATTTAAGTGCAAAATCCGGCTTTTTTAATGTTAAATTCTCCAACCGTTCTTTTAAAAATGTACAGATAATTGCTTCTTCGGAAACTACTTTAAAAAAATTACTAACTTCCTCTGAACGTTCTAAATTTAAGTCTCCGAACAAATCTCCTTTTTGTAAAACATTAATTAAAGTTTCTTGACCTTGTTCACAAATACTAATCAGTTTGATTGTTCCTTTTTTTAAAAAATAAACACGTTCTTTTTCACTATAAGGAAGTTGAATAATTTCATTTTTCTTCGATTTATTAAAACGTTTTAAAATACATAAACCATCTATTTCTTCGTAACTTAAGTTTTTAAAAAGCTTATGTTTATGTAAATACCAGTATTTTAATTTTGAAGACATGATTGATAAAAAAATTACATTTTCTAATATTATTTGTAGTCGAACAAAAAGTTAAAAAATTGCAAAAATTTATTTTTTTATTTCAATGCTAAGCAGTAATTATACTAAAATATAGACTGTTCTGTTTCCGTCGTAAAAGCTTCTAAAAATTTCATTCCTCTATATGAGTTCCCTTTTTCATTCAATTTCGGACTCCAAACTGTAATACAATATTTATCTGGATAAATTGCTACAATTCCTCCTCCTACACCACTCTTTCCGGGTAAACCAA
Source organism: uncultured Tenacibaculum sp. (assembly GCF_947502995.1). GTDB lineage: Bacteria > Bacteroidota > Bacteroidia > Flavobacteriales > Flavobacteriaceae > Polaribacter. The sequence goes on along the minus strand of NZ_CANNBW010000007.1, from coordinate 99,423 downwards.
CTCGAAAAGAAAATTCACCAGATTCATCGTAAAATCCACAAGTTTGCATAATTGCATTTACTCTTTTAGTTTTACTTAAACTTAATACTTTAGTTCCTTTTGATGTTGTAAAATTAGGATTAGCCAAAAACATAAATACTTTTGATAATTCTTGACAACTCATTTCAATTGCACAGATATGAAAATAAAAATCTAATACTTCTTCAGGTTCATTCTCTATATTTCCGAAAGATTTAATAAAATTACATAAAGCTTTGTTTCTGTAACCAACAGAAGCTTCAGATTTCGCAACTGCTTCAGAGTATCTAATTTCACTCGAACTGCATAATTCTCTAACTGCTGCTAAAAAATCTTCTTTAGGGTTTTCATAATAACTCACCAACATATCACAAATAACCATGGCGCCACTATTCATGAAAGGATTTCTAGGTATACCTGCATCAGATTCTAATTGAACAAGAGAATTAAAAGGCGTTCCAGAAGGTTCAACATCAACACCATCCCAAATTTTGTCTCCAAAAATTTGATACGCTATACTTAGCGACAAAACTTTTGAAATACTTTGAATTGAAAATTTTGTTTGCCAATTTCCTACACCATATTCTTCATTTTTTGTAGACAAGAAACAAACACCAAAGTTATCTGCATCAACCTTTGCTAATTCGGGAATATAAGTAGCAATACTTCCTTTATTCTCTTCTGATGCTATAGTTCTATACAAACTCTCTAAAACTTGTCTATAATCGATTGTTTTTTCTTCTAAACTCATTTGGCTCTTTTTAAAACTTTTTGGTAAGCCAATGTAAAACAATTTATTTGAGTTATAATTCGTGAAAGAAATACTTTTTAACTAAAAAAGACTGCTTTAAAAGCAGTCTTTTTTAAAATATAATGCGTTTTTAATTAGTACGCTCTTTTATTATTTCCTTCGTAGAAATTAATAAATGCTTCATTTACTACTCTATGACCTCCAGGCGTTGGGTAATCTCCTGTGAAATACCAATCTCCTTTATGATCTGGACAAGAATTATGTAAACCTTCTACTGTTTGATAAATAATTTCTACATCTGCATTTACTTCTTTCGTTTTTAACATTTCACCAATTTTTGCTGAAATTTGTTCATGTGTAAATGGAGCGTAAATTTCTTTTACAAAGTTTATTATGTCTTTATCTTCGTTTAATCTTTGAGCTTTACATTTTTCGTAAACTTCACCAACAATATGATATTGATCTGTTTCTTTTAATAATTCTAAAGCAGCCTTAAAAGCAATAAAGTCACCTATTTTAGCCATATCGATACCATAACAATCTGGGTAGCGAATTTGTGGCGCAGAAGAAACAACAACAATTTTCTTTGGTGATAAACGATCTAAAATTCTAATAATACTTTTCTTTAGTGTTGTTCCTCTAACAATACTATCATCAATGATTACTAAATTATCTGTAGGTTTAACTACACCATATGTTACATCGTAAACATGAGCTACTAAATCATCTCTACTATTATCATCTGTAATAAACGTTCTTAATTTAGCATCTTTAATTGCTATTTTTTCAAAACGTGGTCTTTCCGATAAAATTTCAGTTACTCTTTGAGCAGAAAGTTTTCCTCCACCTGCTAAAATCTCAGCAGTTTTCTGTTGATTTAATACATCTTCAGCAGCTTCCATCATTCCATAAAAAGAAGTTTCTGCTGTATTTGGAATGTAGGTAAAAACAGAATTTGAAATATCATCGTTAATAGACTTTAAAACTTCAGGAAACACAAATTTTCCTAAGTTTTTTCTTTCTTGATAAATATCTGCATCACTACCTCTAGAAAAGTAAATACGTTCGAAAGAACAAGATAATTTCTCGCGCTTTTTCATTACTTTTTCTATTGTAGTTTTTCCATTTTTCTTAATGATTAAAGCTTTACCTCTTGGTAATTCCTTTACTTCATCGATAGGAACATTAAATGTAGTTTGAATTACTGGTCTTTCTGAAGCTACAACTACTACTTCTTCATCTTCATACCAAAATGCTGGTCGAATTCCTGAAGGATCTCTTAATACAAAAGCATCTCCATGACCTAATAAACCTGCCATTGCATAACCACCATCCCAGTTTCTAGAAGAGCGTTTTAAAATTCTTTGAATATTTAAATGCTCTTCAATAAAAGGAGAAGCTTCTCTTTTATTAAACCCAGCTGCTTTTGCTTTCTTATAAGTATCTGCCACTTCATCTTCTAAGAAATGACCGATCTTTTCCATAACTGTAACTGTATCTGTAGCTTCTTTAGGATGTTGACCTAAAGTAATTAACTCTTTCATTAACTCTTTAGAGTTTGTCATGTTAAAGTTTCCTGCTACAATTAAATTTTTATGTTTCCAATTACTCTGACGTAAAAATGGATGTACATTTTCGATACTGTTTCCACCAAAAGTACCGTAACGAACGTGTCCTAAGAAAAGATTTCCGATATATGGCATGTTCTCTTCTTGCCAAGCTACATCATCTAATTTATCTTCGTTTTTCTCAAAAATATCATTGATTCTATTATTGATTTGACCAAAAATATCTTGAATTGGTTGATTTTTGTTTGAACGGATTCTACTAATATATCTCGTTCCTGGTTCAACATTGTATTTAATACTAGCTAAACCAGCACCATCTTGTCCACGATTATGTTGCTTTTCCATTAACAAGTATAACTTGTTTAAACCGTAAAAAGCTGTACCGTATTTTTCTTTATAAAATTGAAGCGGTTTCTTTAACCTAACTAATGCGATACCACATTCGTGCTTTAAAAAATCACTCATTATTCTTCTTTAAGTTGTGTTGTGTGTTTGAAACAAAAATCCGCGCAAAAAAGCGCGGATTTTCTATACTAATTCTATATTAAATTGTGTCAGTTTCTTAAAAGCTTCTAAACGATTTTGAACTTCATCTTTGGATAATTCTTCCATACGTTGTGTTCCAAATTTTTCAACACAGAAAGAAGCCAAATTAGATCCATAAATAATCGCGTTCTTCATGTTTTCGAAAGAGTAATTTCCTGTTTTAGATAAATATCCACAGAAACCTCCTGCAAAAGTATCTCCAGCTCCAGTTGGATCGTAAACTTCAGCTAATGGTAAAGCTGGGGCATAAAACATGTTATCGTCATTAAATAATAAAGCTCCGTGCTCTCCTTTTTTAATCACAACATATTTTGGTCCCATTTCGTGAATTTTCTTAGCAGCATTTACTAAAGAATATTCTCCACTTAATTGACGAGCTTCTTCATCGTTAATTGTAATTACATCAACTCTCTTTAACACTTCGTGTAAATCACTTAATGCAATATCCATCCAGAAATTCATTGTATCTAAAACAACTAATTTCGGACGCTCATTCATTTGATCTAAAACTGAAGCTTGTGTTAATGGATGTAAGTTTCCTAACATTACAACTTCAGCATCTTTAAATGCATCAGGTACAACTGGTGTAAAAGTTTCTAAAACATTTAGTTCTGTAACTAAAGTATCTCTAGAATTCATATCGTTGTGATATCTTCCACTCCAAAAGAATGTTTTACCATCTTTTACAATCTCGATACCAGTAGTATCAATTCCTTTGTTCTGCATCATATCTAAATATGATTGAGGAAAATCTCCTCCTACTACAGATACTACTCCTGTTTCTACTCCAAATTGTGAAGCTGCTAAACCAACAAAAGTTCCCGAACCTCCTAATATTTTGTCAGTTTTACCAAAAGGTGTCTCTATTGCATCAAAGGCAACAGTTCCAACCGCTAATAGTTTACCCATTTATTAATTTTTATCAGTAATTTTGCACAATAACTGTACAAAACAATTTGTAAAGTGCAAAAATAGTTCTAAAAAATGACTATCAAAGAAATACAAGAAGAAATTATTGATGAGTTTTCAATGTTTGAAGACTGGATGGAGCGATACGAGTATATTATCGAGTTAGGTAAATCGTTACCTCTTATTGCTGAAAACTATAAATTAGATGAAAATCTAATCAAAGGATGTCAATCGAAAGTTTGGATGCATTCTGAAATTAATGGTGACAAAATCACTTACACTGCCGACAGTGATGCTATTCTTACAAAAGGAATTGTAGCGTTATTATTACGTGTATATTCCGACCAAACTCCACAAGCAATACTTGAAGCTGACACAAAGTTTATTGATGAAATTGGATTAAAGGAACATTTAAGTCCGACTCGTGCGAACGGTTTAGTATCTATGGTAAAACAAATTAAAATGTATGCGATTGCTCAGCAATCAAAATTAACAAGCTAAAAATGACAGACGAACAATTAGAAGATTTAGGAGATAAAATCGTGAGAGTTTTAAAAACCATTTACGATCCAGAAATACCTGTAGATATATACGAGTTAGGATTAATTTATGATGTTTTTGTATCTGAAGAAAATGATGCTAAAATTTTAATGACATTAACATCGCCTAACTGCCCTGTTGCAGAAACGTTACCTGTAGAAGTAGAAGACAAGGTAAAAACATTAAAAGAAATTAATGACTGTGAAGTTGAAATTACTTTTGATCCTACTTGGACAAGAGAAATGATGAGTGAAGAAGCCAAATTAGAATTAGGAATGTTATAGTATGGCAGACGAAATAGTAAATAGAGTAGCCAACAGTAAACTAGTAACTTTTGATCTCGAAGATTATTATGTTGAAGGAAAGCGTGTGCTTTTTGATATTTCTGATTGGTTATTTGAAGGTTTATTACTTAAAGAAAAGGATTTTAGGGAACATGTAAAAAATCATGACTGGTCTCAGTACAATGGAGCTTATGTTGCTCTATACTGTGCAACTGATGCTATTATTCCTTCTTGGGCTTATCTTTTAGTTTCAACAGAATTAAATCAATTTGCGAAAAAAGTAGTCATTGGAAATTTAGAATTATTGGAAACAGTTCTTTTTTCAGAAATTATAAATACCTTATCTTTAGACACTTTTAAGGATAAACCTGTAATCATTAAAGGTTGTAGTAACAAACCAATTCCTGAAAGTGCATACCCTCTATTAATATCAAAAATTCAACCTGTAGCAAAATCCATCATGTACGGTGAGGCCTGTTCTACAGTTCCATTGTTTAAGAAGAAATAAATATTATTGTTTTTTATATGAGGAAAGTATTATTGTTTTTTTGTCTTAGTATAAGTTTTTTTCTTTTTTCTCAAGAAGATGAGAAAAAAAAGGATAGTATTCCAAAAAACTGGAACTTTAATACAAAAGTTACTTTTCTCTTAAATCAATCTACTTTTTCTAACTGGACAGCTGGTGGTGCAAACACTGTCGCTGGAAACATAAATATTGTCCAAGATTTAAATTACAAAAAAGATAATTGGAATTGGGATAATAAAATCACTTCCAATTATGGTTTAAGTTATGTAGATGATAAAGGAACTCGCAAAACAGATGATCGTTTAGAGTACAATACTCTGGTAGGTTATAAATCGAAAAACAATTGGTTTTTCTCATTTATTAGTAATTTAAGAACTCAATATACGAGAGGTTTCGATTATACTAAAGATCCGAAAGTTGTGATTTCTGATCCATTTTCTCCTGCCTATTTAAGTTTTGGACCAGGAATGTTATGGAAAAAATCTAAAACTAAATACGTAAACATTGCACCATCAACTTCACGTTTTACATTTGTATCCGATAAATTTTCTGGTAGTTTTGGTGTAGATGAGGGTAAAAACTCTAGCTTCAGTTTAGGTTTTAATCTTTCTTCTTATTACAAATTTGACTTGGCAAAAAATATTTCTATGGAAAACATTTTTGCTTTGTATTCTGATTATCTTGACAGACCTGAAAACATTGATATCGACTACCAAATCAACTTCTTAATGAAAATCAACAAGTATTTATCTACCAACTTAGGCTTCCACACTATTATTGATGACAATGCTTCAACTAGAGTTCAATTCAAGCAATTATTTGGACTAGGATTAAATTATGTTATATAATTTAGTGACTTTTTAGGTATATATTTGTCTTAAGTCTTTTAGAGACGAATATCATAAAATCAAAATAATTAAAAAACATGAAAAAATTAGTTATAGCTGTAGCTTTATTAATAAGTAATTTTTCATTTGCTCAAACTATTGAAGAGCTAAAAGCTGAAAAGTCAAAGAAAGCTGCTGAAGTTGCAAAATTGCAAGGTGAGGTAGATGCATTACAAGCAAAAATTGATGCTTTCCCAGGATGGAAGTTTAGTACTTTTGGAACTATTGGTGCTAATTTTTCTGGATTTAACGATTGGTTTTCTAATGCTGTACCTAACTCATCTGCAGGAAATATAGGTATTACTGTAAACGGTATTGCTAACTTAGATCGTGAAAAATATTTCTGGAGAAATTCTGCAAACTTAAATTTAGGTTGGGTTAAGATCGATGATAAAGATGATCCAAACGACGATACTAGATTTAGAGGAACTACAGATGTGTTTACAATTACTTCTCTTTATGGTTATAAGTTAAATAAAAACTTTGCTGTTTCTACATTAGGAGAATATAGAACATCTTTTATTGAAAACTTTAACGATCCAGGTTATTTAGATATCGGGGTTGGTGCAACTTGGACTCCTTTAAAAGAGTTAGTAGTAGTTGTGCATCCTATTAACTACAACTTTGTTTTTAGTAGCTCTGGTACAACTTTCGATTCTTCTTTAGGAGCAAAGATTGTTGCAGATTATAATAGAACTATTGGTAAATTTAAATTCAGATCTAACTTCTCTACATTCCAAAGTTATAAGTCTTCAGATTTATCAAACTGGACTTGGATAAACTCTTTAGGTTTCAACATTTGGAAAGGAATTGGAGTTGGTCTTGAAACAGGTTTAAGAAACAACAGACAAGAAACGTTTAACTCTCCATTAACTAGCTTTACTAGCTTAGAAAGTACTCCAACAACAATTCAATCATACTGGTTAGTTGGTTTAAGTTACGGATTCTAATATTAGAAATTAAACAAAATATAGGCCCCAAGATTTTATATCCTTGGGGTTTTTTTATTTTTACAAAAAATTTAAAAATGGGACTACTTTTTTTCTACGGAACAATTTCAATACTTTTTTCTTTTTTATGCTCTATTCTAGAAGCTGTATTATTAAGTGTTACACCTACTTTTGTTAACTTAAAAAAGAATGAAGGAAAATCTTTTGCAAACGGACTAGAAGAGTTAAAAAAAGATGTAGATAAACCTTTAATTGCGATTTTAACTTTAAATACAATAGCACATACAGTTGGAGCTATTTTAGTTGGTTCTCAAGCAGAAACAGTATTTAAAGGAGAAGAATCTACAGGTATTTTTAGTGGAGTATTTATTGTTTCTGCAATTATGACTATTTTAATCTTAGTTGCATCAGAAATTATTCCTAAAACTATCGGTGCTACTTACTGGAAATCTTTAGCTGGATTTACAACTACTACACTAAACATATTAATTACGATTTTAAAATACACTGGGATTATCTGGGTATTACAACTTTTCACTAAAATGTTTGGTAAAGGCGGACATGGAGAAAGTGTTTTAAGTAGAGAAGATTTTTCTGCAATGACAGAAATTGCTGAACAAGAAGGTGTTTTTCAAGAAAGTGAAAGTAAGGTAATTAAAAACATGCTTAACTTTAAAGAAGTTTCTGCAAAACATATTATGACTCCTCGTACTGTATTAAAAACTGCAGACGCATCTCAATCTATAAAATCTTTCTTCGACGAAAATGCTAATTTACGTTTTTCACGTATTCCTTTATATTCTGGAAGTAGTGACAATATAATTGGTTACTTTTTAAAAGATCAGTTATTAGAAGCGATAATAAGAGGTAAAGGAGAAGAGAAATTAGAAACAATTAAGAGGAACATTATTATTACGAAGAGAGATTTACCAATTCCTCAACTTTTCGAAAATTTAATTGAACAAAGAGAGCATATAGCTTTAGTTGTTGATGAATATGGCTCTGTTAGTGGTTTAGTTACTCAAGAAGATGTAATTGAAACGTTATTAGGTTTAGAAATAATGGATGAAAGTGATAATGTAGCTAACCTTCAAAACTTAGCTAGAAAAAGCTGGGAACAAAGAGCTAAAAGATTAGGAATTATAGAATAATAATTCATTTAAAAAAAGCATTCTACAAAGCACGATTATTTAAATAATGATCGTGTTTTTTTATGCCTGATTATTTCTTCGATAAATAAACACACTTTAAAAAGAATAAACATTAGTTTAATATCTGTTTAAAGCTAATATTAGACAGTTTTTATATTTAATTGTAGAATATCATAAAAAAGAAATTATAAACCTTTAAACCCTTTAAAAAGAAAAAGCCTATGCAAATTGCATAGGCTTTATATATGAGTAGTAGCTTGAATTAGCTATTAGTCGTTAATTATCCAAGAAATATAGTATAAACTACCAATGTTTCCTGTTCCTGGAGCAACTTGGAATTCTTTTCCTAATAAGTTAGTTCCTCCAATTTTGAATTTAGATTTGATAGATGGAATTCTATAATTTAATTGCGCATCTAATACTGTTCTTGCATCAACATTTCCTTTTACAAATGGAGAAACCCATCTGTATTTATCTAACCATCTTGCATTAACATTAAATCCAAAATTCTTGAAAAGATTATTGTTTCCGAATTGAGCTTTTACTGTGTGCTTAGGCGTATTAAAGTTTGGCTCAAAGAATCCGTTATCTTTATCATCAAAAGTAAAGTCAATAAAGCTATAGTTTAACCCTAAATCGAAACTTTCGAAGATTTTAGTAGATAAAGCAATACTTGCTCCAAAAGAGTTTACTCTAGATTTACTATTTGTTACAATATTAAATTCTTGAACTAATAATTCTCCTGAAGGACCTAAGTTTGTGAATGCATATTGTGCAAAAGCATCCCACACTAAAACTCCATCTACAATATTACCAGCTTGGATTAACGGATCAGCTAATTCTGCAGGTGTTAATTGTCTGTTTCCAAAAGGATAAACCTGACCTAATTTTGGAGTTACAATATCTTGGAAGAATACAAAGTCGTTATGGAAACTGTAGAAACCATTAACATCAATATTAATATTATTAGTATCTGTGATTCCAAACATACTTCTATAACCTAGTTCGATAGTTTGTACTTCTTCTGGTTTAATTTGTTCATATTCTGACTTTACATAAGTAAAATCTGTAAATACAGTTTCAGTAAGTAAAGAATTGTTGATGATATCATCTCCAGAAATTACACCGTCTATTACAGTAGGAACTCCTAAAACATTTAATGTAATATCTTGACCTATTGCAATTCTATCTAAGTTAGCTCTAGATGTTCCAACATTGATTTTTCTTCCTGGTTGGTTGAATAAATACTGCTCTTGAATTGTTGGGTTTCTAAAACCTGTTTGGAAAGATGCTCTAACAATATGGTTTTTATCTTCCCCTAAAGCATAGTTCACTGCAAAACGTGGTGAGTAATTTCCATCGAAATTCTGAGATTTATCGTAACGAATAGAAGCTGTTAACTTTAATCTATCGTCTAATAATTTCTTTTGAATTTGAGAGTAAACACCATATTCATTTACCGTAATAGGTTGCGTAGCATCATTAAAGATTGTTCCTTTAGAATCTGGATTATACTGTCTGAATGATCCTCCAACTTGAACATCTGCCCAATCGTTAATTAAGCTTGTAAAATTATAATTACCATCGATGTGAGAATAAGAACTTCTATCATAAATTCTACTACCACCTTCTGTAATTAAAGTAGATGTAATATTTTCGAATTCTGTTTTAAACCCATTACTTCCTGGTTGTAAAGTAAAGCTATCTGCATATTCTCTAGCACTTTGTAAAATATCTACGTCAGCTGTTAAATTATTAAAATCCACTCCAGCATTATTTAATCCAATTAAATAATCAACACCCCAGTTTCCTAGTGTATTTCCAGCAGAAGATCTTGCAGTAAGTAATGCTCCAGTGATATCTAAGTTATAAGATCTTCCAGCATCATTTCTTGTGTAGTAAGTTCTTACATAGAAATTATCTCCTTTTACTTCAAATTTAGATTGTCCTATATAATAATCTCTTTGAGAAAATCTTGAAGAGTTTCCTTGTAATAAGTTATTACCCATAGCTAATCTTGTTGCTAAAATTAACTCTAAAGATTCATCTTCAAATGGTCTATAATGGAAAGATGTAGAAAACTTTAAGTTTTTAGATTTATCATCCATTAATAAATCACGTTCAGCAAAACCAGTTCTGCTAACTCTTGCATCTTGTGGTAAATTAACATTAAAAAATCTACGTCCTATATCTTGAACACTAATACTGTTGTTAAATTCATCTCCATAAACATTAACACCATCATAATCTAGTGGTCTGAAGTCACCAATTATATTTACAATTTCATTAGAATCAATTAATTTACTATTCTGATCATTAGCTAACCATTCTGTAGCTTCAAAATAAGAGAAGTTTACTTTAGCTGCAAAAGACTCGCTAAACTTGTAAGCTAATCTTGCAGATAAATCGTAAAATAAATTATCACCTGCTAAATCTTGACTTGTATATCCTGTTTTAAATAATGTACTAATTCCTGTAAAATCAAAAGGATTCTTAGTATTCATTAACATGATACCGTTATATGCATTCGCTCCATATAAAGCAGAAGACGCACCTGGTAATACTTCAACATTATTAATATCTAATTCATTTACTCCAGAAAGGTTTCCAGCACTAAAGTTTAATGCAGGAGCAGCAGTATCCATTCCATCTACCATTTGTACAAATCTAGAATTACTGAAATCAGCAAAACCTCTTGTATTGATAGAATTAAATCCATAACTACCTGTTCTAGATTGAATACCTTTTAAGTTTGCTAAACCATCATAGAAAGAGTTAGATGTTGTCTTTCTAATATCTGTTAATCCAAATCTCTCAATAGTTACTGGAGATTCAATAATTCTTTCCGGAACTCTCGATGCAGATATTACAACCTGATCTAATAATAAGTTCTCTTTAAGAATTACATTAATTTTTTGTCCTACTCTTTCAACATCTACATATTCAGTTTGGTGACCAAACGCAGAAATTTCAATAGTTTGTGGTAAATCTCCTTTGATTGTAATTTCAAAATTACCACTGATATCAGATAAAGCAGAGTTTGATCCACTTGTTATCTTAGCGTTGTAAAATGGTTCTAAGTACTCATTATACACTACACCTTTTATCTTCACTTGTGCAAAAGTAGATATAGCACATAAAGTGAAGACAATCATCGCTAATTGTCTCTTCAACATTTTAATTGTATTAAGGATTGGAAATTATTCTTCTAATGAAAAGTTTATCGGGAAACCGTATTTAACAGCAACTGGCTTACCATCTTTTCTAGCAGGCTTGAACTTTGGTAATTTAGTTACTACTCTTTTAGCTTCTTCGTTTAAAATCTCAGCATTTTCTGGTCCTAAGGTTTTAATATTTTTAACCTCACCATTTTTGTCGATGATAAAACGCACCCATACTTCACCTTCTACTGTATTTCTTACAGCTTCGGCAGGATATCTGAAGTGCTTTTGAATGTGTAACATCATTTCTGTGTTAAAGCAATCAATCATTTCACCTTTTTTTGCTGAACCACAATCAGAAAAAGCAGGAATTTTATCAACTGTATTAAATCTATCTGCTTTTCTTACTTCTTCTTCAGATAAACTATTCGTTAAAGCAGCAATACTATTTGATGCTGATTTCTTTTTTAATGAAAGTTTACTTGAAATTCCAGAATTGTTTGCAATTGTAGAAATACCAGAAGAGTTTAAGTTACCAGCTCCAGAAACGGCTGTTTTCTTTCTAGATTCTCTTTTCTTTAAGAATCTTCTCTTAGAAGCAGAAACACGTACAGTGATCTGTCTACTTCTTTTATCTTTCTTATTCTTAGCAGGTTTAATCGAACATTTTGTAATACTATTCAGATCTTCTAATGTAGTTTCTTCAGGAGTATCACAAGTGTCCTGACTAAAACTATTAAGGGATAATAATAATACTACAAGTAAATAAAATTTTCTCATACTTTTAACATTTACTAATTTACTGTAGCAGTTGTTTGGTTCTTTCAGAGCGCAAAAGTACAGATATTTTTAAAAAAAAACAAAATATTTTGCTTTTTTGATATAGATAACAAAAAAAAAGAGAGGTAGTTACCTCTCTTTTTATGATTATTTCAATACTTCTTTTAGTTGTTGATAACCCAAGAAATGTAATATTGTGAACCAATACTTCCTGTTCCAGGAACACTGATGTAATCTTTACCTCCTAAGTTTGTACCTCCAACTTTAAATATAGATTTTAATGCTGGAATACCATAGTTTATTTGGGCATCTAAAACAGTTCTTGCCTCTACAATACCATCTATAAAGAACGACTCGTATAAAAATTCATCTTGCCAACGTGCATTAATATTAAAACCAAAGTTTTTAAATAATCTACTATGACCAAACTGAACTTTTACTTTATGTTTTGGTGTATTAAACGATTCTTTGAATTCTGGATCTTTTCCATCTGATTTAAAATCAGCAAAAGCATAATTAGCTCCAAAATCAAAACCATTGAAAACTTTAGTATTAAATCCTGCAGAAAAACCATATGTATCGATACTTGAATCGGTATTTGTACGAATTACATATCTTAAAATATCTTGATTACTAATTGCATCAATACCATTAGCAGGAGCTCCTGCTGGCACATCTGTTGAGTTTACGGTTCCGTAGAATGGAACAAAAACATCTTTTGTTGTAATAAAATCTGTATGTAAGTTATAAAAACCAACGATATCAAATTCAAAAAGATTATCAGCTAAATTCACAGCACCACGATAACCTAATTCGAATGAACGTACTAATTCAGGAGTTACAAAGTTTAATTCTGCTTTCTCTAAATCTGCTACGTTACCTGTTTGTGAAAATCTTTCAATAGATGTAGCTGTATACGAATTTGTAAACGCATCTACTCCTGATAAAGTTGTTGTATAGTTTGTAAATGCTCTTGAAGTAACTTCTGTTTGCTCTCTACTTAAGTTTTCTTCTACTGACCCTAAAAACACTCTATCTGCACCTAATTGTAAACCAATATACTGGTCTTGTGTTGTCGGGTTTCTAAATCCTGTCTGGAATGCAAATCTGAAGTTATGATCTCTTTTTTCTCCGGCAGCATAAGAAACTGAAAAACGAGGAGAGAAGTTACCATCAAAGTTATCCGATTTATCGTAACGAACAGTTCCTGTTAACTTTAAACGATCATCTAAAAGTTTTTTCTGTAGTTGAGTATAAAAACCAAAAGATCTGTAAGCGATTTCTCCATCATCATCCGTATAAATTTGTCCTCCAGAATCTAAGAAATACTTTCTATAACTTCCACCTACTTGAATATTTGCAAAATCTATATTATCTGCAAAATTGTAATTCGCATCAACATTTAAGAAACCTGAATTATCTACTAATCTTGCTCCTCCTTCACTTACTGATGTATTTGTGATATCATTAACTGCTGCGTTAAAAGCAGGAGTTCCTGGTTGTAGTCTATTTGCTTCTACTCTAGATCTAGCTTCTAAAGCAGCAGCTTCTACAGGTAATGGAGATGGATTAGAAGGACTAGGCGTTATTAACTGAAAAAATTCACTAGCAAATAGGCCATAATAATCTTCATTCCTTAACCATCTATTATTTAAAGAAATACCAGCTAACCTAGAGTCCCAAGTTCTTCCTGCATCATTTCTAGATAAATAACCTCTAACAAAATAGTTATTCCCTTTTACCTCTAATTTATATTGTTTAATAAATGCATCCTTTTGAATATATCTGTTACTTGCATGTAAGTAGTTATCTAATAAATTAAATTTAGAAGATAAGATAATTTCAGTATCATCTTTCCATGGTCTGAAATATAAACCTGCATCAAAAAGTAACGACTTTGCATCTGTATCACCTAATAATAAGTCTGCTTCTGAATACCCTTTTCTTGCAATATTAATTCCATTAAAAGCGGCCAATAAATTCGGATCAGTCACACCAGCAATTCTAGCAATTCTTGTTAAAGGTAAACTGATTTCATCTCCGTAAACATTTACACCATCATAATCTAATGCATTTTCATCAGGAGTTCCATCGATAATATCTCCACCTTGTCCTGTAGAATTTCTTTTATCATTAGCTAACCATTCTTCACCAGCACTATATGTAAAGTTTGCTTTAGCAGCAAAAGTGTCTGAAAACTTATGAGCTAAACGAATACCTACGTCATAGAATTGAGATTGTCCTCTTCCTTCTTGTGTTGTAACACCTGTTTTAAAATATGTACTAATTCCCCCATCATCAAAAGGATTCTTACTAGTCATTAATAAGATACCGTTGAAGGCGTTTGCTCCATATAATGCAGAAGCCGCACCTGGAAGAATCTCGACATTTTTAACATCTAATTCATTTAATCCAAATGTATTACCGAAAGAATAATCTAAGATTGGCACCGTAGTTTCTGCACCATCTACTAACTGAATAAAACGAACATTAAGTGTATTTGCAAAACCTCTATTAGAGTTTACAGTTTTTACATTGTAACTATCTGCTAATACATCAATTCCTTTTAAATTACCTAAACTTTCGTAAAAATTTACTGAAGGTGTATTTTTTATTTCATTTACACCTATTCTTTCAATAGTTACAGGAGATTCTATAACTCGTTCAGGTGTTCTCGAAGCAGAAACTACGACCTGATCTAAACCTAACGTTTCTTTTAAGATAACATTTAAATCATCATCTGCACTTGCTATTTGAATAGTTTCGGTTTGATAACCTACTAAAGATACTATTATTGTTACGGGGAACTTTTTTACCTTAACCACAAATTCACCATCAAAATTTGAACTTGTAGTTTTTCCTTCACTTGTTTTTACAGTTGCTCCAGGAAAAGGCTCTAAGTACTCATCGAATACTAAACCTTTAACTTCTGTCTGCGCCAACAAAAAATAACTGCTTAATACAAAAAGCAGCAAAAGTAATTTTTTGACCATTGCTTATAAATTTTGATTAATTGAATTTTATCTGAGAAGAAAGTTACTAAATTATTAGTTATCTTCTAAAGAAAAGTTAATAGGAAAACCATATTTTACAGATATCGCCTTTCCTGCTTTAGTTGCTGGTTTAAATTTAGGCAAGTTAGAAACTACTCTTATCGCTTCATCTTTAAGAATCTTACCACCTTTAGGACCTAAAGCTTTGATATTTGTAACATTACCATCTTTATCAATAATAAAACGTACCCAAACCTCACCTTGTAATTTATCTATCATTGCTTGATTCGGATAACTAAAGTGCTCTTGAATATGGCTTATCATTTCATTATTAAAACAATCTAGTTGATCTCCTCCTAATTCACTAGAACAATCAGGGAATGCAGGAATATTATCAACTGTACTAAATTTTTCAGCTTTACGAACTTCTTCTTTAGATAACGTATTTGTTAAAGCTGCTAAATTTGTTTTTAACTTTAATGTTTTAGAAATATCAGTTGGATTATTAACTGCAGAAATACCAGAACTATTTAAATTATTAGCTTCTGAAGCAGCTTGTTTTTTTCTCTTTTTTAAAAACCTCCTTTTTGGTGCAGAAACTCGAACAGAAATCTGTCTCGATTTTTTATCCTTACCATTTTTAGATGGTTTTACTGTACATTTAGTTATGCTATTTAAGTCCTCAATAGGACTTTCTGGAGTATCACATGTTTCATTACTGCCTTGACTAAAGACACTAAAAGAAAACGCAAAAGATGCTATATAAAAAAATTTTCTCATAAGTTGGGGAATTAAAACTTATTAAATAAAACTTAATAAGTTTACTAAAATCACACTATGTTCCACTTGCAAAAGTAAAAAAAAAATCCTATCGCTTAATTCGAAATTGATTTTTTATACTTTTTTGACCATTATTAATGTATTTTTTGCAATTTTCACATCAAAATTGGTTCTTAATATAAGAAATTGTTATATGGAAAGATTTTTGAATGAATTTTTACTACTTCATCATAAATAGTATCCTTAAAGTTTTCTATGTTTTCTTTTTCTACTGCAGAAATAAAACACGCTTTTTTCTCTAGATCGTTCATCCAAGTTTTCTTCCAATCTTCAATTGTGTAATGCTCTTTACCTTTAATAGTAACTAAATCATCTTCGTCAATTGTTTCATGTGTATAAGCATCGATTTTATTAAAAATCATAATCGTTGGCTTGTTAGCACTTTCTATTTCATCTAAAATTTTATTTACAGAAGCAATATGCTCTTCAAAGTTAGGATGAGAAATATCTACAACATGAACTAATAAATCTGCTTCTCTTACTTCATCAAGCGTAGATTTAAAAGATTCTACTAATTGTGTAGGTAATTTTCTAATGAAACCAACTGTATCTGTAAGTAAAAAAGGAACATTTTTAACCACAACTTTTCTTACAGTGGTATCTAATGTTGCAAAAAGTTTGTTTTCAGCAAAAACTTCACTTTTACTAATTAAGTTCATTAAGGTAGACTTACCAACATTTGTATAACCGACTAAAGCGACACGAACCATTTTACCTCTGTTCTTTCTTTGAACAGCCATTTGTTTATCTATGGTTTGTAACTTTTTCTTTAGTAAAGTTATTTTATCTCTAATAATACGACGGTCTGTTTCTATTTCAGTTTCTCCAGGACCTCTCATACCAATACCTCCTTTTTGTTTATCAAGGTGAGTCCACATTCGAGTTAATCTTGGTAATAAATATTCGTATTGAGCTAACTCTACTTGAGTTTTTGCAGAGCTAGTTTGAGCTCTATTAGCAAATATATCTAAGATAAGATTGGTTCTGTCTAAAATTTTACAATCTAAAACACGCTCTATATTTCTAAGCTGAGCAGGCGATAATTCATCATCAAAAACAGCTGTTCCTACTCCATTAGCATCAATGTAGGCTTTTACATCATCCAATTTTCCACTTCCAATAAAAGTTTTAGGATTTGGTTTATCTAGTTTTTGTAAAAAACGTTTTACAGGCACTCCACCCGCAGTGTGAGTTAAAAATTCTAACTCATCAAGATATTCGTTAGCTTTGTCTTCATCTTGATGTTGTGTAATTACACCTATTAAAACTACCTTTTCTGATATTGCTTCTCTCGTTTCTATCATAGAAGGCAAAAGTACAAAAAGTACATATTGTAAGTTCTATTTCTTTGTGCATTTGTAAATAAATGCTGGAGGAATATTTAGAGGTTCGAATTTTAAGCTTACATTTTCTTTTCCGAACAATTTTTTAAACTTTTTAAAATAGTCTAAACTATATTGAAATTGAACGAAATTTCCATTTGTATTTAATGCTTTGTAAGATTCGTCCAGAATATTTTTTGAAATTGGTTTTGGTATTATAGAAAGCGGAAGACTTGAAACAATACAATCTACATTTTTATACCCTTTCTTTTCAATTTCATCAATTATAAATTCAGCAGAAGTATTTAAAATAGTTAATTGTGGATGATTAATTTTCTGTAATTCTTGATAAAAAGTTTCATTGATTTCGAAACTAATTAAATGATTATTGGGTTTTAATTTTTTAAGGATATGTTTTGTTATAATTCCATTTCCAGCTCCTAACTCAACTATTAAATTAGTTTCATTAAAATTTATTCCTTTAAGCATTTTTTCTGCTAGGAATCTTGAGCTAGGTGTAATAGTTCCAGAAGTTTTAGCTGCTAGAACAGCTTCTTTAAAAAAATTAAGTTTCTTTCCCAAATACTATTTATTTTTTAAATTTATCAAAAAATTGCTAAGCAAATATGCGCTTTTTAAAGGATTTATTGGGTATTTTTTATCCTAATTTATGTTTAAATTGTGAAAATCTTCTGTTTTCCAACGAAATAATACTATGTAGTAACTGTAAAAATGAACTACCGATAGTTAACGAAAAAGATACTTTTATACCTGAATCTTTTTTGAACTTCGATTTAGAGAATTTTGAAGCTTTTCTATATTACAGGAAAGACAATATTACTCAAAAGCTAATTCATCAACTAAAATACAAGGAACGAGAAGATGTCGGTGTTTTTTTAGGTGAGTGGTTTAATCATGAGATTAAAAAAAGAAATTTATTTTCTGAAATTGATTATGTAATTCCTGTTCCTCTACATAAAAAAAAGTTAAAAATACGAGGCTATAATCAAGTTGATTCTTTTGCTAAATGTATTTCAAAAGGATTAAAAACGAATTTTAGTAATAAAAATTTAGTTCGAATTTCAAACACTAAAACGCAAACAAAAAAATCGAGATTCGAACGTTATAACGAGAGTTCATCTAAGTTTTCTTTAGTTGACACAAGTTTTTATGAAAACAAACATGTACTTCTTGTCGACGATGTAATTACCACTGGCGCAACTATTGAGTCTTGTGTTAAGGCTTTATTAAAAACCAAAAACATAAAAATAAGTGTTCTTACTATAGCTTATACACTGAAAGTCTAATAGTTTTTTTACTACTTTTGATTACGCTTAAAATTAGTTTTGTGAAACATTATAACCTTATATTTTTTCTTTTTAGTTTTAGTTTGATAATTAGTAGTTGTGCCAGAAAAGGAAGACCTGAAGGTGGCCCTAAAGATGAAGATGCACCAATATTAGTTTCGGCTGAACCTGCTTATGAAAGCTTAAATTTTAATGACGACAATATTCGTATTTATTTTGACGAATATATCGTACTTAAAGATTTAAATAAACAGTTAATTGTTTCTCCTCCTTTTAAAACGGCTCCTTTGATTACGCCACAAGGAACCCCAAGTAAATATATAAACATTAAGATTTTAGACACTTTAAAAGAAAACGCTACGTATACATTTAACTTTGGAAATGCTATACAAGACAATAATGAAAACAACCCTTTAGAAAACTTCAAATACATTTTTTCTACTGGAGATTTTATTGACTCACTAAGTATAAAAGGTGCTGTTAACGATATTACGATTAAAAAGCCTAAAAAAAACTATAGTGTTCTCTTATATAAAATTGATTCTACTTTTAACGATTCTATCGTTTATAAAAGCAAACCAGATTATGTAACCAAAACTTACGATTCTATTAATTATAAGTTTACAAATTTAGCTGAAGGAAAGTACTTTTTAATGGCTATAGATGAATCTACTTCTGATTATAAATTTAATTCTAGAACAGATAAAATTGGTTTTTATAACGATACTATTTCTCTACCTAAAGACAGTATGATCTCTTCTCCAATTGTACTTTTTAAAGAAATTCAACCTTATATATTCAAAAAAGCAAGAGAAGTAACTAAAGGAAAAATTCAATTTGCCTTCACAGGAAAACAAGAAGAAATGCAAGTAAAATTACTTTCTAAAGTTCCTGAAGATTTTATGTTTAAAACCGAATTTGAAAAAGACAAAGACACCTTAAATTTCTGGTATCATTCTGATACAAAAATAGATTCATTAGACTTTATAATTTCGGAAAAAACATCTGTAGATACAGCAACTGTTAAACTGAGAAAGAAAAAAATAGATTCTCTTTCGATTTCTTCAAATGTGAAAAGTATTTTACACTTAACAGATACACTTACTTTGATAACAAATAACCCTATTCGTGATTTTGACAGTTCTAAATTTTCTCTAGTCAACACTAGTGACACAACAGAAGTTGCTCATACACTAAAGATTATTTCTAACAATAAATTAGGAGTGTTTTTTAAGCAAAAAAAGAAAACTCCTTACAAACTTACCGCTTTACCTGAAGCACTAGTAGATATATTTAAAGTAAAATCTAAAGACACATTAAATTATCGTTTTGCTACAAAAGATATTGAGGATTATGGAAGTATTATTTTAACTATAAAAAAGGAAGTAAAACATCCTGTAATTATCCAATTACTAAAAGGCGATGAAGTGTATAAAAAACAAATTTTAAAAGCCTCTGGTAAAATTGAATTTAATTCATTAATTCCAGACACCTATTCTATTAGAGCAATTGTTGATGAAAATGATAATGGCATTTGGGATACTGGAAAGTACTTAGAAAAAAGACA
This sequence comes from uncultured Tenacibaculum sp., assembly GCF_947502995.1. GTDB lineage: Bacteria > Bacteroidota > Bacteroidia > Flavobacteriales > Flavobacteriaceae > Polaribacter. The sequence continues at coordinate 79,323 of NZ_CANNBW010000007.1, read as the reverse complement.
ACCAGAACGTATGATTTATTATCCAGACGATTTACCAGAATTAAGAGCAAATTGGATCTCTAATTTAACTTTTACTATAAAATAAAAAGAGAGGCTCAGAAAAAAGAGCCTCTATATATTAAGTAAGTTATTTAAAAGTGTTTCACTAAAGAGAAAAATCTAAATACAATTCGTAAGAAACCGCTACTGGTTTGCCATTTTTCTTAGCAGGCGCTACTTTTGATAATTTAGATATTAATTTCTCGCTGTAGTTAGTTAGAATATTATCTTTATTTTCTTCATTCGTTGCTTTAATATCTACAACTTTACCTTCTTTATTGATAACAAAATTTACAGTTATTTTACCTACTATTTCATTATCTATAGCTTCATCTGGATATTCGAAATTCTCTTGTATAAAATTACCGATTGCAACATTAAAACATCTTAAATTATTATCAGAATCTTCACAGTTTTTGAATACTGGAAGTTGATCTACATTTTGAAATGTAAACACTTTTTCTTCTGATTCTTTGATGTCAACATCACCAGATAATTTAATTTCTTTCTTATTATTTGAAATTCCTTTAGAAGAAATTGAATTCACTGCCTTAGCTAATTCTTTTCTTCTCTTTCTGAAGAAACGACTCTTTGAATTGTTAAACCCTAAAATAATATGTCTAGCAGATTGATTATTTTTCGATTTATCTTCTACTTTACATTTATTTATACTATTAAGGTCTTGAATAACAATGGTCTCTTGTTTCTCACAAGTTTTGTTAGATTGGGACGTTACCGTTAGCACATACAACAAGCATAAAAGCAACCAATGTAAATCTTTCATTTTAGGGGGGGATTTTTACTTGGTAATTAATAATATTGGGATTACTAAATTACATAAATTATGTTAAAAAACAAAAATAACTACATTATTTCTATTTTTTTAACGCAATCAAGTAGTTCTAATTATAAAATTTACAATAAACAGAAATTAACAAATAGATTTAATCTATTTGTTAACCTTAGCCCAAGTATCTCTTAAACCTACTGTTTTATTGAAAACTAAATGCTCTTTTGTAGCATCATCGTCAACATTAAAATATCCTAAACGTTGGAATTGAAATCTTTCTCCAATTTTAGAATTAACTAAACTTGGTTCAACAAAAGCATTGATAACTTTTAAAGAATCAGGATTCAAAAATTCCATAAAGTCTTTGTCTTTATGACCATCTGGAGCTTCATCAGAAAATAATCTATCATACACTCTAACTTCTGCAGAAACAGCATGTTTTTTAGATACCCAATGCAATGTTCCTTTTACCTTACGTTTACTTTCTTCAGTACCGCTTCCAGATTTACTTAAAGGATCATATGTACAGTGTATTTCTGTAATATTTCCATCATCGTCTTTCACACAACTTTCTCCTTTAATGATATAAGCGTTCTTTAAACGAACTTCTTTACCTAAGGCTAATCTGAAATACTTTCTATTTGCTTCTTCTTTAAAATCCTCTCTTTCTATGTATAATTCACGAGAAAAAGGAACTTCTCTAGAGCCAGCGTCTAATTCCGGATTATTCTCCGCAATAAGAATCTCCTCTTTATCTTCAGGATAATTAGTGATGACCAATTTCACTGGATTAAGAACTCCCATAACTCTATTTGCATTCTTATTTAAATCTTCTCTGATTTTAAACTCTAACAATGCAACATCGATTATATTTTCTCTTTTTGAAACCCCAACTGTTTCAATAAAGTTTCTGATAGAAGCTGGAGTATAACCTCTTCTACGTAAACCTGAAATTGTTGGCATTCTTGGATCATCCCAACCAGAAACAACTCCTTCTTCAACTAACTTAAGTAATTTACGCTTACTCATAATCGTATAACTTAAGTTTAATCTAGAAAACTCTCGCTGTTTAGGAACTAAAGGAAAATCGCTTTTACTGTACTCATAAACGTGATCTCTAAACCAGTTGTATAGATCACGATGTGGCTTGAATTCTAAAGAACATAAAGAGTGAGAAATTTGCTCTAAATAATCACTTTCACCGTGTGTCCAGTCGTACATAGGATAAATCACCCAATCGTTTCCTGTTCTGTGATGAGATTTCTTTAAAATTCTATACATCAATGGATCTCTTAATAACATATTAGGAGAAGCCATATCTATCTTTGCACGAAGTACATGTTCACCTTCTTCGAACTCACCATTTTTCATCTTTGTAAAAAGTTCTAAGTTCTCTTCTACAGTTCTATCTCTATACGGACTAGCAACACCTGGTTCTGTTGGTGTACCTTTTTGTTCTGCCATTTCTTCAGAAGTTTGGCTATCTACATAAGCTTTTCCGTCTTTAATTAGCTGAACTGCCCAATCGTATAATTGCTGGAAATAATCTGAAGAATAACATTCGTTTTCCCATTGATACCCTAACCAAGAAACATCTTTCTTAATTGCATCTACATACTCTTGCTCTTCTTTAGCTGGATTGGTATCGTCGAAACGTAAATTTACTGGAGCATTATATTTTTCTCCTAAACCAAAACTAATTCCTATAGCCTTTGTATGCCCAATATGAAGATATCCGTTAGGTTCTGGTGGAAATCGAAAACGTAGGTTTTCTTTTTTCATTCCATTAGTTAAATCCTCTTCTATGATTTGTTCAATAAAATTGAGTGATTTTTTTTCTTCTGACATTTTCAATACGATTAAAGAGCAAAAGTAATTATTTATAAAGAAAAAAAGCGGCAAAAACTTTTCGTTTTTACCGCTTTATATATTAGAGAATAATAAAATTCTATTCTAAAGTAAATGTGTTATTTAATGGATTAATATCTGCCATAAATCCATCTTTATTAATATCTATACTTTTTACAGGTTTAGAAGCCTCAAAAGTATATGTTGGATATGCCCACCCCCAATCTTTTAATAAAGTTGAAGAAGATGGTTTATTTCCTCTCATAATTTCTAATGGAATATTAAAAGATTCTTTTGTTCCATCTGTATATTCTACAACTACATCTAAAGGCATTGGCATTGCTCCAATTCTTTCTAAAGTAACTTCTTTCCCTTTTACAGTTTTAATTCCGTAATCGATAAAATTAGTTGTTTGACTCCATTCATTTAAGTACCAATCTAAATGAATTCCAGAAACTTTTTCTGCAACACGTTTAAAATCATTTGGTGTTGGATGTTTAAATGAAAATTGATTGTAATATTCTTTTAATGTTTTAGCTACATTATCTGAACCAATAACATATTCTAATTGGCTTAAGAAAATACTTCCTTTACTATAACTTCCAATACCATAAGCTCTATTAGTTTCATATCTATCTGCATGAGTAGATAATGGCTTTTCCATACCTGATTTTACTAAAAAACCATACCCTCTGTAGGAACCACTATTTGGGTTTACAGCACCTCTTCCTGTAATTTCATTCATGGCTTTGTTGGAAATGTACGTTGTAAAACCTTCATCCATCCATGGATGCTTACTCTCATTTGTTGCTAATAAAAATTGAAACCATGTGTGAGCTAACTCATGAGCAGTAACACCAAGTAAGCTTCCCCAAGGTCTTTGTCCTGTAATTAAAGTACATTGTGCATATTCCATTCCACCATCTCCACCTTGGATTACAGAGTATTGTTTGTATGGATACTGACCAATATGCTTACTGAAATATTTCATTAAATCAGCTGTTTTAGGCTGTAACTTCTTCCAGTTTTCAATAAACTTAGCATCTAATGTTTTCTTGTATAAAAAATGTAAATCAATCCCATTTTCCATCTTATAAATATCATGCTGATATTCTGGATCTGCAGCCCAAGTAAAATCGTGAATGTTTTTTCCTGAAAACTTCCACGTTAATTTCTTACCTTTTGGTAAACTTAAAGATTTATTCTTGTCCTCATAACCATGTCCAACTTCTTGAGGATTCAATAAATCTCCTGTACCACCAACTACATAATTCTTATCAATATGTAAAGTAACATCAAAATTACCCCAAACACCGTGAAATTCTCTAGCAATATATGGAGGTGTATGCCAACCTTCGAAATCATATTCTGCCATTTTAGGATACCATTGAGTCATTGATAATGCAACTCCTTCTTTACTATTTCTTCCAGATCTACGAATTTGTAAAGGAACTTGAGCATTAAATTCCATTTCGAAAGTTGCTTTTTCTCCAGATTTAATTGGAGTATTTAAAGTAACTTCTAAAATAGTTCCTACAATTTCATAAGAAACTTTTTTTCCGTTTTGGCGTAAAGAACTTACTTTAATAAAACCTATTTCATTAGGTTGTAATTTGGCAATTCTACTTACAGTTTTTACATCTTCAGAAGTTCCAATTTTCTCTACCATTCTTCCATCTGGATCTTCGATCGTATGTAAACGAGCATCCATTTGAGAATTTGGTTGAAAAGCATTGAAATACAAATGATAAAATACTTTATTTAGTTCATCTGGTGAATTATTTGTGTAAACAAGTTTTTGTTTTCCTTTATATTGATATGTTTTTACATCCATATCAATGTCCATAGTATAATCTGCTTGTTGTTGCCAATAGTTACTTTTTGAACTCGATGTATTTTGAGCGTAACTAGCACAAGAAATCAATCCAGCACATAAAATGAAATGAAAAATTTTTCTCATTATATAATTTAGTTATTATTAAAAAAAGAGCATTGTTAATGCTCTTTTTGGTTTTTATTATTTGTTTGCTTTTACTAGTTTGTCTGCCATAACTAAAGCGTTGTAAGCATTAACTACACGACCTGAAACAGATAAATCTGCAAAAGGAACTAATTCTCCATCAGGCTTTTCACGTGATTGTGAACCTGGCTTCACTACATCCATATTAATTTTAGTCCCAGAATTCATAATAATTCTCTTTACCTGACTAGCAGATAACTGTGGATAATATGAACGAATTAAAGCTGCAACACCTGCAGTAGAAGGAGATGCCATTGAAGTACCACTAATAGATTCGTAAGTACTTTCTGGGAACGTTGAATAAATTGCTACTCCTGGTGCAAAAACATCTACATTCTTTTTTCCATAATTAGAAAAACCAGCTGGTAAATCTTTATTATAATTAGCACTCATTGCTCCAACTGTAAGGAAATTATCTGAAATTTCATTAATTAAATCTGGCGCATCATTAGGAAATGATTTTTCAACATCAATATTTTTTCCATCGTTTCCAGCCGCATTAACGATTAATACATCTTTGTCTGCCGCATATCTAATTGCATCGTAAACCCATTCTTTATTTGGTGAAAAAGCCTTACCAAAACTTGTATTGATAACTTTTGCTCCGTTATCTACAGCATAACGAATCCCTAAAGCTACGTCTTTATCATATTCATCTCCATCAGAAACAGATCTAACAGCCATGATTTTTACATTAGTAGCAACACCATTCATTCCTTTTCCATTATTTCTGGTAGCAGCAATAATACCTGAAACGTGAGAACCGTGTGACTCATCCTTTTCTGAATGACCAGTTTTTCCGTTTCCATATCCTGGTTTATCATTAATGTCGTAAGCATTATCTCCAACTACTGTTCTATAATCTTTTTTAAGATTATCTCCACTAATAGTTTTTTCTGCTTTTTTGATTCCTTTTTTTAATTCTTTTTGAATCCCCGACATAGTTCTACCATTTGCTTTTACAAAACCAATAGCAACACCAATAGCTTGTTTTAACTCATCACTAGGATTTTGAATAGCTTCAACTTCTTCAAAAGTATAATCATCTTTCTTTAAGTGATCTTTTAAAGCCTTGTCTGCAAATAATATTCCTGATAAGTAATTTTGATAATTAAACTTAGTCTCTTTAGCTTCCTTAATTTTTTCTTCCTGAAAAGCTTTAACCTCAGCTAAAGTTGCAGGATCTGCAACACTAGGTTTCATTAAGATACGCTCGTACTCTAAGTGTTCTGTATAAGAATCACCTAAGAAGTTCCATCCATGAATATCATCTACATATCCATTATTATCATCATCTTTTCCATTACCAGCTATTTCACCTTTATTAATCCAAGCTACATCTTTTAAATCTTCATGATTTAAATCTGTTCCACTATCAACAACTCCTACAACAACTTCTACACCTTTCTTTCCTTTTAAGAATTCATAAGCTTTATTCACACTCATTCCTGGAATAGAATCTGTAGCTAAATCTAAATGTTGCCAGTTTTGCTTTTCTACTTTAGTTAATTCTGCTTTTTTAGCAGGAATTAAAACTTCATTATTTACTCCCGCTGGGATAATTATTTTCTTAATATTAGCCGTTGAAGAACAACTTGCTAAACCAACTAAAACGATTGAAGATAAAATAGGTTTGTATACTCTCATTCTCATTTCTCTCTTAATTAAATATCTCTCTAAATTTGTAAGTTTCTTTTAATCGGACTCCTTTTTCAGTATGTTTTACAGTGATAACTTCGTTATGAGCATCGTGCTCTAAGAAAAGTAAATATTCGTTATCTGCTGCTTCTGTTAAAAATGCTTCTTTTTCTTTTAGCGTAAGCAATGGTCTTGTATCGTAACCCATTACGTAAGGTAATGGAATATGACCTGCGGTTGGTAGTAAATCTGCCATAAAAACAATGGTTTTATCTTTATATTGGATTTTAGGCAGCATCTGTTTCTCTGTGTGACCATCTTTAAATAACACATCGAAACCTACGTAATCTTTTGCATTTAAATGTAGGAAGTTTAATTGACCACTTTCTTCAATTGGGAGTATGTTTTCTGATAGAAATGAGGCTTTTTCTCTTGAATTGGGATTAACAGCCCAATCCCAATGACGACTATTACTCCAAAACCTTGCATTTTTAAATGCAGGTTCGAAACCTGTTCGATCTTTATTCCATTGAATAGCTCCTCCACAATGATCAAAATGTAAATGTGTTAAAAACACATCTGTTATATCATCTCTATGAAAACCTAATTCAGCTAGGGATTTGTCCAAAGAAAAATCTCCAAACAAATAATAATAACCAAAAAATTTATCAGACTGTTTGTTTCCAATACCTGTATCGATTAAAGTAAGTCTATCTCCGTCTTCTATTAAAAGACATCGCATCGACATATCGATCATATTATTTGCATCTGCTGAGTTTGTTCTTTGCCATAAAGACTTTGGAACAACACCAAACATTGCTCCACCATCTAATTTAAAATTTCCGGTTTCGATTGGGTAAATACGCATGAAAACAAAGATGCGAAAAATTAACGAGTTAACTCGTTAATAATATCGTAATACTGTAATAAACCTAAGGTAACTTATATAGCAGGTAAAATTTAACTTATAATCCTTCTTTTTCTAACAGATAACCTATGGTAAAGTTTGTTTCCCAGTCGAAAATAAAATTTTGACAACCAGTAGCATCTACGATAGCTTTGTAAATAGTTAGTCCTGATTCAATTTTTTTACCTTTTTCTTCTTTTACTTTATCGAACTTTCTAATGTTTGATGAAAGCACTGTATAGCGTTCCTCTTCTTTTCTGAATTCTTTGGCCAATTGAAAAGGTATACCTCCGATTAAAAAACAGAATTTTCTATTTTCCTCTGGAACTAATGTTGCAACTTCTTTTACATCATTATATACAACATCATCTTCAGTTCCTTTTTGATGATATTTACTACCATGAGTTTCTTTGCCAATTAACTTACCGTTTTCTACAAAGGAAATTTTAGTGTTCCCTGAACCTAAATCGACTACAAAAGCATTCTTTTTAAATGCTTCAGGTAAAATCGCTTTTAAACTATATATTGCTTCCTCTTTTGGTGAAATTTCCTTAATAACATGTGCTCTTTTCTTTAATTCTTCAATTATTAGTTGAGTAACTTCTTCTTTTAAAGCTCCTGAACTCACCACGAAATTAATATGTTCTTTGGCAACACCTAAAGCTTCAATTTTTGTTAAGAACTTATTTAGCTTTCTATCTATTTCGTCAGTAGTTGTCATTGCCTCTGCAATTAAACTTTTTCCGTAAGCAGCTTCTTTTAATTTCCAGTTTTTATTTTCATCAATTTCAACTATGAAATAATTAAAGCCTGAAGTTCCTAATTCAACAACTCCTTTTAAAATTCCATTTTTGGGTAATTTTGCTGTATAACTAAATTTAATCTTTTCTTCTTCTTTTTTATTGTTATTACATGAAAAACAAAAAAACAAAAAAGTAGAAATACATAGGGATTTTAAAAAGTTCATTTGATAATTGGCTTACTTAATAACTCTCTACAAAAATAAAAAAACATCTTAATCTGAAATCTTAAGATGCTCACTGTTTACTATTTTGTAATTAAATAACTCTATTTATCTAATAAAACTGGAATATGCTTTTGTGTATTGTATAATTTAAATTCTGTGATATCAGCTGGCATATTTAAACCATGTTCTATAATTGTATTTTTAACATTTTTTACCACATCACTTTTCACTTCTAAGGCACCGCGCTTATATTCCATTGTTTTTGTCCAAAACAAAATTTTAAGATTGACAGTACTTACACCTAAAGAATCTACAGTAACAAAACATTTATGTTCATTGGTATCTATTACTCCAGAGGTATTCGTTACTGCTTTAATTACAACATCTTTTGCTAAATCGATATCATCATCATAGTCTATACCCACAATAAAATCAGAACGATAATAACCATCTTCAGTATAATTAAAAACAGGTTTTTTAATGATATCGCTATTAGGTATATACACATCTCTTCCGTCAAAAGTTTTAAGTTTAGAATGTCTAAACTCCATTGTTTTTACCTTTCCAAATATATCTCCAATTAGAACTGTATCGTTTACATTAAAAGGTCTATTAAATGATAATATTACACCTGAAATAAAATTTTCGCCTATATCTTTAAACGCAAAACCTATAATTACAGCTGAGGCTCCTGCTGCTGTTAAAAATCCACTTGCAATATGACCTAAACCTGCTGTATTTAATGCAAATATTACAGTTAACAATACTAATCCATATTTTATAGTTTTTCCTAAGAAATTAGTTATTAAAGGATCTTTTGTTCGTATAGAAATCGTCTTTTTAAAAAATGATGATATAAAATTAGATAACAAAAAACCTATTATTACAATTAAAACAGCAACGATAATTCCTGGAACATGCGTTAGAAATTCATTCCAATAATCTGCTATTGCGGTTTTGATTGTATCAAGTGTATTATTTAAGTTCATATGTGTTTAGTATTTGTAAAGATTTAGTAAGTAATAATTAAAATTTTAGGTTGAAATATGTGTTTTTACCTAATTTATGCCACTTATTTAGCCTTTACACATGCCTTGAACTTCCTCTTACTAATGAGAAAATAAATAAGATTATAAAAATTAAGAATAGAACTTTAGCAATTCCTGTTGCTGCTCCTGCGATTCCTGAAAAACCTAAGATTCCAGCGATTATTGCAATAATTATAAAGGTTAATGACCATCGTAACATAATATATAGTTTTTAAGATTAATACTTGTTATTACGGCAAAGTTAGGATCGTTATCCTCTAATTCTTAGCTCATATAAAATTGATCTTAACTCAAAAGACTTAAGGGAAATGAGTCAATGTTAAAAGCATATGAACAAAAAAACACTTTTAATTCGCTGTAATTTTGTGTCATAATCAAAACTAATAACATTATGAAACAAGGTAGAGAAGATTTTAAAATCTTTAAAAAGAACACAAAAAATAAAAGTAAAAACTATATTTTCCAGAATAACAAAGCAACAAGATCTGGATTTTACATTTTAACAAGTTTATTAATTATAGGGTTAACTATGGTTATAATTTCGGGTGTTATTATTTAAGAAGTATTAAATGATTTATAGCTTATCTAATACATCAAACTTATCTTCTTTGGTTGAGACTTTGGGTTTACCATTTAAATATCCAATACTTTATAAACCAAGACTTAAAATTGAAGGGTACAAAGAGCAATCATTATCTATAATAACTATTGAAGAACCAGATTTAATTACACAGGGGATTTGGGGAATTTTACCTCATAATTATGAAGGAAGTTGGAAAAAATTTCAACGGTTAAAAAACACATTGCATGTTCATAAAAATGAACTTCGAAATAACAATCTTTATAATGAAGCATTGGAAAAAAGAAGATGTTTAATAATTGTAACTGGATTTTATGCCTACTATTTGAATAATAATAGTATTACAAATTTCTTAATAGAAAAAGACACGCAAAAACCGTTTTACTTAGCAGGAATTTACAATATTTTAGAAGATGGTTTTGTTACTTGTAGCGTAATAAACACTGATGCAGATGAATCTTTAGATTCAATAAATAATTTACATAAAGTAATACCTTTGCAAATACCTGAAATTTTTAAAGCTATTTGGTTACATAAAAAATCAACGATAGAAGAGATCGATTATATTCTTTCTAAACCCTATGTAACAAAATTTAAAATTCAAGAAATAGTTTCTTACTCGTAATTTCATTTTTAAAAATCGAGCTTAAGAAACTATTTTTTTATGCAACTTTTATATCTGCTTCTTTTTTATTTTTTAAAAATTCACTCGGACTAATATTATATTTTCTTTTAAAGATTTTTGAAAAATAACTTCTACTACTAAAACCTATAGTATAAACGATTTGTGAAATGTTTAAATCTGTAGTATTCATTAAATCTCTTGCTTTTTCTAATCGTACATGACGAACATACTCTATTACAGTTCTGGTATACAACAACTTAAAACCCTCTTGTAATTTAGCTTGTGTTAAACCACATTCTAATGCCAAGTCTTCAACAGAATAATCTATAGAAACATTTTTTAAAATTTTTGTTGCTGTTTTTCTCACTATACTTAACTCCTTTTTAGTTAGTGATGAATTCGGTTTTTTATTTAAAGCTACATCTTTATTATGTTGTAAAATATGTTCTGATAAGATTTGATACACTATACCTTCTTTTATCAACATTCGTATCATTCCTTTTTGCTTAACCTTATCGAATTGCTTAATTAAGTTTGCTAATTTTAAATTATAAGTTCCAAAGTAAGCAAAAACACTTTCGTGTTGCTGATCGTGAAAAACATTATATAACTTCTGATTTAAAATTGCTCCATCATTCAAACGTTTCTTCAAAAACAGCACTCTACTCACTTGAATTAAATGAATATGAATTTTTACATTTTTTTCAAAATAACCATAATTATAACCTCCTTCTTTGCTAGTAATAATTACAGATTGAAATTGCTCTATTTTCCTTTTTTTATTTTCTTTTTCAAATCGATGAAAACAAAATCCTTCTGAGGCATATGTGAAATGAATAGGGTTATACTCAGATGCATCCATGACCAATGTGATATCATCTAAAAAAGTAATATCATATTCTAAAACACTGGCGCCCCACTCAAAATTAATAAATGTAATTTTTCCTTGAGCAATATCATTATCAACTTGAAGTATATATTCACCCCAACGTTCAATAATTTTTCCGCCAATAGCATCTCTAATTTGTCTTACAGTACCTTCTGTGCTACTAGCTGTTATATTTATTGTTTTCATAGTATAATTATACAGAGTAAAGTTAACAAAAATCAGTAGAAAAAAGTAAATGAGCTAAGACTTACTTTATATGAGCTAAGCTTACACAAGCTCTTCCTGTAATTTTGTAGTGTAAGAAATTAACATATATAAAATGAACAATATTAAAAAGATAATCTTAGGAACTTTTCTACTTATAACATCATCGTTAACAGCACAAACTATAGCTAAAAATGCTATTGGTTTAAGGCTTGGTGATAATGATGGATTTGGAGGAGAAATTTCCTACCAACGCTATTTATCTGATAATAATAGATTAGAGTTTGACTTAGGTCTTAGAGATTCTAATAATGTCGAAGCTTTTAAATTAGTAGGATTATACCAATGGGTTCAACCTATCGACAAAAATTTTAATTGGTACGTAGGTGCTGGTGGTGGATTAGGATCTTTTAGTACTCCTAATAATAATGGAGTTTTTGCTCTTATTGCCGGAGATTTAGGTATAGAATATAACTTCAAAATTCCGCTTTTAATTTCATTAGATATTAGACCAGAACTTGGGTTTAATGATAATTATAGTGATGACCTAGATTTAGATATAGCATTAGGACTGAGATATCAATTTTAATGAAAAACATTAACCTTCAAAAAACAAAAACATGAACAAAATAATAAAACTGATATTCATTTTGGCAGGAGTAGTATTTCTTGTCTACGGAGGATATCAACTCATAAAACCAGAGTCTTCAGTTGATTTAGGTATCGCTGAATTTGAAACTCAAAATAACAACAACGCATATGTCGTATTAGGTATTGGTTTATCTATTCTGTTATTAGGTTTAATTGTAAATAGAAAACAAGCTTAACTAGTTCGATTTTATTTACTGTAGATGTTAAAAAGTAAGCATCTTAAAAGCAAATTACTTTTCATTTAAAAAAAAGAATATTATGTATAGTTATACACAAGAAGTAGCCAGTCAATTAAACGGATTATTAATGAAGAATTACGATGCTGAAAAAGGATATCAAACTGCAGCAGAAAATGTAGATAGTGATGTATTAACAAGTTTATTTGAAAGAAAAGCCAAGGAACGTAAAAAATTCGGAAATGAATTAAAAGAAGAAATTAGATTATTTGGACGATTGCCACAAGACAACGGAAGTAATTTAGGAACAATACACAGAGCTTGGATGGACACTAAAGCATTTTTCTCTTTAGATAATGATAAATCAATATTAGAAGAAGCTATTCGTGGAGAAAAAGCTTCCATTAAAGAGTACAATGAAGTAATTAACTCAAAAGAGCATTTACCAAAATCAACTTCTGAAATGTTGAAAAGTCAAAGAAATTCAATTTTAGACGATACAGTATTAATAAAAAAATTAGAAGAAATAAAGTAGTCTTTTTAAACTATCTTTTAAATAAAAGTCCACCAATATGTATAGCATACATACTGGTGGACTTTTAATGTTTTAAATCCAATAAAAAACCGATTGTAAAATTAGCATCCCAATCAAAAACTACAATTTCTGAGTTTGTTGCATTGTTAATCGCATTAAAAATATTTACTCCACTTCTAATTTTTGCTCCTTTCCTATCTATAACATCTTGATAAACTTTAATATTCGTATCCAGTAGAGTATATCGTTCTTTATCTTTTCGCAATTTCTTTGCTAATTGATACGGAACACCTCCAATAATAAAGTATTGTTTTCTTTTTTGCTCTGGTATGTTTTTAGCGACCTCATTTACTTCATTATACACCTTTTTATCATCAAGATTATTTTGAAAGTACTTTGCACCATATGTTTCTTTACTTATAATTGATTTATTTTCAACATAAGATATTTTTGTATTACCCGAACCTATGTCAACTACAAATGCTGTATCCTCAAAATTTTTCGGCATTACAGCTTTTAAAGCATATTGTCCTTCTTCTTCTGCTGTAACTACATTAACATTATAACCTAAATCTTTTAATTCTTTTTTAATAGTTTGAGTAATACTTTTTTTATCTGCCCCAGAACTCACTACAAAATGAACATCTTTAGAATCTACACCAAAATCGATAATCTTTTTTATGTAAGATTTTAGTTTTGAACTAACTTCTTTTGTGTTTGTATTACTTTCTAATATCGAACTATTTCCGTACTCTTTATTTTTAATCTCCCAGTTTTTATCTTTATCAACATTAATTATAAAAGAATTGAAACCAGAAGCTCCTAATTCTACTACAGCATTAAGTTTTCCGTTTACAGGCTTTATGGGTTGATATGTAAATTCTTTTTTGACAAGACTAGTATCAATTGATTGATTTAATACTTTTTGAGAAGTTTTTAAAACTGTTTTTATTTCTTTCTTTTCTGATTTACATGAAAAGAAAAATAATACCAACAGAGTTACAAATATTGCTTTTTTCATCTTTTATAAAGTTGGGGTAAGTTCAACAAAAATATAACTCAATTCTATTATTTAATTTCAATATTGATACAATTTCTAAAAAAGAACTTAGCCTCTATTATACAAACATTTAAAACTCTAAATTAAGAAGATGTTACTTCATTATTTTTATAAAAAGAAACTCCAGCCAATTTAATTGACTGGAGAAATAATCCCAAATTAATACATAGAATGAATCAACGTTATTCTAAAAACTATTACATTTTTGATTCAACACCTACGCTTATAGTTATTGAGGTTGGATATTTACCTCTATTAAATTGTAACCTCCTCTTGGATCACCAAACCATGTCACACCAGGTGAACTATTAATTGCTCCTTTACCAAACTGCACATCGTTTAATGTAGCTACTCTTCTAATTAAATTGTCGCTATCGGCTGCTCCTGTATTTGCTCCAGATTGTCTTGGTGCTTGATTAGCTCCAAATCCAACTTCTTCATCAGCTTCAGTTCCTGCATCAAAAAGATAAGTTTCATCACTTTCAGAAGTACCAGAGAAAGCTGTTCCATTTTCATCGAATAAAGCAACTCCATTATTATTGTAGCTAATAAACCAGTCGTTAGTATCTACTAACATTGTTCCAAATCCTAATTTATAATCTAAACCTTGTGGAACTTCAATTGTGAATGTTAACGATTCACCTGGTTTTACCGGAGCAGTTTCGTTGCTCTTAGCTACTGGAAGACCTAAACCTTTTAAATATTCGTAAGCAACTTGGTTATTTCCATCTTCAGCAATTTCTTCTAAACCACTAGATGTTTTTGCTTGCTCTCCTTGAATAAACCAAGGATCTTTAGTTGTACTAAATGCATACAATACTGCTGGAGAAAACACTGTATATGAAGAAGATAAACGTAATGGAGCTCCTTGAGAACCTGTTGCGTTAAACCATTGATATAATGGCATTGGATCACCTGCTTCTGCAATTTCTTTTAATCCATATCCTCTATCTGGTTGTCCTACTGTAAATAAAGGTGCGTTTTGTGCATGTAATACAGCTAAACCTGGAGTAAGTACAATTGGTGTACTTCCTGAAGCTCCTACTAAATTGGTTAATGTTAAAGTAAAATATCTTGTTGAACTATCGTAAGCTAATTCTGTTCTTAAATAAGGTGTCACATCATTTTTCACCACACGAACTGTGTTATCATCATCTGGACTTCCAGCTGTTCCTCCATTAGGTTCAGTTGCTATTGTTGCTGGATCTTCTTCTTCTGTTCCTGCATCCCATAAATAAATCTGATCACTAATATCTCCTGTCACAGCACTTCCGCTTGCATCGAAAAGATCTATTCCTGTCATTCTTGGTGCAAAAAACCAATCGTTAGTAGCAGCAGACATTGAAGCGAAACTCAATTTAGTTCCTGGTACTGCTTTGAATTTTACAGAATAACTTCCATTCACATTAGTTACTGGACCTGGATTTGTAGCTCCTGTTGGTGTATTAAAAACGTGTGTTCCCAAATAATTAATCTTGTTTGTAATTGTTACAGTAAATCTTGTTTTTGCAGCTTCAGCAGCATTTCCTCTACCAAAAGTTGGATTTACAGCTTCTTTCCAATCTGAAATCGCATCCCCTTCTCCATCGTAAGCTAAACTATAACTCTCTAATCTTACTTGAGGAACAAAATCACCTGCTGTCCAAATTCCTGCAGCAACTGCTACATTTTCTCTTGCGCTACCTGAAGCTCCCCATTGAACAAAATCTAAAATTGCATCTGGATTCGTAAATGCATTTGAAGCATAAAAACCTAATCCTGCACTTTCACTTAACTGATCCCAGCTTACTACTAAAAACTCACTTGGATTTAACTGTGCAGATCCACTTACAACCGTAGCATTTTTTACTTGTAAATACTGACCTGGCCCTAAACATAACCAATAGTCACTAACATCTACAGCTACATCTCCGTTATTCCATAATTCGATTAACTTATCTTTTCCGTAATTAACCTCATTAATTATAACAGAACGAACATCATCTTGTGGTGGCATAACAACATTTTGTGCTCCAAAAGTAACTTCTGTAGTTTCTGCCCAATTCATAACTCCATTACCTTCTCCATCATAAACGATACTATTGTCTTCACTTTTTACAACAGGAACAAAATCACCTGCTGTCCAGATTCCTGCAGAAGCAGCAATGTTTTCTCTAGCAGAACCAGAATCACCATACTGAACAAAGTCTATAATTGCATCTGGATTTGTAAACTCATTTGTTGAATATAATCCTAACCCGCCTTTATCATCTGGCAAATTGTAACTTACTACTAAGTATTCACCTGCAGGAATTGTTGTATTTCCTGATTCTGGAGTTAAATCTCCTATTTTTTGATACGCTCCAGGACCTAAACAAAGCCAATATTCGCTAATATCTGCTTCTTCAGTTCCTCTATTATAGATCTCTATAAGATCTTTAGTTCCTTGATATTTAATTTCATTAAATACTACATCTTTATTTGCTGTAGTCGGAGGATTTCCATTATCTGGTTGGCTAACTTCTTCGTCATCGTTACATGACACGACTAACAACAACATTGTTAGTATAAAATAATTAATTGTTTTCATGTTAAATAATACTTTTACTGGTTTACACCACAAAAGTATTTTAAGACACTGCTAGCTAAATCATTAAATAGAGTTAGAGGGAAATAAAATGGGTTAAAAAGGAAAAAAAACCTTTGAAAGAAATAAGAAAACCCAATAAAATAGGCGATTTATAAAATTAGATATTAAAAAAAGAAACTCTTAAAAAACAATAACACAACCTATTTCTAGATTGTGTTATCTTAACTGTTAAATCTTGCTAGCCATTAAATAAAAACATTTGTCCCCCAACTTAGCTTTTAGCGACTACAGATTTAATATAATTCAAAGATATATTAATGCTTTTAATGAAACATTTAAAAATGTTACATTTATTATGAATGGGTTAAAAAACCTGATTATCTGCAAGTTTAATGTTATAAAAAGATAATTATGTAACATTTTTAGTTATAAAAAAAGTCTCAATATATTAAATATTGAGACTTTTGAGGTGTCGAGCGGATTCGAACCGCTGTAGATGGTGTTGCAGACCACTGCCTAGCCACTCGGCCACGACACCTTTTGTGAGAGTGCAAATTTAAACTTTTTCTTTTTAGTGGCAAGTATTTTTTAACTTTTACGCACTTCTGATAGCATAATTGTTACTTCTCCCACATTTCCACCTATTGGTGGATTGATTTTTGACACACTAATTTCAGCTTCGTCCACCAAAGGTATTTCATCAAAAATTCGATCTAACATCCTCTGAGCCACCTGCTCTAACAATTTAGATCGTTTATTCATTTCTTCTTTAGCTATTTTATTTAAGTGTACATAATCGATCGTATCACTTAATTCATCAGTTTTTGCAGAAAGTGTTAAATTTCCCTTAACTTCTATATCAACTCTATATTCTGACCCTATTTTTGCCTCTTCTTCTAAACATCCGTGGTTCGTAAAGATCTTAATATTCGTTACTTTTATTACTCCCATTTATTTAATTTCAAATGTTTTTATTGCATTACCCATTTTCACCTTATACTTTCCTTTAGGTAAATATGTTTTTCCATTTTTCGCTGCATTCAATACAGCTTCTTTATTTACTTTTTTATAATTTTTTAATCCTCCTTTACTAAAACTTACATCAAACTTCGCTTCATTAAACCCTTTAGACGTTTCAATTTTAAACGAATTTACTACAATATCTCCATTATAAATCGTGAAAGTTGCATCTTTATTTGTATTTGAAAAGTACGGAATTGTAATACTTGGTGTATAAGGTTGTAACCATTTACTCCAAGAACTTCCCCATCTTCCACTTTTTCTAATATTGTTTATGGTAAATATTTGATCGCTTTTATTTGAAATCGCTTCAGAATACTCTTGTAATGGTTTAATATTTGCCTTGTATAAACTTCTTCCGTGTGTACCTACTATCAAATGTTTTGCTTTTGGCTGAACTACTAAATCATGTACAGCTACATTAGGTAAGTTTTTGTTGAAAATTTCCCAAGATTTTCCTGAATCAAAAGAAACATATAAACCATTATCTGTTCCTAAGTATAATAAGTTCTCATAGTCTGAATCTTCTTTTATTACATTTACTGGTGATGCTGGAATATTATTAGCAATGTTTTTCCAAGATTTCCCATAGTCATCAGAAACATAAACATAAGTTGTAAAATCATCCCAACGATATCCATTTAAGGTTACATATACTCGTTCTTTTTTATGTTTAGAAGCAATAACTCTACTTACCCATAAATCTTTTGGAAGTGTGTTTGAAATATTCTCCCAACTTCCTCCTCCATTTTTAGTGATATGTACCAATCCATCATCTGAACCTACATATAATACACCAAATTGAAACGGACTTTCATTAATTGTAGTTAATGTTCCGTAAGCAACATTTCCTTTTTTTCCACCTTGAGTTAAATCATCAGAAATCGTTTCCCAGTCGTCTCCTTGATTTAGAGATCGGTGTAATTTGTTTCCTCCTAGATATAAAATATCTTGATTATGTTTAGATAATAATATTGGTGTTTGCCAATTAAAACGATACGGATTCTCACCTAAAGTATGTTTCGGTTGAATGTATTTTCTACCTCCATTTTCTCTGTTTAGTCTGAAATAATTCCCAAATTGAAATCCTGTATATACGATATTTGGATTTCTATCATCCACTTGCACTTGCATTCCATCTCCACCCATAATTGATTCGTATGGATTTTTTCCTGATTGATGCCAAGTTTTATTGATTTGTGTATTGTGATTTGCTACCCAAACACCGTTATCTTGTAATCCGCCATAAACATTATACGATTTCTGATTATCTGCATAAATTGCATAAAACTGTCCAACTGGTGGTGTATTTAATTTTAACCAACTTTCACCATCATCGTAAGAAATATTTAACCCACCATCATTTCCATCAATTAAATGGCCTTGAACTTTTGAATTCACCCAAAGTGCTTGATGATCAGCGTGCACATTTTCTCTACTAATTGATGTAAAGGTTTTCCCTCCATCTTTTGACTTTAAAATTGGAACACCTAAAACATAAATTCCATTTTTATCTTGCGGATCTACTCGAATTTCTCCAAAATAATATCCGTAAGAATAATAAATATCATCTAAATATCCATCGTGCGTTTTCTTCCAAGATTTCCCCCCATTTGTTGTTTTGAAAACTTCTGCTCCAACTACAGGTGTGTCAAATAACAATGAATTTGCATTTTCTAAATACTTGGCTAGATCAATAGGTTTTACAGATCCAGATCGCACCATTTGTTTTACGTTGTCTGCTCTATATTTCTCTTGAAATCCGTTTGTTTTTAAATAACTATTTAGCTTTTTATCTGATAATTTTAAAAATTCGTCCGTAGACATTTTCTTAAAATCATCTTTTGTTAATGCTTTTGAATCACTTTTTTGTTTTCCATCCTTCTTTCTTCTAAATTGATTATCATGAAAAGCATACACCGTATTTTCATCATAAACTGCCAAACCTATTCTTCCAACTCCATCTCCATTTGGAAACCCATTGTTTTCAGAAATTTTTTCCCAAGTATTACCTCCATCAGTAGATTTATAAATTGCAGAGTTTTTGCCATCACCATCAAAATTCCAAGCTTTACGTTCTCTTTCCCAAGAAGCAGCATATAATGTATTGAAGTTATTCGGAGCTTGTTGCACATCGATAATTCCTGTATCATCATTTACAAATAATGTTCTATTCCATGTTTTTCCTCCATCGGTAGTTTTATAAATCCCTCTTTCGTTGTTTGGAGAATACAAATGACCTAAAACTCCAACAACAACTTCATTAGGATTATTTGGGTTAATTAATATTCTACCAATGTGATGTGAATCGTGTAATCCTACATTTGTCCATGTTTTACCTTTGTCAGTAGATTTTAAAATTCCTATTCCAGCATAAGAAGAACGTGACGAATTATTTTCTCCTGTTCCTACCCAAATTGTTCCATTTTTCCAATCTACAGCAATATCACCAATGTTTTGAGTTGGTGCATTATCTAAAACTGGCGTAAATGTATTTCCATTATTATTTGTATACCATAAACCTCCAGAAGCATATCCAACGTAAAACTCAACTGTATTATCTGGATTTACGTCTATGTCTACAACTCTACCGCTCATTACAGTCGGACCAATATTTTCAAAAGGAATATTCTTTACTAATGAATTTTTAGCCATTATTGCTTTTTGCTGAAGTGCATCTTGAACAATACTGGCTTTTGTCGGATTTTGTTGTGAAAATACTGTAATTCCTACAAACAGGAATACGAAAAGGATTTGTTTCATTTGGTTTGGATTTATAAAGTAGTATCAAAAATAAAAAATACTTTCCATTTTAATTTTGATTAGATTTGTGTAAAAAGCATCTTCATGAATATTTTTATTTTATCAGTTAGTGAAAATATATATTCTACAAAACGAATATATGACGAAGCTGTTAAACGTGGACATGATGTTAGTGTAATTAATCATAACAAATGTTCTATAAAACTTAGTGGCGGTAAAAGAGAAATTATTTATGAGGGAGAAAATATTATTGACGAGCCTGATGTAATTATTCCTAGAATTGGTGCTTCGGTAACTCGACATGGAGCTGCAATTGTTAAAGAATTTGAAATGCATGGTGTATACAGTACAGCAAGATCTTTAGGTATACTCAGAGCTCAAAATAAAGTAAGAACTCTTCAAATTATGAACAGAAAAGGAATTCCAATTCCTGATACTGTTTTTTCTGTAAATCCTGAAAACATTAAAGAACAAATAGAATTACTTGGTGGTGCACCAGTAATTATTAAAATGCAAGAAGGAACTCAAGGAATGGGGGTAATGTTGGCAGAAAGTAAAAAATCTGCAAAGTCTATTATTGATACTTTTTACAGAATGAATATGAGTATTTTGCTTCAAGAATTCATTAAAGAAAGTAATAGCGAAGATATTCGTGTATTTGTAGTTGGTGACAAAATTGTTTCTTCTATGAAAAGAAAAGGTTTAGATGATGATTTTAGATCGAATATTCATAGAGGCGGAACAGCTACAAAAGCTGATTTAACAAATCAAGAACGAATTATGGCGATAAAAGCGGCTGGTTACTTAGGTTTACCTATTGCTGGCGTAGATTTAATCCGTTCGAAACGCGGTCCATTATTGATTGAGGTAAATTCAACTCCTGGATTACAAGGAATTGAAGCCTACACAAAAGTTAATGTCGCTGAAGAAATTATAAAATATTTAGAGAAAAAATGTTCGACAAAGAATTCAAGAATGAGGAGATAGTTATTCGTGGAGAACGAATTTCTTTAGGAGAATCAAAATTGATAAAAATCCCTGTAGACAGATTACCTACAGGAACTTTAATAGAAATTCCAGTATATATTTTTAACGGAAAAGAACCTGGTCCAACTATTTTATTACAAGGTGGGTTGCATGGCGACGAGACCAACAGTATCGAATTGGTAAGGCGTATGTTAATTGACAAATCGTATAAAATTCATAGAGGTTGTGTAATCGTTGTTCCACTATTGAACATATTTGGATTTTTAGATTTTTCTAGAGAGTTACACGGAAAAGATGTAAACAGAAGTTTTCCAGGTTCTACAAAAGGGTCTTTAGCAAGTAGATTAGCATATTATCTTATGAAAGAGATTACTAAAAATGTTGATTTTGCTATCGATTATCATACTGGTGGAGCTCAACGTAGTAATTACGCGCAAATTAGATATACACCACAAGACGAACGTGGAAAAGCTTTAGCTGATATTTTTAATGCTCCGTTCAAATTTGGTTCTAAACTTATTCCTAAATCTTTCAGAAATGAATGTTTTAAACACGAAATTCCTGTAATTGTTTACGAAGGTGGAGAATCGTTACGATTAAACGAATTTGCTATTAACCAAGGAATTTACGGAACATTAAGAGTACTTCGTTATTTCAATATGATTGATGAAGCTATAGAAATTCCTTTACAAAACGATGCTGTAGAAATTATTAAAAAGAGTTGGTTACGTGCTCGAGCAGCTGGCATTTTTAATCCGAAAGTTAAAAATGGAGCATCCGTTAAAAAAGGAGAAATTGTGGGCTTTATTATGGATACTTATGGTGAAACAAAATTCTCTGTAAAATCGCCTAAAGATGGTTATATCATAGCTAAAAACAACTTTCCTGTTGTGAACCTTGGAGATCCTTTATTCCATATCGGAAATACACAACCACTTGTTTATTAGATAGTTTTTTGTTAATTTAATTCAACATTAATTACAAAAAATCAAAAAAATGACTGAAATTATTATTAGCCTTTTAACAGGTGCCGTTGGCGGAAACATAGCTGGAGCCTTATTAAAAAAGTTTTCAATGGGAACATTGTGGAATTCTGTAGTTGGAATTTTAGGAGGAGGACTTGGTGGTCAAATATTAAGTTCTTTAGGTTTAGATATTGGTGGTATCTTAGGCAGTATAGCCGGAGGTACAGCAGGAGGAGGTGTATTAATGGTTATTATTGGAATTATTAAAAATGCGATTAAGAAATAACGTATTGTAATTCCAACAAGAATATCAAAAAAAGCATCTAAAACTAATTTAGGTGCTTTTTTCATTTACAAAATCTATAAACAGTACCTTTGCAACCGATAAAGGAATAAAACTTAATTTATTCCTATACACATATTTATGACATTTGAATCACTAGGGTTAAAGAAAGAGCTTTTAAAAGCAATTGAAGAAAAAGGATATGTAAACCCATCCCCAATACAAGAAAAAGCAATACCAGTAATTTTAAAAGGTAATGATGTACTAGCATCGGCACAAACAGGAACAGGAAAAACCGCTGGTTTTACATTACCTATATTGCAAATAATAACAGATACTAAAAATCCGAAATTTAGACCAATACGTGCGCTAATATTAACTCCAACCAGAGAATTAGCTGCTCAGATTTACGATAATGTTCGAGATTATAGCAAACATCTTAATATTAAGTCGACTGTAATTTTTGGAGGTGTAAAACCTAAAAAACAAATTGCAACGATAAGAAATGGTATAGATGTATTAGTTGCCACACCAGGAAGATTATTAGATTTACATGACCAAAAAGCATTATCACTAAAAAGAATAGACATTCTAATTCTAGACGAAGCAGATAGAATGTTAGATATGGGCTTTGTTAGAGATATTAAAAAAATTATAGCTCTACTTCCTGAAAAACGCCAAAACTTACTTTTTTCTGCTACTTTTTCTAAAGAAATAAAAGCCTTAGCTAAAGGGATTTTAACAGATCCTGTTCTAGTTGAAGCTGCTCCTGAGAATACAACTGCGGAAATGGTTAAGCAAAAGATATATCGTGTTCCAAAAAGTAGAAAAGCAGCCATGGTGACGCAATTAATTTCTGATGGTAAATGGAATCAAGTACTTATTTTCACACGAACTAAACATGGAGCAAATAGACTAGCTGAAAAACTACAGAAAAGAGATATTTCTTCTGCTGCAATCCATGGAAATAAAAGTCAAAGCGCAAGAGTAAAAGCTTTAAAAGGATTTAAAGAAAATACTGTTCGTGTTTTGGTAGCTACTGATATTGCTGCTAGAGGATTAGATATTCCTTTATTACCTCATGTGATTAACTATGAATTACCTAATGTTCCTGAAGATTATGTACATAGAATTGGTAGAACTGGTAGAGCTGGTGCAAGCGGAGAAGCTATATCTTTAGTTTCTGACGAAGAATTAGACTACGTTAAAAACATTGAGAAATTATTAAAGCAAAAGCTAAAAATTGTTGAATTAGAAGGTTTTGATCTTACGCCAACCGAACAACCTCAACAGAAGAAAACTTCCAAAGAAAACAACAACAACTCAAAGCCAAGTAAAAAGAATCAAACAAGAAGAAATTTTCGATCTAAAAAGAAATCCGATAATAGTAAGGAAGGTAACTCCAATACTCCTCGAAAAAACAGAAACAACTTTAAAAGAAAACCGAAAAACAATAACAGAAAAAAATCTTAAAAAACCCTGTTTTTAAATTCATTAATTATTGATCAAATAGTATTTTTAAACCAAAATGTTTAGCATCAGCATAATCAGAAAAATAGAATGAGTTTAAAAATCTATTTAAAAGAAATTATAAACGACGAATCACTTGATATTCATGTCAATGAAATCGTTGATGCTTTCGAAGAAAAAACTCTTTCTAAAAACGAACTGTTTGTTAAAGAAGGTGCTATTTGTGATTATTTCTGTTTTATTGAAAGTGGGATTCTTCAACATTACATAACTATTGATGGTGAAGAAAAAACAACATATTTAGCCTTAAAAAACACATG
This sequence comes from uncultured Tenacibaculum sp., assembly GCF_947502995.1. Lineage (GTDB taxonomy): Bacteria > Bacteroidota > Bacteroidia > Flavobacteriales > Flavobacteriaceae > Polaribacter. Next base: position 54,968 of record NZ_CANNBW010000007.1, on the reverse strand, counting down.
TACATCGGCTTTAAAAAGCTTTTTACATCAAAAACCTTCACGAAAAAACATCAAAGCTTTAAGTGAAGTGAAATTACAAGTCCTTTCTATTCAGCAATTCAATCATCTTTTAAAAAACAATAAAGCTTTCTTTTTATTCTATTATAAACTAATTGAAAATCAAATATTTTTAATCGACGACTATAGAATCAATCTTCTGACACTTTCACCAGAAGATCGTTATCAAAAATTATTAGCTAACGATCCTGAATTACTTAAAAGTATTCCCTTACATTATTTAGCTTCCTTTTTAGGAATATCGAAAAGACACATGAGTAGAATTCGTAAAAAAGTAAAATAGCGCCATTTGGCTTTAGCATATCGTTTTTTCTTTGGTTATTTTTGGGAATATTAACGTATAAACACTAAATCTAAATGAAATATCTTCCTATAAATAAAGACCTATTTATAAAGAATAGAAAAAACTTTATGGCTCAAATGAAGCCAAACAGTTTAGCTGTTTTTAATTCTAATGATATTTATCCTGTAAGCGCAGATTCTACTTTACCTTTTGAACAACACAGAGATATTTTCTTTTTAAGTGGTGTAGACCAAGAAGAAAGTATTTTAATTGTTTATCCAGATTGTCCTAAAGAAAGCTTACGAGAAGTTTTATTCTTAAGGGAAACGAACGAACATATTGCTGTTTGGGAAGGTGAAAAGCTCAACAAAGAAAGAGCTTTTGAAACAAGTGGCGTTAAAACCGTTTTTTGGTTACAAGATTTAGAAAAAGTATTAGCCGAAATGATGGCGTATGCAGACACTGTTTATATTAACACCAACGAACACTACAGAGCTAAAATAGAAACTGAAACTCGTGAAGCTCGTTTTACAAAATGGTTATTAGCAAAATATCCAGCACACAGTGTTGCTAAGAGTAATCCTATTTTACAACGTTTACGTTCTGTAAAAGATCAAATTGAAATCGATTTAATTCAGAAAGCATGTAATATTACTGAAAAAGGTTTCCGTAGAATTTTAGGTTTTGTAAAACCAGGCGTTTGGGAATATGAAATTGAAGCTGAATTTGCTCATGAATTTTTAAGAAATCGTTCTAAAGGATTTGCTTACACTCCAATTATTGCTAGCGGAAGTAACGCAAATGTATTACACTACATTGAAAACAACCAACAATGTAAAGATGGTGATTTAATTCTTTTTGATGTTGCTGCAGAATATGCAAATTATGCGAGTGATATGAGTAGAACAATTCCTGTTTCTGGTCGTTATACAGATCGTCAAAAAGATGTGTACAATGCTGTAAACAGAGTTAAAAATGAAGCTACAAAAATGTTAGTACCTGGAGCAATTTGGGCAGACTACCATGTTGAAGTTGGTAAATTAATGACTTCTGAATTATTAGGTTTAGGATTATTAGACAAAGCTGATGTTCAGAACGAAAATCCAGATTGGCCAGCTTATAAAAAATATTTCATGCACGGAACTTCTCATCATATGGGATTAGACACACATGATTATGGTTTATTACACGAACCAATCCAAGCAAATATGGTATTTACTGTTGAACCAGGAATTTATCTTCCAGATGAAGGTTTCGGAATTCGTTTAGAAGATGACGTAGTTGTTCAAGAATCAGGAGAACCATTAAACCTAATGAAGAATATTCCTATCGAAGTAGAGGAAATCGAAGATTTAATGAATCAATAAAAATAGTTGTCAAGTCGAGCGCAGTCGAGACTTTAAAATCCACATGTTACTTTACTAAAAACGTCTCGACTGTGCTCGAAGTGACATTTTCAATTTTTTTCATACTTTTACCAAAATTGCACACTGAAAATCAAATTGCTATATATTCATGTTACAACACGTAAACCTGAAAAATATCTTGTTTTTAGATATTGAAACGGTTCCTCAATATGAACATTGGAATGATGTTCCTGAGGAAACACAAGAATTGTACGGGTTAAAAACTCGTTACCAAAGAAAAGAAGAAGTTACTGCTGAACAATTTTACCACAGAGCCGGTATTTGGGCTGAATTTGGTAGAATTATCTGTATTTCTGTCGGCTATTTTATCGAAAAGAATAAAAAATTACAGCTCCGTATTACTTCTTTCAAAAATGAAAGTGAGTATGCATTACTCAAAAACTTTAAAAATCTGCTTGATAATCATTTCAAACAAGAAAAACATATTCTCTGCGCGCACAACGGAAAAGAATTTGACTTTCCATACATTGCCAGAAGAATGATTATTAACAATATTAAGCTTCCAAAAAAGCTAAATTTAGTGGGTAAAAAACCTTGGGAAGTTCCGCATTTAGATACTTTAGAGTTATGGAAGTTTGGCGATTATAAACATTATACATCTTTAAAACTTTTAACGCATATTCTTGGCGTTCCATCTCCTAAAGAAGACATTGATGGTTCCGAAGTGTATCAGGTATATTATCAAGAAAATGATTTAAATCGAATTGTGCGTTATTGTGAAAACGACACTGTGGCTGTTGCACAACTCGTATTACGTTTTTTGAATTTACCTATTTTAGATCATCAAAATATTATTAGTGTATAAATGGAAACTAAAGAACCTATACTTTTAATTTTAGATTTAGATGAAACCTTAATTCATGCTACAGAAAAGAAATTGACTATTCCACATGATTTTGAATATGCTGATTATTTCGTGTATAAGCGTCCGTTTTTAAATGAGTTTTTAGATTTCGTGAATCAACATTTCAAACTAGCTGTTTGGTCTTCTGCAGACGACAAATATGTGAATGATATTGTTGAAACTATTCGTCCTGAAACTATAAACTTCGAGTTTGTTTGGGCAAGAACTCGTTGTACAGTTCGAAGAGATTACGACTTAGATCGATATGTTTACGAAAAAAGGTTAAAGAAAATTAAAAAACAAGGTTTTACTTTAGAACGTGCCTTAATTGTTGATGATTCTCCTGAAAAGACCAAAGACAACTTTGGAAATGCGATTTATATCAATCCATTTGAAGGAAATTTAGCTGATGACGAACTAAAAAAACTAACTGATTTTCTGATAAAAATAAAAGATGTAGAAAATGTAAGAACATTTGAAAAAAGAGGCTGGAGAAATACAATTGACACACAATGATCATAAGATTTTTTCATTTCTTAAAAATGCTTTCTTATATGGTTTTTCTGAAAATTGTTAAAATACATATTCAATCCTGTTAAATTAAAAACAACTAAGTTGCATTAAAAACTTTGTCTTTTATATTTGCTCTATTTCAAATAATCATTATACTAAAAATTTAATCATGAATAAATTACCAGTTACCGTATTAAGTGGTTTTCTTGGAGCAGGAAAAACAACATTATTAAATCATATTTTACACAATAAAGAAGGATTAAAAGTAGCAGTAATTGTTAACGACATGAGTGAAGTTAACGTTGATGCTCAATTTATTGAAAACGAAAATACACTTTCTAGAACGGAAGAAAAACTCGTTGAAATGTCTAACGGTTGTATTTGTTGTACATTGCGAGAGGATTTAATGGTTGAAGTAGAAAAGCTTGCCGCTCAAAAGAAATTCGACTACTTAATTATTGAAAGTACCGGTATTAGTGAGCCAATTCCTGTTGCTCAAACTTTTTCTTTCGAAAGTGAAGATGGCACAATCGATTTAAGCAGATTTAGTTACATCGATACTATGGTAACCGTTGTAGATGCCTTTAACTTTTTGAAAGATTTTTCTAGCTCTGATTATTTAGTAACTAGAGAACTTACCAATATTGACGGTGACGATAGAACTATTGTAAATCTTTTGACAGATCAAATAGAGTTTGCTAATATTATTTTGATCAACAAAACCGATTTAGTTTCAAAAGAAAGTTTAGAAGAATTAAAGGCTATTATTCATAGTTTAAATCCAGAAGCAAAAATCATAACAACTAGTCAATCAAAAGTGGACTTAAATGAGGTTATTAACACCAACTTATTTGATTACAAAAAAGCTGAGGCTTCTGCTGGTTGGATTAAAGAATTAGAAAACGAACATGTTCCTGAAACTGAAGAATACGGAATTGGTTCTTTTGTATTTAGAAGTACAAAACCATTTCATCCACAGCGTTTTCTAGAATATTTAAATTTGAAATTTCCACAGAATGTTATCCGAAGTAAAGGACTATTTTGGTTAGCTTCGCGAAGAAATCAAGCTTTAATTTGGAGTTCTGCTGGAGGTTCTTGTAAAGCTGATAGTGCTGGCGTTTGGTGGGCAAGTATGCCATTTGCTGAAAGAATTAATTATGCTACTTTTACCGAAAATAGAGTTCAAATAGAAAAAAACTGGGATGCTGATTTTGGAGATAGAAAAACTGAACTTGTTTTTATAGGACAGCAACTACAAAAAAAAGAAATGATTGCTGATTTACAAGATTGTTTACTTACAGATCAAGAGATAGAATTATGGAAAAACCACTTGTTTACTCAAGAAGATCAATGGCCAATACAATATCTTCAATAGATTTAAAGCTAAAACATGATTAAAACTGAAAATCTAACTTTTCAATATCAAAAAGAAAATAAATTATTTAGCTTTCCTGATATCAACTTAAAAGCTCAAGAAAACTTATTAATTCTTGGGAAATCTGGTATTGGGAAAACTACATTTTTACATTTGTTAGCAGGTTTATTACAACCAATACAAGGAAATGTGACCATAGCAGAATCTAACATAAACAAACTATCTAACAACAAACTAGATCAGTTTAGAGGTAAAAACATTGGTCTTGTTTTTCAAAAGAAACATGCCATAACCTCTTTAAGTGTTTTAAAAAACATAAAAGCTCGTCTTTTTTTTAGTAAATCAAAAGTAAAAGACAGTGATATTGATACAATTCTAAATCAACTAGAAATAGGAGTATTAAAGCACAAAAAAGTAAATGAGCTTAGTGAAGGTCAGTTACAAAGATTAAGTATAGCTATGGCGGTTATTCATAAACCAAAAATCATTTTAGCAGATGAACCTACATCTAGTTTAGATGATGACAGTTGTAAAATTGTTATCAAATTACTGAAAGAACAAGCAAAACAAGCTCAAGCAAACTTAATTGTAATTACACATGATGAAAGGATAAAACATCATTTTCAAAATCAAATTACGTTATCATGAATGTTTGGAAGATTAGTTTACAAAACATAAAGTCTAAACCTTTATATACATTTTTAAGTGTTTTTACTTTGGCTTTAAGTGTCGCACTACTATTAGGTATTCAACAATTAAAATCATCTTTTGAGCATCAAATAGAAAATAATTTAGCTGGTATAGATTTAGTTGTTGGTGCTAAAGGAAGTCCTTTACAATTGGTTTTAGCTTCTGTATTACATATTGATAATCCTACTGGAAATATATCGTACAAGGAAGCAAAAAAAATTGGAAAAAATCCAATGATAAAAACAGCAGTTCCAATTTCTTACGGAGATAATTATAAAGGATACAAAATTGTTGGTACTACTGATGATTTTTTAAAATTATATAACGCCGAATTAGAAAAAGGCACTACTACAAAAAAGAGTTTAGAAGTAGTTATTGGCGCTACAATTGTTGAAAAACTAAAACTTTCAATTGGTGATACTTTCTTAAGTTCTCATGGTTTAGTTGAAAATGAAATTGATGTTCATGATGATAAATTTACCGTAGTAGGAATTTTAAAACCTACATATCAAGTAATAGATAGATTAATTATAACGAATCTAGAAAGTATTTGGGATGTTCATGATCATGAGGAAACACATGCTGATGAAAATCATGAGAAGCATACAAACTTTGTAGAAGTTTCTCATACAAATCACCAAGAAGAAGATCACAATCAAAACGATCATGATGAACATCAAGAAACTGAACACAAAGATCATAAGCATAAATCTTCCGAAGAAGATAAAGAGATAACGTCTTTATTAATTTCATTTAAAAATCCTGTTGCACTTTTAACAATGCCAAGAAAAATCAATGAAAGTACGAATATGCAGGCCGCTCTACCTAAATATGAACTTGATAAGCTCTATAATTATACAGGAATAGGCTTTAAAACGATTAATTGGATTGCTTATTTAATTTTGATCATTTCTGGGATGATTATTTTTGTAAGTCTTTATAAAATGGTAAAAGAAAGATCATTCGATTTAGCCCTTTTAAGGACTTATGGAGCTAGTAATTTTCAACTAGTTAAAATGATGATTTATGAAGGTTTTTTAGTTGTTATTTCTGCTTTTATTATTGGAGTACTACTTGTGAAAATAGTCTTAAAATTTGCATTCAATCTCGATCAATCTGGTTATCAAGGTATTTTAAAAACATTATCTTTTGGTGATATTTTCTCAATAGGAATAGTTATTGTTAGTTTTGTACTTGTTGCAATTGGCTTATCTATATATCCTATTGTTACCATGAATGTTTCTAAAATTTTATCAAATGAGAAATAGTATTGTTTTATTTGCCTTTCTTTTTACCAGTATATTTTCATTCAGTCAACAAAAAGTAACTTGGAATGATTTATCAAAAGTAACTTTTACCGAAAAATACTATCCAAAGTATGATGATAACTTTTTACTACCTAAGTTTTCAGAATCTGTTAAAAATCTAGAAGGTAAAGTAATAACAATAACAGGCTACTTCTTAAGTTTAGATCCGAACGCAAAAATTTATATTTTATCTAAAGGTCCAATGTCTTCTTGCTTTTTTTGTGGTGTTGGCGGACCAGAAACAGCTGTAGAATTACAATTCGACACAAAACAGAAATATAAAACAGATACAATCGTAACTGTTACAGGAACATTAAGTTTAAATGATTCTGATGTAGAACATTTTAATTATATACTTAGTGATTGTACTGTAAAAATTGAAGAATAAATTTAATCAACTAAATAATATCAGCATGAGATTATTCTATGCGTTTTGTTTTTTACTCGTGTTTACATCATGTAAACAAAATGAGCAACACCTAACAAAAATAACAGCTAAAAATATTGTACTTGATAGTACAATTCAAAATGCTCAGCAAATTAACGATGCTGTTTCTCCTTACAAAGAGAAACTGATCAAAGAAATGCAACAGGTTCTTAGCTATACTCCTAAAGATTTGGTGAAAAATGACGGAGAAATGCAAAGTTCTTTAGGAAATATAATGGCGGATCTTAGCATAGAATTAAGCAATCCTATACATAAAGAAAAAACAGGAAAAAACATTGATTTTGCCATGTTAAACAATGGTGGAATTCGTTCTATTATTTCTGCTGGAAATATTACAAAAGAAGATGCTTTTAAATTAATGCCTTTTGAAAATGAACTTGTAGCTGTAGAGCTTTCAGGAGATAAAATGATAGCGTTAATAAAGTATTTTATTGAAAACAAAAAAGCACACCCTTTGTCAAAAAACATAGCTTTAACCATTAAAGGAAATGATTATGATCTGAAAATAAATGGTGAAACATTCGATAAAAATAAAACATACACTGTAGTTACTTCAGATTATTTGCAAAGTGGAGGAGATAAAATGACTTTCTTTAAAAACCCTAAAAGATTAACCAAATTAGGGTATAAATTAAGAACTGCAATAATTGATTATTTTAAAAAGGTAGATACTATTCATGCTACTATTGATAACCGTGTAATTATTAAATAATGAAAAGAAGAAATTTTATTAAACAAGTAGGAGGAGCTTCTGCATTAGCTATGGTTGGCGGATTAACTTTACCTTCATTTACAGAAAAAAAGCAGCGTCATATCACAATTTTACACACTAATGACACGCATAGTCATATAGAACCTTTTAAACCAAGTCATAGAAGACATGCTAATAAAGGTGGCGTAGCAAGAAGAGCAACATTAGTAGAACAAGTTCGAAAAGAAAATCCAAACACATTACTCTTAGATGCTGGAGACATTTTTCAAGGAACACCATACTTTAATTACTTTGGAGGTGAACTTGAATTCAAATTAATGAGTATGTTAAAATACGATGTGGCAACTTTAGGTAATCACGATTTTGACAATTCTATCGATGGGTTTTATAAACAATTACCTAATGCAAAATTCGATTTTGTTTGTGCTAATTATGATTTTAAAAATACCGTTTTAGATACTCATGTTAAACCTTATAAAATCATAATTAAAGACGGTATTAAGATTGGAATTTTCGGACTAGGAATTGAGTTAAATGGACTTGTTGATAAGCGTTTATACAAAGAAACATTATATCTAAATCCTACAGAAATTGCTCAAGACATTACCAATGAATTAAAAGAAAAACAAAAATGTGATTTAGTCATATGTTTATCGCATTTAGGTTATTACTATAAAAGAGAGCCTAATAAAATATCTGATTTAAACTTAGCTAAAGCTACTAAAAACATAGATTTAATTATTGGTGGACATACACATACATTTTTACCGAAACCTACAATTGTTAAGAACATTGATGATAAAAATATGCTGATAAATCAGGTTGGAGCTTATGGTATTAACGTAGGAAGAGTAGATTTTTACTTCGATGAGAATAAGAATAAAACTGCAAAAGGAACTACTATTCTGGTGTAAATCATAACACTCTTTCTTTTAACGCAACACTGTTGCTTTTAATTTGTTTTTTTCTATATTTGAAAATAATAGTTGTAAGCTATTATAAGGTCAAATCATGAAAAAGACATTATCTATATTTTTAATTGTTTTATGTATTATCTCATGTAATAGAATAAAACCAGAAACAAGAGTTATATCAAAAACAGATAAAGATTCACTTTTAGTTATTGGTATTCCTAAAGTTGGCTGCCATAATTGCCAAAAAGTTGTTGAAGGTGGTTTAGTTGATATTAAAGGTATAAAACAAACCATATTGAACTTACATACCAAGGAAGTATCAATTGTTTATAATCCTGAAATTACTAATTCTAACACGCTAGAAAACAAGGTAAAAAACTTAGCTCAAAAGATACCTTGTAAATAATTAAGATTATGAAAAAGTTTAAAATTACTTTCTTTCTAATTGGAATATTTCTTGTTTTTTCATCATTTAATCATCCATTAAAAATTACAGCTTCTCTTATTGAATATAATGCCAATGAGAAAAAAATTAGAGTTGAATGTAAAGTCTTTGTTGATGATTTTTTACAAAGTATGGGTAGACCCATGAATGTAAATCATTTGAACGAAAAAGATATAGCAGACATAGAAAAATACTTTAACGAGTATTATGTTATCACTGTAAACGATCAAAAATTTAACTTTAATTACGATAGTTCTTATTTTCAAAAAGCTCTTAACGTGTTAACTATTAAGTTCAACGAAAGTGATCTAGTAGTAAAAAAAGGTCATATTTTAAAAGTTAAAAACACATTGCTTTTTGATGTTTTCGGATTCTTACAATCTAATAGAATGGAACTACGATTTCCTCCTTTCTTTAAATCATCGTACTTCGAGAGTACTAAAGTTAAAGATTCTCTAACCTATACTTTTTAATATTTTAAATTTATCATGAATAACTTCACTACGTTCTTTGTTAGTGGTTGGCACCATATTGTAGATATAAATGCTTACGATCATCTCTTATTTGTAATGACATTATGTGCTGCATTTAAACTGAAAGAATGGAAACAAATATTAGTAATCATTACTGCTTTTACCGTTGGACATAGTATAACATTAGTAATAAGCTCTTTAGGTTACATACCAGATAATCCTAAAATTATTGATTTACTTATTCCTTTTACCATCATGATTACTGCAATAAGCAACATAAGAAATTATGGCAAAGAAGGTGTTTTTTCAAATAAAAATGTAAAATATGTTATTGCTTTAATATTTGGTTTAATTCACGGATTAGCCTTTGCGTCTAACTTTAAAGTTATGATGTTTAATGATAATATTATAAAACCTTTATTTGCATTTAACCTAGGTATCGAAGTTGGACAACTTTTCATTGTCGCTATTTTTACTTTAATGTTATTTGCTTATTCTAAAATCTTAAAAGGAGAGCATTTAAAATGGAACATTTTTGTTTCTGGAGCTGGTTTTGGAATAGCTGCAACAATTTTTATTGGAGCGCTTTCTTAAAGAAAAAGATAATTTATAGCATAAACTAAAAACAATAAAATTAACTTTTTATTGTTTTTCTTTTTTGTAAGTTTTTCCTTTACATAATTGTTTATGAATTATAATACTATGAAAAATATAGCTGTCTTACTTTTCTTTTCTACGTTCTTTTTCAGTTGTCAGAAAAAAACTTCGCCTTTTAATATTGGTGATTATGTGCAATTAAAAATTGAAAACTTTGAATACGAAGGAAAAAACCTTCAATTTGTTAGTACAGAATTAGTTAAAACTGACGACAGTATTAGTACTAAAATTAACAGAACACCTCGAAGGTATGAATATTTACTAACTAACAAAATTTCAATAGATTCTGTGTCAAAAGTACTACCAGACAGTATAAAAGCTAATGCAATTTTTTCTTCTCAATTAGAGAATAAAAAATTCAAAAGCTATTTTTATAAAACATTCTATAACAAAAACGAAAAGGAAACTTTCACTAAAAAAGAATTAATGAAAATTGCTTCTAAATTCTTCTTGTCTGAAAAAAAGGGAAATATTTATAGCACTAAAATTTGTGTTGGAATTAATGGTTTAAAAGAGATTGAATTACAACATAAAGATTTCACTTTATTAGAAGCTATAGTTTATGAAGCCATTTTCGAACGTTTAATGAACGAAAACATAAAAGAGACTCCTGAGTTTATGAATAGTTTAGAAAAGCATCGTAGCGAAGCTATAAGATCGATAAATGAAACCACCAGAGATTCTCTACTACATGTAAAAAACTTAGTATTTAGTGCTATGGAAAAAGATAAAGCACTAGAAGAACATCTTTTAAATTATATAGAAGTCAATCAACATAATTTAGCAATAGTTATTGAATAAAGCACCTATTTATACTTACAAATAGGTATTGTTATTCTATTAGATTACTGTAATCTTTATAGCTTTATTAATTAAACCTATATGCAAAGTAAATCTCAACTATTTGTTCCTTCAGATCTTACAAACAAAAAAGAGCAAATTTTAAACTACTATAAAAATCAATATTCATTTGAAGAATGTAAAGCGTTTATTTATGGTGGAATAAACATCACTGTTTTATTTAATGAAATTCTTTTTGAAATAATTGATGAAGAAAATTTAATTGTTAATGTACAATTATTAGGAAATCATCATAAGAACCTTAAAATTAACAACATTTCATTTAGACAATTAACTGTAGAATCATCAAACAACTTTTTAGAAAACCCTAAAAAAGGTTGGAAAAACTTAAGCACACAACAACGTTTAGAAATTTGTCAACAAGAACTATCGAGATGGAGTCTCATTCTTAAAGAAAACAATGTCATTTTTGGGAAAGCTGCTATAGAAAACCATGAAGAATTTAGTCATATAGAAATAATTAATAATTGTACTACCAGTGAAGGGTTTGAACTAAAATTAAAATTAAACAACGAACTATATCATGGCTCTTTTAATATGCCATGTTCTGTTTATAACAAACTTTGTGAAATTCAAGCGGGATCTCATGCTAAACAAGGTTGGTATGTAAATTGGGATAGAACAAATATGAAAATTGAAAAAGATCATGGTTTAATAGATCATACAACATATCCGCATCAAGAGAATAATCCAGCATTTTCTCAAATATACTGGGAAGCCGAAGCACATACCAGATCATCTGTAAAAATAGATTTAGATATCTATAGAACAGTTCTTAATACGATCTCTTCTGGTAACATAACTATTAACTTTGGAGAGATAAATTATAATAGGTGGGATGAAGTTTTAGGTAACGGAAACGAATACTACACAAAACCTCATGTTAGAAAATTAATAGGTGATAAAGTTACATTTCAATTTAAAGAACCTCCTGTAACTTATGAGGAATTATATAACGATTCTTATAATTTACTTCTACCTCTTTTTCTTCAAAACGGACTATATGATATTACTTCTTTAAAAGAAAAAGATCATTACTCTCAATTAGCTCATGTTAACTCTTTTCAATTATTAGAATTAGAAAACCAATTACATGAAATCGTTCTTGTTAATGTAAATGCTAATGACAGAGAATTACATAAAATTGTTCTTGGAAATATTGATATAAATTCAATTCCAGAATACCCAAATTTCCTCACAATCGATCGTTTTTGCTTTTCTCCTCGTCCAACAAAATCATATTATGATAAAAATTGGAAACCTTCTTCTATTATAAACCAAGAAAACACCATGTATTCTTTTCTTTTAACAAATGAAAATTCATTTATTCAACCTGAAGGATGGGGAATAGAACGTGCAATTCTTTCCAAGAATAATGGGAATATTGTGATCGATTTAATCAGTTACGAAAGAATACTTCCGCTTTGGCAAGGAGAACTAAATATGAATCAAGAAAATGTATAAAATTTAAAACTCATTTTTTATAATTCTTTCATACTCAAATCTTAGTCGATTATGATTAAAAATGAACCCTTTATGACTTTTTAACTCAATTAAACACGTGTTTTTTAGAACTTTAAACATCATTAATAACCAAAACACGTATGGAAACTCAAACGCAAAAAACTGTAGTAGTTCCAATTGGAACACATGAACACGCCCCTGTAGTTGCTAAATTAAAGCAAATTCTTTCTGAAGATGTAAGAATGACTGCTGCTTTAGAAGCTTCTTTACTCGTTGCTTCAACTGAAGCTAAAGAAAAGTTAAACTCAGATTTATATCATGCAATTGATAATGTTTTTCAAGGAAATGGATGGCCAACAACTGTTGAAGCTTATTTAGATTATTTAGATTTATATGTTCGTTTAGTTCCTAACGAAAGTAACGATCCAAACTATCCGAATGCTTGGAAAAGTAACGATCAAAAAAATGGATACAATCAGAAAGTATATGATTTATTATGCCAATCTTACTGGTTAATTGATCAGAAAGTTCCTGGAACAGAATTAACAATGCAAAGCTTTGAAAAATTTGCGAATTGGTTGGTAGATTTTGCACAAGCTTGGGGTAATTTCTTAGATACAGAAGCTTCTTTAACTAAAGAAAGTTTACAATCGTTTAAATACGATACCATGTATAATTTTCCATTATACGCTAAAAACGAAAAAACTTGGAAAACATTTAATGAATTCTTTTACAGAGAGTTTAATGATGCAGACCCAGAAACAGGAATAAGTCCTTTACGTCCAATTACAGCGCCTAATGATAATACTGTAATTACATCACCTGCAGACTGTACTTACAAACAATTTTATCCAATCGATAACAACGGAAATGTTTTAGATGAAAAAGGTGTTGAAACCAAAGTTTCTTTAAAAGGAACTCATACTATTGGAACTGTTGATCAACTTTTAGAATTTAGTAAATATAGTGATGATTTTTATGGAGGAACATTCGTGCATTATTTCTTAAGTCCTTTCGATTATCACCGTTTTCACACACCTGTAAGTGGAGAAATCTTAGAAATTATTCCTGTACAAGGACAAGTATTTTTAAATGTTGAATTACAAGAAAACGGACAATGGGATGCTCCAGATGGTGCCGAAGATGGTTACGAATTTAACCAAGCCAGAGGTATTGTAATTATGGATGCAGGGCCAGAAGTTGGTAAAGTAGCTATTTTACCTATTGGAATGTGCCAAGTTTCTGGTGTAGACATGTACACAGAATTACAAGGAAAAACGGTTGTTAAAGGACAAGAATTTGGAAAATTCAGATTTGGTGGTTCAGATATTATTATGTTATTCCAAAAACCACCAGCAGATATTTATATGTATAAAAACGACCCCGGACATAACCCTATCCATTTTCAATACGGACAAGCTTCTGTATTGTTTAATAAATAATACTTACGTTTTATATGAATTGAAAAGAAGGTCTAAAGACCTTCTTTTTTATTTTTTGTACTCTCAAAATCTTTTTTGATAGTGTTTTCAAGGGTTTTGTAAGTAACTAAATAAAGATTTCTACTGTCTTTTGCTAAAACAATTCAAACGATAGACATATGAAATCAGTAGTTAAAAAATGGATATTAGGTATTTTCTCAATCATCTTACTCGTCGATTTTGGTGTATACTTTCACTTTCAATCAGAAATAAATCATGTTTTAGGTGCTCACACTGAAATTATAGATACTTCACAATTCAAAACAATTTCAGGAAAATTAGCAATAACAAATGTGAATATTCTCAGTACAAATTCAGAAGTTATGATTCCTAATCAAACGGTTTTAGTAGAAGATAAAAAAATCATTGCTATTCATTCAGATAGCATTCCTGTAGCTAACGATTTTCATAAAATTGACGGACACAACAAATACTTAATTCCTGGATTAATTGATTCTCATGTGCATTTAAAGAAAAGTAAAAACGACTTACTACTTTATATCGCCAATGGGATTACTCATGTGGGAGAAATGACAGGAATGAAAGAGCATTTTGAATATCAAAAAGAAATTGATAACGGAGCTATCGGACCAAATATTTATATCGCTTCACCCAAACTTAGTAGCCAAAAAGGAATGAAAGCTAACTTTAGAAGTTGGATGGAAAGACGTCATCAAAATTATACCACTCCAAAAGCAGCAAGAAAAGCGGTTCATTATTATAAAAACAAAGGTTATAAAGCCATTAAGTTAAGCTCCGATCTTAACAAAACGAATTATTATGCAGTTATAGATGAAGCTAAAAAAATAAACATTCCTGTTATTGGACATTTACCTATTCCTATTACTCTTGAGGAACTTTATACTTCTGGTCAATCACAATTATCACATGTAGAATCTATTACCTATGCTTCTATGTTAAGCTACGGACGAATTACTTCTAAAAATGCAGATGATTTTCTTAAACATTTAGAAGGGAAAGCAGATCATATTGCTGTAAAATTACAAGAGAATAATATTACAATATCCACTACAGTTGCTACAAATAAAAGTGTGGCTAAACAAGCTTTTCATTTAGCAGATTACCTTAAAACTATTGCTTTAGAATATCAAAATCCGGGTTGGGTTGAAGGTTCATCTATTTCGAAAGGATGGCTTCCTGGAAACAATTCATATGAATACTCTAGTGATCTTACAGAAAAACAAAAAACTGAAGTTAACGCCTATCTAAAAACATTTACAAAAGCTCTAGATATCGTTACAAAAGCATTAGTACGAAATAATGTAGTAATTACAGCCGGTACAGATGCAAATGGAGCAGCTGGAGCTGTTCCTGGTTTTTCATTACACGAAGAACTGGTTACACTTAGTGAAATCGGTTTAACAAATGCAGAAATATTAAAAGCTACAACTTCCGCAACAGCAGATTGGATGAATGAAACTACTGGAAAAATTGAAGTTGATTATCGCGCAGATTTAGTACTTCTAAATAAAAATCCGCTAGAAAACATAAGAAATTCACAAAGTATAGAAGCTGTAATTACCAATGGAAAATATCTAAATCGATTGGCATTAAACAACATTTTAAAAGCTGTGAAAAACGCTAACAATAGAAGTAGAAAAATAAACATAGACAAGTATTTAAAATAGACATATGAGAACTAAAAAAATTATCAAAAGAACACTTTTAAGCATTCTTTTACTACTAATCGTATTTTTCGTTTATTTAGTAGTTCCAAGAGTTAGTAATCCAAATCCAAAATATCAAACAAGATTAACTTATGGAAAACCTCTTCCTCAAGAAATTCGAAATGTATTAACACCTAAAACAAAACCTTCAAGAACACGCTCGATAGTTATTCTGAAAAATGAAAAGATTATTTATGAATACGGTCCTACAGATAAAATCATGAATACAGCATCTATTCGAAAATCCATTTTAGGCTTATTATATGGAATTGCAGTTGACGAAGGCTTAATTAATATTCATAAAACATTAGATGAGCTTAAAATCGATGAAATTGTTCCTTTAACAAAGCAAGAAAAAACAGCTACAATACAAGATCTTTTAATGTTTAAATCTGGTATATTTTTACCTTCACAAGGAGAACACGATTCGCAAATAACAGATAGACCCAAAAGAGAAAGTCATGCTCCTGGAACTTATTTTTTCTCAAATAATTTCGATGCAAATGCTTTAGGAACCATTTTTACACAGGAAACCAAAATGTCTATCGGAAGTTTTATGGAAAAATATTTAGCAAAACCTATGGGTTTACAAGATTTTTCTGAAAACAATGTGATTGTTGGCGCTCCTTGGTTTTTACCTAAAAAACCATCAAAACATAAACAATATTATTTGTTTTTAAGCACAAGAGATTTAGCTAGAATTGGTGCAATGGTTGCTAATGAAGGTGTTTGGAACGGGAAACAAATTGTATCTAAAACATGGATTAAAAAAAGTATAACCTCACACAGTAATTTAAAGGAAAACCACATTAACTATGGCCGTTACGATGGCTTTGGTTATCAATGGTGGATTGATTCTAATACAGAAACAGTATGGTCTGACGGTTATGGAGAACGTTTCTTAATGATAAACCCAAAACAAAACTTAGTACTTACCGAACAAAATTTTACAGGTAATTCATTGTTATCAACTGGACTTTGGTTAAAAAACAGAAATATGGACTCCAGTATAAAAAACTTAATAAAAGCTCATAAAATGATTGTAAAACAATAATTACAAATAGGTTTTTTGGTGTTAACTAACTTATTTTGTAGATTTAAGCTTTAAAAATTGCACTCCTAAAACCAAACTATGAAAACTAAATATTTAGTAATTGCCTTATTAAGTTTCATTATAAATGCTTGTGATAATAATGATGTACTTATAGAACAAACTGATCGTTGTGGAGAGAGCTTAAGAACTTTTTACGGAAACGTTTATTTAAAAACGCAAAAAGAAGTAGATGACTTTGATAGTCAAAGCTATACCAGTATAATGGGAGGTGGTTTAATTATTATGGAAGATCCTGAAACAGAAGATCCTATTATCGATTTAGATAATCGATTTGAATGTCTTAGAGTTATCGAAAGAGGAGTTGATATTAAGCAAAATTTAAGTTTAAAGAGTATTAATAATTTTTTACAAAATGTAACTTCTTTAAAATATCTTTTCATACGCGAAAACCCTTCACTTGAAAAAATTATCGGTTTTAATAAACTTATTAATGTAAATGGCCTTTTAATTAATGATACTCAAATTAAAAACCTTAATTCTTGTTTTTCTAAAGTAACATCAACAGAAAGAATACAAATTAAAAATAATGAGAACTTACAAAGTTTAGAAGGTCTTAGTCAACTTAATGAAACTTCTCATATAAGAATAAGTTACAATAATTCATTAGAAAATTTAAAGGGCTTTCTTGAAAAAATTGAAACTGTAGCTACTTTAACAATTAACAATAACGATAAAATTGTAGATTTAAAAGGACTTAATAGTATTAAAAGCATTAATATTCTAGAAATATCATCTAATAAAAATTTAAAAAACTTATCTGGTTTAAGTGCTACTTCAATTAGAGAAAGGATATATGTTAACTCAAATGAAAAGTTAGAAAATATAGATGCTCTTTCTTTAAATGAAAACAATATATTACGTCAAATTCGAATCTACAAGAACACATCTTTAACAACTATTAAAGGTTTAAAATCAATCACTAAAACAAATGGTTTAAGTATAACTGAAAATCATAGTTTGATAAACCTTGATGGTTTAGATAATTTAAACCAAGTTGGTGAATATGTTCGAGAAGGCATTTATATTCAAAAAAACGATTCTTTAGAAAACATTAATGCTTTATCAAATATCGTTTCTGTTGAAAATATAGTTATTTCTCAAAATCCTAAATTGAATAATTTTTGTAGTATTCAGAATCTTATTTCCACAAATTCATTTTCATTTTTTGAAATATATAGAAATGCACATAATCCTTCTTTAGCTGATTTCAATAACGGTCGCTGTAGTTTATAAAACAAGACCATTTAATGCACTAAAAAACACCCAAACAATTTATTAGTTCCTCTTTATTATTTTCACTGAAAACAGGGGGAAACACTTCGGTTAAAAAAAACATATTTGCTTCTTAAAAATGTGATGAAAGAATGATAGCACAAGCAAATATTTTAAATACAGATTATAACAGAGATTGGATACATTTTATACAATGGTATCAAAATCTATTATTTAGTATCCAAGAAGATACTGTTTTAGATATTTGGGATGCTAATTTCAAAAAAATAACCTCAATACAACTAGGAAGAAGATTTTACGAACCTAGTTTTCAATTTGTAGATCAAAAGTTATTATTAAAAGACAATTTTGGAAATAAATTAGTAATTATAGATTTTGAGAACATTGAAAATCCAACTGTAGTACTACAAAAAACAGAAAATGGATTTATAAAAGGAGCTTGTATTGCTCGAAATAAATTATACATCCAAATATCAGAGAATCATAAAGACAAAACTCATTTCAATTTTCAAGTCTCAAATATTCCAACTTTAGAAAATCCAAATCCAGAAATTAACTATGTAATTCCTGTAACCGAAGACGATGTTTACAATAGTGCATTCTATACTCAGGTTGTAAAAGACACCATATACTGGATGAATCAAAATTCAATTTTTGTTATGGACATTACAAATCCGGATGATCCACAAAAAATAGCAGCTAAAAAGATTGTAGATAATGGTATTGGATATCCTGTATTACTTACTGATAACCGAATGCTAGTTTTAGAAATTGGAGGCGATGCTTGGATTGCTGTAAATCATTTTGACATTTCTAATAACAATATCAAAAAAATATCAAAAGGAATATTGAAAAACCACTGTATTAGAGGTTGGGAATTAATAGATCAAACACTTTACATTATTCATTTAGATTTCAAAAGAATCAATAAAGAAAGAAAATACAAAACGTATATCAGTAGTATTGATGTAAGCGGAAATCCAACCATAAATTACACCAAAGAATTACCAATTATAGAAGTATATGGTGAAGATAGTTCAACTATTTATGGTTGCTATCGTACTGGTGAGAGTTTAATTCTAATTCAAGGTAATGGAGAAATCCATGAAGTTTCAATAAAAAAAATTAACAACAGCTAATAATTAAGACTATGAATACAAATGAATTAATAGATAGATCTTTATTTTATTCCCTTAGAAAACAATGGAACAAAGCTTTAGATTTTGCAGAACAAGCATTAGCTAAAGATCCAGAAAGTTTCTTGGCACATAAAAGATTGAGCTTATGTCTTTGGTATACTGATAAAAAAGAAGAAGCTATAGCTAGTATGCACAAATCGCTAGAGTTTTATCCGGAATTTTCCAGCGCACATTATAATCTCGCTTGTTTTTATGCACAGCAAGAAGACAAGGAAAAAATGTTACATCATTTGAATCAAGCCATCGCTTTAGAAGAGTATACAGATTATCGTCAAATGGCTAAAGATGATGGAGATTTTCGTGGATATAGAAAAGATGATGATTTTTTAGCTATTGTAAATGCAGATAACGAGAAAAAAGATCTTATCATTGCTACTTTATCTGGAGAAGACTACGAAACTATTTCCCATCTATTACTAAAAATAGAACGTGAAATTCCTGTATCAATAATTGAATGGGAAGATTATTATGGCGATGATGAGACAACACTTCCTTATTTATTAGCATCCAAATGGGATAAAATTAGCGAAGAGGCTTTGTATCATGTATTTAAAATAGTCTCTCAAAATCTAGACGCTGAAGATTTTACTGGACTTGTACCATTATGTCACGCCATAAAAAATAGAATTCCTGCCAACTACAATAACTTTATTATTGAAGCATGGAAAAAAAAGTATAGCTACATGGATGCGAAGCATCTAAGTCGTTTAGATAGAAATTTTTTAACCTTAATTGCTGAGCTTCCTGTAGAAATCTTTGCAGATGTTTTAATATGGGCATTGGATTCTCACGGAAAAGATGCTTTAGAAGATTATGAAGAACTTTGTGGCATCGCACTACAAGATTTACCTGAAAATCACGAGGCTCACGATGCTCTAATCAATAGTATTGATACTCTCATGCATGACAATCAATATCAAGATGAAAACATCAGTGATAAAAAACAACGACTTGTTTTAAGCATGGCTCCTCCTCCATTAAAATACCCTGAAGGTATCGAGAATTTAAGAGATAAATTACAATTTCGATTTAAACAAGACCATCCATATCACATTATTAACGGAGCAGCTGGATTAGCAAGACACTACGATTTTATTCATTTAGTAAAACCTAGATTACCAGAAATAGCTAATCTTGCTAACCTAAATATACTGTCTCCTGAATTAAGGTTAGAGGCTATTTCCGAAGTTTTAGCCAAAATAGGAAGCAAAGAAGAGATTGCTTTATTGTCTCCTTGTTTACAAGATAAATCGTATCAACTTTTAAAAACTGTTGGTCAACTTTTTTATGAACATGAAATCGTAGCAGAAGAAGCTTCTGAAGCAGTCGATTATTTGATTGCAAGTACTCAAATTGAAGATATAGATGCCTACGAACTTCATGATGTTATTGTTGCTTTGCGTTGGTTTAAAGACGAACGTATTACAGATATACTTTTAAACTTTTTAGATTACGAAAGAGAGCTTGTAGCAAGAGAAGCTTTAAAAGGTTTAGGAACACAAAAAGCAGAAAAGGCTATTCCTAAAATTATCAATCAGTTTAAAAGTGGGTATCCGCAGTGCGTTTCTGCTGCTGCACAAGCATTGAATAACATAGGAGGAATTGCACATTTAGAATTAGAAAAAAGAAGCAATTTTGATATAGTTATGGCTAGAGCACAAAAAAACCCGCGTTGGGCAACTAGAGCTCTCTCCTACTTCCGTGTAGATGGAATGGATATTGATTTGGTAGCGCTTCTAAAAACAAACAAAGAAAATGAAGCTTACGCACACATTACCCAAGCGATTGCTAAACGAGGAACCCAAACTATATTTCCAGATTTACTTGCTATTGGTTTAGATACGTTTAATTCTAGAAACATTGGAGGAAGAAATTTCGTTTTAATGTTTAATACTATCATCAGAAATACAACGGATAACCCTAATGAAGAAATCATAAATCAATGTAAAGAAGTACTTGTAAATACAGATACAGAAGATATTACAGCATTCATAAACATTCTTGAAAGAGATGGAGATTATGCTCGTTTAAAATATCCTAGTGAAGAGGAACAAACTATTATTGATGCCTTTGTAAAACAATATGCTGAGACTTTAGAAAATAGTGATTTAATCAACGTTTTATTTACCGCTAAATATTATTCTTAATGAACTATTACGTACTATTCGCCGATTTAAGGGTTAAAGGATTAGCTACGGTTACTACTGTACCCAACAATGTAGATCTATTAAACACTATGTCTGGATTAGAACAGGCGGATTATAGAGATAAATTACTGAGACTTACTTTAAGTACTGGGAGTGGCAGTTTTCGTGGTCACTTGATGGGAGGAATATTACCATTATTTCATACCGATTTATTAAACGCTCTAAAAGAGTTTGGAGTGAATAATTATCAGTCTCAACCCACAGAAATGTTAGATCCAGCAACAAATGTAATAGAATACGGCTATCATTTAACAAATATTATTGGATTAAAAGCTTGTGTTGAGGGGTATGATTGGAGTGCAAAACCATGGGATAGACCTGCAAGAATTGAATATTTCCAAATTGACTCAACTAAAACAGATAATCTAGCTATATTCAGATTGAAAGAACAACCTAATTTGATCATTATCAATCAAAAATTAAGAGATTTTCTAATTGAAAAAGAAATGGTTGCAATAAGAATGATTCCTACTGAAGAATTTAATTCCTTAATGTAAAAATACCATGAAGCATGAAGAAACGACTTTTTATACCTTTAATTTTTATTTTTAGTCTCTCAAACTTTGCTCAAAAAAATAAAATGACTTTGAATAAAGATCAACTTATTATTCAAGCGAATACAATTTTGGCTACTAAATATCCAAACTTTCGTTTCAATGCTTCATTGTATGAAATTTCTGCATGGAGAAATTCTCAAAAGATGGTTGTTTACTATAAACGAATTATCAAATTTGTTCCTCTTGGTAACAAAGAACAAGACTTAACATATGACTTTGAAGTAAATCTAACTTCTAAAAGTGTTGCTCCTTTTGACTTTTTTGGTGCAGAAAAATTATATCATCCAAACAAAGAAGATCAAAAGAAAATTGATTTTGTGGTAAAAGCTTTCAATTTACCACACTCTGGATTTGACACTAAAATTGTAGAAGAACCAACTATGTATGCTATTTATTTAGATAATGAAGTAGCTTTTGGTCAATATTACATTGATAAAACTACAGGTAAAGAGTGTTTAGAATCTATTGAAGGAAGCTATGCACCAATACCTGATGATATGAAATTACTAGATAAAGACCCTTTAATTGAGATTAAAGAATAGCGCCATCATCTTTTTGTTTGTAATTATTTAATTAGCTGATTTTATCACAGAAAAGCTAATGAAATGAAAAAGACAGACAAATCAAAACACAATATTTGTATTGCCGCTATCAAACGAAGCACCATTAAACCTTACGATTATAAGTTTACTAAATTTTATGAATCTAATGAAGAATTCGCTTATTCAGGCATGGATATTAATTTGAAAGAAAATGAGTTAATTATTTGTTCAACAGTTGTGAATGCAAACAATTATAGTATTTTAACAACTCAACAATTAATTACAAATAAAAATAACGTGTTAATCAGTGGTCAACTCAAAAATTCAAAACATAAAAAATCGGGAATGTTTAAATCAATAAAAGATGACTTTGTCTTCGGTTCTATTACTCTTGAAAATGGTTCAGATGTAGAATATTTTATTGAAACAGGAAAAGCTGCTATGATTATGGTTAACGGAATTAAAACATTGATTAATATCCAGTAAAAAAACACACTTTCTAAAACAAATAAAACCTTTGTTTTTTACTAAAACATACTTTTTTCTTACCAAATTTTTACTGCATTCTCATCTTAACTTTGTACAGTAATATAAAATAAAGGCTTACCTCAACAATTTTAAAATGATCGCTGTAAGTCTTTGGATATTGCAAAATATCCTAAAACAAATTTAATAGTAAGAAAAATGATAAATAACAATGCACTCGCACAAGCTCGTGCGCTCACTTTACCTTCACGTGAAGCTAT
Organism: uncultured Tenacibaculum sp.; assembly: GCF_947502995.1. Taxonomy (GTDB): domain Bacteria; phylum Bacteroidota; class Bacteroidia; order Flavobacteriales; family Flavobacteriaceae; genus Polaribacter. The sequence goes on along the minus strand of NZ_CANNBW010000007.1, from coordinate 31,731 downwards.
GCTAAAACGTGATGCATCTGTTTCAGAGTTTTGGAATAACAATAGAAAGTTACTTGAAGATGCTTGGGTAGCATGGGAAATCGAAAATAAAGATAATCTATTAGTCCCTGACGAAACATTACTTGACCCTAAATTAAGAAAGGTAATTAATGATGCTTGGGAAAACCCAGAAAAGGAAAATGCAGTTACCGATTTATGGGAAGAAATTATTCCTGGAGTTTATACCGTTCAGTTTTTTGATGTTGAGCGTTTAGCAGAATTTCGTAATTATTTAGAAGCAGTTGTGAATTCACAAATTCCCGCGCGTCCTCCATACGGAATTCAATTAAACCGTTACGGAATTATGCTTGATCAGCGTTCAGATGGTCATCTTGCTGCTCCTAATTTTCAAGCGTTTTATAATGAGATTATGGATCGTTACATGCGTCCGGTTGCTCGTTTGTTATTAGGAACTTATGGATATGACAACCAAACTTTTGGTTTTTCAATTCAATATAATCCTGATAAGGATAAAGATTTGCATCCGCATACTGATGCTTCGTCAGCAACATTAAATATCAATATTAATTTACCAGATGAAAAATTCACAGGTTCACAAGTAGATTTTCATGATAAATCTACAGGAAAAGTTGTACGTACTGTTTTCGAACCTGGCAAAGCCATAATTCACCGTGGTAATGTTCCACATGCTACACATCCAATCACAAGCGGACAACGTAATAATTTAGTTGTATGGTTGTATGGCGATCGTATGCAAATTCCTAGAGGAAATGCAAGTAGCTACGGTAATTTTGGAAATTCAGTATCAAATGATAATACACCAGAAAACATAACTGACGAACAACGTTGGAGTATACCAAAGACTCCAAAAGATACTTTTGCTCCTTTTTAAAAAGTTAAAAAGAATCATCAAATAATAAAAGCGGATTAATTATTTACATTCAAAATTAACGATACTCATAAACTGAATGCTTTTAATCCGCTTTCTTTTTGTTCTCAAATAGCATATTTGAGAAAATTATCCTTCGAAAAATTGTATCTTCAAGAAAAGTTAGACTTACAAAAATGCAAGAACTTTTAAGTTATATCCGTACAATTTCTCCTCTGAAAACTCAAACTTTATTAGAATTACAACAATGTTTTAAACCTTTATCACTTAAAAAAGGTGAACTCTTTGTTAAAGAAGGAGAATACGCACAACAAATCGGATTCTTAAAAACAGGAATTGTAAGAGCATTTTTCTTAAATGAAAAAGGAAAAGAATACACCAAACAGTTCTTTACAAAATCATCTATTATCGGCGCATATTCTTCTTTAATTACCAAACAACCAAATAAAATAGCTCAACAAGCTTTAACCGATTGTGAAATTTTAGTCGCGAACTTTAATGAAATTGAAAAATTGTATGTAAAGTTCCATGATTTAGAACGATTAGGTAGAAAAATAGCCGAGTTTTACTTTTTAGAAAAAGAACAAAAGGAGATAGAAATGGCTTTATTAGATGGAAAAAAAAGATATGTATTAATGCGTAAAAAATTTCCAACTATAGAAACTATTGTTCCACAATATCATATCACTTCATATTTAGGAATCTCAGCTACACAATTAAGTAGAATTCGAAGAAACTTAAGTAAACCTTAATTTTTTTACATATGTAAATGCAACAAAACTAGAATGTAGTGAAATTTGAATCTGTTCAAAAATTTTTTCACATGAATCGCATTTTATATCTTTTACTGCTATAAGCATTTTTTCAGTCTTTTTAGGAAGTCAAATTACTGAAGGTTGTCTATTGATTACTTATTGGAAAACTTTGCCTAAAACGGATTTTTATGAGTATTACGCCAAGTTCGGACCAGTGATTAACAGTTTTTATACAATACTTACAATTGTAGCTGTGTGTATACCCATCACACTTAGTTTTTATTGTTATCGTAAAAAATCATCTGCTCTAAAAACAGCACTTACTTCGACATTTTTTTCACTTTTAGTTATCGTAGTTTTCTATGTATACTTTAAACCTACAAACACACAATTTTACGAAGCTGTTTTTAATAGCGATCAATTAAAAATTGTTTTACAAGATTGGGAAAATTGGCATTGGTTACGTGTATTTTTCGAATGTATGTCATTACTATTTCTCATTATTTCTTTCCATGTACTACAATATCAAAACAATACATCAAATATTTAACCCACCTAAAAATCCCCATAACTAAGTATTGACTCGGAAATACAACTACCATAGTTTTACGATTCAAACTTAATAATATGAGAAATCTATTTTACTTTATTTTAATTTGTTTTAGTCTTGTTGCTTGTACAAAAGACGATGACGGATCAGTAACTTTTAATTTCACTTATACTTTTAGTCCGAATTCAGCAGACGATTCAGAATCTATTTCTGCTGTTTTAGTTTACGATAAAGATGGAAATGATATTGGTGGATCTGAATTAGCTCTTCTCACAGGAATAAAATCTGGTGAAACCAAAAGTGTAGATGTAACAGTTGATCGCGGTGGAATTTTACAATTCTCTGGAGCAACAAAAGATGGTTTTAAAAGAGTTTTTACAGATACTGAAGTTACCGACGGTGCCAGTGTAAATTGGAATTCTGCTGAAAATGTTGCACGTGTAAATTCTGATGCAGGAAGCGATGGTGATAGTGGAAATACAGACAATTGTAGTACTTGGGTTGAAGAAACTGGAGCTTGTTTATCTGCAACTAGTAGTGGAGGAAATTCATTACCTGGGGTTCGTAAACGTTGGTGTAAAGAAGATTTAGGAAATGGTAGTTTTAAATATACCGTGATTTTTGAACCTATTAACGGAGGAATTGATGAAGGTTTTGCATTTTATCAACGTGTAAGAATTGTAACAGAATGGGAAACATTCGAATTAACTCCTGCTCAATTTAATAGCCAAGGCGGATTTACATCTTCTCACAATTCTAATGTAGATGCAGATTCTTTAACGTTTTTTATTGAGTGTGTACAATAATTTTATCTTACATAACACATGATATTAAGTGCAAAACATTAAGTTTTGCACTTTTTTCTTATTAAAACGCTACGTTTTTATCGTTTAACCAAAAAAAACATCCATTCTCTTTTAGCAAAAAAGAGAGTTTAAAAAGTTAAAGTTTGCTATTAGTACACAGAAAATTTAAAAAAACATAGTAACATTTTTTTCTCCCGTGAAACGTCTAAATATAATGGAGAAAAAAAGATCCGAACACTCCCGAAAACAAAGTAGGACATATTAAAAAAACAAAATGAAAAAAAATTTAAAAAACTTGCTACTTAGTTTAACCGCAATGGCCTTCCTATTTACAAGTTGCTCCGACGAAGATTCTTCAAATGAATTAAATAATGAAAATTTAAAAACTAACAACATACAATCAAAAACACCTCTAGTACAACAAAACAATAATACTGTACTTTACGATAATTTACCTTTTAAAGACTCAAATGTGTTCTCTGAATTCGTAGTACAAGGAAATAAATGGAATAAAAATAATCTTACTTATTATTACGATAACGGAACTGCAGACATAGTGAATGACCTAGAAAAAAATGCTATAAGAGAAGCTTTTGATTTGTGGGCTGCTGTTACACCTCTTACATTCACAGAAGTGTACGGAACTAACGCTGATATAATTATTCATTTTGGAGAACGTGAACATGGAGATGGTTATCCTTTTGACGGTGTTGGGGGAGTATTAGCTCATGCTTTTTATCCACCTCCAAATTCCGGAAGTTTGGCAGGAGATATGCATTTTGATGATTCTGAAACATGGACTTTATCTCTTAGATCTTTACCTTCTAACCCAAGAGATTTGGTTACTGTAGCTGCACATGAAATCGGACATTCTTTAGGTTTAAGACATTCTGATGTTCCTGGAGCTTTAATGTACCCTTTTTATAATGGTTCACATAGGTTTTTAGATGACGACGACATTAATGGTATCCAATCAATTTATGGTTCAAATTTTAATTTGTCAGTTTGGACAAACAGTTTTACAACGAATACTAGATGGAATAACACTAACCGTGTAAGAACTTTAGCCGATGTAAATGGTGATGGAAAAGCTGATATTGTTGGTTTTGGTGATGCCAGTGTTTATGTAGCTTTATCTAATGGAAATGGTTTCAATACTGCTCAAACTTGGACAAATAGTTTCACAACAAACTCTGGTTGGAATAATACTAATCGTGTAAGAACTTTAGCTGATGTAAATGGTGATGGAAAAGCTGATATTGTTGGTTTTGGTGATGATAAAGTTTATGTAGCTGTATCTAATGGAAATAGATTCAATACTGCTCAAGCTTGGACGAATAGTTTCACAACGAATTCTGGTTGGAATAACACTAATCGTGTAAGAACTTTAGCGGATGTAAACGGTGATGGAAAAGCTGATATTGTTGGTTTCGGAGATGATAAAGTTTATGTAGCTTTATCTAACGGAAATGGATTCAATACTGCTCAAGCTTGGACGAATAGTTTCACAACAAACTCTGGTTGGAATAATAGTAATCGTGTAAGAACTTTAGCGGATGTGAATGGTGATGGAAAAGCTGATATTGTTGGTTTCGGTGATGATAAAGTTTATGTAGCTGTATCTAATGGAAATAGATTCAATACTGCTCAAGCTTGGACGAATAGTTTCACAACGAACTCTGGTTGGAATAATATTAACCGTGTAAGAACTTTAGCCGATGTAGATGGTAATGGGGAAGCTGATATTGTCGGTTTTGGTGATGATAAAGTTTATATAACACGATCTAAAGGAAGGAGCTTTAGTACTCCTCAAGATTGGACAAATAGTTTCACAACAAATTCTGGTTGGAATAATATTAGCCGTGTAAGAACTTTGGCCGATGTAAATGGTGATGGGAAAGCTGATATTGTCGGTTTTGGTGATGCCAGTGTTTACGTTTTAATAAATACATATCCTTTTTAATTAAAAATTGAAAGTTACATTTGCTAACGATATTTGTAATATCTCATTAAGTGCAAAACATTAAGTTTTGCACTTTTCTTTTATATTCGTTTTTAATATGAAAATAATGATCTTCGGAGCTACAGGCACAGGAAAAACTACACTTGCAGCTGAATTTGCCAAAAGAACTGGATTTACACATCTTGATTCGGATGATTATTATTGGAGAAAAACCAATCCTCCTTTTCAAGAAAAAGTACCAATACTTGAGCGAAACCAAAATATAAAAGTAGATTTTCATCAGTTTGAAAATGTTATTATCAGTGGTTCTATGATAAGTTGGGATGAATCGTGGAAAAAAGCTTTTAATTTGGTTGTTTTTTAACCTTAGAAAACTCAGAAAGGTTAGCACGATTAAAAGAACGAGAAGTAGAACGTTATGGTGATAAATTATTAACTGATAACATAATTAAACAAACTTCTAAGGAATTTTTGATTTGGGCAAACCAATATGAAAACCTTAATTTTAATGAAACTACAAAACAAACTCATATCAATTGGTTACAAGAAGTCGATGGTAAAATACTCGAACTAAACGGAGCCGATGCACTTCACCAAAATGTACAAGCTATCATTAATGAAATTTAGCTTACAAAAAGCAACGCTTAACACCTTTCTTTTTTGCTTAACTCTTTTTTATTCGCTACATTTAACTCTGAAAAAGTTAAAGAAATAAATCAATACTCTTATTCCAATACATTTTCTTAAAATTAAATTAAAAATAGAATTCGAATTGCTTATATACAGCTAAGTAGTAAAATATATTTACTATTGGTTAAGCTATATGGAATTATACGTAAGCTGACAAAAACTAAGCACAAATGAAATACGGATATACAATAATTTATGTTGAGGACGTAAAAGAAACCATTGAATTTTATGAAAAGGTATTTGGATTTCAGCAGAAGTTTGTAACACCTGAAAATGATTATGGAGAATTGATTTCGGGAGAAACAACAATTGCTTTTGCTTCAGTTGAATTAGGGAATTCCAATTTCAAAAAAGGATTTGTAAAAACGAACAGAACTGAAAAACCATTCGGTGTGGAAATGGTATTCGTTACTGAAAATATTGAATCGGATTTTAAAAAAGCACTAGAAATGGGAGCGATTGAATTTGAAGCATTGACTGAAAAACCTTGGGGACAAAAAGTAGGTTATGTAAGAGACAATAACGGATTTTTAATTGAAATATGTACACCAATTAAAACGGAATAAAAATAAAAATATAAAAACACCTGAATTGAATACCGAAAAAATCAAAACAGTTCTTTGTATTCCAGGTAATTGGAATAGTAGAGAGGAAATAGTTAATTCTATCGCTAAAGAGAATTTAAATCAATTTATTTTTGCTGGTATGGTTTTACTGAACCTCAAAACTAATAAAGGATTTGAATTAGAAATTTGTGAAAGAGATGAAAGAATGAAAACATCTTTCAAATATGCTGGAATGATAAATCAACTATCAGAAGAATATTTAGATGAAATAGACCAACATAACTTTGTCATTTATTTATCAGGAGAAACTGGAAATTTAGAAAGTGCGAAAGAAATTGCAGAAGCAGGAAAAGCTATTTTAAAATCTGGAGGAACTGGAATAAAAGTTGAATCTGCAGGTAAAGCATTTAACAAAAAACATTGGATAGATTTATTAACAAATTATGAAGAGTCAAATCTCTATGAAATGTTTGTTTTAGACGCTATAGCTAATAAAAATGGAAACATATATTCTTGTGGAATGCATAATTTAGGATTAAAGGATACAATAATTATTGGAGAAGAATTTGACAATGCAATTACACTAATGAAAACTTTTAATTATTTCAATTTAATGGACAAGCCAGAACTTAAAGAAAATGACACGTTTTCGCCAAGAGAAGACTGGCCGAGTTTTATAATAACTGAAGAAAAGAACCAACCATATGGTGGAAACGAACTTTTTGAAAATAAGTTCGGAATGTGGAGTTTAGAAAAAGCCAGCAGGTAATACGGTGTATAAAACATAACTAAAAATGCTAAGCTGATAAGTTTGTGCATATTTAGAAAGGTCGTCAAATCGTTGATTTAGCTTTTAAAAATGAATAAATTAAAAATAAAATGTTTTGGCTCAGTGCAAACTTGAGAATTTATTACTCTCTATTGCCCTACATGCCATATATAAACCCGTTATTAAACAATTATAAATCTATGTTAAAGAAATTATTTAAAAACAAAAGTTTCCACCAATTATGAAAAAAATACTTCAAATAACAATCTTTCTATTTTCAATCGGAATTTTTGCTTGTACTTGTGAAGACCCGAATGTTACCGAAAAGTTTATCGAATCTGATTTTGTTGCAAAAGCTAGAATTGTAAAAAACTATAAAAACGAAAGTTCAAAAGAACTTTACAAAGCTGATATTGTAATTAGTGAACTATTCAAAGGAAATGAATTAAAATCCATCTATATTGCTGGAAGAAGTGATGGAGGAATTGGAAGTTCTTGTGCCATTTTTATTCCCGAGAATACTGAATTAATAGTCTATGCTCGAAAAAACAAAGATGGAAAATATAGTGTTGGAATGTGTTCTGGCTTACTATATCTAAACAAACGGAACTTAAAAAGACAAAAAAGAGAGTTAGATATTTTAAAAATGTTTAAATCCAAGAATATTGATTTTACTAATAAAATAAATTATAGAGAAAAAGCAAAACTTCACAAAGATTTAGAACAATTTAAAGGAATTGAACTTGAAAAAAGTTATGGTATTTATGAAATAACTTTTGAATCTGATTTAACTATTAGCAATGTTACAGAAATTAGTGGTTTTGGAAATCTAGTTGATCAAAAACTAATAAAAATTATAAAAAATACCGAATGGTCGAGTTTCGATAAAGGAATTAAAGACAAAGTACCTGATAACAGTAAATTATTAATCGGAATTTATTTTTATCCGAAAGAAAAAGGAAATCCAAGTTTTTTGAGTCAATATTATCACTAAATAACTAGTTGTAACACGGTATATAAAAATAACGGTTTGAGTGATAAAACGAAAAGTTTGTAATTAAAAATCCACTACTAATCACACACTTGGCCGTTCAACCTAATTAAAGTTAAAATGAAAATTAATAGATTAAAAAAAGTTATAATTTTTACATTTCTATTTAGTTTAGTTCTTATAATTTTTGACTTATATTTTTTACGAGGATTCACTTCTTCATATTATATCTACGAAAGGAAAGTTGATATTAAAAAAACAAAATTTCTAATCGAAAAAAAAGAAAATGGAATTTATAGTTTTACTTTTAAAAACAACTCGATTATACCCAAATATTTCTTGTTTTATAGAGAAGGAAAAGTGTTTTTAAATGGTTTAGATACTATTTTCTTTTATGGAAATAGAGCTAGAGTTATTAATAAAAAAAACACCTTTAAAATTAACTTAATGTTTGGATGTGGAAATGGTTTAGGACTGTCTTCAATTAATCCTTATGAAAAGTTCCAGAAGTATTATAGTTATGAGGAAATTTTAAATGAACTAAGCCATTTAAGAATGATAAGTGATGATCAAAATAAAGATTTACTTTATGGTGAAAACTTATTTTCAAATGAAGAAAAAATGATTTTAAATCCGAAAAGTAAATTGAATAAAAAAGACTCTCTAGAAGTTCAATTTTATTACGGTTTATATTCAGTTGGAGAAAATAAACAATACCCTGTTAAATCTAATTCAATAAAAATTGGGTATCTAGACTTAATTGAAAATTATATTGAAAAAGAACTAAAATATCGAAATGAATATAACTAATTACGACACTATATAAACAAATCAAAATGTCAGATTTTATTTTAAAGTTTTGGCCCGAAGAAAATATTCAAACCGATAAAACTGAAAAAATTAAAAATCAGTTTAAAGAAAAATTAATTATTGGAGAAGAATCTGATTTTTTTGGTAAACCTGCATTTAAAGGAGGAGATAAACTAAGTGAGTATTTTGAGCCTAAATGGGAGTCAGCACCAAAATATTTCTCTACTTTATTCTTAACAATATCTAAATCGGATTATGGAGTTGAACAGGGTACTGAAGATTTTGAATATATTGAAAGGAAAAATGTTATTTCTTTGTTAGGAGCTGATGGAACTGTGGAAAGTTGGACAGAAATGTGTTCTAAACTTGAAAAAATAACTGGTGATAAATACAAAGGAAACTGGGAATTATTGTAAAAACTAGCTACAGCAAAATTTATAAAACCACACCTAAAATGCATAATCGTAGGTTTGGTATATTTAATTCTTAAAAAGAAAAACAAATTAAAAAATACTACTTGAAAAAAAATATTTACTTAATAATTACAATTCTAATTTTATGTTCTTGTAAAAACAGTAACATAAATGACTCTACATACAAAAACTCAGAATACATATTTTATAAAAAAAATGGACAATTAGGTTATTGGCAAAAAGTAGTTAATAACTCAGACTTCAAATATGAAAAAGGCCTAATTAATGTTTTTTTTGATAATGGTAATCCATTTGCAGAAATAGAAATCTTAGATGGTTTACCGAATAGAATTGAGAAATTCTTTGATAAGGAAACAACTAAACTAATAAAAACTGTCTGGATTAAAAACAACGAAGAATACAACAGAACATACGAGAATGGTTATTACAAACATTTTCGTTCAGCAAAAGGAAAAATAATTATCGAAGAAGGTTTAGTTGAAAAAAAATTACAACAAGGCTTATGGAAAAGATATTGGTACAAAAGTGGAAATATTAGGGAAACTGTCCATTTTAAAAACGGAAAACTTCACGGTGAAAGAAAATTTTATTGGGAAAATGGGAATTTAAAGTCCTCAGCTAACTGGGTTTTGGGCAAACAATCTGGACGAGGATTATTTTATTATGAAAATGGAAATTTAGAAGAGTCAAATTATAGATTCAATGAAAAACTTCACGGAGAATATAAAACTTATTATGATGATAAAACATTAAAAACACATTGTAATTATTGGAATAACCAAACTTTAGACACTTGTAGAACTTATTATCCCAATGGAATTTTAAAAAAAATAGAATTATATAAGTTAGATACAATTAATCTTACTTCATATGGCAAAGTTTATTTTTATTATGAGAATGGAAATCTTAAACTGGAAACTGAAGTGAAAGATTACAAACCAGATGGAATATCAAAATATTATGATGAAGAAGGAAAGTTAATCAAAATTATGACTTTTGAAAAAGGTGTGAAAATAGACTCTAAATCAAAATAAACTACACATAACAATAGCTATAATTAATACGGATTTGATATTTAAAGAAAAAATAATTTTAAGCTTCATAATATTAATTCAAGTTACTTCTTTTTATGCTCAAACTAATTTTTTTGTTTTAGCAAAAAACGGTTTGAATGTTAGACTTGACTCTAACTTAAACTCAAAGAAAATAGGAAAGTTTAATTACGCAGAAAAAATAAAATTATTAGAAATAACAGATAAGTATTTTGAAGTAAAGGATAATGGAAAAATTATAAAAGGACAATGGTATAAAGTAACAGGAAAATCTAATACCAAAGAAATTATTACAGGTTATGTTTTTAGTGTTTTTTTAACTAAACCTAAACAAAAAGATATCTTTGAGTTTATTCTTTATGATGATAACTACGACAATTTTTATTTCACAGCAAAAAAAGAAAAAAGTACATCTAGTTTTATTACAAATGGTGAAGAAATAAATTTCTTAAGAGGTGATATTATTGAAATAGAATGGGAAGAAGTAATAATTAAAAGCGCCGGAGACGAAGGTGTAAAAGAATTAAATAATCGATTACTTAAAGTTAAAAAAATTAAAAACGGCATTGTTTCAAACTTCCGAAAGAATTATAAGAAAAAAATTAAATATTATTACACAGATAATTATTCGCAATGGTACTTGGATTATATCTATTTAAATATTGAATATTATATAGCTAATTCAAAAAATAAGTTAATTAGAGACTTCATCAAGAAAAAGGAACAATTAGAATATTCAATAGAAAATAGACGTAGAAATGGTATAAACTATTTGGTCATTGGAATAAGTCATACATCTGAATTTAAGACATCATATTTACAATGGTTGTATTATAATGAGAAGAATAAAAAATTATACGAATACAATCTGTCAAATGATAAATTGATTGAATTTAAATACTAAAAAATGTGCATTAATAGTGAAAAATTAACGTTTTGTACTTGTTCAGAAAAGCAAGTCAAGTCATCTGATAATTACGAATCTGAAATTTATTACACTTGGCTTCTTACTTCCTTTATAGGCTATAAAAAGTCTAAATTAATAGGTAAGATTTTAATGCCATCAAAAGATTTAGGAAAAGGATTAACATTACATAGAATTCTAGAAATGCTTAATGCTAACTTAAGCTATTTTGACTTTGATTATCATCCAAAGGAATTAGATTCTTTTCAAATTAGAAATAATTTAAAACACCCTTTTTATGAGTATTTTAGTGTTATTTATAAAGATGGTTTTTGGCAAGAAGGTAATAACCCAGCTTTTGTCTCTTTAACTAAAACCATAGCAGAAGGGAAAATTTTAAAAGAAGTTACTGAACCAGAAAAAACAAGTAATTGGATAGTATCTCAAAATAAACTTTCCATGAGCCAATTATTCGACAAACTATTATCCGAAAAAGATATTACAAATCAATGGCGATTCATTAATGCTTTGGTAAATAGATTTCCTAAAGAATCTTTTCAAAAAGCTTATAGTTTATGCAGATCCAACTCTAAAACTGATAAAATTTACGGATTTCGTTTAATGTATAAATTGTATGAATCTGAATATAATTTAGAGCAAGTAAAATCTTTTCTTCTTAAAAAAATAGCATCCGAAAATGACAAAGAGATTCTTGAAATTCTAATTTTCTCTTTAAAATCAAACCTATCTTTACTTAAAGATGAAGAAATAAAAAGTTTACTATCATTAAAAGAAAGAAGTGATTATTTTAAAATTGTACTAGCAGATGAGCTTATCAACTATAATCATGAACTTATTATTGATTTTTTTGTAGAACTATGCAGAGATAAAAATCTAGGTGTAAAGCAAAAAGCGATTATAAATTTAAGTTATAAAAACGATTTCAATACGCCAAAAGTTAGAAAAGTGTTATGGGAAAATGTAGAAAATCAAAATAAAGAGGTAAAACAACATTCTATTTATGGACTTGCCTTGCGAAAAGATCATAAAATAAGGTCAGTTTTAGAAAAAGAACTTCAACATCTTAACAATAGTAATTCTCTTATTTTAGATGCTATTGAAGAACTAGGAAATAAAAAAATGAAGCCGCTTTTAAAATCCAAATTAGAACAATTAAACGATGATGATAAATATCTTTCAGAATTACTGATAGAGGTAATTGAAAGTATGTAATAGACTTTTCAAATAATTAAAAAATGAACTACCACACTGAAGAAGAATTAATCGTTATTGAAGAGTTTAAATCGAATAAAGGAGAGCTTGTTATTTTTTATCGAAAAAATGGATCAATGATAAAAAAAAGCTCTTCTTTCTCCTCTACATTTTCTAAACTAATTCGTAAAGGAGTAATACAACAAGTAGCTTCAGGAGATTTTGGATGGGTAAAATATCACTTAAAAGAAATGAATAAAAAATCAGTTGTTTAAATTCATTACATATTTTACAACTGATTTTTTATTTACTAACTTTAGTAATTAAACCAGACTCCTAATAAAACCGAACTATGAGTACTCACGCTGATAAAACACAAGAGTATAAAAAAAAATCAATTGTAAATAAAAAAGAAAGTAGCACGCCTACTTTTCAATTAAAAAACAATAGATCTGAAGCTAATACACAAAAAAAACAGCAGGAAAATGTTGATAATAGTGTACAAACTCAGCAAACTGCTCAAATGCAATCAATAGCAAACGATTATACTACAGATCAACAAACTACTATTCAAAAAAAAGAAAATAATACAGGTTTACCAGATAATTTAAAAACAGGAATGGAAAACCTATCTGGAATGTCACTCGATCATGTTAAGGTACATTACAATTCACCAAAACCTGCAACTGTTCAAGCACACGCATATGCTCAAGGAAGTGAAATTCATTTGGCTAGTGGTCAAGAAAAACACTTACCTCATGAGTTAGGTCATGTTGTACAACAAATGGAAGGTCGCGTAAAACCTACTACTAGTGTGAATGGTGTAGCTGTAAACGATAGTGCAAGTTTAGAAAACGAAGCCACTGTAATGGGAAACAAAGCATTAAGTAGCGAAAATACAAATACGATACAAACCAGATCGCTTAGTACAAACAACACTAAAAATAAACCTGTACAACAACAAGCGAAAGTTATTCAACGACAAATAATGAGTAACGCTACTTGGGAAGCAAATTGTATTAATAAAGTACCAAGTGCAATGATTACTGCCGATCTTATATTTGCGACGACAGCATTAGATGATTTTCATAAAAACCCATCAATAACAGATTTAGAAAAAATTATTAAATACACAACATCTTGGATAGAATGGCATAGAGCCGAATTACCATCTGGTTTAGATGAAGCACTTGATACAGTTGGTTTTTTAAAAACAACTGCCGAAATGGAAAAAAAAGCCATGGAAAAAGCTGCTACAAAAGCTACTACCATAAATGCGATTATTGGTGAGTTAACCGAAACAAGCGGTAAAGCAGGAGCAGATGAATTATTTGCGAAGTTTATGAAATACGGACAAAACCACTGGAAGTATGTTACAAAAGGTGCTGACGTTTTAGGTGGTGATAAAAGTGCTGCTTGCGGAAGTTTTGCTGCTGCTTTTAGTTCTTTATTGAAGTCTACAGATATTGATGAAAGTTCTAGAGTTATTTTAATCGAACAAAATTTTATTACTGGTAAACTACCTGCTACATTTATAGATCCTTCTTGTCCTGGAAACGTTAAAATTGGTGCTGGTAATTATGCAGATGAAAGAAAATTCTTTTTTAGCAAACACTGGATTGTACAAACTAAATTTGGTACATATGACCCAACAAATGGAACAGAAGCACCCGCATCTGTATGGCAAAAAGGGTTTAAAGAAACTGAAAAAGGAATTTGGAAAAACAGTAGTTATCAATTACAATTGACAGACAAAAACCATATGACTGGTGGTGGTTATGTATTAACCAAACTATAATTTTTTATAATATTATTGGAAAGGATTTTTAACCTATGAAAATAAACGATTTTAAACTCGAGCGTTATTTTGCACAACATGAGTTTACGGCAAAGTATTTACTATCTAGTTCTGATTGCGACGGTTATGAATTGAATTATATACTAGAAAACGCTTCTAATGAAGAACTAAAACTTTGGGAAAATTTAAAATTAGGATATACTGAAAGTGAAGGCAATCCACTTTTACGAGAAGCTATACTCCAACATTACAATTTAAATTCTATAGAAAATGTTGTCGTGGCAACACCTGGTGAATTAAATTTCATCAGTATGAATGTTTTATTAAATGCAACAGATCATGCTATTACAGTTTCACCATGTTACCAATCGTTATCAGAAGTGGTGAAATCTATTCATTGTGAACTTTCATTTTGGAAACCTAATTCTGAAGATTGGACTTTCAACACGGAAGATTTAGAAAAACTCATTCAGAAAAACACCAAACTGATTATTCTAAATTTCCCGCATAATCCTACAGGAAGTTATTTAACCAAACATCAACTAAACGAAATAGTTGCTATTGCTAGAAAGCACGATATCTATATCTTTTCAGATGAAATGTATCATAAATTGATTCATGGTGATACTGAAGAATTACACCCCATTTGTGATCTTTACGAAAAAGGGATTAGTCTTTGGGGAACATCAAAAACTTTTGGTTTAGCTGGTTTACGAACAGGTTGGCTAGTAAGTCAAGACAAATCTTTTTTACAGAAAGTTGTAGCTTTTAAAGATTACCTAAGTATTTGTAATAGTGCGCCTAGTGAAATTTTATCCATAATGGCTTTGAATAATATCAACTCGTTTTTAGAGCCAAATCTTAAAAAAATCAATAGTAATATTACTGTTTTTAGTGAGTTTGTTGATCAGCAAGAAGTAATCACAAACTTTGTTCCGCCAAAAGCAGGCTCTACATCTTTTGTACAGCTTAATATTGATAATTCTGCTTTAGAATTTAGTAATATACTGGTAAAAGAAACTGGAATTATGACCGTTCCTTCGGAAATGTTTGAATACGAAGGTAAATACATAAGAATAGGATTTGGAAGGGCTAATTTCGCTGAAATTATAGCGGTTTTAGATCATTATTTGAAAACTAATTGATGAAATATTATATATTCACTTCTCGACTCTAATCGAAGTGACACATAAAGCCAAAACTCAAAAATAAAATTGTTAAGTAAAAATAATATAGAAAAACTTGAAGCTCAAGGGCTTCATCTCACCTGTAATCATAAAAGATGCTTCATTATTAAGAAACCAGAAATTCTAGGAAATTCAATTCCAAATTATTCTACGATTCCCGCTATAATATTGGATAATGATGGTAAAACTAAATCAGAAATTTCATCTGATTGCCCAGCTCTAATGCTCTGGTTTTTAAAAAATCAATATCAATTGGTTTGTTCAAATTGGGTTCCAGGTCCAGGACCTGGAGATTTTAGCCTTGATTTTGAAAATGAAGAAGCTGTTGTTGATTTTATTGAGTCTTATTATTTTGGAGACAATACATATTTTAAAGAACTATTAGAATACGAATTGAATAAAAGATAAAAGCACTATTGTTAAACCAAACGGAGTCAATTATTTTTTCTCCAATACATCCGATAATACCAACAAGGTATGTGTATCACCAAATGGCATTAATTGATCAATTAATTGTTGTAAGTGCAACTGGTTTTTAAGCATTGCTTTTACATGTAAGTTCTGATTTCCAGTAATTCTGTGTGCTTTTTTAATTTCTGGGATCGTTGGAATTGCATCTAAAAACGAACGAAGTTTTCCGTGAAACACTTTTACCAAAATAAACACCTCTAAATCGTAGCCCAATTGAGAATGATCAATTTCAATCGTGTATTTTTTAATTAAACCTACATCTTCCATTTTTAAAATACGTTCTCTTGCCGCAGATGCAGATAGATTAATTAAACGTCCTATTTCCGCAAAAGAAAGTCGTGCATCTTTTTCTAAAGCTTTTAAAATTTGCGCATCTATATTATCAATCATAAGTAAATCTTTAAAATTACACATCATTCAGAAGTAAATTTACAAAAACACAAATGATTACATTTTTACAACTATCCTAAAAATTAGAAATTTGTAAAAAAAGAAGATGAGCATTGTAATCTGTTTTAACAATAAAGATCCGAAACCTTGGCAAGAAACTTTACAAACTAAGTTGCCAGATACTGCTATTGAGATTTATCCAAATGTAACTGATTCAAAAGCTGTTACTTTTGCTTTGTGTTGGAAACCTGAGCCAAATAGTTTAGCACAATTTCCAAATGTAAAAGTCGTACAATCTGTCGGAGCTTCAGTAGAACACATAATTCAAAGTCAGGATTTAGCTTCAAATTGTACAGTAACAAGAATTGTAGATAATCGATTGTCTGAAGATATGTTCGAGTTTATTTTAACAGGTGTTTTATCTCATTTAAAACGTTTTGCTGAATATCAGAAAGCTCAAAAAGAAAAGCAATGGCAACAAAAACCGTATAAAACTATTCAAAATACTAGCATTGGAATTTTAGGTTTAGGGAAAATCGGAACTCATGTTGCTACAAAATTAGCGCAAGTTGGATTTACAGTAAAGGCTTGGTCGAGATCAGAAAAAACATTACAAAATGTGACTTGTTTTCATGGAAATGAAGGTTTGGCTGATGTACTAAAAAACATAGATGTTTTAATCAATATTCTACCATTAACTTCAGCAACAGAAAATATTCTAAATCTTAAACATCTTTCACAACTAAATAAAAATGGATATTTAATTAATGTTGGACGCGGAGAACATTTAGTTGAAAATGATTTACTTACGTTATTAAACAATCAACATTTATCAGGTGCTTTACTCGATGTTTTTCGAACTGAACCTTTACCTGAGAATCACCCATTTTGGGAACACAAGAATATTAACATAACACCACATATTGCTGCTATCACCAATATTGAAACAGCTTCGGATATTGTGGTTACCAATTACAAAAACTTGTTAAACGAAAAAGAACTCATTAATGTAGTTTCAATAGAAAAAGGATATTAATTATGAACAGATTCCATTTTGCATTTAAAGTTAAAGATATTCAAAGTACACATGAATTTTATCATGAAATTTTAAACTGTACTATCGGACGGCAAACCGAATATTGGATTGATTTTGATTTTTTCGGACATCAATTGTCTGCTCATATTTCTAAAAATATTCCGGAATTGGATTACTGTGGAAAAGTGGATAATGTAAAAGTTCCAATTCCTCATTTTGGTTGTATTGTAAAAGATCATGAGTTTGAATTCATTAAAAATGCATTACAATCTCACAATATTGAATTTATTATACCACCACAAACAAGATATGCAGGAACTCGTGGTGAACAGAAAACTATGTTTGTTTTAGATTTCAGTAACAATCCGATCGAATTTAAGAGTTTTAAAAACGAAGAAGAGATTTTCTAAGCCGATAGATAAAGTTTGCTTAAAAACGGTTTAGTTTTAAAGCTAAACCGTTTTTAAACAAACAATTTTATCAATTATCTATAATGCTTCAACTTCTGCTCCTATTGCAGCTTCTTGAACATTAATAAAAGGATCCCAAGTATAATAACCTACTACATCTCCAGAAAAATTATCTATTACTTGAAAAGACCAGTCATACTGAATATTACTTCCTAATGATAAGACAGAACTAGTCCAAGAAGAGCACATGTAAGCTCCTGCTGAAGGAGTTGTTGCTGAGTTCAAACTGTTATAATATGTAAGTGCTGGTGTAGACTTTAAAACAGGATCTGTAATTTGTTTATTTATTCCAGCACTTTTAAATTTATATAAAATACAACTGAAAGATTTATTCTGTTGACCTGAAATTAAACCTGTAGATGGATCTGTTATTGTCCAACGTAAAGTATCTCCAATATTTGCTTTAATTGATAACTCTGATTTTCCTTGATTATTGCAAGCATACTGCCCATCACAAATCATAAATACAAATGAATCTGAGTCACTCCAACCACCTAAACCTGTAGGATTATCAAGAGTTCCTGGCTTTAAGCCTTTTTTCATTAAACCATTAGTGTCTATTACACATAAAATATCTATTGTTGCCATAATTCGTTTTTATTAAAAATTGGTTTCCTACTCTATTTATAAAGGTTTTTCGGATTCTACCTCTGTGATAAAAATGAATGGTAGCTACTTAATCAAATATTTTAATTTCGATCACATTATAAAGTTCAGTAATTAATACGTTAACTTTTTAAAAAAAGGGATAGAAGCTAATTTTTCGTTCATTAAATACTGAAATACTATACATGAAATTTTAAAAACATTTATAAAAATCCCCTAATCAGGGGATTTTTCTCTTTCTGAAGTTTAGTATTTTTATCAAAATATAGTATTGTTTTTTCTTTTAAAAAAAACCTAATAAACACTATTCCTATTAAAACTATGAATACGAAACACCTTGCTCAGTTCAACATTATTAAACTAAAAGATGAGTTAGACTCTCCAATCATTAAAGAATTTAGAGATTTTCTTGCTCCTGTGAATTTGCTTGCTGAAGAAAGTGAAGGCTTTGTTTGGAGACTTAAAGATGAAAGTGGCGAAAATGCAACAGATATAGAAACTCCTTACGAAGACAAACTAATCTTTGTTAACATGTCTGTTTGGGAAAACTATGACTTTTTACGCGATTATACTTATAAAACTGTTCATAGTTATTTTCTTAAAAACCGAAAAAAATGGTCTAACGAAATAGAAGGACACAAAGCTGTAATGTGGTATATCGAAAAAGGTCATATTCCTACACTTACTGAAGCTAAAGAAAAATTAGATTTACTAAATAAAAACGGATCAAGCGTAGAAGCTTTTAACATGGTTAATATTTACAATCAAAATGGTGAACTATATAAAAAGTAACAAATGAAAATTGAAAGAAATTAGGCATCAAAAAAGATGAAATCGAATACTCTTATTTTCAAAAAGTGAAATCATAATTACTTTTTTGTTTGTACGTCTTTATTTTTCTACTTTTAACCATGAAAAAAGATAAAGAAATAGTTTAATCCTCCTGTTCCTTTTTATTTTTCTAAAAACCAGAACAATCATTAGTAAAAACTATGAAAAATACAGTTTTTGTATTATTAGTATTGATGCTTTATTCGTGTTCAACAAGAATTAAATCAACAATTAGTAATACGAGTTTTAATGCATTAGAAAAAACTCAAGAAATAATTATTTTAGAAAAAGGTAAACTTCCTGAAAGATCTATTTTTATTGGTGATCTTAAAATTGGTGATAGTGGATTTACTGTAGATTGTGACTATAATAAAGTAATGAACGACGCCAAAATTGCTGCTAGAAAAGCAGGTGGAAATATCATAGAAATTATAGAATTAAAAGATCCTAATTTTGGAAGTACATGTTATCGTCTTAAAGCAAAAATTTATAGAAATTTTGACGCTGAAAAACTCTCGCCTATTGTACAAGAATTCAAGGAACGTAACAAATCTCGACTTCCAATAAATGCCGATTACGCAAAAGTTTATTTTTATAGACCTTCACTTGTAATAGGTTCTCTTATTGGGTATAAAATTCGAGTAAATAAAGATTCTGTAGTTTGTAGAGTTAGAAACGGAGAAAAGTGTGAATTAACCATCACTGATTTCAGAAAACATAAATTCTGGGCTAAAATAGATACAAAAGATTCTATTGTTTTAGATGTTAAAAGAGGACAAGAATATTTTGTGAGATGCTCTGTTGGACTTGGTGTATTTGCTGGAAAACCAGAATTGAACCTTATGGAAAACCATAAAGCAATTGAGGAATTTGAAAAAATGAAAAATTAACTCGAAAAGAAAAATGAAAAATTTATTGCTATCTATACTTACTTTAGGACAAAAAAGTAGTCAGAAAATTATTGATATTACAAACTTACAATCTACTGAGGGATTTATTGACATTCCACTTTCAATTACTGATCGTCAAGAGGCGAATACTTATTTTGAATACACAGTTAGTGCAATTTTAAATAAAGAAAAAATTGGAATTACAATTCGTTTAAAAAAAGATATTCCTCCTGGTTTTGTGAATGGTGAACCTAAAAATATGTTTTTAAAAGAAGGAATTCAGTTTGTTTCTAAAGGAAAAGAAAGCGATGCTTTATTACAGTTTTTGTCTGACAAATATGAACTGAACAATACAAACCTTGTTTTAAAAGACACACAAACATTTACCTGTGCCAATCTAAATCAAGAACCTCCGAATTATCATGACAATAAAAGTAGATTTAAAATTTTCTTAGAAAATGAAGAAGATCATGCTGAGCTTTTTGTGAATTTTGACTTTGCTAAAAACAGAGTTTACTTCAATGAAAAGGATTTTGATTATCGTGAACCTCTTATCAAATTATTGAAAAAGTAACGTTGTAAATGACGAAGCAAATAGGAGATATTTTAATTTTTGAAGGTGAAACATATCACATCAAAGATTATATACTAGAGAGTTTTTTTAAAGGAAATCCGAAATTAAAGAAATTCCACTCTTCAAATACTGCTTTAACAAGAGGTTATGTTGGTAATTTTTCTGTGGAAAATGAAAAACTAAAAGTTACTGATATTCGAATCTTTGATGGAAACACAGTTAATTTAAAACTGAAATCGATTTTTAAAAATGTTTTTAAAGGTAAAACTGATTGCGACTGGTTTTCTGGTTTTATCAGAATAGATAATTACAATGAATATCAAAGTAAAAAAGAAGATCAAAAATACACTCTTTTAGAATTTCACAAAGGAAATTATATTGGTAAACGAAGTTTTAATTATCTAGATTTTCAAAGTTTTAAAGCACTACAATTCAAACAATTTAAAACAACTGAAGAATACAAAAAATTAAAGGAAAACATCACAAAAACCTTAGGCAGTGAATATCAAGCAGACACTTTAATTCTCAAAAATATTCTAAAGTTCATTTAAAAAAGCTTCTACACTTTTACTCTTCCATTTTCATAGATAGTTCGAACCAGCGCTCTTCTTTGGTTTCTAAATCTTCTATGATTTGTTGAAGTTCTACAGATTTATCGTTAATATCTTCTGAAGCTATCTCTCCATTAGCAAATTGTGCTTCGATTTGCTCTTTTTTCTTTTGCAGTTTTTCAATATCAATCTCTAAAACACCGAACTCACGCTTCTCATTATAACTTAATTTTCCTTTTTGAGGCGTTTTTTCGCGTTTTACAGCTTCTTTCTTTTCTGTTTTAGGTTCTGGGGTCTTAGAATCTTCATAAGCTCTAAAATCAGAGTAATTCCCAGGGAAATTCTCCACTACTCCATTTCCTCTAAAAACAAATAGAGAATCTACAATTTTATCCATAAAATAGCGGTCGTGAGAAACTACCATTAAATTTCCAGGATAATCTAATAAGAAGTTTTCTAAAACATTTAGTGTTACCACATCTAAATCGTTTGTTGGCTCATCGAGAATTAAGAAATTCGGATTCTGAATTAATACCGCACACAAATACAAACGCTTCTGCTCTCCTCCACTTAACTTTTCTACAAAATCGTATTGCTTTTTTCTGTCGAATAAAAATCGTTCTAGTAATTGTGCAGCAGAAATTCTTCTTCCTTTCGTTAACGGAATTTCTTCACCGAACTCTTTAATCACTTCAATGACCTTCTGCCCTTCTTTAATATTGATTCCTTTTTGGGTGTAATATCCAAACTTTACCGTTTCTCCAACTACAATTTTTCCGCCGTCTAATGGTAATTGTTTCGTTAAGATATTTAAGAACGATGATTTTCCTGTTCCGTTTTTTCCAATGATTCCAATACGCTCTCCTTTTTTAAACACATACTCAAAACCATCTAGAATTACTTTTTCATCAAAAGATTTTTTCAGTTTATGTAATTCTACAATCTTGCTCCCCAAACGTTCCATATTAATTTCTAACTGAACTTCGTGTTCTTTTCTACGCTGGTGTGCTTTTTGCTTAATTTCGAAAAAATCATCAATTCGAGATTTAGATTTTGTCGTTCTTGCTTTTGGTTGACGACGCATCCAATCTAATTCTTTCTTATATAAACTTTTTGCTTTACTAAGATTTGTCGCTTCTAAAGCTTTTCGTTCTTCTTTATTCTGAAGATAATACGAATAGTTTCCTTTGTATTTATAAAGCTGTCCGTTATCTAATTCAATAATCTCATTACACACACGCTCTAAAAAATAGCGATCGTGTGTTACCATGAATAAGGTAATTTTTTCTCTAGAAAAGAATGCTTCTAACCATTCAATCATTTCTAAATCTAAATGGTTGGTTGGCTCATCTAAGATTAATAAATCTGGTTTATTAATTAAGATAATTGCTAAAGCTAAACGTTTACGTTGTCCTCCAGAAAGTGAACCTACTTTTTGTTGTAGATTATCTAACTTTAGTTTCGATAAAATTTGCTTGTATTGTGTTTCAAAATCCCATGCATTGTGTTGATCCATTAAATCGAATGCTTTTTGATAAGCTTCGGCATCATCTGGATTTTGTAAAGCTGCTTCGTATTGCTGAATAATTGGAAGAATTTTATTTTCTGTAGCGAAAATTGTTTCTTCTATTGTTTGATTTGCATCAAAATTATGTTCCTGAGATAAATACGCAATATGAATTCCTTTTCTACTGATAACCTGACCTGAATCTGGCGTATCTTTTCCTGCAACAATATTTAAAATTGATGTTTTACCACTTCCATTTTTAGCTACAAAAGCTATTTTCTGATCTTTATTAATTCCAAAAGATAAATCTTCAAACAAAACGCGCTCTCCATAAGCTTTGGAAATATTTTCTACAGTAAGGTAATTCATGAATTTCTAAATAAAAGACAAATGTAATGATTTCAATAGCGATAAAAACAAAGAGACCGTTTTAAAAAACGGTCTCTTCTTCATTCAAAAATAGTACAATTATCTAATAACAAAACGTTTCTTCGTTTGTGTATATTCATTTGTTAAATTCAAAATGTAAACTCCAGGAGTTAATGTATTCGTATCTATGATACGATTGTTTAAGTTTCCTTTCTTTACAGTTTGACCTAGCATATTAATTACTGCATAGTTAGTAGTTGATAAATCTGAATTATCTGAAGATAATATTTCTAATACATTTCCTTTAGCTACTGGATTTGGTGCTAATGTTAATGTTGCTAATGTATTTTCATCTTGATCTCCTAACACATCGATTCTTGCTCCAAATTCTACAACTGTTCTAGATGAAGAACAAGAAGTTTCATAAATTTTCACATTAGAGAATGTAGAATTATTTCCAGAACCAGCATCGTTGTCGTTAATAAATACTAAACGATCCATGTTTCCTGTATATGAATCTCCAACAGGAATTACATATGTTTTAGTTCCACCAGCATAATTATCGTAATTCGTTACACCATAGTTTTGTGTTCCATGAACTTTAAAATATCTACTTGATGTTAATGAATTATCATTTTCAAAACCAACTCCATGAATTTCTCCTTGAGAAGTACTGCTGAAATCAAATTCGATAACAGTATTTGGAGTTACCGTATAGTTTAATGCGATATACTTCCAAGTATTGTTTGTTAATGTTAATGAATTTCCACCTGAACCTACAGATGCATTTCCAGCAGAATCTTGATTAGAGAAAGAAGATAATGTGTAATCATTAAAGTTTAATGTATCACAACCAGGATCTGGATTAGAACCACCAGAAGTAATATTTACAGTATAATCTTCTACCTCTCCATAAGTAAATGTTTCACAAGAAGTTGGTACGCCGTTATATTTCATAGAAACACGCATCCTTGTTGCTCCTTCAGCAGCACCAGCAGGAACAGTGAAGCTTCCTGTTACAGGAGTATTTCTAGTTGCTGATTGAGTCCAAACAGTTTCTCCACTATCAGCAAAATCACCATCTTGATTATAATCGATAAACACTGCATATCCTTCAGCGTAAACAGTTCCAGTCCAAGTTGGCGTAATTGTAATTGAAGCAGAAGAAGATTTACTTAAGTTAGTCGAAATTGAAGTAAAATCAGAATATCCATTTCCACTTCCAGAAGCGTTATTAATACTTCCTAAAGTTACATTTCCAATATATTCATCATTAACATTATTTCCTTGAGAAGAACAATAGTTAATTTGAACTGCTGTAGTTGTAAAGTTAACAGAAGTACTATAAGAAGAATTTCCTGAAGAACATTTACTACGTACTTGAACTTCATATTGTGTTGAAGCTGATAAACCAGAAATTGCTGCAGAGTTTGCTGAAACAGTAACTACTGTCCAAGAAGAAGTTCCTGTTGCACGATATCTTACATCGTAAGTAGCACCTGTAACTTCATTCCAATTTACTGTTGCCCCTGAAGAAGAAATTCCAGAAACTGAAACTCCAGTTGGTGTTGTTGCATTACAAGCAACTGGTGTAAATTTATCAGATAAAGCTAAACTTCTTCTAGATCCTCCCGCTTCTAGAACTGCTCTCATTCTGTTTTTTTGTCCTGATGTAAATAAGTTCATACATCCATCATCTGAATAATCCATATAGTTTTCTACCATATCTTCAGAACCACAAGAAGTATTACCAGTAGCACAACCATAGTTTGCTCCACCAGCATTTGGTGTATCAGAAACAAAATCATCTACACTACAACCCCCGTCACCCCAAATGTGACGTAAGTTTAAAAAGTGTCCAACTTCATGTGTTGTTGTTCTACCTTTATCAAAAGGAGCAGATAAATAAAATCCAGAACCTTTATCTGAACTACCAAAATATTGTGGGCTCATTACAACTCCATCGGTAGAAGCACTACCTCCTGGAAATTGTGCATATCCTAAAATTCCTCCACCAATATTACATACCCACATGTTTAAATACTCTGAAGTATCCCATGGACTAACACCTCCTTGAGCAGACGATTTCATTGCATCGTTTGTTCCCCAAGAAGTTCTTGTTGATGATTTTCTAGTAATACCGTTTGTTGGATTTCCGTTAGGATCGATAGCAGCTAATTGGAATTCTATTTGTGTGTCTGCTGCTTGAGACCACTTGTTTGTAGCATCTGAATTTGTTCTTCTAAAATCTTCGTTTAGTACATCTATTTGTGATTGAATTTGAGCATCACTAATATTTTCTTGTGAATTACTATAAATAATGTGTACTACAACAGGAATTGTGATAATATCACCGTCTATTCTTCCTTGTAATCCTGAAAGCTGACGCAACTTGTTTTGTGTGAAGTTTTCAATTTGTTGCATTCTTTGCTTTAGTTGGGGGTCATTTGATTGTCTGAATTCTAGGTTGTCCATAGAATGACAATTCCTTCTTTGTTGCGAAAACATTATTCCAGCAACAAGCAGAAACAAAAAAGTAATTTTTTTCATTGTTTTTTAAAGGGTTTAATGGTTTATACTAGATAATTAAGTTGAGTGGAGATGTGGGAGGTAACTCAATTATCTAATTTTTTGCGGAGCTAAAATAGCAAAAACCAAAGCAAAACCAAACAAAATGTTAATTTTTTGTTTAATTCTCAACAATAGAGTTAAAATAATAATCAATCAATTAAAAGAATGTTTGTATAAAAAACTAAGCCCAAGCTTACGCTTGGGCTTAGTTAACAATATAGGGGATTATCCATGTTTTATTCTTTTACCACTTTGGTAATAAATGATTTTTGACCATCATTAATTTCTAAAACATAAATGCCTTGATTCAATTTAGATACATTTATTTGACTTGTTTCATTTAAACTTCCTGATTTAACAACCTGACCGATTGTATTTACAATCTTATAAGAAGCTAAACTCATTGATTTATTATTTGTTGAAATTTGTAAGAAATCACGAACTGGATTCGGATATGCTTTTAATGTTAAAGCTGGCTCGTTACCTAATTCTTGTGCTGCTATTACATTACCATCTATTCTTGTAGTAGCTCCACTAGCAACAATATTAATTGTATAGTCTTCCACTTCTCCATCAGCAAAAGTTTCACAAGCTGTTTGAGCAGCATCATATTTCATAGAAACACGCATTCTTGTTTGTCCTAAAACTGCACTTGCAGGAACAGTAACTGTAGCTGATAAATTATCTGCGCTTGACGAAGATCCTGAAACCACTTTTTCACTATCTTCAAATGTTCCGTTTCTGTTGAAATCAATCCAAACTGCCCAGAATTCTGTGTAAGCTGTTCCACTAAATCCAGCACTAACAACCATGTTATTTGTACTACCTTGTGCTAAAGTTCCAACCTGAGCTGTAAAATCTGAATACCCACTTCCTGCAGCAGTTGCATTAGCAATTCCACCTAACTCAACATTATCAATCCATTCGAATTGAGTTCTATTACTACTAGAAGAACAATAAGAAACTGGAGCTGGAGTATTATCTACAGTTGTAAATGATACAGAACCAGCAGCAGACAAGTTTCCTGCAGCATCTTTTGCTCTTACTGAAATTGTATAAGATGTTCCTGCATTTAAACCTGTTAAATTAGCAGAAGTACCTGTAACAGTTCCTAAACTAGAAGAACCTTGAAATATTTCGTAATTAGTTACGGCAACATTATCTGTAGAAGCAGACCAACTTACAGTAGCAGTTGTTTCTGTAATACTAGAAACCTGAACATTTGATGGTGTAGAAGGCGATTGCGTATCTGCTGTTGAACCTCCACCAGTAGTTACCGATAAATTATCTACAGCGATATCACTAGACCAACCATTACCAGTTGTACCAACTATTCTTAGTTTAACTTTTCCTCCTAAGTATGCACTTAAGTTTACAGAAACTGAATTCCACTGGTTTCCTTTATTACCTGAATCAGACCATATATCTGTCCAAGTAGAAGATCCACTTTTTAATGCTTGAACTTTTAATGAACCTACATTAGTACCATACATATGGTTTTCAAAAGAGAACGTTGCTGCAGATTTTCCTGCTAAATCAAAACATCCACTTTCTAAAATAGCTGTTGCATTAGATCCTATTTGACCAGCACTACTATTAGAAGAAGCCTCTAAAAATAAGTAACTTGAACCTTGTGCAGCAGATATTGGACCTGTATTATTAGAAGGTGTACTTCCTGTAGTTCTTACCCAGTTACCATCATCTCCAGTAGCTTGTGTCCATCCATCACCAGATTCAAAACTTTCACTATATGGAAAAGAAGAAATTGTTGAAGAACAAGTATCACCTGTTGGAGGATTTGTTGTTCCTCCATTAGTTTTATCTGATAAAGCTAATGTACGTCTTGCACCACCAGCTTGTAAATATGTATGCATTCTGTCTCTTTGACCTGCAGTAAATAAATTCATACAAGAATCATCAGAGTAATCCATGTAATTTTGAATCATATCTTCTGAACCACAAGAAGTATGACCTGTAACACATCCATAGTTTGGAGCATCAGACTCTGGAGTATCAGAAACGAAATCATCAACACCACAAGCACCGTCTCCCCAAATGTGACGTAGCCCAAAATAGTGACCAACTTCGTGAGTAGTAGTTCTACCTCCATCAAATGGAGCCTGAGCTGTTCCTGTTGTTCCAAAATATTGATCTGCCATTACAACACCATCAGTTGAAGCATCCGTATCCCAAGGAAATTGAGCAAAACCTAAAATTGTTGCTGTACCAGTATTTGTATTTCTTATTAAATTATCTACAATCCACATGTTTAAATACTCAGAAGTATTCCATGGATCTACTCCACCATCTGCAGATCTTTTAAGTTCGTCTCCTTCACCTAAAGTTAAGTTCCATGTAGATTTAGTTACTTGTTTTCTAGTAATACCTGTTGTTGGATTTCCATTAGGATCTACCTCAGCTAAGTAAAATTCTATTTTAGTATCAGCAGCTTGAGACCACTTATTTGTTCTGTCTGCATTTGTTCTACGGAAATCTGCATTTAAAACATCTAACTGTGACTGAATCTGAGCATTACTAATATTATTTGAATTATTTGTATATAATACGTGAACTACTACCGGAATTTGATATACATCTCCAACAATTCTTCCTTGAAGATTTTTCATCATCGCAACTCTTTGTTGCGTAAACGATTCCATCTCTAGCATTTTTCTTTCTAAACTAGGATTATTCTTCATTTTTTCTTCGAAAAGATCTGAAGCACTACAATTTCGCTTAACAGGTGTTTGAGAGTAAATGGTAGTAGAAGCCAAGAGCATTCCTACCAAAATTAAAGTAATTTTGTTTTTCATCTAAAGGGTTTTAATGGTTTTAAAATTTTCGTAAAAAAAAATGTGGGTTATTGTTGATTTTGAAAACTTACAACTACTTTTTACGAAAACGGAGGCCGAAAATATATTTTCGATAGAATAAAAACAAACATTTATTAAAAAAGTTAAGAAATCAACACTAATTATTAATATATGTTAACAAAAAGTTATTTCAAAATTGAAAACCCAAGCTAAGCTTGGGTTTTAACTAAATAATTAAAAAAGGGGATTATCTTTTAACTATTCTGGTTTGAAATTTTTTCTGGCCATCGTAAAATTCTAATATATAAACACCTAAACTTAAATCTGAAACGTCTATTTTTAAGCTATTCATCTTTTCTTTTCGAATTACTTGACCAGTAGCATTTATAATATTGTATGAAACAATCTCTTGCTCTTGTTTTTCATCTACAATAACATTAACATGATTAACAGTTGGGTTAGGGTATGTTGTTATTTTTAGTTCTTCCACTTCACCTATTTCAGATGCTCCTGTGATATCTGCTTCTTCGATATTTGCTTCATTAGAGTCGATAATATTAATTGTATAATCTTCAACCTCTCCTTCTGTAAAAAACTCACAAGCCGATTGCATCGTTTTGTATTTCATAGATACACGCATTCTAGTTTTACCAAGTAAAGCTGATGAAGGAATATACACCATATCAAATAAATTTTCTCCACTTGAAGAAGAACCACAAACGACTTTTTCATCATCATCAAATGAACCGTCTTGATTGAAATCAATCCAAATTGACCAAAATTCTGTATAACTAAAGTTCAAAAAACCTGCACTAACTACAATCGGAGTCACTTCTCCCCTAATTAAATCGGTTTCTAATGAAGTATAATCTGCATAACCATTATTAGAGTTAGAATAATTAGATATTGATCCTATTTCTACTTTATCTATCCATTCGTAAGTTGATTTTTTTCCTCTAGAATCACAGTAACTTATTTCTTCTTTTAAAGTTGAAACCAAAATTTCTGAAGATTCTGATGTATTCCCTGAACAATCTCTTGTTTTAATAGAGAATTTATAATCTGTCGCAGGCTCTAAACCATCTACTAAAATCAATGGGTGCTCTACCATTTTAAGATATTCATTATTCAAGTAAACTTCATATCCCTTTACTTCCACGTCGTCGCTAGCTTTATCCCAACTTAAAGTTACCTCTTTTGGTTTTACTTCTAATGCTATAATATTTTCAGGAGTAGAAGGCGCATTTGTGTCATGATGTGCTCCATGGATATTCAAAGTATAATCTTCAACTTCTCCATAATCAAAAACTTCACAATTTTCTGGAGTTCCATTATACTTCATAACTACTCTCATTCTTGTTTCTCCCATTGAAGCCGATTCAGGAACAACAAAACTTCCATTAATTAAAGGTTTTGATGTTTTACCTACAGTAAAAACCTTTTCTCCTTGATCATTAAAGTCTCCATCTTGATTGTAATCTACAAAAACAGCATAACCGCACTCGTAATTAACTTCAGTTAACCATTCTGGTGTTAATTCGATATACACTTCATGAGTCTTAAGAACCTTAGCATAATTTGAAGTAAAGTCGGAATAACCAGTTCCACCCTCAGAACTATTATTTATGTTTCCAATTACGACTTTTGCTAAATAGAGTTCATTAGTAGTTTCTGCTTTAGATACACAATACTTGTCTTTAGTATCTGTTACAAATTTCACTGATTCACTAAAAGATGATTCATTGGTTGCACAGGTACTTTTTACTTGTACTTCATATTCAGAGTTATCTTTTAAATCTCTTAATAAAATCGATGTTTGTAATGCAAAAGTTTCATTCCATTTTTCTGATCCTATTAAACGATATCTTACTATATAAGATGCTCTTTTAACTTCATCCCAAGAAACAAGAACCTCAGTAGACTTTAATTCTGAAACAATTACATTTTTAGGGGTAAATAAATCAGTTGTTATTGTATCAAATTTATTAGATGTAGCTAAACCATGCCTAAATCCTCCTTCCATTAAAACAGCATGCATTCTAGCTCTTTGTCCAGATGTGAAAATACTCATACAAGTATCATCTGAATAATCCATAAAATTTTCTACCATATCTTCTGATCCACAAGATGCAGTTCCTACTTGACAACCATAGTTAGGGCCGTTAGATTCTGGTGTATCATCGACTAAATCATCTGATCCACAACTTTTACTATTACCCCAAACATGACGTAGATTAAAGAAATGTCCTATTTCATGTGTGGCAGTTCTACCTTTATCAAAAGGTGGATTTAAATAAAAGCCATCTCCTTTGTCTGAAGATCCGAAGTACTTAGGACTAATTACAACACCATCTGTGCTTGCTTTACCACCTGGGTATTGTGCATATCCTAATATTCCGTTTGAGATGTTACAAACCCATATATTTAAATACTCAACTGTATTCCATGGGTCTACTCCACCAGATTCAGAATTTTTCATGAGATCTTGATAACTCCAAGATGTTTTTGAACTTGATTTTCTAGTAATTCCTTTAGTAGAATTACCATTTGGATCTACCGAAGCTAACTGAAATCTTATGCCTGTATCTGCAGCTTGAGGCCATTTATCAGTTAAATAAGGATTGGTTTTTCCAAAATCTTCATTCAATACATCTATTTGAGATTGAACTTGATCGTCACTAATATTCTCTAATTCATTATTGTAGATAATGTGTACTACGACTGGAATAGTGATAGGTTCGTCTGATTGTTTATTCTGAAACCTTTCCATTCGCTGTATTCTCATTTGAGTTTGATACTCAATCAGATCCATTTTGTTCTGGATCTCGGGGGTCTTTTGTTTTCTGTACTCTAGACTTTCGTCTGAATAACAGGCTCTTCTTTCCTGCGAAATGCTTGTTATAGAAAGAAGAATCGTCAGTAGTAATAAGAACGTATTCTTCATGTCCTCTCGTGTTAAGGGGGGTTACACAATTGATTAGAAATCTAATCCTCTTGAGGAAGGGGGATACCAATAAAGATACTCATAGGTTAGTTAGAGTTTCATTATAAATATAGCAAAAAGTTACGTTGAAAACTATTATTTATTGAAAAACAGGGGTTTATCCTGTTTATTGTTAAATATGAGTCGTCCTAAAATAGGTTGACAGTTTTAAAAAGTATTATTTAAACCAGAGAAGCTAGCTTCTCTGGTTTTTTGTTGTGTATAAAATTAGGAGTTTTCATATTCAAACTCAAATGTGGTCTCAAATTATTATAAACATGTATTGATTGTTC
>NZ_CANNBW010000006.1 GCF_947502995.1 uncultured Tenacibaculum sp. | reverse complement strand
TATTAATTTTTCATATAACTAAAAGTGCTGCAATAAAATTGCAGCACTTTTAGACCCTAAGTTGAGACCAATAAAAACAAAAAGTGCGGTTTACACCGCACTTTTCTTTTATTTATAGTATACTTCGACCGGTTTGTTAGTCGAAACTTGTATTAAGCTTTATATAATCTAAAAACTCTCTTTTAGTATCTTTATCTTTAAACTTACCACCAAACTCTGCTGTTACTGTAGAACTTTCAATATCTTTAATTCCACGAGAATTTACACATAAGTGTTTTGCATCGATAACACAAGCAACGTCATCTGTACCTAATGCTTCTTGCATTGCCTGTACAATTTGCATTGTTAAACGCTCTTGAACTTGTGGTCTTTTAGAAAAATACTCTACTAATCTATTCATTTTAGATAATCCGATTACTTTTCCATTAGAAATATAAGCTACATGAGCACGTCCTACTATAGGTAGTAAGTGATGTTCACAAGTAGAATAAACAACAATGTTTTTTTCTACTAACATTTCACCATACTTATAGTTATTATCAAAAGTAGATGCTTTAGGTCTATTCTTAGGGTTTAATCCCATGAATAATTCATTAACAAAAGCTTTAGCTACACGCTTAGGTGTACCATACAAACTGTCATCAGTTAAATCCATTCCAAGAGTTTCAAGTATGTCTTTTACACTTTCTTGGATTCTTTTTATCTTCTCTTCGTCCGAAATATCAAAAGCATCAGCACGTAGTGGTGTTGTAGCAGATGTACCTACGTGGTTTTCTCCTATTTCGTCTATTCTTTCGTCTGTCATATTATTGTGGATCTCGAACATAACTTTTTGTTTAATGTTTTTATGTAAAGATAAAACAAAAAGTTCTTTTTATTGTGTTTTTTTTATTATTTCCTTGATAGTAAGATCATTTTCTTCTCTTGTTTGAGTGTTTTTGAACTTAAACTTACCATCTTTTTCTATAGAGGTTACTACAAACTCTATGCCTCTTTTATCTACATACTTCCATTGTTTCTTCTGTTGATTGTTACTAGAAGCCACATCTGGATATAATTCTGTTTTAATTCCGTTAGCTCTTAATTCATTAATCGCTTTCATTTTAGCTAAACTTTCGCTCTCATCGAAGTTTAAAAATAAAACTTTAGGTTTTGGTAAAGCTACTGTTTCAAAGAGCCCAAGCTCTTCCATAACTAAATAAATACGGTCTAAACCAAAGGAAATCCCTACTCCACTAACGTCTTTTAAGCCAAATATCCCGGTTAAATCATCGTATCTACCACCTCCACCAATAGAACCAATTTTCACTTCTTTAGGAGCCGCAACTTCGAAAATTGCTCCGGTGTAATAATTTAAACCTCTTGCTAAAGTAACATCTAACTCTAATGTAGCCGTTTGTAAACCTAACTCAGCAATGCTATTTATTACAAAAGTTAATTCTTCAACTCCTTTTAATCCTTCTTCAGAATCTGACAACATTGATTTTAACGATGCCAATTTGTCTGCATTACTTCCTGTAAAATCAAATAAAGGCTGTACTTTTTCGATAGCTTCTTCAGAAATATCTTTCGAAAGCATTTCTTTTACAACTCCATCTTTACCAATTTTATCAAGTTTATCTAGAGCAACTGTAAAATCTATCAACTTATCTTTAGCTCCAATAACTTCTGCAATACCTGAAAGTATTTTTCGGTTATTGATCTTGATAGTCGTTCCTTTTACATTTAACTTACTAAAAACTGCATCGTAAAGTTGAACAAACTCTACTTCTTGCCATAAAGAATCACTACCAACTACATCTGCATCGCACTGATAAAACTCTCTGAATCTTCCTTTTTGAGGACGATCTGCTCTCCAAACTGGCTGTATTTGATATCTTTTAAATGGAAATGTAATTTCATTTTGATGTTGCACTACGTAACGCGCAAATGGAACCGTTAAATCGTAACGCAAAGCTTTTTCAGAGATTTTAGCAGTTGCCTTTTTCGAATCTAAGATATCTCCAATGTATTTTTTAAAAATATCAATCATTAAATTTCTCTTGATATCTATTCTTTTAGCGGTAGATTCTGCATCAGATACATCAATATCAATCTTAAACAACTGAATTATCTCTGAATATTTATCTATGAAAAAGCCTAGTAATATCTCTTTTTCTCCTTTATTTAAATTAGGGTAAAGGTTTAAAAAACTGTTAACAAAATCTTTATAATCAGGAATATTACCAAACTTTCTTATAAAATCTTCAATAGCTGAAAGACACTCACTAAAAATTACACTAAATTTAGAAGAATTTCCTAGTTCTAACTTTAGCTCTTTTAAATAATCTCCAGAGTTTAAAATTTTAAAAATTAAACGATCACCTTCTTCTCCATATTTTCCCATTAAGGTTGAAGAATTTTCAAAACTTGGTGTTTCAATTGGCTGAAAACCATGCAACTCAAAAGCATATCTTATTGTGTTAAAAATAAAATTTCTTCTGGCTACTTCTGTTGATGAAAAGTCTCTTGTTCCCTTTGGAATTCCTGGTTTCATATAGAATATGCTATTTAATTCTTTAATTACTTCGTTTTAAGCCTGCAAATATCCGAATTTATCGGCGGATTATGAAGTTTTATTTCTACGTTTTAATTGATAGATAGAAGCGTTTAATTCGAAACCTAAAAGCAACACTATGGCGTTTAACCAAACAAATAACATTAAGATTAATAATGTTCCAATAGAACCATAAAGTTGATTGTATTTAGCAAACTCTAATACATAAATTCCGAAAAGATAAAATGTAAATAAAGACACTACTGTTGTTAAAAAAGCTCCTGCTGAAAAGAATTTTACTGTACTTCCTTGTTTTGTTCCGTATCTGAATAATAAATACACAATTGTGTAAATCATAACTAAGAAAAGAAAACCTCTTCCTAAATAAAATAAATTCAATTCGCTAGTATCGAACCAACCAATTTCATCTATTCTTGATAATGCTATTTGATACAATACTACCAAACAAACTACAATAATTAAGAAAAAAGACATTAATAGAGACACACCTAAAGAAACTAAATAGGTTTTAAACACGTTTCTAAACTCCTGAACATGATACGAATATTCGAATCCACCAAAGATTGCGTTTACGCCATTGGTCATTAAAAAAATAGAAGTTAAAAAACCAAACGATAATAAACCTCCATATTGATTGTTTAAAATATCTTTAATTACTCCATCGACAGCATCGAAAGTTTTTGGTGGTAACCCCTCTCGAATTAAATCGAATAATCCTTCTTGGAAACCATCAACAGGTATGTATGGAATTAAGGTTAGAATAAATAATAAAAATGGAAAAATTGCCATAAAAAAACTAAAAGCAATTCCTCCTGCTCTAGTCGTTAATGCTCCTTTAACAATTCCGATGATATACATTTCTATAACATCGTATAAGGATAAGCCTTCTAAACCGGGAATTTTAATTTCTTTTCCGATTTTAACTAGCCAATTTACTACTGGAATTTTCTCTAGATTTTCTTCTATTCTTTTTGACATTAATGCAAAAATCTGATTTTTATCCCTGATTTAAAAATGAATAGACCATTTTTGAATCTGATTCACTATCAAATTTAATTTTTAATTGAATAGAACTCTTTTCAAATAGTCTGTTTTTGGTTCCAATAATTTTAATTGTTCTACTTTCTATTGATGAAGATTGATACAAAATTTTAAACTTTACATCATTTTTAAAATTCGGATTTAATTGGATTACATCGTAATTAAATTTACTCTGTATTAGAATATAATTTTTAAATAACTTCACATTACCAATCCAAAAGCTTCTCTTTATGGATTCAATATTTTTTATTTCAACATTTGCAAATGAATTTATTAATGGTTCATCAGAAAGTAAACGCATTGTTTTCTTTTTTTGATTCATCGTATACATTACACCTGTTATAAAAAACAAGATCATGATAGAAATAAAAAAAGTTGAAATGATGGAGTTTATATCCAATTTATGAAACAATTTTGATTTTATACTTTTCTAGCAAATTAGCAACATTATCTTTTGAAAAAATTGCTTTTTCTACTCTATTAGACTCTAAATCGATAGAAAAGTTACGCGCAGTTTTAAAATTTACATTTCTTAAATCTGAAGCTTCGAAAATTGACCCAAGTAAATCACAATCGTCAAAATAACTAAATTGAAGATTTGCTTCTGTAAAATCTACTTCTTTTACACTACAGTTTACAAATTGAAAATTTTGCATTTTTAACTGATAAAAAGAAGAGTAATCAACTTGACAATCGGTAAAATTTATTTTCAGTAAAAAAGGATCTATTTCGTAGAATTTAATTCCTAATAATTTTGAACTATAAAAATGTACATCTTTAAAACTACTTTCTTTCAATCTTGTATTACTCAGATTACAATCGATAAATTCACATTCTAAAAATTCTGAATTTACAACGTGCATATCTGAAAAATCGCAATTCTCAAATGTACAAGAATCAAAATCTGATCTACTTATTTGATCATTTGTAAAAGCTACTTTTTTAAATGTTTCATTATCGTAATAATCGTTCATCGTATTATTCTTCTTTAAATTCATAAACTATAATTTTTCCATTCGGATAAGTTATAGCACCAAATAATTTTTTGTTTTCAATAGTAAACTTTATTTCTTTAAGATGAGTGTACTCAACTTCTTCTGGTTTTAAAGTTATTAGGATGTCATTCTCTTTTATTTCATAGTTATACTTAAACTTTCGTATATATGTTTCTTTATCACAAGACGAAATTCCTTTTTCTGCAAGTTCAACCATATCTTTTAAAAATTTAACAACCACATAAATTTCTTCTCCTGCGCAAGGATTATCATCTGGAGTTTCTTCACAAACAGAATTTACATTAGCAATGAATTGCTTTCCGATTATACTAATATTTTGTGCTTGAAGAACTGAAGTAATTAATATAAAAAGTACACCTAATCTCGTCATTCTTTTTTTATTAAAGATAGTAGATATAAACAAAAAACGATCAAAAGAATATTCTTCTGATCGTTTTAAATTTATATATGCTAAATTATAACCTATTTCAGTCCTCTAGCTTTTAACATTGGTTCTGCTTGCGGATCACGTCCTGCAAACACTTTATACATTTCAGCATAATCCATTGTATTTCCTTTAGACAATACTTCTTTACGGAATTTATCTCCATTTTCACGAGTTAATAATCCGTTATTTTTAAACCAATCATAAGCATCATGACTTAACATTTCTGTCCATAAATACGAATAATAACCAGAAGCATAACCTCCACTGAATATATGAGCAAAATAAGTAGATCTATATCTTGGAGGAATTTGATCTATATTTAAATTCATTTTTTCTAAGGCTTCTTTTTCAAACTTTGCAACATCTTCGATTTTTACATCTTTACCGATAGTATGCCATTGCATATCTAAATTTGATGAACATAAATTCTCTATGATCGAATATCCTTGATTAAAAGTTCCTGCTGCTTTTATTTTTTTCAATAAAGTATCAGGAATTACTTTTCCTGTTTTGTAATGTAAAGCATAATTATTTAACACTTCTGGATGTGTAGCCCAATTTTCATTAAACTGCGATGGAAACTCAACAAAATCTCTTGCTGTACTTGTTCCTGAAATTGAAGCATATTTTTGATCTCCAAATAAACCATGTAACGCATGACCGAACTCATGAAACATTGTTTCTACCTCATCAAAACTAATTAAAGCTGGCTCACCTTCTGCTGGTTTTGGTGAATTACAAACATTATAAATTACAGGTTTTTGATTACGTAATTTTGATTGTTTCACAAAAGCACTCATCCAAGCTCCTCCTCTTTTGCTATCTCTAGCAAAGAAATCACCATAAAATAAACCTAGTTTACTTCCATCTTCTTCGAATAATTCATACACTACAACATCTGGATGGTATACTGGAATATCTTCGCGCTTTTTAAACGTAATTCCATATAACTTGTTTGCTGCAAAAAAGACTCCTTTTTCTAAAACATTATTAATTTCGAAATACTGTTTTACTTCTTCTTCATCTAAATTGTATTTAGATTTACGAACTTTCTCTGCATAATGGTTCCAATCGTATGGCGTTAATTCAAAATCTCCACCTTCTTTATTGATCTCTGTTTGAATTTCTTTTATTTCTGAAGCTGCTTTTTCTAATGAACCTGGAATTAAGTTTTTAAACATTTCAAAAACTTTATCTGGTGTACTTGCCATAGTTCCTTGCAAACTCCAACTTGCATAATTATCAAAACCTAAAATTTCAGCTTTTTTAGCTCTTAATTCTACCATTTGTTTTACTAAATCTGAAGTATCGTAAGTTCCTCCTTCAGTTCTACAAATAGATTTTTTGAATAATTTTTCACGAAGTTCTCTATTCTCTAATGTTTGTAAAGATGGTTGTTGTGTTGTATTAATTAATTGAATTTCATACTTCCCATCTTTCTCTATAGATTTAATCTTTTCTTCAGAAAAACCTTTCAATTCACCTTTATCAGCAACTATAACGCCTCCTTTTTTCATAGCGTCTACTCCTTTTTTCCCAAAATCGTTAGATAAGCTAGCTAATTGCGCATTAATTGCTTTTAATTCTTCTTTTTTATCTTCTGATAAATTAGCTCCTGCTTTTACAAAATTCTTGTAGTATTCACTTACTAAATGTTTAGACTCTGGATCTAAATTTAAACTTTCTAAACTATTATAAACTGTTTTGATTCTTTCAAACAATTTTGTGTTTAATAAAATATTATCTCCATGTTTAGAAAATTTAGGCGCTAGTTCTTTTTGATTTTCACGAATAACGTCGTTTGTATGTGCACTAGTTAATGCAGAAAAAATAGCATTTACATTATCTAATGTTTTACTACTTTCTTCTAAAGCTAAAATTGTGTTTTCGAAAGTTGGTGCTTCTGTATTCGCTACGATTTTTGCTATTTCAGAATTTTGAACTTCCATCCCTTTTAAAATAGCAGGCATAAAATGTTCATTCTTTATTTTGGTAAAATCTGGAGCTCCGTAATCTAAACTACTTTTTACTAATAAAGGATTTTCAGAAGTACTCATATCTTCGGTATTTTCTTTTTTTGGTTCTTTTGTATTACAGCTAAATGCTAGAGCTAAAACTGTAACCATTAGTATATGTTTTTTCATTTTGGATTGTTATTTAAGTTTATCTATTGAATTACCAGTTAAATTTTGAAGATTTTCCGTGATTTTTTCAATTGGCCAATCCCACCATTTTAACATTAATAATTCATCTATAGTTTCTTCATTGAAACGTTTTTTTATTTCTTTTGCTGGATTCCCACCTACAATTGAATAAGGTGCAACATCTTTAATTACGGTTGAATTTGTAGCGATTATAGCTCCATCTCCAATGGTAACTCCAGCCATTATTGTTGCATTATGACCAATCCAAACATCGTTACCAATTACCACATCTCCTTTATTTGGATAAGATTTTCCTTCCATTGATTTCTCCCATCCATTTCCAAAAATGGCAAAAGGATACGTAGAAATTGCATCAGTTAAATGATTTGCTCCATTCATGATAAAACTAACTCCTGAAGCAATCATACAAAACTTACCAATGATTAACTTGTCTCCTGTAAAATCAAAATGATACTTTACATTTTTTTCGAAATTTTCTACATTTTCAAAATCATCGTAATAAGTGTAGTCTCCAACAATAATATTCGGATTTTTAATTACATTTTTCAGAAAACATAATTTATCATAATTAGGTAAAGGAAACTTGATATTCTTATCAGGTCCAACCATAAATTAATCTACTGCTTTTAAACTTAAATCTAAATTATATACAGAATGTGTTAATGCTCCAGAAGAGATAAAATCAACACCACACTCAGCATATTTACGAATTGTTTTTTCATTAATCCCTCCAGAACTTTCAGTTAAACACTGATCACTAATAAGCTCTACAGCTTTTCGTGTATCTTCATAATTAAAATTATCTATTAAAATTCTATACACTCCTTCATTAGATAAAATCTCTTTAATTTCATCTAAATTCCTAGCTTCTACTATAATTTTAATATCTAAATTTTTCTCTGCTAAATAAGCTTTTGTTTTTGTAATGGCTTGTGTTATTCCGCCAGCGAAGTCGATATGATTATCTTTAATCATAACCATATCATATAAAGCAAAACGATGATTTTCTCCTCCTCCAATTTTTACAGCCCATTTTTCTAATGCTCTAATTCCTGGAGTTGTTTTACGCGTATCTAATACTTTAGTTTTTGTTCCCTCTAACAATCCCATAAAGTATCCTGTTTTAGTTGCAATAGCGCTCATACGTTGCATTGCATTTAAAACTAAACGTTCTGCTTGAAGTATAGATTGAGATTTTCCGGAAACATAAAAAACAATGTCTCCATATTTTACTTTTTCTCCATCATTTATTAAAGTTTCTACTTTTAAATCTTTATCTACATAAGTGAAAACTTGCTTAGCAAATTCTACACCTGCAATTACACCTTCATCTTTTACTAATAATTTTGCTTTACCTGTAACGTCTGCTGGAATACAAGATAATGACGTATGATCTCCTTCTCCTATATCTTCACGGATTGCATTTGCTATTATTAACTCTAGTTCTTTATTAAATTGTTCTTGAGATATCATGTAAATTTTATTATAGAGGTAAAAATAATATTTTACCTCTATAAATAAAATTCAACTCGAACTAATAATTATAATAAAAACTATGAAATAAACTCATCTCCGTAATAATGAAACAAAATACTTAGTAAAAATTTTGATCTTTTAAGCTTTCCTCTAACAACATAATATTCTGCTCTTTTACATAAAAACTGAACTATTCGATCTTCAGGAAATTGCTTCTTTAATTTATAAATGTAATATGGTATTCTTAAGTCTTCTTTACGATATGCTACTCCTGTGAATTCTTGTAATTTTTCTAGATGATCAAAACCAAATTCTTCTGTTGGTTCTATCATTGTTCCTTCACCAAAGTCGTTCCAAGTAGCTATTTGGATAAAATCTGTTTTTTGACTTCTAGATTCATAAAATGATTCTTCAAAAGTTTGTAATCCATTTCCTTTTAGTTCCCATTCATAAGCACCATGACTTCTCCATCCTCCTTCTTTATAAAAATCATTAAACCTTGGATACGCAACTCCTCCTATAATTTCATTTTTAAAATTAGCTTCGAAATTATAATAACCACTTAATGTTTGTAAATGATTTTTATCTATCCATGTATACTCACCAGAACATACTTCATTCCCTATAACTTCTCTAGCATTCCATAAAGCTAATACTCTACTTTGTTTTCTTATTGGCTCTAAAATCTCTTGCCAATCTGATGATTCTGTAATATAATTAGGTCCAAAAATCATTAACATTTTTTTTCCTCCTACTCTTATATAATTTCTCTTTTTAAAATAATTTCTTTTAATATACTTAATGTCTTCTTTTGCTTGATTTAATTGAAGATTAGATAAAGCTCTTGCCTGTTCTCTTATCACCCTATCTTCGTACATAATTGCAAATTTCATCTTTGTTTTATCTAACTCTGGAATAAAACTATTCATTCCATCTTTTATTAATTCAAAATCTAAAACATTTCTAGAACCATACCAATCGAAGATAACGCCATCTACACCACTTAATTTCATTAACATTAAGTGATATCTTTGTAAATCGATATCATTTGTTGAATAAGGCCCTATTTTTGGATAATAATGTGAAGCTATTTCTCTTTTTCCATTTGCATCGACTAAATCTGGATTTTTGTTAGTCATTGTCCAATGTTGCCCCCAAAAACCATCTATAGATTTTGATTGAAACCAAGGCATATAATGAACATAATTTTTTTTTCCTCTTCTTGTAGCACCTCCTCGGCGTAAGAGCTCATCGCTAATTTCTATTGTTGGACTATTTTCTTCTTCTATCATTACCTTTTGTAAATCGTAGTCTTGATTTTCCAAATTCCAGTTCTCGTAAAACTTTTTCTCTATTCTTTTTTTTGATATTTTTAATTGTTGGTCAGTATCTTGCACTAAATAATCTTCTGAGCATGAAGTAAGAAAAAAGCCCATTAAGATTATTATGCAACTCATCGGGGGGAATCTCATAATAGTTAGTATTCAAATGTTTACATTGTAAATTTATTTATTTGATTCTTTAAAAGAAAGAGGGATTTAACTGATTTTTTGATTTAGATTTGCCCAAAATCGTTAAACATGAAAATTAAGTTACTTGCTGTAGGAAAAACTGATGATAAAAATTTAATTCAACTAATTGATGTTTATCAAAAAAGATTGAAACATTATGTGAAATTTGAATTAGAAGTTATTCCTGACATAAAAAATGCTAAAAATCTTTCAGAAGCACAACAAAAAGAAAAAGAGGGTGAACTTATTCTTTCAAAACTTCAAAATACAGATCAACTAATACTCTTAGATGACAAAGGGAAACATTACACTTCTATTGAGTTTTCTAATTTCTTACAAAAAAAGATGAATTCTGGAATTAAGCAATTAGTCTTGGTAATTGGTGGACCTTATGGTTTTTCTGAAACTGTTTACAAGAAAGCTAATGGAAAATTATCTTTATCGAAAATGACTTTTTCTCATCAAATGATTCGTTTATTTATTGTAGAACAAATTTATCGTGGATATACTATTCTTAAAAACGAACCCTATCACCATGAATAAAAAAACAGGTAATTAAAACTACCTGCTATTAATTCAAAAGAATACAAAAACACTCTGTATTTAATTATATTTTAAGCTCCTACACAAAAGGTATATCCTCCATTAAAAGCTACAGTCCCTCTATAGATTTTTAACGATCCACATTGCCCGACACTATAAAACTTTGCAATACAAGGAGAATAACCACATGTATTAATTGGAATTCCACCACCTCCATATCCGCCAGAAATAGTCTTACTTTCTTCTTTACTTAGCAATACTGCTCCTTTAATTTTTTTTAAAACGTTTTCTTTCATTATCGACTTGATTTTAAGGTTAATAAACTCAAATCTATTTTATAAAATTCTTTAAACCAACTCTTTTAAATTACGAAAACGATTTTATGTTAATAACTTATTCAAGTTTTACTCTTGCAAAGCTTTATCAACTGTTTTATCATCTACAAACAACCAACCTGTTTTAGAAATCTCCACAATTTTCTTTTTGTTAATACCTTCTCTATATGCTAATCGTATCCATTCTTTTACAGCAAAATCCCAATAAAACCAACCTAAAGCACTTCCTGTCATCCAAATTATTAAACTACTTTTTATACTAAAAGCAAAATGAAGTATGAATGCCGATAAAAAAATAATAGAAACTGTAGGTAAGTACACCATCTTCCAACCTTTAGAAATTATAGCTTTATCACTAACAGGTTTAATTGTTTCTTTTTCCACTGTACTTTCTAACTGCTCTCCTAACACATCTAAAATAACTTTTAAGGTGTAACTTCTTGGAGTAACTTCTCCTGCCTCAATACGCTGAATAGTTCTTACATTTATATTACATTTTGCTACCAATTCTTCTTGAGTTAAACCTTGCTGTTTCCTTAGGCTTAAAATTCTCTCTCCTAATTCTGGTTGTTTCATGTTGTATATATTTTCATTTCTCATACAATCTTACTTTAGGTTTTTGTTTTTCGGAAACATTTTGTTTGATTTTAACCCGACTTTCACCCGACATTCCTTTATTTACAATGCATACAGGATGTAAATCTATGTTTTTATTTATTAGAAATTAAAAGACAAAGATGATAAAAAATCCTACTTTTGTATGATAACCTTTAGATATGAAATTAGTTTTTGCTACCAATAATTTAAATAAATTAAAAGAAGTTCAAGAAATGCTACCTGATTCTATTGAACTTTTATCTTTAAAAGATATTAATTGTTTCGAAGAAATTGAAGAAACTGCTACAACTTTAGAAGGTAATGCAAAAATAAAGGCTAATCATATTACCAATAAGTATAATTACAATTGTTTTGCTGACGATACAGGATTAGAAGTAGAAGCTTTGCATGGCGAACCTGGAGTATATTCTGCAAGATATGCTGGTGAACCTGCCAATGCTGAAAATAATATGACTAAACTTTTAAAAAATCTTGGAGAAAGTAATAATAGAACTGCACAATTCAGAACCTCTATTTGTTTAAATTTAAATGGAAAGCAATTCCTTTTTGATGGCATTTGTGAAGGAGATATTTTACCTAGTAAAAAAGGAGAAAAAGGTTTTGGTTATGACCCTATTTTTCAACCTAAAGGATATCAACAATCCTTTGCAGAAATGAATTCAGAAGCAAAAAACAAAATAAGTCATAGAGGTTTGGCTATTCAAAAACTTGTTGAGTTTCTTAAAAAACTTCATTAATTGAGTAGCTTAAAAAAAACATATTATTTTCATTTTACAATTCTTTGCTTAGCTCTATTATTTTTTAGTTTAGTAGACATTAGTTTAGGGTCCGTATCTATTCCACTAAAAGAGATTATTAATACTTTATTTGGAGAAACCCCATCTAAAGCTAGCTGGGAAACTATTATTATTAATTACAGATTACCAAAAACAATCACTGCTATTTTAGTTGGCTCGGGGTTGTCTGTTAGCGGCTTATTAATGCAAACATTATTTAGAAATCCTTTAGCAGGTCCTTTTGTATTAGGTATTTCTTCAGGAGCTAGTTTAGGAGTCGCATTATTTGTTTTAGGATCTGGATTTATCGGCGGATTTTTAGGTTTAAGTATTCAAAATATCGGTTTACCAATAGCTGCTAGTTTTGGTGCTTTTCTAGTTTTAATAGCTGTAATACTTGCGGCTAATAAAGTTAGAAATACCATGTCTATTTTAATTATTGGGTTAATGTTTGGAGCACTTACATCTGCTATAATAAATGTTCTTTCATATTTTAGTGAAGCTGAACAAGTAAAGCAATTTGTTTTTTGGGGATTTGGAAGCCTTGGAAACTTAACCTGGAATGAAATCTTAATTTTCTCTGGAATTTATTTTGTTTGTGGGCTGGGAATTTTTACTTCTATTAAATCTTTAAACAGTTTCTTACTTGGTGAAAATTACGCTAAAAGTTTAGGAATTAACACAAATAGGAGTAGAAATATAATACTTATTATTACTAGTATTTTAACTGGA
Source organism: uncultured Tenacibaculum sp. (assembly GCF_947502995.1). Classification (GTDB taxonomy): domain Bacteria; phylum Bacteroidota; class Bacteroidia; order Flavobacteriales; family Flavobacteriaceae; genus Polaribacter. The sequence goes on along the minus strand of NZ_CANNBW010000006.1, from coordinate 178,444 downwards.
GTTATAACAGCATTTTGTGGACCAATTGCTTTTGTTGGTTTAGCCGTACCTCACATTACTAAATTAGCTTTTAAAACTTCTAATCATAAAATACTAATTCCTGCAGTTACTATTACTGGAGCTATTGTTTTATTAGTTTGTGATACAATTGCACAATTACCAAAACACCAATTTACATTACCTATAAACGCAATTACATCATTATTTGGTGCACCTGTTGTAATTTGGCTTTTAGTTAGAAAGAAAAAAATTTACGTGTAGTTTGAATATCGAACAAAAAAATATAATCCTACAAATTAAAAACTTATCTGTTGGCTACGTTTCAAAAAAACAGACGAACACTATAGTTTCAAATATTGATTTATCTGTTCCAAAAGGTAAATTAGTAGCTTTACTAGGAAAAAATGGCGCTGGAAAATCTACACTACTTAGAACATTAAGTAAAGTTCAACAACCTATATCAGGTGATATTTTTATTGAAAATGCTTCTATAAAAAATTATACCCAACCTGAATTAGCTAAAATTTTAAGTGTCGTACTCACGGAACGTTTACCTGAAAGTCAGCTTTCTGTATTTGAAATTGTTGCTTTAGGAAGACAACCTTACACTAACTGGCTAGATCGTTTGTCTATAAACGACATGAAAAAAATTCAGACTGCTTTAGATTTAACAGATATTACTCATTTAAAAAACAAACCTTTTCATCAACTTAGTGATGGTCAACTACAAAGAGTTCTTATTGCCAGAGCTCTAGCTCAAGATACTGAGATAATAATTTTAGATGAACCAACAGCTCACCTAGATATTCACCACACCTATAAAGTATTTTCTTTATTAAAAACCTTAGTAAAAAACACAAATAAAACGATTCTTATTTCCACACATGAAGTAAACCTAGCTATGCAATTAGCAGATGAATTTATTTTACTAACAAAAGAACGTGTTTTTAATGGTAACGCAACTAGTTTAATTGAGCAAAATGCATTCTCTCAACTATTCCCAAAAGAAAATATCAGCTTCAACAAAGAATTACAACAATTTGTAATTAACAAAAATTAAGTTTGAGGTGTATTAGTTTTCTCTTATTTTTGAAATCCCTCTTATTTTACAAAAACCATTATATTTATTATGAAGAATTTTATTTATGCAACATGCGTATTTGGAATGTTTGCTTGTACTTCCGGAAAACAAGTAATTTCATCTACGACAACTCCACAACAGCATACTACTATTAAAGACAGTATAACTGTTTTTGGCGAAACAATCACAGCCAAAGATTTAAGCAAACACCTTTATATTTATGCCTCTGATGAATTTGAGGGTAGAGATACGGGGGAACCTGGTCAGAAAAAAGCTATTAATTATTTAAAAGATTTTTATGTCAATGAAGGAATTGCTTCCCCTTTGGGTGGTGATGATTATTTCCAAGAAGTACCTTCTTCTTATTTAACTAAAAATCACAGAGGCGGTAAACTAAAGGATTCTGAAAATGTATTAGCATACATTAAAGGTACAGAAAAACCTGATGAGATCGTTGTAATTTCAGCTCACTTAGATCATGTTGGTGCCAAAGATGGGAAAATTTATAATGGAGCTGATGATGATGGATCTGGTACAGTAGCTGTTTTAGAAATCGCTCAGGCTTTTAAGAAGGCTGCTGATGCCGGAAAAGGACCTAAACGTTCTATCCTTTTTTTACATGTTACTGCTGAGGAAAAAGGGCTAATTGGTTCTAAATACTACACTGAACATCCTGTTTTTCCTTTAAAAAATACTGTTACCGATTTAAATATCGATATGGTAGGAAGAGTTGATGCAAGACACAAAGACGATCCTAATTACATCTATTTAATTGGTTCTGATAGATTAAGTACTGAATTACATAATATTTCAGAAAATATAAATAAAAAATACACTAATATTAAACTAAACTATAGATACAATAGAAGAACTGACCCTAATTTCTTCTACTATCGATCTGATCATTATAACTTTGCTAAACACAACATTCCAATCATCTTCTACTTCAACGGAGTACACAAAGATTATCATCAACCTTCAGATACTCCAGATAAAATAAACTACGAATTATTAGAAAAAAGAACTCGTTTAGTTTTTTATACCGCATGGGAAGTAGCCAATAGAGAAAAAAGACTTATAGTTGATAAAGCTGAATAAATAAAAAAACTCGTCGTTTGGCGAGTTTTTTTATTTTCATATTTTAGAGAAAACTTTTCATATGAATATTTTAGTCAATGTATTAATTGGATTTATAGCTTTTTTTCATCTTTATATTTTATGGTTTGAAATGTTTGCTTGGGAAACAAGAGGTCCAAAAGTATTTCGCCATTTCCCTAAAGAATTATTTCCTAAGACCAAAACTCTTGCAGCCAACCAAGGATTATATAATGGTTTTTTAGCAGCAGGATTAATTTGGACTTTCTTTATTGAGAATACAGAATGGAAAATTAATGTTTCTATTTTCTTTTTAAGTTGTGTTGCGATTGCAGGAATTTATGGAGCCATTTCAGCAAGTAAAAAAATCTTTTTTGTTCAAGGACTACCTGCTATAATAGGTCTTATTATTATATTATTAAAATAAGTTTATTTCTTATTTATTGTTCGTAATCCTCTTTTTATAATGTAAGCTGTTTCTTTAGAAGAAGATTCTTTCTCCCATTGTTTACAAACATTTAAAACCCACTCTGGTTTAGATTTACTCGCATCATTTAACCAGTTTGCTACTGCGTCTCGAACATATTTTGATGTATCTGATTTTAATGGAGTTAATAAAGAAATTCCTTTCTCAGGATTCTCTTGAAAAGCTGCTATTTTTTTAGTCCATACTCCAACTGGTCTTAACGACTCTACAGCATAACGTCTTATATTTTCGTCAGTATGAGTAGTCCAAGAGGATAAAATAATTATAGATTTATCTAAATCTTCAATCATTCTTTCTTTAGTTGTGAAAATCGCTACTTCTCGTACTCCAAAATGAGTATCTGCAGCATAAACTTGCATTGCATTCAATAGTTTTTCTATTTCATCAAAATGTAAACTTTCAGCCCAACAAGCCCAACATCTTACCACATCAGAAGTATGATTTTTTAAAAAATCGTAAACATTTTTATCTTTAGTTAACACCCCAAAAGTGTGCCCAATTACTTTTGTATTACTATTTGCAGTAGGTTTCTTTTGATTATTAACCGCTTGTTCAAAATCAGAAAACCATGTTTCCTTACCTAAAGATTTTAAAACCAATTGTAATAAAGTTAATTGATCAACAGCTAACCATTCCATTAAATTTTTAGTCTCTATTAATCCTCTATTTAAATATTCTATTGCTTCTGGATTCAAATCTTTAGCACTTCTGGCTCCCTTTCTATTTAAAATAGCTTCTGGAATTTTTTGCATAAAATAACTTTTTATGTAATGTTGTTAACTAGAAAAATTAATTGAATAAAGTTTTAGTTTTCTATAAATTTAGAAAAAAGCTTTATTTTTCTTATATTAAAGTATTGCTAATTGAAAATTAAATTTTAAAAATTGTTTATTATGGACGGATGGGGATCACTAAAAATGTTGATGAATAGACAACAAGGAAATCAACAGAGAAAGAAAAAACTAAAAGACGCTAGAGATAAAAAACTAAGTTCTAGTGTTTATTCGAAAACTGGATTTAACTTTCCTAAGGCTTCTAAAAGTGTCATTAAAAAATATGGTGAAGAAGCTAAGAAATCTCAAAAAAAAGAATCTATTATTAAGTATTCTGTAATTTCTATAATTATAATAACTTCTTTAATTTACTTATACTCCATAGGCCTTTTCTAGCTATACTCCAAACTGTGTTAGGTGATGATCTAAATGTTTGTAAAATAAATTATTCCATTCTTGTTTGGTTAATTTACCAAATGAAGTTGACTCTTTTCCATCGAAATGACTTTCACCTAATTCTTGAGTTTTATGTAAATAATCGATTAAGACTTGCTTTTCTTTTTCAAAATTTTTCTCTTCTGTAATTAAAAACTGAGGTGCTGTTCTACCGTTTTTTGGATAAGGTTTTTCTGAAACAACTTGATTTTTAACTAATAACTTCAAAGCAAACCTCATAAAAGCATTTGGTTTTGGATGTTTATCTGTGTAAACTCCCTCATAGGATACTGAACAATGTGCCATCATTTGCGCCACATTCATTTTTCCCCATTTAGGTTGAGTTGCTGGAGTTAATGTATTAATTCTAGAAATCACTTCTTCTGTAATTTCTTTACTAAAGATATTTTTCATAATAAGAGCTTTATTTAGTGTAATACTTTAAAAATTAATTCTTTTAAAATATCTCCATGAGATTGATTTGCTCCTACTCCCTTACTTTTCACATCTGCTTCTCTTAACAATCCTATAACTTGAGATACTTTACGCATTGGATAATTTCTTGCTGCATTTACATAGTCATCTACAAAATAAGGATTTACCCCTAATGTACGCGCAACTGAAGCTTTAGATTTATCTTTTAATCCGTGATACGATAAAAGTTGTGTAAAAAAACTGTTTAATAATGAAATTGTCATTACTAAAGGATTATTTTTTGGGTTCTGGCTGAAATAATTAATAATTCTATTTGCCTTTACAACATCTTTATTTCCAACAGCTTTACGTAACTCAAAATTATTAAAATCTTTAGAGATTCCTATATTCTCTTCTACATGGCTTGGATTAATAATTGTCCCCGCTTCTAAAACAGAAGTAAGCTTATCTAGTTCATTACTTATTTTACTTAAATCTGTTCCTAAAAACTCTACTAACATTTGAGCTGCTTTTGGCTCTATCGTAAATTTCTTACTTTTTAAAACTCTAGCAATCCAATCACCAACCTGATTTTCGTATAACTTCTTACTTTCAAAAATCAATCCATTTTTAGCAATTGCTTTATATACTTTCTTTCTTTTATCTAACTTCTTGTATTTGTAATTGAAGACTAAAACCGTAGATTTTTGCGGATTATCAGCATAACTATCTAGCTTTTCAATAGACCTACTTAAATCTTGAGCTTCTTTCACAATAATAACCTGATGTTCTGCCATCATTGGAAATCTTTTTGCTGAAGAAACAATTTCATCTACTGTTACATCTCTACCATACATAACCATTTGATTAAATCCTTTCTCAGATTCATCTAATACATTGTTTTCTATATAACTCGAAATTTTATCAATATAATATGGTTCTTCACCCATTAAAAAATAAATCGGTTTAAGATTTCCTGCTTTTATATCGTCAACAATTTGTTTTACTTCATTCATTAATTTTCAACAAAATTTAAATCAAACTTTTAGTACTTTTGATTGATGCAAAAATTGAATTTACCTTCATATACTTTCAAAATCAAAAGTAATGAAAAACACTATCTGATTTTTGATGAAATCAGAAAAAAATATATTGTTTTAACTCCAGAAGAATGGGTTAGGCAGCATTTTGTACAGTTTTTAATTCAAGAAAAAAAATACCCAACTTCATTAATTGCTATTGAAAAACAATTAACAATAAATAATTTAAAGAAAAGGAGCGACATCTTGATTTTTAGTTCAGATGGCACTCCTGAAATTATTGTGGAATGTAAAGCTCCTTCAGTTAAGATAACTCAAGATACTTTTGATCAAATTGCGCGGTATAATTTAAAACTAAACGCTAAGTATTTAATAGTGACCAATGGTTTAGAACACTATTACTGTATGATGAATTCTGAGGACGAAAATTATATTTTTTTAAGAGATATTCCTACTTACAAGCGTTAAGCGCTTTGTGCAGTATTATCTAATAATTTATACCCTTCACCTCTAACATTTACAATAGCAATATTTTCATCGTACATTAAATACTTTCTAAGTTTGGTGATATAAACATCCATACTTCTAGATGTAAAATAATTATCATCTCTCCAAATCTTAGTTAATGCAATTGCTTTTGGCATTATTGCATTTTTGTATTCAGATAAATACTTTAACAACTTACTTTCTTTAGGTGTTAATCTTCTCGGCTCTTCTCCTTTGAATGAAAGCTGACGAGTTCTATAATTAAATGTAAAATCTCCTATGGTATACTCTATAGTGCTAAACATTTTATTATGTTCTCTTTCCTTATTTTTTAAGATTGATTTAATCTTCTCGATTAAAACTTCTGTAGAAAATGGTTTCTTGAAACAATAATCAACTAATGGTATTTTATTTATTTCGAAAACATCTTCTAATAAAATCTCTTCTGAAAGGAAAATTACTGGAAAATCTTTACTGTACTTTCTTACTGAATTTACAAATTCAGTTCTGCTTGTTGTGATTAACTTAGAATCAACAATAGATAAATCGAATTTAGAATTACTTGCCATTAAAGAAACATCACTTAAAGTACTCGTAAATGTAACATTGTACCCGTTTAAAAGTAAATAATTCTTTAAGACCATTCCAAAGTCTACATCTTCATCTATCAATAAAATTTTTATCGACCTCATTAAAATATATTTTTTGCCCCCTAATTTCTAGTCGTACATTTTTGAATAATCTTACAAAAACTTAGATTTTATATTATGTATATCAACATTTTTGTTTCTATTCGCTTCTCTCCCCAAAGAATTCCATGTACATATATAATACAGTTGAAGTCTTAAAACTCCTACCCTAACATTCTACTTTTTTTATCTATTGTAAAAATTAATAGTTCTTTACATTTTAAAATAATATTATTGATGTATGTTTGCAGACTTGAAAACTGCTGTAGTCATATTAAATTGGAACGGAGAAAAATTACTAGAACAATTTTTACCTTCCATTGTAAAACATAGTTCTGAAGACATTGCTATTTATGTTGCCGACAATGCTTCTACAGATAATTCTATTCAGTTTGTAAAAGATAACTTTCCAACAGTAAAAATTGTTATAAACAAAGAAAATGGCGGTTACGCCAAAGGTTATAACGATGCTTTACAACATATTAAAGCTGACATTTATTGTTTAATTAATTCTGATATTGAAGTAACTGAAAACTGGTTACCGCCTATTTTGAATATTTTTAAACAAGAAGGAAATACCGCTATTATTCAACCCAAAATTTTAGACTTTAAAGACAAGAATAAATTCGAATATGCAGGAGCAGCTGGTGGTTTCATTGACTTTTTCGGATATCCTTATTGTAGAGGACGAGTTTTTAATAGTTTAGAAACCGACCAAGGACAATACAATTTAACTTCTGATATTTTTTGGGCTTCAGGTGCTTGTTTTTTTATTCGTAGCGCTGTTTTTCATCAATTAAAAGGTTTTGATGAAGATTATTTTGCACACCAAGAAGAAATAGATTTGTGTTGGAGAGCTCAAAATGAAGGTTTTTCAATTAAATATATTGGTGAATCTACAGTTTATCATGTAGGTGGAGCAACATTACAAGAATCTAATCCCAGGAAAACTTACCTTAATTTTAGAAATAGTTTATTAACCGCTTTAAAAAATGTTCCAAGCAAAAACTTGTTCTTAGTTATTTTTATTCGCTTAGTACTAGATGGAGTTGCAGGTTTAAAATTTGCTTTAGAACTAAGACCAATTCACACATGGTCTGTACTAAAAGCACATTTAAGCTTTTATAGAAATTTAAATAAATTCATAAAAAAGCGTAAACAAATTCAACGTAAATCAAATTACAGCATTCATACTTCTGTGGTTTGGCAACATTTTGTTTTACAGAGAAAAAAATTTAATTCATTAAAATAAGCCCAACTTAATTGAGCTTATTTATTTCTTTAATTAGTGGAAATATAAATTTTCACTTCTGTATCATCTGTTTCATTTGTATCACCTGGATAAATTTCGAAATCGGCTTTATATTTTCTATCTATAGCTGAATTCCAAATCTCCATCCATTTATTATAAACAATATTATCTTTCAATTTTCCTTTGGCTGAAAATGCTTCATAATTACAATCAGGAATTTGAATACCAATCATATTCTCTGGTATTTCACCTAAAATACCAACCTCACAACCAATAATAATATCGTAAGCTCCTGTGTAATCAGATTCATAATTCGTGTAAATTGCATACACCTTATTATTGAGTTTATTTTCTACTTTATTAGCAATATTATCTTCCATAAACTTTTGCCATAAAGCAGGAATATCTTTAGCAGCTTGCATATCTGCATTTGTAGTTCTTGTTTTAATTCCAACAATGTTAAACGAATCGATTTGTGTTTTGTCCATTTTTTAAGTTTTAAAATTATTTATCACAAATCTAAAAGAGACCTATGTCAAAGGTGTGTCAGGGGTTTTATAAAATTTTGCTTTGCAAATTTCAAAATATTCTTTTAATGTCATTTTATGGGGAGTGAAATTTTCATTTAGATTAATAATTCGATGAATTAAATCAATTCTAAAAACTCTAAAATCACTCCTTAATCTGCAATATGCTATCAAAAGCCAATTTTCATTTGTACTATATAACGCAAACGGCTCTACTGTTCTTTTGGTAAAGTTATTTTCTAAAGAATTATACTCGATCTCTAACAACTTAAAATCTGTTATTGCAGTTTGAAGTTTAATTAAATTTTTACTCGTAGTTGCCTTTTCTGGGTTATAACGAAACTCTATTCGTTGGGCTAATAGTTCTGATTTTTCTTGCTGTCGTTTTCTAAAAACTGACTTAATCTTAGTAATAGCATTTTCATAATTTTCAACTAAAGATTGATCCTTATTTTTTCCAATTAAATAAGCTGCGGTAATTAAGGCATTAGCTTCTTCTTCTGTAAACATTACTGGAGGTAAATAATATCCTTCTAACAGTGAATATCCTTTTCCTTCTTCTGTATATACAGGAACTCCAGAATCTTCAATCGTTCTAATATCTCTGTATATTGTTCTAACACTAACTCCAAATTTTTCAGCAAGATAAGTAGCTGTTACTATCTTTTTTGATTGAAGTTGTGTGATGATAGCTGTTAAACGAGAAATGCGAGGTTTGTTACTCATTGGGCAATTCTTCTCTGTCTTTGTAGATATAATTTAGTAAGAAAAAAACAGCAATTCCTCCAAAAGAATGCCATAACCAATGCGTTCCCATTGGCAAAATTGGCTCTATAGCTCCTTTTACAACTAAATTATCTAAAGTTCTAAACGACACTGCAATTCCGAATATTAAAAATCCGTATAAAATAAATTTAGAATTTTTCCATTTTGTTTTATAAGCATACCAAACAAAAGGTGTTACAACTGTTAAAGCTGTTACTAGATACCCAAATGATATTCTATATTCATTTGGTAAAGGAATTCTTCTGGGAAGAATCGATAATGCTAAAAAACCTAAAATAATCAATATCCTTTTCCACCATAACTTTTCAATTTTACCGACAAAATAAATTATCCCTCCTAAACAAACAATCATAATTGGCAACCAGTCTAAAACCAACCAAAACTCATGACTTCTTGTTCCATGAAACATTGTTCCTCCTATCCAACTAATAAAAATTACAGGGATTGCAAATAGAAAAAAAGGATGTTTTTTAGGATTCTTATAAATCTTAAATCCAAAATAAATTAAAATACCTATAAATATTAGATTACTAAACGTATTGAAAGGTTCTACAGGCAATCTTCCTTCTATAGTTTCTTGATAAATTGGTCCGCTGTCGTTTGGGAATTTTTGTATGAGATTAAATAACATCTAAACTACCTTTACCTTCTCTAATAACTTCTGGTTCATCTTGTGTTAAATCAATTACTGTAGATGCATAATTATCTCCATATCCTCCATCAATAACAACATCAACAATTTGCTGCCATTTTTCGAAGATAAGTTCAGGATCTGTAGTGTATTCAATTACTTCATCTTCATCATGAATTGACGTTGAAACAATAGGATTCCCTAATTGCTGTACAATAGCTCGTGCTATATTATTGTCTGGTACACGTATACCAACTGTTTTTCTTTTTTTAAATGCTTTAGGTAAACTTGTACTTCCTGGTAAAATAAAAGTATAAGGTCCTGGCAAAGCTCTTTTTAAAATTTTATAAACAGGAGTACTTATTTGTTTGACGTAATCTGACAAATGACTCAAATCATTACATACAAAAGAGAAGTTAGATTTTTCTAATTTCACTCCTTTAATACGAGCAACTTTTTCCATTGCTTTCATATTGGTAATATCACAACCTAACCCATAAACTGTATCAGTAGGATAAATAATTAGACCACCAGATTGTAAAACTTTTACAGCTTTATCTATTTCTCTCGGATTAGGATTGTCGTTATATATTTTTAAAAATTGAGTCATTATAAATTGAACTTTAATATAAAGCTAAAAAGAAAACTTCCAACATGAAATCATATTGGAAGTTTTTTAATATTTTTTAGTAGTTAAGCTTCGTTGTCTATTAGTCTGAAACCTTCTCCATGAATATTTAAAATTTCAACCTTATCATCTAATTTTAAATATTTACGAAGTTTTGCTATATATACATCCATACTTCTAGATGTAAAATAATTATCATCTCTCCAAATCTTAGTTAATGCTAATTCTCTTGGCATTAAATCGTTTTTATGAACAGCTAACATACGTAATAACTTGCTCTCTTTAGGAGATAACTTTAATGGATCATCTCCATTAAAAGATAAATGTCTTAGTTTTGAGTTAAAAGCAAATCTACCTATTGTAAACTCAAACTGATCATCATCTTTAGATTTTTCAGTTTCTTTTCTTTGTAAAATCGCTTTAATTTTATGTAATAAAACTTCTGAGTCAAAAGGTTTATTCAAATAATCATCTGCTCCAACTTGATATCCTTTTAAAACATCTTCTTTCATTGTTTTAGCAGTTAAGAAAATAATTGGCACTTCTTTATTAGTCGCTCTAATATCTTGCGCTAACGAAAAACCATCTTTCCTTGGCATCATTACGTCTAAAATACATAAATCATATTCAGAATTTTTAAACATAATTAAACCTTCGATTCCATCTTTAGCATGAGTTACATTGTAATCATTTAATGCTAAGTAATCTTTTAATACTGTTCCAAAATTTGGATCGTCTTCTACTAATAGAATTTTTCTAGTTCCCATTGTTACCCTTCAATTTATATTAATGGTAGTTTAACTGTAAATGTACTTCCTTTACCTTTCTCACTTGCCACATGAACCGTGCCATGGTGGTTATCGATAATCTCTTTTACATAGGCTAATCCTAAACCATGCCCTTTCACATTGTGAATGTTACCTTTATGTTCTCGATAAAATTTATCGAAAATATATTTTTGGGCATTTTTACTCATACCTATTCCTTCGTCTTTTATTTTAAATATAAAATACTTGTTCGTGTTTTCTGTATATACATCTATTTTGGGTGCTTCCTCTGAATATTTTATTGCATTTTCTAACATATTTACAACTACATTAGTTAAATGGAACTGGTTCCCTAAAACCTCAGAAGAAATCGCCTTAAAATGTGTATTTATTGTTCCTTGTTTGTCTGACACTAATAAACTAACATGATCTATTGCTTCTTCAATTATATCTGTAGCTTCAACTGCTTCTTTTGTTATTTCTATTTGATTTTTCTCTAGCTTAGATATTCTTAATACATTTTCTACCTGACCATGCATTCGTTTATTTTCGTCACGAATCATTTTCACATAGCGTTTTACTTTTTCTTCATCATTAATAATTTTAGGATTTTTAATTGCATCTAAAGCTAAATTTATAGTAGCAATAGGTGTTTTAAACTCATGAGTCATATTATTGATGAAATCTGTTTTTATTTCAGATATTTTCTTTTGTCTCACTAATTGATATAAAGAAGTAGAAAAAGCTGCTATAACAATACCTATAAAAAATAATGATAATAATAGCGCATACATCATACTAGAAAGAAGACTCTTTTTTTCGTTTGGAAAAGTAACATATAACTTATAATTACTATTTCCACTATCATCTTCTAATAACGGATAGAAATAACTATTTTTTTCATCTATTTTAAAATAACCAGATTTAATTTTCGTAGCCAAACCACCTTCATATACACCAAATTTAAACTCTTGATCTATATTTCTTTTACCTAATTCATCTTTAAGAGTATTATTTAACTCTCTATTACTTATTCTTTTATGAATAGGCATGTGCTTCTGATTTTGACTAAACAAATATTCAACTTGCTTTTTTTGCCAACTAGGATATTTTAAAAGTCTTGAATATTTATTTTCATCTGTGTAACTTTTAAAGTCTCCATTATCAGAACTGTAAGTAATGGTTTGTGAAAAATCCTCCTTCCCTGAAAACCTTTTGATGATTATTGTATCACTATTTACAAAATCAACGGGGATTTTAAAGTTTTCTTCTAGAATAGTAGCTCCAAATGTAAATTTCTTTTTTGCTACTGTATCTATTTGTTGGAATAGGTAATTCTTAAGCTCAGCTGTGCTTATAGATTCACTGTTTTCAAAGACCTTTTTATGTTTATCAACAAATTCATTATACTCTCTCTCTTTTATTCTTTCGGATGTTTTTGCTAAAGCAATCCTCACATTATTCTCAAACTCAACACGTTTGCTATCTACTGCATTTCTAACCCAATATAACTGAACCGCTATTATTCCTGTTAAGGAAATACTCATAAGCAGAACAATCAGAATAAAAATTCTTTTTCCCATCGATCAAAAATAAACTAATAAGCTAAAGCCTAATCGCTTTTAACTTAGATTAACAAAGATAATATGTTTTTAAGAGAAATTTAAGAAATATGTTAAGATATCTATAATTAATTAAAATTAATATGTTAATTTATTATGAATTTTTTGCACATTTAACTTAACATCGTTCAAATTCATGTTAACAATCAGATAATGAGATTGTATAGTTTTTTTGGTGTCTGCCCATTGATTTTTTATCCTATTTAAAACAGCTCCTTCACTAATACCATCTCTTTTCATTACACGTTCAATTCTAATATTTTGCGGAACTGATACCATGATAATTTTATCGCATAATTTATGACTTCCATTTTCAAAAAGAATCGCATTTTCATATAAAACATAATCTTTATCACTATGCTTTAATATAAATTCTTGAAGATGTTTATGTACTTCAGGATGCACTATAGAATTTAGTCTTCTTAATTTTTCTTTATTTTCAAAAACAATTTTTGCTAAAAAAGGTCTGTTTAAGCCTTCTTCATTATACGCTTCTTGAGAAAATTCTTGAATAACTTTTCTCTTTATCACTTCAGAAGTATTCATGAGTTTTTTTGCTTCTTCATCTGCATGATAAATCTGAACGTTTTCAAATTCTGAAAACATTTTGGAAACTGTAGTTTTTCCACTACCAATACCTCCTGTAATACCTATTAACATTTTTATTTACGGATTAAAAAATCTATACGTTGCGGTGTAATTCTTACCGATGAAATTAACTCCGGCCTATTTTTAATTTCTGGAACTAAATATTGTAGATTATCTTTTTTTGTTCTCTTATAATCACAAACTATTTCAAATAAATCCTCAGTGATCTTTTGATAATTCTTTAAACCTACCTTAAAAATAACTTTTACCTTTTTCGGAAAAGTATTCAATTCTGTTCCTTTAGGAATTCCTACGATTTTTATAGGAACCTCAAAACTACCTTCTGTAAATTTATCAACTAAAATTTCTGCTTTAACTTTTTCTAAATTAAGCTTTACTCCTGTTGCCTCTTTCGGTAACTCAATATTTAAATCAACATTAACATCTTCACTAATTTCTTGTAATGTTAACTGTTTCGTTTTGATATATTCTATCTTATTTAATTGTAATTCTGGGCCAGAAAGAAGGATACTATCTTCATTTAGATTGATACTTTCCATTCCATAGCCAAGTTTGTAATTTAAATTAAGATCTAACTTAACTGGTACTTTTTTAGAAGCAAGCGTACCTAATTTAAAGTAAATTGAATCTCGATTCACCTTAACTAAACTCAATCCTGAATTTAATCTTTTTTGAATTTGCTCTTCTTGAGAACTCGTTAGTAAATAAAAATCATTATCTGCTTTTTTTACTAACTTATCTAAAGAGAGAAATATTTTTTTAGTTGAAAAACTAGCCGCAAATAAATTAAATCCACTTCCTTCAACTGTAACTGAAATCTTCTCTAGCGGTTCTTCCTGAAGTATTTTATTCTGAGGTAAATCTTTATATTCTATAGCATATACAATTTTAGATGTATATTTTTTTGACAAATTAATTAGCATCCACATTAAAAATGAAGCTGTTAAAAAACCAAAAAATATCTTAGGTATATGTAATGTTTTAGCCAATAGTCTTTTATTGCAATCTAATTAAAAAGAAAAAGGTGAGCAAAAGCTCACCAAAATTTTTATTTTGAATAGAGTAATACAATTTACTTCTTTTCTGAGTACTTATTAGTTAACTCCATAGAAATAGCAGCTCTTTCAAATCTAATTTTTCCAGCACCTGTTTCTATAACCACTGTATTGTTCGTATCATTAATTTCTGAAATTTTCCCATGAATACCACTTGTAGTTACAACTTTAGCTCCTTTTTTAATTTCTGTTCGAAATTGTTTTTCCTTCTTTTGTTTAGCCATTTGTGGGCGAATCATAAAGAAATAAAACACAGCTATAAAAGCAACTAGCATCAGCATATTCATCATACCTGGTTCTGATGCCTGTAAAAAAATCATATTAAACATGTTATGCTTTCTTTTTTGGAGTTACCATACCTGAGATTTTCACCTCTTCTCTTCCTTTTACAGTGTTCGTGTATAAAGTAACTGTTTTACTTTGCTTGTTTGGTTTACCTGAAGTATTAAACTTCACTTGAACTTCGCTAGTTTCTCCTGGCTTAATAGGATTTCTTGGCCAAGTTGGCACTGTACATCCACATGAAGCTTTTGCATCTGTAATTACTAAATCAGATTTACCTGTATTTGTAACTTTAAACGAAGTTTCTACCACAAAACCTTCATCTACAATTCCAAAATCATGTAATTCTCTATCGAAAACTATTTCTGGTGCTCCTACATTAATTGCTTTATCTCTCTTTTGAGCTTCCTCTACGTTTCCTATTTTTACCTTAGATGCAGCATTACCTTCTTTACAAGATACTAACACAACTGATAAAAGTACAGTTGTTAATGTTATAATTGCTTTTTTCATTTTGTATAAATTTATTGGTTAAAAATAACTAATTGAAATAGCTATAGCAAACCTCTACCAATTTTTACCATTTTATTACTTTCTTGGTAATCTTTAGATAGTTTATCTAAAACTCCATTAATAAAATATCCACTTTTATTGGTAGAATAGTCTTTAGCTAACTCTATATATTCATTAATTGTTACTCTACTTGGTATAGATGAGAAATGTAAAAACTCTGTAATTGCCATTTTGATTAAAATCATATCAATATCTGCAATTCTATCTGTTTCCCAGTTAGGAGTTTTCTCTTTTATATCTTCATCGTACTTATGTTGATTAAGAACCACTTTTTTAAATAAATCAGATGTAAATATTTTATCTTCTTCGTCTTTGTATAATTTTCCTAAAACGAAAGGAGAAGTAGCTTTTTGTTTATTAAGCGTTTTTACAACCCAAGTATTTACAAAAGGAATATCATCTACCCAAGAAATCATTTTATCTTCAAAATAATCAGCTAGCTTTTCATTAGGCGCGATAATCTCTTTAAAAAAAGTGATCACAAAGTTCTTTTCAGTGTTGTAAGAACTATCATCAGAAGCCATATACTCCTTATAAAAATCACTTTTATTTAATTCTTCCCAAACTATTTTAACATATTCGGCATCTAACTCCCAGTTATCTAGTTTATTTAATTCTACATAACCTTCTAAACTTACACTTTCTCTTATTTGATTTAAAAGTGTATTATCGATAAATCTTGTGTTTGGATTTAAATCTTCTTTTGTGGCTAAGATTTTCTTTTTTGAAAGCTCAATTTTTTTATGAGCCAATTTTTGTACTTCAAGAAGTAATTGGAAATTCAAAACATATAGATCAAACATTTTTTGAATACTAAATTTTAAGAACTTCTCTTCTTTAACAAGATCGGTATTGTGTGATTGTTGCATTGCATATACAGATTGCATCACCTTTAAACGAATATGTCTTCTGTTTATCATTAAATTGAGGACTTTAAAAAAGGCGATAGAATTTTTTCTATCGCCTTGCAAAAATAAAACTTTTATCGACTTACCTTAGCTATTTTGTTCTTTTTTACGTGCATCAATTCTTCCTTGTGCAATATTAAAAGCTGCTTGGTGAGTTGTGATGTTCTCTTTCTCCGCTAAATCAAAAATTTCTAGCGTAGTATTATATATGTTTTCAGTTCTTTTCAAGCTCTCTTCTTTACCATATCCAGCTACTTCAGCATAAACATTGATAATTCCTCCAGCGTTGATTAAGAAATCAGGAGCATAAGCAATCCCTTTTTCTTGTAACATCTTACCATGTTTTAATTCATTCGCTAACTGATTATTAGCTGCTCCAGCAATAACCTTAGCATTTAATTGAGCAATACTATCGTCATTTACAGTTGCTCCTAAAGCACATGGTGCATAAATATCTAAATCTAAACCATAAATATCATTTCCTAAAACAACATTTGCGTTATATTTTTTACTTAGCTCTTCTAATCTAGCTTCGTTGATATCATTTAAAATTACCTGAGCTCCCTCATCAGTAATATGCTTAACTAAAGTTTCACCTACATGACCAACTCCTTGAACTAAAACTTTCTTTCCTTCTAAATTATCTGTTCCAAACTTGTATTTAGCAGCAGCTTTCATTCCCATATAAACACCATAAGCTGTTACAGGAGAAGGATTTCCTGATCCTCCAATAGCTTCAGAAACACCAGTTACGTGTGGAGTTACTTCACGAATAACATCCATATCTCTTGTTTCCATACCTACATCTTCAGCAGTAATATATCTTCCGCTTAAAGAGTTAACAAACTCACCGAATTTACGCATTAACGCATCGTTCTTTTGAGTTTTAGCATCTCCGATAATGACAGCCTTACCACCACCTAAATTTAAACCAGTGATAGCAGACTTGTAAGTCATACCTCTTGATAAACGTAACACATCGTTTAAAGCTTCCCATTCTGTTTTATATTGCCACATTCTTGTACCTCCAAGTGCCGGACCTAAAGTTGTATTGTGTATACCAATAATTGCTTTTAAACCTGTATCTTCGTCGTTGCAAAAAACAACCTGTTCGTGACCGTCAAAAGATAACTGTCCGAAAACAGGATCATTTTTAAGGTCTTTAGTATCAATAATTTCAGACATCATAGTATATTACGTTTTACTTAAAAAGAATTTAACTATTCCTTAATATTAGGACTGCTAAAATACAGATTTCGTAATTACAAACCAAAAAAAGACCCTTAATTTGAGAATTTATTAACAAGAAAACGTTTTCTGCTAGCAAAATCGTAAAAAAACAAACAAAAAAATTCATTATTAAAATTGAAAGCCTTACAATACTTAAATAAATATTTTATAAAATATAAGTGGAGATTGTTAATTGGAATTCTTATCACAGTATTATCGAAGCTGTTAGCTCTAAAAATTCCTGAGATAATCAAAAACTCACTAAATATTGTTGAAGATTATTTGAATGGAAAAACTACAGATCTGAGTAATGTAAAACAACAACTTTTAGTAAACATTTTAATAATTATTGGAATTACTTTACTGGCTGGTTTTTTCACTTTTTTAATGCGACAAACTTTAATTGTAATGTCTCGCTTAATCGAATTTGATCTTAAAAATGAGATTTACGAACAATACCAAAAGCTTTCTGTTAATTTTTACAAGAAAAATAGAACTGGAGATTTAATGAATCGTATTTCTGAAGACGTTTCTAAAGTTAGAATGTATTTCGGACCTGCTATTATGTATTCTTTGAATATGATTGTTCTATTTACAATTGGTTTTTCTAAAATGCTAAAAACAGATGTTGAACTTACATTATACACATTAATTCCTTTTCCTGTTTTATCTGTTTCTATTTTTATATTGAGTAAACAAATCAACAAAAAAACAACTGTTGTACAAGAATACCTATCGAAATTAACCACATTTAATCAAGAATTTTTCTCAGGAATTAACGTTGTCAAGTCTTATGTTATTGAAAAATCAGTGTTAAATAATTTTGATGAATTAGCCGATAAAGCGAAAGAAAAAAATATTGAACTTTCTAAAATACAAGCCTTATTTTTTCCTTTAATGATTTTACTAATTGGTATTAGTAATATTTTAGTGTTATACATTGGAGGTAAACAATATATCGCAGGAGAAATACAAATTGGTGTTATAGCTGAATTTATACTATACGTGAATATTTTAACTTGGCCAGTTGCAGTTGTAGGTTGGGTTACATCAATTGTACAACAAGCTGAAGCTTCACAACAAAGAATTAATGAGTTTTTACAACAAGTTCCTGAAATTAGAAACTTTAATAATTCAGAGACAAATGTTCATGGAAAAATAGAATTTAAAGACGTTTCTTTAACTTATGACGACACGAATATTACCGCTTTAAATAAAATCAACTTTAATGTTAATAAAGGGGAAACCATAGCTATTATGGGTAAAACTGGAAGTGGTAAATCTTCAATTGCTAATTTAGTCTCGAGAATGTATGATACTACCGAAGGAACAATATTTATAGATGATCAACCTATAAAAGACTTAAACTTAAACGATATTCGAGATCAGATAGGTTTTGTTCCTCAAGATCCTTTCCTTTTTTCTGACACTATAGAAAACAACATCAAATTCGGTAAAAATGATGCAACTCAGGATGAAATTATAGAAGCAGCCAAAAACGCTGTAATTCATGATAATATTTCTGGTTTCACAAATGGATATCAAACTATTTTAGGAGAAAGAGGAGTTACACTTTCAGGAGGACAAAAACAACGTACATCTATTGCTAGAGCAATTATTAAAGATCCTAAAATTTTAATTTTTGATGATTGTTTATCAGCTGTAGACACTGAAACTGAGGAAAAAATCCTTAATAATTTACAGCGAATCTCTAAAGACAAAACTACTTTTATTATTAGTCACAGAGTTTCATCTGCTAAAAACGCGGATAAAATCATTGTTTTAGACGAAGGAAAAATCATAGAACAAGGAACTCATAATCAATTAATAAACCAAAAAGGCGTATATAATTCACTTTATGAGCAGCAACTTTTAGAAAAAGAAATTTAGCGTTTTGTATGCTTAAGTGAAATATTTTGTTAGATTTGTTAGTGAAAAAAACAATTAACTAGTATTTTAAGATTTGAATTATGGGCGAGAGAGTTGAACAAGAAGAGATCTTTTCACAGGTATTAAGAGCAGGAAGAAGAACGTACTTTTTTGACGTAAGAGCAACTAAAGCTGACGATTATTATTTAACGGTAACTGAAAGCAAGAAATTCACACATGATGATGGATCTTTTCATTACCAAAAGCATAAAATTTATCTTTACAAAGAAGATTTTAATGATTTTAAAGAGATGTTAAACAAAGCTACAGATTACATTGTTACTCAAAAAGGTAGCGAAGTAATTAGCGAAAGACATCAAAAGGATTTTAAAAAGAATACTGAAAGTTTTGTAGAACAAACAACAGAAAGTTTTACAGACGTTTCATTTGACGATATATAAACGATTTAGTTCAAATTCAATTTACACAATGTAAAACCACTAATTAACTTTTTAAGTTACATTGGTGGTTTTTATTTTACAGTAGTACTTTTTTCATTGCTAAAGATTTCACCTTAGTTTCCTCCCACTCTTTTTCTGGATTACTATCTTTTGTTATTCCACCTCCAATATAAAGAATTGCTTTATCCTCTTTAATTTGCATACATCTTAAATTCACATATAAGCTTGAGGATTTTTCATCATTCTTCTTAGGAATATTTAATTCACCTAGAAAACCTGTATAAAAACTTCGGTCATAATTTTCGTTCTCCAATATGAATGTCTTTGATTCTTGCATTGGAAAACCACAAACCGCTGGAGTTGGATGTAAAACTTTAATTACATTAGCTATGTCATCTTTAGCTTTACCTGAAATTTTAGTTCTTAAATGAAGTAGGTTTCCAATTTTAAAAGTCTCTAACTGCTCAACATTCAAATTAACACTTACTTCTTCTAATTTTTTTGCTATATAATCCGTTACTAATTGTTGTTCATCTAGCTCTTTTTCGCCCCAGGAAATTCCTTTTTCAGCATTATAAACTTGTGTGCCGGCTAAAGACATTGTAGAAAACTCATTTTCTTTAACATCTAATAAAGTTTCTGGAGTTGCTCCCATCCATAATCCAACTTCTGGATGAAACCATACATAACAAAAAGCTGTTGGGTAATTAGCCAATAATCGTTCATAGACAGTAACAACATCAAAATTATTTATTTCGACCAATTCTCTTCTAGATAAAACAACTTTTTTAAAATGATTATCCTTAATTGCTTCAATACCATTTTTCACCAATTCAATATGTCCGTCCTTATTACTAATAAGAGAATCATGATTATCTAAAATCTTTGTTTCTACTTCTGAAACATCAACTTTTTCTTTAAGGATTTTGGATTGTCGTAAAGGAATTAAAATAGACTGTTTAGAATTATCAAAAGGAGCAAAAACAAAACCCTCTTCATTAAAATCATTCGACAAAAACAAAGTAGCATTATTTTGAAAAAAACTTTTTACTTCTTTAGAATTTGGCTTTCTGTAAACCGCAAAAGGTAAATCATCTTTCAAAGACGATTCTATTTCTTTAAATATTTTCAATTTAAAATCTTTAAAAATTGACTTTTAATCGCATCAAAATTAGACCAAACTAATCCATGGTTAGCTTTATCTATAGTTATTAGTTGAAATTGGTCTTCTGGAAATTGATCTTCCAATAACTTTGAATTTTCATAAGGCACAATCCAATCTCCTGAACCGTGAATACTAATTATTTTATTAGGTGTATTTTCCCAATCACTTTCAAAAAGCTTTAAATCTTTCTTATGAGAAAGTTTCTCTTTAGATGCTTCTTTCCAAATTCTTGGCACCAACCAACGTGTTAATTTCCATTTATAAAAATTAACCATCCAAGGCATAGGTTCTACACTACTATGAACCGCAGGAGCTAACAAAATAATTTCTTTAACTTTTTTCTTAACTGCTAAAGCAATTGGACCTCCATATGAATACCCGACTAAAATAGTTTTGTTAAAAGGCAAATCTTTTATTACATCTTTTAGCATATTTCTTTCAAAATTAATGCTTTCTTGTACGTGGTTTTTATCATTGTAATTATATCCTATCCTATCATAAGCAACCATGTTACATTTTGCTTGTAAATCACTATTTGATATATATTTTGAAAAATCATTGATAGAACCAATCGTGCCATGAACAAAAACCATTGTTGGCAAAGAATCATTTACTACTAAAGAAAGCTTTCTATAGTTAAAACCGTTATATGTTTCATTTGTTAAAACAGGCTTTAAACGACTGTTTTGATAAGCTTCAAGAATTTTAGCATCGGATTTAGGAGCTGTAAAAGTTCTAAAAGCAAAATACAATCCTATAAAAATTAAAAGAATAATTATACCAATAATTTTAAGCACTTTCTTAAGCATTATTTTATTACTTTTTATCTAAAATAATATTTGTGAGTTTACATATAGAAATAAGATTATCTTCTTCATCAGTAATTTTAACTTCCCACAAATGTGTTGTTTTTCCCTTATGGATAGGTGAAGCTGTTGCATAAACCACACCTTCTTTTTTGCTTTTAAGATGGTTTATACTCAATTCAATACCTTTTACAACTTTATCTTTTTCTTTTAAAAAAAACAAAGAAGCAACACTTCCTACTGTTTCCGCCAAAGCCGCAGAGGCTCCTCCATGTAAAATACCAAAAGGCTGATGAACAGTAGAATTCACTGGCATTTTTGCTGTAATCGACTTTTCTCCAACAGCTGTAAACTCTATACTTAGAGTTTCCATTAGCGTGTTTTTATTGTAAGAATTAAGTCTTTGTAACGTTTCTTCTAAATTCATTTTTGATAAAAATATCAATATAAAATTATGGAGGATAAAAATACGTATTTTTGTAGTGATTAAAAATTGAATAATGTACAAAGTTCGGGTAATATTAGACGTAGAAGAAGATGTGATTAGAACATTAGTTGTAGATGAACATCAAACATTAGAAAAGCTACACATACAAATAGCAAATGCTTTTGGTTTCGATGGGAACGAAATGGCTTCTTTTTACACTAGTGATAATGGTTGGAATCAAGGAGAAGAGATACCTCTATTCAATATGTCAGAAACAGGTGTAGGCTTATCTATGACCACTTGTATTTTAAATGAAATTTTACCTCACCAAAATGATAAATTAATTTATGTCTATGATTTTCTTGAAATGTGGACATTCTATGTTGAAGTAATTGAAAAAACAGAAGAAAAAATTCCTGAAACTAAAATTATTTTAAGCGTTGGAGATGTTCCTAAAGAAGCTCCAAATAAAGTTTTTGAATCTGACAAAATCGTTGACGATTTTGATTCTGAATTTAACGACTCATTTAATGATTTTGACAATATAGATGATATTGACTTCGACAAATACTAGCTGCTAAATATCAAACCTTTAACTTAACAAGTGATTTTATTTTTTCGTTAAGCTAGCATTGTTAATAGTAACATTTTGGTATCTTGTTCGTCATATAAGAAATTAACTAAACTTTTTGCGATTGGATACTATTTTATCTATTAAGAATCTCGACAAGAAATTTGGACGAGTTCATGCAGTGAAAAACCTTTCTTTTGATATAGAAAAAGGAAATGTATACGGAATATTAGGACCAAATGGTAGTGGTAAATCAACTACTTTAGGAATCATATTAAATGTTGTCAATAAAACTTCAGGTGAATTTACTTGGTTCAATGGAGCCATGTCTACTCACGAAGCATTAAAAAAAGTAGGAGCTATAATTGAACGCCCAAACTTTTATCCTTACATGACAGCAGTTCAAAACTTAGAACTTATTTGTAAAATTAAAGGAGTTTCTAAAGAAAATGTAAATGACAAATTAAAAGTTGTTAACTTGTTTGAACGCAGACACAGTAAATTCAAGACCTATTCTTTAGGAATGAAACAACGACTTGCTATTGCTTCTGCATTACTGAATGATCCTGAAATTTTAATTTTAGATGAACCTACAAACGGGCTAGATCCTCAAGGTATTCATGAGATTAGACAAATCATAAAAAAAATTGCTAAAAACGGAACTACAATATTACTCGCTTCGCATTTATTAGACGAAGTAGAAAAAGTTTGTTCTCATGTAGTTGTCATTAGAAAAGGAGAAAAACTATATAGTGGACGTGTAGAAAACATGGTTGCTTCTAATGGAATTATAGAAGTTAAAACCGATGGTGATCAAGAAGCTTTAGTTAATGCTCTAAAGAATTATTATGATATCGCTACTGTTAATATTGAAGATAATTTAATAATCGCTCGATTAGAAAATGAAACTTCAGCTACCGACATTAACCGATATTTGTTTGACAAGGGAATAGTTGTTTCTCACTTAGTAAAACGCAAACCAAGCTTAGAAGAACAATTCCTTAACCTTACTAATTACTAAAAAAATCACTATGTTACGTCTTTTACAAATAGAATTTCACAAACTGATGCACAATCGTGCAAGTAAAGTTTTATCCTTAATATATTTCGGATTATTAACATCCATAGCATTAATAGCCGCGATCAAGTTTGATATTGGTCCAGTAAAATTTCATTTAGCAGATCAAGGAATTTTTAACTTCCCTTACATATGGCATTTCAACACTTATGTCGCTGCTATTTTAAAGTTTTTCTTATTATTGGTTATAGTTTCTATGATGGCTAATGAATATAGCTACAAAACACTAAAACAAAACCTTATAGATGGATTAAGTAAAAAAGAATTTATATTATCAAAATTTTACACTGTAATTGCTTTTGCTTTAATTTCTACTGTATTCGTTTTTATAGTTTCATTAGTTTTAGGTTTAATTTATTCTGATTTTAACGAGATCAGCATTATTCTTTCTGATTTAGAGTATTTATTAGCTTTCTTCGTAAAATTAGTAGGATTCTTTTCTTTTGGATTATTCTTAGGTATTTTAATTAAACGATCTGCTTTTGCTGTAGCTGGAATGATTGTTTGGCTGGTTGCTGAGAGTTTATTTAAGGGGTATTTATTATGGAGTTTCAGGGATATGAAACAACAAGCTTTTGCTCACGCTAATGATATTATGCAATTTTTCCCGTTAGAAGCAATGTCTAACTTAATACGAGAGCCTATTACAAGACTAAGTGCTGTAAAATCAGTAGCACGTCAAATAGGTGAAGATATAGCAGTTGATCATTCAGTACATTACACAGATATTATTATTGTTTTGATATGGACAGCTGTATTTATATATCTTTCTTACGCCTTGTTAAAAAAGCGTGATTTATAGGGAGTTTTCCTTATTTTTGATCTTCTTAAATCGGGACGTTCAAAAATGAAAAAAGCTTTACTATTATTAACAATCATCTCAAGTATTCATTTATTCGCTCAAAAAGAAGCCAACATATGGTACTTTGGAAGAAATGCTGGTATAGATTTTAACACCTCTCCTCCTACTGCTTTAACAGACGGACAAGTAAATACACTTGAGGGGTGTTCTACATTTTCTGACACTAATGGAAATTTACTTTTTTATTCTGACGGAATTACTGTTTGGGATAAAAATCATAATATCATGAAATATTCTGATGGTCGATTAGCTGTTGACTTACTTGGAAACCCTTCTAGTAGTCAATCTGGTATGATCATACCAAAACCAAAATCTTCAACTATTTATTATTTATTTACAGTTGATGATGGACCTAGCGGACCTTCTTCTCCTGGAAATGGTTTAAACCTTTACACGATAGATATTTCTAAAAATGGTGGTCTTGGTGAAGTAATTAGTGGACCGGTAGCTTTATCTGGAGGGTTAGCAGATGTTTGGTCCGAAAAAGTTGCTGCAGTTAGAGGAACTGAATGTGATACTTTTTGGGTTGTTTCTGCTGTTAATAATACTTTTTATGCTTTTAAGGTTGATGATACAGGTGTAAATACAACCCCAATACTCTCTACTGTTCGTAGAAATATTACAAGAAGAGGGTGTTTAAAATTATCTCCTGACGGAACTAAACTTGCTATTGCAAACCAATTAGGAACAGCTAATTTATATAATTTTAATGCTACAAATGGTACTATTGACCCTAGTTCTGAAGTTGTTTTAACAGCTCGAACAGACGGTGATTCTTATGGAGTTGAATTTTCTGTAGACTCGAGAAAACTATATATTTCAACAGTTGCTGGTTTTAGATTAGATTTAAACGATCCTCCAACAACTTATAGATTATTTCAGTTTGACTTAAACAGCACAAACATTCCTGTTTCTAAAAGTTTAATTCATCAAGAGATCGGTTTTAGAGGTGGTTTACAACTTGGACCTGACAGTAGAATATATGTAACTATTCCATTAGCTTTTGATGATCCTAGAGGTGACGACCCTAATTTAGATGTTATTGAAAACCCTACAGCAAACGCTAGAGATATTATTTTTACAAAAGACGCTATAGATTTAGGCGGAAAATTATCTACTCAAGGATTTCCTCCTTTCATTTCTTCTCTTTTATTACCTATTGAAATTATTGATTTAACATCTGGTGATGTAATCAATAATCAAGATCGCCAATATTGTATTGGTGATTCTATAGAAATAGATTCTGGAAGTGTAACCGGTACAGGAATAACTTATGAATGGACATTTGATAATGGAACTACTGTAAGTACGATTTCTAATCAACCTAAATTATCATTGAATAATATTGACACAAACAATAATGGTATATATACCTTAACTGTTAACCTAACTAACGATTGTGGAGAAGTAACAAAACTTGAAGGAACATTCACTATTGAAGCTTTTGCTCCTGCAACAGCTAGTCCAATTGCAGACATTAATTTTTGTGACATCGATGGAGATGGGTTTAATTCTTTTGATTTCGATACCGACATTTCTCCTATTGCTTTAGGAACTTTAAGTAACACTCAATTTGAAGTTTTCTATTATTTAGATAGAATTGATGCAGAGAATAATAACACTGCCAGTGCAATTACTTCTCCATACACCAATAGAACTGCTTTTAGTTCAGAAGACATCTATGTTAGAGTTCATAATAAAGATGCTGTAAATGCTTGTTTTGACATTACTCAGTTCAAACTTTCCGTTACATCCTTACCTACTCCAACTCAACCTGCAGATTATGAAGCTTGTGATGATATTGTAAATGGTGGTGATACTGATGGGTTTTTCAATAATTTTATACTTTCTTCTAAAGACAATGAAATTCTTGGAAGTCTTTCTTCAACACAATATAATGTAAGTTATCATACTACTCTTACTGGAGCTCAAACTGACAACTCTACTGACAGTATTAATAAAAACTCAGCTTACAGAAATACCATAACTAATGAACAAACTATTTACGTTAGAGTAGAAAACAGAGCTAATACGAATTGTTTTACTGTTTCGGAACCTGGAACAAGTTTTCTTCCTTTTAAACTTGTTGTTAATCCTCTACCTGTTATAGTAAATCCTAATGTGCTGATTGAACAATGTGAAAATGACGGTGACCTTGCCGCAACTATTAATTTAACTCAAGCACAAATAAATATTTCTAACAATCACACTAACGAAACTTTTAAATATTATCCTTCTCAAGCTGATGCTATTGCTGATTCTGCTGAAATCTCTGACCCTGTTAATTTTTCTGCTAACAATGGTGATACAGTTTGGGTAAGAACTATATCTGATAAAAATTGTTATAGAATTTCTCAACTTGATATTTCTATCAACTTTGCTGCAGATATTCTTTATGATAGAGAATTTACTTCATGTGATGATTTTCTGGATGCAGACGGAAATAACACTTTAAATAATGACGACACTGATGGTATTACTGCTTTTGATATGTCTGCTGCTGAAACTGAAGTTAAAAACCTTTTTGCTCCTGCAATTAGAAACGATCTAAATATTTTATTTTTTGAAACTGAAACTGATAGAGATGCAGTAACAAATCAAATCGCTGATATTAGTAATTATAGAAACACTAATATTCCTGCAAATACACAGCAAACCATTTTCATTAAAATTGTCAATAAAAACAATAATAACTGTACAGGATTAAGTAAACTCTTTATTAGAACGCTACCACTTCCTAATTTTGATGTGACATCTCCTCAAATTTTATGTTTGAATAACCTTTCGAGTATTGAAGCTGAAAATCCTGATGGAAATTATAATTACGAATGGACTAGAAATGGTGACCCAACCATAATAGGTAATAATCAAACACTTAATTTAACCCAAGGAGGAGCGTATGAAGTTACTGCAATTAACACAACAACTTTATGCAGAAGATCTAAAACCATTATTATTAATGAATCTATTATAGCTTCTGTAAATCAAAATGATGTTACTATTGTTGATGATTCTGAAAACAATACAATTTCTATTAATAACTCTGGAACTAACTTAGGTATTGGTGAATATGAATTTGCTTTACAAGATGAAAACAATCAAATTGTTGTTGATTTTCAAGATTCACCTAGATTTGAAAACTTACAAGGAGGTGTTTACACTCTCCTAATTCGAGATAAAAATAATTGTGGTATAGCTCAATTAGATGTTTCTGTTTTAGAATTTCCAGACTTTTTTACTCCAAACAATGATGGAATAAACGATTTATGGAATGTAAAAGGAATCAGTTCTTTCTTCTACCCAAAAAGTAGCATCAATATTTTTGATCGATTCGGAAAACTAATTACTTCATTACAAATTGACGGAGAAGGTTGGAACGGCTTATACAATGGTAGAAATTTACCTTCTAACGATTATTGGTTCAATATAGAACTTACTGATAGAAACGGAAAAACTTTTACCAGAAGAGGACATTTTTCGTTACTAAGAAAATAAATATAGTTTCTAAAAAAGGTAGGAATTCAATAACTTTAAATGTTATATTTAGAGAGTTATAAACTAACTTTCAATTGAATAATCCCACTTTTATGAAACTATGGTAAGAAAATTACTTTACATCTGTTTTCTATTTTCTACTTTATTTGGGTCTTATGCCCAAGACGGAGCTTCTTCATGTGATGCCTCAGAACCTATGTGTTCTGATAGTAGCGGAGTTAAAATTTTCTCTAATGTTACAGGAGTTCCTAATAGTGGAACTTTTGGTTGTTTATCTGAAACTCCAAATCCTGCTTGGTTTTTTATTAGAGTAGAACAAACAGGAGATTTAAATTTTCAGATTATTCAAGCTGCAGATTTTGATGCTTCGGGTAACCCAACTGGAAGAACAATTGACGTTGATTTTATAGCTTGGGGACCTTTTGCTACTCCAGATAGTAATTGCGCAAATTTAGCACAAACATGTACAGACGCTTCTGGCACACCAACTGCTTGTCCAAGTAATACTGGTTCTCCAAATTATTACACTGGTAACTTAGACAACACTAACATAGTAGACTGTAGTTTTGATCCATCTCCAATAGAAAGTTTCACCATAAATAATGCACAAGCTGGTCAATTTTACATATTACTTATTACAAATTTTGATGGCTCATCTGGTAAAATAAAATTAGAACAAAGTAATTTTGGTATGACCGGAGCTGGAGCAACAGATTGTTCTATTGTTACAGGAGAATTAGGACCTGATCAAACTGTTTGTGACGGAACTCCAATCACATTAGACGGAACTCCAACTAGAGGTATTGCCACTGCTTTTGAATGGCAAATTGATACTGGATCTGGATTCACTACAATTCCAGGAGAAACTAACGCTACTTTAACAATTAACGACAACAGATCTGGAATTTACAAAGTTATTATTACTGATGATGTAGGTGGTACTGCCGAAGATGAAGTTGAAATTACATATTTGCCCGTACCTATTGCTAATCCCGCCACCAACGTAAACTTTTGTGACATAGATAGTGATGGTTTTAATAGTTTTGATTTACAAAATGATATTACTCCTCAAATTTTAGGAACTCAATCTGCTAGTCAATTTGAAGTGATTTATTTTTTAAGTCAAGCTGATGCTGACGCTAACAATACAGCTAACGCATTACCTAATCCTTACACAAACCCTACTCCAAATAGTAATCAAACAATTTTTGTTCGCATACACAATAACGGAAATCCAGACGCTTGTTTTGACACAACTTCTTTTGAATTAAATGTAAATTCTTTACCTACTCCAACTCAACCTGCAGATTATGAAACTTGTGATGATATTGTAAATGGTGGTGATACTGATGGGTTTTTCAATAATTTTATACTTTCTTCTAAAGACAATGAAATTCTTGGAAGTCTTTCTTCAACACAATATAATGTAAGTTATCATACTACTCTTACTGGAGCTCAAACTGACAACTCTACTGACAGTATTAATAAAAACTCAGCTTACAGAAATACCATAACTAATGAACAAACTATTTACGTTAGAGTAGAAAACAGAGCTAATACGAATTGTTTTACTGTTTCGGAACCTGGAACAAGTTTTCTTCCTTTTAAACTTGTTGTTAATCCTCTACCTGTTATAGTAAATCCTAATGTGCTGATTGAACAATGTGAAAATGACGGTGACCTTGCTGCAACTATTAATTTAACTCAAGCACAAATAAATATTTCTAACAATCACACTAACGAAACTTTTAAATATTATCCTTCTCAAGCTGATGCTATTGCTGATTCTGCTGAAATCTCTGACCCTGTTAATTTTTCTGCTAACAATGGAGATACGGTTTGGGTAAGAACTATATCTGATAAAAATTGTTATAGAATTTCTCAACTTGATATTTCTATCAACTTTGCTGCAGATATTCTTTATGATAGAGAATTTACTTCATGTGATGATTTTCTGGATGCAGACGGAAATAACACTTTAAATAATGACGACACTGATGGTATTACTGCTTTTGATATGTCTGCTGCTGAAACTGAAGTTAAAAACCTTTTTGCTCCTGCAATTAGAAATGATCTAAATGTTTTATTTTTTGAAACTGAAACTGATAGAGATGCAGTAACAAATCAAATCGCTGATATTAGTAATTATAGAAACACTAATATTCCTGCAAATACACAGCAAACCATTTTCATTAAAATTGTCAATAAAAACAATAATAACTGTACAGGATTAAGTAAACTCTTTATTAGAACACTACCGCTTCCGAATTTTGATGTGACATCTCCTCAAATTTTATGTTTGAACAATCTTTCGAGTATTGAAGCTGAAAATCCTGATGGAAATTACAATTACGAATGGACTAGAAATGGTGATCCAACCATAATAGGTAATAATCAAACACTTAGTTTAACACAAGGAGGAGCGTATAAAGTTACTGCAATTAACACAACAACTTTATGCAGAAGATCTAAAACCATTATTATTAATGAATCTATTATAGCTTCTGTAAATCAAAATGATGTTACTATTGTTGATGATTCTGAAAACAATACAATTTCTATTAATAACTCTGGAACTAACTTAGGTATTGGTGAATATGAATTTGCTTTACAAGATGAAAACAATCAAATTGTTGTTGATTTTCAAGATTCACCTAGATTTGAAAACTTACAAGGAGGTGTTTACACTCTCCTAATTCGAGATAAAAATAATTGTGGTATAGCTCAATTAGATGTTTCTGTTTTAGAATTTCCAGACTTT
Source organism: uncultured Tenacibaculum sp. (assembly GCF_947502995.1). Lineage (GTDB taxonomy): Bacteria > Bacteroidota > Bacteroidia > Flavobacteriales > Flavobacteriaceae > Polaribacter. The sequence goes on along the minus strand of NZ_CANNBW010000006.1, from coordinate 147,579 downwards.
TTTACTCCAAACAATGATGGAATAAACGATCTATGGAATGTAAAAGGAATCAGTTCTTTCTTCTACCCCAAAAGTAGCATCAATATTTTTGATCGATTCGGAAAACTAATCACTTCATTACAAATTGACGGAGAAGGTTGGAACGGTTTATACAATGGAAGAAATTTACCTTCTAACGATTATTGGTTCAACATAGAACTTACAGATAGAAACGGAAAAACTTTTACCAGAAGAGGACATTTTTCGTTACTAAGAAAATAATAGAATCAACATGAATAAGCATAGATTTTCCCCCAAACTATGCTTATTTTTGTTGTATGGATTTCAAACTAGTTTCAGAATTTCAACCAACTGGAGATCAACCACAAGCTATAAAACAATTAGCTGATGGAATTAACGCAGACGAAAAATATCAAACTTTATTAGGTGTAACAGGATCAGGAAAAACATTTAGTGTTGCTAATGTTATTGCAACAGTAAATCGTCCGACCTTAGTTTTAGCTCATAATAAAACTTTAGCAGCACAATTATATTCAGAATTTAAACAATTCTTTCCGAATAATGCTGTTGAGTATTTTGTTTCGTATTATGACTATTACCAACCAGAAGCGTATATTCCTGTTACTGGAACTTATATAGAAAAAGATCTTTCCATAAACGATGAAATTGAACGTTTAAGAATTAGCACTTCCTCTTCTCTTTTATCTGGTAGAAGAGATGTCATTGTAATCGCTTCAGTTTCTTGTTTGTATGGTATTGGAAATCCAATTGAATTTAAAAAGAATGTGATTGAGATTGAAGTCGGACAACAAATTTCAAGAACAAAATTCTTACATCAATTAGTTACTAGTTTATATGCGCGTTCTGAAGTAGAAATTAAAAGCGGGACATTTAAAGTAAAGGGAGATGTGGTTACAATTTACCCTTCTTACGGAGACAACGGATATCGTGTTCATTTCTTTGGTGATGAAATTGAAGAAATAGAAGCTTTTGATATTGAAAATAATCAAATTGTAGAAGAATTTGAACATTTAAATATATATCCAGCAAACTTATTTGTAACATCTCCAGATGTTTTACAAAACGCTATTCATCAAATTCAAGATGATTTAGTAAAACAATGCGATTACTTCTCTGAAATAGGAAAACATTTAGAATCTAAACGTTTAAAGGAACGAACAGAATTCGATTTAGAAATGATTCGTGAACTTGGATACTGTTCTGGAATTGAGAACTACTCAAGATATTTAGATGGTAGAGAAGCTGGAACACGTCCGTTCTGTTTGCTAGATTATTTTCCAGATGATTATATAATGGTTATTGATGAGAGTCACGTAACAGTTCCGCAAGTTCATGCTATGTATGGTGGAGATAGAAGTCGTAAAGAGAACTTGGTAGAATACGGATTTAGACTTCCTGCAGCAATGGATAACCGCCCTCTAAAATTTGAAGAGTTTGAAGCGTTACAAAATCAAGTCATTTATGTTTCTGCTACTCCTGCAGATTATGAGTTACAGAAAACAGAAGGTTTATTTGTAGAACAAGTTATTCGTCCAACTGGTTTATTAGATCCAGAAATTGAAGTTCGCCCGAGTTTAAATCAGATTGATGATTTAATTGAAGAAATTCAAATTCGTGTTGAGAAAGATGAACGAACTTTAGTAACTACTCTTACGAAAAGAATGGCTGAAGAGCTGGCTAAATATTTAACTAGAATTCAAATACGTTGTCGTTACATTCATTCTGATGTAGATACTCTTGAACGTGTTGAAATTATGCAAGATTTACGTAAAGGTTTATTTGATGTTTTAATTGGAGTAAACTTACTAAGAGAAGGTTTAGATTTACCTGAAGTTTCTTTAGTTGCCATTTTAGATGCTGATAAAGAAGGCTTTTTACGCTCGCACAGATCTTTAACACAAACTGTTGGTAGAGCTGCACGTAATGTAAATGGTAAAGCAATTATGTATGCTGATAAAATTACTAATAGCATGCAACAAACTATTGATGAGACTAACAGGAGAAGAGAAAAACAGGTAAACTACAATACTAAATTTGGTATTACTCCTAAACAAATTAACAAAAAGATAGACAATACTTTATCTAAAAGCACAACCACTTCTTATCAATATGAATCGGCTACACAAAAAGCCGCAGAACAAGATTTAGAATACCTACCAAAACCAGAATTAGAAAAAAGAATTAGAGAAAAACGTAAACAAATGGAAACTGCTGCAAAAGCACTTGACTTTATTGAAGCTGCAAAGTTACGTGATGAAATAAAAGTTTTAAAAGAACATTTAACTTAACTATTTTCGTATTTCATATTTCTAAAATTGTTTGAATAATCAATTGGGTAACATTTTCCAATTAAAGTAACTCTTAACAAAATTTAAACTGATAAAATCAAAATGAAACAAATTATTATTGTTTCTTTATTTGCATTTATTTCTATAAATGCACAAAGAACAACTCACCAAAAAAAATATCGCTATTATAATGCTGACTTTAAAGAAATATCATTTTTAAACTTCAAACAAAACGAAGACTCAGAATTGTTTAAAACTGTAAATTACGAAAACGATTCTTCATTTATACGAAAATTAATGTATAAGGAAGTTTTTGGTAAATTAGATAAAAGAAGACATCATCAGCTTAAAAAATTATATAGTTTACGCTATAAAATAGACACTACTAAAGCTTGGTTTATTCATTATGTCGATTCAATTCCTAATAAAGAAAAAATGCCGGCTCAATCGGGTATAGCTTACTATAACAAACAAAAAGAAGTCATTGGCTTTGTTCCTTATGGTTCTGACTCTAAAACTCCTAAAAAAGATTACAGTAAAGCTGCTTATCATGCTCATTTGAGTAGTTATAACGATTATGTTCACCACATAGAAAAAGAGATCAGTTCTTTTGGAAAAGAAAAAACGTCAGAATTAATTCACTTTTACAATAAGAATCATGGTTTTCCTAAAAATGTGCTATATAATCTTAGTTATTTTAAAGATGATAATTTAATTTTAAAAAAATCTTTTAGAGAAGCTGTAAGAAATTATGAAGTTATAGTTATTCATCCTGATGGACAATTTTACCTTTCTTTCTTTGGAAATAGAAATTATATATCTTTTAGCGGAAGAAAAAATATCACTAAAAAATTATTGAAGAAAAGTTTTTTCAATAGAAAAAGAAAACAATGGAAACAAAAAGTAAAACAATTACAATAATAACATATAAAATAACAATCATTTTCTTTCTTTTTGTAAGTATTGCATCAAAAGGCCAAACATATTCTACTGATAAAAAAGTGTATTTATTAGATCATGAGCTTAATGAAATATCTGAAGAAAAATTTACGAATAGAATTAATAGTGATCTTTTTAGTTATGTTAAACTAGAAAACGATACAGTCATTTTAAAAAAACTTTTTCTTAATGAAATATTTGGCAAACTCGACAAGAAAAAACACCAACAAATAAAGAAATTATTTGCACTTAGAAATAAAATTGACAGTACTAAAACTTGGTCTATCAATTACAAGGATACAATTCCTAATAAAAATGATATGCCAGAACAATCGGCATATATTTATCTCGATTCTTTAAATAATAAAATAGGCTATTTACCTTATAATTCAAAAAAGAAAAAACTAAAAGAATTCGAGAGAAAAGCTTTCAAAGTTAAGAGAGTAATAGGGTATAAAAACTATTTAGAAGAAATTGGAGGTAACCGAAAAAAATCCAAGAAAAATAAGAAAGTAGTTTTTTTTAGTATATACGATATCAATAAAGGATTTCCTTATCAAGATTTAGAAATTAGAAACTACTTTAACGATCCTAATAAAATTATTAAAAAAACTTTCAAGAATACATTTAAAAATCCTTCCAGTATTATAATTTTTCCTGATGGACATTACCTTATTAAATACACAGAGACTTATTGGAGAAATCAAAAGAAATTAAAGAATAATAAAAGTTATTTTATAAAAAATAAAATTGAATGGGATAAAAAAATTAAGAACTTAAGATAAACAACAAAGCCTCACTATGTGAGGCTTTTCTGACTTAAAATTATATATAACTATCTAAACTACTGAGATCATCTTTACTGGCAATATATAAATTGCTTTAGATTGAACTTTAGTAGATAATTTCTTATAGTTTAATCTATCCTTAATAAAACTTGCTATCTGTTTTACATTAGAATAAGAATTTACTGATAATACAACAATCTCGTTATTATCATTAACAGTAAACTTTACAGTTACATTCATATTCTTCTCTACTTCAAATCCTGGATCCTTTAATAAGCTCTGGATTTGTTGGCTCACCTCTATACTAACCTTTTTGTTTTCCTCTGTTGGGTTTGTGGCAAATGTCATCGAACTAGATGCAAATGCAAATACTAATAATAATAATTTAATTGATTTCATAGTGATCGTTTTTTTAATTGTCATTTAATGATTTTTCTGTTAATAAAACATTTAACATTGTGTTAATAATGATCCTCTATTTTGACTTGCAAATCTGATGTAAAACTACAACAGGAAAACAATACCAATGTTATCCCTATTTTAACAAAAAACGGCACTATTCTTACGAAAACGGTTGAAATTTTTTCGATCGTAAACCCTGAAAAACAATAAAAAACATTTCTTTGTCAATTTGTAAAAAAGTTGAGTTATAAAATTATGATTTCACAAATTTCTTTTCGCTATTTTATCAATCTCATGTAATTAAGCCTTATTTTAATTTACATTAAATTTACTTTTTATTAACTTTAAATTTACAATAAAAAACAAGCCTATATACTACAACGTTTGCATTTTAACCAAATCAAACACATAACATATTAAAACATGATTTAAAGCAGTTTTTTACTTGAATTTTACCACTTAAAAACGATACTAAACCGCAAAAGAATTCTTGTTTCGTCTTAATTGAATAAAATGAAACTATTTTTTTAATTGAAAACAATAAATTTTTGATGCTTAATTAAGAGGTAAAAATAATTACAGATAAGAATATTATTAAAGATAAAATCTTTACAATGAAAAAACAGAATTTATTATATGTAATAAATTCTCATAAGGAGATTCAAAACGTATTCTTTTAGATAAAATTGAATTTAAAAAATAGGGAAGTATAAATCGTGCTGAAGAATTAAAAATTATAGCAAAAAAAAAGCTTCATAATATATTATGAAGCTTTAAAAATTAGTTATCGTGTAACTTATTTCTTAGAAACCATTTTAACTGGTAATGTATAAACTTTAGCATCTATCTTTTCAGATAATCTTTTATAGTTTAATCTACTTTTAATGAATTCTTCTACTTGGTAATTGTTTAATGTAGAATTTACCGACAAAACTACTATTTCATTTCTCTTATTTACTGTTAAACGTACAGTAACATTCATATCCTTCTCTACTAAAAAATTAGGATTCTTTAATAACTTTTGAATTTCTTGACTTATTGTTGATGATATTTTCTTATCAGCAGGATTTGTGTTCGTAGCATAAACAATAGAACTAAATGTAAATGCTATAGCAATTAATAATGATTTGATTGACTTCATAGTGGTAGACTTTTTTTTGTTTCTGTTTTTTTAATTAAATTGATTACGTTTCTTCTCTTTAACTTTTGTTAATCGGGGGGCTTAGTTATAGCGCTTAACCATCACAAAAATATAACAGTCTACCAAACAAAAAGTTACCTATCAATTAACAAATAGATAGGTATTAGTTATCAAAAACAAATATTAATGTTAATAATAATATTTTAGTTTAACATAAAATTAAACACCTAAAAAACAACACTTTAATTCAAATCCAATTTTATTATTAACCTCGCAAAACATTCTAGATAATGAATGTATAATATTTAAAAAAGTCCAACAAAAAACCCCATTCCGTTAAGAATGAGGTTTACTATATTTAATTAAGAATTAGTTTACACACTAATATCTTTATGCTTTTAACACTTCACCTACTTTATCAGCAGCTTCTTGGAATTCAGTAGCAGAAATGATTTCCATTCCACTATTATCAATTAATTCCTTTGCTTCTTTAGCATTTGTTCCTTGTAAACGACAAATGATAGGCACATTAATTTTATCTCCCATGTTTTTGTAAGCATCTACAACACCTTGTGCTACACGATCACAACGTACAATACCTCCAAAAATATTTACCAAAATTGCTTTTACATTTTGATCTTTTAAAATGATTTCAAAAGCAGTTTCAACACGCTTAGCATCAGCTGTACCACCAACATCTAAAAAGTTAGCTGGATCACCACCTGCTTGCTTAATTAAATCCATAGTTCCCATTGCTAAACCAGCTCCGTTTACCATACATCCAACATTTCCATCTAAATCTACATAATTTAATCCTGCAGCTTTAGCTTCAACCTCGATAGGATTCTCTTCACGCTCGTCTCTTAAAGCAGCATAGTCTTTGTGACGGAATAAAGCGTTCTCATCTAAAGTTACTTTAGCATCTACAGCTAAAATTTTATCATCAGAAGTTTTTAATACTGGATTGATTTCAAATAAAGCTGAATCAGACTTAACGTAAGCTGTATATAAAGCAGTAACAAATTTTACCATTTCTTTTAAAGCTCCACCGCTTAGACCTAAGTTGAAAGCAATTTTACGAGCTTGGAATGGTAATAATCCTGTTCCTGGATCAACCTCTTCAGTAAAAATTAAATGTGGAGTTTCTTCTGCAACAGCTTCAATATCCATACCACCTTCAGTAGAATACATAATCATGTTTCTTCCTGTAGCACGGTTTAATAAAACTGACATATAAAATTCATTTGGCTCGCTATCACCTGGGTAGTAAACATCTTCAGCAATTAAAACTTGATTTACTAACTTACCTTCAGCAGAAGTTTGAGGTGTAATTAACATCATTCCTAAGATATCGTCAGAAATGCTCTTTACCTCATCTAAATTCTTAGCTAATTTAACTCCTCCACCTTTTCCACGTCCACCTGCGTGAATTTGAGCTTTAATTACGTGCCAACCAGTTCCTGTTTCTTCAGTTAATTTTTTTGCTGCCTCTACAGCTTCTTCAGGAGTACTAGCAACGATACCGCGTTGTGTACGAACGCCGAAACTACTTAATATTTCTTTACCTTGATATTCGTGTAAGTTCATTCGTTATGAATTTTAAAAGTCGAACAAAAATACAAATTCAATTCAAACTAAAATAGCTTTGACACATTAAAAAATTATCATTTCACTTTTCTTTTAGATGAATTTTTCTTTGAATTCTAGCTCTCCTAAAAATTTGTTAAAAAAAAATAAATCTGTAACGGTCTATTTTTTCGCTGGTCTTTACTGTAATCGATCATTTTTTTCTAGAAAAACAAACACACTATAAATCTATTACACTATTTAACTATTATCAAGTGCTATATTAAAAATGAAAAAACTAACTATATTACTAATCATTTGTGTATTAAATATAATCCATACAAATGCCCAAGTAAACACCAAAAGAAAAAAACTTTCAGCTACAAGAATAAGCTCATCTCCTAAAATTGATGGGAATTTAGATGACACTGTTTGGCAAAATATACCTATTGCTAAAGATTTTGTTGAGTTTAGACCAGACAATGGTAAGAGTGAACTATCTGATTATAAAACAGAAGTAAAACTTATTTACGATGATAATGCAATTTATATTGCTGCGAAAATGTTTGATCCCAATCCAGATAAAATCCCTTCAGAATTCACTAATAGAGATAATATTGGTAACACCGATTTTTTTCTAATTACGATAAACCCTAATGATGATGGACAAAATCCTTTTGAATTTATAGTCACAAGTTCAGGAGTTCAAGCAGATGCTAAAATTTCTAATGGTAATGAAGACTTTAATTGGAGTGCTGTTTGGGATAGTAACGCTAAAGTTACAGAGAATGGATGGGTTGTTGAAATGAAAATCCCCTACAGAGCTTTACGTTTTGCTAATCGTGAAATACAATCTTGGGGAATAAACTACCATAGAAGAATCCAAAATTTAAACTCACAGTACACTTGGAATCACATAGACAATAGTATTGGAAGATGGACTCAATATGATGGATTGATTGAAAACTTTAAAAATATTTCTCCACCTACTCGATTAAACTTATATCCTTACGCATCTGGAACAGTAATTACTGAAAATGGAAATACAGATACAGATTGGAGTGTTGGTATGGATATTAAATATGGTTTAACAGAAAACTTCACATTAGACGCTACATTAATTCCAGATTTTAGTCAAGTTGGTTTTGATAATGTACAATTAAACTTAGGCCCGTTTGAACAACAATTTACAGAGCAACGCCAGTTTTTTACTGAAGGAACAGAGTTGTTTTCTAAAGGTCGCTTGTTTTATTCAAGAAGAATTGGTGGTTCTCCTACTGATCAATTTAACGTAGGTGAAAACTTACAAAATGATGATGATTTTATTGCTGGAAAAAAAATAAATGAGGAAATAGTTGATAATCCAAATAAAGTTCAAATGTTGAATGCTATAAAAATTTCAGGAAGAACAAAAGATGGATTAGGTATTGGTTTTTTTAATGCAATTACTGAAAAAACAGAAGCTACAATTGAAAGAACAGAACAAACTCAAATTGGTACCGAAGTTATCACAACTAAAAGTCAACGTAAAGCAGTCACTGAACCTTTTACCAATTACAATATTATGGTATTAGATAAACAATTCAATCAAAATTCTTCTATCACTTTAATTAACACTAATGTTACTAGAGATGGAAGATTTAGAGATGCAAACGCTACTGGATTATTATGGCATGTTGAAGATAAATCTAGTACATATAATATTGATGGTAGTTTTAGAATGACAGATATTAGTGACGATCCTGCTAATGCAACAACTGGTTATTCTTTCGATACCAGTATTGGTAAACAATCGGGTGCTTGGCGCTGGGAAATTGGATATAATTTTGAAAATAAAGATTTTAATCCAAACGATTTAGGAATTCTTTTCAGTAATAATGAACAAACTATTTATGGTTTCACAGGTTATCGTCAATTAAAACCTGTTGGAATTTTTAATAACTTCGGTGTGAACTGGTGGTATAATGTTAACTTTCAACATGAATCTGGAATATATACGGGTACAAATACTGGATTATCATTTTGGTCTGAAACTCGTAATCGATTTAATTTTGGTGGAAATTTAAACATCAGAACTACGACAAAAGATTATTTTGAACCAAGACAAGGAAGTACTTCTGGAGTTTTCTTTGAACGTCCAACAAGAGTAAATTTTAATCATTGGGGAAATACTGATTTTAGAAAAAAGCTGTCTTTAGATTACTTTTTCTATCATACTTTCTTTGATAATATAGAAAAAGATGCTTATGGTTTCGGGCTTACTCCTAGATATCGTTTCAACAATCGCTTTTCTATGACATATTCTTTTGAGTACAATCAGGTAGATAATGATTTAGGATATGTAGATCAATTAGACAATGGAGATATTATTTTTGGTGATCGTAACAGAAGTACTTATGAAAATTCTTTATCTGGAAAATATAGTTTTAACACTAATGCTTCTTTATCCTTAACTTTTAGACATAACTGGAGTAAAGTTCCTTATCAAGAGCAATTATTAAAATTAAATACGACTAATGGACAATTAATTCCAAGTACACACACAGGAAATTACGATAGAAACTTTAATAGCTGGAATTTAGACTTAAACTATGTTTGGCAATTTGCTCCTGGAAGTCAATTAATTGCTTTCTACAGAAATTCTATTAATCCGAATTCAGACTTTGCTCCTGCCGATATTGGTTTTTCAGATAATATTAATCGTCTTTTTGATGAAAATATGAGACATACATTCTCTTTACGATTGGTATACTTTATCGACTATAACAATATTAAAAATCTTTTCTAACCATGCGTTAGTTTGTTTTTGTAAGAAATCAGATTATATCTTTTAGTCTGATTTCTTTTTTTTACATTCGTTGTATCGAATTCGTAACATGATTACAGGAAAAAATATACATAAAAGTTATGGTGATGTTGAAATCTTAAAAGGTGTAAACGTCAAAATTGAAAAAGGAGAAATTGTAGCTATTGTTGGACCTTCTGGTGCAGGTAAAACCACTTTATTACAAATCTTAGGAACATTAGATAAGGCTAACCAAGAACAAAACTATCAACTTTTTATCAACGATATTTCTATAAAAGGACTTTCTGGAAACGAACTCGCAGCTTTTAGAAATGAACACATCGGTTTTATTTTTCAATTCCACCAATTACTTCCTGAATTTACTGCTCTAGAAAATGTTTGTATTCCTGCTTTTATTGCTAAAAAAGGAAAAAAAGAAACAGAAAAAAGAGCAAAAGAACTACTTGAATTCCTTGGACTTTCTCATAGAGAAAATCATAAACCTAGCGAACTTTCTGGTGGTGAACAACAACGTGTTGCTGTAGCCAGAGCTTTAATTAATAGTCCTTCTGTAATTTTTGCAGATGAACCTTCTGGTAATTTAGATTCAAGTTCTGCCAAAAACTTACATGAATTATTTTTTGAACTTCGTGATAAATTCGGGCAAACTTTTGTACTAGTAACTCACAATAAAGAATTGGCAAACATGGCCGATCGTACTTTAGAAATGAAAGACGGTGTTATTGTTGAATAACAAGTTACTTTAAAATTGTAAATCATTTGCATTAATGCGCATAGAAAATATACCTGAAAGCTACATAGCAAACGGCAACCTAAATAAAAACTTATTTATTTATGACTTAAAAATGACCGAAACTGCTATTAAAACTAAGGTAAATTTAAATATGCACATGTTTAGTTTTTTACAAGTAGGAAAAAAACAGGTTCATTTCCTTGATACTTCTGTTATTGTAGACAATAAACAATCGATACTTATTCCTAAAGGAAATTGTTTATGGAGCGAGTTACTTGATAAAGAAAACACATACTATTGTAAATTACTTTTCTTTTCAGAACAACAATTAATTGATTTTTTGAACAAGCATGTTACCAAAGAAAATTCTTCAAAAGAAATTCCTTCTTATTTTGTTATTGAAAATGACGCATACATTACAGCTTATCTAAACTCATTAACATCTATAAGTAATTCTACTCTGGAATTTACAGAGAACTTACTTGCTGTTAAGTTTGAAGAATTATTACTATATCTACAAAGTAAATACAAAGATAAATTTAACAACTATTTACTTTCTCTAGTTCATAAAGAAAAGACTTCTTTTAAACATAACATCGAACAAAATGTTTATTCTTCTTTATCATTAGAAGAGATTGCTTTTCTATGCAATATGAGTTTATCTACTTTTAAACGTCATTTTATAAAAGAATATAATTTATCTCCAGGAAAATGGTTTCGTGAAAAACGTTTATTGAAAGCCAAAACTATTTTAGAAGAAGGAAAACTTAAAGCCTCTGATATTTATTTAGAATTAGGTTATAGTAACTTACAAAATTTTAGTAGTGCCTTTAAATCAAGATTTGGTATTTCTCCATCTTCAATTTAAAATTGACCTTTTTTCATAACAATATGGACTTTAATCGTTAACTCGTTTCTTCAGTCTGATTCTATTTTTGCCTCAGAAATTTTAAGACTAAAAAATAGAACACATGAATATTACTTTAGAACAAGCAGAAAAAATAATTGTTGCTGCTAAAACTAAATCAGTTGAATTAAATACTAAAATGAACATTGCCGTTGTAGATTCTGGAGCTAATTTAATTGCTTTTGCTCGTATGGATGGAGCTTGGTTAGGTTCTTTAGATATTTCAATAAAAAAAGCAAAAACAGCTCGTTTCTTTGATATGAATACAGGAGTAATTGGTGAATTATCTCAACCTGGCGGTTCACTTTACAATATTGAACATTCTAATGGAGGGCTAATTACCTTCCCTGGTGGAGTTCCTGTAAAAGATGCTAATGGAAATATTATTGGAGCCGTTGGAGTTAGTGGTAGTACTGTTGAAAATGATCATGCTGTAGCTGAAGCTGGTGCAACAACTATTTAAAATTTATTTTGAAATTCAATAACAAAAGCCGACAAATAAGTCGGCTTTTCTTTTATTGTTGTACTGTAATTGTTGGATCCCATTGAAAATATCCGAAAATACTTAAATCTGTATTATAGACAAAACTTCAATCCGTAATTTTCTGTTCCTTTATTATTAACTGTATTTTGAGCAAACCAAAAATCTTGGTCTATCATTTTAATAGTTAAAGGATTAAAAGTTTTTGGAGCTAATGTTGTATGTAACCCAAAAGATTGAAGATTAAAATTAGGGTTATTAAACACATCATCTCCTCCGTACTTAAACATGTCATATAAAATTACAGGCTGATCAAAATTATTGAACTCAGATGTTGCATAAAAACGTACAACATCTCCTTGAGTTGCAGAAAAACTTAAATCACCTGTTCCTTCTACTTGTACATTACTACCTCCATCAGAAATTACCATAAATTGATATTGATGACCTATTGGAGTTGGGTTAAGTGCATCTTTACTAACTTCATTTCCATTAAAATCACTCATAATTTGAGTTGTATCTATTATAATGTTAATGTTTATTACTTTGTTTGGCATTTTGATTCCCTACTCTATTTATAATTCGGCTTTTCAGATTCCGCCTTTGGTTGCTTTCAGTCCAAGTAGTCAAAAAAGTTTCATTTTAAAATTCCTGAATACTCAGTAGTGTTTAAACTTTTAACTATTGAACTTACTTATAGAAATAGATTGCTAGCGTTTAATTTCTGATGCTAAATTATTTAGAAACAAGGGTTTATATTGCAGCGTTGTTATGAAGTTGAAAATATGCTACATGAAATGGTGATATAATTGTATTAAATTATACCTGAACTAATAAATAAAGGAGAAAATTTAAAAACTATTTTAAAACTAATGCTTTTTTAAGAAGGTCTTTATATTTATCGCTGAGTGTTACTTTATAATTTTCTGATAATAGAATTAAACGATCATCCATAAATATCTCTTCTATTTTTTGAATATTAACTACTGTATTTCTATTTACTCTACTAAATATACTTGTGTCTAGTAACTCTAGAATTTTAGTCAACGAGATTAAAATCACAAACTTTCCTTTCTCTGTGATGATATTACAGTAACGACCTTCTACTTCAATAAAAATAATTTGACTAAGCAGCACTTTTTTTAATGAACTACCTTTTTGAATATATAAATGATCTTGGGTTATAATGGTATCTTTATCTCCACTAGTAACAGCTTCTTTTTGTCCATAAAATTGTTCCATAGCACTACTTATAGAAAACAACAACTCTAGCTCATTAAAAGGCTTTACCATATAATTGAAAGGCATAGTTGCTTTGGCTCTTTCAAACAATTCTTTATCTATTGAACTTGTTAGAAATAAAAATGGTTTTTTAGGTTTTTCTAACTGATTTATAGTTTCTGCAAATAGAATTCCTTCAGGATGTTCTCCTAAGAAAACATCAATAATAACCAAATCGATATCTTTTTCTTGTATATAAATAGCCAATGCATCTTTAAAGTTATCAGCAGAACCAATTATATTATAATCATTTCCCTCTAATACCTCTACAAGAGCTTCTCTTTCCAAAGGGTTATCTTCTACAACTAAAACATTTATTTTTTCCATTAATAGGCGGCTTTTGGTAAAGATACAATCATTTTTGTTCCTTTACCTAATTGACTTTCTATTGAAAATTTACCTTTATTTTTTTGAATCATCGATTTACACAATTGCAATCCTAAACCAGAACCTATTATCTTTTTATGACTTCTTTCATTTACAGTAAGTGTTGTGGAATTTTGAAGTTTTAATCGAGTCGTTTCATCCATACCTATACCAGTATCTTCAAGTATTATCGTAACATAATTCTTATCTTCTTCATTGGTATAAAGCTTAATATCACCACGCTGATTTGAAAATTTAATTGCATTATCTAATAAATTTCTAAAAATAATTTTTAACGACTCTTGATCTGCCAGAATTTTAACTGAAGTTGCTATGTTATTTTCGAAGTTCAGTTCTTTTTCTATAAATAATGGTTTGTAATTGTATGCAATATGTTCTATTGCTCTAAATAATTGTATTTCTTTAACTTCAAAATAAGATTGTTTGGTTTGAAGTAACGCCCAATTTAATAAATTATCTAATAATTGATAAGCAGAATTCACAATAGTACTATTCTCTTTCAGAAGTTTTTGGGTTAATAAAGTATCATTTGCTGTTACATTCTTCAATAATTTTTTATTACTTAATTTTAACGTATTAACCGAAGAACGTAAATCATGACTCACAATAGAAAAGAGTTTATTCTTCGTTTCATTTAACTCATCTAATTTTTTATTTTGAGCTGAAATAACTTTATTTGTTTTTAGTTTATCGCTGTAAAAATAGCTTCCTGCTAACAACAACAAGATTAAAAATCCAGCTGAATAAAGGAGAAATTTTCGCTCTGCTTCTTGTATCTTATTTTCAGCCTGTAAATCATTTAATTCTCTTTGTTTTTGTTGAACTAAATATTCTTTCTCTCTTTTTATTGTAGCTATTCTTTTTGCTTCGCTTTGAACAGAATCTTTCCACTTCTTATGTTCTTCAAAATAAGGTAATGCTTTCTTATAGTTTTTACGATTTTTTTCTACAACATACATATTTTTTGCAGCTCTACTTTTAACAGTGAAATCGTTTATACTTAAAGATAAATCGTAAGCTTTTTGATAAAGTGGTATTGCAATATCATCCTGATACTGATCATAATACAAAGTGGCTACATTTCCATAAGAATTAATTAAACCTAGAGTATCTTTTTTTTGCTCTAAAATTTTTAAACTTTCTTCAATATACTTTTTTGAGAGTTCATATTGTTTTAAGTGTAAGTAACAGGTTCCTATATTTTCTAAGACACTAGTTCTTTTAATAGTTTTTCCTTTGTAAGTTTGAGTCTTTTGAAATTTTTGAAAATATTTTAATGCTTTTTTATAGTTCTTTTCCACCAATAACATCTCTCCTAAATACATATCGATTCTTTCGTAGAAAAAAAAATCTTTAGACACTGATTGAAACTCATTTTTTGAATCCTCAAATAATTTTTTCTGTTTAAAACTATACCCTCTGAAAAAATGACAATAATCTATAATTTTACTATCATTTTGAGGTATACTCAATTCTTTTAATGAATAAATTAAAGTTGAATCCCATTCTTTGTTTAAAAAGTAAGATTGAACCTTTTTAAAACTTTTCGATTTAAACTCATCGGTATGTGTTTTTACCTCTTTAAAAAAAGGGGAAAGAACAATTTTAGATTGACTATATACATTATTCTGTAATAGTATGAATAGAATTAGGAGGTTTCTATAGAATAACACAGAGAAAATTAATTTTACCCTTAAAATACAAAAAGAGGAGAAAAACCCCTCTTTTCAATATCATAAATTAAATATAAATTAATTATCTCCTGATTGAACAGCTGTTTCTGTTCCTCTTGAAGTTTCTGGATCTCTATTAATTAAATATGTACGAACCATTTTTATTTTTTCTAATGGTACAGGGTTACCTGCAGCACAACAAACAGCGCCTTGATTAAAGTTCACCTCAAAAGGATAGTAATTATATTCACTTGCTAATTCTTCAGCATGCGTGAAAGTGATATAAATATTCATTTGATAGTCTCCAGAAAAATCTAATCCGAAATTATAAAAAACTTCAAAATTATTAATTATCCCAAAACTTTTATTGATAAAAGCTACACCATAAACCAATAAAGCTTCTGATGTATCACACTCGCAATCTTCTTTGATTCCTCCTTTGAAATAAGCTTTCACAACTGTAGGCAATAAACTATCTGAATCTCTATTATTTATTTTTATCTGAGGAATCTCACCTACTTCCCCCAGATTGAAATTTATTTTTGAATTGTATAAAATATTCTTCCCTGGTATTTGCATTAAATGTTTACATTTTCTCTTTTTTCTATCTTTCTCAAACTTATCATCTTGTTTAATTTCTTTTATAGTTTCTAAAATCTTTTTTAAATAAAAGTCTTCTGTATTCATACTAAATATTTTAAGGTTATTAATTAATGTTATAGAATTGTATTTTAAATGAACAATTCTATAACAAAGAGAAAAGAAAAAACATCTGAACTTGATTGAAATGTTACAAAGCATTAATATCTCTGCATAAAACAACTTATTTAATACATAAAAAAAGTTGTTAAGATCACTTTAAAAGTTTTCTTTAATTTTATCGGAAATATTAAATTATATGATTTGTATTTCATGTGGTCATGAACATGATGAAAAATTTTGCCCAAATTGTGGTGAGAAAAGAGACACTCCTAAAATAACTTTTGCCTCTACTATTACAAGTACTGTTGCTACAGTTACTAACATGGATAAAGGTTTTCTATACAACTTAAAAAACCTAACTTTAAATCCTAAACATACTATTGAAGAATATTTAAAAGGAAAAAGAAAACGAATTTTTAATCCTATTTCCTTTTTAATCATTGCTATTACTGCTTATTTAGTTCTTGAATCTTTTTTTAGTATAGCATCTATAGCTTCAGAAAAACAAGTAAATGCCGTTAAAGGAACTTTACCTTACAGAATAGGTTCTACTGGAGCCGCTTTTATTTATAATTATTTTAAATTCTTTTGGGTATTTACCGTAATTCCTCTCTCGTTAATTACAAAACTATTTTTCAGGCGATATAATTTTGCTGAGCATATTACTATAAATTCATTTATACTAGGCCACTTAACTTTAATTGTTGGTAGCATTAGTTTTCTAATCTTTAGAATACCATTAATTTTAAACCCTTTTATTTTTATCGCTTTAACGTGGTACATCTATAGAGTATTTCATCAAAAAAATGATAAAATAGGATCATTTATAACCGCCTTTGCTTCCGTATTATTTTTTATCATAACTTTATTTGCAATAATCGTCATACTGGGATTAATCAACCTTATTTAAAAATCTATATACCAAATGAAAAAACTCACTCTATTATTATCCTTTTTCTCATTTCTATTTATAAATGCTCAAGACATGAGAATTCCTGTAGATACTACTGTAATAACTAGTAATACAGTTACAATAAAAGGAAAAAAAGTTAGCTACAAAGCTCAAACAGGTACACAACCTGTTTTTGATGCTAATGGAAATATAAAAGCTACTTTATTTTATACGTACTATCAAAGAACAGATGTTCCAAATCAGTCGGAACGCCCTTTAATTATGTCTTTTAACGGTGGACCTGGCTCGGCTTCTGTTTGGATGCATATTGCTTATACTGGACCTAAAGTTTTAAAAATAGATGATGAAGGTAATCCTATTCAACCATATGGAATAAAAGATAATCCGTATTCTGTTTTAGATGTTGCTGATATTGTTTTTATAAATCCTGTAAACACCGGATATTCTAGACCTGTAGTAAAAAAAGGAGAAAAAGTAGATAAAAAATACTTTTTTGGAGTAAACGCGGATGCAAAATATTTAGCGGATTGGTTAAATACTTTTGTTACAAGAAATAACAAATGGAAAGCTCCTAAATATATTATTGGTGAAAGCTATGGAGGTACAAGAGTAATGCAGTTAGCCTATGAACTACAAAGCAGACAATGGATGTACTTAAACGGAGTTATTATGGTTTCTCCTGCAGATTATAAAATCATCCGTACTGAAAGTTCAGAGAATTTAGCAGTAAATTTCCCGTATTTCACTGCTGCAGCATGGTATCATAAACAATTACCTCCTGCACTGCAACAAAAAGATTTACTAGAAATTCTTCCAGAATCTGAGAACTTTGCAATAAATAAACTTCTTCCAGCTTTAGCAAAAGGCGGTTATATTGGTGAAACAGAAAAAAATTCTATTGCAGAACAAATGGCTTATTATTCTGGAATAGATAAAAAAGTAATTCTTCAACAAAATTTAGAAATTCCTACTTCTTACTTCTGGAAAGAATTATTACGAAATTCTTCAGGTAAAACAGTTGGAAGATTAGATAGTAGGTATTTAGGTTTAGACAGAACTGAAACCGGAACACGACCAGATTATAGCCCTGAATTAGTTTCTTGGTTACATTCTTTTACTCCAGCTATAAATTATTACACTCAAAATGTTTTGAACTTTAAAACAGACGTAAAATATAATATGTTTGGTCCTGTAAGACCTTGGGATTTTTCTAATAATAATGCTAGAGAAAATTTACGAAAAGCTATGGCAGAAAATCCTTATTTACAATTGTTAGTACAATCTGGTTATTACGATGGAGCAACTACGTATAGCGCTGCTAAATATACTATGGGGAAAATAGACCCTAGTGGAAAGTTAAAAAACAGAATGTCTTTTAAAGGATACAGAAGTGGACATATGATGTATTTAAGAAAAGAAGATTTAGAAAAAGCTAATGATGATTTAAGAGCTTTCATTTTAAAAAGTTCTAAAAACGTTGGTGCTGCCAAATATTAATTAATCTGTAACTTTTTTGAGTTTCTACATACTTATTGGTAAATACCAAAGTTATGCGAGAAACCTTTAATGAATTAATTTCTTATTTAAGAAATCCTGTTTTAGAACAAGACCCTAATACTGATCCTAAATATAGATTGAAAAAGTTTTTTCACATTTTAGTGATCAGTATTATTTCTATTGGCTTGTTAACTCCTTTATTAGGTTTAGTTGAAGCTTCTGGTTTGGTAGACATGGAAAACCATGCTGTTGCAGAAATGATTAATCAACATTCTAAATTACTGGTATTTTTTTATGCTGCTATTTTAGCTCCATTACTTGAAGAAGTTGTTTTTAGAGCTCCTTTAACTTTATTTAAAGGAAAAACATTATTTAGAATTGCTTTTTATTGCTTTGCCATTCTTTTTGCTCTAGTACATTTATCAAATTATACGATTACTAACAATGTTTTAATTCTTGCTCCTATTTTAGTAGCTCCTCAATTAGTTTTAGGTGGATATTTAGGTTTTCTTAGAGTACGCTTTGGCTTAGGTTGGAGTATTTTATTACACGCTACATATAATGGTTTCTTTATTTGCCTTAGCTTTGCAGGTCTTCCAACATAAAATAAAACATGACTACAAAGGAGCTTAAAGAATTTTTAGACGAAAAAGCTGATTTATACGAGAATAATCAATTTATTGATAGCGACCCTATTCAAATTCCTCATTCATTTTCTTTAAAAGAAGATATCGAAATTGCTGGTTTTTTATCTTCTATAATTGCTTGGGGAAATAGAACAATGATTATAAAAAATTCAAAACGCATGATGGATTTAATGGGGAATTCTCCTTATGATTTTGTTTTACATCATTCTGAAGATCAACTTGATAATTTTGATGGATTTGTCCATCGAACTTTTAATGCTGAAGATTTTAAATTTTTTATTCGTTCATTAAAAAACATTTACGAAAATCATAATGGATTAGCCTCTGTTTTACTTCCTTCAGAAGAAGCAGATAATTATCAATTTGCTATTCATAACTTTAAAAAAATATTTTTTGAAATCCCTCATTTACCAAGAACTCAAAAACACATTTCCGACCCTGTAAAAGGTTCAGCAGCAAAACGTATTAATATGTTTTTACGTTGGATGGTTAGAGACAATAAAAAAGGGGTTGACTTTGGTATTTGGAAAAACCACAAAGCAAGTAACTTACATTGTCCTTTAGATGTTCACACTGGTAACATCGCAAGGAAACTAGGTGTTTTAAATCGTAAACAAAATGATTGGAAAGCAATTAAAGAATTAGATCTAATGTTAAGGAAATTTGACGCTAACGACCCTGTTAAATATGACTTTGCTTTATTCGGTTTGGGTGTTTTTGAGAAGTTTTAGATGAGATTATTTCATTACATTTGATCATCAATCAAATAATTGGCTTTATGCGTTTAAAAATTACCTTAATTGTATTATGTACAATTACCATAAATCTATTTTCTCAAAATATTAAATCACCTTCTGAATTCCTAGAATATCCACTAGGTTCTCAATTTACAAGACATCATCAAGTTGTTGATTATTTCAAGCACTTAGCAAATAACTCTCCTAATATTATACTTGAAGAATACGGTAAAACATACGAAAGAAGACCTTTACAAGTAGCTTATATTAGTAGTAAAAGTAATATTGAAAATTTAGAGACAATAAGAAAACAACATTTAACAAATACTAAATTAGAAAACACGTCTCCTTTAAAAGATAAAGCTATAGTATGGTTAAGTTACAATGTACATGGTAATGAAGCTTCTGCAACAGAAGCTGGAATTTTAACCGCTTATAAATTATTGACAGAAAAAAAATCTTGGCTCGAAAATGTGATTGTTATTTTAGATCCATGTATTAACCCAGACGGTAGAGATCGATATGTAAACTGGTTTACACAAGTTTCAAATAGAAACATAAATCCGAATCCTTCTGCGATAGAACATAATGAACCTTGGATTCAAGGTAGACCAAATCATTATTTATTCGATTTAAATAGAGATTGGGCTTGGGCAACACAAATAGAATCTCAACAACGTTTAAAAGTTTACAACAAGTGGCTACCACATATCCATGTAGATTTTCACGAGCAATACATTAATAATCCTTATTATTTTGCACCTGCTGCTGAACCTTTTCATGAAGTGATCACTCAATTTCAAAAAGATTTCCAGGCAGAGATTGGTAAAAATCACGCAAAATATTTTGATGAAAATGGTTGGTTATACTTCACTAAAGAAAGTTTCGATTTATTATACCCAAGTTACGGAGATACTTATCCAACTTTTAATGGTGCTATCGGTATGACATACGAACAAGCTGGACACGGAATGGCTGGTTTAGGTATAAAAACTGCTGAAGGAGATATTTTAACTTTAAAAGACCGATTATTACATCATACAACAACAGGGCTTTCGACTGTAGAAGTAGCATCTAAAAACACAAATAAATTAAATTCTGAATTTAAAAAGTATTACGATAACAAGAACTATAAATATGCTTCTTATGTATTACAAGGAAACTCTGATAAAATTGAGAAATTAAAAAAGTTATTAGATCGTCATGAAATTAAATATGGAAAAACAACGAGTAAATCAGTTTCAGGATATATTTTTTCAAAAAAAGGAAATGGTCAACTTAAGATAGATCAAAACAACATTACTATCAATACAGATCAGCCCAAAGGAAAATTAGTAGAAGTTTTATTTGAACCTAAAGCAACAATTAAAGACACTGTAACTTATGATATTACTGCTTGGTCTTTACCATATGCTTATGGCTTAAACACTATTGCTAGTAAAAATAAAGTTAATACAACTAGTTATAGTTCATTTACACCTAAAGCTAATTTGAAAAATAACGTATATGCTTATGTTTTTGATTGGAACCACATTTCAGATGCTGCTTTATTAGCTGATTTGTTAAATAATAAAATACGTGTTAGAACGAATAAAAAAATGATGGTTAATAGCGGTCATAATTTAGCTCCAGGTTCTTTAATTGTAACTAAAAGAGATAACAAACACATTAAAAACTTTGATGCTTTAGTTTTAAAAATCAGTAAAAAACATGATAAAGTAAATCATCATATAACAACAGGTTTATCTACAAAAGGTGTGGATATGGGATCTTCTAGTGTTAAAGAAATTAAACAAAATAAGATTGCTGTTTTATCTGGAAGAGGAATTTCTACATTAAGTTATGGCGAAGTGCGTTATTTCTTAGAGAGAGATTTAAATTATAATTATAGTGCTATCCCAGCTCAAAATTTATCTGCTAAACTACTTTCAAAATTCAATACTTTAATTTTACCAAACGGTGGTTATCGAAGTATTTTAAACGAATCAAAATTAAAAGCATTAAAATCTTGGATTAGCCAAGGAGGTAAAGTAATTGCCATTGGAAATGCTAATCAAGTATTTAGTTCGAGTAAATTATTCGGTTTAAGTCCAAAAAAGTCTAAAAAAGACAAAAAGAAAGAAGCTGACAAAGCTCCTAAGTTAATTTTGCATAAGGATAAAGAACGAGCATATATTAAGAACTTAATTACTGGAGCTATTTTTAAAATAAAAATAGACAACTCTCATCCACTTGGTTTTGGATATAGCAACGATTATTTCACACTTAAATTAGGTAGTAGCACATATGATTATTTAAAAAATGGGGCTAATGTGGCAATACTAAATAATAACACAGTTATTTCTGGCTTTGCAGGTTCAGAAACATTAAAGAAGCAAAAAAATTCGTTGATCTTCGGAAATGAATCAATTGGTAGAGGAAGCATAACTTACCTAACTGATAATCCATTATTTAGAGGTTTCTGGGATAATGGAAAACTTTTCTTTGCAAATGCCATATTTATGGTGAATTAACTTGTATATGAAGAATATTTAACTATTTTTAACTTTTTAAAACTAAACTACAATGAAAAATGCTATAACTGAAATGAAGAGTTTAGATATATATGTTAATTCTTTATCGCAAAAAAAGTACGAGAATATAAAACCTTTACTTGTTAATAAGGATAAAGCTAGAATTAACATGCTTAGTTTTGATATTCATATACAGAATTATAATTTTTTATTAGAAGAATCTTCTATTCAAAGTGATATTTTTTCTTTAAAAAATGTGGCTAAAAATTTTTCTTGGAAAAGTAACATAGAAAGTATTTTAACTAAAAACTCTTTTGAAGCTTTAATTCTAACGGATATCGATAGAAATATTCTTTGGGTTAACGATGGTTTCTCTAAAATGACTGGTTATCCCAAAAATTATGCAGTTAGAAAAACTCCTAGTTTTTTACAAGGACGATCAACATCCGCTGAAGTCAGAGAAAGGATTAAACAAAAACTTCAATTAGGCAATCCATTTAAAGAGGTTATCATAAATCATAAAAAAGATAAAACAGAATATAAATGTGAGCTTCATATTTTCCCATTAAAAGACAAAAATGAAGTAACTCACTTTTTAGCTTTAGAAAAGCAAATAGCTTAGTTTTTAAGTTATCACAATACATAAAAAAACCTTGAAATTCTATAAAAGAATTTCAAGGTTTTTTTTATTTTCATGTAGACCAAAGAATTTTTTGATGTATCAAAATATATTTTAATAATTTGATAAGTCTTGATCAAATCGATGAACTTGACCTGTAGTATCTACATAAATAAATACAAAAAACTTAGTTCTTGATTTTAAATTAGAAAACTTGTACCATTTATTATTACCTAAACTACCAAGAACTTTAACAGTGTCTCCAGAAAAACGACCTTTAACCCATAAACCTTCGTTAGGCTTATGGAAATAAATTTTCTTTTCAGACAATTTGGATAAAGACATTGAAGAATCATATGTTTTACCTACGTTATAACTATAGAAAAACAAACTATCTTTTTCCAATTTATTTACTATATTTATACTATTAATATCTGCTCCATCAAAATTTACATCTAAAATATTAATTATACTGTCCTGTTTCACTTTCATTCTCTCAATAAAAATACCATTGTGATCGTTTATCCAATTTTCATTTATAATATAATCTTTTGTAATTATAATTTTTTTATGTTCAAAAAAAGAACAATTTGAAAAACAACAAACTAAAGTACTTAAGATAAAAAACTTCTTCATTTTAAATTATTTCTTTTTGAAAGCTAATAAATGATAACGATACTAATAATATTTTTCTAATCATAACAAATTTGACTTTAGTAAAACTAACTAATAATATCCTCACTAAAAAAACAACCTCAAGAATATTTTTAATTCTCAAGGTTGTTATTAACACAAACAATATAATCTTATTAACTCTAACTCTCTTTTTTATCTAGTGCAAAAGCTACTAATTTAGAAGAATCATAAGCATCTATTTCATGATCTCCGTTAGTTGCCAAAGCATTAACATATAACCGTTGTGCAAAAGCTGCTTTCTCTTCACTAGCACAAATCCCCAACAAATCTGTAGGTTTAAATGTTTTTGTGTATTCACTAAATTCATTTCTGACATAATTTGGACTAGTCGTTGTTATTGCATTTCCAATAACCATTCCTCTTGCATTCGTTTTTCTTGTTTGAACAGAATCACTACATGTTCCTTTTTGAACCACAAAACTTAAATCAGCAAAATTGTGAGGATGATATGCTCTAAATTTAATTTCAATGTTAGAGTTTACATTTTCATAAGGTACAAAACCACAACAAGTAGGATTTACCTCTACTCCATCAACTTTTATTTTATAAATATCTGCTTGAGTAGAACTATTGTCAATTCTCATGACCATTTTAAATGCACTACAAGTATTCGTTCCTATATTATTAACCAAATTTATTGCTGGCGCATTTATTGAAGGTGTAAACGTATCAAAATCTGGAACTTGGAATAATTGATTCGGTATATTAGTTACTTTGTTACCGTTTTTATCAAAAAGTTCTAATATAAACTCATATAAACCATCTCCTTCTAAAGAAGAATCAAAAGCTATTGTTCTTGTATTTCTATCCCAATCTGCATCTTGTTCGGGAGCGTTGAATGGTGCATCTTGCGGTGAACTCGTTGGAATTAAATATAAATTTCTTTCTGAAGCAACATCAAAAGGACCTAGCTTAACACTATTGTAATTAAAATGTAAATGCCCATTGCTATCTCTAAAAGTATATGAATATGATTTTCTAACTAAATTATCTAAGCTTTTATATGTACTTACAACGTCGGATAAATCAGCATTTTTAGCTTTCTTAAACGACCATCTGTAATAGGTGTATTTATTACTAGGTAAGTCTTTACTAAATTGTACTATAAAAGATAAATTCTTTCCAAAAGGCCTTCTAAAATTCCCTTTTGTTTCATGCTTATCTGTTAATCCTTGTCTTTTTAAAATTTTACCTTGAATTGGAACTCCATCCACATCTCTTTGTTCTATGTGAGTAACACTAGTTCCCCAATTAATTGTTTTAATCCAAATTAATTCACCATCTAAATCGTTAGAACATTCCCAACGAACTCTTTCATCTGTTACATTTATATTTACCTCTGTACCACATTTATAATTCCAATATGTATTACACGACAACCATGGCTTATATACTGTTACCCACTGATCATCTATGAATGCTTCTACCCAGAAATATAAATCAGGATGATCTCCAAATATTGCGTAAGAAATTTCAGTATCAAAATCTCCATTATTATCAGTATATACAGTAGTTAAGTGATCACACTTATAAAAATAATGCCACAACCAAGGAACTAAACAAATTACAGGATGAAATAAAGAGAAGTTATTTAAAATTGCCTCTCTTATTAATTTTGGATTTTTACTTTGTAGTAAGTTTAAAACTTTTTCATTTGCGATAATTGGTTGAGTAGCCTTGGATAAAATTAATTTATTTTCTTTTGGGAACTTTAAATTTAATTCAGGTCTTTTAGTGCCTTCAAAAAAATTAAAATCGAAGTTTAAATTTGGTAATGGAAATGGTCTTGGTATTTCAGGGATTTCTTTTATAGTTGGAATAGGCATTGGTATTTCAGGATACAATATTAAATCTGGAATTTTAATAATGATATCATCTGGTACTTTTGGCAGTAACCATTCTATCCTATCTACTTCGCAAATATGAACTCGAACATTACATAAGCCTTTTCTATCTTTAAAATTATTGATATTAAAAACTTTAGATACATTCCCAAGAACTCTACATTTTTTTCTAAACCAAAATGCAGTTAATTTATCAGGAATAGCCAATACTTCTAACTCATTGCTTCTATTAATTCTTATTTTCGGTCGATAAGCTTTATGTTTACTCACTAATACTGCAAAATCACTCTCGTTTGAAATTGCTTCATCGTTTGGTAATACTAAAATTGATGAATTATCCCTTCTATCAAATTTAGTTTTAAACTTAGCTTTATCATCTTTTATAGTTACTTTTTCAACTAACTTCTTATTTCTATCAAATAAATAAGCAATTAATTCAAGTGATTTCGTTTTTTCACTTGACTTAAAATGAATCGTAGTGTTTTTTTCTTTGGTTGACATGATTTCAAAAGGTTTATAATTTACCTCTGCAATCTAAAACACAACAAAGAAGCCAACCTAATGATAAAAACCACTATCTATCAGTTTTTTACCTCAAAAAATCAACAGATTTACACTTTTAAAAAAAGGAGGTTTTTTATTATAATAGAATATTAAACTGGGATTAAATCACAATACCAAAAACTTGTATCATATTCTTTTATATCTTCTGAAGTATCTGTGTGACAACTTTGATCATCATCTTCATTAAGTGTATATGATTTTAATACTTTCTCTCCTACTTCAAATTTTACAGGATTTTTAAAAATAGGACCATCAAAACAGAAAGTATGAAATTCACCATTTTCACCACATGGATCTATATTATCAGGCAACTCATTAATAAAATCTTCATCTATGATACGTCCAACAAACTCTTTCCCTAATAACTTGGCATTTACACAAACTGTAATAGTTTTAAATCCTAATTGCAAAAACTCTTTAAGCAATTCTTTAGTATCTCTTTTCCATAATGGATACACTCCTTTTAAACCAACTTCTGCTAACTTTTGATCTCTATATTTTTTTAAATCTTCTAAAAAAATATCACCAAAAATCGCATAATCTAAATGTTCATCTTTAAAAGAAGTTAGAGTTTCTTTCATCTTTTGATTATACATTTCCATAGTTACTTGAGCAGGAAAATATAATTTCTCTGAAGGAAAGCCGATAGCTTTAACTTGCTCATCAAGTAGTTCTTCTCTTAATCCATGCATAGAGATTCTACGATACTCTTCATTAACATTTGTCAATAATTTCTTGATGACGTATTCTTTATCTTGTAATACTTTATACAATGCGAATGCAGAATCTTTACCTGAGCTCCAATTAAAAAATGCTTGTTTCATATAAACAAAGATCAAAAAAAATCCTGCTACTGCAGGATTAATTTTTGGTCTTTTTATTTTTTCTTTCGTTGATTCATTGGTACGAAAGGTTCTTGTTTTACTGTTGGTTTTCCATATAAGTCAAAATCTCCTGCATCATAAATTTCAACATCAATAAACTCCCCTAATTTAATGTAATGTTCTGTTGCATCAACAATAACATCATTATCAACATCTGGCGAATCAAACTCTGTTCTTCCGTAATAATATTCTCCATCTTTTCTATCGAATAAACAACGGAAAGTCTTACCTATTTTTTCTTGATTTAATTCCCAAGAAATCTGACTTTGAACTTCCATGATTTCATTTACTCTACGGAATTTCACATCAACAGGAACATCGTCTTCTAAAACATAAGCTCCAGTATTTTCTTCGTGAGAATATTCAAAAGCACCTAAACGTTCGAAACGCATCTCTTCAACCCAATCTTTTAACTCTTGGAATTGCTCTTCTGTTTCTCCAGGATATCCAACAATTAATGTCGTACGAATTGCCATATCTGGAACAAACTCTCTAAACTTATGAATTAAGCTTGTTGTTTTTTCGTGAGTTGTTCCACGTTTCATCGATTTTAAAATCTCTGTATTAATATGTTGTAATGGAATATCTAAGTAATTACAAACTTTAGGTTCTGTTTTCATTACTTCTAATACGTCCATTGGAAACCCTGTTGGGAATGCATAATGCAAACGAATCCATTCAATTCCATCAACTTTTACTAGCTCTCTTAATAAATCTGCTAAAGCTCTTTTCTTATAGATATCTAAACCATAATAGGTTAAATCTTGAGCAATTAACATGATTTCTTTAATTCCATTTGCTGCTAACTTTGTAGCTTCAATCACTAAATCTTCAATTGGTGTCGATTTATGTTTTCCTCGCATTAATGGAATTGCACAAAATGAACATGGACGATCACAACCTTCTGCGATTTTTAAATATGCATAATGCTTTGGTGTTGTTGTTAAACGTTCACCAATTAACTCGTGTTTGTAATCTGCTTCTAATACTTTTAACAGATTTGGTAAATCGTGTGTACCAAAATACTGATCTACATTAGTGATCTCTTTTTCTAAATCTGGTTTATAACGTTCACTTAAACAACCAGAAACGAAAACTTTATCTACTTCACCTCTTTCCTTTTTTTGCGCATAATGTAAAATTGTATCAACACTCTCTTCTTTGGCTTTACCTATAAAACCACAAGTGTTAATTACTACAATGTTTCCATCATCTTCAGGATCTTCATGTACAACATTTTTACCATTAGCTTTTAACTGTCCCATTAACACTTCACTATCGTAAACGTTTTTAGAACAACCTAAGGTTACCACATTGATCTTATTTTGTTTTGTAGATTTAGTACGCATCTATCTAAAAATTTAAGGTGTGCAAAATTATGATTTATTCGTCATAAATCACTCATAGTCTTTAGGTAATTTTCTAGCTTTCGATAATTTTTCAAAAGCCATACCTAAAGATAATAGTTTAAATTCTGTTTTTGGTAAACCAATGAAAGTCAAACTAATTGGTTCTCCTGTTTCTTTGTATCCCATAGGAATTGTTAAATTAGGATACTCTGCTACTGCTGAATATGCTGAGTGGAAATTATTAATAGAAAGAATTGCATCTAGGTTTTCTTCTTTTAATGATTTAAAGTACATTCTACCTTCACTGTTAAGAGGATCTGTAATTAAAGCTACAACTTCTTTCAAACTTGTAGAATCCTTAACAATCCCTTCAAATAATTGTTGCCCATAAGGCGCTCTCTTAACTGTATCTTTTTTATTAAATGCTATGACATCTTTAACATATCTTACACCTACATTTTTATCTTTTAAATAAATTGGCAAATCATGTTTCATATCTATATTCAAAAGTGTTAAAAAACCTTCTAAACTTGTTTGCTTTGGTGAAATTTCAACTAAAACAGCTCCTGTATTTTTTATTTTCTCTACAGTCCTTTTGTAAATAGAGTCAGCAAGTAAAGCTTTAAAAACTCCTAGTCTTTTACCTTCTAAACTTTGATTTTGAAATTGTTTTTCATTTTCCGATAAGGCAAATGATTTTTCATCTGATGCATCTTTTCCTAATAATGCTTGTAAAAGAATATAATTGTCTATTACATTTTTTGTCATTGGACCTGGCGTATCTAGTGTACTGGAAATTGGAACTATTCCTGAACGACTTAGCAAACCGATTGTTGGTTTTAGTCCTACAACTGAATTCTGACTTGAAGGTGATGTTATTGAACCTGCTGTTTCTGTTCCAATAGTTGCTACGGCATAATTTACAGCAGTTGCGACACCACTTCCAGAACTTGAACCTCCTGTTTCAAATATTTTTCTTCCATAAGGATTTAAAGTCTGGCCTCCAATCGCACTATATCCTAACGGACAACCAGCACAAAAATAGTATGCCCATTCGCTTAAATTTACCTTTCCTAAAATTAAAGCTCCATTAGCTTTTAATTGTTTTGTAATAAAAGCATTATTGGTTTTATTATCCTTTAAAGCTACAGCTCCTGCAGTAGTAGGCAAATTTTCTGTATTAATATTATCTTTTAATAAAATTGGCATTCCAAATACAGATTCATTCGCAACTGTTCGTTGCTTTAATTCTTTATCTTTTTGTTTCGCTTCCTCAATTACTTTAGGATTTAAACTAATAATTGCGTTTAAGTATTTTGTGGAATCACTTTCAAACTTTCTAATTCTATACAAATAAAATAGTGTAAGATTTTCATATGTTAACTTTCCTTCTTTAATTGATTGCTGAATTGAAGGAATAGATTGTTCGATAATTAATGGTTTTAAACTTTTGTAATTTTCTTCTGAAAATTGCTTCAAATCTTTTTGAAAAGGTTTAAAAACTTCATTCATATCCAAGAATTTAGATCGTAACAGTTTAAACTTCATTCTTGGGTTCTCATGTTCTTGCTGTGCTTTTAATTCAGCAGTTTCATCATACTTTGTAAAGTATTGAATCTCCTTCTCTTCTTCCTTTTTACATCCTATTAAAACAAATATAGAGAGTAGTAGTATTATATTTTTCACGAAGTGGTTTTTAAATTGATTGACTTTATAAAGATATGAATATTTTAAGTCGCTAAAAACTACGTCAAATTAGGTTATTGTGAAAATCTTATATTTGAGTTTGAAAATACTATGTTATGATAAAGAAAGGTTTCTTGATATTTATGATGTGCTTTTTATTTTTTTCATGCAAAAATGAAGAAGACAAAAAAACAACAACTACAACGAGTACTACTTTAGAGAAGACTGTGGAAGCTAAAGAAACTGAAAAACCTGTTGAAAATGGCACTGCTTTGAATGATACAATCGTTAAATCTAAAGATTTTCGTATTTCAAAAATTGAAAAAAGTAATGTTGACATTTCTGACAGTCAAAGAACCCTTAACTTATATGATAAAACTGGAAAAGTAATTTCTGCTTTAGAGATTGATGCTGAATTTTATGAAAACGATGCTGAAGTTTTTGAAATTAGGCATCATAATCTAGATAATATAAATAGAGTTATCACTTTTGATATAGATGAATGTCCTTGTGCTTGTACTATAACTAAAGTTTATATTTTAGAAACTCTTGATCGCAAATATATAAAACTACCTGATGTAACTTTCGATATTGAAGAATTCGGAGAACCAGAATCTTACTATACTTTTGGTAAAAAAAACACCATATATAATACATTAAAAACTTATAAATATTTAGATGGTAAACCAAAAGTTGATCTTATTTTGAGACAAAAAAAACTTACTTGGGGTGGATTGGATATTATAGAAAAACATGATTTATCGCAAGATTTATTAATTACTACAGCCAAAAAAGGTCTGGTTGTTCGTGACAAACCTAGTCTTAAAGGAAATAAAATAGACAAATTCCCTTTTAGAACTCAAATTATTGTTCAAGAAGTAACAGATAAAAAGCTAGAACTTTATGATGAAGGGAAAATTATAAAAGGAAACTGGATCAAAGTAGAAAACTACAATAATAATAAATGGACCATAGGTTATGTTTTTGATGGATTCACTGAAAAAATCTTAAATGAATAAATTAAATCCTTCCATAAAACTTCATACTTATGTAGGTACTTTTTTAAGTCTTTGGATTTTTATTTTCACATACTATATAAGACCTTTCGATAGTGGAAATTTTGGAAATTATCTTTGGTGGGAATTTTTAAGTATTGGATTTAGCTTGATTACTTTTTTAAGCTACTTTATCATTTCGATATTACAAGATTCTATTTATCAAAGATTTGAAAAATGGAACATTGTACTAGAAGTTCTATCAATTTTATGTTTTCTTTTTCTGAATTTAACTCTTGCTTTCTTGTATTATAAAAGTCCCTTTTTAAATGGGATTTGGTCATTTAATCAGTTCTTTTATGGCAATTTAAAATCGGCTCTAATTTTTATCCCAATTATAATATTTGCAAGAAACCTAACCCTTAAACAACTACCAAAACAGAGTAAAGAAATAACAATAGAACAACCTAAATCTATAAATAAAGAAGAGAAAAAAATTACTATAAAAGGTGAATATAAATTAGATATTTTAAAGATTAAAAAGGAAGATTTAATCTGTGTTTCTAAATCTCAAAATTATGTTGAAGTCTTTTTTTTAGATCAAAACAATATCAATTCTAAATTAATTAGATCATCCTTGAAAAAAATTCATTCCGATTTCAATTTTCTTACTCAAGTACATCGATCTCATTTGATAAACCCTTCTCATTTTAAATCTTGGAAAAACTCAAATACTATTTTACTTACACAAATTGAAATCCCTGTATCTAAAAGTTTTAAAAACAACCTTAGGTCAATCTGATTTTCGCACCTAAAAACAAACCTTTCGCAACTATCAGCTGTTCTCGTAGACTTTCGTAGTGTACAACCCAATACTTTTATCGCAAAATATTTACATACTATGAGAACACTTTTCGTGCTTAAAGCACTTTTTATTTTTACTTCAATATTTTCTCAAGTCACTTCTGAATTTTCAAAGGATATTGAAAATGATATTACAAATTTTATTGAAAGTAAAAAGCAATTTTATAATTCTCCGAATATTGCTGTAGCCATTACGGATGAAAATAATACAATATATCTTAAACACTTTGGAAATGGAAAGAAAGGAGATCGATATTTAATTGGATCTATGTCTAAATCTTTTACAGCATTACTTACACTTATTTTGGAAGAAAAAGGGGTATTAAATATTAATGATCCTGTACATAAATTCTTAAAATGGTTTACTTATAAAAACAAAAAAATTTCTGATCAGGTTACAATTAAGGATTTACTGCAGCATACTTCTGGAATAAGTACTGAGATAGGTAACACTTTTTTAGAAAGCAATAGTGATTTTGATTATACTCAATATTACACAGAAACACTAAAGAAAATTGATTTAATTGATTCTTCAGAATTACGTTATAAATATTCTAATGCAAACTACAGATTGTTAGGTTTAATAATCGAAAATGCAACTGGTAAGAGTTATAAAGAATGTTTAGAAACTTATATTACTAAACCTTTGAATTTAGATGACACATCAGCTAGCATAACTCCAAAATTGATCGATAGTTATCAATATTTTTTATACTATCCTAGTATAAAATTTAACAAGAGTTTTCATCGTCAAGAAATTCCGTCAGGATTAATATCGAGTTCAGCAAATGATATGTCTAATTATCTAAGGAACTTGATGAATAGCTATAATAATAACACAAACTCTACTTTAAATAGTAATTCTATCAAACAATTATTTACTGCAAATGAAAAATCTAATTATGGATTTGGATGGCGAATTGTTAATGATATATTTTATCATTACGGGACAAATAAAAGCTTTGAATCTAGCATGTATATACTACCTTCTATTAATAAGGCTATTGTCGTATTAATTAATTCTAACCAAGCTCCTGATGCGGAAATTATTGATGGTATTGCAAGCATTCTATTAAACCAAAAATTTAAGAACAAATCATCTTTCAAATATTATAGAAATTTACCTTTTATTGTTTTTGTTTTGGCACTCGTCTTTTTGATCCAATTTATGAAGTGGAAAAGATTAAAATTTCCAATACAGTTTTCTAAAAAAATACTACCTAATTTATTATTAATTTTAGGACTAATCATATGTATTACTTTTATAAATATTTTCCCTAAACTTAATGGAGTAGATTTAAAAACTGCTATACAGTTTGATCCTGCAAGTGGATATAGTTTAATTCTTATTTCACTTTTTTTATCGCTAACGTTTCTACTAAATTATTTTTCTACAACAGCAAAAACATAAAATAATTAAACTAAAAAAGCTACTTTTTAAAAAGTAGCTTTTTTAGTTTTTATGTATATCGATTATTTGAAGAAACTATCTACAAATTCATATTTATTAAAAACTTGTAAATCGTCTATTCCTTCTCCTACTCCAATATATTTTACAGGAATTTGAAATTGATCTGAGATTCCAATTACAACTCCACCTTTTGCTGTTCCATCTAATTTAGTAACTGCCAAAGAAGTTACTTCTGTTGCTTTTGTAAACTGTTTTGCTTGTTCAAATGCATTTTGCCCTGTTGAACCATCTAAAACTAACAATACATCGTGTGGAGCATCTCCTACTACTTTTTGCATTACGCGTTTAATCTTCGTCAGCTCATTCATTAAGTTTACTTTATTATGTAAACGTCCAGCTGTATCAATAATAACAACATCTGCATCTTGATTTACTCCTGATTGTAAAGTATCAAAAGCTACAGAAGCTGGATCCGACCCCATTTCTTGACGAATAATAGGAACATCAACTCTGTCAGCCCAAACTTGAAGTTGGTCTATTGCTGCTGCTCTAAACGTATCTGCCGCACCTAAAACAACTTTTAAGCCTTTCTTTTTAAACTGAGAAGCTAACTTACCAATAGTTGTAGTTTTACCTACACCATTTACTCCAACAACCATTAAAACATATGGTTTTTTATTCTCTGGAATAGTAAAATCAGTTTCATCTCCAATATTCGTTTCAGAAAGCAATCCTGCTATTTCTTCACGTAATATTTTATTTAATTCTTCGGTTCCTAAATATTTATCTTTAGCTACACGTTCCTCAATTCTTTCAATAATCTTTAAAGTAGTATTAACACCTACGTCAGAAGAGACTAAAATCTCCTCAAGATTATCCAACACATCATCGTCTACCTTAGATTTTCCAGCAACCGCTTTAGACAATTTAGAGAAAAAACTTTCTTTAGATTTTTCTAATCCTTTGTCTAAAGTTTCTTTTTTCTCCTTCGAGAATATTTTTTTAAAAAAACTCATAGTTAACAGTTATAATCGTAATAGTTTGGTGTAAAAAATCCTACCAGTATTAAAATACAGCCAAAATGTCATTTTATTTTGCTTTATACCAATACAATTTCTTCAAAAATACATCTTTTTAGCATATACAAAAAAAGCTACTTTCGTAATGAAAGCAGCTTTTTTGTAAACTGTATACAAGAATTACTTTTTTGCTAAAAAGTCGTTAACTTGTGTAGGGTCCATAATAGCTTCAACAAAAGAATAAGCACCAGATTTAGGTGACTTTACCATTTTGATAGCCTTAGTTAATCTCTTAGAACCTGTTTGTAACGTTGCTACTGATTTCTTTGCCATGACCTACTTATTTTATTTCTTTGTGAACTGTCATCTTCTTTAAGATTGGATTAAATTTCTTTAATTCCATTCTATCAGGAGTATTCTTTTTATTCTTAGTTGTGATGTAACGAGAAGTTCCTGGTTGACCAGAAGCTTTATGCTCAGTACATTCTAATATAACTTGAACTCTGTTTCCTTTTTTTGCCATCTCTCTAATACTTTATCTAGAAGTAATTACTTAGTTAAGAAACCTTTTTCTCTAGCTTCCTTAATTACAGCTGTAATTCCTTTTTTGTTAATGTTTTTTAATGCAGAAGCAGATACTTTTAATGTTACCCATTTATCCTCTTCTGGAATATAGAAACGCTTAGTCATTAAATTAGCGTTGAATTTTCTCTTTGTTCTGTTTAAAGCGTGAGATACATTGTTACCTACCATCGCTTTTTTTCCTGTTAATTCACAAACTCTAGACATCTTCTTGACAGTTTTTGTTGTTATTTCTAAACGAGGTGCAAATATACGTATTTTAAACTCAATAAAACAAACTATATAACATTAATTTTACATATTCTTTTTCAATAAGAGCTCTAAAGCCTTATTTACTGTTTTATTTATTACTTTTTCTCTTGGTTGCCCAAAATTAAATTCGTGAACTTCAACTTGTTGTTTTGAAGCTATACCTATATATACAACGCCTACATCTTTGTCGTTATGATCCGTTGTTGGGCCTGCATTACCTGTAATTGAAATTGCGTAATCTGTATCTAACTTTTCTAAAGCTGATTTTGCCATTGCTTCTGCAACTTCTTTACTCACGACAGAAAATTCATCAATCATAGATTTTGGAACATCTAATAGTCTTTGTTTTAATTCAGAAGAATACACCACGAAACTACCTTTAAAATATGCTGAAGAACCAGGTACTGAAATTAAAGACGAGGCTATCTTACCTCCTGTCATACTTTCTGCTGTTCCAATTGTTTTATTTTTTTCCTTTAAAGAATTTCCTACTAATTTTTCAATTGTTAATCCTTCATCTAGCCCAACAACAATATCTGAAATTAAAACCGATAGCTTTTTTACTTCTTCATTTAAAGTTTTAGTTACAAAATCAATATCATTTCCTTTAGCACTTAATCGTAACCTTACTTTTCCGAAAGATGGCAGATATGCTAACTTTATATGATTGGGTAAATTATTCTCGAAATCTTCAATTTTTTCAGCAATTACACTTTCTCCTTGTCCATAGGTTTGAATTGTCTTGTGTAATATATGTGGTAATTCAAACTTTTCTTGAATTCGAGGTAAAACTTCATGAGTCATTAATCCTTTCATTTCATAAGGTACTCCTGGTAACGAAACAAATACAGTTTCACTTTCATAAAACCACATTCCTGGAGCTGTTCCGTATCTATTTGGGAGCAACGTCGCTTTTGATGGTAAATGTGCTTGGTACTTTTGCACTTCATTAAAAGGATGATTCACCTTTTTAAATAATCTCTTGATGTTTTCTATAACTTCAGGATATTCTACTATTTCATGATCATTAAAGTATTCAGCTATTGTTTTTTTAGTAATATCATCTTTGGTTGGACCTAATCCTCCTGTTATGATGACGATATCTACTCTATCTTGAGCTTCTTTTAATGCATTCAATATATGTTCTTTTTCATCTTGAATTGATGAAATTTGATATACCGATACTCCAATCTTATTTAACTCCTTACCTATCCACTGTGAGTTTGTATCTACTATCTGTCCTATTAAGATTTCATCTCCAATTGTGATGATTTCTGCTTTCATATGTCTTATTCTATTTTTGATTTTCAGCAAATTGTATCCTAATTATTTATTAAACTTAGTTGTTTTCTTGTTTCGAAAACATTTCAAGAATACATTTGCAATCAACCAAAGACAAAAATACTCACATATTTTCTAAACGTTTTGTAAAAAATGATTAAAAATCATAAGTAGTAATGTAACTGAATGTGATGTGAATAGTCTTTTCTGAAAAACCAATAATGAAAAACAACTTTGCTTTAATTACGGGAGCTAGTCAGGGACTAGGTTTGGCATTAGCTGAAGAACTAGCTAAACAAAAATTCAATCTGCTTTTAGCTGCGCTTCCTAATGAAAATTTAAGTGACACTTCTAAAAGAATAGCTAACGATTTTAATGTTACTGTTGATTATTTTGAAGCAGACATGACAGAAAAAAGCAATGTTATAGCGCTTGGTGAATGGGCTAATAATTATAAAGTATCTATCCTTATTAATAACGCCGGAAGTGGTGGTTCGAAACGTATTACTGAAGTTTCTTTAGAATATATTGAAAAAATTATTCAACTGAATGTAACATCAACTTCAATGTTGACAAAACTTTTACTTCCTAATTTAATCGAAAGTAAAGAAGGATATATTATGAATATTTCTAGTATGGCAGCTTTTAGTCCGATGGGATATAAAACGGTGTACCCTGCATCTAAAAAATTTATCGATCATTTTTCTATGGGACTTAGAGAAGAATTAAAAGACAAAAATGTTTCGGTTACTGTTGTGTATCCTGGACCGATGAAAACAAATGATGAAGTTACTTCTCGAATTGAGAGTCAAAGTAAATTTGTAAATCTTGGTGTAGTTGAACTTGACGAAATTGCAAGAATGAGTATTTCTAGAATGTTTAAAGGTAAAAGACGTGTTGTTCCTGGTCGATTAAACAGAATTAGTAAATTTATTTTAAGCGTTTTACCATCTAACACTAAAATAAAGATGTTAAGTAATGCCATGAGAAAAGAAATTCAAGCCTAATGAAAGTTTTAGTTACTGGTGCTAATGGTTTATTAGCTACAAATATTATCGCAGTTTTACTGGAAAAAAAATATCATGTTATTGGTTTATTACGAAATGAGAAAAGTTTTGCTTTACCTGCTCATGAAAACTTAAAACTTCATATTGGCGATATTACCAAAAGCGAATCTTTTGAATCTCTTTTACCTGAAATTGATTGTATTATTCATGCAGCTGCTCTTACTGGACAAGACATTATAGATTATAACGTATACAAAAACGTAAATGCGACAGCTACAGAGACATTATATAAAAAAGCGTTACAGCATAATATTAAAACCTTTATATATATAAGTACAGCCAATTG
This sequence comes from uncultured Tenacibaculum sp., assembly GCF_947502995.1. Taxonomy (GTDB): domain Bacteria; phylum Bacteroidota; class Bacteroidia; order Flavobacteriales; family Flavobacteriaceae; genus Polaribacter. The sequence goes on along the minus strand of NZ_CANNBW010000006.1, from coordinate 109,758 downwards.
TTTTGGTTTTGGAAGTTTGAATGATTTGGGTAATGAAAAGAAATCTATTCGCTTTCCTTTTTCTAAATCATTATATGCAAAAAGTAAACTAGAAGGACAAGAAAGGATTCTTCAACTTGCAAAAGATAATTCTGAAACAAAACTTGTAACGTTAAATCCAACTTTTATGATTGGATCTTATGACACAAAACCTAGTTCTGGACGATTAGTTTTAAGTGCACACAATAAAAAAATTATTTTTTACCCTCCTGGAGGAAAAAGTTTTATTAATGTAACCGACGCCGCTAATGCCGTTGTTAAAGCTATAGATTTAGGTAAACATTGTGAGAATTATATTTTATGTGGAGAAAACTTAAGTTACAAGGAATTTTATAAAAAGGTTACACTCCAACTCGAACAAAAATCATCTTATGTAAAGATTCCTAAGTTTTTATTATATGGTATTGGTTACTTCGGAAATTTATTACGTTTTTTTAAAGTTAAGACAGATATTTCCTTAACTAACGTTCAAACACTTTGTGTGAATAATTATTATTCGAATCAAAAAGCTAAAGAAGAATTAAAACTTGAACAAAACCCAATTGAAAACGGAATTTCAGAAGCCATCGAATGGTTTAAATTACTTTAAATAACAACAAAAAAAAGACTAAGAATATAAACTCTTAGTCTTTTTTTTTATTACAGTAGCAGACAATTATTTTTTTACAAATCTTTTTACGCCTACTTTATTATTTTCTGTTACAATTTTTAGTATATAAATTCCTTTTGAAAGATTTGAAACATCAATAGATTTATTTTCTGTAATTAAAACTTCATTTCCTAAAAGAGTATATATTTTAAACTGAACCTTTTCTGTATTATTTTTTAAAGAAACAATTACTTTATTTTTTACTGGATTAGGATAAATTGAAATCTCATTACTGAATTCTTCATCAACTCCAGATGTAGCATCACAATTTTCACTATAAACTGCGGTATCATCTTTTACCCAGTTAGAGCGAGTTGAAACCGTAACGTCATCTACTTGAATACATAGTAAATTTGGATTTCCTTCTAAAGCCACATCTCCTGTTAATTTACTATTATTTCCATTTTTAAGATCTACAGTTGTTAACTCATTATTTCTTGCAATTACATAAACTAACTCTGGGTTATTAGAAAGATCTAAACTTGTTATTTTATTGTTCTGACACCTTAAACCAAAAATTAATGGATTATTAGAAAGGTCTAATTCAGAAATTGGATTCCCGCTACACCATAATTCAGTAAGTTTCGTATTCTTAGAAACATCTAAAACACTAATATTATTATCATAACAAAACACCCCTTTAGCTTCTGTAAAAGCTTCTAAACCTGTTAAATCTTCAATTGATCTTGATGGACAAAAGATAGCTGCTTTATATGCTATCGCTTCAGTATATTGAATTTCATTATCTCCATTTGTATTTATAAAATTATTATTCAATAAAAAGTTTTTAAAATTTTCATCTGGAATGTAAACTATATTTTCTGGATCTGCACTACAGTTTTCACTATAAAATGCTGTGCTATCTTTTAAAGAAGACCAAACATCATTAGAAAAATCTTTATCATCTACCTGAATACATCTTAGATTCGGATTATCTATAAAATCTACACCTGAAAAATTGTAGTTGTTACCATTTCGTAAATCTAAACTTGTAAGTTGATTATTGGCCGCATATAAACCTTCCAATTTTTTAAGCATTGAAACATTTATGCTTTCTACTTCATTGTTACTACAATCTAACAGACTCAGGTTAACGAATTCTTCAACTCCAGTTAAATCTTTTATACTTTTGTCACGACAATCGATTTCTCCACTGTAATTTATCGCTTCACTAATTTGAATTTCTTCATCTCCATTTGTATTAATATTTGGATCTGCTAACAAAACTGATTTAAAATTAGCATCTGGTATGTAAATTACTTCTTCTGGAGTTTCTCCACAGTCTTCACTATAACTTGCAGATTCATCTTTGTATGTCGCCCAAACATCATCTGAATACGCTTTATCATCAACTTCTATACACGTTAAATCTGGGTTTCTTGTAAAATCTATAGAAAAATCAAAGAAGTTTGTATTATTTCCATTTCTAACATTTAAACTTCTTAATCGATTATCATTACATCTAATACTATTTAACTCAGGACTATTAGATAAATCTAAACCTCTCAACTGATTGTTAGAACAATCAACATCTGTTAAATCGATATTTTTTGATAAATCTATTGTTTTAACCTCGTTTAATAAGAATGATAGACTTCTTAGCTTTGTATTATTAGTAACATTTAAACTTGTTAACTTATTAATTCCACAGTACAATCCTTCTAATTCTAAGTTTTTACTTACATCTAAAGTTGTCAACTCATTTCCTAAACACAATAATGTTCTTAACTCTAAATTATTAGAAACATCAAGACTTGTTAATTTACTACTACCACAAGACAACCAAGTTAAACGTGAGTTATTTGACACATCTAATATTGATATTTCATTATCTCCAACAGTTAATCTTTCTAGAAGTGTATTATTTCGAACATCGATATTACGTAATTCATTCTGGCTACAATCTAGAATTTCTAATTTTGTGTTTTTTGATAAATTGATAGTCTCAATATCATTAAACTTACAATCTAATTCTGTAATATTCTCAAAAGCTTCAATCCCTGTTAAATCGACAATTTCTTTAGAAGAACATTTTATAGTTCCATTATAACCTAATGCTTCGCTAACTTGAATTTCGTCATCTCCATTTGCATTAATATTTGAGTCTGCCAATAAAACTGATTTGAAATTTGTATCCGGTATGTAAACGATATCGCTTGATGATACACCACAGTCTTCACTATATGTTGCAGTTGCATCTTTAAACCAAAATTCTGCATTATCCGCACCTACTTTATCATCTACCTGAATACAAGTTAAATTAGGATTATCCGTAAAGTGATAGCCATCACTATTATAATCATTATTTCCATTTTTAATATTTAAACTTTCTAATTCGTTATTCGTACAGAAAATAGTATTTAGCTTTACATTTTTTGACAAATCTAAATGAGTCAGCCTATTAAAATCACAGAACAATCCTACTAAGTCTAAATTATTATCTAAAAATAAATATTCTATGCTATTAGATTCACAATACAAATATTGTAAACTTTTATGAGCAGAAACATTCAGAATTGTTAGATTATTACCTGACATATTAATACTCCATACGTTAACAAAAGCTTCTAATCCTGTAGCATCTGATACATCACTATTATTACAAGAAATTTCTCCAGTGAAAGCCAATGCCTCAGAAACTTGGATTTCATCATCATTATTGGTGTTTATAGCTGTATTTGCCAATAAACATTCTTTAAAATTAGTATCAGGTATATAAACAACATCCTCTGAAGAGATATTACAGTTTTCACTAAAACTTGCTCTACTATCAATATTTGTCCAATTTTCAGAACTATAGGTTACATCATCAACCTGTATACAAGTTAATTTATCATTATTAGTAGCATCAAAGAAACCTGTTATACTTGATGAAGTATCGATATTTGTATTATTACCATTCGCTAAATTTAAACTAGTAAGTGTAGTTTTATTATACGAACAATTAAGGTACTTCATATTAGGATTATTAGATAAATCTAAAGATTCTAATCTATTGAAAAAACAATAAAGAGCATACAACGGTTCGTTAGTAGATAAATCTAAACTAGTTAACTTATTTTTATAACATGTAATATGTTCTAAAGCACTTGCATTATTAGTATTCAAATTCGTTAATGAATTATCTGAACAATCTATTGTTTTTATTGAACTATTAGATACATTTAAATCTGTTAATTTATTTTCACTACAATTTAAAAATCTTAAAATTGTATTTTTAGAAACATCCAAATTGGTTAATTCATTATCAGAAACATCTAAACCATCTAAGTTTACATTATTTGATATATCTAAATCAGTTATTTGATTATTTCTACACCATAAAGTTTTTAAAGCAACAAAAGCTTCTACTCCTGTTAAATCATTAATATTTAAAGAAGAACAATCGATTCTTCCATCAAATATTTTTGCTTCACTTACCTGAATTTCATCATCCCCATTTGTATTAATAGCTGTATTTCCTAATAAATACGTTTTGAAATTTGCATCTGGTATGTAAACAACATCTTCAGATGATGTTCCGCAATTTTCATTAAATGTAGCCGAAGAATCTTTACGCCATATTACATCATTAGTAACCACTGTTACATCATCTACTTGTATACAAGTTAATTCTGAATTTGACTCAGCTCTAAACTTTTCAAAATTTACATTATTGCCATTTTTAACATTTAGAGTGACTAAATTATTACTTCTACAATCTAAATTAATTAGTTTAGAGTTTTTAGAGAGATCTAAACTAGACAATTCGTTTTCATCACATCCTAAACTTACTAATGATAAATTGTTAGAAACATCTAAAAGTTGTAATTTATTCTTCTTCAAATTTAACTTAACTAACGAAGTATTAGCTGAAACATTTATGCTTGTTAAGTTATTTGATCCACTATACAATTCTTCTAATAATGAGTTATTAGACAAAGAAATCTGTTCTAATTTATTTGAAAAGCAATTCAAAAATTTAAGCTGATTATTTCGAGACACATCTAAACTCTCTAGCTTATTATAACTACATGTTAAATTTTCTAGAGAAGCATTATAAGAAATATCTAAACTAGATAACTCATTTGAACTACAATCAACTGATACTAAAGAATTGTTAGTTGATGCACCAGATGCAGTTCGTTTATACAAGTATAAACCTATTAATATATTAGAACTACAATTTAAATTTTCTAAAACATGATTTTCAGTTATATCAAGTGTTAAAATATCATTTGAGCTACAGTTTAAATTAATAAGTTTAGTATTCTGAGTAACATTTAATTCTGTTAAATCATTTCTACTACAGTTTAAGTTTGTTATTTCTGTAAAATACTCTATTCCCTGTAAATTTGTGATTCTAGAATCTGACACATCTATTGTTCCTGAATATACTTTTGCTTCAGCAACTTGAATTTCTCCATCTCCATTTGTATTTATAGCTGTATTACTAACTAAAAAATCTTTAAAGTTAGCATCTGGTATAATTACAACAGCATCCGAAGAAATGTTACAATCTTCTCTATATTCTGCTGTTACATCTTTTAAAGTACTCCAAGTATTATCTGAATACGTTTTACTATCTACTTGGATACAGGTAAGATCCAAATTACCAGTAACGTTCATATTCGTAAAATTAGCATTATTCCCGTTTTTAAGGTTTAATGATTCTAACTTATTCGATCTTGAAAGTAATTCTACTAACGCTGTATTTTGTGATACATCTAAATCTGTCAATTCATTATTACTGCAATAAAGAATTCTTAAATTCAAATTGTTACTTACATCTAAAGTAGTTAGGTTATTTCCTTCACAACTAAATCCTAATAAAGAAGTATTATTAGTTAGATTTAATTCATCTATTTCATTAGATATACAACTAAAAATTGATAGTGATGTATTCGCAGAAGTATCTATAGTCTGCAAATTATTATTATTAGCAAATAATTCTTCTAATTTTAAATTTCCAGTTATATTGATTGAAGTCAACTCATTTTTTGAACAATCTAAACTAGTTAATTCAGTATTATTAGATATATCTAAAGTTTGTAAATTATTGTCATCTACAAGTAACCTTTCTAGCTTTAAGTTTTCTGAAAGATTTATATATATTAATTCATTCCCCGTACATTCTAAATTAATTAATTCTTTATTGTTTGAAATATCTAAACTAGTCAAATTATTATTTTTACATTTTAGACCTGTTATTTTTTCGAAAGCTTCTATTCCTGTTAAGTCAGATATTCCATTACTAAATGTATTTATTTCTCCAGCAAAAACTAAAGCTTCACTAACTTGTATTTCATGATCATTATTGGTGTTTATTTCATTATTTATCAATAGAATCCTTTTAAATTCATCATCTGGAATATTAACTACAAGTCTTGTATCTACACAATCAATACTAAAAACTGCTCCTCTATCTTTCTTCAATCGCCATTCGCTTACAGCATATTCTCTATTATCAACTTGAATACAAGCGTATGTTTCATTACCTGAAAAATCAACATCATTATCCTTTAATTTTTCGTTATTCCTATTTTTAATATTAATAAAATCTAGTTTATTGTTTGAACAATTTAAATATTCTAATTTCCTGTTTTCAGACAGATCTAAAGACGTTAATTCATTACCACTACAATTCAAGACTTTTAAGTTGATAAAATCTTCTATACCTGTAAGTTCCTGTATACCTAAGTCACTCACACCTAAACTTGATACTTGTTCCGCTTCTACTAATTGAATTTCAGAATCTCCGTTAAGATTAACGCTGTCATCTGTAACAAGTGCATTCTTAAAAATTGGATCAGGAATAGAAACTATTAAATCATTATAATCACATGTCGAATTAAAACTTGAAGTACTATCTTTAACCCAACCTAAACTTTCTACATAATCAGGACTATCCACTTGAATACAGGTTAAATTTGGATTACCAAAACTATTAAACCTAGCGTCAATTTGTCCGTTTTTTCCATTCTTCATATTTAGTCTTAATAGTTTATTATTTGCACAATAAACCGTAGTTAATGACGTATTTTTAGATAAATCTAAATTTTCTAATTCATTATTTCCACAAGACAAAACTTCTAGATATTCATTATGTTCAACATTTATTTTTTTGATTTTGTTTCCAATACAATAAAGTTCTTTTAAATATCTGAATGATTCTATACCGTCTAAATTTTCAATATTTTTATTATTTACATTAATTGAACCTTCATAGTACTTCGATTCTAAAATTTGAATTTCATCATCTCCATTTAAATTTATCTCTGGAATATTTAATAAAGCTGACTTAAAACTTACATCTGGTATATCTATAAAATCTCCCTTACCTATACATGACTCCTCATTTAAACTTGCATTTAAATTCACCAAACTACCTCTATGTATATCACTAAATTCCTGAACATTATCTACAGCCACACACGATAAAAGATCATTAGGTGCTATAGTTATTTTACCCCTCTCTATTTCAGAATTTGCACCATTTTTTAAGTTTAAAAATACTAACGCATTATTTTCACAATTTAATTCTTTCAATAATATGTTCTTTGATATATCTAAATACCCAATTGTGTTATTACTACAATTAAGCTTTTCCAGTAGTATATTATTATCGACATTTAGAATAGAGATAGAATTATTTGCGCAAGACAACGTCCTTATATTATAAAAATATTCAACGCCTGTTAAGTCACTTATACCTAAACCATCAAGTAGTAATTCTCCTGTATACGATTCTGCTTCATTTTTTTGAATTTCAGAATCACCATTAAGATTAATTAAATTATTTCCTACTAAGAAAGTTTTGAAAATAGGATCAGGAATATGCAAATTAGCATCACAATTGGCAGAAAATGTTCCCTTAAAACTAGAAGAAAACTGCCAATGACTATATCTTTCTTCTCTATCTTGTTGTATACACCCTATATCTGTAGTATAAAATGAGGCTCTTAAATTTGAGTTATTTCCATTTTTTAAATTCACCCAATCCATATCTTTATTGTTATCTAAAGCGAACTCTTCCAACAATAAGTTTTTGGATAAATCTAGATGTGAAAGGTAACCTCCACCACAGTACAATAATTTTAAATTAATGTTCTTACTAACATCTAAACTCTTTAGACGAGAATTGTGAGAACATTTTAAAACTTCTAATTTTTTTAAATTGAAAAGTACTTTATCGAGATATTCTATATCGTTAAAATCACAATTAAGTTTTGTTATATTTTCAAAAGCTTCTAAACCTGTTAGATCTGTAATCCTTTCGCGTCTTGAAATATCTATTTCACCTGTAAATAAATAGGCTTCACCATATTGTATTTCTCCATCTCCATTTACATCATGGTTATAGACTAAAAATTCTTTAAAAACAGGATCTGGAATATTAACGATTTGATCTGGATTTTGACAAAATACAGAAAAGTTCGCCATAAGGGCGAATAAAAAAACGTAGCAGTTTTTTAACATAGCATTTTTTTTTGATTAGCGAGACAAATCTAACATAAAATTGAAAAGAAACAACTAATCTTATTTAAAGTTTTTGTTAACAACAAAAAAACTATTTAATCTTAAAGTTTAGAATAAAAAAAATACTAATGTTTGAGTTAACTTTCACCTATCTCATTTATAGCTTCTTCCGCTTCTACATTTTTTCCTTTCAACCATTTTTTCTCTAAAACAAAATGCAATAAGATTGAAGTTAAAACCCCTACTAAAAAGGCAATAAATCGATGTGTTTCAATATCTATATTATTTGAAATCACGCTAAAAAAAGCATATAAAACAGCGTTAACAAGAACTACCCCTACAAAAGCTATAACACCAACTAAAGTATAAACCCATTTATTTTTTTCATACTTCTTAGCAAGCCTATAAAAAGCCCAACCTATAGTTATTAGAATTATGATTAATAAAATGGTTATTAAACTCATTTTACTTTAATTTGAAATGATTGTTTTCCATCTATAATACCCGTTAAAATATCGTTTTCTTCAACTTTTCCAACTCCTGCTGGAGTTCCGGTAAAAATTAGATCCCCTTTTTTCAATGTGAAATATTGAGAAACATATGCAATTAATTCATCGATCTTCCACAACATTGATGATGTATTTCCATCTTGAACAACTTCTTCATTCTTTTGTAATTGGAATGATAAATTTTCTAAATCGAAATCTTCTTTTGGAAAAAACTGTCCTACAATTGCACTTCCGTCAAATGCTTTTGCTTTTTCCCATGGCAATCCTTTTTCTTTACATACAGCCTGAACATCTCTGGCTGTAAAATCTATCCCTAAACCAACAGTATCATAATATTTATGAGCAAATTTTGATGAAATATGTTTTCCTACTTTATTAATTTTTACTAAAACCTCTACTTCGTAATGAATCTCATTAGAAAATGGAGGTATAAAAAAAGGGATGTTTTTAGGAAGTATTGCAGAATCTGGCTTTAAAAAAATCACTGGACTTTCAGGTTTTTCATTCGCTAATTCTTCTATATGCTTTGCATAATTTCTACCAATACAAATTATTTTCATGTGGTTTCTTTACTTAATTTTATATAAATATTATTCTCCAGATTCTGGAAAAACAATAGCTCTGTTATCTGAAACAATGATTTGATGTTGTAAATGACACTTTACAGCCTTTGCCAAAACTAAACGTTCAACATCTGCTCCAATTTGCTTTAGTGTTTTCGGAGTACTCTCATGAGTAATTCTTTCAACATCTTGTTCTATAATTGGCCCTTCATCTAAATCAACCGTTGCATAATGTGCAGTAGCACCAATTAATTTCACACCTCTTTCATATGCTCTTCTGTAAGGATTTGCTCCTTGGAAAGCTGGTAAAAAAGAATGATGAATATTAATAATTCGCTGTGGATATTGATTAATAAAGTCTTCAGAAAGAATTTGCATATAACGCGCCATAACAATTAAATCTACATTATGTTCAGATAATAATTGAGTTACTTGCGCTTCTTGTTCAGCCTTTGTTTCTTTTGTAATTGGCAAATGATAATAAGGCACACCGAACATATCAGCTATCGGTTTTAACTTATTATGATTACTAATAATTAAACTGATATTACAATCGATTGTTCCTTCTCTTTGTCTTTCTAACAAATCATATAAACAATGACTTGTATGAGAAACTAATATTGCGACATTTTGTTTTTCACTATCGTAATGAACCGACCATGTACAATCTAAAACTTTCGCTAGATTAGAAAATTTATTTTCTAGATCTTTTTTAGAAATCCCAGCATCTTCAGCATCTAAACGAATACGCATATAATAACGATCTGCAATTCCATTTACATACTGTTGACAACTTAAAATATTAAAACCTTCTTCATAGAAAAATGAAGTAAACTTTGCGACAAGTCCTTTTTGATCAGGACATTTAATTAGGAATGTTACTATTTGCGATTTCATCAGAAATAATTATTCCTCAAAATTATTAATTTCTATTTTCTTTTCTCTACTATTTTTAATTTCCTTTTCCAATATGCAATATAAAATGATCCGATTATTGTTGGAACAATCCAAAAAACAAAACTTCCTAATCCAATTCCTGCGACAATAAAAGCAGTTACAGAAGCAATAAATGCTCCAACCATTTTGCTTACATGATTAGACAACCATCCGTTATTTCTAATCTTTTCAAACTTTCTGAAGAATAAAAAGTCTCCGATAGATAACGACACTCCAAAGCCACCAAAAAACACAAATAATAGAAATCCGTTTCCAACAGTTAATAATCCATAAGTACCAAATAAAATCATACCAGTAGAAATAATTAACATGAAAGCGGACACTGTTTTATCTAAAGTGTTTGCTTTTTCTTTAGTCTTAGATTTGAAAGACAACATCAATTTACCAGAAACTACCAAATACACAGTAAACAAACCAATTAAAAAGAGAAAAGGATTTTCGTGATTAGGAAGGCATGCAATCACTAAAGAAATTAAACAACTTGTAATCATGCTAATTGAAAAAAGTTTTCCTAATTTCTTATGATTGGTATTTCCTTTTTTTACAAGAATACTACCTAAACCAGATATTAAACCCAAACCACCAAAAAAAGCGTGTATATAAATAAAAATCTTAATTGTTCCTTCCATTATTGTTTGATTAATTTTTATCAAACTTAACTGAAGAAAAAACAATTAAGATTTTTTTATTACCGAATTGATTAAAATAAAGGATGAATTGTTATTCTCCTAAAATTCTATCTACTATGGAATCCATTTTTTCTCAAAACTTGGCTTTCTTTTTTCTAAGAACGCATCTCTTCCTTCCTTAGCTTCATCTGTCATGTAAGCTAAACGAGTTGCTTCTCCAGCAAAAACTTGTTGCCCAACCATTCCATCATCTGTTAAATTCATAGCAAACTTTAACATTTTGATTGATGTTGGTGATTTTGCTAAAATTTCTTGAGCCCACTCATAAGCTGTTGATTCTAATTCATCGTGAGGAATCACTGCATTTACCATTCCCATTTCATAAGCTTCTTGAGCAGAATAATTTCTTCCTAAAAAGAAAATTTCTCTTGCTTTTTTCTGCCCTACCATTTTTGCTAAGTAAGCAGATCCGTAACCTCCATCAAAAGATGTTACATCAGCATCTGTTTGTTTAAAAATAGCATGCTCTTTACTTGCTAAAGTTAAATCACAAGTTACATGAAGACTATGTCCTCCACCAACTGCCCAACCAGGAACAACAGCAATTACCGCTTTTGGCATAAAACGAATTAATCTTTGAACTTCAAGAATATTTAAACGATGATAACCATCTTGTCCAACATAACCTTGATGACCTCTTGCCTTTTGATCTCCTCCTGAACAAAAGCTCCAAATTCCATCTTTAGTAGACGGACCTTCAGCAGATAATAAAACAACACCAATCGATGTATCTTCGTGAGCATCTCTAAAAGCATCTAATAATTCAGCTGTAGTATGTGGTCTGAAAGCATTTCTAACATTTGGTCTGTTAAAAGCAATTCTAGCCACACCGTTATGTTTCTTATACGTGATATCTGTATATTCTTTTGCAGTTTTCCAGTCGATGTGCATCATAATTTGAAAAAAAATTCGTTATTTAGGAAAGCAAAAATACTATAATTATAGTTTAGTAGTTCAGTACTAAACAAGAAACACAAAATATGTCGATTAAAAATTTACTTGTATTAACTATCTTATTTATAAATCTCACTATTTTCTCACAAGGAATTACAAATAAAAAGGTAAATTCTGTGGAGTTTAATAGAGATCGCAATATTAAATTATATGTTCCTGAAGAACATGATCGTGATACGATTAGAAAATATCCTATTGCAATTGTTTTAGATGACGATTACCTTTTTGACATTTATGTTGGTAACTCTAAAATATATGCTAATGCAGATTTAACACCGAAACAAATTGTTGTTGGTTTAGATGTAGACTCAAGAAAAAACCAAGATGTTTCTGTAGTTACTAAGAGCGGAAACTTAACCTCTAATGCGAAAAAGTTTTACAACTACATCAAAAAAGAACTGATTCCTTATTTAGAAGCAAATTATAGAACTTCTCCTTACCTAACAATTGTAGGAGATCAAGATGCTGGTAACTTTTTACTTCATTATTTGAAAGAGAAAAATCCAATTTTTAATGCTTACGTTTCTATTTCTCCTCGACTGACCGATCAAACACTTCGCTTGATGAGTACTTTTGATTTGAAACGTTTAGATGAAATTGATAATCAATTTTACCTGTATGTAAGTTCGAATCCATACGAGAAAAAAGAACGTAAAGATTTACATGAACAATTAAAAACAGGTTTAGAAACTTTAAAAACAGAAAAACTTCATATTGCTTTTAATGATTTTAAAGATGAAGCTAATAAACCAACAGCATTAGTAAAAGCTTTACCTGATGCTTTTACTAATATTTTCGGGTTATATCCAAGAATATCAAAACAAGAATACGAAGAGAAAATTAAAGATTTAGAACCTTTAGATGCTATTAAATATTTAGAAAAAAAATACTTAGATATTGAGTATTTATATGGAACAAATTTAAATGTTCGCTTCGAAGATATTTACGCTATTGAAGGCATCGTAATAGATAAATTAGATGGTGATTATTTAAGAGTTCTTGGAGACTTTGTAATGATTAAACATCCTGAATCTCACTTAGGAGAATACTACGTAGGAAAATTTCATGAGACAGGAAAAAATTACGAACAGGCATTATTCTATTATAAAGAAGCTTATGGAAAAATGGAACTTTCAGACCCTAACGCTGAAGCTTTTTATGAAAATATAATTCGCATAGAAAGTATGATGAAGAACGCACCAAAAGAAGAATCATTACCTTTAGAAGATGAACCTCAAGAAGACCAAGAAGAAGAGGACAACAACGAAGAAGACGATAATAATGAAGACAATAAATAACTTGTTGTTTTAATGTAGTAATAAAAAAAGGAGAGTAATTAATTACTCTCCTTTTTTATTTGATTATAAGATATCTTTACTTCGTTGGTATTCTCCAAGAAACTCCCGTGCTTACAGTTAAATATTTATTTGTACTTATTCCATGCCCCACAAGAAAATCAATTAAAAGATTTTTATTTAGTAAATAAGAAGCTCCTGTATTTACACTTAAATTAAAATCAGTTTCACTAAACTTATCATAACTCCCATAAGGCTCAATAAAAACCGTCCATTTTTCATTTAATCCATAAGAAAAGTTTAATGTATACAAACCTTGATATTGTACCACTTCACTTGTTTTTGGGTTTCCATCTCCATCTTCTCCGACACTTGTTGTAGTTTCCAAATCTATATTTACCCCCAAATTTGCTGTAATATTTAAACCATTATAAAATTTATGATTAAAAATAAATAAAGCTGTTCCAGAAGAGTTTGTTATGCTATTGTTAGGAAAATTAAAATTTATGAAGAATGCCGAAGAAGGCATCATTGTATCTCCTTCAAAAATATTGAATTTAGCACCTAAATTATATGACAATAGATTAGAATTTGAAAAATCGTAGCTCAGACCTCCATTTATCTCCACTTTTTCAGTAATTCCGTATCTTAAAAAAGGACTAGAAGAGAATACATCTATATTATTAGCATAATCTAAACCTAATTCTACTTGGCCAATATTTTTCCCAACAGTAAAAACACTAATTGCATTCCCTGGTCTTCCTGAATCTATATTTTCTTGAAATTGCGCGTAGGTAATTGACAATGTAAACAACATTGCAATCGTTAAGACAATTTTTTTCATAGCAGTAAAATTTATTTCTTTTTTATTAATTCTATTCGGTCTTCAAAAATCTGAATTTTTCGTTGTTTATACAAGCTTCCAACTGCTCTTTTAAATGCCTTTTTACTCATTTGTAAACGAAACTTAATTGCCTCTGGAGAACTTTTGTCCGTTAACATTAACTCCCCTTTTTCTTCAAGCTTTCTTAATACTTTTTCTACATCTTCATCAATTACATTTTTAACCCCCTGAGGTCTAAGAGAGACATCGATTTTTTCATCCTCTCTAATCTTTTTTATGTAACCAAAAGTTTTCATTCCTTCTTCTACATCAGAAAAAACTTCATTATTATATAACAAGCCTTCATAAGATTCATTAATTAAAACTGTATACCCAAGGTCTGTTTGAACTCCGATAATTAAATCTACTTTATCTCCTTCCTGTAATTCCATTATAAATTTTTAAAATATGATTTTAATATTGTATCGTTTTTATCAGATGGTGTGAAAATTTCCAAAACCTTAGGTTTTTCACTTTTCTCATAAAAACTATTTAACTCACTCTCCACACCATTTAATGACGAAGCGTTAGAGTACTCTAAGTTATACATTTTAGCCAAATGCTCTGCTGTTAAACTATGCGGTGTTTCAAAATATCGTAATGCATTTGTAGATTGTGGTCCAGGTATAATTTTAAAAATTCCTCCACCTGAATTGTTAATCAAAATAATTCTAAAATTTGAAGGAATGTAATTATTCCACAATGCATTGCTATCGTAGAAAAAACTTAAATCTCCTGTAACTAAAACCGTATTATTATTTTCTACCACCGAAGCTCCAATCGCTGTTGATGTACTTCCATCAATACCACTTGTACCTCTATTACAAAACACCTTTAAAGTAGGATTTACATCGTACAATTGCATGTAACGTATAACCGCACTATTACTTACTTGAACTTGGGAAAAGTCAGGTAGCGTTTCTAAAATATTTTTAAAAACTCTAAAGTCTGAATATTCAGTTTCAACAGTAAAATTCTGATGCGCAATTTGTCGTTGCATTTTCTCTTGAACCCATCTTTTTTGATAATTACTAAATTTATTGATGATTACTTTAGTTTTTATAACTTCAAAAAAATCTACTGGCTTTTCTTTGATATGCTTGGTTAAACAGAAATAAGTATCCATTTTCACAAACTTGTCTATATGCCAATGATGCTTAGGTTGGTATTTTCTTAAAAATTGTTTTATTCTTTTAGAGATTACCATTCCTCCCAAAGTAATTAATAAATCTGGTTGTAAATCTGTAAACTCTTCTACTCCTAACTTGGTAATTAATTGATCTATTGAATTAATAAATCTTGGATGATTAATATTTGAAGTAGTTTCTGTAAAAACTAAAATAGAAGCATCTTCTATAAAATAATTCAATAATTCTTGAAGCTTTTCATCTGGAAAATTCACTCCGATTAAAATCAACTTCTTTTCCGCAGCATTCCAAACATCAACGATTTCTGTATCTAATTTAATATGATTTTCATCTGGATTTTTAAGCTTTGTGTTAAACTCAAAATCTGATAAAGCTTCAATCGTGTTGTAAATCGGCTCATTAAAAGGCACATTAATATGTGTTGGCCCACTTTCTGAAACACAAGTAAAAATAGCTTTTTCTACTTCTGCTTTATTATATTCTAATTTGCTTTCATCTTCAATAAGATTTGCTGAATATAAAATGTGATTCTTGAATACGTTTTCTTGACGAATTGTTTGCCCATCTCCAATATCAATAAGATGTTTAGGTCTATCTGCAGAAATTACCAACAAAGGAATTCTACTGTAAAAAGCTTCAGCAATTGCTGGATAATAATTCAATAAAGCAGACCCAGAAGTACAAATTATAGCCACAGGTTTGTGTGTTTGCTGCGCCATTCCTAAAGCAAAAAAAGCTGCGCAACGTTCATCTACAATACTATATACTTCAATTTCACCAACATTTGAAAACCCGATTGTTAATGGTGCGTTTCTCGAACCTGGAGAAATCACAACCTTGTCAACATCATAAAATTGACAAGCTTTAATTACTAACTGTGCAAGTTGTTTTTCTGGATACATTAGTCTGCAAAAGTATTACTAAAAAAGAAAATCCACACAATATGTGTGGACTTCTTAATTATTTATACTAATTATTATTTAGTTTCCTTTTTTGTAGTCTGCTAAAAACTTTTCTAAACCAATAGTTGTTAAAGGATGATTTAATAATCCTTCAATAGCTTTTAATGGTCCTGTCATTACATCAGCTCCAATTTTAGCACAATCGATTACATGCATTGTATGACGTACAGAAGCAGCTAAAATTTCAGTTTCAAACATGTAGTTATCATAAATCTGACGAATTTCAGCAATTAAGTTTAATCCATCTGTAGAAATATCATCTAAACGTCCAATAAATGGTGATACATAAGTTGCACCTGCCTTAGCAGCTAATAAAGCTTGACCTGCAGAAAACACTAACGTTACATTTGTTTTAATTCCTTTATCAGAAAAATACTTACATGCTTTTACTCCATCAGCAATCATTGGTAATTTTACAACAATTTGAGAGTGTAAAGCAGCTAAAGCTTCACCTTCTTTAACCATTCCTTCAAAATCTGTAGCGATTACTTCAGCAGAAACATCACCATCAACAATCTCACAAATTGCCTTATAATGATTTTTAATATTTTCTTCTCCTGTGATTCCTTCTTTTGCCATTAATGAAGGATTTGTTGTAACTCCATCTAAAATACCTAAAGCCTGAGCTTCACGAATTTGATCTAAATTTGCCGTATCTATAAAAAATTTCATCGATCTTTTGTTTTACAGTTGTGTTTCGCGCAAAACTACAACTTTAAACGATTTCTCTAAACCTATTTATAATAAAGTTATAAGAATTATTTTAGGATAATTAATATGGAAAGAAATACGACAAACAAGAACAAACAGCCATACATAAAAGCTGCTTGTTCGTAATAAGGAGGATCACTAATTCAAATATTAATTGCAAAATTATTGCTTTTCTTTATTTGAAATGTGAAATAAATGTTACAAAAATGATTGAACCTTTTTTTTAACATAGTATAATGGTTAAAAGTAATTTTTCTTTCAAAAAAAATAAGTTAGTGATTAGTTAACACAAGAATTAGTTCTTTACATTTATCAACACTTATTTTTATCGCTTAATTCTTTTTTATGGACTTATCAAATGTTAAACTAATTGTTACAGATTTAGACGGAACGCTTTTAAACTCTAATCATGAAGTAAGTGATTTGTTTTTTGAGTTATTTAATAAAATTAAAAAACATAATATCTTATTTACTGCTGCGAGTGGAAGGCCTTTATATAGCATGAAAGATAAGTTAGCTAAAATTGAAAACGACATTATTATAGTGGCTGAAAACGGAGGTTTGGCTGTAAAGAAAGATAAAACCTTACTATCAACAGCTATGGAAACTTCTAATTCATTAATGATTGATAAATTATTAAAAACACTACCTGAAGCACATCCTGTTTTTTGCACAAAAGACAAAGCATTCACCACTAGTAGCAATCCTGAATTAATAAAACTTCTAGCTGAATTTTATAAAAATTACGATGCCATTAATTCTGTTAATGATATAAACGAACCTGTTTATAAAGTAGCTATTTACCACGAAGTTAGCACCGAACAGTTTTTGTATCCTCATCTAAAACATTTAGAAGAAAACTTCAAAGTTAAAGTCTCTGCAAATCATTGGGTTGATATTTCTGAGATGAAAGCAAACAAAGGTCATGCTGTAGCATTAATTCAAAAAGAATATGATATTTCATACGAAGAAACTTTAGTTTTCGGTGATTACAACAACGACCTTGAAATGTTGAAAAGAGCTCATTTTAGTTATGCCATGGAAAATGCGCATCCTCAAGTAAAAGAAACAGCTAATTTTTCTACAAAAAGCAATAATAATTTTGGTGTAGAATCTATTTTAAAACAACTACTTGAATTAAAAGAAAAATAGACTTATAACTTATAATGATTCATAATTAGTTTTTCGTAAATCCTATCTGGTAAAGCTCTTTTTAAAACTACTGAAAAACGCTCCATAAAAGCACCAACTTTGTAATGAAGTTTTGGTTTTTTCGTTAAAATTATTTTATGAATTGCTTTTGCCATAACCAACGGATCAAGCCCCTGATTTACATATTCATCACTCACTTTTAAATTCTTACCGTAAGCTTCTTTGTAGGCAGAATCTTCTAAAACTGGAGTGTAATATCTTCCTGAAGCAATATTTGTAGCAAAACTACCAGGAGCTACACTAACTACGTTTACACCAAAATTTTTGACCTCCATGCTGACAGATTCTGTTAATAATTCTAAAGCCCCTTTGCTCGAAGAATAAATACTTCTGAAAGGTAATCCAGAATATCCTGCTAAAGATGTTATGTTAATGATTAAACCTCTATTTTGTTTTCTCATAAACGGTAAAACAGCCTTCATTACACGAATTGGTCCTAAAAAATTTGTGTCAAATCCGTTTTCAACTTCTTCTATAGAAATATCTTCCATAGCTCCCATAATACCTTTTCCTGCATTATTAATTAAAACATCTACTCGCCCCTCTTTATTTACAACCTCTTGTACAGCTGAAAAAACAGTTTCAGATTTTAAGACATCTAATGCTACTAAAGGAAATTTTGAATCTTTAATACGATCTGGGTTTCTGGATGTCCCATAAACGATGCATCCTTTTTCATTAAGATATTCTCCAATAGCTCTTCCTATACCTGAAGATGCTCCTGTGATAAAAACCACTTTTTTCATATTCGGAAATTGAATGTTTTAAAACTAACATTCCTCTAAAAAAACAAAACATTCTTATTTACAAATATTTAACTCTTTTTCAGAAGAAAAGGTGTTTTTGATTGATTTTACTGATCAAAAGTCCGCAATCATTGTATTTTTTCCAAATTTTTCCCTGAAAGATTTTGAGGTCTTTTAAAAATTAGGTACTTTCGGTGTTGAAACACGTAATTTAATTATTCCCTATAAAGTAAATTTTATAATTATGAAAAAATTGTTGCTTATACTATTCGCGATCTCACTTGTAGTTTCTTGTGAGAAAAAAGAAAAGCCTAAAGATTTCTTAGTGCTTTCTGGTGAAGTTGATAATTTTAGAAAACGTACGATTGAACTTACTGGTCATAATTTTGAAAAGAAAATTCGCTTCGACAGAAAGACGAAAACTTTTCTTGACACTTTAACAAATATTACTCCTGGTCATTACATTTTAAAAATTGGAAAAAGACCTGTTCAAGTATATTTAAGCTCAATTGATGATTTAAAATTAATTGTTGACGCAAAAAAAAGAACAAAAGATCCTGTTTTTGAAGGACCTACTGCTAACATCAATAACTACATTACTGAAAAAGCTAAGAAGTTAGGTGTTGTATTAGGAAATGCTAACAAACTTTTCTCTATGAACGAAGAAGAGTTTTTAAGCAAAATGGACGAATATAAATCTACACTTGAAGATTTAGCTAATGCTGCTCAACTTCCTGCTGATTATTTAGACAAGGAGTTAAGAAACATTAATTACGAATTTGCTCTAGCTATTAAGAACTACCAAGGTTTCCATAGAATATTATATGGAGATGAAGAGTTTGAAGTCTCTAATCAATTCCCAATGGATATTCCTATGGACATTGATTTAAACAATAGTGGAGATTATGTTCACTCTAAGCCTTACAGAGATTTAATTAAAGCTAGATTAGATGATGTTACCAATAAGAAAAATAGAAATGATGGTGATTTTGATTTATCATATTTAGAATCTGTTCATACAGAAATTAATGACACATTAATTAAAAATGATTTATTACACAAAGCTGCAGAGAAGCAAATCACTACTACTATTAACTTAAAAGAATACTACAGAAAATATAATAGTTATTCTACTAACGCTAAAAATAAAGCTGAGATAGGAGATCTTTATAACAAGTTAAAATTAACTGCTAAAGGACAACCTTCTCCTAAGTTTAACAATTTAGAGAATTATAATGGAGGAACTACTTCTCTAGATGATTTAATCGGTAAAGGTAAATACGTTTACATTGATGTTTGGGCTACTTGGTGTGGTTTCTGTAAAAAAGAAATTCCATTATTAAAAAGATTCGAGCAACAATTCCATGGAAAAAACATTGAGTTTGTTAGCTTAAGTGTTGATAGACCTGCTAGTAAAGAAAAGTGGAAACAAACTATTAAGGATAGAGAAATGAGTGGTGTTCAACTTTTTGCTGGAAAAACCCAGGAAGAGTTACAGTTCACAAAAGATTATTTAATTAAAGGATTACCTAGATTCATTTTAATTGATCCTGATGGAAAAATCGTAACAGCTAACGCTCCTAGACCTAGCCGTAGTGAAGAACTTAACGAATTATTTGAAGACTTAGGAATTTAAGTAATTGACAACATAAGATAAAAAGAGTTATGATATCATAACTCTTTTTTTTTCCTAAAGAAACACCCCTAAAATTAAAAAAAGTATGAAATTCCAACATTGCCTATTAGGTGTATTAGTTTTTCTTACAAGTTGCAAACAAGAAAAACCAAAAGATTATTTAGTATTATCTGGTAAAGTAGAAAACTTCAAAAAAAGGAAAATAAAACTTTCTGGCTATAACTATGACAAAAGCATTCGCTTTCACAAAAAAACCAACAGCTTTTCTGATACTTTAAGAAACATAAAACCTGGACATTACAAACTTCAAGTAAACCAGCGAATCGTCAATATGTATTTATCTAGTTTTGATGATCTAGACTTGATTATAGATGCTAAAATGCGATTAAAAGACCCAGTATTTAATGGCAAAAATGAAAGTATAAACAACTATCTAACCAAGAAAATTAAAAAGCATAGCTTTATTCTTGGAAGTGCAGAGAAATTATTCTCTTTAGACGAGAATGAATTTCTTAGTAAAATGGATAAATACAAATCTGCTTTAGATGATTTAGCCTTGAGTTCTAAACTGCCTAAAGAATATTTTATTAAAGAAAAAAGAAATATTCACTACGAATTTGTTCGTAACATTAAAAATTATCAACCTTATCATAGAATGCTTTATGGTAATAACAAATTTGTTGTCTCAGAATATTTCCCTTCTGAATTGGTAGAAGAAATAGACATCAATAAAAACGATGATTACACAAACTCCTTGTCATATCGTTTACTTGTAAAAGAACTTTTAGAAAAAAAAGCAAATGAAAGAAAATCTAAAAAAAGAGATTTCAATTTAGCTTACCTAGAAACTATACATGTTGAAGTTTTTGACACTTTAGTAAAAAATGACTTACTACATAATGCTGCAAAAGAAATTATCTATAGAGTTGATAATTTAAATGAGTATTATAAAAAGTATATGCTTTACTCTACTAACGAAGAAAATAAAAAGGAAATTACCAAAATATACAACAAGCTAAAACTTACTGCTAAAGGAGAGATTTCACCTAAGTTTGAAAATTTAGTTAACTATAACGGAGGAACAACTTCTCTGGATGATTTAATTGGTAATGGCAAATATAAATACATTGATATTTGGGCTACCTGGTGCGGCATCTGTAAAAGAGAAATTCCACTTTTAAAAAGATTAGAACAAAAATATCATGGTACAAATATTGAATTTATAAGTATTAGTGTAGACAAAAAAGAAGATAAAAAGAAATGGGAATCTATTATAAAAGATAGAGAACTTGGAGGAATGCAACTATTTGCTGGTGAAACTAAAGAAGACTTTAAGTTTACAAATGATTATTTGATTAAAGGATTACCTCGATTTATCTTGATTGACCCAGATGGAAAAATTGTAACAGCTAACGCCCCTAGACCTAGCGAAGGGAATAAATTAGAAGACTTACTCAATAAGTTAAATGTTAAATAATAAAATTAAAAAAGGTATAAACTAAGTTTATACCTTTTTTAATTTTATTTCTTTTTATTTCTAATAATTATCTCCATCTAATAAATCTCCAATTCCTCCTAAAATACTTCCTTCTCCCTTACTCTTTCCTCCACCAGGAATAGAAGAAAGAACCCTTCCTGCTAATCTACTAAAAGGTAAAGATTGAATATAAACTGTACCCGGACCTCTTAGTGTTGCAAAGAACAAACCTTCTCCTCCAAAAATTGTGTTTTTAATTCCACCTACAAATTCTATATCATAATCTACATTCTGTGTAAAACCAACAATACAACCTGTATCTACTTTTAAAACTTCACCTGGTTGCAATTCTTTTTTAGCCATAGTTCCACCTGCATGTATAAAACCCAAACCATCACCTTCCATCTTTTGCATAATAAAACCTTCTCCACCAAACAGACCTCTTCCTAATTTTTTCGAAAATTCTATACCAATAGACACTCCTTTAGCTGCACATAAAAACGAATCTTTCTGACAGATAAACTTACCTCCAAACTGAGTTAAGTCTATAGGAATGATTTTTCCTGGATAAGGCGAAGCAAATGATACCTGTTTTTTTCCATGACCTTCATTGGTAAAAACAGTCATAAACAAACTTTCTCCTGTTAATATTCTTTTACCTGCTGAGAAAATTTTCCCCAACAAACCCTTTTCTTGATTTGATCCATCTCCAAAAATAGTGTTCATTTTAATTCCTGAATCCATCATCATAAAACTCCCGCTTTCTGCTACTACTCCTTCTTCTGGATCAAGTTCTATTTCTACAAATTGCATTTCCTCACCAAAAATGCGATAATCTATTTCGTGAGCATTTTTTAAAAACATAAATTCTATTTTTATTTGATTAGACTAAAAACATTTCTATTTGTTACGATTTTACTTTAATACTCCATTCAAAATCAAATTTAGATACAGAAACTCCATCTTCATTAAATCCTTCTGAAGTTAAAATTATTGTTTGCCCTTCTTTAGTTTCAATAGCTTCTTGTATTTTTTTTTGAATTAATTCTCCTTGATTACACTCGAATATAATTCTACCAGTCGCTTTTTTAGTAAAAGTAGCGTTCATATTAGTTACCAACATAGAAATACGCTCACCAGAATCTTTAATACTTTTTACCATCAAAATACCTGTTGAAAATTCAGCTGCCATTCCTTGTATTGCCCAAAACATAGATTTAAATGGGTTTTGATTAATCCATTTATGTTTTACTGTGATGACTGCATTTTTATCAGATATTGTTTTTACTCGTATACCTGTAATAAAAGCAGAAGGCAATTTATATAATAAGTAAAGATTAATTTTTCTAGGTGTAAACTTCATAAAAATGTATTTAATCGCAATTTAAGTCTTTTTATTTCTTAATTATTATCATAAAATCACTTAAAAAATGTTAAATTATGTTAAATTACAGTACTATGTATTGCATAATACCTTTTTTTAGATATATATTTGCAATGTAAAGTATTATATAAATCATTTTATTATGAAAAATCAGAACGAAAACACTAATGCTTTTTTGATACACATTTCATCTTTCGCAGGATATTTATTTCCTTTAGGAAGTATTATTACTCCTCTTATTTTGTGGCAAGCACAAAAAGACAGAAGTCAGTTTTTAGATGAACATGGTAAAGAAGCGGTGAATTTTAATATTAGTTTTGGTCTATATCTTTTTATTCTAAGTGCTTCTTTTTTCACGTTTTTCATGAGAAACATTTTTAGAATATTAGACAGATTCGATCATGTCGACTTTGGTAACCAAATTAGCTTTAATGGTGATTTTTTCAGTTTCTTCGGAATTTTCTCTATCGTAGGAATTGTGTCGCTTATTAAAATTGCCTTGGTAATTATAGCTTCAATGAAAGCAAATAATGGAGAACATTACAAGTATCCATTTATTATAAAATTTATAAAATAACATCCCTTATTAATGAAGATAGAAAATACAAAAGCACAGATGCGAAAGGGAGTTTTGGAGTATTGCATACTTTCCATTTTACAAAAAGGAGACGCATATACTTCAGAAATCTTAGAAACATTGAAAAGTGCAGAAATGATTGTAGTAGAAGGTACAATTTACCCGCTACTAACAAGGCTTAAGAACGCTGGACTTTTATCGTACAGATGGGAAGAATCTACATCTGGACCTCCAAGAAAATATTATGTATTAACCGAAAACGGTAATATGTTTTTAAAGGAACTCGATAAAACGTGGAATAATTTAGTAAATGCAGTAAATCAAGTAACAAGTACAAAATCAACATCAGATGAATAAGACTATCAATATAAACTTAGGTGGATTCTTCTTCCATATAGATGAAAATGCCTACCAAAAATTAAAACGTTATTTGGATGCCATATCCAGATCGTTAAGCGATGATCCTCAAGGAAAAAATGAAATTATAGCAGATATTGAAGCTAGAATTAGCGAATTGTTATCAGAAAGAATTACTGACGCGAGACAAGTAGTTAATGAAGGTGATATTGATGAAGTTATTGCTATAATGGGACAACCTGAAGATTACACGGAAGCTGAAGAGTCGTATAACGAAAACTATACATACACTAGAAAAAGAAACACCAATAAGAAATTATTCAGAGATGGCGATAGTAAATTTTTAGGTGGTGTAGCTTCTGGTATCGCACATTATGTAAATGTTGATATCATTTGGATTCGTTTAGCATTTATTCTAGCAGCAGTAACAACTGGAGTTGGAGTTTTAGCTTACATTTTATTATGGGTTTTATTACCTGAAGCTAAGACAACAAGCGAGAAATTACAGATGGAAGGCGAGCCTGTGAATATCGATAGCATTGAAAAAAAAATTCGTAACGAGTTTGAATTCCTCTCTACGAAGCTAAAAGATGGTGCCAATGAGCTCACAGACAAGATTTCTAGTGCTGATTATGAGAAATTACGCACAAATACCAAATCTGGTCTGCAAGATTTTCTGGATACTGTAGGAAAAATTCTATCCTCACTTTTTAAAGTTTTTGGAAAGTTCATTGGTGCTTTACTTGTATTTATTTCTAGTATAACTCTAGTTTCTTTATTATTTGCTCTATTTTCTATAAGTAGTTTGGAAATATTAGGATTTGAAGGTGATTTTGTAGATGCTCCACCTTTCTTTTATGATTCAGTTTTTCCTAAATGGTTATTAACTGTCTTCGGTTTAATTGTTGTAGCTGTTCCATTTTTCGCGTTATTAATTTTAGGTTTAAGAATTCTTTCTCCTAATATTAAAAGAATTAACACAACTACTTCATTAAGTTTATTCGGTATTTGGTTAGCCGCATTACTTATTGTTGGATTTTCGGGAATAGAATACGCAACTTCAAGAGCAAGAACAGGAATTAAAGCTAGTAAAAAGAATATTCAATATAATGCTACTTCTCCTTTAAAAATAGGAGTTCAAAATGATAATGACATTTACTACCTACATAATTTAGAAAGAAGAAGAAACTCTAAAGAGGTTTATGTTGATGATAAAAAGATGAAATACTCTAACAACATTAAAATTGATGTTGAAAAGAGCGAAACAAATGAAGCTTACATTGAAATTAAAAAAGAATCTGAAGGAAGAAAGAAGAGATTAGCTATAAAGAATGCAGAAAACATTATTTATAAGTTTGATTTAGAGAATAACAAAATTGTTTTTGACGCTTATTTCTTATCTGACTATAAAAATATTTGGAAGAGAGAAGAAGTATACTTAACACTTTATATTCCTGAAGGCACTACTCTTTTCTTTGAAAAATCTTCGAGAAAGTTTTTATACGAAATAGAAAACACTCAAGATATTTATGATAGAAATATGGGAAGTCATCATTTTAAAATGACAAAAGAAGGACTAGAATGTACAGATTGTGAATCTACAAAACAGGAAGATGCTCCTTCGCGTTTTAAAGACGACAACGACGAAAATAATGACGACAACAACGATGATGAATTAACCTTTTTATTCGATAGCACAATAAACGATGTAAAAGCAGAATTCATCATCAGCAAACAAACAACTGAAAAACAATTAAACCGTTTAATAAACTGGTTTAAAGACAAAAAGAATATTGATATCGACATTTACGATCCTCTATTTGATTCAGAAGATAAAATCAAAAGAATCACCTTAAAAATAGATTGTAATGATGGACATAAAGGCGAATTAAAAATTACAAATGGAACTTTATCAAATATCCCTAAAGGTTTCCTTAGAAATTATGATGAAGATGAAGGAATTTTAGCATTTAAAATCTGGTAATTGATAAGCTAACTCAAAAAATAACTAACTATGAAAGAACTTTTCGACTTTTTCTTTAAAGGAGACCTATTTTGGAAAATAGTTTTATTAATTTGGTCTCTATTATCAACTTTGTTTGTAAATGCTCAAGTTGATCGGAACTCGGAACTATTTAAAACTTTAAAAAGTAAAGACAGTATAATTTTCGAACGTACATTTAACAAATGTGAATTACAAAAGTTAGATGATATTATCGACCAAGATTTTGAGTTTTATCATGATTTAGGTGGTATTGAAAATCGAGAAGATTTTTTCAAGTCTGTTCAAAAAAATATTTGCGGAAACAAAAACGAAAAACCAATAAGAAAATTAGTTGATAATAGTATAAAAGTATATCCTTTAACAAAAAACGGAAAATTATATGGTGCCATTCAAAAAGGCAAACATACATTTCATATAAAAAAGAATAACAAACTCATACCTACAGGGTCTGCATTATTTACCCATGTATGGATTCTAAATAACAACATATGGAAGCTGAAACGAGTTTTAAGCTACAATCATCTTCCTGTACAAAATTAGTTTATCGGTTAGCTAACTTCTAAACTAATACTTGGTTTACTTTGCCAAAGCTTTAAAGAGCTTTGGCTTTTTTGTTTCTTTTCTTAATTTTACTACATGAAGAAAATTTTTACATTCTTTTATTATTGGACATCATTAATTCTTTTTACTCAAGAACTTCCAAAGGGTTTTTCTTACATAAAAGATATTGCTCCTAGCATCCAACAAGAATTACGCTACTGTTACACTAACAATTTTGTTGGTACTTCTGTAGAAGGATATGAAGAACCAATATTAATTACCTCTACAAAAGCTGCACTTGCATTAAAAAAAGTTCAAGATCAACTTATAAAAAAAGGGCTTAGTTTAAAAATTTTCGATGCTTACAGACCACAACGCGCAGTAAATCATTTTGGTAGATGGGCAAGAACTCCAAAAGACACTCTTACCAAACAACAATTTTATCCAAAATTAAACAAACGTAATCTTTTTAAATTAGGTTATATTTCAAGTAGATCTGGTCACTCTAGAGGAAGTTCAATAGATTTAACTATTGTTAATTTAAAAACTAATAAAGAACTAGACATGGGTGGACCTTATGATTTCTTTGGAAAGGTTTCTCATGTTTTTTATAAAAACATTACTAAAAAACAAAAAGAAAACAGGATGTTACTACGTAATGTTATGTTAGCTAATGGATTTAAACCTTACTCATATGAATGGTGGCATTTTACTTTACGTAATGAACCTTTTCCTAAAACCTACTTCGATTTTCCAATTAAGTAAGAATTAACATTTCTTATCGACTAAATTCAACAAATCGGCACTATCTTTGCGATAACTTGTTTATTATGCGATTACTATTAAACATTTTTATTTTTTCTTTATTGACTAATTCATTTTGTGTTTTAGCTCAAGTTGACGGAAGTACTAGCGGTACAAAAAAAGGTACATCTATCGGAATTGTTGCAGCTCCTGCTAAAAAAGTAACCAAACCAAAATCTTTAGGCTTTGGTAATAATGATGGATTTAAAAAGGCTAATGACGAATTACAAAAAAAGAAAAAAAGAGAAAAAGCAGAAGAAGATCTAAAAAACAAAGGTATTTTAACTAAAGCTAAAATAGCTGAAGAAAGATATTTAAAAAACTTCCAAAGAATAAATGGTCAATTTACATATCCCGTAATTGATCAAGATTTAGGAAGTATTACTACCAATTCAAAAACTGTAAATATTATTTGCCGAGATCATCAATATCCTGATGGAGATAGAGTAAGTATTTATGTAAATGATATTCCTGTAATAACAAATTTAACTTTAAAACAGAGTTATCAATCTTTCAATATTCCTTTAGAAGAAGGTGTAAATAAAATCAAAATTGTAGCTCTTAATCAAGGGGCTTCTGGCCCAAATACTGCAGCTTTTAAGGTTTTTAACGATGCAGGAATGGTCCTTTCTTCTAACGAATGGAATCTAGCAACAGGCGCTAAAGCCACACTTGTAGTTGCTAAAAGCAAATAACTCAGCGAAAACGTTTGAGATAAATCATACTTATTGCGTTTTTTATTCTACAAAAAACAGTTATTTTTGTTCTTGCATTTATATTAAGCAACTAGAAACAAACAACATTCAGAATGAAAAAAATAACTAAAGAAACCTATCTTGATTGGTATAAAGACATGCTATTTTGGAGAAAATTTGAAGACAAATTAGCAGCAGTATACATCCAACAAAAAGTAAGAGGTTTTTTACACTTATACAATGGGCAAGAAGCAGTTTTAGCTGGAGCTTTACATGCGATGGATTTAACTAAAGACAAAATGATTACTGCTTATCGTAATCACGTTCAACCTATTGGAATGGGTGTAGATCCAAAAAGGGTAATGGCTGAGTTATATGGAAAAGCTACAGGAACATCTCAAGGTTTAGGTGGTTCTATGCATATTTTTTCTAAAGAATTCAGGTTTTACGGAGGTCACGGAATTGTAGGTGGACAAATTCCTTTAGGAGCAGGAATTGCTTTTGGAGATAAATACCACAATAGTGATGCTGTTACTTTATGTTATTTTGGAGATGGAGCTGCTCGTCAAGGTTCATTACATGAAACTTTCAATATGGCAATGAACTGGAAATTACCAGTAATCTTTATTTGTGAAAATAATGGTTATGCTATGGGAACTTCTGTTGAAAGAACGGCAAACCATGAAGATATTTGGAAATTAGGTTTAGGTTACGAAATGCCTTGTGGACCTGTTGATGGAATGAATCCTGTTAAAGTTGCTGAAGCTGTTGATGAAGCTATCCAAAGAGCAAGAAAAGGTGAAGGACCTACTTTCTTAGAAATGAAAACATATAGATATAGAGGTCACTCTATGTCAGATGCTCAACATTATCGTACAAAAGATGAAGTTGAAGAGTACCGTAAAATTGATCCTATTACACAAGTATTAGATATCATTAAAGAAAAGAAGTATGCTACCGATGAAGAAATCGATGCTGTAAATAAAGAAGTTAAAGAAATGGTGAAAGAATGTGAAAAATTCGCTGAAGAATCTCCATTCCCAGAACTTAATATTTTACACGATGTAGTTTACGAACAAGAAGATTACCCTTTCATTAAATAATAATAACCAACAAAACTAAGTACAAATGGCAACAATCGTAAATATGCCTCGCTTAAGCGACACAATGGAAGAAGGAGTAGTAGCTTCTTGGTTAAAAAAAGTTGGTGATAAAATAGAAGAAGGAGATATTCTTGCTGAAATTGAAACTGATAAAGCGACAATGGAATTTGAATCTTTCCATGAAGGAACTTTATTACATATTGGAGTTCAAGAAGGAGACAGCGCACCTGTAGATACTTTATTAGCAATTATTGGTGAAGAAGGTGAAGACGTTTCTGCTTTATTAAACGGAAAATCAACTCCTAAAGTTGAGGAAGCTAAAGAAGCTCCAAAAAAAGAAGAAACTGCTAGCACTAATAATAATTCAACTGCAATTGCTGAAGGAGTTCAGGTTGTTACTATGCCTCGATTAAGTGATACTATGGTAGAAGGTACTGTAGCATCTTGGTTAAAAAGCGTAGGTGATAAAGTTGAAGAAGGTGACATTTTAGCTGAAATCGAAACTGATAAAGCTACAATGGAATTTGAATCTTTCTATGAAGGTACATTATTATATATTGGTATAGAAGAAGGTAACAGTGCTCCTGTAGATAGTCTTTTAGCTATTATCGGAAATGAAGGTACTGATGTATCTGCTGTTATTGAAGCTCATAAAAATGGCGGAGTTGCTACAGCCACTCCCAGTGCAGAAGAAAAAAAAGAAGAAAGTAAGCCTGTTTCAGAAACTACTTCAACTACTCCAAAAGCTGTAGAAAATACTAACACAAATACTGGAGGTAGAATTTTTGCTTCTCCTTTAGCTAAAAAAATAGCTAAGGATAAAGGAATCAATTTAGCAGATGTAAAAGGTTCTGGTGAAAATGGTAGAATTGTAAAGAAAGATGTAGAAAACTACACTCCTTCTGCTGCACCTCAGTCAACTGCTACAGCTTCTACTCCATCAGCAGCTCCTCAAGTTACGAGTTTTGCTATAGCTGGTGAAGAAAAAACTGAAGACGTTAAGAATTCTCAGATGCGTAAAGCTATTGCTAGAAGTTTAGGTAACTCTAAATTCTCTGCTCCTCACTTCTACTTAAATATTGAAGTAGATATGGATAATGCAATCGCTTCTCGTAAAACTATAAATGCTATTCCAGATGTAAAAGTATCATTCAACGATATGGTAGTTAAAGCATGTGCAATGGCATTAAGAAAACATCCTCAAGTAAATACTTCTTGGGAAGAAAATGTAACGAAATACCACAGTCATATTCATGTTGGTGTTGCCGTTGCTGTAGATGAAGGTTTAGTTGTACCTGTAGTGAAACACACAGATGCTTTAACATTAACTCAAATTGGAGCAAGCGTTAAAGATTTAGCAGGAAAAGCTAGAAGTAAAAAGATTAAGCCAAACGAAATGCAAGGTAGTACGTTTACAGTATCTAACTTAGGTATGTTTGGTATTGAGAGCTTTACTTCAATCATTAATCAACCAAACTCAGCGATTTTATCTGTTGGAGCTATTGTTCAAAAACCAGTAGTGAAAGATGGACAAATTGTTGTTGGTAATACAATGATGCTGACTTTAGCTTGTGATCACAGAACTGTTGATGGTGCTGTAGGAGCTCAATTCTTACAGACATTAAAAACGTTTATTGAAAACCCTGTTACCATGTTAGTGTAACTAGTTTTTAAACACATATATAAAAAAACTCGAAGAAAATTCTTCGAGTTTTTTTGTTCCTAATATTAATTAAAAATCAAATCGGTAATTCATTTTAAAAGCAACTCCCCAATTCGTTCGATTAAAATTATCATCGAAGTTATCGGTGACCACCAGATAAACATAACTTAATGGTTTGTATTCCCATTGTAATCTACTATTCACATTAAAGTTATTTTGTTGATTATTGTATTGAACATAAGTCGTCCAATTCAAACGATTATTGAAAAAAATCTGACCTGTGAATCGATTCAAATGAAATACTTCTTTTCCTAATTCATGCAAATCAATAGAATTTACATCATGTGATAATTCTAAGTTTGCAAAAGGCAATAATTGATAATTCAGATATACTCCTCCTGAAACTTTATCTCCTCCATAAAACTTTCCTTTTTGAATATTTACTCGATAACGAAATTGTTGATTATTTGCAGAATTATATCCAACTTTTACATTCCAGTTTTGATAATTATCAGGCGAGATTGCATTACCGTTCCCCAGAATATCAAAACCATATTTCAGATCAATATCATCATAATTTAGCACATAGTATACTGCTGAAAAATCTTTAAAAAATACAGCAGAATTCAAAAAATGACTCATTTGATTTAAACTTCCATCTATATCAAAATAAGTATCATTAACATAATTCACATATCGAATAGAGTTCAAGTTTTTAGATTCATCATAAAACTTAGTGTATTGTAAGCTACTTGAAGTTTGATAATAACCTTCTCTAACTAGCAAATCATTTATAGCATCGTAAGTAAACAATCTTGGTGTAAAACCTACATCAGTTAGATAATTATCTTGAACATTTTTTATAGAAAAACCTCCTTGTAACCCTCTGTCGTTATAATCAATTCCGACATTAAAAAATTTGTTTTCTCCTGAAATATCATCATTGAAACTCATTGCCATATTCGCTAATCCAATCCATTTTTTATTATCCGATTTGAAATTCAAATTAACTCCTGTTACGCGATTGTAATCATCAACAAAATTAAATCCAGCAGTTTCTTGCCTATTTATAAGAAAAGCTGTCGCAGATAATTGCTTTAACATTTGCTGTTCTCCAACTAAAACTGTGTAATTTTGAGCATTAATATTTTCATTCTTATCTGTTTGAACGTTCATTACTCCTACTCTAGTTTTTTGAGCTATATTTCCAGATAGTTTTAATCCGAATTGAATTTCATTCTCAGCTCCTATTTTTCTAGAATAAAACGGATTCACATCTGATGTTCCCAGGTTTGAAAATAAATCTGCATTCTCTAAAAAGAAGTTTCTTCGTTCTGGAAAAAAAACTGAAAAACGAGATAGATTAGTCACTTGCTGATCTACATCGATCTGAGAAAAATCTGGATTGATTGTAGCATCTAACTTTAAAGAAGAAGATACATTATATTGCACATCTAAACTCGGCCTAAACATAGTTTCTTCATCACTATCAACATTTTGATAATTCACAGTTACAGAAGGAGAAACTGCAAATCGAGAACGAATCGTTTCGGGCACTTTTTCCAAAGTAAAGGCTTCTGTGAAACGCAAATCAAATGTTGGATAATTTCTACTTAAATCAGTAAGTATCGTCCATGAGTTATTTTTTATATCTCTTACATAAAATTGAACTCCAAATATCGTATTCTCTTTATCAAAATTTAGGGCTTTAAAAGGAATAGCAATTTCATAAACTTTGTCATTTCGAATAACCGATGTTTTGGTTCTCCAAACTGCATTCCAACTAAAATTTAAACCATAGCCCGTTTCATTTCGCTCAACCAAAGCATCTACTTGTGTACCGTAAGTATTAACAGCAAATAAATTTCCGTTTTGTTGTTGATGTTGTGTATCTAAAACCATTACAAAAGCATCACTTATACCTATAGAAACATCTCTTTTTAAAGAACTTACTTGTTGTTTAGAAGTTGTATCGTGATATACAGCTCCTATATATAGAAACTCTCCATCGTGATATATTTTAACTTCTGTTTGATTCTTAGCTAAACCTTCATCTGTTGGTAAAAGATTATGAAAGTTTGTATGCGTTGGAATTGTTTTCCAAACCTCTTCATTCAACTTTCCATCTATCTCAATAGCAACAGCTTTAAATGGAATTGACGAATTTTGAGCATAACCAACTAGACAGACAAGAAAAAGAACAACAACTTTAATTATTTTCATACTACTTACTGTCGTTTACTTTTGTAGCCGTTTTACTAATAATTTGCCAGTTCTCGTTAACTTTTTTCAACAAGAATAAATCTATGTAAACCCATTTTCTATCTGGTCCTGCAATTTCAACCTTTGCAAAAGCGATATCTTTTATAATATCAATTGATAATACTTTACCTACACGACCGTTAAATTCTCCCTTCTTACGATTCTTGAAAAAACCAGCATATTCTTCTGGAGTAAATCTTTTAAATCCGTCTCTTGTTGTTAAGTATAAAGTTGCATTTTCAGCAAAAGCACTTTTTAAAATATCTAATTCGTTATACGAGCTTCCTTTGATATAATTTTGAAGTGTTTTTTCTAGATTACCAAACTCTGATTGACCTAATAAAACTTGAGATAAAATAAATGCACATACTAATAAAGTTCGTTTCATAATTTTGAATTTAAATTTGATTCAAAACTCTTGAAAGACTTTTTTAATAAGATGATTTTTTATAATTCAGGTGTCCAGAATTATAAAACTAGACTATAAAAACTGTTTTTGGAATTGTAATGGAGTTAATCCGACTACTTTTTTAAAGGTCGCGTAAAAATTTGATTTAGAAGAAAATCCAGCTTCAAAACCTATTGCTTCAAGTGTTAATTCTGTTCGTTCTTGTAGTAATTTTTTAGCTTCTTCAATTCTATACTCATTCATGTAAGCCGCAAAGCTTTTTCCTAAGTTATCATTTAATAATTGCGATAATTTATGCGGTGTAATATTGATTCCTTTTGCCACATCTGAGATTTTCACATTAGTATCTTTATATAAATCTTGAGCAATAATTAGTTCATTTAACTTTTCTAACAAACCTTTTGCTTCTGTCTCTATAATTTTTTTTGATGCATATTTCTCTGGAATATCTTTAAAAATTTCTTCTCTATTTTTCTTTGATAAGAAGAAAATCAGTAATACATAAAAAACAATTGAAAATGTAATTGTACCAATTAGATATAAATAAAACATTCCTATTAAGTACGCTACAAAAATTAATAGATTAGCTACATAAACCCAGATTAACCAAAGTTCGGAAGTGGTACAATTTTCAGATTTATTTAATAACTTTTTAAATGTATCTTTTAGAATAAAACCTGTTGCTAACACATAAATCCCCCAGACAGCATAAATGAAATACACAATGTACATACTCCATAATTTTTGAGCATTTTCGTAAGGGTAATTGAACCCTAAAATAATAATTACTGAAGCTAAAAAAACGAAGTTCAATTTCCACTTTAAGGGAAACTCTTTTCTATTTTCTAATGATGATTTTGTGTAGTAAAAAAGGCTCACTCCAATTAAAAAACAAGCCGACAAACCGATTTGTATTAAGGTAATATTTCGTTCTTCTCTTGGTGTAAAAATCACGTATAAAGATTTACCAATTCTCATACTAAGAAACTGAACTAATAAACCAAATAATAGATTCTGTGTTCTTTTTTCTCGATTAAAAAAAAGGAAATAAAATGCGACAAGAAAACCATTAAATACTCCTAAGCCACAAATAAAAAACAACACTTGGTTATCAAACATAATCTTCTAACAAAATTTTCAACTAAAATAAAAAATGATTCTAACTATTTATATCTACTATAACGGCTTTATTTTTCACATTACTTCAAATTTAATTTTTAATTCTTTGTAAATCTTTCATATTTCTATCGACAAATAGCTCAATATTAAATATGAAATAATGAAACAACTGTCCATTTTACTCCTATCTATCTTTTTATTACAAAGCTGTGTACAAGACGATATTATTAACGATCGAGTTGATGCATCTTTTAGCATTACAAATCCAATTACTGAAATTACGTTAAACGACACTTTTCAATTAACAACAAAATACACAGATAATGTTGGTAAAACTGTCACAACAAATATTACTTGGTCGAGCTCAAATGAAATGATTGCAACAGTTTCTAACTCTGGATTAGTTACAGCTGTAGCTCAAGGACAAGCAACTATTATGGCCTCTATTGTTTCTGAAGAAGGTGAAACAATTACCGATGAAATAGTAGTTACTGTAACTATGGATCAGGTGGACAATAACACTACTCAAGAAAAAACAGGAACCATAAGAACTACTAGTAGTTATGTATTAGAAGGAACTTTTACACTACGTGAAATACCTAATACAAATAATTTAGAACTTGTTATAAATGATAATTATAGAGCTTCATCTAGCTTACCAGGATTATATATTTACCTAACAAACAATCCGAATACTGTAAATAATGCGAAAGAAATTCAAGCAGTTAGAGTATTCAATGGCGCACATACATACATCATAGAAGACACTGGTATAAACGATTTTTCTCATATTCTATACTGGTGTAAACCTTTTAGTGTAAAAGTAGGAGAAGCTGAAATTCAATAATCATTTAACAAGAAACAAAAACAATGAAAAAATATATTTTACTATTCGTTATTACTTTTTCTTTAGGAAATACAATTCACGCTCAATGGAGTAAAGGAAAAGGAAATGGTTATTATAAATTATCTGCTTGGTATTTACAATACGATCAACATTACACAGATACTGGAGCAATTGATCCTAACGCAACAAGAACACAATTTAATACAAACATTTATGCCGAATATGGTATTACTGATAAAATAGATATTCTAGCTTACGTTCCTTTT
This sequence comes from uncultured Tenacibaculum sp., assembly GCF_947502995.1. GTDB lineage: Bacteria > Bacteroidota > Bacteroidia > Flavobacteriales > Flavobacteriaceae > Polaribacter. Next base: position 73,839 of record NZ_CANNBW010000006.1, on the reverse strand, counting down.
GTTGCTGTTTCTTCTCAGAACAATCAAATTTCTGGAACTAATGGAGGAACTATACAACCAGGAGAATCTGTAACTTCTTTTGGAGATGTAGATCTAGGTATTAACTACGGATTTTATAAAAAAGGAAAATGGGCAGCTTCTGTAAAATTAATTCTTGGTTTACCCACTGGTGAAGATGCTGGAGGAAGTGATGGAAGTTACCAAAATGGAGATGGCGAATTCAACCAATATTTATCTACACATTTAGGATACAGTTCTACATTAGGAGATTTACCTTTTTATGCTAAATCTTATTTAGGGTTTAATAATAGAACTGAAGGTTTTTCTGATGAATTTAGAACCGGACTAGAAGCTGGAATTAATTTTCTTGACTCTAAATTATGGGTAATTACTCGATTAAATGTTGTAAAATCATTTAACAACGGAACATTAAGTGCTGTAAATAGTAATGGTAGTATTTTCGCAAATAATATCGAATTCAGTAGTTTCGGCTTTGAAGCTGCGTATTATATCACTAAAAAACTAGGAGTTTCTTTAGGTTTTGACTCTGCTTTCGACGGAAAAATAATTGCCGCAAGCCCTTCTTTTTCAGGAGGAATATTTTTAGACATTAAGTAAACCATTTTCATCATACGTAAAAAGCCTTCCTGTATTTTAGGAAGGCTTTTTATTTTATTAATTAAAACAACGACATTTGATTCGATTGAAACTTATCAAAAATTGTACAATCAAATTCTGGTATAGTTTTATCTTTCAAGTATAATTTTCTTGCCAATTTAAACTGCATTGCTATTTGTTCTGCAAACTTCCCTTCACCTTTCATTCGCACTCTGTAACGCGATTCATTTAAAGTTCCGTTATGACAATCTTCTATTTGATGTAATATTTTCTCTGCTCTGTCTGGATACGTTTTTTCAACCCATTTTTTAAAAATCTCACCAATTGCTCCGTTTAATCTCACTACAGTATAAGCAACTGATTTCGCCCCTAAGTCACTTACTTTTTTTACCAATGGTAAAATTTCATGATTATTAATTGCAGGAATAATTGGCGCCATCATAACATTAACAGGAATATTATTCTCAGACAATATTTTAACTGTATCTAATCGTTTTTTAATTGTTGTGGTTCTAGGCTCTAAAATACGTCTCGTTTGTTCAGATAAAGACGTGATCGAAATATTCACTTTTAATAAATTCAAAAAAGCTAATTCTTTTAAAATATCTAAATCTCGAAGTATTAAAGCATTCTTCGTAATTATACCTACCGGATGTTTTAACTTTAATAACACTTTTAATATTTCTCTTGTAATTTCTAGTTTTTTCTCAATTGGCTGATAACAATCTGTATTTCCAGAAAGCATAATCGGAATCGCTTCCCAATTTCTTCCTCTTAATTTTTTCTCAAGTAACTCTGCTGCATTCTTTTTGTATAAAATCTTTCTTTCAAAATCTAATCCAGCTGAATACCCCAGTATTCATGAGAATTTCTTGCATAACAATAGATACAACCATGTTCACAACCTTGATAAGGATTCATTGAAAATGAAGCTCCGATATCTGGACTTGTTACTTTATTCACAATGGTTTTTGGAAAAATCTCTAAATATGTAGTTTTGTTCTGGTCTGCATCTTCATTTTCAGCAGCACAATAATTTAAGAAGTCATCTAAAACCTCGTGACTATGTTGTAAAAACTTATTATGAGTATTATGTTGCGCACCTCTTCCTTTGATATAATCCATAAAAATTACTTTAATTAAATTCACATGGAATGATCTTTATTGAGAAAAAGATGTAAAAACTCCTCAATACAACCTCGACAAGAAACCGAAACCATTCTTTAATATTACAAATTTAACAAAAATATGTTTGAATTAATTAGGTAAACGATCTCTATCTTTTTTATTTCTGTTGAAACGATACGTAACATTAAGTCTAAATTGAGGTCCGAGTAAAGCTCTTTCATTTAAAATAGTGTAATCAGCGCCAGAAATGGTTTGCGTTTGTACTCTAGAATTAAAAATATTTTGAATATTCGCAGTCACCGAAATTTTATCGTTCCAAAAGTCTTTACTTAAACCTAAATCAGCAACAAAAATCGGTTCAGTTATAATTTGACCAGAAGCACGTTCTCCTTGATAATTTAAATTGGTTTGAATTGTAACCGCAGGTAATTTCATTCTTGAATTCAACTTAGCTGTCCACGCATTATCATTTACATCGAATAAACCTTGCTGTTGAAAGCTGAAATAATTGATTTCTCCCATTAATCGCCACCAAGAAAAAGCCGCATATTGAATTCCTAACTCAGCTCCTACTCTGTGCTCTGTTCCAGAATTAATTTGTTTACTGATAATTGCTCCATCGCTATTAGCACTCACTAAAGTTTCGAATAACTGCGTTGTATATTGATAATACACAAACGGATTGATCGTAAAACCTTTCCATTTCTTTAGAAAACCGACATCGAAAGCATCTGTAAACATTGGATTTAAATCTGGATTTCCCACACGAATATTTCTTCGATCTGCAATTCCGCCGAAAGGATTCAATTGCCAAAAACGAGGTCTTCTAATTCTTTTACTGTAACTTAATTGAAGATTTGTTCTTTCATTAAAATTATAAGTCAGGTGAACCGTTGGAAATAAATTAGAATAACGTTTATCTGTTTCAAAAACATTCTTCCTATCTGTACTAGAAGTATTTGTGTATTCTCCTCGTATACCTAATAAATATTGAAGTTTATTTTTTCTATTTCCATATTGAACATAAGCAGCATAAATTCGTTCTTTATACTTTAAAAGGTTATCCAAACTGTCAATCAAAACACCATTATCCCAAACCTTATAATCGCTATCAATATCTCTTATTTCACCTTTAATTCCTAATTCTAAATGTGTTTTTGGTTGTAAAGGCAATTTAAAATCAGCTTGAAACAATAGATCTTTACTACTTTCTATATCTCTACTCTGTAATATGTTTGGTGAATTACCATTAATATCTTCTTCAACAAATTCATTCTCATCATCATCCCAAAAATCGTATTGAACATCGATAGTAAGTTGCTGTCCTTTTTTAGCAAACTTTTTCACATGATTAAATTCAATTCTACTAAAATTTTGAGGTTCTCTATAGTTTTCTCTATTTAAAATTGAGTTTTGTAAATTCTTATCTGAATCAAAAAAATCGAACTTAAAATCTACAAAACGTTTACTGACATTACTTCTTAGAAAATAGCTAAATGTAGTTGTGTTTTGTTTATTGAAATAAATATCACTTCCCACATACAAATTGAATACATTTCTTCTAAACAAGGTATTTCTTTCTAAATCTAAGAATGATGTTGGTCCGTTTACATCGAAATTCTCTCGAAAAATTGATCCTTCATATTCAAACTCTTGTAAGTTATATCTCGCATTTGCAAAAACATTAAATGTTTCTTTCTTATAATTTACATTATAATTTATTCCATGATTTGCAGGTTCTCCTGTTGTTAATTGTAAAGAACTACTAAAACCTCCTATCTTATTTTTCTTTAAAATAATGTTTAAAATTCCAGCCGTTCCTTCGGCATCATAACGAGCAGACGGATTCGTAATTACTTCTACTCTCTCTATTGTAGAAGCTGGTAATTGTTCCAATCCGTTGTTAGAAGTTAACACAGAAGGTTTTCCATTAATTAAAATACGAACATTTGCGTTTCCACGTAAACTAACCGCTCCATCTAAATCAACATTCACAGACGGAACATTATTTAAAATATCTTTAGCGTTTCCTCCTTTTGCTATTAAATCTTTTCCAACATTAAATATTCGTTTATCTAATTTATATTCTGTTGTAGATCGTTCTGTTCTAATTTCTACCTCTTCTAACTGCGTACTATTTTCTTCTAAAAACAATACTCCTAAATCTTCAACTTTTTCAATCTTTTTAAATTTTATAGTTATTGGTTTAAACCCAACAAAATCTATTTTAATATCATATATATCAGGTTTCACTTCTACAGAAAATTCTCCTTTCTCATCAGCTGAAGTTCCAGTTATAAATTTTTCCGATTTTGATTTCATAACAATAATTGTTGCGAACTCTAACGGTTGTTTCGTTTTCTTGTCTACTACTTTTCCTTTTACTGTTACTTGACTAAAAACGCAAATATTAAGTAACAAAGCACATAAGATAATTACCCTCATATTTTATTTTATAATTAAAATTGAGAGATAAAAATCATCACTTTTCACACTGATAAATCATAAAATAGACAGACACTAAGGAAAAGTCGACGACTTAAAAGTTTACTACAAAAACATAAATTCAGGAGAGAAAAAATCACATTTAGGCGTAAAAAGCACGAATTCATCGATTCTTTACTGGATAAATAGGCAATTGAGTATTTTTGAGATATGGTAGACTTCTTTGATAAAATCGCAAACTATATAAAGTCAAATAGAATTGTAAAACACTTAATATTTTGGAGTGTTTTTATCATTTTTAATCTAATTAGAGATATAGCTGCAGGATCACATAAAGGAGAAAAATATCCTATCTATGAAGAATTAATTCCTTTAACTTCTATACTTAGTGATATTCCAGCAATTATTACATCGTACTTAATAGTTTACATCTGTTTTGAAAAATTCATTAAAAAGCAAAAATACGTTTCAGGTATACTTTTATTTATAGCAATTATATACGTAATGGCTGTTATGTATCGATTATACACAGTTCAAATCATCGAAGAAATTTACAGACAACCTCCATTTCATAAGGAATCTCTTTTAGAAATTATTCAAACTCCTAAATACCTAATACCTAATTACATTCCTACTTTAGTTTATATTAGTTTTATTTTTACTGCTGTAAAATATCATTTTGAAAGCGAGGAAAAAAGAAGAAATCAACTTGAAATAGATAAGGAAAAAGTCAACTTAGAATTAAAAACACTAAAAGGTCAATTAAATCCGCATTTCTTATTTAATACTTTAAATAATATTTATTCATTATCCGTAATGAACTCACCATACACTTCTAATGCAATTGCAAAACTTTCTGAAATGTTAGATTTTGTATTATTTAAAAGTGATGATGAACTAGTTTCTTTAGAAAATGAAATTTCACTAATTGAAAACTATATTACACTAGAAAAACTTCGTTATAACGACGACTTACAAATATCGTTTACTAAAGATTTACAAGCTTCAAATACGATCCCTCCGTTAGTTTTATTATCATTAGTTGAAAATGCTTTTAAACACGGAGAAAAATCAAATAGTACAGCTCCAGAAATACATATCGATTTACAAAGTACAGAAGATCAGCTAATTTTTACAATTTCGAATTCCATTACTAATTCCGAAAAAGTTAAAACACGAAAACCATTAGGATTAATCAATATTAAAAAACAATTATCTTTAATTTATGGTTCGCAATATTCTTTAGAAATTAGTAACGAACCATCGAAATCGTTATTCACAGTTACTTTAATCATTAAAAAATAATTGCAAAAGAAAAGCATATGTCTTACAAATGTGTTATTGTTGACGACGAGCCTTTGGCTATAAAGCTCATAGAAAATCATATTGCTAAAGTTGATTCTTTAGAAATCGTTGCAACTTGCAATAGTGCTATAAAAGCTTTCGAAATTATACATACCACTGCTGTTGATTTACTTTTTTTAGACATAAACATGCCGAACTTAACTGGTATTGATTTTTTAAAAAGTTTAAAGAATCCACCAAAAACAATATTGACGACTGCGTATCGCGATTATGCTATTGAGAGTTACGATTTAGAAGTATTAGATTACTTATTAAAACCCATCACTTTTGAACGTTTTTTTAAAGCTGTAGAAAAATTTACACGTTATCATATCACAACTAACAATGAAACAACTTTTAATATAATTAATGAAGAGCATGATTTTTTGATTATCAAATCAGGAAATAAGCATCATAAAGTTTTCACTGAACAAATTATTTATATCGAAAGCTTAAAAGATTATGTTCGTTTTCACTTAGAAGATGATAAACGTATTGTAGCTAAGCATCGTATAAGTGAGATTGAGAAAAAATTAGATACCAAATCGTTCTTAAGAGTTCATCGTTCGTATTTGATAAATACTAAAAAAATAACAGCATTTACTTCTCATGATATTGAAGTAAATGCTGTAGAAATTCCTATCGGAATTAGTTATAAAGAAAATACTATTTCGTTCTTACAACAATTAAAAAATTAAGGGTAAAAAAAATCTCAATGCATTTAAACGTATTGAGATTTCTTTTTAAAAAAGACAATGTAAATAATACTTTTATTCACATTGGTTATTTAGCTTTTGAAAATCCTTTTTTCTAAAATCTCTAAACGCTAATAAGCCAGAATGTTTTACCAAACCAACAAACTCTTTAGTTTTAGCATTCATTAAAGCCTTATTATCCATAGGTCTAACCGTTACAGAACCTACTGGCCCAAAACTTCCTTTCATTTTTACTAATCTTTTTATAATTGGAAAACCTATAATAACATCTTCATTATTATTCAAAGCTTCAGCAATTCTTTCTGAAGAAACAAGTTCAATTTCTCCTAAACTATAAAATTCTTTTAATTGATCTAGTATTTTACCGTGTACTATTGCTGATTGAAACAATACTTTTTTTCCTTTTAACTCCGAACAGTTATTTTGTACTTGTTCTAAAGCAAAATCTTCAAAAGAAATTTTCTTGTTTAACTCTATAGCTTTATTAATATGGTTCTGAATTAAAGTAAGTGTACAAACTATATTCTCTTTACTTAAAATTTTCTCTTTACCTTCTTTCTCTCTCTTTAGCGCTTCTACATACTCTTCTTGTTGACCTTTATATTTCTCTGGAAGATTATAATTAGTATTTATAAAATAGTTATTATAAACAGATTTTCTTCTCTTTTTCTCAGAAAATCCATAAGTAACTGCATTAACATTCAGGTCAAAAAATCTCCCAAAAGCATCAGTAGTAACTACTTCATCCTCTCTTAAATCTAAGATCGCATAATCAGTATTTTTCTCTTTTCTTAGTTCTTCAATTTCTTTACCCGTAAGATATTTAACATCCTCAATTGAATTCAACTTCCAATATTCTGGAATAACCTCTTTAATTGTTTTATTAAAATAATTGATATGATCTACATATCCACTCAACTCTCTTTGTAATTTTTCTTTCTTTTTTTCTTTTTTTGCTTTTGATATTTTTTTCGCTAGTCTTTCAGTATAATCTTTATCTTCTTCAAAAATAGCAACTACTAAAGCTCTTGACTTTAATTCTTTTAACTCCTCTAATTTACCCTTAATATTTTTTTGCGCTACAACATTCATTACTGTTGTTAACAGTATTAAAAAAATACCTCTTCTCATTTTATCTCTCGTTTATTATTAAATTTTCCTCGTTTTATCCATCAGGTAAAAATCTGCTAAAACTAAAGCTGTTAAAGCTTCAACTACAGGTACCGCTCTTGGCACAACACAAGGATCGTGTCTTCCTTTTCCTTGTATTTCTGTTGCTTCACCTTCAGAATTAATTGTTTGCTGATTTTGCATTATTGTAGCCACTGGTTTAAATGCTACTCTGAAATAAATATCCATTCCATTTGAAATCCCTCCTTGAATTCCACCAGATAAATTTGACTGTGTAGTTCCATCTGGATTAAAAATATCATTATGCTCAGAACCTTGCATTTTTGCTCCGCAGAAACCACTACCAAACTCAAATCCTTTAACAGCATTGATAGACAACATTGCCTTTCCTAACTCTGCATGAAGTTTATGGAAAATTGGTTCCCCTAAACCAACTGGTACATTTTGAGCAACACAAGTAATTGTTCCTCCGATTGTATCACCTGCTTTTCTAATTTCTTTAATCTTTTCGATCATTTGCTCGGCAGATTTTTCATCTGGACAACGAACAATATTAGATTCTGTTTTAGAGAAATCTAAATCCTGATAAGGTTTATCAATAAATATATTTCCTACAGAAGATGTAAATGCGTTAATAGAAATATGTGCAAGTAATTGTTTTGCTAAAGCTCCAGCAACTACCCAGTTTGCAGTTTCTCTAGCAGAAGTTCTACCTCCACCTCTATAATCTCTTATTCCATATTTTTTATCGTATGTATAATCGGCATGTGAAGGTCTATACACATTTGTATTATGATTATAGTCTTTACTTTTTTGATTTGTGTTTTTAATCACAAAACCAATAGGCATACCTGTACTTTTACCATCAAAAATTCCAGATAAAAACTCTACAGTATCTGGTTCTTTACGTTGTGTTACGATTTTTGACTGACCTGGTTTACGACGATCTAATTCTTTTTGAACAGCATCAAAATCAATTGTTACTCCAGCAGGAAAACCATCGATAACTCCTCCAATTGCTACTCCATGTGATTCTCCGAAAGTAGATACTCGTAATATATTTCCAAAGGAATTAAACATACTTTCTAATTTTGAAACGAAGGTAACTATTTCACTTAAATCGAGAAGAAGAAGCACTCAGAAAAATGAGAATTATTATTGACTGCATAATTTTAGACTAGCATTTTTAATTAATTTCTAAGTCTTATTCTAGAGAAACACTTTGTCAGCTAAAAAAAGGTCAAAAATTTTCACCAATTAAAAAACTGAAAGTAAATTATTTATAATTTTATTTAAAAATACTTTTCAAAAAAGTTAGATTTTATTTTCTCTAATTAAAAAAGGTTCTTATATTTGCACCCGCAAAACGGTTAAACGTTTTCGGTCTGGTGAAATGGCAGAGTGGTCGAATGCGGTGGTCTTGAAAACCATTGACTGTAACAGGTCCGGGGGTTCGAATCCCTCTTTCACCGCGAAAAGCTTCAAGGAAACTTGAAGCTTTTTTGTTTTTATATACTTCTCTTAATGTGACTTTCTTCTTTTTTTGTTTCTAAAGAACTGTAACTCCCCTATTACGAACTTTATAAATCAAGAAACAAAATGTCAAAAAAAGCAATTTATCTATTAGGTATTTTAATAACAATTATTCTAGGTACATTTTTAAGTTGGAAATATTGTTGTACCACAAACACAGATGATTTACAGGAAACGATAGTTCAACCTACACCAAAGCCTGAACCTACAAAAGAAGAAACTCCAAAATTATCTTTTGGAAATATTGATGAAAACGGCAATATTAATTTTTCTTTTGATAATATTAAATTCAAAAAATCTAGCATGGATTTTTCTCCTTCTTTCATGACTGGGCTAGACACTGAACTTAGTGAATTAAAAGATTTCGTGGTTCAACCTGAAAACAAAAAAGCTTTATCAATTACAGGATATTATATGAGTGACGAAACGAATAATTCTATTTTTCCGAATATTGGATTGGCACGTGCTGTAAAAATCAAAAACTACATGTTTTCTCGTGGAATACCTACAAAACTAATTGATATTTATTCTGAAGTGAATGACGACCTTGAAGTTGATAATAATAACGTTATGAAAAAACCTATTAAGTTTAGCGTTGGAAAATCTAAAGATTACAGTAAACTTATAGAAAAAATAATGAAAGAAATCGAAGACAATCCTTTAGTCTTAGAATTCGATTCTGGAAGATTACACTCTGAATTTACATCTGAACAAAGAATAAAAATTGTGAATATATCTACATATTTGGATAAAGTTGACAATTCTAATTGTTTAATTACTGGACATACAGACAATACTGGATCTACAGATAGTAATTTAACCTTAGGTTTGAAAAGAGCTAATTTCTTAAAAGATTATATTATTAGAAGTGGAATATCTGAAAACAAGGTGAAAACTACTTCTAAGGGCGAAAGTTCACCTATAGCAAGTAATAAAACTGAAGCAGGAAGACAGAAAAATAGACGTGCTACGGTTTCTATAAATTAAAAAGTATACTTAACCACCTATAGTAATCATACTTCGGTTGTTATGGTTGGTTAAGTTTTCAAAATCTTTGCTATCTGTCATTCCAGAACGAACTGCTTTCTTTTTAAGAATTGCGCTTTGAATTATTGGCTCAATAGAAATTCCCGCTCTGTATGTACTTAATAAATCTGTTTCTGAAGTAGAAAATAGACAATTCTTTAATTTTCCATTTGCTGTTAATCGGATACGATTACAAACATCGCAAAACGGATTCGTTACTGAAGAAATGATTCCAAAACTACCTTGATAAGTATCAATTTTAAAATTTCTAGCTGTAAAATTATCCTCATGAGGTAAAGGAATAACAGCATTTTTCGAAAACTTAGATTCTACCTGATTTAAAAGCTCATTATAACTTACTAATTTAGATTTATCCCATCTATTTCCGTCGAAAGGCATAAACTCTATAAAACGGACTGAAATTGCTCTATCTTTCGTAAACTCTACGAAATCGATAATTTCATTATCATTAAAACCTTTTAACAACACAACATTCAGTTTTACATTAAAACCTTCGTCTAATAATAACTGTGTATTTTCAAAAGCTTTTTTAAATTGATCTCGCTTTGTTATTGTATTGAACTTTTCAGGGTGTAAAGTATCTAAACTTACATTGATTGTTTTTAACAATGACTTTTTTAACACCTCAATATTTCTATCCACTAGAATTGCATTTGTAGTCATCGAAAGCTCAATAGGTAATTTAGAGAGTCCAGAAATAATTTCTTCAAAATCTTTTCTCAATAAAGGTTCTCCACCTGTCAATCTAATTTTAGTTACTCCATGTTGCACAAACAATGTTGCAATATCGATAACTTCAGCAGCCGTCATGATTTGATTTCTAGGAGACAATACTACTCCACTTTCTGGCATACAGTAAGTACAACGTAAATTACACTTTTCAGTAAGTGAAATTCGTAAATAATTATGATGCCTTCCAAAAGTATCTGTTAGTATATTTTGTCTCTGATTCATTAATGACGCTCTCCTGTTAATACTTTATAACTATGAAATAAATGTGGAAAAACCGCATCTAAACTTTCTACAACTCCCTTGCTTGATCCTGGAAGTGCTAATACTAAACAACTATTATTAATTGTTCCTACAACACTTCTAGATAACATTGCATAAGGCATACGTTCTTGTCCGTATCTTCGAATAGTCTCTTCTGCTCCTACGATTCTTTTATCCAACAAAGGTAAAATTGCTTCAGGTGTTGTATCACGTACCGACAAACCTGTTCCGCCTGTTAATACAATTAAGCTATATTCTTCTTTTAAAGCTAAAACCCTTTGTTGAATTGTATCAAAATCATCTGGAACAACTTCTACTTCTTTTGTAGTTACTTGATAACCTTCCAATTTCTCTTTGATTAGCTTTCCTGATTTATCTTCACCTTTTCCTTGAGAAATAGTATCTGAGCACACAATAACTGCAGCTTTTACTTCTGAAACATCTCTTACTGGATAAGATGTTTTTCCTCCTTTTTTCTGAAGTAATTTTATTGCATGTATTTCAACTCCTTTATCAATAGGCTTTAACATATCATACATATTTAAAGCAACTACACTCGCTCCGTGCATTGCTTCAACTTCTACTCCTGTTTTATAAATCGTTTTTACTGTAACTTTTACAACAACATTTAATCCTTCTATTTCATAAGTAATACCAGTAAACTCAATTGGCATTGGATGGCAATCTGGTAATAATTCAGGTGTTTTTTTTACACCAAGTAAACCTGCTGCTTTACTCATTGCAAAAACATTTCCTTTAGGAACAGTATCATTTTGAATAGCATCTATTGTAGCTTGTAAACTCACCTTTACAATTGCTTGCGCTGTTGCTATTCTTAATGTATTTGATTTATGTGTAATATCTACCATTGTTAATATTTAATGCTTAGTTCTCGACTCCGCTCGAACTGACATAAATTAAGCTTTAATTAAGATTAAACATTTGTTTTCCATTGATACGATTCGTCTTCGAAAAGCTCTTTTCCAAATATTGGAACTTCAGATTTTATTCTATTTACAATATACTCTGTTGCTTCATAAACATGAGGTCTATGTGGCGCCGAAACAAAAACAAAGAAACACACTTCTCCTACATTTACTTTTCCTAAACTGTGATACGTATGCATACACGTTAAATCAAACTTTTCAAAGGCTTCTTCTCTGATTTCATGTAGTTTTTGCTCTGCCATTTCTTGATAACAAGTAAACTCTATTGCACTGACGGTTTTATCCTCCACAACATCTTTTCTTATTTGACCTAAAAAGATATTATGAGCGCCTATTTGAGTTTTTACTTGATGCTTAGCTATCGCATTAGCAATAAATTCAGAAGTAATTTGTCCTTCTATGAAAACTGTTTTTTTCTTCATTTTCTTATTATTCTTCACTTATCTTAAAAACACTCTATTTCTTTCGTACTGTGTTAATGTGTTTGCTACAATATCAATTCCAATTACCGACATCCAAAACGCATCTGTATCTGGAATAAATTGATGCGTTACAAATATATTTTCTTCATTAAGCGTTGTTGGTACAGAAATTATTTTAGAAATCAGGTTTTTATTAATTATAGAATCTAAAGGTTCTTTATTTCTAAATAGATAAAATGCATGTTTTGCAGTTTCTCCTTTATACTGACCAAAAGACAAAAAGGAAATAGTATCCTTAGCCTTTATCATTTTATAATGTGCATATACATCTGTCGGTTTAAATCTGTTTTCCTTTAATGTAGCTTTTAAATAAATACTATCTTTTATAAACCGAAAACTATTCTTTTTCACAAAGTCATTTACAGTCATACAAACATATTCTTTATCTTCTTTTACTTTCTCTGTAGCTTTGTACGTTGCGATGACCTGACTTTCTAATTGATCTGAAAAGTATTCGTAATTTTTCAAATGCAGTGTATCTAATATATTTTGATTTTCATCAAAAACTAAAATTGAATTCAGATTACTAATTTCAAAATATTTATCCGCAACAGAATCTTCAATTTTATATCTAGTATATTCTATATTTTTCAGGATCAAATCACATGTGTAATCAGTATAATTGTTATGAAAATCTTCTTGTTTTATATCTGAAACCAAAGGTTTAAAGCTTACTGGTAAATAATAATCTTTTCCTTCAGCTATTTTTGTAAGCAGACTAATATAAATTGATTTTGAATCTGTTATTATCAATTTATTAGGCGCTACCTCTTTTTGTTCTTTTACGACAGTTTCGACCTGTGAGATTGTATCTTTAATAACAATAGTATCTTTTATTGTTCCATCTTCAGAAACAAGTTCTTTTTTCAATTGCTTACCTCCACAAGCATAAATTAAAAACACAAAAACTATTACTATACTCCTCATCTTGACAATATTTTAACCTCCTGCAAAAGCTGATAAAATTGCTACCTCATCTGTTTCTTTCAATATCAATTCATCAGATTTTGAAACTAAATTATGATTAACAGCAATTTGCATATCATCTAATGCTAATTGATATTTTTCTTGTAAAAAATCAATTAAGCTAGCTATTGAATTCTCCTTCAAACTAATATTTTCTGACGATTTATTTGCAACATCAGCTATTTTTCCAAAATAAATAACATTCATTTTCTTACACTAAAAATAATTTTACAGCTGCTATTGTTAATACTCCTGCCAACACATATTTCAACGTATTCATAGAATACTTTTTACTTCCATAAATAGCACCTAAACTTCCACCAATTAATGCCACCGGAATAAAGTATAAAACCTCCGACGGAACTATTCCTTCATTTATGGTAAAACCTATTAATCCTGAAATTGAATTCACAAAAATAAATAAGGCTGAAACTGCAGCTGCTTGTTTCATATTTCCCCATGCTAAAAGCACAATAACCGGACTTAAAATTATACCTCCTCCAATACCAATCATACCTGAAAAAAGTCCGATACAAGCTCCTATTAATAGTGAAATTACTAAATTATTCTCTTTTAGTTCTTCCTTTTCACCTCCAAATACATTTAACATCTTAAGAATTGCGAAAATCAGAAAAAAGCCTAGTATTTTTTTATAAAAACCAGCATTCACTGAGATATAACCACCAATAAAAGCTGCAGGAATGGAACTAATTGCAAACGGATAAAACAACTTCCACTTGAAATGTTGATGCTTTCTGAAAAACCAAAACGACACTCCAGAAACAAAAATATTAAGTACTAAAGCTATTGGTTTCATAAATAAAGCAGGAAAAGTAAATAAAGCCATTAATGCTAAATAACCACTTGCTCCTCCATGGCCGACACTTGCATATAAAAAAGCAACTACAACGAGAATTAATAAAAATGGAACTAATACTTCTAGCTGCAATACTTCCATCGATTAACTAAATTTTATGTATGTAATTTCTTCTCCTTTTTTTATTTCTTGTACATCTTCTGGAACGATCAATAAACCATTTGCGACAGCAAAAGACTTTAACATTGAAGAAGCTTGACCTGTTAATTGCGTTGCCTGTTCGTTTTCTATTATTCCTTTTAAGAATAAAGTTTTACCAAAAGCGTTTTTAATATCACTTGCTGCTATAGCTGTACTTCTTGGCAAATGATAATTTTTATAACCTAATTGTGCTTTTATCACCGGAAGCACATAAGAGTAAAAACAACTTAAACTAGAAGCTGGATTTCCCGGTAAAGCAAAAACTAATTTCTCTTCTTTTTGTCCGAACCACAAAGGCTTTCCTGGTTTTTGATTTACTTTATAAAAAACTTCCGACACATTATTCTCTTCCAACCCGCGTTTTACAAAATCATAATCTCCAACAGAAATTCCTCCTGAAACTAAAATAACATCAGCAAAATCTAACTGATTTTTAATTGCTGTTTTTGTTGCTTCAAATGTATCTTCAACTTTTATAATTTCAACTTCATCGATTCCTAATCTATGCAAAGCTAATTTTAAAGTAATCGAATTACTGTCGTATACTTGACCTTCTTCTAAGACTTCTCCAACAGCTTTTAACTCGTTTCCTGTTATTAAAATACTAACTTTAGGTTTCTGATAAACTTTTACTGTACTTAATCCTAAACCAGCTATAAATCCAATTGCCGCTTCGTTTAAAACTACTCCTTCTTCTAAAGCTATTGCTCCTGTTTTTATTTGTTCTCCTAATGGTCTTACATTAGAAGATTTTACAGGTAATTTATCAATTGTTAGTTGATCTCCTTCAACACTTGTATGCTCTTGCATTACAACAGTATCCGCTTGATCAGGAACTCTAGCTCCTGTAAAAATTCGTACAGCTTCACCTTCTTGTAATACTACATTTTTTGAATCACCCGCCTGAACCTCGCCAACTACAGTAAAACTTGATATTTCATTATGAATAAATGCATATCCATCCATTGAAGATTGCTTGAACGGAGGCATATTAATTGGAGAAACTATAGCTTCCGCTAAAACTAAACCTAACACTTCTTGTATTGGTTTTTCTATAATTTTATTGGGCTGACAGTAATTTTCTATATGTTGAATTGCTTCAGAAACTGAAATCATGGGTTGATTAATTTTTGGTAATCTTCAGGTGTATCAATATCGAGTAATTTTCCTGAAGAAGCTACTGTTTTTATAAAATTTAACTCAGAATTTAACAATTGTTTTGCGCCTTTATCACCAGTTAAATTTAAGAGTTTAGGATAGAATGTTTTAGGAAAAATTGCAGGCACACCATTAAAATCATCGTATCTAGAAGCAACAATACATTCTTTATTTTTCTGATATAAAGTTACCATTTCGTTGATGTAGGTGACATCAATTTTAGGCTGATCTCCTAAAGCAATTAAAATAGCGTCGTAATTTGAAAGTTTTGTTACTCCTGAATAAATACTTGAACTTAATCCTGAAGCAAAACCTTCATTAATTATATAGTTTACAGTGTAGTTTCGTAAGCTTTCTTTTATAGTTTGAGCATTTGCACCTAAAACAACATAAATATCTTCTGAATTAAAAACCTTAATACTACTTTCTAAAACTGTTCCTAGTATTGAGCTATTTTTATATGGAAGTAATTGTTTTACACTTCCCATTCGAGAAGCTTTCCCTGCTGCTAAAACTAGCATTGCTATTTTCATATCTTACTTCTGAAGATGGATTTTTCCTTTTATTTTACGTAAAGAATACGGTTCTTTTTTTCGAATTACTGCTAAAATTTCAGCAACAATTGAGACTGCAATTTCTTCTGGAGTTATTGCTCCGATATGCAATCCTGCTGGACTATAAATTTTATCTAATAATTCTTCGGACACGTCTTCTTTGTAATGAAACAAGTCATTTTCTAACTGATCTCTTCTTTTTGTAGAACCTAAAATCCCAATATACATCGGATTGAAATTTATTATTTTCAATAAATATTTTAAATCTTGAACATAATTATGCGTCATTAATACTACAACTGTATCAGAATCTATAGTTAAATCAACGATTTCCGGAGTACTTGCAGTTACTGTATTTGCTCCAGGAAAATCAGTTTTAGATTTTGGATCTTTAATTGAAGTAATCACATCAACTTCCCAACCTAACAAACTAGACACTGATGTTAATTTTACAGCATCATGCTCTCCTCCAACAATTAATAATTTTGTTAGTGGTTTTAGTTTCTGAGAAAACTTCTGTAAATCATTTGAGAACTCCAACTTTTCATTAAACGTATATTGTTTATCATTTTGAAAAGTAATAGCACTTCCATAATCTCCTTTAGCCTCATCTTCAGCTACAAAAGAAGAATGAATTGCAAACTCTTCTCTATCTGATAAACGTTTCTCAAAATCATTGATAAAATCATTTGAAACATGAAAAGGTTCGATTAAAATGTACAATATTCCCTCACAACCCAAACGATATCGTCCATCATAAGTAATAACTTTAGCTATTCCATCTTTAAAAACAGACTGGGCTCTTAGCTTCACCTCTTTTTCTACACAACCTCCACTAACTGCTCCGATCATTTTTCCGTCTTCACAAATCAGCATTCGAACACCTGGTTTTCTGTAAGAAGAACCTTCTAAATGAACTACAGTTGCCAATACATTTTTCAACCCTTTTTTTTGATGAAGTACAGCTTGTTTTACTATGTCTACAAATTCATGTGTCATGTCGTTAAATTACGCATTATAAATTTAACTTCTCAATTTCTTTGGCATCAGACAGAAAAAAGTAATTATAATTTTAATGGCAAATCTGTTAGTCTTTTACCAGTCAATCTTTTAACTGCATTTGCAACTGCAGCAGCTATTGGCCCCATTGGAGGTTCACCAACAGGTAATGGAATATCAGCTCCTTGAATAAAATGTACATCGATTTCTTTTGGTGAATTTTTCATTAAAGCCATATCATAAGGTCCATAAATTGTTGGATATAGTTCTCCATCTTTCAATGTCATCTTCTCATGCATTGAACCACTAATACCCATAATTATTGAACCTTCACATTGTGCTTTTACTTGATCTGGATTCACCACTAAACCACAATCGAAAGCACAAGTTACTTTATGAACTTTAATTTCATTATTAACAATTGACACCTCTACAACATGAGCTGCAGGAGAATTACTATCTACAGAAGCTGCAAATCCCATTGCCATTCCATTTTCAGGTTTATCTTTATAATTACCTTTAGAAGCCGCAAGTTGAATTACATCTTTTATTCTTTTAGAAGTTCCTTCACCACTTAACATTCCCACACGAAAATCAACAGGATTTTTCCCAGCTTTCATTGCCATTTCATCAATAAAACTTTCAATAGCAAAAGTATTCGCTAGCAATCCTAAACTTCTCCACCAACTCGTTGCAAACGGTAAAGTTGTATGCCATTGTACAACATTTCTATTGGGAACTTTATCATACATAATATTCCCACCTCTCATCGCTCCAACATCTGAACCTAATATCGTATGCAAAGCATCTGGCATGATTACAGAATTTATTGCTACATCTCCGCTGGCATAATGATGCTCTAAACTATCTAACAGACCTTGACTATTCAACTTTCCTTTTAAGATATGATGTGTAGGTGGACGAAAAGTATCGTGTTGAAACTCTTCTTTTCTAGTAAAAATATATTTCACAGGTTTACCAACAGCTTTAGACATTTGAACAGCTTGTACAGCATGAACTGTATTTAATCTTCTACCGAAACCTCCCCCTAAATACGTTGGAATAACATTAATTTTTTCTTTATCAATTTTTAATGATTCCGCTATTTGTTTTTGTGTAACTCCAATTACTTGAGTTGATAAAATTACAGTTACATTTCCATCTTTATCATAATGTGCTAAAGCTCCGTTAGGTTCAATTTGCGCGTGAGCTCCTAAAGGACTTGTAAACTCCATAGTAACCGCATCATCTTCATTTTCTAAAAAACTACCTTTACTTTGCGTTATCATTTTATTACCATTGCCAACTTTGAGCAGATCTCTAATATCTTCTTCTGTCCAAGTTTTATCGCTAGTCCATTCTACTTCCAACTTTTGTTTTGCTAATAAAGCTTGCGGATATGTTTCAGCAATGACTCCAACCCAATCATTCATCTGAACAATCTTCACAACTCCAGGCATTTTTTCAGCTTCGGTAATATTTGCGCTCATAAATTTAGCTCCAACTAAACTCGATCGAACCACAGTAGCATAAAGCATATCTGGCATTTCAGCATCTAAACCAAAAATTGGCTCACCAAAAACCTTAGCGTTTAAGTCAATTCTTTTAACTGGCTTTCCTATAAATTTATAGGACTTTGTAGGTTTTAATTCTGGAGTATCTGAAACTTCCCATTTTGTAATTCCACCTGCAACTTCAGCATAAGTCATAGTTTTTCCGTCTCCTGAAACCATACCTTCTTTTGTGGATAAATTTGCGATATCAATTCCTAACTTTTTTGCAGCTTCAATTTTTAACATTCCACGCATTGTTGCAGAAAGTTCTCGTAAAGGTTTCCATAAACCTCCAACTGATAAACTTCCTCCAGTACTCATTGCATCTATAATTCCTGTTTTTGTTGCTGCTCCAACTACGATAACCTGATTTATACTCACATCCATTTCATCAGCAATCATCTGAGCAAAACTCGTAAATGAACCTTGTCCCATTTCTACCTTAGGACTATGAAATATAACTTTATTGTCTTTTGTTAACTCAAACCACAATTCAACTTCAGTTCCACTTCCCATATAGGTTGGAGCCATGGTTTCTGCCATTTCTAAAATTGATCGACGAATTGGATTTCTGAATACATAAGTTCCAACAGCTAATACTCCTAAAGTTCCTAAACCTCCTCTTACTAAAAATTTACGACGTGATACTTTTTTACTCATGATCTTAAATATTTAGAGATTTATTCTTTAATGCTGCTGCTTTATGAATTGCTTTTCGCATTCTATAATAAGTTCCACATCTACATATATTGATAATATTATTGTCGATATCTTCATCAGTTGGACTCGCATTCTTTTCTAACAAAGCTGCTGTCGCCATCATAAAACCTGGTTGACAATAACCACACTGAGGAACAACCTCTTGAATCCAAGCTTCTTGAACTGGATGAGGGGTTTCAGGAGTTCCTAAACCTTCAATAGTTGTTACTTTTTTCCCTTGCACATATTTTACCGCAAAAGAACACGACCTTACAGCTTCGCCATCAACATGTAAAGTACAAGCCCCACAAGCTGCTTTCCCACAGCCAAATTTTGTTCCTTTTAAATTCAAATTATCTCGAACTACCCAAAGCAAAGGTGTATTTTCATCTAAAATTTCAACCTCAACAGGTTTATCATTTATTGTAAAAGAAATTTTTTTCATACGTTTTACTTTTTACTAGGGTTTTCTGGTATTACTGCACCATCTTCAAACCATTGTTTTACAGCTTTAATGTATTTTTCTTTAGAAACAGGTGGTTTTTCTCTTGGCTCTCCATTTGCATTTACTCCTGGATTCCAAGCCCACAAAACCAACTCATGCTCTGTTAAATGATGCATTGTTTCATCTGTGGTTCTTCCTCCATTCCTTTTAGGGTCTAACATTGATTCAGCTATTTCATATCTATCTAATCCTTCCCATTTCATGGAAGCTAGTGCTAAACTCCATTCAGGAGCTCCTGGCACACCGGAATAATCATTATTTTCTGATTGATGACACGTAGTACATTTTGTAGCATCGTAACCTAAATTATTCTCTCCCCTTGACATTCCGAAATAATGTGGATGACTATCTTCTCCTTGTTTAGGAATATTATCATTAGGATGACAATTCACACATCGTTTATGTGTTAACACATCCATCATTAAATGAAAATTTTTATCTGAATCTTCTGTTACTGTTTTTTCTTTTACAGGTAAATAAATCTCGCTGGTTTTACTTTTAGGATAAAGCACAAACAAAACAAGTAAGTACACCAACAAAGAAAGTAATATTCTTTTGTTCATAAAGTTATAAGGTTTAGTTAGTAATGATATTGATTCACTTCTTTTTAGGAAAAAAACAAACTCCTATAAAGTTAAACAATTTGATTTTTAATTAGTTGTATAAAAAAGTCAAATTAAAGAATCGACTTATAAAAATCTCTTGGAGTTGTATCAAACTGTTTTTTAAAGGCTTTACTAAAATGAGCTAAATCTTCAAATCCAGATTCTAGATACACATGGGAAGGTCTCATTTTATGTTCTTCCATCATCTTTTTTGCAAAGTAAAGTCTTTGTTTTTTAATCCAATTATGAGGTGTATCATTGAACAACTTTTTAAAATCTCTATTGAATGTAGACAAACTTCTTCCTGATTGGACTGCTAAAACTTTTAAAGGAATTTTATATAAAAAATTATGTTTCATTAACTTTTCTAAATCTCCTTGTTGCTTTATTGAAAACTCATGAAAAATTTCTAATATTTTAACATCTGCTTCTGCCAATGCTTTTAAAGCTTCTAATGTTTTCTGTTCTACTATTTTTTTATCCAACTCATCATTTGTATCTACATGTAGAATTATCGACTTCATTAAAGCATCGAGTTTCTTAGTTGCTTTTAACTTGAAAAAGCTTTCTGACAAACTCTTTTTATTCGGTAATGATATTTCAGAAATTACACGTTCTAAGAATTCATTAGTTAAACCAAATCCATATGTTTTCGCTTCTCCTTCTTCTTCAGACCAAGTTTTAAACATCGTAGCTTCTGTATATTTTTTTAATACCGCATATTCACCTGATGCAATTATATAAGATTGATCTTTTGTTGTAATATGCAAATTCCCTTTTTGCGTATACAACAACAAAGTACTTGGGTGATAAACTTCTGTTTTCCGTTCACAATTCGTTTCACACGACGCTGCTATTTGTAAATCTCCGCATTGTATATATTTAATTCTATGCTCATCCATATCTCAAACTTACAAACATTATCATTTTAAAACTTGTCTAAAAAACTCAAAATAAAACTTATCTAGAAATCATATAAAATTAAAAAGCCCGAGCTTTCACTCGGACTTTTCTTGATTTTTGTTAGATATTTATGTTAGACCTATTGATTATTTCTGATCAATAACTCTAAAAGTTGTTCTTCTGTTTGCTGCATGCTCACGTTCTGTACAAGAAACTCCATCTTTACATCTGTTTGTTAATCTAGCTTCTCCATAACCATTAGCTGTTAATTTACTTGGATTAATTCCTTTAGAAACTAAATAATTCACTACTGCTTGTGCTCTTCTTTCTGATAAAGATTGATTACTTGTTTTTGATCCTCTAGCATCTGTATGAGATTCAATAGCTACTGCTACACCATCTTTTAAGATCGGTAATAAACGTGCATCGATAATTCTTTTAGCTCCAGATGTTAAAGTCGCACTTCCTAAATTCCAATTAATTGGTAATGGAGTATTATTTACTAATTTACATTCAACTTCTCTCCAAGTTGTTAATCCTCCTTTAGAAACTAAAACTTCTTTTGTTACTGTTTTATATTTAGCACTTACTGATTTTTCTTCAGAATAAGCATCTTTTTCTAAAACAGTTTTCTTAATTGTTGCATATTTCTCATCAATTTTTACTGTTCTAGTAGATGGAGGCGTAGCCATTACAGTTCTTTTTAATGTAGCAGTTACCTCTGGAATTTCGATCTCTCTTGTACCTTGAACAGCAGGGATAGTTTTCTTTACTGTAGTTCTTACTTCAGGAATATCAATTTCTCTTGTTGTTGGTGGAGTTACCATCACTCGCTTTTTAACAACTTTTGTAATTGCTGGCACATCTACTTCTCTCGTAGTTGGAGGAGTTACCATTACTGTTTTCTTAACCACTTTTGTTACAGCAGGGATATCTACAATTCTTTTTGACGCTGGTACATCAACAACTGTTTTCTTTATCGTTTCTCTAACTTCAGGAATTTCAATTTCTCTTGTTGTTGGTGGAGTTACCATTACTCGCTTCTTAACTACTTTTGTTACAGCAGGAATATCAATTTCCCTGGTACTTGGTGGAGTTACCATTACTCGTTTCTTAACTACTTTTGTTACTTCTGGAATATCAATAGTTCTTGTAGTTGGTGGAGTTTTCATTACTCTTTTTACATAAGTTGCATTTCCACAACCTCCTGGAGTTGTAGCATCATTACATGTTGCTGTTGTAACAACCGAAGCATCTGCAGACAAAACAGTTTTATCAACTGTAGTAAACTGAGCTGGCACTTCTTTATAACACCAATAACGACAATCGTTAGGATCTGATGAAGTACAGTCTGGCGCTCTTTCACTCATTTGCCATTTTGCTGATTTTGCTCTTACCTCGATAACTTCGCTATCCTTAGAAAATGAAGCTGGAACAACTCTTAATTTATTACCATATTCTCTTTTCTTGTAAGAAACTACTTCTTTTCCAAAAGTAGCAGGAAGAACTTCTAATCGTTTACTCGCTTCTTTTACAACAACAGTAACATCACGCATTTCATATTGAGCAGGCACTACTTCTACTCTTTTAGAAGCTTCTTTAACAGTTACTACAACATCGCGCATTTCATACTTTGCAGGAACTGTTACCAAACGCTTACTAGCTTCCTTAACAACAACTTCTTCTGTAATGGTTTTCATTTTTGCTGGAACAACAACTAAACGCTGACTAGCTTCTTTTACAGTTATTACCTCATCACGAGTTTCAAACTTAGCTGGTACATTAATTAATCTCTTGTATCCTTCTTTAACTGTTACTACAACATCACGCATTTCATATTTTGCAGGAATAACTTCCAAACGCTTTGAAGCTTCTTTTGTAACTACAGAAACATTTTCAACAGAAGGCCTACCTAACGTTTTTTCTAAACGCTTAGATGCTTCTTTAGTAACTACAGTAAAGTTTTGCGTTTCGTATCTAGCTGGAACAACTACTAATCTCTCCCCTCCTTCATCTACGAGTACTCGTTCTGTAACAGTTTTATACTTTGCTGGATAAGTAACAATTCTTTTGTAAGCAGGCGCTACTTCAATTGTTACATCTTCGTTTTTCCAAACTTCAGGAGTTTTACATCTTACGTAACACTTCCCTGGTTCTGCATTCGTTGGTAGATCCTGAGCAGATACCGTAAATCCGATTGCTATTAAAGCACCAGATAACATAAGTCTTTTCATAATGGATAAAATTTGTTTTTTGATTACTTAGCATTTTTGTGACACTATTTCGGGGGAAAAGTCACATGCTTAACAAATATAAACAAATTTACGAACTGTTAAAGACTTGTTAAATAAAATTACAACTTATTAAAATACAAACTCTTAACTATACCATCTGAGAGCCCTATTTTTGGCACAAAAATTCTTCTTGCCCCACTCCATTTCATTGCAGAAAGATAAATTTTTGTAGCTGGTACGATTACATCTGCACGATCGGGATTCAAACTTAATTCAGAGATTCTTTCCTCATAAGTCATCTTTTTTAAGTATTCAAATTGTGCATTTAAATAAATGTATGAGATTGGTCGGCCAGCATCTAAACCGGACATTTTAAAAATCTTATTGATATTTCCACCAGAACCTATTAAAGAAATTCTTTTATAATCTTTAGTATGCTTTGTAATCCATTCTTCTACCTTACCAAAAATCTTTTTATTTTTTTCTTTTGAATTGTTTATTAAACGAACAGTACCTATTTTAAATGATTTGGAATTAATAATTTTTCCTTCAGAGAAAATAGTAAGCTCAGTACTACCCCCACCAACATCTACATATAAATAAGTTTCATCAGAATTTATTAGATGTTTTAAATCTGTTGAAGAGATAATTGCAGCTTCTTTAGCTCCATTAATTACATCTATTTCAATACCTGTTTTTCTAAAAATCTTTTCAACTATTTCTTCACTATTAGAAGCTTCTCGCATTGCTGAAGTTGCACACGCTTTATATTTTTCAACACCATGAACTTTCATTAATAATTTAAAAGCTTTCATGGCATCTAACATTCGATCGATGTTATTATCAGAGATACTTCCTTCAACAAAAGCATCTGCTCCTAAACGAATAGGAACTCTTACTAAAGATGATTTTTTAAATTTAGGTTCTTTCTTTTTATCTTCTATTACATTCGCTACCAGCAATCTTACTGCATTCGAACCTATATCAATGGCGGCGTATTTCCTTATCTTCAAAAGTGATTCGTTTTATTTATGATATTTAGGAAACTCAACAAGAACTGTGATTCCTTTTTTAATATTTTTCCAATGTTTTTCTTTAAACTGAATACCTACAACACCACAAGTAGTTACATGAGCTATAGGCTTACTTCCAAACTTATTTACAAAAGTATTTATACCATGATCGTGACTAAAAATAATTGCACTATCAAAGCTATCATCTAATGCTTTTACTGTTTTCACAAGATAGCCATCACTAAAACTGTAGAGTTGTTTGCTAATTTTCAGATTAGCCATAGGATATCCAAAGTTTTCACAAAAAATTATTCCTGTTTGTAATGCTCTATTTGCACTACTAGAAATAAACACATCTGGCCTTTGAATATTTTTCGCTAAATATTTAGAAACTAAATGAGCATCATTAATTCCTCTTTCTTTTAGCGGTCTATCGTGGTCTTTTACACTTGTGTATTTCCACGATGATTTAGCATGACGAACTATGTAAATTGTTTTCATTCAACTAAAAAAGAATGTTCAAATATAGTATTACGGAGCTAAACGTTCAAGCTTCCAGTTAAAATCTTTTTGTAATTCGTAACGAATTCTATCGTGAAGTCTGTTAGGACGTCCTTGCCAAAACTCTATTGAAATTGGCTTCACGATAAAACCTCCCCAATGATCTGGCCTTGGTATTTCTTTGTTTTTAAACTTCTCCTCAAATTCAGCAAGATTATCTGACAACACTTTTCTATCTGCAACTACTTCACTCTGATTAGACGCCCAAGCTCCTAACTTACTTCCATCTGGTCTAGACTCAAAATATCCATCAGATAAGTTCTCTGCGATTTTTTCTGCTGTTCCTTTTATGATAATTTGTCGCTCTAATCCTGCCCAAAAAAACGACAAACAAACACTTCCATTTTCTGCTATTGCCTTTCCTTTTTCAGAATTATAATTGGTATAAAAAATAAAACCTTCGTGTGTATATTTTTTTAATAGAACAACTCTAGTTTTTGGAAAACCATCTAAACCGATTGACGCAATACTCATTGCATTAGCTTCATCTACTAATTCAGAATCATTTGCTACTAAAAACCAATCTCTAAACAATTCTATAGGGTTTTCTGGACAATTAGATTCTAACAATTCTGATTTCTCATACGACTTTCTGTAATCGCTTAAATCTTGTGACATTTGTATTTTTTTAGCTTTGTAAAAATACAATATAAATACGAGTTCTTTATAAATAGTATACATTTGTTGATCTGAAAACAAAAGGTATGAATAACGATATTGCGGTAAGAATTTATAAAGCTATTCAATACATAGAGGAAAATAGCAGCACCAAACTTTTGTTAGAAGATGTAGCCTCTAAAGCTCATTTTTCTCCTTTCCATTTTCATCGTATTTTTAAAGCTATAACAGGCGAGACTTTTAATAATTTTATTGTTAGAAAACGTATTGAAAAATCTGCTGATTATTTGCTTCACAAACCAGACAAAAGTATTTCTGAAATTGCTTTTTCTTCAGGCTTTAGTTCAATATCCTCATTCTCTAGAACCTTCAAAAAGTTTTACGGGATGAGTCCTAAACAATTTCAAGAAAGCAGCTCGAGTAGATTTAGCAAGATTTGCAAAACAGAGAGCAAGAATGGTAAAATAGAAACTCAACTTGAACAATACATTTGTAATATGAATGAACATTTACAATTTATTGATCGTAACGCTAAAAAAATAGATACTGTTTTCATTAACGATATTGATGTAGCTTATATTCCGCATATAGGACCTTTTGAAAATTTAGGAACTGCATTTCAAAAACTGCTCCAGTGGGCTTACCCTAGAAACTTAATGAATGGGGAACATCAAATTATGTCAATTTATCATGATAGTCCAAAAATCACTGAACCTGATAAGCTAAAAGTTAGTGCTTGTATTAGTTTAGATGGAATTAACATTGACACTTCTGATATAAATACTCGAACTATTCCTTCAGGAAAATATATTGAAGCTAATTTTGAATTAGGAATAGATGAACTTCCTAACATGTGGGAAGGTATTTTCGTTTGGATTTTTAATAAAGGATATAAAATTAACAGTGAATTAGATCCTTTTGATATTTATCATAACGACTTTAATACGCATCCTCAAAAAAAATGTAATACTACTATTTATATTCCTGTACTCTAAAAAACAGTTCAGCTTATTTTTTTTACAACTCGGTATTTCTTTTTATGAAAAAGAAGAATACAAACACACCTTTGTGTCATCAAATAAAAAAACGACATGAAAACCAAACTATTTATTTTTTCTCTTTTAATGAGCTTTGTAACTTTTGCTCAAGTAGAAATTTCTGGTAAAGTTATAGACACCAAAGGAAATCCAATCCCTGGAGCAAATGTATATTTAGACGGAACTTATGACGGAGCTTCTACCGATGAAAATGGAAAATACAGCTTTACAACTTCTGAAGAAGGAACACAAACCATAATAGTTTCATTTATCTCTTTTGAAACTTTTTATAAAACAGCCGTGTTAAGTAAACTAAATAATTTAATGATAAAACTTAGAGAAGATGTTAATACTTTAGATGCAGTTGTAATTAATGCAGGAAGTTTTGATGCTGGAGAAAAAGCAAGAGCTGTAGCTTTAAAACCTTTAGATATTGTTACCACAGCAAGTGCTTTAGGTGATGTTGTTGGAGCTTTTCAAACATTACCAGGAACCTCAGCTAATGACGAAGATGGTAGATTGTTTGTTCGAGGTGGTGACGCAAATGAAACTCAAATGTTTATTGATGGAATTCGAGTTTTTAATCCTTTTGTTCCAACATCTAGTAATGTTCCAACTAGAGGACGTTTTTCTCCTTTTCTTTTTAAAGGAATGACTTTTTCTACTGGTGGTTATTCTGCTGAATACGGACAAGCGTTATCGAGCGTACTTACTTTAAATACTATTGATCAACCAGATCAAGAAAAAACTGAAATCCAATTAATGACAGTTGGTGCTGGAATTGGAAATACTCAAATTTGGGGTAAAAACTCTTTCAGTATAAATACTTCTTATATCAACTTAGCTCCTTACCAAATTGCATTTCCGGGAAGAGAAGAATGGAATAAACCTTTTGAAGGTGCAAGTGGTGAAATGGTATATCGCTATCAACCAAATGAAGATGGATTATTAAAACTTTATAGTGCTTTTAACTATTCTAATTTAGATGTGATTCAAGAGGATATTAACTTCGCTAACGGTTTCAATTTTGCTTTACAAAACACCAACCTTTACTTTAATGGTTCATACAAACAACGTTTAGGAAGCAGATGGTCTATTTCTGGAGGAATGAGTTATACTAATGAAAATACTGATTTTACTTTACAAGATAATCTGATAGATGATCAAGAAAATTCTGCTCACTTTAAAGTAAAAGTTTCTAAACGTTTTTCTAGTCGTATAAAACTAAACTTTGGTTCTGAATATTTTATCACAAACTTTAAAGAAAAGTTCACACTAAATAACACCAACTCTTTTAACTACGGATTCAATAATAACATTTTTGGAACATTTGCGGAAACAGATATTTTCTTTTCTAAAAAACTAGCAGCTAAAGTTGGACTTAGAGCCGAAAACAATGAGTTTTCTGATCAAATGACGTTTTCTCCAAGAGCTTCTTTAGCCTATAAATCAGGAGCTAAATCTCAATTCTCTTTTGCTTACGGTAAGTTTTACCAGAATCCGAGAAGTGAATATTTAAAATTTTCTACCGATTTAAATCCTGAAAATGCGACACACTACATTGCTAACTATCAATTTATGAAAGACAAGCAACAATTTAGAATTGAAGCTTACTACAAACAATATGATGACTTAGTTAAATTCGACGATCAGTTTGCTTCTCCTTCTTCTAATTTTGATAATAATGGAGATGGTTTTGCAAAAGGTGTAGATATTTTCTGGAGAGATAATAAAAATATTAAAAACTTAGATTACTGGGTATCGTACTCTTATTTAGACACGGAAAGAGATCATAGAAATTTTCCTACTAGGGCAACTCCAAATTTTGCATCATCACACAATGCTTCTGTAGTTGGTAAATATTGGGTTGATTCTTGGAAAACTCAACTTGGTGTTTCTTACAGATTTGCAACCGGTAGAACATATACAAATCCTAATAAAATCGGTTTTTTAAATGAAAAAACTAAGAATTATAATTCCGTAAGTTTAAACGCCGCTTACTTGATTAGCCAACAAAAGATATTATACATATCTGTAAACAATGTTTTAGGAACAGAAAACGTTTTTGGATATAATTACAGTAACCAACCGAACATGAACGGAACTTTTGAAAGACAAGCATTGAGACCTACAGCAGATCAATTCTTTTTTATCGGATTTTTCTGGTCTATTAGTGACGATAACAAGAGTAATCAGCTAGATAATCTTTAATATGATTATCAGCAAACTATAAATAACAATAATCTAATCACAATTCGGTAACTAAAAATAACAACTCGGTAAGAATTTTGATTAAATAAAAATAAATCGAAAGATATTTGAAATGAATTTAAATCTTAAAACTATGCAAAGACTTATTTTACTCCTTTTCGTATTCGTGTTAAGCACTTTTTCAAGCATTTTAGCACAAGAAACATATTCTATTACTATTGATTTTTCTGGAATGAAATCAGACAAAGGTGATTTATACATTGCTCTGTATGACTCTGAAGATACTTTCTTAAAAACACCTATGAAAGGTGAAATCGTAAAAATAAGTGATAAGAAAGCTACAGCCGTTTTTAAAAACATTAAAGCAGGAAATTATGCAATTTCTGCTTTTCATGATGAAAATGATAATAAAAAAATGGACACTAAAATATTTGGTATTCCAAAAGAACCTATAGGGATTTCTAATGATGCCAAAGGATTTTTTGGACCTCCAAAATATAAAGATGCACAATTCACTGTCGATAAAAATATTTCTTTAGCTATTACTATAAAATAAAAACGCTTATCATGAAAAAAATAATCACTTTATTCTTATTAACTGTATCAGTTTCAATTTTTAGTCAATCGAAATACGATAAAGGAATGCAAAAAGCTTTCGAACTTTGGGGAGCGAAAAAAAATGATCAAGCATCTCAATTATTTGAGAGAATAGCCAAAGCTGAACAAAATGAATGGTTACCTTCTTACTATGTGGCAACTATTGAAATACTAGGAAGCTTTGGTTTAAAAGATGAAGCCAAACTAAACTCTAAATTAAAAAGAGCACAAGAGTTTTTAGATATCGCCAAAAGTATTTCTCCTAAAAATCCTGAAATTATGATTAATCAAGCTTTATTAAATACAGCTTACATTGCTTTTGATGGACAAAAATATGGAATGACTTTATCTGGTAAAAATGCGGTTTTATATAATGAAGCTTTAAAATTAGCTCCAAAAAATCCTAGAGTTATATTAGGAAAGGCTGAATGGGATATGGGAAGTGCAAAGTTTTTCGGTCAACCTATAGATCCGTATTGTAAAGATGTTGAAAAAGCTTTAGCCTTATTTGAAAAAGAAGAATTACCTAAGTACTATCCTAAATATGGCAAAGAAAGAGCCGAAGAAATTTTAAAAAATTGTAATCAAAATAAATAAAAACAAAAAAGAGCATTCTAACGAATGCTCTTTTTAATTACATATAATCTATTTTTTTATTTCTTAATAATTAAAGTATCTAACTTCATCTCCTTCTGTAACCATTTCTTTAATTCGATTTCTTTTTTGGCTACATAATCTTTTTTCAACTTGCTACTCCAAATTACAGTAGCCTCTGGAAGTGTATCGATTTTAATAAAATCTTTTGTTGATAATACTTTAGAAAAACGAATTTCCTGAATATCATTAAATCTAAGCTTTGCTCCACCAGCAATCTTACTAAAAGGAATACTACTTTTATCTGCTTTTTCTATAGTAGATGTTAATCCAGAAATTTCATTTTCCAATTCCTTAATCTTATCTTGTAACCCATTAATAACATAATCTTTCTGATCTAAGTTATTATATGCTCTTTCTAAAGATTTAGAAATATCATCTATACTTCTCGATTTATTTCCAATAACAAAAACTTCATAATCAGAAATTTTATCGTAATCTTTAACTTTCAATTTTAAGTTTGTTTCTACAGCAGGAGCTATTTCCCCATTAAACCTAAGTCTAATTTCTTTTAAATCATCATCCTTTTTAGGTTCTCCATTTAACCATAAATTATCATTATCTGTAACTTCTTTCTTAATGTATTTATTAAAACTAGCATCTAAAACAGTATCCTTATACACTTTTAAAAATGTCATAACTGCAGGTACCATTACTAATAAAGCTATTAAAGAAGCAATTTGAGCAACACGTTTTCTCTTTTTAGAGTTTACATAACGAATCATAGTAAAACCTAATAACTTTAACACAATAAAAGTTGCTAAAGCAATAAAAATCGCATTAATAGTAAATAAATACATGGCTCCTAAGAAATAATCGATATTACCAATAGCCAAACCATAACCTGCAGTACACAAAGGTGGCATTAATGCTGTAGCAATTGCTACTCCAAATATTACTGAAGCTATAGTTCCTTTTTTAGTTCTTGCTATAATTAAAGCTAAACCTCCAAAGAACGCAATTAACACATCACGAATATCTGGCTTTACACGCCCCATTAGTTCAGATGTATCTTCTTTTAATGGAAAAATAAAAAAGAAAAAGAAAGCAGTTATTAAACTCAGCACAATCATTGTAGCCAAGTTTACTAACGATTTTTTTAGTGTATCAATGTCATTTATAGCCAATGACATTCCAACTCCTAAAATTGGCCCCATTAAAGGAGATATTAACATGGCTCCAATTACCACTGCGGTAGAATTCGCATTTAAACCAATTGATGCAACAAAAATGGAACAAATTAAAATCCAAGCTGTTGCACCTTTAAAAGGTATATCTCCTTTTATAGCTTCAATTGTAGCTTCTTGATCTGTATCATGTTTAAAATCTAAAAGCTCATGTATAAAAGTTTTAAAACTCACCCACAAACCTTTAGCATCTTGTTTTACAGCCTCTTTCGACTTATCGATATTTTCTTCTTGCTTATTTTCATCCATGCCTATATTCTGTTTTTTGGTCGAAAGATACAAAAAGATGAATTATTTTATATGTACCTTATATACTTACACTTGTTAATTAAAGTATTTTAAAAAACATTCATCTACAGTAATTAACCAATAATCTAACTTAAATCCTCATTAAACATAATCTAAAGCTCTTTAAGTAGCATTTTTTCTATTTTGCAGATGTAATTAATGATTCCCGTGATGATAATGAAAAAATTAAATATCTTATTTATAGATGATGACGAAGTAGAGAGAATGAAATTCACTAGAGTTTGTAGGCAAAGTGAACATCCAACACAAGTTACGCAAGCTACTAATGGTGAAGATGCATTAGAGAAATTAAAAAGTTCTTCATTATCTCAACTCATTTTTTTAGATTTGAATATGCCAAAAATGAATGGAATAGAATTTTTGGAAATATTAAAATCTGATGAACGATTAAAATATATTCCTATTATAATTCTTTCCAGCTCTGACAACATGCAGGATCTTAAAAGATGTTATGAACTTGGTATAGCAGGTTACATTCTAAAACCTATCCGTTACGAAGATTACAGCAAAAACATCTCTACTATGCTCGATTATTGGACTAGTAGTGAATTAGTCAGTTAAATTATGAAAGGAATCGTATTTACAGAATTCTTAGATTTGGTAGAATCTAAATTTGGTCTTGAAACAGTTCAACAAATTATTGATGAATCTGAATTAGAGTCAAACGGTGTTTACACCTCAGTTGGTACTTATAAATTTACTGAAATGGTATCTTTACTCACCAACTTAAGCAATGTAACAAAAATAGCTCCTAATGATCTTCTTAAAGTTTATGGGCTTCATTTTTTTGATGCATTAGCAAGCAACTATGGCTCTATTTTAAAATCTTACAAAGGACCAATCGAATTATTATCTTCAATAGAAGAGCACATTCATGTACAGGTTAGAAAATTATACCCAGATGCAGAATTACCACAATTTGAAACAATAGAACAAACTGACGAAAAATTAGTTTTAATCTATCGATCTTCAAGATCTCTTTACACATTTGCACACGGACTTATGGAAAAGAGCTTTGCTCATTATGGGCAAAATTGTGAAATTAAGCATGAACTAATCAAAGAAGATGGTTCTGAGGTACGATTTGAAATCTTAAAGAAATGAGTGAGGCCAAAATAGCGCTTTTAGAAAAAGCTCTTAATAGAGAAAGACAAGCTAGAAAAGCTGCTGAAAAAATTCTTGAAGACAAATCTTTAGAACTCTATCAAACTAATCAAAACTTAAGAAATGTTCTTAATGAAAAAGAAATTCATTTAGAAAGCCTTTTTAAAACTATTGTAGATCCCTACATCTTAATGGATTTATATGGTAATGTTTTAAAAATGAATGATGCTTCTCAAGCTTTTTTTGGTTACAACGACACTTTTAATGTTACTAGTACTTTATACAAGGAAGATGTAGAGTATGCTATGGAATCATATGCTACACTTTTAGAAAAAGGAACTTTTAGAAACTTTAGAGCTAGAATATACAACAGAAAAAAAGAAATAAGATGGATTGAGATAAATTCTAGTTTGGTTTATAATGATGAAGGCGAACCTGTTTTTGCTCATGGTATAGTAAGGGATATCACCGAAGATTTAATTGCTCAAAAAGAACGTGAAGAGCTTTTAAATCATTTAACCATTAGTAACAAAGAGCTTAATGATTTTGCACATGTAGTTTCTCATGATTTAAAAGCACCACTGCGAAGTATGAATACTTTGGTTACTTGGCTTCATGAAGATTTAAGTCATTTAATAAAAGATGAAGATATAGAAAAAAACTTCCAACTATTAATTAAGAAAATCGACAAAATGGATCACTTAATTAATGGTATTTTGAAATATGCTGGTGTTGACAAAGTAGAACGCTCTGAACGACAGGTTGATTTAGATTTTGTAGTTAGCGATATCACAGAAACTATTCACGTACCTTCTCATGTTAAAATACATGTTCCAGAGAAATTACCTACAATTCGTGGTGATAAGTTTAGATTACACCAACTCTTCCAAAACTTAATTAGCAATGCTGTTAAATATGCTAAAGAAGAAGACGGATTAGTAACTGTTAGTTACCAAGACAAAGGTGATAATTGGGAATTTAGAATTCAAGACAACGGTAAGGGAATAAAAGAAAAATATCATAAAAAGATTTTCGACATCTTTCAAACTCTAGATGATCATCATAATTCTACAGGTATTGGATTAGCTATTGTAACTAAGATTATCGCTTTATATAAAGGTAAAATTTGGGTAGAATCTGAATATGGACATGGAGCTACATTTATAGTTTTACTTCCTAAATAATATAAATTTCACTTTTTTTCGGTTTTCATCAGCCTTAATCTTAAGATTAAAACTTCTCAGCAACCTTTTAATAAGAGTATACAAAACCTTTAAACAACATAAATTCTACAAATTAATCGCCTTTAAAAAGCTTATATCAACTCAACTTGTACACCTGTAAAAAACTGTTCTTTTTATAATTCAAATGAAGAAAATAGAGATTTTAAAAGTTGCAGTAAAAAAAAACGCCCAACTCCCTCAAGTTAAACGCCCTTAATAAAAATCCCCTAATTAAAGTATAAATGTAGTGGGGAGAGCAGGATTCGAACCTGCGAAGTCGAAAGACAACGGAGTTACAGTCCGTCCCATTTGGCCGCTCTGGAATCTCCCCAAAATTTTCAAAGAAAAAGCCTCCCAAAAGGAAGCTTTATTGTGACCGGGCTGGGGCTCGAACCCAGGACCCTCTCCTTAAAAGGGAGATGCTCTACCAACTGAGCTACCCGGTCATTTTTTCTTAGCGGTTGCAAATATATAAAGCTTTTTTAATTCCACCAAACATATTTTCAAAAAAATAAATCTTTTTTTTCACCTAAAAAAGCATCTGTTTAAAAACCAAAAGATTAACTATCGTTTAAATATGCTTGTCTTACCTTCTTAAATAAATTAGAAGAGTAAACAAAGTCTACTACTGCCTTATTATCTGTTTTAAAAATCTCTTTACTACTACCCTCCCATGCTTTCAATCCATTCTTCAAGAAAACAATTTTATCACCTATTTCCATAACGGAATTCATATCATGTGTATTAATTACCGTTGTAATTTGATACTCTTCTGTAATCTCTTTAATTAAATTATCAATCAATATTGAAGTGCTTGGATCTAAACCAGAATTTGGTTCATCACAAAAAAGGTACTTTGGGTTCATTACTATTGCTCTTGCTATAGCAACTCTTTTTTGCATTCCTCCAGAAAGCTCTGCAGGAAATTTCATATTAGAATTTTCTAAATCTACTCTTTTTAGTACGAAATTTACTCGTTCTAACATTTCGTCTAAAGTTTGTTTTGTAAACATTTTCAACGGAAACATTACATTCTCTTCTACATTTAAAGAATCGAACAAAGCACTTCCTTGAAAAACCATTCCTAACTCTTTTCTAAACTCTCTCTTATCATCAATAGTCATTTCTGTATTAATTTGACCATTGTACACTATAGTTCCTTTTTCAGGTGTATGAAGTCCTAATAAACTTTTTAAAAAAACTGTTTTACCTGCTCCACTTTGACCAATTATTAAATTCGTCATTCCTGGTTCAAAAGAAGTCGAAATTCCTTTTAAAACTTTAGCTTCACCAAAGCTTTTATGTATATCATTCACTTTAATCATAACTATGTAAGCAACATTTGAGTTAAGAAATAGTTACAAACAACTATTACTACGATAGTCCAAACTACAGATTGGGTACTTGCTTTTCCTACTTCTAAAGAACCTCCCTTTACGTAATAACCGTGATATGATGGAACTGTAGCTATTATAAATGCAAAAACAATTGTCTTTATTAATGCATATACGACTAAGTAAGGATCAAAATCAAACTGAATTCCCATAATGTAATCTTCAACAAAAAACATATTTGTAGCCTTTCCTGCTACCCATCCTCCAAATATGGCTAAAAACATACCTAAAATCACTAAAAAAGGATAAAAGAAGATTGTTGCTAACAACTTAGGCAATACTAAATAATTTAAAGAATTAACTCCCATTATTTCTAATGCGTCAATTTGTTCTGTAACACGCATTGTTCCAATACTTGAAGTAATATAAGAACCTACTTTTCCTGCTAAAATGATAGAACAAAAAGTTGGAGCAAACTCCAAAATAACAGATCTTTTAGTAGCAAAACCAATTAACATTTTCGGAATTAAAGGATCACTAATATTTAAAGCTGTTTGTAAGGCTATTACTCCACCTATGAAGAAAGATATAAATGCAATTATACCTATAGATTTTAATCCTAACTCTTCAATTTCCCTAAACAAAGCCTCCCAAAAAACTCGAAACTTTTGTGGAGCTCTAAAAACCTGACCAAGCATCATAAAATACTTACCAACATGCTCGATATAATTCATCTAATACAATTTATTTTGCTAATGTACTAAAGAATATTCATTTGTATAAATTATACTCTAAGATTAAAAAATCATTAACACGCCTAGTTAAAGCTCTATTTTTATTAATGAATTATTTAATTTTGCTTTTCAAAATTTAAACAATGAATTATTATTTAAAACCTATTATATTTTCATTATCTATTCTGTTTTTTAGTTGTAATCAAAAAGAAAAACAAAAAGATAATTCAACTAATAAATCTAAATTGGTTATAGGTATTATTGTGGATCAAATGCGTTACGATTATTTAACTCGTTTTGAAAGTAAATATGGCAACGGTGGGTTTAAAAGATTAGTTAATAATGGATTCTCCTTAGAAAATGCCCATTTTAATTATATTCCTACATATACAGCTGTTGGACATACTTCTGTTTACACAGGTACAACTCCTAATAATCATGGAATTATTGGTAACAACTGGTACGATAAATTTGAAAAAAAATCGATTTATTGTGTTGATGACAGTAATTATAAAACTGTTGGTAACGATGGTGATGGAGGTAAAAAATCTCCATACAGAATGCTAACTACAACTGTTACTGATCAATTACGATTAGCTCAAAATATGCAGGGTAAAACTATAGGAATTGGTATTAAAGATCGTTCTGCTATTTTACCTGCCGGACATACTGCTAATGCAGCATATTGGTTTGATGGTGGTAGTAAAGGTGAATGGATTACCTCTTCTTTTTACATGAATGAATTACCAAAATGGGTTACTGATTTTAATACTTCTGGTAAAGCTGATGAATATTTAAAACAACCTTGGGAAACTCTTTATGATATTAGTACTTATACTGAAAGTATTGCTGACGATAATAATTTTGAAAAAACTTTTAAGGGAGAAGGGCGCCCTGTTTTTCCTCATGACATTCCGAACTTAAGAAGTAAAAACAACAATTATAGCATTATAAAAGCTATCCCTGCTGGAAACTCTTTAACTACTGACTTTGCTAAAGCTGCCATTATTGGAGAAAAATTAGGACAAGGTAAACACACTGATTTCTTAGCCTTAAGTTATTCTTCTACAGATTATGTTGGACATCAGTTCGGAGTTGATTCAAAAGAAATTGAAGACACATATCTTAGATTTGATAAAGAACTAGAGAGTTTATTAATATTTTTAGATGAAAAAGTAGGTAAAGATAATTATACTGTTTTCTTAACTGCAGATCATGCCGCAGTTCAAGTTCCTAACTATTTAAAATCAGTGAAAATTCCTGCAAATTATTTAAGCGGAAAAAAACTTCTAGACTACGTAAATGATATTACTAAGAAATATTTTAAGTCTAACGATTTCATTGAAAATATATCTAATTTTCAGATATTCCTTAACAAAGAAAATATCGAAAAGAAAAAACTAACTGTAAAAGAAGTAGCAGAAGTGATTAGTGAAAATGTGATTAATTACAAAGGAATTTATAAATCTATTACGGCTTCAACTTTGCAAAACACTCAATTTAACTCTGGTATTTTAAGTCATTTACAAAATGGGTATAACCAGAAATTTTCGGGAGATGTTTTGTTAATTCCAAATCCTTCTACAATTATATATCCAAAGAAGGGATCTACTCATGGTTCTGGTTACTCATATGACACTCATGTTCCTATTATATTTTATGGAAACGGAATCTCAAACGGAAATTCTAAAGAGTATTTTGAAGTGATTGATATTGCACCTACGATTTCTAATTTGTTAAGAATTGAATTTCCAAATGGATCGACAGGAAAGGTTATTGAGAAAGCATTAAAATAAAAAAAAGAGTACCCAAGGGTGCTCTTTTTTATTCTTTTGTAGTACAAGTTTCATCTGTGTGACTGTAACATTTATTTTCTGTTCTTCTTTTATTTCTGAATCTTAATCGTTTTTTATTTTGTACGATTCTTTGTAGATCTGCTATTGTTCTTATATTTTTATTTACCTTTTTGTTCTTAGTAATCTTTTTTGACTTGACAGTCTTTTTTTCAGGGAATTTAATTGTACTTAAATCATCTGTAGAATTCTCTTCTATGTATTCTACCCCATTACTTTTAGTTACTTTTTGTGCCTTCGATTGCTGAATACCTAAAACTAATACTACTGCTAGGGGAATTAGTATATTTTTAATTTTTGAGTTCATAATAATTAACTTTTATCTGGTTAAACTTCTAATTATTTAATATCAGCATGCTTATTATAATAGTCTCATAATTCTCAATAACTTTACAAAAAAGAATAAATTTTTCTTATACCAATCATCTAGTCCTAACAAAATCAATGGATTTAGCACAATAAAAAAACCACCATTTAGGTGGTTTTTAAGAATATTTTGGTTTGTTATTTTTTATCTTTTAAATTGGACTGTCTTTTTTTTCTATATCTGAGTGATACTTTTTCATTCTTTCGCTCGTATATATTTTCAATTTTGACTAGAACGTCTTTTGTACCATGTTTTACTTTTTTTATCTTAACATTCATCACGAAAGAAGGTCGATCGACACTATTAATACTTTCTTGAGTTTTATCTTGTAAATACTCCAATCCATTTTCTTGGATTATTTTTTGCGCATTACCAACTCCAATACTTAAAGTTAAAATTAGTACGATCTTTCTGAAATGTAGTTTTCTTCTCATCTTTCTTTGATTATTGTTTCACATACTTAAATGTAACTTTAAGTTTCTAGCAGATTACAGCAAGATCGATGAATGGAAATTTAGTATCGGTGAATGGTATTAATTTTCATCTTAAATAGACCCCGTTAAATAAAAAAAGCTACCTTATGGTAGCTTTTGATTTATTTTTTCTTCGGTTTAGATGAATCGCATTGCTTCTTTTTTTCATCTTTGACACATTTATTTGCATCGGATTTTCTCTTATTTCTAAACCTTAATTTTTTCTTTTTAAGTGAAGCTTTACTTAACTTTTTAATAGCTAATGCCTCCTTACTTAATTTCTTACTCTTTTTGGCTTTTCCCTTTACTGTAACTGTATTAGAAGGTGCTGTGATCGAGTTTAAACCTCCATCTTCTTCTGAATCTTCAAGGTATTCTACGCCATGTTTAACTACTACTTTTTTTTGAGAAAAAGCTTCTTGGGAATTTATAAATAGTAAAATGATTACTACTAATAACAGGGGATTTTTAGCATACATAATTCATTAATTTGGGGATACATCTAAATTACGAAAAAAATCGCCTTAAAAAAAGTAAATATCGATAAAGCGCACTATTGTATCGATGAATGGTTCAAATTAAAAAAAAGACCTATAAACGAACTCTTTTAAATTATTCAGCTTTCTTTTTCATTGATTTACAGTTGTTTTCAGTCTCTTTATAGCATTTAGATGACTTAACTACTCTTTTTTTTCTAAATCGTAATACTGTTTTTCTTTTTTGTGATACTTTCTTAATACTTTCAATAGTAGCAGAACTAATCACTTTTTTGTTTTTCTTTTTCTTTACTTTAATATGTAATGTTTGACTAGGTGCTTCTATAGAACTTAAATCTTCTGATACATCTTCCTTTTCTAAGTATTCTACTCCATTTTTAACTACAACTTTTTGAGCAGCTACAGTTTTCATTCCTATTAATAATGAAAACATTAAAACTGGTATTAATTTTATTTTTAGAGTCATAGTTATAAATTTTAATTACACTATTATGACACCATTTTTATTCATAAGTCACATTAATATCTGAAATACACTAAAATTAACATCTACTGAAAAAGAAAATCCGCTATTAAAGCGGATTTTTGTTTGTTTATTGTTTTGGTAAGAAAACTTCTGCCATCATACATCTGGCACTTCCGCCTCCACAGCCTTCAATTACATCTAAAGAACTAGATATAATTTTGCAATGTTTTTCTATTTTGTTTACTTGATCTTTAGTTAAACAATCAAAAGCTGCTTGACTCATTACTAAAAATCTTTCATCATCTTTCCCTTTTACTTGCAACATGTTTCCAGCAAAATTATTCACTTGAGCTTCTGTAATGTCTATTACTTCTTTTCCATCTTCCTTTAAATGTTTAACGACATTTTTTCTTTCTTTCTTATCATCTATAGAAGCTAAACAAATCACAGCAAAGGTTTCAGCTAAACACATCATAACATTAGTATGATAAATTGCTTTTCTTTCATTGTTTACCGTTTGATTTGCTGTAAATACCACTGGTGTATACTCAAAATCTTCACAAAACTCTATAAACAATTCTTCATCTGCCCTAGGTGATAAAGCACAATATGCTTTTTTATTCACCCTATCTAACAATAAGCTTCCTGTTCCTTCTAAAAACACTTGCTCTTCTTCTGCAGAAGTGTAATCAACAACATTTTCGATCACAAATCCTTGTTCCTCAAGAATCTCTAATATATCTTCCCTTCTCTCTAATCTTCTATTTTCAGCAAACATTGGATACAAGGCTACTGTTCCATCTTGATGAAAAGATATCCAGTTATTAGGAAATATAGAATCTGGTGTGTCTGAATCGTCAGTATCAGAAACAACAATTACGTTAACTCCGTAACTTCTTAATTTCTCTACATAATTATCGAACTCTTGTTGTGCTTTTGCGTTAACTGTAGACGGCAAAACATTATCTAATACCTTTTGATAATAGTTATTTACTGCCGTTTGTTCGTTCATCCTAAAACCAATAGGACGAATCATTAGAATCGTATTGGTAGTTTGTTTCATGCCAGCAAAAGTAATTCTTTTAGTTTTTTAATCTACTGCTGGTATACGTTATTTTTCTTTTCTAATTCTTTTATTCTTTCTTTTTGGGCTAACAGTAATTTAAATATCTGAGATTGCCTCTTTTCATATTTTATTGAAGTAATTACTACTTTTTTACTATTAGGAACTTTTTTTAACTTAATTTTTAAAACATATTCTGGCCTAATAGAATCTGAAATATTATTTCTATTCTTAATTTGTTTTTTGTCTCCATTTTGAGCAAATAAAGTTGATACACTAAATGCAATAAAAAATAACGAGAAGTAAATGTTTTTAGCCATAATATCAACTTTAGATTTATTTACGTTTGAATATAGCTTTTTTTACATAGAATTAACATATGTTAAAGATTAATTGCAGTTTTACACCCATAAAAGGGGATAAACACTCTTTAAACAGATCTAAATATAGGTCGTTATATTTGTCATCTATTTTATTCAATAAATATGACTGTAAAAGATCTTGTTGGGAATTTTTCTATTATTGGTTCAAATCAAAATGATAGTGATTCAACTTATAAAGGTATTTTAACTTTAAAATTAAATGATTATCAACAGATTTTAGCAGATTGGACAATCAACAACGATCAAAAACAAAAAGGAATCGGATTTTTTAAAGACAATATCTTAGTTATAAATTTTGAATACGAAGGGAATGACTCCTCTACTTATAAAGGTGTAGTAGTATATCGATGCTTAACGAAAGATATATTAGATGGATTTTGGTCTGAGGAATTTGGAAATCCATTTTTTTTAGGTTCTGAACGTTGTTTTAGGATAAAAGATACTATTCGTTTGGACTAACTTAATCGATTACTTTTTAAAAAAAGAACTTATCTTCTTAAAAATACTTCCAATTTTAGATCTAGAATCTTTTTTCTCTTTTACAAACTTGGCTTTATGTTGTTCTTTATATTCATATTTATTTAAAATATTTTTGACTCTTTCTTTATAAACTTCCCCTTTCAACTTATCTACCTGATAAACATAATTTGCGAAACCATCTATTTCAGCAAGAACATTTGCTCCACCATTCCAAGTTTTCCCCTCTAAACCTTCATTTTCAATTTGAAATAATAAAGCTCTAAATCTTTTTAAAGATTTTTTATTAATATTTATTTTTTCATTTACAACAATACCAGTTACTTCTTGTCTCTGATTTTGTTTCATCACTCTAAGTTTATCGGGATGTAATTTAAAATTCTCTTCTCTAATTATTTTTTTAGAATATTTTAAAACTGCTGTGATATTTGGAAATTGTTCAAGATCACCTGAAAACGTAATGTCATCTACATAACGAGAAAAAGTGAAACCATATTTTTTTGCTAGTCCGTCTAATCTAAAATCTAGTTTTTTACATAAAATATTAGTTATAGCTGGACTACATGGAGAACCTTGAGGAAGGTAACGATCGCCTCGTTGCGTGTAATAATTTTCCCCAAGCAAACTAATATCTAATATTTTTGGTTCTGAACATAATAATGCAAAAACAACAGATAATTGTTCTGAATATCCTAACGATTTATATACTCCCTTAATTCTATTATATGTTACTGATGGAAAAAAGTTTTGAAGATCTTGATTTATAACTACTGCTTTATTCACATGTAAAGCCGCATTACTAACTATTGATCTTTTTTGGACACATCCGTGAGCTTTTTCATGTACCGTTACTTTATTTAAAATATTTTCTAAAATAAAGTGTTGCGCCTTTTTTAAACGAGGCATTGGAGCAGAAATTAACCTGAAGCCTCCTGTTTTTTTAGCTACTTTAAATCTCTTGTAATGTGAAATTTTTGAATTCTTTCTCGAAAAAGCTAAAAATCTAAGTTCATTAACAGAAATCCCCATAGCCTTGGCTAAATCTTTAACCGAGCTGTATAATGGTAATCCATTCTTATTAAGCCTATCAATATTTGAATCAGTATGATTTAATTGATGAGAAAAACCTTTTCCCAAATAAATAATATCCTCTTCTTTGGTTTGTTTCCACTTTTCAGCTTTTGCTCTCCTTAACTCTTCTCTTCTTAACTTAGTTTCCTTTTGTCTTTCTTTAGACAGTTTCTTTCGTTCTGAATGCTTTCTAGCAATAAAAGCTTCAGTATCTGTAAGATTTTTTTGTTCTCTGGTTAACTTATGAAGTTTATTAGAAAGCTCTCTTTCTTCTTTTAAAAACGCATTCACTTTTTCAAAATCTACACTTCCTTCTTTCCAAAAACCTAAACGTTTCATTTCAGAAAGTATATATTCATCTTTCGATGATTCTTTGATTTTATCGTAAATCTCTTGTTTTCTCGTAGCTGAATTATTCATAAACAAAAAGGTAGCAATAAGATGTATTTTTTAGTTTCCCTTCGTACGATTCTAAAGACTGAATTGAACAACTCCAGTGAAATAGGTACTATAGTACTATTTCACTTCGCAGAAGTATAACCGGAAATGGTACTATAGTACCTATTTCACAAGTTAAGTTCGAGTCAGTGACGCGTTCGGTATCTGTGTGCAAGATTGGCGATACACCAATCGGGTTGCAAGGTTTTTATCTTATTACTACCAAGGTTTAAATATATTAATTAATCTTTATCAAATGTTATTCTTGTAGCTAAAATATGCTCACAAGGTCCTTTTGTCATCTTATTTTTGCAGTAAAAACTACATGTACATGAAGCGTCCTCTATTTGTAAGTCATTATTAATAATAACTTTAGTATCGTAACGATTATCAACAGTAGCTGTTATTTTAATTTTTCTATTTTCTTCTACTTTTAAATTTTTAACAGCTCCTGATTCCATTAATCGGTATGCCTCTTTATCAATTTCACTTGAAAAACGAAGTTCCTCAATATTTATTCCATCTCTTTTAAGTTCTCTAATTCGGTAAACCTGATTTTTTAAATCATAAACGATTTTTCCAGCTTGTGTAAAAGTTTGTAACGCCTGTTGAACTGAAAATTTATCTATTCCTAAATTTTCAGTTAATTTCTGAGATGTATTAAACCAATCTTTACGTAAAGCTAAATAAATACTTTGCATAGTGGTTGCTGACACTTTCTGCCTAGGAGAAAGTAAATCTAGACTTGTAGATTTTGTCCAATCGTTAGCCGTCCAACCTGATAATCCTAATGTAAAATACATTTCATTAGTTAAATGTGCTATGTAAAAAGAAGGCATACCTGTTCCTAACAAGTGAACAGTAAACTTGTTTGTAATAGGTAGTAAACGCTCAAGTAATGTTATTCTTCTTCTTCCCCAAACTCTTATTTCATGTTTTTCATTACCTGTATATATAGACTGAGAACATACAATCTCAATATTCCACGGTTCAAAAACTGCCACAATTGGTTTACCTGGCTCTAAAACATATTTTATAGCTCTTGGTCCTGTTTTCTCTTTATGTCTTTTTAAAACTGATATAAAATTAGTTATATCTATAGGATGCAAATCAAAAGTTACTTTATCATTCGTCATTGCAGTACTTACCTGTAAAAATCCTCTTACCCAGCTATCTGGTAAATCTATTTTTACTTCTCTGTAAGCGGTTTCACCTGTCGTTTGCACATCAAATCCTCCAGGATCTACTTTAAAGTTTGTTTCTTTATATGTTCTTATTTTTTGAAATTCATTATATAATTTCTTGGAATAGTCAATGTTTGTTGTTCCGCATTTAAAATCACTTATCGAATTAAATACATCATAGCCACAAGATAACTTTCCATAAACCGATTCATCTTTACTAAAACACTCAAAGAAAATTTGATCTGGATGAACAGTAATCACAGGATCTAACACAAACCA
This sequence comes from uncultured Tenacibaculum sp., assembly GCF_947502995.1. Taxonomy (GTDB): domain Bacteria; phylum Bacteroidota; class Bacteroidia; order Flavobacteriales; family Flavobacteriaceae; genus Polaribacter. The sequence goes on along the minus strand of NZ_CANNBW010000006.1, from coordinate 29,128 downwards.
AGCTGCATAGTCTCTTACAAATAAATATTTAAAATATTTTCGTTGTGCTTCGTAATACGGTTTAGTAATTACATCTCGTTTAGAACGTAATTCTTTTAGTTGCTCTTGTAAATTCTTTATTTCTTCCTTTACAGAAACCAAATTTGCAGAAGCTTCTGCTACCCATATATCCTCTTTACTTTTTAACCATGCCAAATATTCGGTATTATCTTTAGGCTGAAAATTAAAATCTGCTGTAACGACGTGATGTAAAGCTGAAATAGCTTCTCTAAAAGGAATTTTCTTATCTAGAGTACCTACAAAATAAGTTGGATCTCTTAACACATCTGGAGCAAAACTTACTCCTGTTGACGAAGCATTATTCTGAACAGAACTATTACCGCTATATTTAAAATTAAACTTCATTCTTTTTCTAAATTTCTTTTATTATTAGCGGAACTTCTATGTCGTTATAAGTCTCCGTTATCATTAACAAAATATCTAAGATATAATCTCTGTCTGTAATTGTTTTAGACCCTAAAACAGATGTCAAAATACGAATCGACATTAAAGCAACTTCTTTATATTTTTTAGATTCCTGTTCTAAAAAAGAATAAACTCTTGTTTTAGTTGACCTGTTAGTATTGATATAAAACAACGTTGTCTTAAAATAACTTTCTAACTTTAAAATTACTGGAACATTATCTGTTGCGTATTCTTTTAAATAGTTCGTTACAAAGAATTGCATTTCTTTAGTTGGATGTTCTTGTAATTTCAATAATAGAGGCAATCCTTTTTCTTCTGAAAAATGTTTAGTTATTAAACTTCTTCCAAAAGATTGCACACGTTCTTTAACATGATCACATACATAAACCAACATATCTACTGTCCAATTTTTAGTATCTATATGTTTATCGAAATAATCACATGCCCATACTACAACATCTTCCCAATTAGAATTAAATATTTTTAATGAAGTTTCTAACTCATAATTAATTCTTGGAATATTTTTTTCGAAATATTCATACATCAACTTTCTAACAGCAATTACATCGCTATCTGAAAGACGGATTACTTCATTCATTTCTAAAGTACTTAACGACACTCTTTTTTGAAACAAAGGAGTTCCTAATTTCTGAGCAAATTCATATTTAGATAAGACTAACTCTATTAACTGCTTCTTTGAAAGCTCTTTTAAATCTTCACCATAAATATCAATTAATAACTCATAACTATTTTGATGAATTCCTTCATACACTTCTGCTTCTGAGATCTGTAAAAGCAACTGATTTAATAAACTTTTTTTGAATACGCCATCTAATTTTACAAGCTTATGTATACTTGGTTGAATAGCTTTTCTTATTTCTTCATATTCAGAAAAACAATACATTACTAAATGCTGTTTATTTTCTAATAAAAAGACATCCGGAAAGTGTGCTAGAATTTCTACTCCTACTTTTCTTAAAGCTGAATCATCTGATATAATATACTCGCTATAAGTATCTTTAAACAATTCGTAAACAGAAACATTAGCGTGTTTAGCTAAATTGATTGCAAAGAGTTTATTAGAAATTGAACTAGAACTTGCTAATTCTATAATTTTCTCTTTAGTTATATTTTCAATTAATGTTCCGAATTTAGTATTCCCTATTAATTCATTTATCTGATTTAAAAATAAATATGAGAAATTTGATGGTATTGCAAATAAAGCACTTAATGAAGCTAATGCAATCTTATTTTCATACTTCACTGTTTCAATAAATAATTCAGATAAATAATTAATTACTCTTACCTCATCTGTATGTAATAACTCTACTATAAAAGTAACATCGGACAAATATGTAGTTTCAAATTTCTGTAACCAGCCTAAAGCTAGTGTTATTGCTTTATTATTTTTAGACTTTAATAAATTAATTAATATTACGTTTTCAGGCTTATCTTCTTTATATTTTTCTTCTAAAAAAGAAGTTATTAGATTTAATACTTCCTCTTGAGAATGCTGTAACAATTTTAATAAATTTTCATTGGAAATTGAATTTAAGAAATTCGGATTATCATTAATTATACGTAATGCAAAATTAATAGCAATAGTACTTTTAGCATTCGCTAAAATATATAAAACCTCTTCTGGTTTATCATTCCATAATTCAGGGAAAATTTCTTCTCTGGAAGCTGTGTTTTTTTCTTCTTCTGAAAAAAAGATTTGATGTTGATCACTAAATCTATTTGAATTTCCATACAACACATACATTAATCCTAAGTAGTTAGAATACGCTGGATAAAAACTCTTCACTGTTTCGTAACGTCTAGTTTCTGAATTGTAATTATAGTTATAATCTACTCTTTCACTAACACGATCATTATCATCATTTAATGCACATAGCATTCCCGTCGCGAATTTCACATAACTTTCTTTTTTTGCAATACTTAAATTATATATTTTCTTGTAACTATTCTTAATAAAGTATTGCTTCGTTTTTCCTGAAAAGGCAACTCCTGGGTTTTTCTTTTGTTTTTCTTCTTGAGCAGAAACCCATTGATTTCCTACATAAAAATAATCCGATGTATAACCCGCGTTGCTTACTGCCATTCGTTTCGATAATAATCCAAAGAACATCGCGTCTTCAGTAATTACTGAAGTTCTGTACATATATCTAATAGACTTAAATATATTTACCTTTAATGGTAACTGCTCTACAATTGAATATAATTGTTCTCGGTAAGCAGTTTCTTTGTAAGAAAATAAATATGCATAATACAATAACATTGGATCCCTAGGTTTTTCACCTAAAAGTTGCATAGGTAAATTTTGAATTTGTTCTGAAGTGATATACTCTTTAACTAGTTCATGAAGTTCTTCTTTTTCAGAAGCGCTTCCAAATTTCAGAATATATGCACTAGCTATTCTTCCTGTTATTGTTTGAAATTTCTTTTCTTTTAATACTTTTAAAATCGTTGATGTGTATTCGGAAACCTCGAAATGACTTAAAGCCGCTATTGCATTATACTGTTCAAATTCATCTTTTGATGTGATAAATTGACTTACTAACGGAACTGCTTCTTTAATTTGAAGTACTGTAGTTCGAGAAATTATTTTTGAAACTTTCCAACTTCGAGTATAAGTTCCTGACAAGGCTTGTTTAAGATACTTAAGAATCGTATCCTTTTGTATTGTATTCTCTTCTTTATGAACTTCTTTAATAGTTCCTAAATCTTCTGAATATCCTTTTTTTTCTTTACTCTCAACTAATTTAGAAAAAATACTTTCTGCTTCTTCTAGAGACACAGGAAAAACAGTTTTTGTACCTTCTCTTAAGTTTGCACCTCTTCTACCATATCTGAAATTAACCACGAACAATTCTTGGCTTTCACATAAATCTACCTCATAAACTTTATCTGACTTTCCTTCTGAGAAGTATAGCGTTTTTTGTTTAATTAATTTCAAGTCTTACATTTTTTGGAGTTTAAATATATAAAATCCATTCGTATGATTAAGACTTTTCTGGAATAGAAATTAATTCATTTTTTTAAAGTCCATTCTTCAAATTAATAAAGTTTCCTTGTAATTCTTGCTCTTGTAAAAAATCGATAGCTCTGGCACTACGCATTCCTGATTTACAATACACAACTAGTGGTTTAGATGTATCGATTTCAGAAAAACGATTAGGTAATTCTCCTAATGGAATATGTTGCCCGCCAATATGATGCTGTTCACGTTCCCAATTTTCACGTACATCTAACAAATTGTATTTTGTTAGATTCTGATTCAAATCTTCAAGAGTTATTTCGTCTTCAATAATCGTAACTCCACAAAATGCTTCATAATTTTCATCTAAAATAGTTACTTCAGATCTCTCAGTTTTACTGTAGTTCAACACTAATTGACGCATCGACAAAACGTCTAACACTAATAATTTATTTGCAAGTACCTCACCTAAACCAATAATCATTTTAAGCACTTCATTTGCTTGTAAGCTTCCTATAATTCCTGGTAAAACTCCTAAAACACCAATTTCAGAACAATTAGGAACATCTTTTGGGTTTGGTGGAGTCGGATATAAACACCTATATGTTGCACTTCCTTTATAGTTAAAAACACTTACTTGACCTTCAAACTTAAAGATAGATCCATAAACTAAAGGTTTGTTGGTAATTACAGCAACGTCATTGGATAAATATCGAGTATGAAAATTATCACTCCCATCTACAATAATATCATATTTCTCGAATAACTCAATCGCATTATGCTTTGTTAACTGCTCTTTATATATCTTAAAATTGATAAAAGGATTTAATTTTGATAATCGATTTGCAGCTGTTTCAGCTTTAGATTTTCCAACGTCTTCAATAGTATACAAAATCTGACGCTGCAAATTGGTTTGATCTACAACATCATCATCAATAACACCAATTGTTCCAATTCCTGCGGCTGTTAAATATTGTAAAACAGGACAGCCTAAACCTCCAGCCCCAATGACTAAAACTTTAGCTTGTTTTAATTTTATTTGTCCTTCTTCTCCTATTTCTTCTAAAATAAGATGACGGTTATATTGTTTTTGTTCTTCTCTAGTTAGCATTACTCTTTTATACTTTCAATAATTTGTTGTAAAGCTTTTTTTGCTTGTGGTAAAACTGGTAGTAACGGATAAATATGAGGCATTTTAGCTCCATCTATAAGTTTTACATCTACCTCTTCTTCTTGCATTTTCTGAACTCCAATTTTTGCATCTGGATACATAATATCATATGCTCCAATATAAATCTCTGTTTTAGGAAATCCTTTAAACGTTCCATATAAAGGAGAAATGATTTTGTCTTTTAAATCTAAACCATTTGCACACATCTCTTTTGCAGAAAGTATTCCCGATACATTTAACATTGGATCTTTTTCAGCTATGCTTTCTATTTCAGGGTTTGACATACTCGCATCAAAAACCGGAGTAATTAAAATTAATTGTTTAGGAATTTCTTTTTTCTTTTCTAGAAGCCTTTGCGTTAAAGTCATAATTAAATTCCCTCCAACTGAATCTCCTATCAAAGTAATATTTTCAGATAAAGCCAAAGTTTGAGTTGCAAACTCGTAAACCCAATCTATGTTTTGACAAATTTGATGAATGTTATATTCTGGGGCTTTAGGATAATCTATTAACCATAATTCTTTGCCTGTATGCTTTACTATTTTTTCTATAGCATTCCAATGATGTTCAGCTGGGCCAGAAATAAAAGCACCTCCATGTATAAAAATTATTAAATCCTTACTGGTGGTATTCGGCTTTTTTATTTTATAAACCTTATTATCATCTAAATCTAAACTCTCAACTAAAAACTTTTTTGATAAACTTTTAGGTGGTAATTTTCTATCTGACTTTCTTAACTTTTTATAATCAACAGGATTCTTTGAAAATATCTTTTTGATTCCCATCAATCGAATAATTAAAAAAGTAAGATTTCTTAGCATTTATGAATTGTTTTTATTCTTGTTAATTGATAATCTTATTCACTTTCTCCCAAAGATCGTTGAAATAATTTACAGATAACTGACCTTGATTAGGTTCATCTCCAAATCGTACTATTACAATATTTTCGCTTGGTACAACTGCTATTGTTTGGCCATTTTTACCTAAAGCTGCAAAAGTATCTTCAGGAGCTTCAGTTGAAAGCGGACGTATTGTAATTGTTTGTACACCTGGAAAAACTATCGAGGACTTTCCATTTAACCAAGTTAAATATCCGTAAGACTCATTAATATCTTGAGAAGTATTTGTCATTTCATGAAAGAAAATACCACTAAGAATTGTATTACCTCTCCAAGTACCTTTGGCTGACAACAACAAACCAAAACGAGCAGCATCTCTAGCAGTACTCCAGTATATATTTCTATCATCTTCTTCTATCCACTCTCCACTCATACCAGTTATGGCTTCAAGTTTTTGATCTGTAAAATCATTATAATTAAGTCCAGAAGCACTTTCGATTACATTCTTTAAAACTGTTGAAGTTCCTGTATGATAAAACCATTGTTTACCTGCATCTACTCTGTACCTAAAACATTGTGGAGTATAACAATTTAAATTAACGCTAGTGCTAAAACCTGTAGTCATCGTTAATTGATTTTTAATTGTAACCAACCTTTCTTTTTCTGGTTCTAAACTCGTCCAACCTACTCCTAAATAATCAGAGGTTTTATCAGAAACTGTTAGTAAACCTTCACCTTGAGCAATTCCAACTAAACTTGCTGTTAATGTTTTTCCTGCCGAAGCCCAATACCATTTAGATTCTCTTGTGAAGGGACCTGTATTTTCAAAATTAGTTCCCCAATATTCTTCAAAAACTATTTTACCTTCTTTTAAAACGATAAGTGCTCTTGTATCAGAATCTTCTAAAAAAGAATATAAATCTGGGACTTCTGAAGTATTCCAACCTAAACTTTCAGGTGAAACTGTTTCCCATTCACTATCATCATTTAGGGGAAAGTAGTTTGTGTCACCAAATGTGATTCCTGCTTTATTACAGCTTGTAAACAACAAACTAATGGATAAACACAATATTGTTATTAGTTTTCTCATTACTTATGGGGATTTAAGAATAGTTAGCTAATTTAGAAACATTTTATCATTAATAATATTGTAGTGATTAACTAAAATGTTCCCAATCTTTCCATACAACTTCCAACCCTTGATCTTTTAGCATAGTAGTTATCTCTTCTGTACTACGTTCATCTGAAATCTCGAACTGTTCTAAAGACTGAGGTTCAACAGCGTATCCACCAGGATTTGTTTTCGATTCTGCACTCATAGAAGTAATTCCTAATTGTACAATATGATTTCTGAAGATTTCATTTTCACGAGTAGAAATAGATAATTCTACATCTTCATCAAATAAACGATACGCACAAATTAACTGTACTAAATCAGCATCTGTCATTTCTACTTTAGGTTCTAATCCTCCAGAATGCGGTCGTAATCTTGGAAAAGAAATGGAATATTTTGTTTTCCAGTATGTCTTTTGTAAATATTTTAAATGTAATGCCGTAAAAAAGCTATCTGCTCTCCAATCTTCTAATCCGAATAAAGCTCCTAGTCCGATTTTATGAACTCCTGCTTTTCCCAAACGATCAGGTGTGTCTAATCGGTAAGAGAAATTAGATTTCTTTCCTTTCGGATGATGTTTTTTATATTCTTCTCTATGATATGTTTCTTGATATACTAAAACCGCATACAATCCATTTTCTATCAATAACTCATATTCATCTTGATCTAAAGGTTGCACTTCAATAGTAATATTCGAAAAATGTGGCTTTATTAATTGAATTGCATTATTAATATAATCTACTCCAACAGTACGATTCGCTTCTCCTGTAACTAATAAAATATGATCGTAACCTTTATTTTTTAAGAATTCAATTTCTTTTAAAATCTCAGCATCTGTTAACGTTCGCCTAGGAATTTTATTCGTTAGACTGAATCCGCAATACGTGCAAATATTCTGGCATTCGTTACTTAAATACATCGGAGCATACATTTGAATTGTATTTCCGAAACGTTTTTTGGTTAACTGATTACTCAACTGAGCCATTTGCTCAATATAAGGTTTTGCAGCTGGTGAGATTAAAGCTTTAAAATCTTCTAAATCTCTTTTATCTGAAGCCAAAGCTCTTTCTACATCAAGAGATGATTTAGAAAGAATGTCTTTCATTACCGAATCCCAGTCGTAATTATCAAATATATTTTCAAAGCTTTTGGCTTTTGGCTTTTGGTTCTTAGTTGTTTCTTTTTGTATCATTTTAGTTTTTGATAAAGAGAGTTCAACATTTTTCTAATTATAATCACCTCTTTACTTAAAATATCAAAATCTTCAACTGATAGGTATGCTATAGATTTTGAGAACTCTAATAAGTATTCTACTTCGGCTGACGAACCAGAGGCAATATTTATAAAATAGGCAAATTCTTTTTCAGAATTTCTACTAGCTCCTTCAACTAAATTTGTTGGTATGGACAATGATGCTCTTCTAAGTTGAGAGATAATTCCAAACTTTTCTTCTGAAGAAAACATTTTAGTTACCTCATAAACTTTTAAAGCAAGTTGGTGAGATTTTTTCCAAACCTCAAGGTTTTTATAATTTCTCATAATAACTCAAATAGCTAACAGCTAGAAGCCAAGACTAACTCAAAAACGAAGTTAATGGGCTACTTGCTTCTGCATGTTTTTTTACTGGAGCTAATTTTGCTTCGTAAGCTATTCTACCAGCTTCAACCGCCATCTTAAAAGCTTTTGCCATTACTACCGGGTTTTGAGAAACTGCTATTGCTGTATTTACCAAAACTGCATCTGCTCCAACTTCCATGGCATGAGCCGCATGTGAAGGTGAACCGATTCCTGCATCTACAACTACAGGAATATTAGATTGTTCTACAATAATCTCTAAAAACTCTAACGTTTTTAATCCTTTATTACTTCCAATTGGGGCTCCTAATGGCATTACACATTGTGTTCCTACCTCTTCTAATCGCTTACATAAAACAGGATCTGCATGAATGTAAGGCATCACAACAAATCCTTTTTTCACTAACTCTTCAGCTGCTTTTAATGTTTCTATAGGATCTGGTAATAAATATTTTGGATCTGGATGTATTTCTAATTTCACCCAGTTTGTTTCTAAAGCTTCTCTAGATAATTCAGCTGCAAAAACTGCTTCTTTTGCATTTCTTACTCCTGAAGTATTTGGTAATAAATTGATTCGTTGATGATTTAAATGTGTTAAAATATCATCTTCTTCATTTTGCACATCAACTCTTTTAAGCGCTACAGTTACTAATTCACTTTCACTTTCTAATAAAGCATCACGCATTAATTCTGAAGAACTAAATTTTCCTGTTCCTGTAAACAAACGTGATGTAAATGTTTTATCTGCTATTTGTAATGAACTCATAATAATTAGTTAGTTGTTTGTATCTAATTTAAAAACTTGCTCTTGTGAACTTCCTGCTTTTAAAATTTGATGAAATTTTGAAATGGAATTAAAATCTTTAGTTATTTCTCCTGATACTGCTATACCATGGATATTCGTTTCTAACAATGCCGATACATCTTCTAAAACAATTCCCCCAATAGCTATTACTGGAGTTTCAGTATTTAATTCCTCTAAAAGTACTTGATAACCAGCTAGACCTAAAGTCGGGCTTAAATTTTTCTTTGTAGTTGTATATCTAAAAGGTCCTAAACCGATATAATCTACTTTCTTTTCAAGTAAAGTTTTACAATCTTCTAAAGTATTTGCAGTACCTCCTATGATAAATAAGTTTCCTAAGTATTTTCTCACTTCAGCCGGACAAGCATCTGTCTTTCCTAAATGAACTCCATCTGCTTTTACTTCTTCTGCAACTTTATAATGATCATTAATAATTAATCTTGTTTGAAAATGACTCGTAATCTCTCTTGCTTTTTTAGCAGTTTCTAGAATAACCGCTTCTGTTTCATTTTTTAAACGAAGTTGTATCCATTCTGCTCCAGCTGTACAAGCACTTTGAATATTTTGTAAATGTGCTTCAGGAGTTTCTCCTTGTGATATATATTGTAATTTACTTATCATTTATTTTAGTTGTGATATCCTAATAATGTTTTGTTAGAACTCAATACTTTTTCGATGTAACGTTTTCCTTTAAAACATGATTTTACTAACGGAAATTTTAAAGCAATGTAACTTGCAATTGCTGAAGATAACACACAACCACTTCCATGCTTTTCGAATATTTTAATTCCTTTTTTAGGATTGAAAGGATGTATTTTTCCTTCGTTTGTATATAAATAATCTACTCCTATCTTTTCAGGATGATGTCCTCCTTTTAAAAATACGTGAGTTTTCGACTGAATATGATGTATCGTTTCTTCAATCATTTTGTCTTGATATAGATTTTGAATCTCTTGATAATTTGGAGTAATTAAATAGATTTTATCTAAAATTTTATCGAAATCACTTTCACTGAAATCATTTTGAAACACAAAACCTGTGGATGATTTTAAAACTGGGTCTAAAACAATTTTAGTGTCTGGATTTAATTGTAAAACCGTATCTATAATTTTAGATAATTTTTGCCAATCTTCAACTATCCCAATCTTAACAGTAGCAATCAAAAAACGATCAAACAAAACTTGAATTTGTTCCAAAATAGTTTCAATATCAATCCAATCACATTTCAGAAAATCTTTATCATTTTGAATTGTGTTGGCAGTACAAACTGATAATCCGTAACACTTTAATTGCTCAAATGTTTTTACATCAGCTGTTAAGCCTGCTCCGTTTGATGGATCAAAACCTGCAATTGTTAATATGTATGGGCGTTGTTTCAAGTTTATAAACTTTTATTTGAGATTATTTGTCATTCTGAATTTATTTCAGAATCTCATAAGTATCAATAATGAGAACCTAAAACAAGTTCAGGTTGACTATATTTACTTCTACACTTCGTAATGACGTTTGATTTCTTCAAAACTTTTTATAGGATCTTCTGTATTCCAAACACCACCAAGCACACCAATACCTTTATAACCTAGTTCTAATACTTTAGGAATTGTATTTGCATTTACTCCTCCCATTCCTATGATTGTTTTTTCGATATGATTTACATCAAAACCTCTTCCTTCGTATCCTTTTTTAGATATTGAAGAAAAAACTGGACTCAATAAGTGATAATCAAAACTGATTTCGCAAGCATCTAAAACCTCTGGTTCATGAAAAGAACTACTTACTTTAAAACCCTCAGACATGTATAAGGAAACATAACCCTCTAGTTTTTCACCTAAATTTAATCTAGGTTGCTCTTGAATATGAACTCCTTTCAATACAAACTCTGCACATAAATCATGAAACTGATGTATCATAATTTTTTGATAGTACTCTGGATTGATTTCTTTTAATAAATTTCGATATCCTTCTGTATCAAAAGAAGGTTTTCTTAAATGCAATACTTCTAAACCATTTTCAAACAATTGATTTAAAAGTGCTGCTTCATTTTGTATCTCCTTTTCTGAAGTAAGAACTATTAGCATTTTCAGTAATCTGTAAAATTATCAGTGACCTGAAATAGATCACTGATAATTGTTTATTATTTTATAAGTATACTTCTGAACCTTTTTGTTTGAACTCTTCAGATTTTTCTTTCATTCCTTCTGCAATTGCATTTTCAGCTTCTAAATCTTTTTGAGCAGCATAATCTCTAACTTCTTGAGAAATCTTCATTGAACAGAATTTCGGTCCGCACATAGAACAGAAGTGTGCAATTTTAGCTCCTTCAGCTGGTAACGTTTCGTCGTGATATTCTCTAGCCAGTTCTGGATCTAAACTTAAGTTAAACTGATCTTCCCAACGGAATTCAAAACGAGCTTTACTTAACGCATCATCTCTATGTTGTGCTCCTGGATGTCCTTTCGCTAAGTCAGCAGCATGCGCAGCTAATTTATATGTAACAACTCCAGTTCTTACATCATCTTTGTTTGGTAAACCTAAATGCTCTTTTGGTGTTACATAACATAACATTGCAGTACCATACCAACCAATCATTGCTGCTCCAATTCCTGAAGTAATATGATCGTAACCTGGAGCAATATCAGTAGTTAATGGTCCTAATGTATAAAAAGGAGCTTCTCCACAAGCTTCTAATTGCTTATCCATATTTGCTTTAATCATGTGCATTGGTACGTGACCTGGACCTTCTATGAAACACTGTACTTCGTGTTTCCAAGCGATTTTAGTTAACTCACCTAAAGTTTCTAATTCAGCAAACTGAGCTTCGTCATTTGCATCTGCAATACAACCTGGACGTAAACCGTCTCCTAATGAGAATGCCACATCGTAAGCTTTCATAATTTCACAAATCTTTTCGAAATGTGTGTACAAGAAACTTTCTTTATGATGTGCTAAACACCATTTTGCCATAATTGAACCTCCACGAGAAACAATTCCTGTAATACGTTTTGCAGTCATTGGAACATAAGCCAAACGAACTCCAGCGTGAATTGTAAAATAATCTACTCCTTGTTCAGCTTGTTCAATTAATGTATCTCTAAAAATTTCCCATGTTAAATCTTCTGCAACACCATTTACTTTTTCTAATGCTTGATAAATTGGTACAGTTCCAATTGGTACTGGTGAATTACGGATAATCCACTCACGTGTTTCGTGAATGTTTTTTCCTGTAGATAAATCCATAATATTATCTGCTCCCCAACGACAAGCCCAAACAGCTTTTTCTACTTCTTCTTCGATTGAAGATGTTGTTGCTGAGTTACCAATATTTGCATTGATTTTCACTAAGAAGTTACGACCTAAAATCATAGGTTCTGCTTCTGGATGATTTATATTTGAAGGAATTACAGCTCTACCTCTAGCGATTTCTTCTCTTACAAATTCTGGAGTAATTTTTTCTGGAATACTAGCACCGAAATCTTGACCTGGATGTTGTTTCGCTAAACGTGTCATTTCATCAATACGCTGATTTTCACGAATTGCTACATATTCCATTTCAGGAGTAATCATTCCTTGCTTTGCATAATGTAACTGTGTTACATTTTTTCCTTCCTTAGCTTTATACGGCTTATTTAAATGATTAAATCGTAAATGATCTAAACTTTTATCATTTAAACGCTCGTTACAATATTCTGAACTGAATTTATCTAATTGTTCAACATTTCTTCTGTCTAAAATCCATTGCTCACGAATACGCTCTAAACCGTTATGAATGTTTATTTCTTTTTCTGGATCAGTATATGGTCCTGAAGTATCATAAACAGTTACTGGTTCATTTGGAGTACGAGCTTTAGTCATTGAATCTACAGTATCACTCAATGAAATTTCACGCATTGCAACGTTAATTTGAGGATGTAATTTACCTTTTACATAAATCTTTGTAGAATTTGGAAAAGGTTTCCTTGTAATTCCATCTTGCTTTGGAGCCGTATCTTTTTTCTTCATTGTGAAAGGTGTTTGTTTTATTGTTAGTTTATCCGCCTTGAGTAGACCTAATAATTAATACATTATCGTTATCTGATAAAATATGATTTTCCCAATCAGACTTTTTTATAATTGAATTGTTTATAGCTATAGCAATTCCATTTGATTGAATTTGTAACGTTTCAATCATTCTATCTATAGTGGTTTCTTTTGAAAATATTTTGTTTGTGTCGTTTACTTTTACAGTTATCATATAAAACTAATTAAAGTAAACTCTAGAAATAGAAGATATACACATATATAAGTGTATACTAAAGTTAAGATAACTTTTCCCTACGTTGGTGTTAACCAAATCAGGTTCTAAGGATATTTCTCAAACTAGTAAACTAGCTACTCCTAAAGTTTATTAGGACAAATATAAGGCTTTATTCTTCAACTTAATAATTTTAAAAACTCTTACCTCTTATTATAACACTTATACCTCAATTTCAAACTCTAATGGTATTCTTCTATTTTTCACTCAATTCTTTATTGAACTTTAAAGTATCATAAACCTTAAATCATAAATATCATGTCAAATCAAACTGCAACAAGCGAAAAAACATTAGTAGGAGGATGGACTCCTTATGGACCTGTAACTGCTGAGGATAAAAAAGTATTCGATGAAGCATTAGCTGGTTTTGTAGGTGTAAAATATACTCCACAATCTGTATCTACTCAAGTAGTAGCTGGGATGAACTATCGTTTTAAGTGTGAAGCGACATTACCTGGTCCAGAACCAATTCAATGGGAAGCTATTGTTGAGATTTTCCAACCTTTACCAGGACAAGGTGAACCTCATATTACTGGAATTACAAAATTATAATTTTAAAAAAAAGCCAATTAGAAGTTTCTAATTGGCTTTTTAATTTTATAACTATTTATTTTTCTAGTCTCTTATTAAAGGTAAGGTAGAACAACGTAAAAGTCCTTCTTGTTTTGCTATTTCACCATAAGGCACCTCTTCTACAGTAAAACCTTTTTCTCGTAACCATGTGTTTAACCTAGTAAAATTCTTTTCTGAAATAATTACATCCTCAGATATAGAAAAAACATTACTATTCATATTATACATTTCTTCTTTAGAAATTTCAAAAACATTGTCTTTTCCAAAATAATCTACCAACCATTCGTATTCTTTTTCTACCAAGAATCCATTTTTATGTAGAATTGCTTTATCTTTTCCTATAGGCTGAAAACAGCAATCTAAATGTAATGCGTTTTCTTTAGGATCTGTATTTGATTTTCTTAACTCAAATGCTTTTACAATTTTATCTGGAAATAATTCTTGCAAAGCAATAACAGCATCTGTATTTGTTCTTGCTGTAATGTAATCTGAATAATCTGAACCTGAATATGTCCCTATAAAAATATAATCATTCCACGGCATTACATCCCCACCTTCAACATGGCATTCTTCTGGTAACTCAATCACATTATCTGGATCGATTTGAGCTACAACATGCTGAATTGCTTCATATTCACGATCTCTATCAGGAAGTATATTGGCTTTCACTAATTTATCATCGATTACAAAAGCAATATCTCTTGAAAAAATCTGATTATAATCTTTAATTACTTCTGGACGAAAAACTTGAACATCATATTTTTTAAAAACTTCAGCTACTGCTTCCATTTCTATGACCATATCTTTTTCTGCTGGATAAGTTCCGGCTAAAACATGTTGTTTACTTTTAGGATCATAACAGTCTTCTGCCTTAGGAATTGGACCATTACTTTCTGCAGTTCCTAAAACTACAGCTCTTAACCTAGAGGTTTCGTTTTTTACATTTAGTTGTAACATATAGCAAAAAAAATGTCATTCTGAGTAAAACTTCAGAATGACATTATATCATTTTAATTGTTGTTATCTTTTATTGATTTTTACAAAAGGACGGTAATTCTCACCAGTATAAACTTGACGAGGACGACCAATCGGCTCTTTACGTAAACGCATTTCTCTCCATTGAGCAATCCATCCTGGCAAACGACCTAAAGCAAACATTACTGTAAACATTTCTACTGGGATATCCATTGCTCTGTAAATAATACCTGAATAGAAATCTACATTAGGATATAATTTTCTTTTCACGAAGTAATCGTCACTTAATGCTTCTTGCTCTAAACCTTTAGCAATATCTAATACTGGATCTTCAACTCCTAAATCATCTAATACTTCATCTGCAGCAACCTTGATGATTTTTGCTCTTGGATCGAAGTTTTTATATACTCTGTGTCCGAATCCCATTAAACGGAATGGATCTTCTTTATCCTTAGCTTTAGCCATGTATTTTTTCGTGTCTCCACCATCAGCTTTTATAGCTTCTAACATTTCTAAAACTGCTTGGTTAGCTCCACCGTGTAATGGTCCCCAAAGTGCAGAAATCCCTGCAGATATAGAGGCAAATAATCCAGCATGAGAAGAACCTACTACTCTTACTGTAGAAGTAGAACAGTTTTGTTCGTGATCTGCATGTAAGATTAATAATTTGTCTAAAGCATCTTTAACGATTGGATTTATTTCGTACTCTTCATTTGGCTTTTCAAACATCATTTTCATAATGTTTTCAACATAACCTAATTTACGAGAACCATAGTTTAATGGTAAACCTTTAATTTTACGCATAGACCAAGATACTAACACTGGGAATTTACCCATAATCTTAACTATAGCGTTATACATTTCTTCTTCAGAATCAACATTTACAGAAGAAGGATTAAATGCAGTTAAAGCAGAAGTTAAAGAAGATAATAATCCCATTGGGTGAGCATTCTTTGGAAATGCATCTATAATCTTTTTAACATCATCATCTACAATTGCATTATCTAAGATGTCGTTGTAGAATTTATCTAATTGTTCTTGCGTTGGTAATTCTCCAAAAATTAATAAGTAAGCTACTTCTAAGAAATCAGCTTTTTCAGCTAATTCTTCAATTGAGTACCCTCTATATCTTAACACACCTTCTTCTCCATTTAAAAATGTAATAGCACTTTGACAAGAACCTGTATTCTTAAAACCTGGATCTATAGTAATAATTCCTCCTGTAGCTCCTCTTAAGGTTTTAATATCTATTGCAACTTCATCTTCCGTTCCTTTTACTAACGGAAATTCGTAGGTGTTTTCGCCAATTTGTAATTTCGCTATTTCTGACATTTTCTATTTAATTTATTAATAATTGAAATGATGCACGAAGATACCATTTTTTAAAGTATTTAAAAAATCTTCATCGATAGATTTTAGATATCTAAATAATAACTTTAGTTTATTTGTTTTTTCACTAAAAAATAGATCGTGCGTTGTTTTTTAGTCTAGTATTCTTTAAAAACATTACGTTAAAATTATCGTAATAAATAATGATATTATTGATAGAAAACCAAAATTGGTTAACCAATTTTAATATAAATTTTAAACAAAAAAAAAGCCTCGATAAATCGAGACTTTTAAATATATAATTTGATTTTTTTAAATCTTAAAAGCTTTTGTTTGTGGATAATAAGCCACATCATCTAATTGCTCTTCAATTCTTAATAACTGATTGTATTTAGCCATACGATCTGATCTTGAAGCAGAACCAGTTTTAATTTGTCCTGTATTTAATGCTACAGCTAAATCTGCAATTGTATTATCTTCAGTTTCTCCAGAACGGTGACTCATTACAGATGTATATCCTGCATTATGTGCCATGTTAACAGCTGCAATAGTTTCTGTTAAAGTACCAATTTGATTTACTTTAATTAAAATTGAGTTAGCAATACCGTTTTCAATACCTCTAGATAAACGCTCTACGTTAGTAACAAATAAATCATCTCCAACTAATTGAACTTTATCTCCAACTTTTTCAGTTAAATATTTCCATCCATCCCAATCATTTTCATCCATTCCATCTTCGATAGAAATAATAGGATACTTTTCTGTTAACTCAGCTAAATAATCTGCTTGCTCTTTACTAGTTCGAACTTGTCCTTTATCTCCTTCAAATTTTGTATAATCGTATTTACCGTCTACATAAAACTCAGCAGAAGCACAATCTAAAGCAATCATGATTTCATCACCTAACTTATAACCAGCATTTTTAACTGCTAACGCAATTGTATCTAAAGCATCTTCAGTTCCTTCTAAAGTTGGTGCAAACCCTCCTTCATCTCCAACTGCAGTAGATAAATTTCTACTATGTAATACTTTCTTTAAGTTATGAAAAATTTCAGATCCCATTTTCATTGCATGAGTAAAACTTTCAGCTTTTACAGGCATTACCATAAATTCTTGAAAAGCAATTGGTGCATCTGAATGCGAACCTCCATTGATAATATTCATCATTGGAACTGGTAAAGTATTTGCGCTTACTCCTCCAACATATCTATATAAAGGCATTCCTAATTCGTTAGCAGCTGCTTTTGCAACAGCTAAAGAAACTCCTAAGATTGCATTAGCTCCTAAGTTAGATTTATTTGGCGTACCATCTAAATCAATCATCATTTTATCAATTAAGTTTTGTTCGAAAACAGAAACTCCTAATAATTCTTGAGCTATAATAGTGTTTACATTTTCAACAGCTTTTGCAACACCTTTACCCATATAATCATCTCCTCCATCACGTAACTCAACTGCTTCATGTTCTCCTGTTGAAGCTCCAGAAGGTACAGCTGCTCTACCTAACACTCCGTTTTCAGTAGTTACATCTACTTCTACTGTAGGATTTCCTCTAGAATCGAAAATTTGACGTGCGTGGATGTTGATAATAATACTCATCTTTTATATTTTTAGTTATTTTGGCTGTAGCTAATTTACAAATGCTACAGTTTTTAAAGTTGATTTTTACTTAATTTTTACGAAATCGTTTTACTCTCCAAATTTAGTACTAATTATCTAAAACAATAGATAATATTAGTAAATCTGTTCCTTTATATTCAAAAATAAAACAAACAACTCCTATCCTTTTCGTGTAGTTTTTTTCATTCAAAAAATACATCTAGCCTAAAAAAGGTCATCTTAATTCCATATTTAAATTATAATCTTATTTCTACACTTTATCATGTCATTTGATATTTTAATCAATTAATTTATGACACTTATCATTTTTGTGTTTCAAGATTTCTAACAAAGACGTTGTTTTGTCGAAGATTACTTAATCAATAAAAAGGGAGGTTAAATAATCAAACAACAAATTATTATTAATTATAAAAATTCAATTATGAAAAAATTTATTTATTTATTAATGTGTCTTAGCATTTACTTATCAAATGGAACAGCTGAAGCTCAATCAGCTAGTTTACATGAAGCTTATGAAAAAGGGTTTAATGATGGTTACAATTTCGGTAAAGCAAACAATAGCAAATACTATCAAAAGACTTTAACTCTAATTAATAGTTACACTGTTGGTGGAATTCATGGCGGACCAGAATATCTTGCTGCTTACCGTAATGGTTTAAGACAAGGTTGGACTCTTGGATATCAAGCATACTTACAAGATAAGAACACAAGTAATCAAAATCAATGTTTAACTTCTGGTGATTGTGGCTTATCTGATGTATTTAGAGATATCAAACCTACTGATCAGAACAAAAAGGATAAATAATCGATAATATCTTATCGAATGAAAAACAAGATTTGAAAAAATCTTGTTTTTTTTATAAAGATTTTAGTTCTGAATTGGTAACAATCTTGAATCTAATAAAGCTGCTTTTCTATGACCTGCAGTTTTCAAATACTCTTTGTCTTGAGCAAATTTCATAAATGTTTCTACAGACTCATGTGCTACTAAAAGTACATAATCCCAGTTTTCTTCTGTAGGTCCAATAACAAAGTCTCCACTATTTCCTTTGAATAAAACTTCACTTCCGTATTTCTTAATGCAAGGAAGCGTATGAGTCATGTATAACTCATACGCTTCTTTACCTGAAATTTCTTTATCTGGTTTAATTGTTTCCAAATCGGTATAATCAGCAACATCTTTAAATTTCAAAAGATTCAGCATAACAATTCTTCCTTTACTTTGATAGTTCTTGAAAAACTCTTTACCTGATTCTTGAGTTACTTCTACATACCTTCTCATTAAACAATTACTTAACTTTTTTAATATTCTCTATAAATTGATCAAATAGATATTCTGAATCGTGTGGTCCAGGGCTAGCTTCTGGGTGATATTGAACTGAAAATACATTCTTGCTTTTCATCTTAATACCTGCTACAGTATTATCATTCAAGTGAACATGAGTAATTTCTACATCTGCATGTGCTTCAGTTTCTTCTCTATTGATAGCAAAACCATGGTTTTGAGAAGTAATTTCACCTTTACTCGTAATTAAGTTTTTCACTGGATGATTGATACCTCTATGCCCATTATGCATTTTATAGGTTGAAATACCATTAGCTAAAGCAATAACCTGGTGTCCTAAACAAATACCGAATAATGGCAAATTCTTTTCTATTATCTCTTTTGCTACGTTTTGTGCGTCTACTAAAGGTTCTGGATCTCCAGGACCGTTTGATATGAAATATCCATCTGGATTCCAATCTTGTAAATCTGAAAATTTAGCGTTGTAAGGAAACACTTTAATATAAGCATCTCTCTTAGCTAAATTTCTTAAAATATTCTTTTTAATTCCAATATCTAAAGCTGCGATCTTAATTGAAGCGTTTTCATCTCCTACGAAATATGGTTCTTTTGTTGAAACTTTAGAAGCTAACTCTAATCCTTCCATATTAGGAACACCGGCTAATTCTTCTTTAAGTTTATCGATGTTATCTACATCTGTTGAAATGATCGCATTCATAGCTCCATTCTCTCTAATATAAGACACTAACGCTCTTGTATCTACATCAGAAATTGCAACTAAATTATGTTTCTCAAACCAATCTTTTAAGTTACCATCTGAATCTACTCTTGAATGCTCAAAGCTAAAGTTTCTACAAATTAATCCAGAAATTTTGATTCCTTCAGACTCAACTTCCTCGTCATTAACTCCATAGTTTCCTATGTGAGCATTCGTTGCTACCATTAATTGTCCGTAATAAGAAGGATCAGTAAAAATCTCTTGATAACCTGTCATTCCTGTGTTAAAACAAATTTCTCCAGTAACTGTTCCTTCTATACCAATAGATTTACCGTAAAAAATTGTTCCATCTGCTAATAAAACAAGAGCTTTCTTTCTAGTTGTGTATTTCATGTTAAAAAAGTTTGTCAAAAATAGTTTAAAAAAAAAGGACAAACACAATTGTTAATCCTTTTTATAAAAATTTAAATTTTACAATATTTTATTAATAAATTAATTAAAATACCTTTCTTTTTTAAAAAAAGTAATAACTGTTTATTGCTTTCTTTAATATTATTTTTTTCTTTTTGTTGTTGATAATTATATGTTAACTCTAAATTCAAATTCAATTATTTATTTGGTCTGCAAAAATATTAATCAATTATTATATTGAAGTATAGAACTTAATAATCTTTCTTAGCTCATTTTCTTTTTTGAATGATAGAGAATTATCTTTAGCATATTTTTTTACTTGCTTCACTTTATCTTCATTCATTAAACTTAAAACCTTTTTTGATTTCAATTTAAATTTATCAACTGTATTATTTTGGACAATATGATAAGTACTATTAATTTTATACTTATCATCTCCTACTTTTTCTTTTGAAAAAGGATTTACTTGTCCTTCTAAAACTGTTAATTCATGAAACTTTACAATCATTGAATTGTTAACTACAGCAATAACTTCATAGTAAGTTCCATTTACCTTTACAAATTGAATTCCATTTAGGTATATCTCTTTTGCTTTGGAATCATCAACTTTGAAAAAAGATTGAGAACCTTTATTTACGACAAATAAATTTTCTTTTACATTAAAGTTTGTATTGTCGAACTCATAAATTTTACCTGTGTTACTTTTTACTGATAGTTTGTTTGTCCAATTCTCTTTTAAATAAACACTTCCTTTTATAGGATCTCCATTATTATCTCCTTTGCTGCTTACCTGATTGGTAAGTTGATTGCTTGGAGATAAAATTTCTAAAGATGGTAAATTTTGAGAATAAACATATTTAAAAACAAAGATTGATAAAATGAAGATTAGTTTTTTCATAAGATTAATTTTTTAATTTTCAATAATATATAAAAAAAAGGATAAACTTAGTAGTTTATCCTTTTATATTATTTCAAATCACCAGACATCTTATTCTTCTTCTTGTGAAGCTTCAACATCTGCTACTGGTGTTGATTCTGCTTTTTTAGCACCACCACGACGACTACGACGAGTTGTCTTCTTAGCTTTCTTACCATTAGGGTTGTATAATTCGTTGTAATCAACTAATTCTACCATTGCCATAGGAGCGTTATCTCCTAAACGATTTCCTAACTTGATAATTCTAACATAACCTCCAGGTCTATCTCCAACTTTAACAGCTACTTCTTTGAATAACTCAGTAACAGCATACTTATTTCTTAAGTAACTAAATACTACACGACGATTGTGCATATTTTTTTCTTCTGTACCGTTATTTTCAGCTTTAGCTTTAGTTATTAAAGGCTCAACAAACTTACGTAATGCTTTTGCCTTTGCTTCAGTAGTGTTAATACGCTTATGCTCGATTAAAGAACATGCCATATTAGCTAACATAGCTTTTCTATGCGCTGTTTTTCTACCTAAATGGTTAACTTTTTTTCCGTGTCTCATGACGTTTAGTTTTAGATTAACATCTTGCTCAACTCACTTTAGAGGAGCAAAATATGCAAACCTTGATTAATTTAATCTCTATCTAATTTATACTTTGATAAATCCATTCCGAAACTTAAGCCTTTATTGTTCACTAACTCTTCTAATTCTGTTAATGATTTTTTACCAAAGTTTCTGAACTTCATTAAATCACTCTTGTTGAATGATACTAAATCTCCTAATGTATCTACTTCTGCTGCTTTTAAACAGTTTAAAGCACGAACAGATAAATCCATATCTACTAATTTCGTCTTTAATAACTGACGCATATGAAGTGACTCTTCATCGTAAGATTCAGTTTGTGCGATTTCATCTGCCTCTAAAGTTATTCTTTCATCAGAGAATAACATAAAGTGGTGGATTAAAATCTTAGCAGCCTCTGTTAAAGCATCTTTTGGATTGATAGATCCATCTGTATCAATATCGAAAACTAATTTTTCGTAATCAGTTTTTTGCTCAACACGGAAATTTTCAACTGCATACTTTACATTTTTAATTGGTGTAAAGATTGAATCAGTAAAAATTGTTCCTAATGGAGCTCCTGATTTCTTGTTTTCTTCAGCTGGTACAAATCCTCTACCTTTTTCAATTGTAATCTCTGCATTAATCTTTACAGATTTATCCATATTACAGATTACTAAATCTGGATTTAATACTTGAAAACCAGAAATAAATTTCTGTAAATCACCAGCAGTTAACTGCTCTTGACCTGAGATTGCAATAGTAACTGTTTCTCTATCTGATTCTTCGATTTGCTTTTTGAAACGAACTTGCTTTAAATTTAAGATCATTTCAGTTACATCTTCTACAACACCAGTTATAGTTGAAAACTCGTGCTCTACTCCATCAACTCTTAAAGATGTGATTGCAAATCCTTCTAAAGATGATAATAATACTCGTCTTAAAGCATTACCAACAGTTAAACCAAAACCTGGTTCTAATGGTCTGAATTCAAATCTACCTTTAAAATCAGTAGATTCGATCATGATTACTTTATCGGGCTTTTGAAAATTTAAAATCGCCATTTATTTTTCTTCGTTTTAATTGTTACCCAGTTGCGCGGTCCGTAAGTTTGAAGAAGAACAAACGGACCCTTTGGCTGGACACCAATATGGTTATAATTAATTTATTATTTAGAATATAATTCTACGATTAACTGCTCCTTAATGTTTTCAGGAATCTGTAATCTTTCTGGAGCTTTTACAAAAGTTCCAGATTTTTGCTCTGCATTCCAAGTTAACCACTCGTATACTGCGCTATTTGAAGCTAATGCATTTTCGATAGCATCTAAAGATTTAGATTTCTCTCTTACTGCAACAACATCTCCAGCTTTTAATCTGTAAGAAGGAATATTTACAATATTTCCATTTACAGTAATGTGACGGTGAGATACTAATTGACGAGCTCCTCTACGAGAATTAGAAATTCCTAAACGGTAAACAGTATTATCTAAACGAGATTCACATAATTGTAATAAAACCTCACCTGTAATACCACCAGAAGCTTGAGCTTTTTTGAATAAGTTACGGAATTGACGCTCTAAGATACCATAAGTATACTTAGCTTTTTGCTTTTCCATTAACTGAACTGCATATTCTGATTTTTTCCCTCTACGTTTAGCATTACCATGTTGCCCTGGAGGATAGTTTCTTTTTTCGAAATTTTTATCGTCTCCGAAGATCGCTTCACCGAATTTACGAGCGATTTTAGTTTTTGGTCCTGTATATCTTGCCATTTCTTAAAATTTAAGTAGGGATTGTGAATTAAGGCGTACTCCTTCGACAATCAAATTTCCTACTTTGTTAAAATATAATTATACTCTTCTTCTTTTAGGTGGACGACATCCATTGTGTGGAATTGGAGTTACATCAATAATTTCTGTAACCTCAATACCTGAATTATGGATAGATCTGATAGCTGATTCTCTACCATTACCTGGTCCTTTAACATACACTTTTACTTTGCGTAAACCTGCTTCTTTAGCAACTTCAGCACAGTTCTCAGCAGCTAACTGAGCTGCATAAGGTGTATTTTTCTTAGACCCTCTAAATCCCATCTTACCTGCAGAAGACCATGAAATTACATCTCCCTTTTTATTAGTTAAAGAGATGATAATGTTATTGAACGATGCAGTGATATGAGCCTCACCTGTAGACTCAATTACTACTTTACGTTTCTTAGTTACTTTAGATTTTGCCATGATTCTTTACTAGTTTAGTAAAAATAATCTAGTGATTATTTTTTCTTGTTTGCTACAGTTTTTCTCTTACCTTTTCTAGTACGAGAGTTGTTCTTAGTTCTTTGTCCTCTTAAAGGCAATCCTAATCTGTGACGGATTCCTCTTTGACAACCGATATCCATTAAACGTTTGATGTTTAATTGAACTTCAGAACGTAATTCACCCTCAATAGTGTACTTTCCTACTTGCTCACGAATAGCTGCAATTTGATCATCGTTCCAATCTTGAACTTTAATGCTTTCGTCAATTTTTGCTTCTGCTAAAACTTCTTTAGCTCTGCTTTTTCCTATACCAAAGATGTATGTTAAAGCGATTACACCTCTCTTATTCTTTGGAATATCAATACCTGCGATTCTTGCCATAACTAACCTTGTCTTTGTTTAAATCTAGGATTCTTTTTGTTAATTACATATAGTCTGCCTTTTCTGCGTACAATTTTACAGTCGGCACTTCTTTTCTTTAATGATGCTCTTACTTTCATCAGTGTGTTTTTTTAATATCTGTAAGTAATTCTTGCCTTAGTTAAATCATAAGGACTCATTTCTAACTTCACCTTATCTCCAGGTAAAAGTTTGATATAATGCATACGCATTTTCCCTGAAATGTGTGCTGTAACAATATGTCCATTTTCTAATTCTACACGAAACATCGCATTTGATAATGCTTCCGTAATCGTTCCGTCTTGTTGAATTGCTGGTTGTTTAGCCATAATTACTTTAATGATTTTCTATTAGTATTACCTGTTTTCATTAAACCGTCATAACGACTGTTTAATAAATATGAATTGATTTGCTGAATAGTATCTATTGCAACACCTACCATAATTATTAATGAAGTACCTCCATAAAATAACGCCCAGTTTTGAGTAATTCCAAACTTAGTTGCTATAGCTGGTAAAATTGATAAACCTGCTAAAAATAAAGATCCAGGAAAAGTAATTTTAGATAAAACAGAATCTAAATGATTTGCTGTTTCTTCTCCAGGCTTATATCCTGGAACAAAACCATTACTTCTCTTTAAATCTTCTGCCATTTTATTTGTTGGTATAGTTATCGCTGTGTAGAAATAACTGAATATTATAATTAATAACGCAAAGATTACATTATACCATAATCCGTTAATATCAGCCAAACTAGCTAAAGTTGGATACTTCTGACCTAAAGTCATAGGTAAAAACATGATTGCTTGCGCGAAGATGATTGGCATTACACCAGCAGCATTTAACTTTAAAGGAATATATTGTCTAGCTCCTTCAACATCTTTAATGTCTGCTATAGCTGTTCTTCTAGCATATTGAACAGCAATCTTACGAACTGCTGTAACAAGTAATACAGTTAATAATATTACAACAAACCACACTAATACTTCAATTAAAATCATCATTATACCACCACCTCCAGCGTTAGTAGTTTTAGCAATAAACTCTTGCATAAAAGCTGCTGGGAAGTTTGCGATGATACCTACAGTAATCAAAAGAGAGATACCATTACCAACTCCTTTATCTGTAATTCTTTCACCTAACCACATAGCGAAAATTGTACCTGCGGTTAATAAAATCATTGATGAAACCCAAAAAGTAGCACCACCAACTAAGAAAGCAGATTCTGGTAACCCAAATTGAGTTTTAATTGCCGTAATATATGTTGGCCCTTGTACTAAAGTAATTAGTATTGTCAACCAACGAGTAATTTGTGTAATTTTCTTACGTCCACTCTCTCCATCTTTTTGTAGCTTTTGTAAATAAGGAACAGCTATTCCCATTAACTGAACTACAATCGATGCAGAAATGTAAGGCATAATACCAAGCGCCATTACAGATGCTCTAGCAAATGCCCCTCCTGTAAATGCATTTAATAAACCTAAGAGTCCACCTCCTGCTTGATCTTTTAAAGCTGCTAACTGAGTTGGATCAATTCCTGGTAAAGGAACTGCAGCCATAAATCGATATACAGCGATTAAACCTATAGTTAAAAGTAACTTATCTTTTAACTCTTCAATCTTAAAAATGTCTCTTAAAGTGTTTATAAACTTCATCTTTTAACAGGGATTATAAAGTTACTGCTTCACCTCCAGCTGCTTCGATAGCCGCTTTTGCTGTTGCAGTAAATTTG
Organism: uncultured Tenacibaculum sp.; assembly: GCF_947502995.1. Lineage (GTDB taxonomy): Bacteria > Bacteroidota > Bacteroidia > Flavobacteriales > Flavobacteriaceae > Polaribacter. Next base: position 3,099 of record NZ_CANNBW010000006.1, on the reverse strand, counting down.
TGTACAGTAATATTTAATTTAGCTTTTAATTCACCACGTCCTAAAATCTTTACAAGATCATTTTTACGTGCTAATCTGTTTTGAACTAAAACTTCCATATTTACTGTATCAGTAATTCTACCGTTATCTACTAACTCTTGTAATCTATCTAAGTTAACTCCAACATATTCCTTACGGTTAATGTTAGTGAATCCAAACTTAGGCACACGTCTTTGAAGTGGCATTTGACCTCCTTCAAATCCTATTTTACGAGAGTATCCAGAACGAGATTTAGCTCCTTTATGTCCTCTTGTAGAGGTACCACCATGTCCAGATCCTTCACCACGAGCGATTCTCTTTCCACTCTTAGTTGATCCAGCTGCTGGTTTTAAGTTATGTAAACCCATTTTAATTATCTTCTTATTTAATTTCTTCTACAGAAACTAAGTGTTGAACTTTATTAACCATTCCTAAAATTGTAGCAGACGCGTCGTGCTCAACAGTATGATTAATTCTTTTTAATCCTAACGCCTCTAACGTTCTCTTTTGATTCTTAAGGCGACCTATTTGACTTTTTACTTGTGTAACTCTAATCTTACTCATCGTCTTAATTTTTAACCGTTAAAAACTTTATCTAAAGAAATACCTCTTTGTCTAGCTACAGTCTCTGCACTACGTAATTGTAATAAGGCATCAAAAGTTGCTTTTACTACATTGTGAGGATTTGATGATCCTTGAGACTTAGATAATACATCATGTACTCCTACTGATTCTAATACCGCACGCACAGCACCACCAGCAATAACTCCGGTACCATTTGAAGCTGGTTTAAGGAACACTTTTGCTCCACCAAACTTACCCTTTTGTTCGTGAGGTAAAGTTCCATTTAAAAGTGGGATACGAACTAAATTTTTCTTTGCATCTTCAACAGCTTTAGCTATTGCGGAAGAAACATCTTTAGACTTACCTAATCCATGTCCTACAACATTTTTACCATCACCTACTACTACTATAGCAGAAAAACCAAATGCTCTACCTCCTTTAGTAACCTTAGTAACACGTTGTACTCCTACTAATCTATCAACAAGCTCTAATCCGCTTGGTTTTACTCTTTCTGCGTTTTTATATCCTAACATAATATAATTTCTTAAAATTTTAAACCAGCTTCTCTTGCAGAATCAGCTAATACTTTCACACGTCCATGGTATAAGTAACCATTTCTATCAAAAGCAATAGATTCAATTCCTGCTTTTACAGCTTTTTCAGCGATTGCTTTCCCAACTGCAGCAGCAGATTCTGCTTTAGAACCAGATGCAATTTCTTTATCTCTTGATGAAGCAGATGCTAATGTAACACCGTCTACATCATTAATTATTTGAGCATAGATTTCTTTATTACTTCTGAAAACCGACAACCTTGGTTTAACAGCTGTTCCAGTAATATCTTTTCTAATTCTATACTTTATACGTTGTCTTCTTTCAAGTTTTGATAATGCCATAACACTAATATTATGCAGATTTACCTGCTTTTCTTCTAATTACTTCACCAACAAACTTAACTCCTTTACCTTTATATGGTTCTGGTTTACGGAAAGAACGAATCTTTGCTGCTACCTGACCAACTAATTGCTTATCGTGAGAAGTTAATTTTACGATTGGATTTTTACCTTTTTCAGATACTGTCTCAATCTTCACCTCTGGTGCTAACTCTAAAACAATGTTATGAGAAAATCCTAAAGCTAAGTCTAATTTTTGTCCTTGATTAGATGCTCTATAACCTACTCCTACTAACTCTAATTCCTTAGTATAACCTTTACTAACACCTTCAACCATGTTATTGATTAAAGCTCGATATAAACCGTGTGCAGCTTTATGTTCTTTACTATCTGATGGCCTTTCTAATGTTAAAGTTCCATCTTCAATCTTTAAAGTAATATCAGAAGTTAATTTTTGACTTAACTCTCCTAACTTACCTTTTACTGTAACCACGTTATCGTTTACTTTAACTTCAACACCTTGTGGCAATGTGATTGGGCTTTTACCTATTCTACTCATCTTACAAAATGTTTAAATTAGTAAACGTAACAAAGTACTTCTCCACCAACATTCTCTTGGCGTGCTTTCTTGTTTGTCATCACACCTTTAGAAGTTGATACGATTGCAATACCTAGTCCATTTAAAACTCTTGGCATTTCTTTTGCACCTACATACCTACGTAAACCTGGTGTAGATACTCTCTGAATTTTTCTGATAACCGGTTCTTTTGTTAAACGATCATACTTTAAAGCTATCTTGATAGATCCTTGAACTGAATCATCGTTAAATTGATAACTTAAAATGTAACCTTGATCAAACAAAATCTTGGTCATTTCCTTCTTCAACTTAGAAGCAGGAACTTCTACAACTCTGTGACCAGCTGAAATAGCATTTCTCACTCGAGTAAGAAAATCCGCGATTGGATCTGTATACATATTGAATTAATTTGTGGTTTTGGTTTTTAATAGCTTCTATTGTCCCTACGAAAACGTAACTATTAAACCTGAAACCAGTTAAAAATATTTAATTAAGTAATTACAAGACATAATTTACCCTGTAAAAACAGTGTGCAAATATACATAAAGTTTTCTAAAAAAAAAGAGATTTTTTAATTATCAGTTTGACTATTAATTTATTGATGTTTTAAAAGCTTATTTAAGAATCATTATATAGATTGAAAAACAATTCCACAACAAAGAAAACAAATAACTGATCAACATACAATTACACTTAATCATATAAAAAACGAAAAAAATTCAGATAATTATTCTTTTATAATTGTTCTAGGTATAGACTTTAGACTAGTAATGATATTGATATGCGTTTTATAGAAGTATAATAGTTTTTAAGAGTAGTTACAGTCAGTTTAAGTGTTTTTACTCAAAAGACATTATAAAATGGGTTAAAAACTATTTTATATGCTAGAGATAATAAGTTAATATTGGTTTTAATATTTTTTTAAGTAGATATTGTATATAAAAAAATCCGATTAGATAATTCTAATCGGATTTTGTTTAAAAGAAAGGCGACGACCTACTCTCCCACCAGTGGCAGTACCATCGGCGCTAATGGGCTTAACTTCTCT
>NZ_CANNBW010000005.1 GCF_947502995.1 uncultured Tenacibaculum sp. | reverse complement strand
AGAGAAGTTAAGCCCATTAGCGCCGATGGTACTGCCACTGGTGGGAGAGTAGGTCGTCGCCTTTCTTTTAAACAAAAATCCGATTAGAATTATCTAATCGGATTTTTTTATATACAATATCTACTTAAAAAAATATTAAAACCTAACAGTATTTCCTTTAGAGATATTAAAACATCCCAAAGATCTAATTATAAATACAATTATACTTTAGTCTGCTCTAAACAATAATTTAACGAAATCGTTAGATTACTTAATTTTAATGTAATACAGTTCGGAAAACGTATTCGTATTATTGATTTCATAATTTTGATAGCTTTTTTTTAATAATTATTTTATTCTTTTTTTTAAGCTATTCATTAACTTTATAAGTGAACTTTTAATGCCTCCGTAATGAAAATACTTCACACAAGTTTTGAATGTTATCCAATAGCTAAAGTAGGTGGTCTAGCAGACGTTGTTGGAGCCTTACCTAAATATCAGAGAGATCTTAAAGCTGATTCTATCGTTGTAATGCCATATTACAAGAATTCTTTTGTTCAAAAACAAAAATTAAAACAAATCAGTAATGGAAAAATAGAGCTTAATGATAAAAGTTATGATTATAACATACTAAAGTTTACTTCAAAGAAAATAGCTTTTGAGTTATTTGTTATCCAAATTGATAACCTTTTAGATACTGAAGCTGTTTACGGATATGAAGACGAAACTCAAAGATATCTTGGTTTTCAATTAGCATTATTAGATTGGATTATAAATGATGAATTAGAATTTGATGTTATTCATTGTCATGATCATCATACTTCTTTAATTCCTTTCTTTATTAATTATTGCAATAGTTTTAAATCATTAGAAAAAACACCAACAGTATTAACTATTCATAATGCGCAATATCAAGGAAACTTTTCTCATGAGAGATTAGACCTTTTACCTAAATTTGATTTTTCTAATGTTGGTTTATTAGATTGGTATGGATCAGTTAACCCTCTTGCAGCAGGAATTAAATGTGCTTCAAGAGTAAATACTGTATCTCCATCCTATATGGAGGAGTTGAAAGAACAAGCAAATGGACTAGAAGGATTATTACGAAGTGAAAGTGAAAAGTGTGTTGGGATTTTAAATGGAATAGATACTGTAATATGGAATCCTGAAACTGATAAAATGTTAAAGAAGAATTATAAATCTACAAATGCTGTTTCTGGGAAAAAAGCTAATAAAAAAGAGATTTGTGATAAATACGGATTTGATATTAATTTACCTCTATTTGGTTTTATAGGAAGATTGGTTGGAGAAAAATCAGCAGATTTACTTCCACAAGCAATAAAAGAGGCTATTGAAAAACATGGAGATATTAATATTTTTGTTTTAGGTTCTGGTCACGAACATATAGAAGAAGAATTAATAGAACTTAAAGAATTATATAAAGGTAATTTTAATGCTCATATCGGGTATGACGAAGAATTATCTCATTTGGTTTATGCTGGTTCAGATTTCTTATTAATGCCATCTAGAGTTGAACCATGTGGTTTAAATCAAATGTATTCGTTACGATATGGAACTATTCCAATAGTGAGGAGAACTGGTGGATTAAAAGATACAGTAATCGATATTGGAGATGGTGGTTTTGGAATTTGTCATGATCAAGCTTCAGTATGGGATATTTGTTATTCTATTAAAAGAGCAGTAGAACTGTACAACGACACTAAAACATTCAGAAAAATTCAGAAACAAATAATGAAAATAGATCATTCTTGGACTAAATCTGCTCAAGAATATTTAGATCTATATAAATCAATTTAACCTACCTACATGATTAACAAAAAAGTTCTCGCAATTATTTTAGGAGGAGGACAAGGAACAAGATTATCTCCTCTTACAGACAGACGTTCAAAGCCAGCAGTATCTATCGCTGGAAAATACAGATTAGTAGATATTCCAATATCCAATTGTATTCATTGTGATATTAAAAGAATGTTTGTCCTAACGCAGTTTAATTCTGCTTCTTTAAATAGGCATATAAAAAACACCTATACTTTTAGCACTTTCAGCGAGGCTTTTGTCGATATAATGGCTGCAGAGCAAACTCCAGAAAATAAAACTTGGTTTCAAGGTACAGCTGATGCAGTACGTCAATCAATGCACCATATTTTAAATCATGAATTTGAATATGTTTTAATTTTATCTGGAGATCAATTATATCAAATGGATTTCGATGATATGTTAGAAAAACATATCAGTAAAAAAGCAGAAATTAGTATTGCAACTTTACCAGTTAATGCTAAAGATGCTACTGGATTTGGTATCTTAAAAACAGATGAAGAAGATTATATAACTTCATTCGTAGAAAAACCATCAGCAGATGCACTTCCTGGTTGGGAGTCTGAAGTTGATGATGAAATGAAGGATGAAGACAGACATTATCTAGCTTCTATGGGAATTTATATTTTCAATAGAGATTTATTAGTAGAATTAATGTCTAATCCAGATACAATTGATTTTGGAAAAGAAATTATTCCAGATTCTATTGGAAAGAATACAGTGTTAGCATATCAATACAAAGGATATTGGACAGATATTGGAACGATTGCTTCTTTCTTCGAAGCAAATATTGGACTTACTGATGAAGTTCCAAAATTCGATTTATTTAATACTTCAAAAAACGTATTAACTCGTCCGAGAATATTACCACCATCTAAAATTTATGGAACTAGATTGAATAAAGCTATGATTGCAGACGGATGCATTATTAATGCAAATACAATTGAAAACTCTGTAATAGGAATTCGTTCAAGAATTGGAAAAGGAAGTGAAATCAATAATACTTATATGATTGGAGCTAATCTTTATCAAGATATAGATGAGATAGAGAAAGATAAAAAAGAAGGTGTTCCATATATAGGTGTTGGAGATAATTGTACCATTGAAAATGCAATTATTGATAAAGATGCTAGAATTGGAAATGACGTAGTAATAAAAGGAGGAAAACATCTTAAAGATGTTACAGAAGATGCTTATGTAATTAAAGATGGAATTGTAGTGATTCGTAGAAGAGCTGTAATCCCTCACGGATTTAAATTACAATAAGTTTTAGGACATCATATTTTATGAGTAAAGTTATAGCGTATAGTTTATTTTCAGATTTTGATATTAATTTATTTAAAGCAGGTAAACATTTCCGATTGTATGAGAAGTTAGGTTCTCATATTATCGAAGTAGATGGAGTAGAAGGAACATATTTTGCTGTTTGGGCTCCGTCGGCTAAATCTGTTTCAGTAGTTGGAGATTTTAATTATTGGACAGATCAAGAGTATGTTTTAAATGTTCGTTGGGATGCTTCTGGTATTTGGGAGGGTTTTATTCCTAAAGTAGGAAAAGGGAATTTATATAAGTATAAAATTCATTCTCATAACGATGGAATTGTTACAGAGAAAGCAGATCCTTATGCTAGAAGATGTGAACATCCACCTAAAACCGCTTCAGTGGTCTGGGATGATCCTTATACATGGGATGATACCAAATGGATGAAGAAAAGAAAAAAGCATAACGCAGTCGATGCTCCATATTCTGTTTATGAAGTTCATTTAGGTTCTTGGAAAAAAAAGTTTAACGATAATAATAGATCATTATCTTATGTAGAATTGGCCAATGAATTAGTAAACTACGTAAAAGAAATGCAGTTTACGCATGTTGAGTTAATGCCTGTTATGGAATATCCATATGATCCTTCTTGGGGATATCAAATCACTGGATATTTCGCACCAACTTCACGATTCGGTTATCCTGAAGATTTTAAGTTTCTAATAGACAAATTTCATCAGAATGATATTGGTGTAATTTTAGATTGGGTTCCGTCGCATTTTCCTGAAGATGATCATGGCTTAGGTTTCTTCGATGGTTCTCATTTGTATGAACATCCAGATCGAAGAAAAGGATATCATCCTGATTGGAAAAGTTTAATTTTTAATTATGGAAGAAACGAAGTGAAAAGTTTCTTGATTAGTAATGCGATTTTTTGGTTAGATCAATACCATGTTGATGGTTTACGCGTAGATGCTGTTGCATCGATGATTTTCTTAGATTATTCTAGAAATTATGGAGAATGGGAACCAAATATGTTTGGTGGAAACGAATATTTAGAAGCCATAGATTTCTTAAAAGAATTGAATGAAGAAGTTTATGCTAGTTTTCCAGATGTACAAACGATTGCGGAAGAGTCTACTGCATTTCCAAAAATATCGAGACCAACATACCTTGGCGGATTAGGTTTTGGTATGAAATGGATGATGGGATGGATGCACGATTCGCTTAAATATTTCAAAAAAGAACCAATCTATAGAAAACATCATCAAAACGATTTAACGTTTAGTATGACCTATGCTTTTACTGAAAACTTTATGTTGCCATTATCTCACGATGAAGTCGTATATGGAAAACAAAGTATAATTGGTAGAATGCCAGGTGATGAATGGCAAAAGTTCGCAAATCTAAGATTACTGTATAGTTACATGTACACACATCCAGGGAGTAAACTGTTATTTATGGGTGGAGAATTTGGTCAACATACAGAATGGAATTTTGAAGGAAGTTTAGATTGGTACATACTAGAATACGATTTCCATAAAGGAGCACAAGATTTAGTTCGTGATTTAAATATTCTATATAAGAAGTATCCGGCTTTACATGAAAAGCAATTTGAGCATGATGGCTTTGAATGGATAGCTCATGACGATCATGAAAACTCAGTTTTGAGTTATATCAGAAAAGGAAAGTCAGCTGAGGATATTTTAATTACAGTATGTAATATGACTCCTATTCCTAGAGAAAACTATAGAATTGGACTACCTAAAAAAGGAAAACTAGTTCAAGTTTTTAATAGTGATTATAAAAAATATGGAGGTAGTGGTATTTCCAACAAAAAAAGTATAAAAATCGAACAATTAAATTGGAATAGCAGAGAACATTCTTGCGAAATTACAGTTCCTCCATTAGCAACTGTAATTTTTAAAATTGAAGCTTAATTTTAATCAAACGATTTCGTAAAAAAAGTAATACGATAAGTTCTTTAATTCAGGCATAAGTCGTTTTTTTATAACAGAATACAAGTACAACCCATCAAAATTGAAGTATTATGATTATTAATACAGAGTTAGAAAACAAAGGAAATCTTTTCCCCGGAAAAATAAATTCATTCTCTCAAGATGTAGACAAAATCTACTTCAAAACAGAAAACGGAGTAATACTACAAGTTACCGTAATTCGTGGAAGTGTAATTCGATTTAGATACGCGACAGATAATAACTTTGAGAATGATTTCTCCTATGCTATCAGTGAAGATGGAGTTCGAGGCTACAGTAAATTAGAAGTCGAAGAACACGATACTTGTTATAAAATTATTACCATCAAGGTAATTATTCAGATAGATAAAGAAAGTTTAAAAACTTCGATATACGATATTCATGGAAACGTAATCTGTAAAGATGATTGGGGTTTCCATTGGGAACAAAGCTATGAGTACGGTGGAAATATTGTAAAAATGAGTAAATCTGCTCCACAAGGAGAATGCTATTATGGTTTGGGAGACAAACCAATGCATTTGAATTTGAAAGGAAAAAGAATTGAAAATTGGGCAACAGATCAATATGCTTTTGGTAAAGACCAAGATCCACTATATAAAAGTGTTCCTTTTTACTTAGGAATGTACGAAGAAAGAGCGTACGGAATTTTCTTCGACAATACATTTAAAACATTTTTTGACTTTTGTCACGAACGTAGAAATGTAACTAGCTTTTGGGCACACGGAGGAGAAATGAATTATTATTTCTTCTACGGTCCAGATATGCAAGAAGTAATTACAAAATATACCGATTTAACAGGTAAACCTGAGTTACCACCGTTGTGGGCTTTAGGATATCATCAATGTAAATGGAGTTATTATCCAGAAGCAAAAGTTAAAGAAGTTACTAGTAAATTCAGAGAATTAAGAATTCCATGTGATGGTATTTATTTAGATATCGATTATATGGATGGTTTCAGATGTTTTACTTGGAATAAAGATTATTTTCCAGATCCTAAACGTATGGTTGCTGAACTTGCAGAAGACGGATTTAAAACGATTGTGATTATAGATCCAGGAATTAAAATCGATGATGATTATTGGGTGTATAATGAAGCCATGGAAAATGATTATTTCTGTAAACGAGCAGATGGTCCTTACATGCGTGGTAAAGTTTGGCCAGGAGAATGTTTCTTTCCAGATTTTACAAATCCGAAAGTAAGAACTTGGTGGGCAGGATTATTCAAAGAATTAATAGATGAAATCGGAGTAAAAGGTGTTTGGAATGATATGAACGAACCAGCTGTAATGGAAGTTCCAGGAAAAACATTCCCAAATGATGTTCGTCATAATTATGATGGAAATCATTGTAGTCATAGAAAAGCACATAATATTTATGGAACACAAATGGCTCGTGCAACTTACGAAGGTGTAAAAAAATATGCATATCCTAAGCGTCCGTTTATCATAACACGTTCTGCTTATTCTGGAGCACAACGTTTTACTTCATCATGGACAGGAGATAATATCGCTACTTGGGAACATTTATGGATTGCCAATATTCAAGCACAGCGAATGAGTATGAGTGGTATGTCGTTCACAGGAAGTGATATTGGTGGTTTTGCGGAGCATCCAACAGGAGAATTATATGCTAGATGGATTCAATTAGGAGTTTTCCATCCGTTTTGTAGAACACACTCTTCAGGAGATCATGGAAATCAAGAACCTTGGACTTTTGGGGAAGAAGTGATCGACGTTACTCGTAAATATGTAGAATTACGATACCAATTATTACCTTATTTATATACCATGTTTTGGGAATATGCCGAGTTCGGAATTCCAATGTTAAAACCATTAGTGTTATTCGATCAGCACGATCCTCAAACACATTATAGAACAGATGAATTTGTTTTTGGAAATCAGATTTTAGTTTGTCCTATTCAAGAACCAAACGCTAAGGGAAGAAGAATGTATATTCCTCGTGGACATTGGTACAATTACTGGACTAGAGAATATGTTACTGGTGGATTAGAAAAATGGGTTGATGCAGATTTAGACATTATTCCAATTTTTATCAAAGAAGGCGCTATAATTCCTAAATATCCAGTGCAACAATATGTTGGTGAAAAAACTATAGATGAACTAAAACTTGAAGTGTATTTTAAACTAGGAGAAAAAGAAGTTTCTAAAGTTTACGAAGATGCTCAAGATGGTTACGATTACACTAAAGGACGTTATAGTTTACGAACATTTACATTTACAGGTAAAGAGAATGAAGTAATTATTCAACAACATGTAGATGGAACTTTTGTTACGGAATATGAAACTATGGAGTTCGAAATTATTGGTTTACCTTTTGAAATTAAAGAAGTAGAAATCGATAATGTAGATATAGATTTAAAAAAGGTATTGAGTAAAACAAAGCCAAATACATTAATAATTCCAAAGAATTTTACAGAAATACATATCGAAGGATAAAAGCTGACATTTAACAGCTTGCTTTATTAAATTTAGACTAATTTTGCCCAAAATTAGAATATGAATAAAGCTATTTATATCGCTGCAAGTGGAGCGAATTCAGGAAAATCGATGCTAAGTTTAGGTTTAATGCAACTGTTGTTGCGTAATAAACCTAAGGTCGGATATTTTCGTCCGATAATTGATAATCCTGTCGATGGTAAAAAAGATAATCACGTAAATACAATTGTTAATTATTTCAATTTAAAATGTGATTATGAAGATACCTACGCTTTCACAAGATCTGAGTTATTAGATTTATTAAATGATGATAAAGAAGATGAAGTCATTAATTTAATTCTTCGCAAGTACAAAAAACTAGAAGAAAAAAATGACTTCGTTATTGTAGAAGGAACTGATTTTTCAGATCACGGTGCGATTATAGAAATGGATTTAAATGTATTAATCGCTAAAAACTTAGGAATTCCTGTAATTATTGTTTCTGGTGGAATAGATAAATCACTAGAAGAATTTATTCAAGGTTTACGATTAACTTACGATTCTTTCAGTAATAAAGAAGTAGAAGTAATTGCAGTAATTGCTAATAAAGTTCAAGAGAAAAATGTAGATTTAATTATTGATGGAATAGGAGAGAATTTACCTAAGTCGTTATTAATTAACGCGATTCCAATCAATAGTAAATTAAATAATCCAACGATTTACGAAATTTCAAAAGCACTAGATGCAGAAGTTGTTTTCGGAGAAGAATTGTTAGATGCTACAACTGGTGAAATAAAAGTAGGAGCAATGCAATTAGCTCACTTTTTAAATCACTTAACAGATGAATGCGTTGTAATTACACCTTCAGATCGTTCTGATATTTTATTAGGAACATTACAAGCAAATATTTCAAATCGATATCCGTCAATCTCAGGAATTATTCTTACAGGTGATTTAGAGTTAAGTCCGTCAGTAATAGAATTAATTACCGGTTTAGAAAGAATTGTTCCGATTTTAAAAGTAAAAGGAGGAACCTTCGGAATCGCATCTAGATTAGGAGCAATTCGTTCTCACATCTACGCAGAAAATAAAAACAAAATCAAATTATCGATCAATACTTTTGAAAAGTATGTAGATATTGAAACATTAAGTGATAAATTAATCACTTACAAAGGAACAAATGTGTTAACACCAAGAATGTTCCAATACAACTTATTCAAAAGAGCAAAACAAGTTAAAAAGCATATTGTTCTACCAGAAGGAAACGATGATAGAATTTTAACAGCAGCGGCGCAATTACAAAAATTAGATATCGTTGATTTAACGATTTTAGGAAAACGAGTTAATGTAGAAGCAGCTGTAAAGCGTTTACAACTTTCTTTTGATTTTGATAAAACACAAATTATAAATCCAAGTACTTCAGAATATTTTGAAGATTTCGCAAATACACTTTACGAATTAAGAAAACATAAAGGATTGAGTCCGGCTATGGCAGAAGATTTAATGGCTGATGTTTCTTATTTCGGAACTATGATGGTGTATAAAGGTTTAGCTGACGGAATGGTTTCTGGAGCTGCTCACACTACACAACATACAATTAAACCATCGTTACAGTTCGTAAAAACTAAACCAGGTTTTTCTGTAGTATCTTCAATTTTCTTTATGTGTTTAGAAGATCGTGTTTCTGTATTTGGAGACTGTGCTATTAATCCGAATCCAACTTCAGAACAATTAGCAGAAATAGCAATTTCATCAGCAGATTCAAGTATAGCTTTTGGAATTGATCCGAAAATAGCAATGCTTTCTTATTCTTCAGGAAGTTCAGGAAAAGGAGAAGATGTAGATACCGTTAGAGAAGCTACAGAAATTGTAAAACGTAAGCGACCAGATTTAAAAGTAGAAGGTCCAATTCAATACGATGCAGCTGTAGATCCTACCGTTGGAAAGAAAAAATTACCAAATTCTGAAGTAGCGGGACAAGCAAACGTATTAATTTTTCCAGATTTAAATACAGGAAATAACACATACAAAGCGGTACAACGTGAAACTGGAGCTTTAGCAATTGGACCAATGTTGCAAGGTTTAAATAAACCAGTTAACGATTTAAGTAGAGGATGTACAATCGAAGATATTTACAACACAATTATCCTAACAGCGATACAAGCTCAAGAATAGATTAAAAACAGCACATGAAAGTATTAGTTATCAATTCAGGAAGTTCATCAATTAAGTATCAACTTTTTGATATGCCGGAAGAAAAAGTAATTTGTTCAGGATTAATTGAAAGAATAGGATTAGAAGAAGGAGCAGTTCATTACGAATCTGAAGAAAATTCAATTAAAGAAACGATACAGATTGAAAATCATAAAGTTGGTTTAGAGAAAGTCGTTTCGTTATTACTAGATACTAAAGTAGGTGTAATTTCTTCTACTGATGAAATTGAAGTTGTTGGTCATAGAGTTGTTCATGGAGGAAGTTCTTTTACTAAAACTACAGAAGTAACTGGGGAAGTTAAAATAGAAATAGAAAGTTTATTTTCTTTAGCTCCACAACACAACCCGGCAAATTTAGAAGGAGTTAATGTTGCCGAAGCAATTTTTACAAAAGCAAAACAAGTAGCAGTTTTCGATACAGCTTTTCATCAAACTATCCCAGAAAAAGCATTTACGTATGCAATTCCGAAGCAGTTTTTAACAGATAATAAAATTCGTTTATACGGATTTCATGGAACAAGTCATAAATATGTTTCAGAAAAAGCCAATGCATATTTACAAACATCAAATTCTAAATTAATCACAGTTCATTTAGGAAATGGTTGTAGTATTTCTGCTGTAGAAAACGGACAAAGTATCGATCATAGTTTAGGTTTTGGTCCGGTTACAGGTTTAGTCATGGGAACTCGAAGTGGAGATATCGATCATACTTTAATTTTCTATTTGGTAAATACTTTAGGCTATGATGTAAACGAAGTAAATACTTTGTTACAGAAAGAAAGCGGAATGTTCGGTTTAACAGGTTACAGTGATTTACGTGATATTGAAGCTGAAGCTGAAAAAGGAAATGTAGCTTGTCAATTAGCATTAGATATTAATACGTATCGTATAAAAAAATATATTGGCTCTTACATTGCAGCAATGAATGGTGTTGATGCTATTGTATTTACAGCAGGAATTGGAGAGAATTCTTCATTAATCAGAGAAAAAGTTTGTACTGACTTAGAGTTCTTCGGAATAGAAATAGACACAAACAAGAATAATATTAGAGCTAAAAAACTTACTGAAATACATTCAGATAATTCTAAAGTAAAATTATTAGTAATTCCTACAAACGAAGAAGTAGAAATAGCGAAGCAATCGTATGGTTTGTAGATAGTACATGTATTTTTTATAAAAAGCATAGAAAACTAATAAAACAGAGGAATTTGTTTTTTTGTTTAATCGATTATGAAAGAGTAGGAGAGTACAATAATCCTGTAATTTAAATTGTAAATGAAAATTGAAACACAAAAAACAATAATAAAGTTAAGTAAATTTAAAATTACTTTATTAATACTTGCGTCATTTGGATTTGTATCTATTGGTTTCTGGCTGTGGATGTTTGGAGGAGCTAATATTAATATAGATACCTTGTTGACGAAAGTAGCTGGTTCGTTATCTATTATTTTTTTTGGAATGACAGGAATTTATGGTTTTGTAAAAATTTTTGATAGCAAACCTGGGTTAATTATTAGCCAATATGGAATAATGGATAATTCAAATATAATAGGAGATCATTTTATCAAATGTATCGATATTGTCAGTTTTGATATAATCCAAGTTAAAAGCACAAAGTTTTTATTGATTTTTGTTAAGAATCCAAACAAATATACAGATCAAGTAAATAGGTTTAAACGATTTTTAATGAAAACCAATGAAAAGATGTATGGAACACCATTCATTATATCATCTAATTCACTTAGTTGTAATTTTGATGAATTGATTAAAATAATTGATGAAAAAATTAAGAAGTCTGATGAATAATTATCTTGATATTCATTTATTCGAGTAGTAAATGATAAATACTTTTCATACTACCTTCAAAAATAATATGTAACATTTTTTTATTCCTGCATCTAAAGGGAAATCAAAAACTTTTAAAAATGAAAAATGTTATTTTATTATGTATCGCATTTGTGTTTTCTGTATCAATTTATGCACAAGATGAAAATCAACCTATTCATGTAAAAGTCACAGGAAAAGGAAATCCTGTTATACTGATTCCTGGTTTTACAGTTCCAGGAGATATATGGAATCCCTTAGTGAAAAAGCTAGAAAATAATTATGAATGTCATACTGTAACGTTAGCTGGTTTTGTAGGAAAAGCGTCTATTAAATTTCCTTGGTTACCAAAAGTTAATCAATCTCTTAAGAATTATATAGTCAAAAATGATTTACAAAATACGACTATAATTGGTCATAGTTTAGGAGGTACAATTGCTACTTGGCTTGCTGTACAAAAAGAAATAAAACTTTCTAAAATTATAGTTGTTGATGCACTTCCTGCTTCTTGCGCACTAATGATTCCTAATTTTAATCCAGAAAATTTGGTATATGAGAGTCCATATAACAAACAGCAATTAGCAATGGACGATACTGCTTTTGCACAATTAGCTGCTGGAATGTCAAAAGGTATGAGTCTTAAAATTTCGGCTCAAGAACAAATTAAGAATTGGATTTTACAAGCAGACCGAAAAACTTATGTATACGGATATACTGATTATCTTAAACTAGATCTTAGAGAAGATTTAAAAAACATTTCAATACCGGTTTCTATAATAGTAGCTTCAAAACCTTATGGAGCAGAAATGGTGAAGCAAACGTATAAGAATCAATATAAAAATTTAAAAAACTATAATTTTATTTTAGCTGAAAATAGCGCCCATTTTATAATGCTAGATCAACCATCTTGGTTTTTAGAACAAGTACAAATGATTTTATCATCTAAATAAATGAATACAGAACAAGAGTTTACCAAAACCTATAATGAATTCGCTCCGAAAGTACATCGGTTATGCTTGGGGTACGCTTCTGGTAACAGTGAACTTGCCAACGAGTGGTTACAAGAAACTTTTATAAAGGTTTGGAAACATAGAAAAACATTTAAAGGTAAATCTTCTATTGATACTTGGATATATCGCATTGCAGTAAATGTATGTTTAGGAGATTTACGTAAAATCAATAAAAATATTCCTATAAATGAAAACGTATTATCTGATCATACCAACGATGATAACACTAATAATACTGAAAAAAATATTAAGCAAATGTATCATTGCATTGATAAACTCAATGAACAAAATAGAGCACTAATATTGTTAGAACTCGAAAATATACCACAAGCTACAATTGCTGAAACTGTAGGTTTAGCTCATGGAACATTGCGAACACGTTTAAGCCGTATTCGAAAATCACTTTTAAAATGCATCAAAAATGGAAAATGATAACTTAGATAAATTATGGGAGATTCAAGCTGATCATAGCTCAAATATTACTCCTCAAAATATAATAGCAAAAGCTAAAAAACAACGTAACGGACAATACATTAATATTACAGTAATGTCTTTAACTGTTATAGTATTAATTATATACGCTTTTTATTATGCGTTTCATCAATGGAATACTTTTAATTTAGGTTTAGTTCTTATGATAAGTAGTCTTATTTTCCGAGTTGTTTTAGAGTTTTTCTCGTTGTATCGTAAAGAAAAACAATTGATTTCAATGCCTCAAAAATTATATTATGCTTATTTGAAAAAGTATTATAAAACGAGATTGTTAGTAAACTATATTGTAACGCCTATTTGTGTTGCAGTTTATATATTCGGTTTTTATTTATTATTACCATACTTTAAGCAAAAATTTTCTAGTGCTTTTTATAATTACATTTTAATTTCTGGTATTCTTTCTCTTGCTGTTGTAATAGTTATTATAATTAAAGGAATTGTTAAGGAACATCGATTTTTAAAACAAATACAGGTATAATAAAAAGTTAGTACCTTTAAATACTATTGTAAAAAGGAAACTGAAAAGATCAGTAAAAAACGCTACATTTTAAGTTTAGGTTTTTAAGAATTTGATCATATCATAATTGAAAATATTTATATAGTGAATAATGTTTAGTGAAGTAGTACAACTTATTAGAGAAGTAATTGAAATTTCAGATGAACAAGCTAAAATAGTTGAAGATTGTATTCCTATTAAAAACTTTGGAAAGGGAACAATTTTATTAAAAGAAGGTCAAGTTTCTAAAGAATCGTATCAAAATTTATCTGGACTAGTTCGTAAATATTATATTATTGAGGGCACTGAAGTTACAACCAATTTTTATGAGGAAGGAAGTTCTATAGCTTCATTTACAAGTTTACATCAAAAGACGCCTGCTAAACATTATCTTGAATGTATTGAAGATTGTAAACTTGCTATTCTAAATAAAGATAAAGAGCTAGAACTTATTAAAAAAGTACCTAAATATGAAACTTTGTGTAGAACTTCTGTAGAAGAAGAATTAGGTAAACAAGATGATTCTCTAGCATCCTATTTAATATCATCACCAGAGCAACGTTATTTATCGCTACTAAAAGAGAAACCAAAATTAATAAATAGAGTTCCTTTATATTATTTAGCTAGTTATATTGGGGTAAAACCCGAATCTTTAAGTAGAATTAGAAAAAGAATCATGAATAATACATGAAAATAACTATTACCAATATTCAAATATTTTTGAAATTTTTCCTTGCTTAAACTCAAAAAGAGTTACTTGTTGTTCTCCAGCTTTAACACCTTCTTCGTTTTTTATGATGTACTTTCTTTCAATAATGACAACATTTAAACCAATGATTTTATTTTCTACTTTAATAGCTACAATCTCGCCATTATATTGTCCGCTTTTTTGATTTTTAACATAACCATTATATAAATCTTTTCTAGAATAAATTCCGCCATATTTCGGATGTACATATGTGAAATCATCTGTAAAGAGTTCAAATATTTTGTCAATGTCCTGTATTGTAGAACCCTTCTGAAAGGTTTTAAGATTTAAGTCATAATATTTCTTAACCATTATTTCTAATGAATCTTTATGAGAATTAGTTACATTTTGAGCTTTAGTTTGGTGTATTGTGAAAAGGTTAATTACAATAAATATGAATATTTTAGTAAGAGATTGCATAATTGATTAGAATTAAAATTTAATAAAGATGAATTTGGTTTAGTAAGCATTTGGCTATAAAAAAGCTTAAAACAATAAGTAGCAAATTATAAAAGTAGTTTAAAGCTTTTTTGTGTGTTGTATATACAAGTTGATATCTTTTAAAAACAGCAACTATACTTCCCATGATTATAAACCAAGTAGTTAAAAAAAAGGATAGTTTTTTATTGATGAATAAACCAGCCAAATCGTGTAGAAATCCTGAAACCGCAAAAGTTAATACGATTGCTATATAGTAATTACAGATAGTTTTTAGAGGTTTAAATACATATCGATTAAGGTAATAATTCCATATAGGATTCCAGTGCTTCCAGAAGAGGTCAAAAGATGTTGCTCCCAAAGATTTCTTCAACATATTACTTAACGATCTTGAATGTCCAAGTGGAACTCCATTTCGTTTTTTTACATAATTTTTTAAAGAAATCATAGTCTAAAAGTTTTCTTAGAAAATCCTTTAAAAATTAGCCATAATGTAAAAGAGAGTTCACCAATTACTGCTGTAAAAACTACCATAGTTTCAAAATAGAATTTGTAATCATTGTAATTAGCGAAGTATAGTTTTGAAAAGCAATCAATGAAATATCCAATAGCAGCTGCAATTAAAAAGTAGCCAATAAACCTTGGTATGTAACTAGATTTAAGTATTAAATAACTTAATACAAGCAAGTGAGCAGCAAAAAATAATAAACCAATAGTCCATAATTTATCAAACCATAACAACAAGTCAAATACTTTGGTTTCTAACTGTATAGAATATGTAGCGTTACAGGTTAAGTTATAAATCTTAGATAATTGGAATAAAGCAACAATAAAAAATACAGCATGAAAGCCTCTAAAAATTGAAGCAATATGTGATAATGTTTTATGAATTGGTTTGGTAACTTTAAACAACGACCAAACTAAAAGAATGTCTGAAATGATCATGATTAGAAACACGATTAACCCGTTTTTAAACTGGTCAGGATTATTAATCATGTTTCCTATTGTTTCTGAACTTTTATTTGAATCAATTAAAGTTTCAAGAATTATAAAATTTGCATAAAAGCCAGAAATAAAAATGAACACATAAGCTATCCCAGAAATTTTCAAGAATGTTTTCATTGTATTGTATTTAAAATCAATACAAAATTATTGTGATTTAAAAAGTTATAAATTGACTTCGGTTAAGAAATAGATGATTTTTTACTAACTTTAGTTAAAAGATGATCTTATAAAATCATATTAAAAGATGTAATATTATGGAAGAAGTAAAAAAGTTTATTACTGATATTTATCCAATGAATAGTTCAGATTGGAACTTTTTTTCATCTAAACTTCAGAAAGAAAAACTAACAAAAAATACAGTTCTTACTAAAAAAGGTAGAGTTGAAAATTACTTGTCATTTATTTCTAAAGGTATAGTGAGGTTGTATATTCCTCAAGAAGAGAACGATTTAACTTTTGGTTTTGTGTTTGAGAATGAATTTGTTACTGCTTACGATTCATTTATAACTCAACTTCCTTCTAATTATCAAATAGAAACATTAACTCCTACAGCTTTATGGAAGATATCGTATAAAGATCTTCATGAAGTATATGAAAAAACTGAAAGCGGAAATTTTATAGGAAGAACAATGGCTGAGAATATGTTTTTAATTAAATCTAAAAGGGAAATTTCATTACTGAATGAAACTGCTGAAGAACGTTATTTAAACTTATTTCAAGAACGTCCAAATTTGATAAAACAAATTCCATTAAAGTATATCGCTTCATATATTGGTGTTACACCTCAAGCTTTAAGTAGAATACGTAAGCGAATTACTTAACTTGGATTCATTGTTAGCTCTAAAATCATTTATCAATTTTGTAAATGAATTTAAAAAGAAGCAAATATGAAACCATTAATAATACTTGTATCAAGTTTTGTAATAACAATTTTCTTAATGAAAATTTTCAAAGACAATTACAATTTTACGCTTTCAGCACGAATAGCAATGTCTATCATGTTATGTTTTACAGCGATTGGTCATTTCGTTTTTACTGATGGAATGACAATGATGATTCCAAAGTTTATTCCATTTAAAACAAATTTTGTTTATCTAACAGGACTTTTTGAAATCCTTCTAGCAATTGGTTTACTTATTCCAAAACTAAAAGTAATTAGTGGATGGACTTTAATAGTTTTTCTAATATTAATGTTACCAGCAAATATTTATGCTTCTATACATAATATCAATTACCAAAAAGGAACATTAGATGGTCATGGTTTATCTTATCTTTGGTTTAGAGTTCCTTTACAATTATTATTTATTGTTTGGACATATTTAAGTACAATTCGAATTTTTTAAGGAAATAAGAGAAAGACAGATTAATAATAAACTAAGCAATAATACACATCAGTATTTTACTCAATACCTAAATATTCTTTTGCTTTTTCAGGATCGAAATGACTTCTTTTAAACGGATGCGCTTCTGTGTTGAAAACATAATCATTAAAATCAAATTGATCTTTATCAGCAACAGCTACATAAAAATATTTTAAAGTTTCTGCATAAAAGAATGTTGCTAAATAATCTTTTTTCTCCATAGTACTTACATTTTCTATGGAGTGAAAAGCAACATCGTTTCTACAACATAATTTTAAATCATTCCAATACTTGTAAATCATATTGATATATTTTTCTTTACCCGTAATTTGATGCAAATAATAAGCAGATTCAATAATTTCTGGATTCAATTCTGAATTTGCATATTCAATAGCGTCTTTTTCATATAAATATCGAGTAGGAAGTAAGCCGTATTTATTCCAAATCCAATCCCAAGTTTTCATGTTTTTTTCGGCATTTTCAAGATCACCATGCAATGCTTGTACTGCTGGAAAAAATGCATCGTAAAGTGAAACCGATCTTTTTACAACTTCGCCAGTATGCATATTTACACAAGTATAAAAGCGTTTACCGTTATAATCTTCTGCTAAATATTTATTGATTTTCCCTAAACTATATTCCCAAATTTCTTTAATTTCAGGATCAGGAAATAAAAAGTTACTCTTAAACATGTATTCATAATATGAATCTACACCGGCTTGTAAATAATGCCAATTGTTCGTCCATTTTCCAGATTCAACATCGATAAAATCTCCTGGAAGACCAATTTCAGATTTTCTATTGAATACTGCTTTAGTAGCTTTTTTTGCAGCTTGGTAATATTTAGGGTCTTTAGCATAGTAACTTAAAATTCCAAATTCGAAAAGATAAGTAGCAGCCTGAGCAACATTAACTACATTTCCTTTTCCTTCACCTTGATTTCCTGATGTTTTTCCTGTTTTTAAATTTACAGAATGATAAGGCATTCCTGTAGGAGAGTTAAAGGCAGGTAATAATCGGTCTGCAAAATCTATTGCTTTTTCTAATATTTTCGGATTTTGAGTATGATCGTAAATTGCTAATAATCCGCCTAAAATTCGAATATTAACTTCAAAAACTTGAACATAAACATCCTGATTCCAGTCTTTAGATAATGCGTATTCTTCTATTTCTTTTGCTTCTTTCGTTAATCCCATTACAGCTAGCGTACTATAGGCATCAAAAGGAGAAATTCCTAAAGATTCTTTGTACCAATTGTAACCCGATTTAGATAATGGTAATAGAACATCGTAACCCCAAGCATATTTTTTATAAGCTTCCCAAGATCGTAATGTTTCAGATTTTATTTCTTCAGCAGTATAACTTTGTATTGTATCGTTTTTTGAAACTGAAGTTTTAAGTTCTTTCTTTTCTGTTTTTGTTGAAGTATTACAAGAAAGAAATAATAGTAAGCTAAAAAAGAATAAGAATCTCATTTGGTACATTTCTCTGGTTGATTCCTACGAATTTAGGAAATAAAAAACAGATGAAATGAAATGAGATTCTTATCAAGTTAGTCAAAACAATTCACACATTTATAGAGTATTATTGTTTTGTTTGTTATCACAATTGTTAGATGTCAAATCGATCTAAGTTCATTACTTTAGTCCAAGCTTTCACAAAGTCTTTTACAAATTTTTCTTTTGCATCTTCACTAGCATAAACTTCTGAGATCGCTCTTAATTCTGAATTAGAACCGAAGATTAAATCAGCTCTAGTGGCAGTCCACTTTACTTCGTTTGTAGCTCTATCTTTAATATTGAAAAGATCTTTTTTATCTGAGGTAGCTTCCCATTTGTATTGCATACTTAATAAATTTACAAAGAATTCATTAGTTAATGTTCCAGGAGTTGAGGTCATAATTCCAATATTAGAACCATTATAATTCGCGTTTAAAGCTCTCATTCCACCTATTAAAACGGTCATTTCTGGAGCAGATAAAGTCAATAGTTGAGCTTTGTCTACCAATAATTGTTCAGCAGATAAAGTATAATCTGTTTTCTGGTAATTTCTAAATCCGTCAGCCATTGGTTCTAAAACAGCCATTCCTTCAACATTAGTTTGCTCTTGCGTAGCGTCAGCTCTTCCTGATGTAAAAGGAACTTTAACATCAACTCCTGCTTTTTTTGCTGCATTTTCAATAGCAACATTACCACCTAGCACAATTAAATCTGCAATAGAAACTTTTTTGTTGCCTTTATTAAATTCTTGTTGAATTTTCTCATATACTCCTAATACTCTTTTTAATTGAGCAGGATTGTTAGATTCCCAGTTAACTTGTGGTTCTAAACGAATTCTTGCTCCGTTTGCACCACCACGTCTATCAGAATTTCTATATGTAGAAGCAGAAGCCCAAGCAGTTGAAACTAATTCACCAGTTGTTAAATCAGAAGCTTCAATTTTAGATTTTAAATTGTTAATGTCAGCAGTTGTGATCGTTGAAGAATTTTCAGCTGAAATAGGATCTTGCCATACAAAATCTTCTTTAGGAATTTCTGGACCTAAATATGTTGATTTTGGTCCCATATCTCTGTGTGTTAATTTAAACCAAGCACGAGCAAAAGCTTCATCAAACTCTTTTGGATTTTCATAAAAACGACGAGAGATTTTTTCGTACACAGGATCTTTAATTAAAGCAACATCTGTAACTAACATTGTTGGATTATGGAATTTAGTTTTATCAAATGCATCTGGAAATTTAATTACAGAATTCTTTGCTTCAAACTGATGTGCTCCACCTGGACTTTTAGATAATACCCATTCGTTTTCAAATAATGTTTTGAAATATCCTTGACTCCATTTATCTGGTGTTACCGTCCAAATCACTTCTAATCCAGAAGTAATAGCATCTTTACCTTTTCCAGATTTATAATCACTTTTCCAACCTAAACCTTGTTCTTCAATTCCTGCTCCTTCTGGAGAAGCAGCTAAATGATCTCCACCAGCTTGTCCGTGAGTTTTACCTAATGTATGTCCACCAGCAATTAAAGCTACAGTTTCTTCATCATTCATTCCCATTCTTCCGAAAGTAATACGAATATCTTTTGCAGAAGCAATCGGATCTGGATTTCCATTTGGTCCTTCAGGATTCACATAAATTAATCCCATTTGAACAGCTGCTAAAGGTTTTTCTAATTCTCCGTCTTTATAACGTTCATCATTAGCTAACCATTCTGTTTCAGAACCAAAATATACATTTGTTTGAGGTTCCCAAGTATCTTCTCTACCACCAGCAAAACCAATAGTTCTAAATCCAGATTTTTCTAAAGCAACATTTCCAGCTAAAATCATTAAATCTGCCCAAGAAATTTTCTGTCCGTATTTTTGTTTTACTGGCCAAAGTAATCTTCTTGCTTTATCTAAGTTAGCATTATCTGGCCAACTGTTTTGTGGTGCAAAACGTTGTCTTCCTTCTCTTGTTCCACCTCTTCCATCACCTGTTCTGTAAGTTCCAGCACTATGCCAAGCCATACGAATGAATAAACCACCGTATGTACCGTAATCTGCCGGCCACCAATCTTTAGAATCTTTTAAAGTTTTAGCAATGTCTTCTTTTAAAGCGAAGTAGTCTAAGCTTTCAAATTCTTTCTTATAATCAAAGTTTCCTAATGGATTTGATAATGAAGAATTTTGTCTTAAAACAGTTAAGTCTAAATTGTTTCGCCACCAATCTTTAGTTGTTTTTCCTTCTCCTTTAATGGTCATACCAGTAGATGGAGTTTTACCAAATCCAAAAGGACAACTTCCGCCTTCTTTAGTTCCTTCTTTACTGTCGTTAGCTGTATTACACGATACTAAAAACATAAGGAACATTCCTGTAAAAAAATGTAGTTTCATATTTATTCGATTAATTAAGAGGTTACAAAGTAAGAGGATCATTTTTATTCATAAAAACGATATTTGTGTATCTAATATCTACAATGTAAATATTGTGTTATATTTGCTTCATTATGAATATACAACAATTTCAGTACGTATTAGCTGTGGTCGATTTAAAAAATTTTGAAGCTGCGGCAGAGAAATGTTTTGTAACTCAATCTACGTTGAGTACGATGATTGGAAGGTTTGAAAAAGAAATCGGAATTAAAATTTTTAATAGAAAAACCAAGCCTGTTTCAATTACAGTGGAAGGTGAAGAAATTATAAAACGATTACGAATATTAGCAAGTGAAGTTGATGCTTTAAATAATTTAGTTCAGGAATTAAAAGGTGAAATGATCGGAGAATTAAAGATTGGAATTATTCCAACTGTTGCTCCGTATTTACTTCCCTTATTTTTAACAAATTTTGCTGAAGCTTTTCCGAAAGTAAAAATTATCGTTCGCGAAATGACAACAAGTGAAATTCAAAAAGCTTTAAAAATAAGAAGTATTGATGTTGGAGTTTTAGCGCTTCCTCTAGAAGACGATATGCTGAATGAAGTAGATTTATATTCTGAACCTTTTGTTTTATATGATTGTAGTGAAGGAGATATTACAAATAAGATTTCTGTAAATGATATTGATTATTCTAAGCTTTGCCTTTTACAAGAAGGTCATTGTTTAAGAACACAAGTACAACGAATTTGTGATTTGTCTGATCAATATACAAATCGAGATGAAAACTTTGAGTTTGAATCTGGTTCTATGGATAGCTTATTGAGAATAACAAGAGCGAGAAAAGGAATGACAATTCTCCCATATTTAGCAACTAAAGATTTGTCTCCTGATATAAAACAAAGATTGGTTGAATTTGATAAGCCGATTCCTGTTCGAAAAGTAGGTTTAGTTACGCATAAGTTTTTTGTAAAAAAGAAATTATTATCAGAATTAAAATTACTGATTCAGAATTCTGTAATTGAACACTTACCGCAAAAAGAGAGTGAATATAAAATTTTAAAACCCTTGTAAAAAAACACAAGGGTTCATATTATTTTAAGTCAAGCTTGATAAGAATATTCCAACACTTTTACCAAACTCAAAGCTGTAGTTTTGTTTTTGTAAAGCAGATTCTATTGCGCTCAATGTAGCTACAATATCACTTTTAGTAATGGCTCCCATATGACCAATTCTAAAGTATTTGGTTTTAATTTCTGCATGTAAACCACCAGCTAAAATTACTCCGTATTCAGAAATATCTTTTCTAAATGAGTTTCCATCAATTCCTTCAGGATAATAAATCGCAGTCATTGTATTAGCGGCAATATCGTTAGTCTTAGGAACTAACTGTAAACCGATAGCTTGTACAGCTTTTCTAAATGCTTTTGCATATGTAATATGAGTTGCTACTCTATTTTCAATTCCTTCTGTATTGATTAAATCTAAACTTACTTCTAAAGCACGAATTAAATTTACCGAAGGTGTACCAAAATATGAAGGTCTTCTTTCTTCGTAAGCCTGCATAATAGGCAACCAATTTGTAAAACTTCCATAATAGTTTTGTACAGGAGTTGTTCTATTTTTCCAAACGTTTATTGCTTTTTCTGAAGCAACTAATAAAGCCAAACCAGGAGGAACTCCAATTGCCTTTTGAGAACCAGTTAATACTACATCAATTCCCCAAGTTTCTTGTTGTGTTTCTTCTCCAGCCGTAGCACAAACTCCATCGACAATGCTTAGTGTATTATATTGCTGAGCTAATGCAGCAATCGCTTTAGGATCTGTTAAAACTCCGGTTGAGGTATCAACATGAGTAATAGTTAATAATTTGTAATCTTTAGAAGATAATTCTGCTTCAATTTTATCTAAAGAAACCGTTTCACCAATTTCAGCTTGAAGTACAGTTACGTTCGCACCATACGTTGCTAAAATATTTTTATAACGTTCTCCAAAATATCCTGTTGAAATTACTAATGCATTATCACCAGATTCGATAAGATTACTTACTGCCATATCCATAGCTAAAGTTCCACTACCAGCAATAATAAATGGCTGACCTTTTGGAGCTAACCAAATTTTACGCATTAACTCTAGTGAGTTACCAAAACTTTCTATAAAATTAGGAGCAATATGACTGGTAGTTACTTCTCCCATAGTTCTTAATACTGCAGGATCTACTTCAATTGGTCCTGGTATCATCAATAGTTTTCTATTTTTCATGAAAAAATGATATAGTAATTACAACGATTTCGTTGTAAGTTACAGAATAGTTTTAAGCTACGAGAAAGAATAAAAAATATTACGAATATTTAAAAATATACCCTTTCATTTTTTGATTTAAATAAAATGAAGAGGTTGTTTTTATGAAAGTAAAAAATAAAGGAGAGCTAAAAAACTCTCCTTCTTAAAATTATAATGATTTTAATTTATCGTTGAATGAACATATTGTTATTATCAATTTTAGCCCAATCATGATTCTTAATTTTGTTAGTAGAAATACAACTGATTTTCCAACTTTTGCAACGTTCCCATTCATCTCTGTTATTTGCAGAATAAACTCTGGTAATCATTCCTCTTCTTGCTAATTGACGAGCATATTCTCTAGAACCTGCTTTATTTCTTTTATCATTGATATCCGACATACTAAAGTTATAAAACACATAATTAGGATTATTGTCGATGGTGTTGTTGGCTTGAGATATACCACTATTCGTATTATCTGTATTAGCAATAGTTTGCGCTTTCATACCAAAAGCCCATCTGTATCGAGAATTTGTTCTAACATATTGATCCATCCAACTTCCGTTTCCAGTTAAAACAATAATAAATTTACCACGCAATTCATTCATAGAAGGCCAAGCATTTTCATACAAAACATTGTGTCTGATTGATCTATTAGGATCTTTAAATAATTTTTGAGCTTTAAAAATAACATCACTATCGCCTAAGTAACGTTGTAAATACCATTCTATTTGTTCGTGAAAATTTTGATATCCACCGTTAGAACTTTTTACATCTAATTTGATCATGATTGGTAAGTGATTTCTGTTTCTATTATGCCAATCTTTTAATTTAGAAAAATAAGAAGCTAAAGTTCTTCCGTAACGTCCAGGATGTGGCCAATGATTTACAACCCAAGTATTCGAAGGAATACTAGTATTTGTGTATGAGTTTCTTGGTGTATTTCTCCAAATATCTAACTCTAATGCTAATACATTATTTTGGTAAGCCGGACTACTATTTGTTATCTGCTCTGTAATGTCTTCTCTTCTTTCATAAGAATTATGAGAACCTTTATACATTACTTGATTGTATTTTAATTGATCAAGATTTACAGCTCTTTTTTTTGTTATTTCTATGTCTGATGATTCGATTTCATTAGTAATAGAAGATTCACAATCATAACAATTGTCAGATTCAGAACAACTGATTAAAGTAAATAAAGTTAAAATTGAAAGGAATAAAATTTTTTTCATTTTGATAAAAAGTTTGGGGTTAATAATTAAGGAGCAAATGAAGCTGATAGATGTTTTTAAATAGTTATTTAAAAATAAAAGAAAGTTTAGTTTAATGTAAACTATGTTGATTGATAGTTAACTAGCTAAAAATGTTATGTGGATTTTATAGAGTAGTTCAACATTTTAAAAATAGTAACTTTGGCGTATGAATTATAATTACGCGTATTTAGTACGTTTTCAATATTTAGGATTTCGATTTCATGGATGGCAAAAACAGCCAAATTTGAAAACTGTACACTGGGCTTTAGATAAAACTTTAAAGTTTGTTTGTAAAGGAATTCGTTGTAAAACAATAGGAGTGGGGAGAACAGACGCTAAAGTTTCTTCTACAAATTATGCGTATCAATTATTCATAGATGAAAAGTTAGATGAAGATATTTTTATAGAAACTTTTAATATAAACTCTCCTTCTGATATTAGAGTAACAGCAATTGAAAAAATAGAAGACGAAAGCTTTAATATAATTCAGCATCCAAAACAAAAAGAGTATCGTTATTACTTTTCTTTTGGAGAAAAAAATCATCCATATTGCGCACCTTTTTTAGTAGGATATTTAGATCATCTTAATATTGATTTGATGATTGAAGGAGCCAAGTTATTTGAAGGCTTTCATAACTTTAAACATTATTGTACAAAACCATCAGAAGAAACAAAAGTTGAACGAACGATTGATTCTTGTGAGATTATTGAAAACACAGAATTGACTGCTTCTTTTTTTCCTGAAAAGAGTTATATTTTAATTATAAAAGGACAAGGTTTTTTAAGAAATCAGATCCGATTAATTATGGGAGCATTAGCCGAATTAGGCAAAGGAAATTATGATTTAGATTTTATTAAACAAAGTTTAGATGGAAATTCTAATATCGAATTTCTTAAAAGCATTGCACCTGCTTCTGGTTTACATTTACATGAAGTAAATTTTAAGTAGAACTAATCTTTTATATAATGTCTCCAATACATAAAGTCTATGGTTTTATATCCTAATTTCTCGTAAAGTCGTATTGCACCTTCATTAATTTCTAAGACATGTAAAATAGGAGTTTTTCCTTTTCGTAAAACTTCCTCAGAAGTGTAAGCAACTAATTGTTTTGCGTATCCTTTTCTAAGATGATCTGGGTGAGTAACAACACCACTAACTTCAATAAATTTATCACCTTGAATGCGTTCTCCTGTGGCAGCTACTAATTCATTACCATCAAATATTCCATAATAATCACCAATATTGAAAGATTTTTTACGGTAAGTTCCTGGCATTACAAGCATTATTAAATCATAAAGTTGTTGTTCATGAGTTTTGGTTAATTTCATTATAGTTGAAGTATATTCTGGAATTTTAAAATCTTCTTGAGACAATTCCATTTGTAAACAACGGTATTCTCCCTTTAAGGTTAAACTTTTTGGATAATTCGGAGCTTCTTGACAAACAATGAAAAAATCAGAAGTTAATTCAGCATAAGATTCCATAGCTTTTATAATATCTTTAGAATCGTTGAAGCTTCCAAATGGACAATAATCTGGATGATAAAACTTTGCATTCTCATAACTGATGAGATATTCTTTATGAGTTTCTTCTAAAGCAGACCAAACCGGATTATCAAATTTTTTCTTTTCTATCATTAAGTAAAAATAAAAAAGACAAATCATCTACAGAATAAATATTATATCAAATTGTACTTACATTATTCACTGAATAATAAGTGAAATTCTTGTAGTTTGAGTTAGGGGTAAAACACTGAATATTATGTTTTTCACTTTTGTTTTTGAAATTATTATGTTATATTTAAGGGTATGGCCTTAGGAGTAAATAAAGATAAATAAGTTTTCTATGCTACTTTAAGATTAACAAATCATTATTTACCCCCGTTAAATTTACTTTATGCAAACAGCAAGTATTCCTAAGAATGAAGAAAAAAGAATACAAAGATTAAAAAGCTATAGTATTCTTGATACACTTCCTGAAGAAGATTATGATAATATAACTAAAATAGCAGCGGAAATATGTAACACACCGATTGCTTTAGTTTCTTTAGTCGATCCGGAAAGACAATGGTTTAAATCAGCTTATGGTTTAGATGCCACAGAAACACCAAGAGAATATGCTTTTTGTGCACATACAATTTTAGACCCAGATGAATTATTTATAGTGCCTGATGCTACTAAAGATATCCGATTTAGAGACAATCCTTTAACGCTTAGCGAGCCTAATGTAGTTTTTTACGCAGGTGCTCCTTTAAAAACAAAAGATGGTTTTGCTTTAGGAACTTTATGTGTTATAGATAATGAACCTCGTTTATCATTAACAGATGGTCAGAAAGAATCATTAAAAGCTTTATCTCAGCAAGTAATGAGTTTGTTAGAGTTGAGAAAACAGAATTTGAGATTAGAGCAAGCAAATCAAGAAATAACAAGATTAAATAATGAGTTAAATCAATTTACACATCGATTAACTCATGATTTAAAAACTCCTGTTCGAGGAATTAATTCTTTAGCATTATTTTTAAAAGAAGATTTGGAGGAATCTTCAGAAGATTCTAAAACTTCAGAGTTTATAGATCTTATTTCTTCTAGAGCAGTTTACATGGAATCTATGATAAATCAGCTATTGCTTTATTCAAAAGTTACAAATGCTGATATTTATTTAGAAAATTTTAATTTGAAAGAATTATTAAATGATATTATCAAAAATTGTGATCTAGAAAACAAAATGATAGTGAATTTTGAAGAACTAGATGTTGAAATCTATCATTCGAAAATTTGTTTCATTCAGATTTTTCAAAACCTCTTAACAAATTCATACAAGTTTAATGATAAAGAAGCGTGCGAGGTATACGTAGATTATAGAAGAACTAACGATTCTTATAAGTTTATTTATGAAGATAATGGACCTGGAATTCCTGAAAAATTTTACAATAAAGTTTTTTTAATGTTTGAAACCTTAGGAGAAGCCAACTTTAAAAATACAGGGATTGGTTTGGCAACTATTAAATCGATTATAACAAGATTAAATGGTACTATAACTCTTGGAAAAAAAATGAATAATGAAGAAGGAGTTCGTTTTGAGTTTACAATACCAATGAGTAATTCATTCTAGTGAACGCAATTAATTATATGTGTTAATGTTATTTATTTTATGAATAATTTCCTTACGCATATCTTTAGTATCAATAACTTGTGTTTTGCAATAAGAATTAAGAATCTGATCGTCTAAATCGTACACGAAAATTTCGTGTGTGAAAGTCAGGTTTTTACATTCATTAGGGCAAAATTCACCACAAGCAAAATCATCTTCAATTTGTTCCCAATTAGCTTTGTTATTAGACGAGGAATTTTCTGAAATTTTTAAAAATTCTACAATAATAAAATCATCTGTAACTTCGTGACGCATAAAATGTTCTTTATGTAAAACGTATTTAGATTTTGCAAATATTTTCTTTAAAACCTTTTTAGAAATAGATGTTTTACCAAGATTAAAATAGTAACCAGATTCTATTTTGAGTCCATAATTAAAATGAACTTTTATAATATCATCTAAAATATATTTATCAAAACGGTTTTCAGATTCACAGATTAAGTTTATTGTATAGGAGAAATCTTCCTGATGTTCTTCATCGGGTATTTGTTTAACTAGGGTATCTCCATCTTTTTTAATAGAGTTTATGATTTCATTTTTATTAATAATATCTTCAAAAGCATAATTTTCATCTACTTCATAAAAAATGGTTTTCGTAACTGATGTAGCATCAGTTTTAATGTAGTCTTCGTAATCGTTAAATAATTTAATTTGATTTAAAATAGAGTTCGGATAATAAACTTCAAATTTATTTACATCGTTTTGCTGTATCTCTATTTGATATCCTCTTTTAAATTCTTTAGATTCTCTATTCTTGTATCTAAAATTATCTTGTTTTTCAATATCAAAAATTATTCGACCATTCCAATTTGGGGTTAACTTCATTTGAAATCGTTTTATTTACTAAAATAAAAAAAAGCCTGCTCATAAAGAACAGGCTTTTTCAGGTAAATTTATATAAGAATATTATTCTTTAATTAAACTTCTAGAAATTACAATCTTTTGAATTTCAGAAGTTCCTTCATAAATCTGAGTAATTTTCGCATCACGCATTAAACGCTCTACATGGTATTCTTTTACGAATCCATTTCCACCGTGAATTTGAACAGCTTCAACAGTTTGCTCCATTGCTACTTTAGAAGCATATAACTTAGCCATCGCTCCAGAACGAGTATAATCACTACCGTTATCTTTATCACAAGCAGCTTGCATAACTAAATGACGAGCAGCAGTAATTTCGGTGTACATATCAGCTAATTTAAAAGCGATAGCTTGGTGGTTACAAATTTCTGTACCAAAAGCTTTACGCTCTTTAGAATATTTTAAAGCTAATTCATAAGCACCAGAAGCAATACCTAAAGCTTGAGCAGCAATTCCGATACGTCCACCAGATAAAGTTTTCATAGCGAATTTAAATCCGAAACCATCTTCTCCAATTCTATTTTCTTTAGGAACTTTTACATCGTTAAATTGTAAAGTATGTGTATCAGAACCACGAATTCCTAATTTATCTTCTTTAGGACCAATATGGAAACCTTCCATACCTTTTTCAACGATAAAAGCATTAATTCCTCTGTGACCTTTAGCTCTATCAGTTTGAGCGATCACTAAATACACATCAGAACGTCCACCGTTAGTAATCCAGTTTTTAGTTCCATTTAATAAATAATAATCACCTTTATCTTCAGCAGTTGTTGCTTGTGAAGTAGCATCAGAACCTGCTTCAGGTTCACTTAAACAAAAAGCACCAATTTGTTCACCAGTAGCTAGTTTTGTTAAATATTTTTGTTTTTGTTCTTCAGTACCATAAGCTTCTAAACCATAACAAACAAGTGAATTATTAACAGAAACCATTACAGAAGCAGAAGCATCTATTTTAGATAATTCTTCCATAATTAATACATAAGAAATAGTATCCATTCCACTACCTCCGTATTTTGGATCAACCATAACTCCCATGAAGCCAAGTTCACCCATTTTTCTCACTAATTCATCAGGAAATTGTTGTTTTTCATCTCTTTCAATAACACCTGGTAATAATTCATTTTGAGCAAAATCACGAGCTGCGTCTCGAATCATTAAATGCTCCTCTGTAAGATTAAAATCCATACTAAATCGTTATAGTTATATTAAATTTGTATAAAACGAGCCCAAAGATACCTTTTTAATATTATTTTTTCAATAGCTTTTATATTTTTACCTTATGCAGAATGAGTTTAGATACGCAATAGGATTAATGTCGGGGACTTCCTTAGACGGTTTGGATTTAGTTTATGTGAAATTCAATAACTTCGATTACAAAGATTTTCAAATTATACATGCTGAAACTAAGGCATACAATACTAATTTGAAATCTATTTTGTCAAATGCTATAAGATTAAATAAAAAAAAACTTCAAGAAGTTAATGATGATTATGGAGTTTACTTAGGGAAATGTGTAAACGAATTTATAGAAAAGTTTAATATTGAAACTGTAGATTTTATAGCTTCTCACGGTCATACAGTTTTTCATCAACCAGATAAAGGAATAACATTACAGATTGGGAATGGTGAAAAAATAGCTGAAGAAACAAATATACAGGTCGTTTACGATTTTAGAACACAAGATGTTAATCTAGGAGGACAAGGCGCTCCTTTGGTACCTATTGGAGACAAATTACTATTTAATGAATATGACTTTTGTGTGAACTTAGGTGGTTTTGCAAATGTTTCTTTTGAAAATGATAAAGAGAGAATAGCTTTTGATATTTGTCCTGTTAATATCGTACTTAATTTTTATGTAAGAAAATTAGGTTTCGATTATGATAATAATGGTAAAATAGCATCAAAAGGTAAAATAAACTCAGATTTATTAAATAAACTAAATGCTTTAGACTTTTATAAAAAAATACCGCCAAAATCTTTAGGTTTAGAATGGGTCCAAGAAAAAGTTTTTCCATTAATCGATGATTTAGAAAAAGATATTCCTACAATTTTAAAAACATTTGTAAAGCATAGTGCGATACAAATAAGTAAAGTTATTAAGAGTTCAAATAGAGTATTAATAACAGGCGGAGGTGTTTACAATACTTTTTTAATTCAAGAAATTGAAAATATCACACAAACAAAAATTCACTTAGCATCAAAAAACTTGATTGAATATAAGGAGGCACTCATTTTTGCTTTTTTAGGTTTGTTAAAGTTAAATGGAGAGGTAAATTGTTTAAAATCAGTTACTGGCGCGAGTGAAGATCACTCTTCGGGTGTTGTTTTCCCAATTAATTGAAATTTTCTTCAGTTTAAAAAAATGTTAAAAGAGCAAGAAACTATGGAAACTACTTTTGTATTAAAAGTTTCCTTAGTAAATTGCTGCCGTATTTAATACTTGATAAAATTATTTTAGAAAGTGTTAATAACTAGAATATTTTTATAAATAATGTGTAAAGATTTGTGCTAAAAAAAATCTATTTTTTTGGTAAGTTTGCGAGATAAGTTAAACTAAAATTTAAAAAGAATACGATGACACAACTTTAGCTTACATGATTTAATAATAGAACAAAAGAAACTTTAACAAACAACAATCTTATTAATT
Organism: uncultured Tenacibaculum sp.; assembly: GCF_947502995.1. Taxonomy (GTDB): domain Bacteria; phylum Bacteroidota; class Bacteroidia; order Flavobacteriales; family Flavobacteriaceae; genus Polaribacter. The sequence continues at coordinate 166,155 of NZ_CANNBW010000005.1, read as the reverse complement.
ATTTAAATCATGAAAGAATTATTAAAAAAATACGAAGAAAAGCAACCAGAAATAGTTTTTAACTGGAAAGATCCTGAGACAGAAGCAGAAGGATGGACTGTAATTAACTCTTTAAGAGGAGGAGCTGCAGGAGGAGGAACAAGAATGCGCCAAGGATTAGATAAATACGAAGTAATGTCACTTGCTAAAACAATGGAAGTGAAATTTACAGTTTCTGGCCCAGCAATTGGAGGAGCAAAATCTGGTATAAACTTCGATCCTAGAGATCCTAGAAAAGAAGGTGTGTTAAGAAGATGGTATAAAGCTGTAGCGCCATTATTAAAGAATTATTACGGAACAGGTGGCGATTTAAATGTAGATGAAATTCACGAAGTAATTCCTATTACAGAAGATTGTGGTGTTTGGCACCCACAAGAAGGAGTTTTTAATGGTCATTTTAAACCAACAGAAGCAGATAAAATCAATAGAATTGGTCAGTTACGCCACGGTGTAATTAAAGTTATTGAAAGTGAAGATTTCTCTCCAGATATCACAAAGAAATATACTGTTGCTGATATGATTACAGGTTACGGTGTAGCTGAAGCTGTAAAGCATTATTATGATATTTACGGAGGAGATATACAAGGAAAGAGAGCTGTAGTACAAGGCTTCGGTAATGTAGGATCAGCTGCGGCATATTATTTAGCACAAATGGGAGCTAAAGTAGTTGGAATTATTGATAGAGCTGGAGGTGTAATTAATGAAGAAGGTTTTACGTTTGAAGAAATTAAAGAATTATTCTTGAATAAAGATGGAAATACTTTAGTAGCTGAAAACATGATTCCTTTTGAAGAAATGAATGCAAGAGTATGGAATTTACCTTGTGAGATTTTTGCTCCTTGTGCGGCTTCAAGATTAATTACTCAAAAACAAATTGATCAAATGATTAATACTGGTTTAGAAGTTATTTCATGTGGTGCAAATGTTCCGTTTGCAGATAAAGAAATTTTCTTCGGACCAATAATGGAGAATACAGACAAGAAAGTAAGTTTAATTCCAGATTTTATTTCAAACTGTGGAATGGCAAGAGTGTTTGCTTACTTTATGGAAAAAAGAGTTGCAATGGACGATGAGTCAATTTTTAACGATACATCAGAAATAATTAAAAAAGCTTTAGAAAAAGCACACGCTAATAATTCCTCTAAAACAAATATTAGCGAAACGGCGTTTGAAATCGCCTTAAAGGAATTAATTTAATCAAATAAGTACAATTATGTTAAAATACTTTTTAGGAAATAGCCCAAAGTGGTTCAAATTAACCATGGTAGGTTTTTTAGTCTTAAATACTGTTTTGTATTTCCTATTGCCAATTTTTATGGAAGATCATCTAGCGCACAGTATTGTGGCTTGGCTTTTTATAGGTGAATTCATTTTTACTTTAGCAATGGCATTAAAATGTTATCCTCTACAATCAGGAGGGTTGCTAGCAATACAAGCCTTAGCTTTAGGTTTAACTACACCCAAAAGTGCGTATCATGAAGTTGATCAAAACTTAGAAGTGGTTTTGCTTTTAGTGTTTATGGTGGCAGGTATTTACTTTATGAAGCCTTTACTAATGTATATTTTTAGTAAGGTGTTTACAAAAATTAAATCAAAGTTAATTCTGTCATTATTATTTGTGTTTCTAGCGGCAGTATTATCAGCGTTTTTAGATGCTTTAACTGTAACTGCTGTATTAATTAGTGTAGCTGTAGGTTTTTATGGTGTTTACCACAGGATTGCATCGAGTTCGGCAGATTATGATAAAGATGGAACATTAGACAGAAAAGAATTAAGTGGAGATACATTAGAGCAATTTAGAAGTTTCCTAAGAAGTTTAATTATGCACGGTGTTGTTGGTACTGCTCTTGGAGGAGTTTGTACTTTAGTTGGTGAGCCTCAGAATTTATTGATCGGAGAAAGATTAGGATGGAATTTTGTAGACTTTTTCATACAAATGGCGCCTATAACAATTCCTGTGTTATTGGCAGGTTTGTTAACTACAGTTGTACTCGAAACTACAGGTTGGTTTGGTTTTGGAGCAAAACTACCTAAAGTTGCAGCAGAAATTATTGAAAGCTACACTGTAGAAGAAGATAATAAGAGAACAGATGGTGAAAAATATGGTTTAATTGTTCAAGGTGTTTCTGCAATTTTATTAATAGCTGGTTTGGCTTTACATATTGCACCAGTAGGTTTTATTGGGTTAGCATTAATTATAGTTCAAACTGCTTTTATGGGAATTATCGATGAGCATAAATTAGGACATGCTTTTGAAGAAGCTTTGCCTTTTACAGGTTTACTAGTAGTATTCTTTGTAATTGTAGCAATGATTCACGATCAGCATTTATTTAGTCCAATTATTAAATGGGCTTTAGATCAAGATCCAGCAACTCAACCAGGATTATTTTATATCGCTAACGGATTCTTATCAGCGATAAGTGATAATGTCTTTGTAGCAACAGTATATATTGGAGAAGTAGAAAATGCCTTTAAAAGTGGTGCAATCACTAGAGAGCATTTCGAAAAATTAGCTGTAGCAATTAATACAGGAACAAATTTACCAAGTGTAGCTACTCCAAACGGACAAGCAGCTTTCTTATTCTTACTAACATCTTCTTTAGCGCCGTTGATTAATTTATCTTACGGAAAGATGGTGAAAATGGCACTTCCTTATACTATCGTTTTAGGTGTATTAGGTTATGTTTTAGTAAAGGTTATGCTGTAAGAAAAATAGTATTATTTGTAGAAAATCCTGAATTTTTTAAATTCAGGATTTTTTTTTAGCTTTATGAGATATAATCCTTTAAATACGTTTTAGTTAAAAATGAATTGTTTATCATTACTTTTTATAAGTATTGGTAGGTTTTGTTTTATAAAGTGCTCCCCTTTTTCAACTCTTCAAAATTGATGTGGAAAATCTCATTTTGTTGAATACTATATAAAATTCTATTTCTTTTTAGCTTAGTTTTTTTAGATCAACAACTCAACATGGGAAAAATAATTTCTATTTGTAACCAAAAAGGAGGCGTAGGAAAAACTACAACCTGTGTTAATTTGTCTGCGGCACTTGGTGTTTTAGAAAAAAAAGTCTTGATAATTGACACAGATCCTCAAGCTAATGCTTCTGTATCTTTTGGTTTTGGAGCAGATCAACTTAATAATCCAGCTCTCGAGTATATGGATTTTACATCAGTTATTAAAAATAACATCATAAAAACAAACGCTCCAAATGTTTGTTTATTTCCTTTTTTTGAAGATTTAAACTTTTTTGAGAAGCCTTCCGTAGTATCAAAATTTCAAAAAGCATTACATAAAATAAAACATTCTTACGATTATATTCTAATTGATTGTGTCCCTTTTTTTAAAGCGAAAAACTTAGAAATATTAGCTACTTCAGATGCCGTTCTTATTCCTGTTCAATGTGATTACTATGCATTAGAGGGTTTACATAAGTTTTTGAAAACTGTACGTTTTGTACAAAAGAAAATGAACGAAAAGTTACATATAGAAGGTTTTTTACTTACAATGTATGATAAACGATTAAATCTTTCTAATAAGGTTGTTGATTATGTACGTAGCTATTTCAAGGATCTTGTTTTTAATACGTTGATAGAACGTAATTCTAAAATTACTCAAGCACCAAGTTTTGGTCAAAGTGTTATTGAGTTTGATGCTACTTGCGTAGGAGCACAATGTTATTTACAGTTAGCGAGTGAGATTTTAGTGAGAAATAAAGATGTTAAAGAAGAGGTAGTTATAAATCATGAAGTAGAAACAACGTTTAATTCAAGAACGTTTGGAGGTGTTTCTTCCGAGGAAACTAGAAGTGATGTTTTATATGAGAAAATTTTAGATAGTTTTAAAAACTCATGTGAGCATCAATCATTTTCTTTTTTAAATAATTTTGATGATTTACTAAGTCTAAGTAAGAAAACCGTTGAAAAGATTATGGGTTCATGCTATAAAAATCACTTTGGTAATACTTGGGTGTACAAAATTAATAATTCGAATCTTTTTAAGAAGAAGTATCTTCATATACATTTCGATAATGGTACAGTATCTCACTATACAACGAAATGGTTTAGTCGTTAAATTTTAATTTCATCATAAGAGACAGCATATTATTCAATCTATAATGAATATATTTGTTTATGTTGTACATGAGATTGTATAACTGAAATTAAGTGGATTTAAAAGTGTAAAGTTGCTGTCGTTTTTCTTTTCAAAAGTTAAAAAAAAGATAATACGTTTACTTTTAGGTTCCTATGTTGAAATTTTCAAACAAACAATTCGTTTAAATATTTAAAAAAGTAAGAATAGTATATGTTATTATTTATTCAGGAAGCTGCTGAGCAAGTATTAGAAGAAGCATCACAAGAAAAAACATTATCAATTATTCAGTTAATAAAAGATGGAGGACTAGGAGGTCAAATTATAATAGCCATTCTTTTTGTCTTGTTAGGCGTTGCGCTTTATATTTATTTTGAACGTTTTTTTGCTATAAAATCAGCTTCTCAAGAAGACAGTAATTTCATGAATCAGATTAGAGATTTTGTTTTAAATGGAAATCTAGATTCAGCTAAAGCATTATGCGAAAGTACAAACACACCATCTTCTAGATTAGTCGGAAAAGGGATTTCAAGAATAGGAAAACCTTTAGATGATATTAATACAGCAATCGAAAATGCAGGGAAGTTAGAAGTATATAAATTAGAAAAAAATGTATCTGTATTAGCAACAATTGCTGGTGCGGCTCCAATGATTGGTTTCTTAGGAACCGTAATAGGTATGATTGTGGCAATACATGAGATTGCAAATTCTGGAGGTCAGATAGATATTAAAATGTTATCAGATGGTTTATATACAGCCATGACAACTACAGTAGCAGGTTTAATAGTTGGTATTGTTGCTTATATAGCATATAATCATTTGGTTGTAAGAACAGATAAAGTTGTGTATCAAATGGAGGCTAAGTCTGTAGAGTTTTTAGATTTATTAAATGAGCCAGTGTAATGAATTTAAGAGGAAGAAATAAAGTAAACCCAAACTTTAATATGTCTTCTATGACAGACATAGTTTTTCTACTGTTAATATTTTTTATGTTAACGTCTACATTAGTAACTGTAAGTGCTATAGATGTATTATTGCCAAAAGCAGGTGGAAAAACAGAAAACCAAACTTCAGTAGCAGTTACTATTACAAAAGATTCAGATTTTTATATAGATAAATCAAAAGTTTCTTCAAACAGTTTGGAACAAGAATTGTTAAATAAAGTAGGTGTAAATAAAGAAAAAACGGTTGTAATCAGAGGAGATCAAAATGTTCCATATAAAAATGTAATGCAGGTAATTGATATTGCAAACAGGAATAAATTGAAGATGATCTTAGCTGTTAAAGGAAGATAAATGCGAGTATTTGATACAATACATAAAAGAAAGTCAGCTATAATTACAGCGATACTTTTACTATTAATACTTCTAATGATGTATGGTTTTGGTATGTGTTATATGGATCCTCCTGTGGAATATGGAGTGTCTATTAATTATGGAGATTCTAATGTTGGAAGTGGAGAGCCTGTTCAAAAAGTAAAAGCTACGCAACCTAAAACTGAAGAAGTTCAAGAGGAAGAGGTTGAAGAGCAAATCGAAAAAGTTGAAGAGCAACCTAAAGAAGAAGTCGCTGAAGAGGTAATAACAGATGATACAACTAAAGAAGACGTTCCTGTTGTAGAAAAAAATGAAGAAAAAAAGGAACCTGTTAAAGAAGTTAAGGAGGTTAAAGAAGAAAAAACTAAAGAGAAGCCAAAGCCAAAACCATCTAAAGCTGCAAAAGATGCTTTAAATAGTTTATTAAAAGGAAGTTCACCAGATGGAGAAGTGAAAAAAGGAGAAGGAGACGATGCTCAAAATGGAGTAAAAGGTGATAAAAAAGGTGATCCTGATTCTAATAAATATTATGGAGAAGCTGAAGGAGGTTCTGGAGGTAATTATAATTTAACAGGAAGAAAAGCTTTGTCTAAACCCGTGCAAAAACCAGATTGTGAAGAAGAAGGTACTGTAGTGGTAAGTATAGAAGTTAATAAAGATGGAAGTGTAATCAAAGCTTCACCTGGAGCAAGAGGAACAACTAATTCTGCCCCATGTTTATTTAAAGCAGCTAAAGAAGCAGCGTTAAAAACAAAATGGAACCCAGATGGGAATGCTCCAAATAAACAAAGAGGAACCATTATTTACAAATTCTCATTATCAAAGTAGTTTATAATTAATATGACATACGAAGAAACGGTAAATTGGATGTTTAATCAATTACCAATGTATCAGAGTCAGGGAAAAACTGCCTATAAAGAAGATTTATCTAACATTATTAAATTGTCTAATCATTTAGGTAATCCAGAAAATAAGTTTAAGTCGATTCATGTAGGAGGAACTAATGGAAAAGGATCTACTAGTCACATGATTGCTTCAATTTTACAGGAAGCGGGTTATAAAGTTGGATTATATACTTCACCTCATTTAAAAAGTTTTACTGAAAGAATTAGAATTAACGGGAAAGAGATTCAAGAACATAATGTTGTTGATTTTATAACAAAGAACAAAAGTTTTTTTGAAGAAAATCAATTGTCTTTTTTTGAAATGACAGTAGGAATGGCTTTCGAATATTTTTCTGAAGAAAATGTTGATATTGCTGTTGTTGAAGTTGGACTAGGTGGGCGTTTAGATTCTACAAATATTATAACTCCTGAAGTTTCTGTAATAACTAATATAGGATTAGATCATGTGCAAATTTTAGGAGATACTGTTCAAAAAATAGCTGTAGAGAAAGCAGGAATCATAAAAAAAGGAATTCCTGTGGTTATTGGAGAGCGAGATGAAGATACAGAAAATGTTTTTATCAATAAAGTACAAGAGTTATCTTCTGAAATTGTATTTGCTTCAGATAATAAAGGAATTAGTTTTGAAACCGATTTACTAGGTTCGTATCAGAAGAAAAATATAAAAACAGCAGTTACAGCAATTACTAAACTTTCTAGTTTTAGAGTAAATGAAGAACATATACAAAAAGGGTTAAGTAATGTAGTTTGTAACACAAATCTAAAAGGAAGATGGCAGGTTTTACAAGAGTCTCCAAAAGTGATTTGTGATACTGCACATAATAAAGAAGGTCTTCAATATGTGTTAAAACAACTCCAAGAAGAAGATTATGGAACATTACATATTGTTTTAGGAGTTGTTTCAGATAAAAATTTAGAAGAGATTTTACCAATGTTTCCTACTCAAGCAACATATTATTTTTGTAAACCGAATATTCCAAGAGGACTTTCAGAAAAAAAATTAAGTGAAGAAGCGAAAAAATATAATTTAGAAGGGGAGGTTTTTAATTCTGTTCAAAGTGCTTACAATGAGTCTCTTATTTTGTCTTCAGTTAAAGATTTGATATATGTAGGTGGAAGTACTTTTACTGTGGCAGAAATTTTATAGTAAAAAAATGAAAAAAAACATTGCTATTATGAAAAACAGTGTTATATTTGCACCCGCAATAACGATTTAGGGCGCGTAGCTCAGTTGGTTCAGAGCACTTGGTTTACACCCAAGGGGTCAGGGGTTCGAATCCCTTCGCGCCCACAAAACCTAAAAGTTATTAGGGCGAATAGCTCAGTTGGTTCAGAGCACTTGGTTTACACCCAAGGGGTCGGGGGTTCGAATCCCTCTTCGCCCACAAGTAAAACCTCAATCTATATAGATTGAGGTTTTTTGTTTTCTTACCCTGAATTAAATATGCTTTTTGTAGGTTTGTTAATTCAAACAAACGGTTTTAATTTTCTTGAAAAATTCAATAGATTATTTTGCTCACGAAACTGCTGTAATTGATCAGGGTTCTCAGATAGGAAAGGGGACTAAAATTTGGCATTTCTCACATGTTATGTCTGATAGTAAAATCGGAGAGTTTTGTAATTTAGGACAAAATGTAGTTGTTTCACCAAAAGTGATTCTAGGAAATAATGTGAAAGTTCAAAATAACGTTTCTATATATACAGGAGTTGTTTGTGAAGATGATGTTTTTCTTGGCCCTTCTATGGTTTTTACCAATGTAGTTAACCCAAGGAGTGCAATAAATAGAAAATCAGAGTTCAAAGAAACTTTGGTGAGGAAAGGAGCGACAATTGGTGCGAATGCAACAATAATTTGTGGGAATACTATAGGAGAATATGCATTTGTAGGGGCAGGAACTGTGGTGACAAAAAATATAAAGCCTTTTGCGTTGGTGGTTGGTAATCCTTCGAATCAGATTGGTTGGGTAAGCGAATACGGTCATAAGTTAGAATTTAATGAAGAGGGATTGGCTGTTTGTAAAGAAAGCGGTCAATTGTATAGATTGATTAATGAAAATGTCGAGAAGGTAAATTAATGTTTGCGAATAGAAGCTAAATGAAAAACTTTGCAGTTATAGGTGTTGCTGGTTATATTGCAGAAAGGCATTTAAGAGCAATTAAAGATACAGGAAATAATCTAGTAGCGTCATTAGATAAAAATGATAGTGTTGGTATTTTAGATAGTTATTTTCCTAAATCAAATTTTTTTGTTGAGTTTGAAAGGTTTGATCGTTATATAGAAAGATTAAAGAGACAAGAAAACGTTCAATTAGATTATGTGAGTGTATGTACTCCGAATTATCTTCATGATTCGCATATTAGAATGGCTTTGAGAAGAGGGGCTGATGCTATATGTGAAAAACCTTTAGTGTTAAATCCATGGAATATTGACGCTTTAGAGGCTATTGAGGCTGAGGGAGAGAATAGTATTAATGCTGTTTTACAATTAAGATTGCATTCTAGTGTAATAGCACTTAAGAATAAAATTATAAATCAAAAAAAGACGAGTAAATACGAAATAGATCTAACTTATATAACTTCTAGAGGAAATTGGTATGGAATTTCCTGGAAAGGAGATGAAAGTAAATCAGGAGGAATAATTACCAACATCGGAATACATTTTTTTGATATGTTAACTTGGATTTTTGGTAAAGAGCAAGAAAGCCATGTGTATTTAAGAGAGTTTAATAAAGCTAGTGGTTACTTGGAACTCGAAAATGCAAGGGTAAGATGGTTTTTATCTATTGATGAAGGTGATTTGTCAAATGAAATCATTACAACAGGGAAGAGAACTTATAGGTCTATTGTTGTTGATGGAGAGGAGCTTGAGTTTAGTGATGGGTTTACAGATCTTCATACTAAAACATATCAGGAGATTTTAAGAGGGAGAGGGTTTTCTTTGCAAGAAGCTAGAGCTTCAATAGAAACCGTTTATAATATCAGAAATACGAAAATTATAAATAAAGGATTTAAACATCCTTATTTGTGTAAATAAAGAGAATTAAATTAATATAGTTTTGGAAATAAATTCAAGTACAATTCAAAATAAAAAAATATTAGTTACTGGTGGAGCAGGTTTTATAGGTTCTAACTTGTGTGATAAACTTATTGAATTAGATAACGAAGTAGTTTGTCTAGATAATTTTGCAACAGGTAAAAAAAGTAATATAGAGCACTTATTAAGCCATACTAAATTTACGCTCATAGAAGGAGATATTAGAAATTTAGAAGATTGTAATAAAGCTGTAAAAGGAGTCGATTATGTTTTGCATCAAGCGGCTTTAGGTTCGGTTCCAAGATCGATAAAAGATCCTATTACTTCTAATGATGTAAATGTAGGGGGTTTTTTAAATATGTTAGTGGCTTCTAGGGATGCAGGTGTTAAGCGTTTTGTTTATGCGGCTAGTTCATCCACTTATGGTGACTCTGAAGCTTTACCTAAAGTTGAAGATAAAATAGGTAAACCATTATCTCCTTATGCGATCACAAAATATGTGAATGAATTGTATGCTGATGTTTTTTCAAAAACATATGGTATAGAAACTATTGGTTTAAGGTATTTTAATGTCTTCGGAAGAAGACAAGATCCTAATGGAGCTTATGCTGCTGTAATACCTAAGTTTGTTAAATTATTGATGGATAATGAATCTCCTGTTATTAATGGGGATGGTTCTTACTCTAGAGATTTTACTTATATTGATAACGTTATAGAAGCAAATCTTTTATCTCTAGTTTCAAATAAACAAGAAGCTGTAAATACAGTTTATAATGTAGCTTTTGGAGAGAGGAATACATTACTTGATCTAGTAGGGTATTTAAAAGAGTATTTGTCAGTTTTTGATAAGTCAATCGAGAATGTAGAAGTAAAACATGGTCCTAATAGGCAGGGAGATATCCCTCATTCTTTGGCGAATATAGATAAAGGTCGAGAGTTGTTAGGTTATGATCCAAAGTTCTCGCTTCAAGAGGGGTTAAAAGAATCTGTAAAATGGTATTGGGAAAATTTATAAAGTAATGAGTCAACCAAAAATAGGAATTATAGGATTAGGATATGTAGGTTTGCCTTTAGCTAGGTTATTCGCTACTAAATATTCAGTTGTTGGATTTGATATAAATAAAGAAAGAATAGCGGAATTAAAATCGGGTGTGGATTCAACTTTAGAAGTCGATAACGAAGTGTTGAATTCTGTTATAGTTGATGAAAATACTAATTCAAATGGTCTGTATTGTTCTTTTAATATAAACGACTTAAAAGATTGTACCATTTTTGTGGTTACAGTTCCTACACCAACAGATAAAAATAATCGTCCAGTTTTAACACCTTTGATTAAAGCTAGTGAAACAGTTGGTGAAGTTTTAAAGAAAGACGATATAGTAATTTATGAATCTACAGTCTATCCAGGAGCTACTGAGGAGGATTGTGTACCTGTTTTAGAGAAAGTTTCTGGTATGAAATTCAATAAAGATTTCTTTGTGGGATATTCACCAGAAAGAATAAACCCGGGTGATAAATTACATACGGTAGATAAGATATTAAAAGTTACTTCTGGTTCAACTCCTGAAATAGGAAAAGTAGTGGATGATCTTTACAAGTCAGTGATTTCTGCAGGAACACATTTAGCTCCAACAATTAAAGTAGCTGAAGCAGCAAAGGTTATAGAGAATTCTCAAAGAGATATAAATATTGCTTTTGTTAATGAATTAGCCAAGATATTTAATTTAATGGGGATAAATACTCATGATGTCTTAGAGGCTGCAGGGACTAAATGGAATTTTTTGCCATTTAAACCAGGTTTGGTAGGGGGACATTGTATTGGTGTCGATCCGTATTATTTAGCTCAAAAAGCTCAAGAGTTTGGATATCATCCTGAAATTATTTTAGCAGGAAGAAGGTTAAATGATAGTATGGGGGAATATGTAGCCTCTGAAGTTATCAAATTAATGATAGGAAATGATCTTAGGATTAAAGATGCTAAAGTTTTAATTTTAGGTGTAACATTTAAAGAGAACTGTCCAGATGTAAGAAACACTAGAGTAGTTGATGTTGTACATGCTTTAAAAGATTATGGGTTGAATGTGGATATTTATGATCCTTGGGCAAATGAAGAAGAAGTGTTTGTTGAATATGGATTGAAATCAGTACAAAAATTACCCAAAGAGAAATATGATGCTATAGTTTTAACTGTAGCCCATAAGGAGTTTATGAATATAGATTTTGAAGTTTTAAAGAAAAATAAAGCTGTTGTTTATGATGTTAAAAACAGTTTAAAAACAAGTCAAAAAGATAAAACACTATAGATAATTAATTATGAATAGGTCAATTAATCGTTAATAAAATTGAAAAAGGCTTTTCAAAATAAATTAACTTAATATATTTGTTCATTAAAAGAAACAGAAATTATGAAAGTAGGTATAACCTTTAGTGCATTTGATTTGCTTCATGCAGGTCATATAAAAATGTTAGAAGAAGCTAAACGTCAATGCGATTACTTAATCTGTGGACTCCAAACTGATCCTACATTAGATAGGCCAGAAAAAAACAAACCAGTACAATCTGTAGTAGAACGATATATTCAACTTAAAGGATGTAAATACGTCGATGAGATAGTTCCTTATGCTACTGAGCAAGATCTAGAGGATGTCTTACGTTCATTTCATATAGATGTTCGAATTATAGGGGATGAATATGCTAGCAAAATGTTTACTGGAAGAGATTATTGTGAGAAAAAAGGAATCAAGTTATATTTTAATAAACGAGAACATCGCTTTTCAAGTAGTGGTTTAAGAAAGGAAGTAGCTGAGAAAGAGAGTTTAAAAGATAAGGATAAATAATATATGAATATTGCTGTAATTGGAACAGGTTATGTAGGACTAGTGTCTGGAACTTGTTTTTCAGAAATGGGTAATAAAGTTACCTGTGTAGATATAGACCAAGATAAAATAAATAAACTTCACGAAGGAATAATTCCAATTTATGAACCAGGTTTGGAAAAAATGGTTCTTAAAAATGTAGAAAAAAAGACACTCTTCTTTACTACAAATCTCGAAGAATCAATTAAAGATGCTGAAGTAGTTTTTATAGCTGTAGGTACACCTATGGGAGATGATGGTTCAGCAGATTTACAGTATGTGTTGTCTGTAGCAAGAGAAATTGGAGAGAAAATGACAAAATCTCTAATTGTTGTAGATAAATCTACAGTGCCTGTAGGAACTGCTGATAAAGTAAAAGAAACAATAGCAAAAGAGTTAGATAAAAGAGGTTTAGATATAAGTTTTGATGTCGTTTCAAATCCAGAGTTCTTAAAAGAAGGGGATGCGATTAATGATTTTATGAAACCAGATAGAGTTGTTATAGGAGCTCAATCAGATATAGCTTTTAAAAAAATGAAAGAGTTATATAGTCCTTTCTTTAGAACGCATGATCGTTTTGTAACTATGGATGTTCGCTCTGCTGAAATGACTAAGTATGCAGCCAATGCTATGTTAGCGACTAAGATTTCATTTATGAATGAAATAGCTAATATTTGTGAAAGAGTAGGAGCAGACGTAGATAATGTAAGATTAGGAATTGGTTCTGACGCTAGAATTGGATATAGTTTCATTTATCCAGGTTGTGGTTACGGAGGTTCTTGTTTTCCAAAAGATGTAAAAGCTTTAAAGAAGATAGCAGAAGAGCATAATTATAAAGCTCAACTTATAGAATCTGTTGAGGAAGTTAATAATAGGCAAAAATTTGTTATAGCTGAAAAAATAGTAAAGCGTCACGGAGAAGATTTAACGGGGAAAACATTTGCTATATGGGGGCTTTCTTTTAAGCCTGGGACTGATGATATGCGTGAAGCTCCATCGATTTATATAATTAAAGAATTAGTTAGTAGAGGAGCTAAAGTAAAAGCTTATGACCCAAAAGCTATGGACGAAGCACGACATTTTTACCTAAAAGGAATAGAGAATGTAGAATATTTTCAAAGAAAATATGATGTTTTAAATGAAGCAGAATCTTTAATCTTATTAACTGAATGGAAGGAGTTTAGATCTCCTGATTTTGAGGAGATAAAAAAAGAATTAAATCAGCCAATTATATTTGATGGAAGAAATCAGTATATGGCCTATAACTTAGAGGAAAAGGGATTTGAATATTTTAGAATAGGAAAATAATTCGTTTCAAAACAATCAAAAAATGAAGAAAATATTAGTTACAGGAGGAGCTGGTTTTATAGGATCTCATGTAGTAAGACTATTAGTGAACAAATATGAAAATTATCATATTTTCAATCTTGATGCGTTAACCTACGCTGGTAATTTAGAGAATTTACAGGATATAGAAAATAAATCCAATTATACTTTTATAAAAGAGGATTTAACTAATGAGAATGGAATAAATGAACTTTTTGAAGTTCATAAATTTGAAGGAGTAATTCACCTAGCAGCAGAGTCACACGTAGATCGTTCTATTCTTGATCCTTTATCTTTTGCGAAGACTAATATTTTAGGGACATTAAATTTACTTAATGCTTTTAAAAATACTCATAAGGCAGACTTTACAGGTAAAAGGTTTTATCATATAAGTACAGATGAAGTTTATGGTGCTTTGGGTGACGAAGGATTTTTTACAGAAGAAACTTCATACAGTCCAAATTCTCCATATTCTGCATCAAAAGCAAGCTCAGATCACTTCGTAAGAGCTTATGGAGAGACTTATAATTTACCTTTTGTAATTACTAATTGTTCCAATAATTACGGGCCTAATCATTTTCCTGAGAAATTAATACCACTTTGTATTAATAATATTATTAATAGAAAAAGTTTACCTATTTATGGAGATGGAAAGTTTACAAGAGATTGGCTATATGTTATAGACCATGCTAGAGCCATAGATTTAGTTTTTCATGAAGGAAAAAATGCCGAAACATATAATATTGGAGGTTTTAATGAATGGAAAAATATCGATCTTGTAAAAGAATTGTGCAAGCAAATGGATGAAGTTTTAGGAAGAGATGAAGGTGAAAGTGAGAAATTAATAACATTTGTTAAAGACAGACCAGGACATGATTTAAGGTATGCTATAGATGCATCAAAAATAAATAAAGAATTAGGTTGGGAACCTTCTGTTACATTTAAAGAAGGTTTAGCTAAAACTATTGCATGGTATATGGATAATCAACAATGGTTAAATAATATAACTTCTGGAGATTACCAAGAATATTACAAAGCTCAATATAGAAAATAAATACTATGAAAATAGAAGAAACTCATTTGGAAGGTTGTTATATAATAGAACCTAAAAAGTTTGAAGATGATAGAGGTTATTTTTTTGAAAGTTTTAATAATAAAATATTTAAAGATATCACTAATCTGGATGTTAATTTTGTTCAAGACAATCAATCTTTTTCATACAAAGGTGTAGTAAGAGGATTACATGCTCAGAAAGGACAATACGCACAAGCTAAATTAGTGAGAGTTTTAAAAGGAGAAGTAATCGATGTAGCAGTTGATGCTAGACCAAATTCTTCAACTTTCGGAAAACATGTTGCTGTTAAATTATCTGCAGAAAACAATTTGCAACTTTTTGTTCCTAGAGGTTTTTTGCATGGATTTTCTGTTCTTTCAGAAGAAGCTGTGTTTTTTTATAAATGTGATAATTATTATAACAAAGAATATGAGCAAGGTGTTAGATACGATGATCCTTTTTTAAATATTAATTGGGGGTTAGATAAAGAAAATATAAAGGTATCAGAGAAAGATTTAATTTTGCCTAATTTTAATGAGATCTTCAGAAAATAAAATACTGGTAACAGGTAGCAATGGACAGTTAGGCTCAGAATTGAGAGATTTAGAGAAGGAGTTTGATAATTTTGAATTTGTATTTGTAAATAGAAGTTCAATGCCTCTGAATGATCCAGATTCAATATTGAAAGTGTTAAGCAAAGAACAGCCAAACTACATAATTAACGCTGCAGCTTACACAGCAGTTGATAAAGCTGAAGATGAAAAAGAAACTGCATTTTTAATAAATGACGAAGCTGTAGATATTATTAGTAAGTGGTGTACATTAAATAAATCTCGATTAATTCACATTTCAACAGATTATGTTTTTGATGGAACAAGTAGTTCTCCAGTCAAGGAAAATGATGTAACAAACCCAATTAACACTTATGGAGCCTCAAAGTTAGCAGGTGAGAAAAAAGTAACACAGAACTGCAATGAGTATATGATTTTTAGAACATCTTGGGTTTACTCTCGTTATGGGAATAATTTTGTGAAAACAATGTGTAAACTTATGGAGAATAGAGATGAAATCTCTGTAGTTTCTGATCAAATAGGTAGTTCTACATATGCTAAAGATTTAGCTAAAGCTGTCTTACAAATTATAGCTTCTAATAATTGGAAAACTGGGATTTATAACTACTCTAATGAAGGGCAAATATCTTGGTACGATTTTGCTGTAGAAATACAGAAAATTATGAAATTCGACTGTAAAGTGAATAAGATTTTAACTAAAGATTTTCCAACTAAAGCTAAGCGTCCTAGTTTCTCTTTACTAGACAAAACCAAAATAAAAGAAACATTTGGTTTGGAAGTTCCAAAA
This sequence comes from uncultured Tenacibaculum sp., assembly GCF_947502995.1. Lineage (GTDB taxonomy): Bacteria > Bacteroidota > Bacteroidia > Flavobacteriales > Flavobacteriaceae > Polaribacter. Next base: position 150,175 of record NZ_CANNBW010000005.1, on the reverse strand, counting down.
TGGGACTATAGTTTGAAACAAATGCTCAATAAAAATATATAAAATGAAAGGAATAATTTTGGCAGGAGGTTCTGGTACAAGACTTCACCCTTTAACTTTAGCAGTAAGTAAGCAGTTAATGCCTGTTTATGATAAACCAATGATATATTATCCTTTATCTACGTTAATGCTAGCAGGGATTAAAGAGATTTTAATTATTTCTACACCACATGATTTACCTAATTTTGAAAGATTATTAGGAGATGGAAGTAAAATTGGGTGTAAATTTTCTTATGCAGTTCAAGAAAAACCAAATGGTTTAGCTCAAGCATTTGTTATTGGTGAAGAGTTTATCGGAGATGATAAAGTGGCTTTGGTTTTAGGTGATAATATTTTTTATGGGAGTGGTATGTCTAAGTTACTTCAAAATTCAACGAAAGAAGAGGGTGGAGTTATTTTTGCGTATCAAGTTCATGATCCTGAAAGATATGGTGTGGTAGATTTTGATGATGATAATAACGTGATTTCAATAGAAGAAAAACCAGAAAAACCTAAATCAAATTATGCAGTTCCAGGGTTATACTTTTATGATAACGATGTTGTAGAAATAGCTAAAAATATACAACCATCTGCAAGAGGTGAATACGAAATTACAGATGTTAATAAGGAGTATTTAAAAAGAGGTAAATTAAAGGTAGGGGTGTTTGATAGAGGAACAGCTTGGTTAGATACAGGTACTTTTACATCATTAATGCAGGCAGGTCAATTTGTTCAAGTAATTGAGGAAAGACAAGGATTGAAAATAGGTGCAATAGAAGAGGTTGCTTATAGAATGGGATATATATCAAAAGAGCAATTAGATTTAATAGCAGAACCATTATGTAAAAGTGGTTACGGAAGTTATTTAAAAAGAGTAAAATGATTAATTTCTTAATACTAATAATTTATAGTTTTATAACTTATTCTTTATTTAAAAAAAGAAATAAGTATACTATTAGTTTTATATTTTCTCTTTTTTGGTTTGGTAACATAGTTTTTTCAAACTTTTTTTTTTCAGGATATAAACTTTCGATAGAACTATATTTATTATTACTAGGAAGTAGTCTTTTTATATTCTTAGGAGAGTTTTTCTCATTAAATTCAAAAGCATTAAAAGTACCAAAATCAACTCAAGAATCTTTTTATAGTTTCAGAAAATTGAGAGCTAAAAAAATATTTTTAATTATTTTTTCCTTAGCTTTCTTATATCCAATTTTTAATTTAATTAATAATGGTATATCACTAAGTAGATTATTTTCTTTACAAGGTTTATTATCTACTAATAATGAATTAGCAGTAGCTAGGTATTCAGGGGAAATAAAAAGAACTTTAATAGCACAAATTTTTTTAATATTTGTTTATTTATTACCTCTTTTTTCTGGAGTTTATTTTTTTCTTGTAAGAAAACGAAAGCTTTTATTTTTATCTCTATTACCTTCTCTAATTGTGTTATTAACACAAAACACTAAATTGGTATTTATTGCTTGCGTTTTAATTTTAGTAAGTTCTTTTTTAGTCGCTAATTTAGTTTTTGAGAGAAGGTTGCCGAAATTCAAAAAGAAGGTCTATGTTTCTGTTTTAACCTTTGTGTTTCTTTTTTATAGTCTTTTTATTTTTTCATTTGCAGCAAGAATGGGAGCGTTAAACCAAAGTGCTGTAAGATCAGCAAATTATAAAATGTCAAGTTATGTTGCTCATGTACCAGCTTTAGATATTTGGTTGTTAGAAAATATAGAAACAGTAGATAGAGAGTATGAATTAGGAGTTAAAACTTTTTTTGGAGTTTTTAATACTCTAGGAATTGTAAAGAGAGAAGTAGGAATTTTTACAGATTTCCATTATTTTAAATCTAATGGAAGGATTTATGGTACAAATATTTATACAATCTATAGATATTTAATCCAAGATTTTGGAATTTTAGGTTCCATATTATTTCTATTTTGTCTAGGATTTATTTTTGGAAAAATAAGATCATTATCAGTACATTTTCCTAACCTAGCTTTAAGTGTTTTAAGTGCTTTAGTATTTTTTGTGTTGAACTCATATTTGTCTTCAATATTTGCATACATGAGTTTTATCCTAAGTTTCTCATTATTATTATTTCTAACAAAATTTTTATCGATAAAAAAAATAACTCAAACTAAATGATAGGGAGTTTAAAAAAAGAATTAATATTTTCAATATCAATACAAGTTTCAGTCATGTTTATTGGTTTAGTAATTAATAAACTGATTAGTTTAAATTTTGGGGTAGAAACTTATAGTATTTATAGTGTTTTTAAAAAAACTTCAGGCGTTATTAGTTTCATAATATTAGGTGGAATGGGAATAGCGATACCCAAATATTTACCGCAAACGGACAAGAAAAAAGATAAACTTTCATTAGCTTTTTCTGCTTTTTATATTGTTCTGGTTTTGGCAGCTTTGCTAGGTTTAATTGTTATATCTTTTGAATCTTTTTTAGAAGAGCTTGTTTTCGGAACAAATAACAATTTAATTCTTCTTTGTTTCTTTTATAGTTTTATAATAGCTCTTGTTTCCTTTTCATATGCATATTTAAGAGGTATGGATAGGATAATTTATTTTAACCTAAGTCAATTGTCTGTTCAGTTAATTGTATTAACAGTGGTTTTCTTTTTTACCGATAGTTTACAAGAGTTTTTTCTATGGAGTATAATTTCAATCTCTATTTTTGTTATAACACAAATTGTAATAGAACTTTTAAAAAATAGAAACATAATAAGTGTATGGAAAAGTAAAACAATAAAACCTAATATAAAAGAATTATGGTCTTATGGTTATAGTAGACTTATAGGAGATTTTTTTCTGTTTTCTCTAAATGCAATCCCTCTCATTATAATAAATAATAAATTTGGAAATAAATGGGGAGGTTTTTTTGCTGCTGGAATTACTTTAAAAGCCTTAATCAATCCGATTTTTTCTTATATAGGAATCATATTATTACCAAAAGTCAGTAAAAGTTATAAAGATAAAGAATACTCTCAAGTAGATTATTTGATACGAAAGTTTTTATACATGTATTTGATTATTTCTGTTATTGTAGTGGCTTTTATTTTTATTTTCAACGAGTTATTATTGAAATTATTCTTTAGTGCAGAGTTTATTCCTGCAGAAAATATAGTGAATCTAATTGTATTATCAATTTTACCTAATTCACTTTATCTATTACTCAGAAACCCTATAGATGCTGTTACTAAAAAACCATACAATACTTATACAGTTGCTTTTTCTTGTTGTTTAGGAATTACCTTAATTTATTTTTCTGAATCTATAATTCAAGCAGCTATCTTTTATAATATAATTTACGTTAGTTTAGGACTAATATCATTTTTAATTTGGAAAAAAATAAAACTTGTTAATGAATAAATCATATAATTTTGTTTATGTAGTTTTAACCTACAGAAATACCTTAGACTTAGAAAATTTTTTTAAAGAAAATAAGCTAGAAAATAGTAAGGTGATTATTGTTAACAGCTTTTACGATGAAGAGTCAAAAGAAGTATTCAATCAAATCGCTTTATCTAACAAAGCAGATTTTATTAATGTTGAAAATTTAGGATATAGTTATGGAAATAATGTAGGTATAGATTTTGCTCTTAAAAATTATAATTTTGAATACCTTATTGTATGTAACTCTGATGTTCTTATTCAAAAAATGGATACAGATTTTTTATTAAATGCATCTAGAGAAAATATTTATGGACCTAAAATTTTAACTTTAACAGATAAAGATCAAAATCCATACATCCATACTTTTTCACTAACAACGAGAAAGCTTTTTTATAAAGCTATTGTCAATGATAAAATGACTTTAAGACGCTTAATTTATATTGCAAACGGTATCGTTAGGCGTTTACTTAATTTTTATACTAAAGTAATTAAGAAATCAAGTTATAATACTTACAGTTGTCATGGAGCTTTTATCATTTTTGGGAAAAAAGCAGTAGAGAAAATTAATCCTGTTTTTTATAATGAAATGTTTTTATTTCAAGAAGAACAATTTTTGGCAAGAAAAGCTTACGAAAATTCTATAGCTATAAAATACATACCACATAAAGTTAAAATAAAGCATTATGAAGATGGTAGTATGGATATTAATAATAAACAAATGAGAGATTACTCAGATCAATCTTATATTAAATTTTTTAATTATTTCTTTTCAAAGAAATAAAATAGAATCATAAATAATGAAGATATTATATATACATCAATACTTTAGAACTCCTCTAGAACCGGGAGGAACTAGATCTTATTGGATCGCTCAAGAATTGATAAAAGAAGGTCACTCAGTAACTATGTTAACTACGAGTAGTACCATTAAAAATAAGATAGAAAGAAAAATAATAGATGGCATTAATGTTATTTATTTAAGAGTACCGTATAATCAGAAAATGTCTATTTTTCAAAGGTTAATTTCTTTTTTTAGTTTTATGATTAAATCATCATACTACTCATTACGTGAAAAAAAAGTAGATTTGGTTGTAGCTACTTCAACTCCTTTAACTATAGGTTTTCCTGCTTTAGTTTTAAAGAAGATAAAACGAGTACCATATCTTTTTGAGGTAAGAGATTTGTGGCCAGAAGTACCAATTCAAATGGGAGCTTTAAAAAATAATCTTGTTAGGAATTTGGCAATCTGGTTTGAAAAAACAATTTATAAGAATGCAAAACACATTATAGCTCTTTCACCAGGAATGGAAAAAGGAGTTTTAAAATATGAAAAGCAAGAAAAAGTATCTATGATTCCTAATATGGCAAAAATAGATGCTTTCTATCCTAGATCTAAAAACATCGAATTAGTTGAAAAATTAGGGTTAAAAAAAGACTCTTTTAAATTAATACACTTTGGAGCCTTAGGTATCGCAAATGGAATTGACACTATAATAGAATCAGCTACTTTATTAAAAGATGATGATTCAATAGAGTTTATTTTTATAGGAGGAGGATCTACAGAAGAGGCCATGAAAAATAAATGTAAAAACAATAACCTTAATAATGTACATTTTTTAGGAAGATATGCAATGCAAGAAACTTCTGAGATCGTGAATTTGTGTGACGTATCTTTAGTTAGTTTTTTAGATTTACCTATTTTATATACAAACTCACCTAATAAATTATTTGATTCTTTATCAGCAGGAAAACCCTTAATAGTAAATTCAGCTGGTTGGACTAAAGATTTGGTAGAAAAATATAAATGTGGTTATTATTCTAATCCTAAAGAGCCTAGTGAGTTAGTTACCATTATAAAAGAACTTCAAAATGAACCAGAAAAAATGAAGTTAATGGGTGAAAACTCTAGGAAATTGGCAGAAAATGAGTATGATAAAAGTATTTTGTGTGCTAAATTTGTTAATGTTATTTCTAAAATAAGTTAAATTGGATAGTTATTTTTTTGTTCCAGGGACACGATTACATAAGATTAAAGACATTATTAAACTTGGTGTCTCAGAAATTATAATCGATTTAGAAGATGCAGTTAAATTTTCTGAAAGACTAGAATTGTTAGAAAAATTAATTAATGATGAATCTTTAAAAGATTTCTATATAAGAGTTCCATTATATAACGATAAGGAAAAATTAGATTTAACTTTATTAAGTAAATTGATTACTTCGGGTTTTAATAAATTCATTTTCCCTAAAATTGAAAATAAAAAAGATTTTAAGAAGACTATAAAAGGTTTAAATAGTGATGAGATAAATATCATTCTTTTAATAGAAACATCGAATCTTTTTATAGATGTTAAAGACATTTTATTTAAGTATAAAGATTTCTTTACAGGCGTATGTATAGGTAGTCATGATTTAATGGGAGAAATAGGTGGTGTACACGATTTACAAAATTTAGAGTTTTTAAGACAGCAATTATTAATTTATGCTAGATCAATTGATGTTTTAGCTATCGATATTGCTTCTATGGAGCTTAAAAATGAAATTGAGTTTAAGAATGAAATTTTAGACGGAGTAAGAAAAGGTTACGATGCAAAATTTTATATCCATCCATGGCAATTATCCATGTTAAAAGAACTCAATTTATATTCAGAAGAAGATTTTGTATGGGCAAAAAGAATAAAAGAAGAATTAAATAAGGTTTTAAATGAAAAAGAATTTTCTCCAACAGTTATTGATGGACAAATTATAGAGAGACCACATTTAAAAAAAATGAATAAAATTTTAAGATATTATGAAAGCAAGTAATTTGGGGAATTATTTTGAAGATTTTAATGTCGGAGAAACAATTGAGCACTCATTAACAAAAACTATTTTCGAAAGTGATAATAACTTTTTTAGTTTACTTACAATGAATCATCATCCAGTTCATTTAAGTTTAGAGCATGTAAAAGATCATCAGCATGGACAAATATTAGTTGTAGGAACTTTAGTTTTTAGTTTAGTTGTAGGTATGACAGTGCCAGATATTAGCGGTAAAGCTATAGCCAATTTAGAGTATGAAAGTGTGAATCATTTAGGTCCTGTTTTTGTGAATGATACTATATCTGCAAAGACTACAGTATTAGATAAAAGAGAATCAAAATCAAAAAATGATCGTGGTATAGTTTACGTAGAAACTATTGCATATAACCAAAATAACGATCCTGTTTTAAGTTTTAGAAGAAAAGTCTTAATTCCAAAGAAATAAAAATTTCATGAAAGATTATTTAATGAGAAGCTTGATGTTTGTTCCAGCTCATTCAGATAAACTATTAGAAAGTGCTTCAAAAGTAAATGCAGATGTTCTATTATTTGATATAGAAGATTCAGTGCAACCTGAAAGAAATAAACAAATTGCTAGAGATAAGCTTTTAGCAAAGATTAAAGAAAAAAAATATGAAGGTCGTACTATATTTCCTAGGATAAACGATAGAGAAAGTGGTCAATTATTAAAGGATGTTTTACAATTGACAGTTCCTGAAATTGATGGTTTTATGTATCCTAAAGCCAAAAGAGGAGAAGATATTTACTTTTTCGATAAGTTATTAGAAACAATAGAGTTTGAAAAAGGGTATGAAATAGGTACATTTAAAATCATTCCTTTAATAGAAACAGCTTCAGCTGTAATGAATGTTCAAGAAATATGTAGTGCTTCTAAAAGAGTCGTTGGAATAGCTTATGGATCAGAAGATTTTATAACAGACCTACAAGGAATACATGATGAAGAGCATCAAAGCTTATTTACTCCAAGAGCAATGATTGCAATGGCAGCGAGAGCACACGATATTATTCCAATTGATACGGTTCATGTTAGAGTAAAGGATCTAGAAGATTTAGAAGTAAATTTAAAAGTATCTAAAAATCTAGGTTTTGAAGGAATGTTAGTATTAAACCCAATCGAACTAGATTTAGTTCATAAATATTATTCACCATCTGAGGAAGAATTAATCCACTCTAGAGAAATTTTAAAATTAGATAAAGAAGCTAGAGAGAATAATCAGGGTGTAGCAATTATGAAAGGTAAATTCATTGGACCTCCCTTTGTTGCAAAAGCTAAAAGAATTTTAAAAAAGCAACTTAAAATAGAACAAAACAATGGGTAAAAAAATAATTATTATAGGAGGTATTGGTACAGCTGTTAATATAGCTGAACAAATACAAGATGCAGTTGATAATTATAATTATGAAGATGAGTTTATTGGTTTTGCTTTTGATGACGAATCATTTGGTAAAGAAATTAATGGTTTTCCTGTTTTAAGTAAAACAAGAGAAGTTTATGAAAAATATGAAAAATATGATGATGTATTTTTTATTTACCAATTATACCGACCAGATAAACTTATGGAAAGAGCTTCATGGTTACCTCAATTTAAAATACCATTAGAACGATATGGTAATTTTATTCATCCTTCTGTAACTGTTTGTAGAAGTTTTAAAATGGGGTATGGAAATGTTATTCAAGCAGGTTCTGTCATAAGTTCTAACACAATAATGGGAAACCATAATACATTTAACTCAATGTGTCTGTTTGGTCATGATACTGTTATGGGAAATCATAATTTTTTCGCAGCACATAGTTTAATTGGTAGTAATATCAAAATGGGAAGCTACATTTTTATGGGACTAAATTCTTCATTAAATAATAAAATTGAAGTTGGAGATAATATTATGGTTGCTATGGGAAGTAACGTAATTAAAAGCATTCAAGATAACCAAGTTGTAATGGGTAATCCAGCTAAATTTGCTAAAAACTTATAAACACAAACAATGTATAGAATATTTTTTAAAAGGTTATTAGATTTATTTCTAGCATTTTTTGTGTTAATCATTTTATTACCCTTTTACATAGTTATAACATTAATGCTTTCTTTTTTAAATTCTGGAAAACCTTTTTTTACACAAAAAAGAGTTGGGTTTAATAATCAAATTTTTAAGTTGATAAAGTTCAAATCTATGAATGATAAAAAGGGTAAAGATGGGGTGCTTTTAAATGATACGGAAAGGTTGACTCCTTTTGGTAAGTTTATTAGAAAGGCATCACTAGATGAATTACCTCAAGTTTTTAATGTAATTAAAGGAGATATGAGTTTTGTAGGTCCAAGACCACTTTTAATTGAGTATTTACCTTATTATAACGATTACCATATCCAAAGGCATAATGTAAAACCAGGTATTACAGGTTTAGCACAAGTTTCAGGAAGGAATAATCTTAAGTTTAGTGAAAGATTCAATCTAGATGTAGAATATGTTAATAAACAGTCTTTATTTCTAGATATTAAAATATTATGGAAAACTTTTCTGAAAGTTTTTAAGTCTAGCGATATCCAGTTAGGTAGGCCAATGTCTGAAGTTGATGATATAGGTATAAGTAAAGGATTAAGTAAAAATTATTTTAATCCAGAGAAGAAAAATGATAAATAAAGAATTTGGTTCTGATTTCCATTCTTGTAATAAAGAATTTATTTTAAATAAAAAGCAGAACTTTTTTTTCGATAACAAAGATTTTTCTTTTTTTCTATCAGGAAGATCTGCTTTGTATGCTTTAATAAAGTATGGAGTAGAAAATTATGGGTGGACAAAAGTTTACATCCCTTCTTATTATTGCCAAGATGTAATTGAAAGTTTATCAGAGTTAAATATTGAAATAGTTGTTTTTCAGTCAAATCCTGATGATTTATTACTAAACTATGATTTTTTTGAGGATAATAAAACAAGTGTCTTTATCAATGTCAATTATTTTGGTGTAAAAAAAAATAATACTGAAATATTTAAAAAAATTGTTGTCGTAGATGATTTAACTCATTGTATTCAAGGAGTTAAGGAGAGTAGGTCAGATTATGTTTTTGGATCATTAAGAAAACAATTACCAATACCATTAGGTGGTTTTTTGTATTCTCCACATAAGTTAAAACTTCCAAAAGGTAAGGGGAGTATTCTAGCAGATCAAGCAGCAGAGAACAAAACATTAGGTATGTTCTTAAAAAATGAATACTTACAAAATAGATTTTTAAATAAAGATTTATATAGGAGTTATTATTCTAAAGCAGAAGAACAGTTAATAAAACTTTATAAAGATTATAAACTACCTTCTTTAGCAGAAAATATTTTAGAAACATTAAATGTTGAAAAAATATTAAAAAAGAAAGAATCAAATATTAAATTAGCATTAAAACATCTCGAAAATTATTTAAGTTATTTATTTAGTGTAAAAGAAAGTTCATTAGGATTATTGTTACTTTTTGACTCAAATACTCAGAGGGATTTTGTACGTAGAAAATTAATCCAATCTAATATATATCCTGCTATTTTGTGGCCAAATCAGAAAACAGATATTGATATTAATTATCAAAATAGATTTCTATTTTTACACTTAGATTATAGGTATTCAGAAGAAGATATTATATATATAACTACAGAATTAAAAAAATCAATTCAAGAATGTCAGAAACAAAAATTATAAGACCAACAGATGAATCTTGGAAAGAGTATGTAAATCGATCACGTGTGTATGATTTTTACCATACTTTATCTTATAATAAATTAGAAAAAGAAGGTGAACCAATATTGTTTGTATATACAGAAGGCAATGATTTTATAGCTTTACCTCTAATCATAAGACAAATACCAGATACAGATTTATTTGATTGTACTTCAGTTTATGGTTATGCAGGTGCTATATCAAACCTAGATATTAATACTATTTCTGAAGAGTTAAAAACTAGTTTTCAGAATAAATTAAATGATTTTTTTAATGAAAAAAAGATAATATCTGTTTTTTCAAGACTACATCCAATTTTAGAAAATGATAAATTGATTAATGGGTTAGGTGAAGTTGTTAATTTAAATAAAACGATAGCAATCAACCTTACAATAAGTCCTGAAGAACAAAGAAGACAATACAGAAAATCAAATAAATATGAAATTAATAAGTTAAAGAAAAATAATTTTGAAGTTGTTGAAGCAACTACAAAAGAAGAACAAGACGAATTTATTGATATTTATTATGAAACAATGAAAAAAGTAGAAGCTAATGATTACTACTTTTTTCCAAGAGAATATTTCTATAAATTTCTTAATAATAATTGTTTCGAGACAAAATTGTTGTTAGCTAAAAAAGAAGGAGAAACTACTGCTGGAGCGATTTTTACAATTACAAATAAAATAATTCAGTATCATTTAGCAGGAACAAAACAAGCTTTTGCTAGAGATACACCAATGAAATTGATTTTGGATGAAGCTAGATTACTGGGTAATGAGTTAAATGTTGATTTTTTACATTTAGGAGGTGGAGTAGGAGGTAGTGATGAAGATCCATTGTTTAGATTCAAATCAGGTTTTTCTAAAGAATTGTTTCAGTTTAAAATTTGGAAATATATAGTTAATAAAGAAAAGTATGATGAATTAGTCGAAGAAAAAGGTATTTCAAAAGACAGTTCATTTTTCCCGTTATATAGAGCTTAAAATATGGAAAATAAAATTTGGTTATCATCTCCTCATATGGGAGGAGGAGAGCAAAAATATGTTCAAGAAGCATTTGATACGAATTGGGTAGCTCCTCTAGGTCCTAATGTAAATGGTTTTGAGAAAGATTTAGAAAGTTATATTAAGGAAGAATCTAAAGTAGCTTGTTTGGCTTCTGGTACTTCTGCTTTGCATTTAGCATTAATATTATCAGGAGTATCACATGGAGATGAAGTTATTTGTCAAAGTATGACTTTTTCAGCTTCAGCTAATCCAATTGTATACCAGGGAGCTATTCCTGTTTTTGTTGATAGTGAAAAGGAAACTTGGAATATGTGTCCAAATTCATTAAAACAGGCAGTAGAAGATAGAATAGCAAAAGGAAAAAAACCTAAAGCAATTATAGTAGTTCATTTGTATGGTATGCCAGCTAAAATTGATCAAATTAAAGCTATAGCAGATTCCTACGATATAAAATTAATCGAAGATGCTGCTGAAGCTCTAGGTTCTACATACAAAGGGCAAAAATGTGGTACATTTGGAGATTTTGGAGTACTTTCTTTTAATGGAAATAAAATTATCACAACCTCTGGAGGAGGCGCTTTAATTTGTAAAACTGAGGAAAGTAAACAAAAAACAATTTTTTTAGCTACACAAGCTAGAGATAATGCTCCGCATTATCAGCATTCAGAAATTGGTTATAATTATAGAATGAGTAATATTACTGCTGGAATTGGAAGAGGTCAAATGGAGGTTTTAGATAAGCATATAAATCTTAGGAGAAATAATAATTCTTTTTACAAAGAGTTATTTAAAGATATAGATGGAGTAGATGTTTTTACAGAGCCTAATTCAGATTATTTTTCTAACCATTGGTTATCTTCAATATTGGTAGATAAAAATAAAGTTGGTTTTACCAGAGAAGATTTAAGATTAAAAATGTTAGAAGATAATGTAGAATCTAGACCTTTATGGAAGCCAATGCATTTGCAACCTGTTTTTAAGAATTGTAAATTTTATGGAACTACGATATCGGAAAATTTATTTGATAACGGTTTATGTCTTCCTTCTGGCTCGAATTTGTCTGATAAGGATAGAGATAGAATCAAGAGATCAATATCTAAGTTATTATAAAAATTAAAAAGTTCAGAATTTATATTCTGAACTTTTTAATTTTTATAATATTTATTTAATTCTTTCTAAGGTTAGATCTGGATTATATTTAACAATAAATAACCCTTTATTATAAATACTTCCAAAAAGCTTTTTATCAAATTCAAATTTATTTTCTAAACGAATAGAAGCTCCTTGTTTATAGGTGTCTAAAAGTTTTTCTCCAGAAGCTAAACGCATTAAAACATCAAAAGTAATATCGAAACCACGAACAGCGTATTCAGTTGGAATGTCTTTATTTTTGGCCTTATAGCTACTAATAAATTTCTTCATGTTTTCATCTTCGTAGTTAGCATAACTATCAGTTACATATGTAAAACCGATTCTAGCTAAAGTATTATTATCTACATTTTCATAAGATCTACTATTTTTATCAATCGCAAAAACTTGTGCAGAAATTCCTTCAGGAAGAACGACCATGCTATTTATTGCATTGGCAACAACAGCTCTTTGATCAGTTGCGATAATAATCCAGTTATGAGAATTTGGTTTCATTTTATCCGTAAAACGTTCCTTTTTTATAAAGTTGTCTTCAGGTTTTAAAACGAAAACATTATCAATAGAATCGTTACTTTTCAATACTTGAGTTATTTCTTTAGCTTGAGCATCTGAAGCTTCAGTTCCATCAGAAACAATAAAAATACTTTCTCCGTCATATATTTTGTTTAGATAATTACCTAAAGCTTGACTTCTTGTAGTTTTATCTGGAGCAGATTTTACAATTTTTGAAGAAGAAAATTGATCTTGATTTCTTGAGAAATGAGGGAAAATTACAGGTGCATCTGATGCTTTAGCAACTTCCTTAACTTTGTCTGAATAGAATGGACCAATAATGGCATTCATATCGTTTAAAAGTTCTTTCTCTAAAATTCCTTTGATGTTCTTTCCTCTATTTCCAGTATCAAAAACAGAAACATCTACTTTTATTCCTAAACTCTTAATAGAATCTATAGCGATTTCAGAGCCCATATAAAAGTCAGTTACTAAGTTTGCCAAATTAGCATTCCCTCGTTTCCCTTTAGAGGTATCGAAAATATTTTCATAAGAAATACTGTCGTATTCTTTCGCTCTAAAAGGTAAAAGTAAAGCTAACTTTATGTTTTCATCTATTTCAGCAATACTATCTATAAACATTTCAGAAGAATATGTTTCTAAATTATCAGCAATGTTTCGAATTCTTAATACCTGACCAACTTGTAAATTATTATCTTCAATTTCTGGGTATTCAGGGTTCAGATTCATTAAATCTTCTTTAGTAATATTATAGAATCTTGTTAAACTATAAACTGTTTCTTTAGATTTAACTGTGTGAGTGATATGATTTTTTAAATCATCCTCTCTAGATAAGTAAATGATTTTCTTCTCTGCTACTTTTACTTTTAAAACCTGACCAACATCTAAATAATTTTCTTTTAGCCTAGGGTATTGAGGATTAAGATTTATTAATTCTTCTTTCGATAGATTATAATCTTTTGTAATTCTGTAAACAGTTTCTCCTGGTTTAACCGTATGCTTTTTGTATTCTATTACAGTTCTAATAATTTGAGTAGAATCTGGTTGTTTTACGGTATTGTTCTCATCTTCAGTAGTAACTTCATTTTCAGAAGAAGATTCATTAGTGTTTTCATCTTTAATTTCCTCAGACTGTTTATCACCTTTTGGCTCTTGTATTAAAGGAATTGATTTTTTATACTCTGGATTTGGTATAATAATAACACTATTTGTTGATGGGGTTTCACCTACATCGGGATTTAAACGAACCAAATCTTCCGTTTTAACATCGATACGATTTGCGATATCTCGCATAGTTTCCCCTTCTTTTACTTTATAAGAGATGTATCTTTTTTGTTGACTACAAGAAGATACCAGTATAGTTACTAGTAAAGTAAAAGTCCAAAATTTAATCTTATTCATATAATTCAATTACTGCTTAGTACGATTATTCCCATTCTATTGTTGCAGGTGGTTTAGAACTAATATCGTAAACAACTCTATTTACACCTTTAACATTATTAATTATTTTATTCGATATGTTTTGTAAGAACTCATAAGGTAAATTTACCCAATCTGCTGTCATACCATCAGTACTTTCAACAGCTCTTAAAGCTACTACTTTTTCATAAGTTCTTTCATCTCCCATTACTCCAACAGAGTTAACAGGTAATAATATTGCACCGGCTTGCCAAACCTTATCATACAATCCATATTCTTTTAACCCATTTATAAAAATGGCATCAACATCTTGCAAAATACGAACTTTTTCTGACGTAATATCTCCTAAGATTCTTATTGCTAAACCTGGACCAGGGAAAGGATGTCTACCTAATAATTCTTTATCAATTCCCATAGAAGCTCCAACACGTCTTACTTCATCTTTAAAAATCATTCGTAATGGCTCAACAACTTGTAATTTCATAAAATCTGGTAATCCACCAACATTATGATGACTTTTTATTGTTGCTGAAGGACCTCCATTTACAGAAACAGATTCGATTACATCTGGATAAATAGTTCCCTGTGCTAGCCATTTTGCATTTTCAACTTTAGCTGCTTCGTCATCAAAAACTTCAATAAATACTCTACCAATTGTTTTTCTTTTAGTTTCAGGATCACTAATTCCCGCTAAGGCATTTAAAAATCTTTCAGAAGCATCTACACCTTTAACGTTTAATCCCATGCCTTCGTATTGTTGAAGTACACTTTTAAACTCATCTTTTCTTAATAATCCATTATTTACGAAAATACAGTGTAAATTATCACCAATTGCTTTGTGTAATAAAACTCCCGCAACTGTAGAATCTACACCTCCAGAAAGTCCTAATATTACTTTATCATTTCCAATTTTCTCTTTTAAATCAGAAACTGTTGATTCAACAAAAGAGTTCGGTGTCCAATTTTGCTCGATTTTAGCAATATCAACCAAGAAATTTTTTAATAACAATGTTCCGTCTGTTGAATGATAAACTTCTGGATGAAATTGGATAGCAAATGTAGTTTCACCTTCAATTTTATAAGCTGCGTTTTCTACGTCTTTAGTACTAGCTAATAAAATAGCGTTTTCAGGTAATTCTTTTATGGTATCAGAATGGCTCATCCAAACTTGGCTTCCTTCAGAAATACCATTTAAAAATTGTTCTTCATTTTTAATGAATGATAAATTAGCTCTACCATACTCTCTCGTATTTGATGGAGCGACTAAACCACCTGAAAAATGTGCTAAATATTGTGCGCCATAACATACAGCCAATAAAGGTTTTTTACCTCTAATTTCTGATAAATCTGGATGCGGTGCTTCATCTGAACGAACAGAGGAAGGGCTTCCTGATAAGATTACAGCTTTAAAATCGTTTAAGTTTTGTGGAATTTTATTGTAAGGATGAATTTCACAGTAAATATTCAACTCTCTTACTCTACGCGCAATTAACTGAGTGTATTGCGAACCAAAATCTAATATTAATACGTTGTGTTGTTGCATCCGCAAAAATAATAGTTTGATTTTTATTTTTGCATGAATTTTTCACTTTTTAATAACGATATACTATTGCATTGATATTCATACCCGCACCAACAGAAGCTAAAATAAAAATATCTCCTTTTTGTAAGTTATGCCCTTCAATTTTTCCTTTAAGAACTAAATCTAGTAATGTAGGAACTGTAGCTACTGAACTATTACCAAGTTTGTGGATACTCATTGGCATAATGTCTTTTGGAACAGGTTTTTTATAAAGTCTATAAAAACGTTTGATAATAGCTTCATCCATTTTTTCATTTGCTTGATGGATAAAAACTTTTTTCACTTCATTTATATCAACTCCACTTTTATCTAAAGCAGCTTTCATTGCTTTAGGAACATGAGTTAAAGCAAATTCATAAATCTTTCTTCCGTGCATTTTAATGTAGCGAACACTTTCATCTTCATTCTGATCATAAGAATTCCCAAAAAATAAATGATAGGCTTCATCTTTAGAAAACGTTTGCGAAGCATGACCCAAAATTCCATTTTCTATATTAGTGTCTGTACTTTCTACAATACAGGCACCAGCACCGTCACTATATATCATTGAATCACGATCATGTTTATCTATAACTCTTGATAAAGTTTCTGTACCTATAACCAAAGCTTTTTTTGCAATACCTGCCTTAATAAATGCTTGAGCTTGAATAACACCTTCTACCCAGCCTGGACAACCAAATAAAATATCATAAGCAACGCAGTTTGGATTTTGAATTTGTAGTAAATGTTTTACCCTAGTAGCCAAACTTGGAATGATATCACTTTGTATTCCTGATTTTTTTACATCTCCAAAATTGTGAGCTACGATGATATAATCGATACTTTCGGCATCTATATTTGCATTTTCAATAGCATTTTTTGCAGCAAAATAACCAAGATCAGATGCTGTATAATCATTTTCAGCGTATCTTCTTTCTAAAATTCCAGTTATAGATTTAAATTTATCAATGATTTCTGTATTACAAGAGTTGAATGGTGTACCATCTGCATTTAAAAATCTATTTGAAATAAATTTATCATTCTCCTTTTTTACCGTTGGAATATAGCATCCTGTTCCTGTTATTACTGCCTTCATTGCTAAAATTTATATTTAGGGTAACAACAAATAAACAGGTTTTGTTCTTGGAAACCTATTTAAAATGAAAGTGAAATTTCATTTTTGTTAGATTCCTATTTTAAGGGTGTTATTTTTTTAATATGATAATTTCAGGTATGTAAAATTGAATTTTTGATAAATGTATTTCTGGTGAAAAGATGTTTTTTTTGTGGAATTTTCTGTTTTTTTTGTTTTTTATTGAGATAAAATTAAAAATTAACCTATGTTAATGAGATATTATAAATATGAGCTATCGAAAGAGAAAGGAAGTAAAGAAACTAAAGATTTCGTTTTTACCACCTTACCAACTTCTCCCATAAATATAACTTCAAAAGGAGCTTTTTGATTAATTTCATATTCAAGTAGGGTTTGTCTACATGCACCACAAGGTCCTACAGGTTTATCTACAGTAGAGTTCTTTGAAGATGCTACAATAGCTAATTTCTTTATTTTCATATTGGGATATTCCGATCCAGCTTTCCAAACAGCAACTCTTTCAGCACACATTCCAGAAGGGTAGGCAGCGCTCTCTTGATTATTTCCATGAATTATTACACCATTTTCTAACAGTAATGCAGCTCCAACATTAAATTCAGAATATGGAGCGTATGATTTACTTTTAGCGATCTTGGCTTCTTCCATAAGTTTCTGATCTTCTTTGTTTAACTCAGAAATGTCATCATAAATTATTGCTTCAGCAGAAAAATTAATTTTTTTCATAAATGCGATTCTATTCTAGCTAAAAAAAGCAGTCGTTAGACTGCTTTTAAATGTTTTTATAATGGAAAGATACTAATAATCTTCGTAAATCTCACCTAAATCAAATGAAATTGAAAAACGTAAAGTGTTTTCTAAAGGATTGTTTACATCTGATACATTCACTAAATAAGATAAGTCTACATTAAATGCATTAGCTGTAAAACCTGCTCCTAAAGTGAAAAACTTTCTGTTTCCTTTCACTTCACTTTCGTTAAAATATCCAGCTCTTACTGCAAAAGCATTATTATATAAATATTCAGCTCCTAAAGACCAATTTACTTCTTGTAATTCTTCACTAAAACTACGATCTACTAAAGAAGTAAACATTCCTTCGAACCAACCTCTATCTGATTGAGCTCCACTAGAAGGAACTAATAATTTTCTAAATTCTACATTAAGTCCTAAGGTATTGTAATCATCAAAAATGAAATCGAAACCACCACCTAATTTAGCAATAGTAGGGATGAAGTCTTCTTCACCAGGAGTGTATTCTACTTTTGGACCAATATTGGCAACATTTAATCCAATTCTATATCGTCCATTAAAAGTACCATAGTTTTGTTCATCTGATTGATAGTAAGCTGAAATATCAACTGCAAATGAATTTACAGCTTCTAAAGTACTGTCTACATCTAAATTAGAGTTGATATATTTTAAACCAACAGCCATAGAGAATTTTTCACTTAGCTTTAAAGAATAGTATCCAGAAATAGCTAATTCTGTTGGGTTTATACTTCCATTACTTGAACCATCTGGGTTAGTTAAATCGATCTGACCTAAAGAGAATAATTTTAAATCTGCACCCCAAGCACTATTTTCATTAAATCTATTAATTACAGAAAGGTTACCAGCAAAAATATCATCAGTTAAATTTCTTAACCAAGGAACATAACTTGCACCAATACTAAGTTTATTACTATTAAAAGCAATTTTTGCAGGGTTATGATATAAAGAAAAAGCATCTGATGAAGTTGCTACACCAATATCTCCCATACCACCAGCTCTTGCATCGGAATTGATCTGTAAAAAAGGAACTGCGGTAGTAATTGCTCTAGAGTCTAATTGAGCATTCAGCTTAATACCTGTAATTGAAATAGCTAAGGTTAGTAATAGTATTTTTTTCATTTTGATTTTAACATTATTTTGACAAATATATGATTTTATTGTAGGATAACTAACTTCTCATACTTCTCTGATGTTAAATTATTAACAGATGAAGTAACTTTAATTTTATATATGTAAACACCTTTACCTATTTTATTACCAAAATCGTCTAAACCATTCCAAGTTATAGATCTTGATAATCCTCCACTTGTTTGTACAGTTTGATTAATTGTTTTTACTAATTTTCCTGAAACTGTAAAAATCTGTACTTGTACTTCTAATGGTTCGTTTGGTTTATTATGATTAAACCAAAACTCTGTGTAATTAGTAAATGGATTGGGGTAGTTTAATACATTTTCTAAAGAGAGCGTAGTGTCACTAATAACTTCAAAACTTAACGTGATTTCAGAAGAATTATTATAAGTATCCCAAGCTTTTATTTTTAAAGTATGTGTTCCAATAGATAAATCTCTGAACTTAAAATTAACTTCTCCTTGGGTAAAATCATTTAGTTCTGTTTCATAAAAGTCATTCAGGATAAAAGGTTCAGATTCATTACCGTCTAAAACAGCTACAATATCATGATCTACAGCAGTTATAGACGTGTTTATACCACTAATATCAGATAGTTTTATAATTAGGTTAGGAGAGGAGTTTGTTGTTCCTCCATCTATGAATGATTCGTCGTTCATAAAAGCTCTAAGTTCAGGACCAGTTGTGTCTTCGGGTGCATTTTCATTTATTCCACCAACAGTTACATCGAAATTTACACCTGATTTATCTTCATTTTCACTTTGAGCATATAGACTAATCTTACCTTTTCCATCTGTGATTTTGATGTCTTTTGGAACGATGAATTCAAATTCAAAACGACCATTTTCTACGGATGATTTTCCTCGGAATATTTTACTTTCTTGAGAATCGAAAGTATTTACAATACCAAAACCATCATTGTCTAGAGTAGTTTTATCAATAGGCTTGTCAAAAATAGTTGTGAATACAATACCATTAAAATTGGTTAAAGGATTTCCTATATTATCACTAACTATTCCTTCTAATTTAATTCTAGATAAAGCCTTTAATGCATCAATAGGTTGCGTTATGTCAACATCATTTACTTTGGTTATTCTAACATCAGGTTTAGGAATTGCTAATTTCATTGCGGGATCACCAAAAAAGTATATGAAAAAACGTTGATTGCTAGAAGTTTCATTTTTTGTTTTAATAAGGTTGGCTGCAATACTATCATCAGAATTATCAAAGTCAAAAACATATTTTGCTAACTCTTTATTAAAGGTTTCACCTAAAAAAATAAACACGTCTCTTGTAGTTGTAATCATACTAACAGCTCCACCGTTTGGATTTAAAAACAATTGCTCGCCAGCAGTGTCTCTAAGTGGATTGTCGAATCTAGAGAATTCACAAGTTACAGTTATAAATAAAGGTAAAGTGTTAAAGTTATTGAATCCTTGTATTTGAGGAATTTCTAAAATACGTTCTAAAGCAAGTCCATCTTCACCACCGTGCCCAAAATAATCAAAAGCAAGAACACCTTTTTCCATTGCATTTGTAATAGCATTTTTTACATCAGGATAACGTTCACCACCAGATGAGTTTTCTTGTTTAAAAGCATCTGCATAAATTTTATTGATGTTTAAAATAGGCTTGTATTTCTTAATGCTATCTGCAACTTCTTCTAATCCAGATTGAAGAGTTCGATCAGAATTCTCATCTATGTCATCAGCAATTAAAGCAATGTTATTTCTCCAATCTCCGAAAGAATCAGATTGATAATAACTCAGTATTTTATCAACAACATTACTGGCTTCTTGAGTAGTTGTTACGGGAATTCTACCAGAAGTAATATCAATATTATCAACAGCACGCATTGTTCCATCACTATCATCAATCATAACGAAAAAGTCATCAGTAACATAAGAAGCAACTAAATCGAAACTTTCTTCAGCATGAAAAGTCGGAACAACATTATTATTTCCAGTAATTCGATCTTTAAAATCGTAAGAAGAGTCACCGAAAAAACAAACATATTTCAATTTTCGAGTACTGTTATCATACAAGTATTTAATGAAATCACGAATTCCAACAATATCTGGTGCACCTGAAGAAAATTCATTATAAATATCTAAAACATTGATTACTTTAGTGTTTAAGTTTGAGTTTTCTTGATGATAATCCGCTAAACGTTGTGCTTGATTTATTAATTCATTACTAGTAATTACTATGTATTCAATATCGGTTAAACCTTGTAAGTTCTGATTTCTAACAGTAGAATTATTAATTCTTTCTGGAGAAAAATAATCGTTTTCATTTAGGACTACATACTCATTTAAATTACCTCCTAAAGCTTTAAAAGAAAAAATATTAGAAGTCGAATCTTCATTTGATATCACTGATGGATTCAAAGGATCTGTTACATCCCAAAGTTGACTAATATTATTAGAGTTTTGTATTTGGAAAGAAACTACATTTGTTGCATTTGCTTGATTAAAACTTCTAAAATTAAACTGTTTATCTCCGACAGTTAATTGTTTTTTCCCAATAACCTCTATGAAATCTAAAAATGCATTAGCAGAAGGATTCCCATTATTATTATAAGTTATGTTAACTGAAAGATCATTAGCTACATCAACGTTTCCAGAACTTGTTCCATATCTAGCTAATCCAGAAGATGATGAATTTGCTACTGGAGGAAAAGTTATTGTAGGAATACTATTACCATTTATAGCTATATTCATGTTAGAAGTTGTACTAGATTGTGCTACAGCAGTAACTCTTATTAAAGCATCGGAACCTAAAACTGCATTGTCGAACTTTAAACTAAAATCTTGATCAGAATTTATACTAAAGTTCTCCCCAAACCATAACCTACCTACAGCTAAAATATTAGTGTCTTCTTGTTCATAGAAAATGAAGTCATCATACTCAGTAATATTTAATGAAGAACTATTAGTTACAGTAGGAGCATTAACAATTCTCTTTCCTGGATTGTTGGATATATTAATAAAGTAATAAGCTTTATCTGTATAAATATTTTGTACATGATTAGCTGTTTCATTAGTTGCATCAACATCCCAGCTATGAGGACCAACACCATAAAATAAAATGAAATCATCTCCATTAAATTGATTGTCATCTTCACCTCTAACAAAAATTGAATTTTCCTGTAAATCAGTATATCTAAATTCTGAAGCTAATTCAGGCAATAATTTACCTCCATTCCCATATATTTTAATATTTTTGGGATTCACAGAATTAATATTAATTCCGAGGCTAGATAAAAAATTAGCATCTATTTTGAATACACCAGTGGCGTCTATCGAGAATTTATACCATTCGCCGGAAGCAAGAACGGAGTTTCTTGTTTGACCAAAGAGACAAACAGTACAGAAAATTAGAATTAAAAGTGACTTTTTTATCATGAAATGTTCTAATATAACGAGACCTTTCGTTGGTTAGTATTCATTTTACAAGATTAATATAATAAAGTGAAAAAACAATCGTTAAGATTGAGTATTCATTAATAATTCAAAATTATTATATTTATATAATTAATATGAATTTTAAATGTTGTAAATTGGCAGACCCTAAAAAAAGAAGTTAATACATGAGAAGTACGTTAAAATTATTAGGTTTACTAGTTATCTCCACTATCATTTTTTCTTGTAATAGTTCAAGAAGAAGTTCTGGTAAATCTTCTCTTACAGGATGGAATTTTAATGATCCTAACTATGGTAATTATGTAAAAGGAGATTTTAAAGATGGAAATACTCCTCCAGGTATGGTTCATATTGAAGGTGGAACTTTTACTATGGGATTAGTACAGGATGATGTAATGTTTGATTGGAACACAACTCCAAAACAAATGCACGTTCGTTCTTTTTATATGGATGAGGCAGAGGTAACAAATTCTGAGTATAGTTTATTTATGCAATACACTAAAGATGTTTTTCCTCCATCAGATCCTCAATTTAAACATATTTATCCTTCGGTTTTACCTGATACTTTAGTTTGGAGAAAAGGTTTAGGAAATACAAACTTACTTTCAGAAAGTTATTTAAGACACCCAGCTTATTCTGATTATCCAGTTGTTGGAGTTACTTGGATTCAAGCAAATCAATATTGTAAATGGAGAACAAATGCGGTGAATCTTAAAATCTTAATGGATAAAGGAGTTATTACTAACATTTTCAAAGAAGATTCTTTAGAGTTTAGAGGAAGAAATAATTTCGATACAGATGTATATTTAACAGATCCTTATGTGTTATTTGATGGTGATTCTACTATCTATAAAAAAGGTATCCCAGTGCCAAGAAAGAAAGGTGAACCTAAACCAGAAAAAGGAGCTTTCACAGGAAGACAAGTAACTTCTTCTGATGGTATACTTTCTCAAAAATTTAGATTACCAACTGAAACAGAATGGGAATATGCAGCAAAAGCAATTTTCGAAAATAGAGAATACAATAATATTCGTGGTAGAAAGAAATATGCTTGGGGTGGTAAGTATACTAGAAACAGATCAAGATCAAAAAGAGGAGATCAGTTAGCAAACTTTAAGCAAGGTAAAGGTAATTATAGTGGTATTGCTGGATGGAGTAGTGATGGAGCAGACATTCCAAATGCTGTAAGAAGTTATCCACCAAATGCTTTTGGTTTATATGATATGTCAGGTAACGTAGCTGAATGGGTTTCTGATGTATACAGACCTTTAGTAGATTCAGAAGCAAATGACTTTAATTATTTTAGAGGTAATATTTATACTAAGAAGTTAATCGATGCAAATGGTAAAGTTGTTATCGTAGACGATAGTGAAGTAGAAATCGATACTTTAGTCAATGGTAGTGTTGTTCCTAAAGCTTTACCTGGAACTATTAAATATATTCCAATTACTAAAGATGATACTTACATGAGAAGAAATTATTCTTTCGCTGATAATTCTGATTTAAATGACGGAGATAAGAAGTCAACTAAAAGTTTTGATGCTGAAGAAGATCAAAGAGTTCCTAGAATGTATGATTCTCCTATCAGACCACAAGCTGAAAGAGATACTTTAGGAAATGTAATTTCTAGTTTAGAGTACGATAAGAAAAGAAGAACAACTCTTATCAGTAATAAAACAAGAGTATATAAAGGAGGTTCTTGGGCAGACAGAGAATACTGGTTAGATCCAGCTCAAAGAAGATATTTCCCAGAATATATTTCTACGAACTTTATTGGATTCAGATGTGCTACAGATAAAGTAGGACCAATGGTTAGAGATCAAAAGAAGACAGCTACACCAAGATATAGTTATTCAAGAAAATAAATTGAATTTATATAAAATATAAAACCTCACTTTTTAAGTGAGGTTTTTTTATTTTTACAGTATGAATATTGAAGAGATTTATAAATTATATAGTCAACATTTCTTAGTTGATACCGATACTAGAAAAATTAGAAAAAACACAATATTTTTTGCTTTAAAAGGAGTTAATTTCAATGGAAATAGATTTGCGGAAGAAGCCTTAGCAAAAGGTGCTTTATTTAGTGTAGTAGATGAAGAACAATACAAAACAAAACCAAATATTTTATTAGTTGATAATGTACTTAAAACTCTTCAAGAATTAGCTAACTTTCATCGTAAACAGCTAAACATACCTATTATATCATTAACAGGAAGCAACGGTAAAACGACAACAAAGGAGTTAATAGATGTAGTACTAAAGGAAAAGTTTGTAACTAATGCCACAAAAGGAAATTTAAATAATCACATAGGAGTTCCTTTAACTCTTTTGTCAATGACGCCAAAAACGGAAATAGGTATTGTAGAAATGGGAGCAAACCATCATAAAGAAATTGCTTTTTTATCAAATATAGCAGAACCAGATTTTGGTTATATTACAAATTTTGGGAAAGCACATTTAGAAGGTTTTGGATCAGAGCAAGGGGTTATAGAAGCAAAGTCAGAATTATACGATTACTTAATTAAGAATAATAAAAAAATATTTGTCAATCAGAATGACCCCATCCAAGTTGAAAAAACTAAAGACGCTAATATTATTTTTCTAGATAAAAATCTATCTTTTATTAATGCTAATCCAACAGTTCGTATCAAGTTTAATGATATGAATATTAGTACAAGTTTAATAGGTCAGTATAATTATACTAATATCGCCTGTGCAATTACTATAGGTAATTATTTTGGTGTTTCTGATGTGAAAATTAAAAAAGCTATAGAGAGTTATGTTTCTGAAAATAATCGCTCACAAGTCCTTAAAAAAGGTTCTAATGAGATTATTTTAGATGCTTATAATGCAAATCCTACGAGTATGAGAGCTGCTTTAGAAAGTTTTCATCATACTAGTACGCACAATAAAAAGATCGTTATACTTGGAGATATGTTTGAACTAGGTGATGTCAGTGAAAAAGAGCATCAAGCTATAGTTGATTTATCTAATGATTTATCATTTGATAAAATCTTTTTAATAGGTGAACATTTTTATAAAACAGATGTGCTTAAAAAAAATTTGAAGTTTCCAAATTTTGAAAACTTCAAAGATTACTTAGCACAGTATAATTTAAATAACTGTAATATTTTAATAAAAGGTTCCAGAGGAATGGCTTTAGAAAGAACCTTAGATTTTATAGTTTAAATATTAGATTTATGATAATCAAGTAGCTTATCAATAGGTCTTTGAATAACTCCAGTAACATTCAGATCATATTTTTTAGCTACTTTTTCTAAAATATCACCAAAATAATATGCAATAGAACCAATGAAATATATTGGTGTTGATGAATCTTTCTTATAAGGTAAAACTCTGTATTTAAAGAATTCTTCAAACCCTTTTTTTATGGTCTTCTTGATATATTTTTCTTCTTTAAACTCAAACATGAATTTAGCAAAAGTGGCTAAATACATATTAGGGTTAGGTTGTTTATATAAGT
Organism: uncultured Tenacibaculum sp.; assembly: GCF_947502995.1. GTDB lineage: Bacteria > Bacteroidota > Bacteroidia > Flavobacteriales > Flavobacteriaceae > Polaribacter. The sequence goes on along the minus strand of NZ_CANNBW010000005.1, from coordinate 124,656 downwards.
TATGTTTAATATGATCAGCATCTAAATTAAATTCGTTAGAGAATTTTTTAGCTATCTGCTTAGGCATTTGATTATAGTAATAATCACGAATTAATTTTTTTCCAAAATAATTACCACTCGCTTCATCCATAATAGAATAACCTAATGAAGCTGCTACCATTTCTAAATCTTCACCATTAAAGTAACAACTATTTGATCCGGTACCCAGAATACAAACAATTGCAGGTTCTTTTCCAGATGCAGCATAAACAGCTGCCAGCATATCTTCAGCAATATTAATTTCCGCACTTGTAAATATCTCCTTCATTACATTACGAAGAATCTCTACCGGTTTAGGTGTACCACAACCAGCTCCATAAAAATGAATTTCACGAACTTCATCTTTAATGTTTATCAATTGAAACATATTTACAATACGGTTTTTAAGTTCATCTTCATGAACAACTGCAGGATTTAATCCTAAAGTTCGTACTCTAAATACTTCATTTTTGTTGTCATCTAAAGCAATCCAATCTGCTTTTGTAGACCCTCCGTCTGCTATTAAAATCATTGTTATAGTTGATGTTTAAATCAAATATATATTTTACATTCTGTATATACAATAGGCTATAAAATTTCAAACGTTTTCGTCAAAATAAAAGTTGAATTTTTGATGAAATACTTTAATTTTACAAAGTTTTTAATATAGATTATGTTTTTTTTAAAAGAAAAAAGTATACCACTAACTACATTTTTTAATGATAGTTTTATCGATATACATTCACACTTATTACCAGGAATTGATGATGGGGCTAAAAATATTGAACATACTTTAGCTTTAATATCAAAAATGAGATCTTATGGAATAAAAAACTTTATTACTACTCCTCACGTTTTAGGAGATGTTTATCCCAATGCTTCAGATAAAATAAAAGAAAAGTTAACAGAAGTACAAGTAGCATTAGAGCAATCAGGATATAATGATATTAATATCAATGCCGCTGCAGAATATATGATGGATGAAAAATTTTCTGAATTACTTGCAAATGATGATATACTAACACTAAAGGATAATTTTATTCTAGTTGAGATGTCTTATTTCAATGCTCCTTATAATTTATATGATATTTTATTTGAGATTCAATTAAAAGGATATAAACCTATTTTAGCACATCCTGAGCGTTATAACTTTTACCACAAAGATTTTCAAAATTTTTATAAACTAAAAAAAGCAGGATGTCTATTCCAGTTAAACTTATTGTCTTTAACTGAACAATATGGAAGGGGAGTTCAAAGTACTGCAGAGAAATTAATAAAAGAAGGTTTGTATGATTTTGTAGGAACAGATACGCATCATGAAAATCATTTAAGACTATTACAGAAGATTGGAACAAAGAAAAATTATAAAAAAATAGAATACCTATTAAAAAATAACAGCAAATTTTTATCATAAAAAAAAGGATGAATTTTAATTCATCCTTTTTTATTTTATCTATTGATTATTCTTTTATACCAAGGTTTTTTGGTTTCTTCTGTATTTCCATAACCATAACCATAACCGTAGCCATAACCATATCCATAACCTCTAGTCATATCTGTATCATTTAAAACAATTGCCATGTTAGGTAATTTACCTTCCTTATAAAGTGTATCTGGAACAGTTAAAAGTCTCTTATCTAAATAATTTGCCCTAGTAATGTATAAAAATACATTTGCATGCTTCGCGATTAAAAGAGTATCTGTAACTAAATTTACAGGAGCTGTATCGACTAAAACATAATCATAATCAGCTCTTAATTCGTCAAATAATTGTTGAATTCTAGTAGACATTAATAATTCAGCAGGGTTTGGTGGTATAACACCAGAAGCAATGATATCTAAATCTTTTAATTCAGGAACTCTAAATTTTAAATCATTTAAAGATAAGTTATCATTAGTAATATAATTCGTAATTCCTTTTCTATCAGGAATACCTAAATATTCAGTTACTTTAGGAGCTCTTAGATCCATACCTACAAGCACTACCTTTTTTCCAGATAAAGCAAGAGTTGCAGCTAAGTTAATTGATATAAAAGATTTCCCTTCACCACTTGTAGTAGAAGTAACAAAAATAGTTTTTCCTCCTTCAGATTTTGTATTTGATAACATAAAATCTAAGTTAGTCCTAATTAGTCTAAAAGCTTCAGCTGTACTAGATCTAGCATCAGAGTTTACTATTATTTTTTGACCTGTTTCATTATGAGGTACATCTCCTATGAAAGGAACTGAAGTAAGTTCTTGTATATCTCTTTTCGTATGAACTTTAGTATCTAATAAATCTCTTAAATATATAATTATGAACGGAACAATTATACCTAAAAATAACGCTAATAAAAATATTATCTTTCTTTTAGGAGATACTGGCACATCTGATCCATATGCTCTATCTATAATTTTTGCATTATCAACGGTAACAGCTAAGGAAATCGCTGTTTCTTCTCTTTTACGAAGTAAATAAGAATACAAAGTAGCTATTATTTCTTGTTGTCTCGCTATATCTAAAAACTTTCTTTCTTTTACAGGGATAGAAGATATTTTAGAATTCATAATTCTAGCTTCTCTGTTTAAATTATCTAGTTTAAACTGTATAGCTTTTTCTTGGTTTACTAAACCAATTCTTATGGATTCTCTTAAGTCATCAATATTTCTTTGGATTTCAACAATTACTAAGTTTTTTTCTCCTGCACTTTTTAAAAGACTATTTTTTCTTAATATAAATTTGTTGTATTCACTAATAGTTTTTCCCAGATTAGCATCCTGTAGGCCTAAGTTAGGAGGTAATGTTCCTTCGCTTTTGCTAAGTTCATTTTGTAATGACTTGATTATATTTAACTCGACATTTGATTGTATAATTTTTTCTCGATTGTCGGTGGTAGATTGCAATGCTAATTTTGCTTCGGATTCTATATCAGTAACATTATAGTCTTTTTTAAAGTCTTTAACTTTATCCTCAACAATAGCTAACTCTTTACCAACTTCATTTAAACGTTCATCAATAAATTCAACAGTTTTTGAGGAAACTTCACTTTTGTCTTTTACAGCATCTAAGTTATACTGATTAACAATAGCATTTAGAATGTCTTCAGCTTTTTCTAATATCGCAGACTGCAAAGAAAGTTTAAGAACACTAGAATTCTTGTTTATAGGAGAAATAGAAACACTCCTGATAAGTTGGTCTATAATCTTGTCTTTTGGGTATAAAACAATAATTATATTTTTTTTAATATGTTCTTCTTCTTCAAAAAAATTAGTTTTAGATATTGTGAAATTACCCAGCTCTTCAATTTTAAACGTTTTCCCAAAGTTTAAATTATCATGAGTTAAATTGTTATTTCTATCAAAAATTTGAAACTCGTTATTAGAAGTTATCTTAATAAAAAATGATTTCGTTTTTTCAACTTTATCAAAAAATAATGAATCACTAACAGATACACTGATAGGAGAGTTTTTATATGTTTCTGAATTTTTAACTCTACCTTCTGAGATATATTTAGTTGTTAAATTCAATTTTCTAACAACATCGCCAAGAATTTTTCTAGATTTTAATATCTCTATTTCGTTATCTGGGTTATTACTAGATCCACCACCAATGATACCTAGATCTTCAAAAGCTAGAAGTTCAGCAGAAATTCCAGATTTTTTGTTATCCTTTATCATTATAGTTGTACTAGCTGAATACTTTGGTGTAGAATATCTTAAGTAAAGAAAAGCAAAAATTAAACTTAAAGTAGCACCTATAATAAACCACTTCCAATGAATTAAATATTTTTCAATTTCAGCGCGAATGTTTATTGTATCATGATCATTTATCTCATTAGAGTTTGTATTTGTATTACTACTCATTTCTAAAATCTTGTTATAAGTGTTATAAGGGATATAATTATAGAACCAACAGAAACTATTAATCCTGTATTTCTATTGTAAGCTGCATCTTGTGAAGAGGCTTTGTTTTGATCTACATACACTAAATCATTTTGTTGTAAATAGTAAACAGGAGAGGTGAAGATTTTATTAGATCTAATATCAATATCAAACTGTACTTTTTCTCCGTTAATTTCTCTAAAGACTTTTATTGTGTTTCTTTTTCCAGTTATATTTAGATCACCAGCTAAACCAATAGCTTCTAAAATTGTAATTCTTTCATTAGGAATTGTATATGTTCCAGGACGTCTTACATCACCCAGTACGGTAACAGTATAATTTGCTATTCTTATATTAATTGTAGGGTTTTTAACATAATCAGGATCTAGTTTGTTTTTAATCATGTCAATTGCTTCTCCACGAGTTAGTCCTGCGATTTTTAATTTCCCTATCACAGGGAAGTTTATAAAGCCTTTGTTGTCAATTAAATATGTCTGTTGTTGTGGCGTCCCTATTGCTCTATCTGTAGTTGTTGCAAAGTTCACTGCTGGTAAATTAAAGGACTTAACAGATTCAAAATCCAAGGCAGATACTGTTATTTGTAACAAATCATCAGGCTTAAATACAATCTTGTATGAATTAGATACATTTTTTTGATCTATCTGATCATTTTGGAAGTAAGTAATATCTTTTTTAGATACACAAGAAGTTAAAGTAATACTAATTAAAAGTATTAAAGAAACAACTTTATAAGCTTTTTGCATTTGTCAAATTTTTTGCGAAAGTAATGAATTTAATTTAAAATTTTTTCATCCAGTTTTTCATAAATCGAATTATTAGATTTAAATTCTGGAACAATTTCTTTAATTAATTTTACTGATTTATTGTTTTCATATTTTAGATTTTCCACACAAAGATTTTCTATTTTTTCTTTAACGTCTTTTACATTTAAATCTTGTGTTTTAGCAATCATTATTTTTTCATGATAAGTTGGAGTAGTGTTTTCACCATTAGCTAATAACTCTTCATATAATTTTTCTCCAGGCCTTAATCCAGTGATTTTGATATCAATATCCTCAGGATATTTTAATCCAGATAAATGAATCATTCTCTTTGCAATATCAAAAATTTTAACAGATTTACCCATGTCAAATATATAAATCTCACCACCTTCGCCCATAGTTCCTGCCTCAATCACTAATTGACATGCTTCAGGTATAGTCATGAAATAACGTGTTATATCTTTATGAGTAACAGTTAAAGGGCCTCCATTTTCAATTTGTTTTTTGAATAAAGGAATAACAGATCCATTTGAACCTAAAACATTACCAAAACGAGTGGTTGTAAATTTTGTTGTTTTAGTAGTGTTACTAAGACAACTTATATACATTTCAGCAACTCTTTTTGAAGCTCCCATCACATTTGTAGGATTAACAGCTTTATCCGTTGAAACCATTACAAATCTATCTACTTCATGTTTGATGGATAAATCTGCAATGTTTTTCGTCCCATTTATATTGATTTTAATAGCTTCGTAAGGGCTTTCTTCCATTAAGGGAACATGCTTGTATGCTGCTGCGTGATAAACTTTATCAGGTTTAAATTCCTTAAATACAGCTTCCATTCTAACTATATCTCTTACGTCAGCAACAATAGATGTGAAGTTCTTTACTCCATTTCTAAGTAATTCTTGTTGGATTTCATAAAGAGGAGATTCAGCTTGATCAACAAGCACAAGATGTTTGTGGTTATATTTGCATATTTGTCTAGATATTTCACTACCAATAGAACCAGCTGCTCCAGTAACTAAGATAACTTTATTATTTACATCTCTTTTTACAATTGGGTTATCAATTGTAATAGGTTTTCTGTCTAATAAATCTTCTATTTTTACTTGTTTAATTTGATTAGCTTCAAAATCACCACCAATCCATTTAGAAAAAGGAGGAACAATTTTAGGTTTTACTCCAAGCTCTAGAAGTCTATCAGTAAGGTATAATAATCTTTCTGATTTAATATTTTGAATAGAAAAGATGATTTCATCTATTTCTTTATCATCAACAAATTTCTTAGTGATTTGAGATCTGCTGTATATTTTTACGCGATCTATTTTTTTTCCTACTTTATTTTTGTCATCATCTATGAAGCCTATAACTTCATAGTTATTTCTAGTATCTCTGTTTAAAGCTCCATAAGTAATCAACCCAGAATCTCCAGCACCATATATCATTACATTGGTAATGTCTTTTAATTCAGAAGAGATAATTTCATAAAATGCTTTGAAAATAAATCGACAAACAACTAAAACAAAAATAGTAATGAAGTAATGTATTAAAACAATTGTTTTAGGTATTGTAAACCAAGGAATAACTTTAAAAACATTATTAGTAGCGACAAAGAAAACTATTCCCATGGACGCAATTGTTACTCCAATAAATACATTAAAAGCATCTCTAGTTCCTGTATGCCTAATAATTCCTTTGTTAGAACCTACTAACCAAAAGCTAAATAAAGATATTAAAGATATAAAAGGGATTTGATAGGTTAAGTCTGCAACATTAAAATCTAAAGAAGCAAATCTAATAGTGTAAGCCAATATAAAAGATAAGGCAACTAAAACAGTGTCTATAATTAGCACAACCCAATGAGAAGCATGCTTGTTAAGAGCTTTTAAAAGAAAATTTCTAATCATCGATCTAGAATGAATTCGAGTAAAGATACAATTAATTAAATAATATCAGTTTTAGATATTAAATTCTCTTCATCTGTTGTTTTAACATCTGGATCTGCTCTTTTAGCATTCCGTGTTTATCTAACTTTTTTGCTTCATTCATTAATGTAGTAGCTTCTCTTTTTCTTCTTTTAGACATTGCTATACTTGCTAATTGTAATTTAGCCATTGCCATGTCATGATCCATAGATAACCCAAGTTTTACAGCTTTTTTTAAGAATTTTTCTGCTTGAGTTAAATTCGTTTGAGATAGCATAGTGCCATGTAGGTAATTATAATATCCTTGTTGTTTAAGTGTTAACGCAGCTTCAGGGTTTTTAATATAAGCTAACCATTTTTTGGCACCATCAAAATCTTGTGTTCTTAACTTTAAAAAAGCTAGAAGAATAAATTCATTTTTAAAATAGAATAGAATAAAAATTCCTGTAACTAGTAATAAAGCTATACCATTACCAATGTGACCTTGAGAAAATTCATATACGGCCCATGCAAAAGTTAAAAAAGCTAAGCCCAGTTTTATATTCTTATTAAACATATTTATTCTTTCTAATTTTGCGACAAATGTACGTTATTCTTGTATAAATGAAAATTTACTTTTGAGAAAACTTTTTGTTTCTAAGCCAAGCAGCTACGGTAATTAAGATAAGTACAACTATATATATGTACGCTTCTTTAGGTGTAACAACTCTATCTCCACTTGCGTATGAGTGTAATCCAGATAAATAGAAGTTAACTCCAAAAAAAGTCATCATAATCGAAAGGTAAGAGAATGCAGACATAAAATTGAAAGCAATCTTTCCTCGAAGTCCTGGTATTAATCGCATATGTAAAACAAAAGCACAAACCATTATTGATATTAGAGCCCAAGTTTCTTTTGGATCCCATCCCCAATAACGCCCCCAACTTTCATTGGCCCACATTCCTCCTAAGAAGTTTCCAACAGTAAGCATTACTACACCAACAGTTAAAGACATTTCATTAATTAAAGTAACTTCTTTAACGTTCTCATCTATCTTTTTATGGTTCTTTTCGTTTTTAAAGATCAATAATATCAATGCTAAAACTCCTAAAATCATACTTAAAGAGAAAGGTCCGTAACTAGCAACGATAATAGATACATGAACTAAAACCCACCAAGAGTTAAGTACTGGTTGCAAATTTGCTATTTCTGGATCTATCCAATATTGATTAGCAAAGGCAAGAATTATAGCGGAAACAAATGTAGCTGCACCAATTGTTAGTGATGATTTTCTTCCTAAAGTTAATCCAAACAACATTGTAGCCCAAGCAACATAAATAACACTTTCATAAGCATTACTCCATGGAGCATGACCAGAAATGTACCATCTAACAATTAATCCTGATGTTTGAATTAGGAATAATCCAATTATAGAGTAAATTAAAATCTTAGATATTGATTTAAATATTTTCTTATTGTAAAAGATCTGAAGAATTACAAAAACAATTAAAAGTACACTTACTAAACCATAGTATTTTGCAAGCTTAGGGAATATTTTAGCTTTGTTATAAAGAATTTCCGCATTTATTTTTGTTTCTGAAGGTAGTACTTCACTTCCATATTTTTTTTGGAATTTTTTAATACCATCTAATATTTTTCCTGCTTCAGAATAATCATTTGATTTCTTAGCTTCTTGTAATAATTGTAAATAAACAGGTAAAGATTGCTTTACGAAAACAGAGTCAGTTCCTTTAAAAGAAGCTTGAGAAGTTTCAGGTTGTGAAACCCATTTGTTATTCTCATCATTTGGAATAGGATATATTTTTAAAATTCCTCCTCCAATAGCTTGGTTTAATAACCATAAACGCTTTTCAATTTTAATAACATCTTGTTCAAATTTATTCTGAATCTTTTTCTTCTGTGCTTCATCAATTAATTTGTTGATTTTAGAATTACCTTTTGTATCGTAAAAATCAATAAAACGAGCATGTGTGGCATCTTTAGGCAGGCCTAAAGCTTCACGTATTTTATAATTTCCTTTTTCAAGGTAAATAAAGGGAACTTGAAACCAGAACCGTGGATATTCAGTCATAGAAAGTAATATCTGACTTGGTGTCATTCCTTTAAAACTATCTGAGTGTGAAACTTTTCTTACAAGTTCTGATGCAAATGTATGTGCAGGTTTCATTCTTCCTCCAGCATCTTGAATTACAATTTTACTGAATTTATCTGCATGTTTTATATCTACACTATTTGCTTGTAAAATACTATCTATTTTTTCTTCAGAAAGAAGGTTTTTATGTGTTTCGTGTTGACCAAAAGTTAATCCGAATGAGAATACTAATGGTAAGAAAAGTATAGCTCTTTTATTTTGAAGTTTCTTTAGTTGTTTTTTCAAACTATCGAATCGAGTATGTTTAGCAAATAACATAGAAATTAAACCAATATATAAAAGTGAATATCCTAAGTAGGTAACAAATGTTCCCCAGAAATCATGATTTACAGATAAGTGAGTTTGTTCAATAGCCTGTCCTTCGTTTTTGTAACTTGCTTGAAAGAATTTATAACCTCTGTAATCTAAAATATGATTCATATATATTCTGTAGTCAAAAGAATCATTATTGTCAATAACTGATACTTCACTTGCGTATGAAGAAGCAGTTTCAGATCCTGGATATTTCTCTAGTTGAAAATCGTTAAGTTTTACATTAAATGGAGTTTGTAATAGTTTTGCTCCATACCAAGCTCTAATATTTAAACCTCCGATAGTTAAATCTTGTTTGTTACTAGTGTTAAATTGACCTCCAACAAATTCTACTTGTTTCGTTTCGCCATTACATGAAATATCGAAAACCACAGTGTCAAATTTTTTATCGTCTTTTTTACCACGAACAGTTTTTACTTCACCTTTTTCAGCAGGACGCGGAATTACAAATTGAAGTCCGTCTACATTATGAAGTGTTAAGAATTGAAAATGCTGAGCACTATCTTTAACTATTTGACCACGTTTTTGATCTGCCATACGCAACCAATTTCCATCTACTTTAGAAGTAAATTTTAAACTTTTTCCTTCGTAAAAGAAATTAATGTTAGCGTTTCTATTTGGAGCATCAAATCCAACTAGAATATTATGAATATTTTGAATAGTTCCTCTTTTGATATAATGTTCGTGACGACTACCGCTAGAACTTTCTACAAAGAATAAATGTTCAACTCCGTTTTCATCTAAAACTAATTTTTTCTCAGACCAAGGAATATAATCAATAAGTTTGAAGTTAACTTCATTGGCTGGTTTACTCTTGTTTGGTTGAAATTTAAAAGTAAAGTTTTTGCTGTTTTTACCCCAAGCTGATAATAATAATTTTTCATTATATGTTTTTTGAGAAGCATTATCATCAATAGTAGCATTAAGATAATTTACATCTGACAAGAAAACATTGGTAGATTCTCCTTCATCAATAATCATCATTCCTTCATACCCGATATATCTTGTAATTCCAGCTCCAATTATTATGAATAAGAAAGCAATGTGAAACATAAAAACGGTCCATTTTTCTTTTCTTAATAATTTATATCTGAAAATATTTCCAAAGAAATTAATGATAAAGAACAACATAATAACCTCAAACCACCAAGTATTGTATACTAGTTTTTTTGCTGTTTGAGTTCCAAAGTCGTTTTCAATAAATGTAGCAATTCCCATTGCGGCTGCAAAAACAAAAAATAATACAGCCATTAAACGAGTAGAGTATAATATATTTAAGATTTTCTTCATTGTAACTTGCGTAGATAAAACTGCGCAAAGTTACGGAAAGTTATAGGAATTAGCTTGTAAGCTGATGTGATTTTTAATGTTTAGAATTAGTTAAAATTATAACAATTTAAAGTCCAATTTTTTCACCCATTTTGACAAAGGTTTCAATCTGATTTTTAGTGTTTTCTAAAATATCATTATCAATTTGAATTTTATCTTTATCAACCAAGGCTACAATTGTAGATCCACCGAAAGCAAAATAGCCCATTTCATCACCTTTTTTAACAGGAGAATTTGCTGTGTAGGTTTCTAAAATGCTTCCTACCATGGTTGCTCCAACAGGGGCTAATAAGATATCGCCTTTATCCTCAGTTTTTAAAATACAATACTCACGTTTGTTTTCGCAAAATACAGTAGTGAAGTTAGATGCTAAAGCGTAAGGAGAAACAGACAGGTAATCTCCTTTTATTTTTGTTGAAGAAGAAGGAGTTCCTTCATACGGAAAATGATATCTGTGATAATCATTTGGAGCTAATCGTAAAATTAATAAAGAAGCATTTTTATATTTTTCTGCTAATGTTTTGTCATTTAAAAATTCACTTAATGTAAATTTTCTTCCTTTAACAAAGAAGTTATGTACATCTTTGATATTTTCAAATGCTAATAACTTTCCATCACCAGGAGATATAAATCCGTTTTCTATTGGTCTAGCTTCAGGATTTAATTCACGATAGAAAAAGTCATTAAAAGATGTAAACTCATCAATAGATTTTTTGGCTTCAGAAATATCAATGTTTAGATCGGAAACAAAACCTTCTATTTTTTTTGTAGAAGACTTTTTATTCATTTTTCTTCCGTACCATTCAGATAAAAACTTACGTTTTACTATAGGAAGAAATAACATTTTTCCAAACGGATTGTTATATAAAAGTTTTAAAAAACCTTCTCCAGGAGGAGTTTCAATTTCTGTTTTACCTGTTTTTCTATTGATGAATTTTATTTGCATGATTATTCTTCTACGCTATCAATTAAAATTTCTAACATGTCAATTGCAGCTTGTGCAATTTTTGTTCCTGGTCCGAAAACTCCAACAGCACCAGCATCAAATAAAAACTGATAATCTTGAGCAGGAATTACACCTCCAACAATTACCATAATATCTTCACGACCATAATTTTTCAATTCTCCAATTACTTGAGGAACTAATGTTTTATGTCCAGCAGCTAACGATGAAATTCCTAAAATATGAACATCATTCTCAATAGCTTGCTTTGCAGCTTCTTTTGGTGTTTGGAAAAGTGGTCCAACATCTACATCAAATCCTAAGTCAGCATAACCAGTAGCAACAACTTTTGCACCACGATCATGACCATCTTGACCTAATTTGGCAATCATTATCCTTGGTCTTCTACCTTCAAGTTCAGCAAAGTTATCAGCTAGTTCACTAGCTTTTTTGAATAACGAATCGTCTTTTATTTCTTTACTATACACGCCAGATATGGTTTTATGTACTGCTTTATGTCTACCAAAAATAGATTCTAAAGCATCTGAAATTTCGCCTAATGTAGCTCTTTTTCTAGCAGCTTTAACAGCTAAGTCTAATAAATTTCCGTTACCAGTTTCTGCGCATTTTGTTAAATCTGCAAGGCATTGATCAACTTCAGCTTGATTTCTCTTCGCTTTCAAATCGTCTAAACGATCAATTTGAGATTTACGAACAGCTTCGTTGTCTACCTCTAAAATATGTAAAGGATCTTCTTGTTCTAATTGATATTTATTTACACCAACAATTACATCCTGACCGCTATCAATTCGAGCTTGCTTAATTGCAGCAGCTTCTTCAATTCTCATTTTAGGAATTCCTTTTTCGATAGCTTTTGTCATTCCTCCCAATTCATCAACTTCTTGAATTAATTTCCAAGCTTTATTAGTGATTTCTTCAGTAAGTTGTTCTAAGTGATAACTTCCAGCCCAAGGATCAACAGTTTTTGTAATATGAGTTTCTTGTTGTAAATAAATCTGAGTATTTCTTGCAATACGAGCAGAGAAATCTGTAGGTAATGCAATAGCTTCATCTAATGCATTAGTGTGTAAACTTTGTGTTCCACCAAAAGCAGCAGCCATTGCTTCAATTGCAGTTCTCGCTACGTTATTAAAAGGATCTTGTTCTGTTAAACTCCATCCACTTGTTTGACAATGTGTTCTTAGTGCTAAAGATTTTGGGTTTTTAGGATTGAACTGTTTAACTAGTTTCGCCCATAACATTCTACCAGCACGCATTTTTGCAATTTCAGTAAAATGATTCATTCCAATAGCCCAGAAAAAAGATAACCTTGGAGCAAAAGCGTCGATATCCATTCCGGCAGCTAAACCAGTTTTAATATATTCCAATCCATCTGCTAATGTGTAAGCTAATTCAATTTCTGGAGTTGCTCCGGCTTCTTGCATATGATAACCAGAAATAGAAATTGAATTGAATTTTGGCATATTATTACTAGTATATTCGAAAATATCTGCAATAATTTTCATTGAAGGAATAGGAGGATAGATATAAGTATTTCTAACCATAAACTCCTTTAAAATATCATTTTGAATAGTTCCTGCTAGTTGTTCTGGTTTCACACCTTGTTCTTCAGCAGCAATAATATAAAAAGCAAGAATAGGTAATACGGCTCCGTTCATTGTCATAGAAACCGACATTTTATCTAGGGGTATTTGATCAAATAATACCTTCATGTCTTCAACAGAATCTATAGCAACACCAGCTTTTCCAACATCACCTTGAACTCTTTCGTGATCTGAGTCGTAACCTCTATGTGTAGCTAAATCGAAAGCTACAGATAAACCTTTTTGTCCGGCAGCTAAGTTTCTCCTGTAAAAAGCATTACTTTCTTCAGCAGTAGAAAAACCTGCATATTGACGAATAGTCCAAGGTCTTCTAACATACATTGTGGAATAAGGACCACGTAAATTCGGAGCTATTCCTGCAACAAATTTTTCGTGTTCAAAACTTTTAATTTCGGAAGATTTTTTATGGTCTATTTTTATGTTGGATATGTCTTTTCTACTCATTTTCTGTTGTTTCTACTTTAGAATTTAGGCATGTGTAAAATAGTTCAAAAGCTATGAATATTTGAACAGCTTTATTTTTATAATCGAGTTCCTTTAGCTCTAATAAAGGAGCTATAAGTAAAGGAGTATTTGCGTAATTTTCTCTGAATGTAATGATGAAATCTCTAATGTTATTATTCTTACTTTGAAAAATTATTTTTTTTGAAAAGTTGCCTTCATAATTTATAATGTAAGCAAAATTTTGAGCTTTAATTTTTTCAATAAAATCATCAAAATAATCTTCATCTTTAAAAGCTTTCATTTGTTCGGGAGTAAACTCTGTATAACTTAAATAAGCTAGCTTATGTTTTATTTGAGAGCTTTTAATCCAAACGTAATCTAAAAGTTCTTCATGAGATTCTTTTAAAAGTTTTAAACTTTTTTCTGTGGTTAATTTTGAAAGTAAAGCTGGAAACTTAATGTTCTCTTGAGAAATATCATCTACATATTTTTTATATGCGATAGAAGAATTTTCTTTTTTAACTTTATAATAGTTGCATATATTTTCTTCAAAATTAGTTAACATTTCAAAAACTAATTCATCTTGATATGTATTGCCAAAAGTGCCGTAAAAGTCCGACTGTGCTGTTACTAATAAATTAGAACAGAAGAATACAATAAAAAGAAGAAAAAGTTTATTCATTGTCTAATCTTTGTTGCTCTAATTTTTCAGCTAAACGTTTTTGAATTATAGGTTGAATTAAGGTTTTCTCTGAACGTTTCTTTACAAAAGGAAATAATTCTAAATCATTTTTCATTTGATCTTTTTCATTTTGAATTTTATTAGTTCCCAATAAAACTAGATCTCCATTGTCAAAAAGTTCTTGTTCTTTTTGAGCTGATTCTTCTATTTTTCTTTGAATTACACCTTCTTTCAATTGCTTTAAAAATCCACCACCCTGTTCAATTAATTTGAAAATTTCTAAAGCATTTTCAGTCAATTGCTCAGTGATAGCTTCAATATAATAACTACCATCAGCAAAATATTGTGCATCTTCAAATCCACTTTCTTCTTTTAACACTAAAAGTTGATTTCTAGAAATTCGTTCGCCAAATTCATTTGATTTGTGAAAAATTTCGTCATAAGAAATATTAGAAACAGTATTTGCACCGCCAAGAACAGCACTCATACTTTCTGAAGTTGTTCTTAACATATTTACATTATAATCGTATAATGTTTTATTACGAAGTGAAGGTTGAGTGAAAATATGGGTTTCAGTATTTTCAACTCCATATTCTTTTAACAATGAACTCCATAAAATACGGAAAGCTCTAAGTTTAGAAATTTCAAAAAAGTAATTACTTCCTACAGAGAAATTAAAGTGAATTTTATTTGCAATTTCACCTCCGAAATGATTTAAGTATTCATTAGCATGAGCTAAAGCATATGCTAATTGTTGAGTGCAATTTGCACCAGCATTTTGATAAATTGATGCGTTTATAGCAATGCTGTTGTTAATAGAACTCAGTTTTTCTAGCTGTTCATGATCTGATTGTAAGTTAGAAAACCAATTCCCTGTTTTTGCTAAGTTTCCAATTATATCGTTGTTAAAGTAAACGTTTTCGTTATTAATGAAATTAGCTAATTCTTTTTGATAATTTGCATCTAAGAAATTAAACTTAAAATAAAACCTTGTATTGGAAGTAGGTGTAATGCTGTTTAAAAGTTTTTGTGTGTCAAACTCTGAGTTTACAATAAATTCAATAGCATTAGCACCTCTTTGTAATGCGTCTAGGGCTAATTTGTTGGCAATATTTACATCATCAACAAAAATAGATTCACAAATGAAAAAATCTGTTTTTGGAAGTTGGATTTTTTGATGGGTTTGATCTTCTTTACTGTAAAAGGGTTTTACTGTAATTCTTTCATTAGTGTGCCAAAGTAGAGTTTCATTATAATCAAGTCCTTTTAAGTCAACTTGTATTTTTTGTTTCCAAGCTTTTCCAGAAACCCCTTCAAATTCATCAAATAAAAAATTATCCATTATTTTTTTATAGTATCAAATTCAATTATGTAAATATCTTCGTTTTTCTTTTTCATTAAATATTTTTCTCGAGCAAATCGTTCTAATTCCAAAGAATCTTGTAGTTTTTGTATCGTTTCTTTATCCTTAGCTATTCTCTTTTCATGATACTCAATCCAAGTTTCAAGTTCTTTAATATCACGATTAAATTCTTTGTGTCTTAAGTAAGAGTTTTCATCGAAAAAAAGCATCCAACCAACAAATAAAGTCAGTATTAAAACATAAGTAATACCTATGCTGATACCTATTACTTTTATGTTTCTGTTGAATTTCATATTATAAACGTTCGCTAATTACTGTTCTAACAATATCAATTGCTACAGTATTATACCTGTCATTAGGAATAATAATATCAGCATAATTTTTTGTAGGTTCTATAAATTCTTGATGCATTGGTTTAAGAGTATCTTGATAGCGAGATAAAACTTCGTTAATATCTCTTCCTCGTTCAGTAATATCTCTACGAACTCTTCTGATTAAACGTTCATCAGCATCGGCATGTACAAATATTTTAATATCACATAAATCTCGAAGCGCTTTGTTGTTGAAAATTAATATACCTTCTACGATAATAACTTTACGAGGGTGTGTTTTTACTGTGTCTTTTGTACGATTATGAGTTACAAATGAATAAACAGGTTGCTCTATAATTTTATTTTCCTTTAATTCAGTTAAATGATTTACTAATAATTCGAAATCTATAGCTCTAGGATGATCAAAATTAATCTTAGATCTTTGATCATAGGTTAAGTTATCTGTAGCGTTATAGTAAGAGTCTTGTGAGATTACACAAACTTCATCAGGTGGTAACTCATTGATTATTTGATTTACTACAGTAGTTTTTCCACTTCCTGTTCCTCCAGCAATTCCTATGATAAAAATGTTTTTCATTTGTAGTTAAAATATAAGCAAATTTAGAAAAAATAGGGCATAAAAAAAGACATCTTTTCAGATGTCTTTTTTAATTTGAGCCGATAGAGGGACTCGAACCCACGACCTGCTGATTACAAATCAGCTGCTCTAGCCAGCTGAGCTATATCGGCTGTTGCCTTTAAAAGCGTGGCAAATATATAACGTTTTTTGAAACTGGCAAACTTTTTTTAAAAAAAATTATTTTCTTTCTGTTTTCGGTAGAATTTTAAAAGAAATAACTGGGATGTCTACATGATTTACTACGTCTTCAGTGATACTGTGATCGAAGATTTGAGAGAAACTACTCCTGCCATGTGTGGTCATAATTATGATATCAGCATCGTAACTCTTTGCATAATTGGTAATTCCGGCTTCAATTGTGTAGTCAGATATGTAAGAAACATCTTCTAAATGATCTGAGTTATTATTTGCTTTATCAAAGAAATTTTTAACTGTAGTTCTCATTTCAGCCGAACTTAAGAATGATTTTCCAGGTGTATTTACGTAAATCATTTTTGTTTTTAAACCGATAAAATCACAAAACTTTTTAATTCTTTTATAAGGACCGATAGAATCATCTGTAAAATCACAAGCAAAAATTGCTTTTTTAAATCCATTATCTAATGGTTCATCTTTTATTACAAGAACAGGAACGTTTGAGTGTCTAATTACTTTTTGAGCATTAGATCCAATTAAAAATTCTTTGAAACCTGTTGCTCCTTTAGATCCCATCATTACAAGGTCTATTTTTTCTTCTTGATAAAGGGTGTTTAATTCTGTAAAAACTTTATAATGTTTTAAAATAGGTATAACTTTTACATCTTTTAAATAATCCTTATCTAAAAACTCTTTGAATTTATTTTCAGCTAATTTCAGATAAAGTACAGTTTCTTTTGTTGTGTTTGAATTATTCATCATTGCTGTAGATAATTCAAGCATGTGTACGGCAACTATTTCATAATCAAAAGTTTTTCCGTAATAAGCGGCAGTTCTTAGTGCATTTTCCGATTGAATAGAAAAATCTACGGGGACTAATATTCTTTTCATAAAGTGTGTGTTTGAAGTTGTACCCTTTAAATTACGAAAAAAAAGTGATTTTTAATTAGTTGTATAGGTTAAAGGGTTGGTTTTATGGGGTTAATGTGTTTTTTGAATGGTTGAAATGTTTTTGTAAATTCGTATGAAAGCATATTTTATGAAGAAATTTGATGTTGTTTTTTTGTTGTTTTTTGTTGTTTTTTCTTGTTCTTCAGAAAAAGAAGAGCGTACCATTTTTAAAGAACAGGAATTTTTAAATCAATCTTATGGAGTAGGTGAACTACAGAAATATGATATTTTTTTACCAGAAGATAGAAGTATAGAAAATACAAAAGTATTGATAGTTATTCATGGAGGAGGATGGACTTCTGGTGATAAGAGTGAATTGACTTTTATTTATAATTATTTTAAAAAGTTAGGCAGTAATTTCGCAATTGTAAATTTCAATTACACATTGGCAGATCTAAATACTAAGCCTATTCCTTTACAAACTAACGATATAAAAAAGTTCATTTCTCATCTTAAAGAAATGAAAGATGCATATAATATAGGAGATGAATTCTTTTTATTAGGATCGAGTGCTGGAGGACATTTATCGATGATGTATGGTTATAAATTTGATATAGATAAAGATATTAGAGGAATTATAAATGTTGTAGGTCCAACTAATTTTTTAGATACATCTTACACGCAAACTACAAATAACGAAACTGCAGAATTATTAAATAATGTTCAGGTTTTACATAATGAAACTATAGAAAATAATCCGTCTTTTTATGAATCTATTAGTCCTGTTTTTCATATTACTTCAGAATCACCAGCTACAATTTCTTTTTATGGAGGAAACGACCCTCTAGTTCCTGAACAACAAGGTGAAATATTACATAAAGCTTTAGATGAACTTCAAGTAGTAAATGAATTATACATATATCCTACTGAAGGTCATGGTTGGGGAGAGCCCAATATTCTTGATACTTTCCTTAAAATCGAATCTTTTTTAAATAAAAATTAAAAAAGTTTGTAACGTTTTAAAAAAATTGCAGTTCTTCCTATCAAACAACTAACTAACATTATTTTAAAAGTTTGGATTCATTATCAGATAGTGCATTAATGCTGAAAGTAAAATCAGGTGAAAGGCATACGTTGGGGCTTTTATATGAGCGTTACAAGAAACGTTTGTTTGGTTTCTTCTTTCAGATGAGTAAAGATGCTAATTTATGTGAAGATTTAGTACAAAACGTATTTATACGAGTTATTAAGTATAAACACACATATACAGAGGAAAGTAATTTCTTATCATGGATTTTTAAAATCGCAAGAAATGTGTATTACGATCATTTCAAAGGGAAAAACAAAAATAAAACCTATGATATAGAAGAACAATATGATGTTTGTTCTTTCGAAAATGCAGAAAATACAATAGAGCAGACAGAAAGAATAATGCTTTTAAAGAAAGCGATAAATCAATTACCTGAAGCAAAAAAAGAGTTAATCATTCTAAGTAAAATGAAAGAATTGAAATATAAAGAGTTGGGAGAAATCATAGGATGTTCTGAAGGTAATGCTAGAATTAGAGTTCATAGGGCATTGCACGATTTAAAAAAGATTTATTTAACATTAGACAAGAGATAGTATGGAAAATTTAGATGTTAAAGCAATGATGATAGATTACTTGTCAGGTAATTTATCTGAAACAGAAGAAAGAGATTTTGAAATACAATTGGAAAAAGATCCTGTTTTAAAAGAAGAATTTTTAGAAATGAGTTTTTTCTGGGAAGCAGAAAATATAGAAATTCCAGAACCTACTATGGAAATGGATCGCAAGTTTTATGAAATGCTGAATGAAGAAGTGAAGGAAGAACAAAAAGATTCATCATTAGTGCGATTTGTAAAACGTATAGAAGTATTACCATTTAGAAAAGTGTTTTATGCATTTGGTATTTTAACTATTGGTTTCTTTTTAGGAAAAGAAATGAATAATGTAAAAGAAATACATATTCCTGAAGAAGTAAGAGTAGCTCAAAAAGAAACAGAGCAAGTACGATCTCAGTTGGTATTAACATTATTAGATCAACCTTCTGCAAATCAAAGATTACAAGCTGTTAATGAAGTGAGTAAATTAAGTGAAGTAACAGAAACAATTATAAAGGCTTTATTCGCAACATTAAATAACGATGAAAATGTAAATGTTCGTTTATCTGCAATAGAATCTTTAAAAAAATACACAGACATGCCTATTGTAAGAGAAGGATTGGTTGCTTCGATAGTACATCAGAAATCACCATTAGTACAAATAGAATTAGCAGATGTGATGGTTTTATTACAGGAAAAAGAAGCTGTAAAACCATTTAAAGAATTAATAGATCAAGAAGGAATAAATTCTAGCGCAAAACAAAAAATAGAAGAAAGTATATCTAACATATACTAAAAGAATTTGATGTAAATGGTAAATCCTAGGTCGCTTTTTACAGAGATACATATAGTCATTCATCAAAACCAAAAAACATGAAAACAATTAAAATCAGTTTATTAATACTATTTTTAAATACCTTATTTATAAATGCACAATATCTTAAAGGAGAAAAGAAATACAATCAAGTAGAGACAATAAAAGAAGAATATCAATTTTTAGAACAATCGCCAGACAATATTGTGGTAATCGATAATGTTTACGGTTCTATAGATGTGGAAGGTTACAACGGAAAAACCATCAAAATTGAAGTAGTAAAGAAAGTTTCAGCAGATACAAAACAAGATGTTGCTGAAGGTATGCAAGAAATCGGAGTGAAATCTGCAAAAAAAGGAGATGCAGTATATATCTATATGGATTCACCATATTCTAAGTTTGATTTAGAAACAGGAAATTTTCAACATCATGAGTTTAATTTCGGAAGTAGAAGAAATTACAAACATCGTAAGAAAAGAATGTATAAATATCGTTTAGATTTTAAAGTGAAAGTTCCTAAAAATGTAAGTATAGATGTTAAAGCAATTAATAAAGGCAATATTACGGTAGATAATGTTCATGGAAAATTATTAATCGTGCATAATGTGAATGGAGCAATTGATATGACCAATGTTTCTGGACAAACAGATGTAAATGCTTTGAATAAAGATATTAATATCACCTATGCTAAAAATCCAACTAAAGAAAGCTGGTTTAAATCACTAAACGGAGATATTAATGTGTTGTTTAAAAATGGATTAAATGCAGAAATTAGTTACAAAACAATGAATGGAAACTTTTATACAAATTTTGATGTTGAGAAAACAGAGCCTCAAGTTTCCAAAATAAAACAGAACTCAAAAAGAGGAGTAAAATATAAACTTAATATAAGAAAGAATTTTAAAATAGGAAATGGTAAAATTCCTTTTCATTTCGATCAGTTGAATGGAGATGCCATTGTAAAAAAATAAAAGAAGTATGAGATTTATTAAAATAATAATTAGCATTGTTTTCTTAGTTGTTTTTCAACTTTCAGCTCAAGAAACTGTAAAAGTGCCATTAACAGATCCAACTAAACCAGGATTTTTGAAAGTGAAGATTCTTAATGGTGCTATAAAAGTAAAAGGTTCTAATACTAAAGAAGTAATTATAAAAGCTTCCGTTAGGGAAGGAAATAAATACAGGAGTAGAAAAAAGAAAAATCGAAAAGATTTACAAGGTTTAAAACAGATTTCTAATGTGGGATTAGATTTCAGTGTGAAAGAATATAATAATGCTATTGATGTAGATTCTGATAGAAATGGTATTACAGATTTTGAAATAGAGGTTCCAAAAAACTTTTCTTTAAAACTATCAACCTATAATAGTGGAGAAATTTATGTAGAAAATGTAAATGGTATTATGGATGTAAGTAATGCGAACGGAAAAATCACATTAAAAGATATTAGCGGAGCTGTTAGTGCAGATGCTTTAAATAAAGATATTACAGTGAATTTTCTTAAAGTTACTCCAGATACACCTATGGCGTTTAGTAGTTTAAATGGAGATATAGATATTACTTTTCCTAAAAGTTTAAAAGCAGATGTAAGAATTAAATCTGAACGAGGCGATATTTTTACCGATTACGATTTAAAATCGAAGCCTGTTAAAAGTAAAACATCTAAAAGTGAAAGAACAGGTAATGGTTATAAAGTAAAAATAGAAAAATGGATAGAAGGAGCAATTAATGGTGGAGGTCCAGAAATATTATTCAAAAATTATAATGGCGATGTAATTATTCGTTCTAACTAATAGAAAAAAGATCACTGAAAAAGTGATCTTTTTTATTTATTGTTCTATCAAATAGAATTAGATAATTCTAAGTTGTTGCTGATAAATTTTTTAGGTGTAATTTGAGTTTCTGATTTAAAAATTCTATAAAAACTAGCTTCAGAGTTAAAACCACATTCTTTGGCAATTCCTAAAAGAGATAAATTATCTAGCTCTCCATTAAGTAATCGTTTTTTTACTTCTTCAACCCGAGCTTCATTAATTAACGATCTAAAGTTTTTTTGATAATGAGCGTTTATAGTGCTAGACAATAAAGTGTCACTAATATCTAATTGTTTGGCCAAAGACTTTAAAGTCAATTTAGGATTTAAATAAACTTTATTAGAAATAATAGCCGTATTTAATTTTTCAATTATAGAAATATCTACATCATTCTCTTTGTTATTATTTTTTTGAGGTAAGATAACTTCAGCATTTTTAAATCCAATTATAGCTATGTAATAAACAATAGCTGCTATTAAAGAATGATGAAGATCCCAACGCCAGTTGTAACTGTGATCTAAAACAGCATTTAAAGTAAAATTAATAATATGAAGTGTAGATAATGTACAGAGTAAAAAGAATAAAATATTTAGAAATTTAATTTCAGAATCTTGTTTTGTGTTTGTTTTTGGAAGTCCTTTAATAAAACTTTTAAGTTCTAATCCGCCAAAATATAAATAACAACCACTCATAATCATTAAAATATATTCATCTAGATTTTTTGCTTCATTAAAAAATAAAGCATCTGTAATTATTCTTTTTTCTGAGTATACCTGAGTTTGCATAGCAGCGATATACATGATTACAGAATACATTTGAGAAACGAAAAAGGGAGTAAAGTGCAGCCAATCTTTCTTTCTAAATTTAAAGTCGATATTTTTTATTGATAAAAAATAAAAGTAGAATAGTGGAGGTATTGCTATTTCAACACTATTAGGAAAATATCCAAACCCATGAACTTCCCAAAGATTTAGAGAAAGCAATAACATTTTTGAGTTTAACCACACAAAGGCTAAAATTCCTAAAGCAAGAAATTTATTAGACTTTTTAATGGTTGATTTTTTTAGTAAAATGATACTACAAACGATTCCGGTTGTAATTCCTATTAGTACAGATAAATCAAAAAAAGATAATTCTATGCGCATATCTTAACATTAAGAGTATAAAAGATGTTATTTTCTTTAAATTTCAATTCTCTAAAATATATCAGTTAAAGAGAACATGTAACATTAATAACAATTTAAATTATGAATTGTTACAGTTCTATTTTAATTCAGTCAACTTAACAAAAAGTTAATTCAAGCTTAGTGTTCTCAACATTTTAGTGGTTTAATTTCGAGCATCAATTAATTAAAACAATTATAACCTTCTAAATTTAAAATCACTAAAAATGAAACAAATCTACTTTTTATGTATTGTAATGTTTTTTACTTTTTTGAGTATTTCGAACTCACAAAATAACTTAAAAGTAATGACTTTTAATAAGTTGTATTCAACAAGTAGTAATTCAGCCTTAAACGTAGTAAGAGCTTCAGGTGCAGATGTCATTGGTTTACAAGAATCATACGGAGCAGCTCGAAGTATTGCAAACTCACTTGGGTTTTATTATCATGCTGTAAATAGTAGTGTAACAATTATTTCTCGTTATCCTATTACTTCCACAAATTCTTCAGGAGTTCAAATCACGTTACCTGATGGTTTAAAAATTTATGTATTCAATGCACATTTAACTTCATATCCTTATGAACCTTATGAAATAAGAGATAGAAGTATAAGATCAGAGTCTGCGGCTATTAATTCGGCAAATAGAACAAGAGGAAGAGAAATGACTAATATTGTAAATACCATACAAAGTTGGGTTCCTGCTGGAGCTCCTGTATTTTTTACTGGAGATTTTAACGAACCAAGTCATTTAGATTGGACTACAAGAGCTACAAATGCAAACGTTCACGCGCTAAAAGTGGCTTGGCCAGCTAGTAGAAAAGCAATAAACATAGGATTGAAAGATTCTTGGCGAGAAGTTTATCCGAATGAAGTATTAAATCCTGGAGATACATGGACGCCAAGAAGATCATCGAATGAGGTTTATGATAGAATCGATATCATTTATCATAAAGGAAATAATGTTGAAGCTATTAATGCAGTTCGATACGGACCAACAAATGATGAAGCAGAGGTTAAGTTAAATAATTATGCGAGTGATCATCGTGCTATGATGGTTACTTATACTATTCCTGAAGAAAATGGAGGAGGCGATAATGGAAGTGATTCAAGTTATGGTGAAAACCTATTGCAACAGTATAGTGCAGAGGAAAGTAATTTGAATAGTTGGAATCAAGTTTCTGGAAATAGTATTAGAGTTCGTGGTGGACGTAATGGATATCCGACAGCTAAACAAGGAAATTATATTTTTTGGTTTGGGAATTCTAGTACTGGAGAAATTTATCAAGATGTAAATGTTGAAGCTTATGCAAATGCTATTGATAATGGTTTGCAATCTTTTTATCTAGAAGGATTTATTAGGTCTTATAGCGGAAGAGATAGAGTAAGAATTGAGTTAGAATATAGAAATGCAAACAATACTGTATTAGCAAGTTTTGATAGTAATTGGAAAAATAGAAGTAGTAGTTGGGAAGAAGTTATTGATGAAAGAATTGCTCCAACAGGAACACGAAAAATAAGAGTGATTTTATTGAGTGAAAGAAATAGTGGAACTTCAAATGATGGGTATTTAGATGCGTTAAGTTTAAGAACAAAAGAAAATAAGTTGTCTCGAAGAAGTAACGTTCTCAAAGAAGAAGAAATTAAAGAAGCAGATAATGAATTTAAAGTATGGCCTAATCCAGCAACAAATGTAATCAGTATAAATAATAGAGATAGAGGAGAGGTTTTTATTGTAAATGTTTTAGGTGTTATTCAGAAAAGAGTGGAACTTACAAAATCTAATGCCGAGGTTTCTATTTCAGACTTATCTAAAGGATTATATATCGTTAGATTCGTAAATGATAAAGGAATTGTAAAAACCAAATCTTTAATTGTTAGATAAAAAAGAGATAAAAGTTAAAGCTCAATGAAAAAGAATTCATTGAGCTTTTTTACGTTTTTATTTTTCTAATCGTTCTTGTTTTTTAATTTTTTTCCAGTAAAGAAATCCGAAAATTAAAATTAAATCAATACAAACGAAATTACTAATTAGCATAAAGTTAAAGTTATCGATTACTTCTGTGGTTGATAATACTGTTACCTTGAAGTGGTTGTTAGCGGCGTGAAAAAAAGCAGCAATAAATATTGAATGTTTGTTGAAACCGATATAAGCAATAATTATAGATGAAGCGATACAAATAAGAGGATATGTAATAAAAGCTTCTATATAAGGATAATGTTGAAAGTTGTATCCTTGTAAAGCTGCAGGTAAATGCCAAATTCCCCATACAAATCCGAGTATAAAAACACCTTTGAATTTTCCGTATGAATTAAAAAGTTTGTCTTGTAAATAACCTCTCCAGCCAATTTCTTCACCCATTACTAATATTGTCATAGCTAAGTAACCAAATAATAATAGAGCAGCGTTTTTAGGGAAAGTTCCTAAAATAGACCAATCAGGACTAGTTCGAAATCCTAGTGAAATTTGAATAAAGAAATCAATACTAACATAAACTAAAGGAATTAAGATTGCTAGAAATATTCCTTTTACAGAGGGTTTGGAAAAATTTAACGATTTCCAATTTCCACCTTCTCGTTTATTGATAATTATGGCCAATATAGCAGGCATAATAGCTAACGATAATTCTGATACAGCTCTAATAATAATACTTGTTGATGTATCTAATAAATTATATGTCGTAAAACCAATTGCCCAAGAAATAATAAGAACTAAAAGAATGTAATTTAAAGACTTTTTAAGGTCTGATTTTTGTTTTGTTTTTGTCTGAATTGTAGTGTTCATAATGTTGAGACTCATTTTAAATTTTGAGCAAATCAACTGATAAACAAGAATCAAATCGACTCATTGGAAGCAATGATACCTTTTTCTATACTTTTTTTATATTGAAGAGGTGTAATACCTTCACTATTTTTAAAAACTCTATTAAAAGTTGCTTTGGAATTGAATCCAGAATCGAAAGCAATGGCAAGTAAGGTTAATTGATTAGAATCACCTTTTCGAATACTTTCTTTAAAATTTTGAATTCGATATGAATTTACATAATCATAAAAGCTAGTTTTCAAATGTTGATTAATGAAATTAGAAAGTTTTTTATCTGAAATCTCAAGAGCATCTGCTGTTTCTCTTAATGTTAGAATTTGTTGTTTAAATAACTGTCTGTTTTCAAATAATTCTTTCAATTTCTTCTCTAAATCTAAAAACTCATCAGATTGAATTAGAGAGGTAGGTTGATTATATAGTTTGGTTTCTGTTTTTTCTACTTCTTGAGTTGTCAAAAAAACTTGAGATTGATTTAATCCATAATATCCCATATACCAAATTAATCCAGTTAAGTATAAAAGATTAATAAAAAGTACCAATTGAAGGGAAGGATAAGCAATTAAGATGCCGCCGCAAATCATATCAATTATTAACAAAGCAATTAAACCATTTACCCATATCGAAAACCATTTTAAATCAATATTTTTTGTAAAAGAGTAATTTTTTTTAAGAGTAGTTCTATATTTTTTTAAAGTTCTATAACAATTGTACAAACAGTAAATAAAGTAAACTGAACCTAAAAATGGAATAATGTAGATTAGAGTATTATAATTAAATCCTTGTTCATTTGTTGGGGTTTTAAAAATATAACTAGGTAACGTAAACGTTAGTAACCCAATAAAAAAAGGGATTAAATTTTTAATTATTTTCTGAATTGTGATTTTACTATAAATAGCTTGTACATAATTTAACAATAATGGACCTAAAGCCATATAGATAATTGCTCCTAACGGAAGTATTATAGAACTAATAGTATCACTTTGGATGTATGAAGAAGCATAAGTTAAAAACAAAACAAGTAAACATACTAATATGTATACTAATATCTGATTTGAAAATTGCTTTTTAAATCTGTTTATAACAAGAAAAATCAATAAAAGATTTAGTGTAATTCCAGAATAAATAATGAATAGGAAGAAATCTTGCAATTTGTTTATCTTAATTAGCTGTAAAAGTATTAATATAAATTTGTGTTTTTATCCTTTTTTTGAAGTTCTTTTATGAAATAAGAAGGGTATAGTTTTGTTCTCTTTTTGAAAGCTAAAGAAAATGTTTCTTGATTATTAAATCCACATTCTAACGCTATCGATTTTATTGTATATGCTCTAAGTTGAGGATCCTTTTTTAATTTTTTTATAGCATAATCGATTCTTAAATTATTAAGATAAGTAGAAAAATTTGTTCCTTTTTTTGAGTTAATAACTTTAGATAAATAAGTGCTATTGGTATTTAATTTCTTAGCTAATGAACTAAGTGTAGCTCTTTTATTTAAATAAAATTTAGTGTTTTCATAGTCATTTAATTTTTGAAGGATTTCTTTGGTTAATTCTTCTGATATTCCTGAAGTTTTTTTCTGAATTATTTCAGGTTTGGTGTTTTCTTCAGAATTCAAAATATCTTCAAATCTTTTTTTATAGTCTCTGTTACGTTTTATTAAAAATATAGTAACTAATGTGAGTATTGAAATTACAGATGTAAAAACTCCTTTGAAAACTGTATTTTTTTTCTGATTATCTTTTAAATTAGAGATAATATTTTCTTTCTCTTTCATTAAGTTCGGTATCTCATAACCTTTAGTGATTTGTTTAGAAACAGTTCTGTATTTTTTATTATAAACAGAGTCAAAATTCATTAGGGCATTGATGTAAAAGAGCTGATTTTTATAATCTTGTTTATTTTTATAATAATCAATAATAAAATCATACCCTTCTAATATTTCTAGAGCAACATCATTAGTTTCTGAAAGAAATTCATGAGATTCTTTTAAGTATTTAATTCCTTTTTCTTTTTCTCCTAACACATAATAAGTTTTTCCGATGTAAGAATTATTAATAGCCGTAGTTAAGTTATCTTGCTGATTTTTTATAATTTCTTTACTTTTTAAAAGTAAACTTAAAGCTTTGTTGTAATTCTTTAAATAGTAATTGTTTATACCAGAGTTCATTATAAATCGTATTCTAATAATATCATTATTACTATTTTTCAAGCCTTCTATACCTTGATTAATAATTATCTGTGCAGAATCATGTTTTTTAGTGTAAATTAAAGCGTCGCAATATGCATACAAACCTAAATAATAGTAGTGTTCCTTTCTAGGAAATTGAAGTTTTTTAATATCGTCTATATGTTTTTTGAACAACTCTTTTGCTTCTTCACGAAGGCCTAACCTGTATTTTAAAGCAGCAATATCAAATTTTATACTTGCACGTTCAAAAGTATTAGGTAAAGAATACTTTAAAGCTTTTAGATAATATTCTAAAGCTTCATTAAACTCACCAAAGATATGATAAATTAGACCGATACGTTCGTAGGCTACAGCAGGGTATTTAGGATGATTTTTTATCTTTTTACTAATGTTTAAAATACTATCAGAATAAGCTATTCCTATTTCTTTTTTACTTGAGTAAAGTCTAGATAGGAAATAGTAAGCATTACACATTTTTAAAGTATCTTTTTTTTTCTTCGCTTTTAATAAATATGCTTTAGCATGTTTAAAAGCAATAATAGAATCTATTTGTGTTTTTTGAAAATTAACTTTTAAGTCTTCATAATTAAGTTTCGATAAAGAATCAATATCATTTTGAGAATATATAAAAGTATTACTAGTTAGCAATATTTCAATAATTAAGAATATAGCAAGTTTTATTTTTAGCATATTTTAAACATAAAAAAAGATCACTAAGTAAAATTAGTGATCTTTAAACAAACAACTAAATTCTAAAACCTATAAAAGTTGAAGAAATTGTTAAGCCCGAAGGCTAATATTGTTAGAAGCAGTATTTGTTTTCTGCTTTTAATTTTTCTGCAATAGTATTGCGTAACTCAACTACGTTAGGGTAGTTTGTATATTTAGTGAAACGCTTAAGTCCCATTAACATCATACGTTGCTCATCACCTTCAGCGAAAGAAACGATTCCTTCTCTAGCACTTTGAGTAATAATTTCTACAGCGTTATATAAATATAATTTAGCCATAGCGATTTTTTCTTTTTGTGCTTCTTCACCAAAACGCTTAACGTTTTTCTCAGTTCTTAAGATACCAGATTCTGCCATGTAAATCTCGATTAAGATGTTCGAAGCAGCAGTTAATAACTGTTGGTGCTTTTCTAAATCTGGACCGAACTTTTGTAATGCAGCTCCAGCAACCATTAAGAATACTTTCTTTAATCTTCCAATAAGATCTTTTTCTTCAGAGAATAACTCAGAAAAATCAGGAACATCAAAAGAAGGAATACCCATTAATTCATTTCCAACAGCAGTTGCTGGTCCTAATAAATCAACGTGACCTTTCATTGCTTTCTTAACTAACATTCCTACAGAAAGTAATCTGTTAATTTCGTTAGTACCTTCATAAATACGAGCAATACGAGCATCTCTCCATGCAGCTTCCATTGGAGTTTCCTCTGAGAATCCCATACCACCAAAGATTTGGATTCCTTCGTCAGCACAGTTTTGAATATCTTCAGAAACTGCAACTTTTAAGATAGAACATTCGATAGCATACTCTTCAACACCTTTTAATTCAGCTTCTTGATGTGTATTTCCTTCAGATTCACGGATAGCGATTCTGTCTTCAATATTTTTAGCAGCTCTATAAGAAGCAGACTCACCAACATAAGCGCTAGTAGCCATTTCAGCTAATTTAGATTTGATAGCTCCAAATTCAGAAATTGAAGTTTTAAACTGTTTACGCTCGTTAGCATATTTTACAGCATCTGTAATTACTCTTCTTTGAGAATCTAAACAAGCAGCAGCTAATTTGATACGACCAACGTTTAATGCGTTCATCGCAATTTTAAATCCACCACCACGCTCAGATAACATGTTTTCAACTGGAATTAAAGTATCGTTAAAGAATACCTGACGTGTAGAAGAAGCTCTAATACCTAATTTGTGCTCTTCTTCACCTAAAGTTACTCCATTAGGATTGTCTTTATCGTATTCTAAGATAAATCCAGTAATATTTTTATCATCTTCGATACGAGCAAAAACGATGAAAATCTCAGCAAATCCTGCATTAGAGATCCACATTTTTTGTCCGTTAATTTTATAATGCTTTCCGTCTTCAGTTAACTCAGCAGTAGTTTTACCAGAGTTAGCATCAGATCCTGCACCTGGCTCAGTTAAACAGTAAGCTCCAAAACGCTCACCCATAGCTAAAGCAGGTACATATTTTTTCTTTTGCTCTTCAGTACCATATAAAGTAATTGGCATAGTACCAATACCTGTATGCGCACCAAAAGCAGTACTGAAAGAACCTGTTCCACTAGAAATGTAATCACAAGTTAACATTGTAGAAACAAATCCCATTCCTAATCCTCCATATGCTTCAGGAACAGCAACACCTAAGAAACCTAATTCACCTGCTTTACGCATAGTTTCTTCAGTTAATGCATAATCTTTAGCCTCGAAACGAGTTTTATGAGGAATAATTTCACGGTCGTTAAATTCGATAACCGCGTCTCTCATCATTGTTTGCTCCTCAGTAAAATCTTCAGGAGTAAATATATCTTCGCAATTAGTTTCTTTTACTAAGAATTGTCCTCCTCGTAAAATGTCTTTATTTAATGTTTCAGCCATCTTTTTGTATTATAATTTTTTGTTACGTTAGTTTAAGAATTCAAAAATACCAGCAGCTCCCTGTCCAGTACCTACACACATAGTTACCATTCCGTATTTATTCTTCATTTCACGCTTACGCATTTCGTCGAATAATTGAACAGATAACTTCGCTCCCGTACATCCTAACGGATGACCTAAAGCAATAGCTCCACCATTTACGTTGATTATATCCGGATTTAATCCTAATTCTCTAATTACAGCTAATGATTGAGAAGCAAATGCTTCATTTAACTCAATTAAGTCAATGTCGTTTTGTTGTAAACCAGCTTGTTTTAATGCCTTTGGAATAGCAGCAACAGGTCCGATTCCCATGATTCTTGGAGGAACACCAGCAGCAGCATAACTTACCATACGAGCAATTGGTTCAAGGTTTAATTCTTTTACCATGTCTTCACTCATAACCATTACGAAAGCAGCTCCATCACTTGTTTGAGAAGAGTTACCTGCAGTAACAGATCCGTTAGCAGCAAATACTGGACGTAATCT
This sequence comes from uncultured Tenacibaculum sp., assembly GCF_947502995.1. Classification (GTDB taxonomy): domain Bacteria; phylum Bacteroidota; class Bacteroidia; order Flavobacteriales; family Flavobacteriaceae; genus Polaribacter. The sequence continues at coordinate 93,678 of NZ_CANNBW010000005.1, read as the reverse complement.
TTGTAAACCTTCGATAGTAGAACCTTTACGAGGACCTTCATCTTTAGTTACAGTAAATTTACGTGTCGCTTTTTTTCCTTTACCATCGATATATGTTTCTTCTACTTCAATAGGAACGATTTGATCTTGAAAACGATCTTCAGATTGTGCTTTTAATGCTTTTAAATGAGAATTTAAAGCAAACTCATCTTGATCTTCACGAGAAATTTTATACTCTTGAGCTACAGCTTCAGCCGTATTTCCCATTCCCCAGTAATAATCTTCGTGACCAGCGTTCACAATATTATAGTTTAATTCAGGTTTAAAACCAGTCATCGGTACAGAAGTCATGCTTTCAGCACCACCAGCAATAATACACTCAGCCATTCCTGATTGAATTTTTGCTACAGCCATACCAATCGTTTCTAATCCTGAAGAACAAAAACGGTTTACAGTAACACCTGGTACATCAACAGAATTTAATCCTATTAATGAAATGATACGTGCCATGTTTAATCCTTGAGATCCTTCTGGCATAGCATTTCCCACAATTACATCATCAATACGCTTAACGTCAAACTCAGGAAGGTTTTTCATTAGGTGTTGAATTGTTTCAGCAGCTAATTCATCTGCTCTTTTAAATCTAAAACCACCTCTTTTTGACTTTCCTACGGCAGTTCTATATCCTTTTACTATATATGCTGTTTTCATTGTTTAGTTTCTTAATGGTTTACCAGTTTTTAACATGTGCTGAATACGCTCTAATGTTTTACGTTCTGTAGTTAGACTTAAGAATGCTTCACGTTCGATGTCTAATAAATACTGTTCAGAAACTTTTGTTGGTTCTGATAAATCTCCACCAGCCATTACATAAGCTAGTTTGTTTGCAATCTTTTGATCGTGTTCTGAAATGAATCTACTTGCTTGCATAGAATCAGTAGCTACCATAAATGCACCTAATGCTTGTTTACCAAGAACTAATACATCGTTACGGTGTACTGGTTGTGTATATCCTGCATCAGCTAATAATAATGCATGTTTCTTAGCTTCAGCAATTTGACGATCTCTGTTTACAACCACAACATCTTTTCCTTGTTGTAATAAACCTAAATCAAATGCTTCGTAAGCAGAAGTAGATACTTTAGCCATACCGATAGTTAAGAAATACTCTTGAAGAACATTTAACTGAACATCTCCTTTGCGGAACGTATCAGAAGCTCTTAAGGCCATTTCCTTAGAACCACCACCACCAGGAATAACTCCAACACCGAATTCAACTAATCCCATGTATGTTTCAGCAGCAGCAACAACTTTGTCAGCATGTAATGATAATTCACATCCTCCACCTAAAGCCATTCCATGAGGAGCAGCGATAACAGGAATAGATGAATAACGCATACGCATCATCGTATCTTGGAAATACTTAATGGCCATGTTTAACTCATCGTACTCTTGCTCAACAGCCATCATAAAGATCATTCCAATGTTTGCACCTACAGAGAAGTTTGCTCCTTGGTTACCAACAACTAATCCTTCGAAGTCTTTTTCAGCTAAATCAACAGCTTTGTTTAATCCAGCTAAAACATCTCCACCGATTGTGTTCATTTTAGATTGGAATTCACAGTTTAAGATACCGTCTCCTAAATCTTCAATTACAACTCCAGAGTTTTTGAATACTTCTTTAGATTTTCTGATGTTATCTAAGATGATAAATGCATCTTGACCAGGCTTTTTAACCTGAGCTTTTTCATTTACATCATAATAATATGTAGCTCCATCTTTTACTGTATAGAAAGCAGTTTCTCCTTTTGCTACCATTTCAGTAACCCAAGCAGCAGGCTCTTTTCCTTCAGCTTTCATTAATTCGATACCTTTCTCAACTCCAACAGCATCCCAAATTTCGAATGGTCCATTTTCCCAACCGAAACCAGCTTTCATGGCATCATCAATTCTATATAATTCGTCAGAAATTTCTGGAATTCTATTTTGAACATAAGCAAACATGGCAGCAAAGTTCTTACGGTAGAATTCTCCAGCTTTATCTTTACCACCAACTAATACTTTAAAACGATCAATTGGCTTATCTATAGTTTTAGTTAATTCAAGAGTAGCAAACTTAGCACGCTTTTTAGAACGATATTCCATCGTATCTAAATCTAACGTTAAGATTTCTTTCTTTCCTTCAGCATTTACTGACTTCTTATAGAAACCTTGCTTTGTTTTACTACCTAACCATTTGTTTTCCATCATTGTGTTGATGAAATCTGGTAATTTAAATAAGTCGTGAGCTTCGTCGTCTGGACAATTGTCATAAATTCCGTTAGCTACATGTACTAATGTATCCAAACCTACAACATCTACAGTACGGAAAGTAGCTGATTTTGGACGACCAATTACTGGTCCAGTTAATTTATCAACTTCTTCAACTGTTAAACCTAATTCTTTTACTTGGTGGAATAACGATTGGATTCCAAAAATACCAATACGGTTTCCAATAAAAGCAGGAGTATCTTTAGCTAATACAGAAGTTTTTCCTAAGAACTTATCTCCATATTCCATTAAGAAGTCAGTAACTTCTTGCTTACAGTCTGGTCCAGGAACAACTTCGAATAATTTTAAGTAACGAGGTGGATTAAAGAAGTGAGTTACAGCAAAATGTTTTCTGAAGTCTTCGCTTCTTCCTTCATTCATAAATTTGATTGGAATACCAGAAGTATTAGAAGAAATGATAGTACCAGGAGTACGATATTTTTCTACTTTTTCAAAAACATTTTGTTTAATATCTAAACGTTCAACAACAACTTCCATTACCCAATCAACATCTTTAATTAGGTGTAAATCATCATCAATATTACCTGTAGTAATTCTATCAGCAAACTTTTTGTTGTAGATAGGGGACGGTTTAGATTTTAAAGAAGCCGTTAAAGCATCGTTTACTAAACGATTACGAACAACTTTGTCTTCTAGAGTTAATCCTTTTGCTTTCTCTTTGTCTGTTAGTTCTCTTGGTACAATGTCCAAAAGTAATACATCAACACCGATGTTAGCAAAGTGACAAGCGATACCAGATCCCATAATACCTGATCCAATAATCGCTACCTTTTTAATTCTTCTTTTGCTCATTACTTATATAGGTTTGAATTTTTATACAGCTTGAGAAGATATATCTCCGTATATCTTTTTTTCAGCTATAAGCTTGTTTATAATTTCTGTTACTTTAAAAAAACTTTGAATTTCTTTATCTGTTAAACGTTCGCGGACTTTATTATTAAATTGATAAACGTGACCTTTAGAAATCTCACGTTTTTCTTTACCAAATTCAGTAAGCTTAATAATCACGCTTCTACCATCCTCAGGGTTTTTTTCTCTTAAGATTAAACCTTTATCTTCCATAGATTTTAAAATTCTAGAAAGACTTGTTGGTTCCATTCCCATTAAAGGACCTAATGAAGTAGAAGGAGTCCCGTTCTCGTAATCAATATTTAATAATACAAAAGCCATGGCCATAGTACTATCATGTTTTGATGCTTGTTCATTATACATCTTTGCTACAGCTTGCCATGTAGCTCTTAATTGATGATCTATTGATTTACTTTTATCCATATAACATTTCAAAGATATAAAAATTTATTATGCATGCATAATAAATCAGGAAAAAATTATGCATGCATAATAAATTTTAACGATTAATTAATATGAAAAATTGAGATTATGGGATTATAACTTCAATATTTTTAAGAGATTATCAGTTTTTTAGATAAAGCTAGAATTTTAACAGAGTAGTTCTCTTGATTGATTTATAGTAAAGATTATACGTAAAATCATTAATTATAAAAATATCTATTCTTTTTTTTTTAGTGTTTTTTTCTTAGTCAAAATCAAATAAAGAGTTTGCTTTTTGAATAAAAAGTCAAAAAAATGTAACATATCTTAATATAATATTACTAATACTCACAAAAGTGTGTAAGTTTGTCATAAAACTTGATCAAGCTATAATCAAACAACCAAAATCAATGAGTAATTTATTAGAAATTAATAATGTAGTAAAAAGCTATGGAGATTATACTGCATTAAATAATGTATCGATGCATATTCCTAAAGGAAGTGTATTTGGGCTTCTTGGTCCTAATGGTGCAGGAAAAACTTCATTAATTAGAATTATCAATCAAATTACAATGCCAGATAGTGGAGAAGTAATTTTAGATGGAGAAAAATTAGCACCTCATCATATCGAACAGATTGGTTATTTACCGGAAGAAAGAGGATTGTACAAATCAATGAAAGTAGGAGATCAGGCTTTGTACTTAGCCCAACTGAAAGGAATGAGTAAATCTGAAGCTAAAAAAAGATTGAAATATTGGTTTGAGAAATTTGATATTACAGCTTGGTGGAACAAAAAGATAGAGGAATTATCTAAAGGTATGGCTCAAAAAGTGCAGTTTATCGTAACTGTTCTTCATCAACCTAAATTATTAATTTTTGATGAACCATTTTCTGGTTTCGATCCAATTAATGCTCAGTTAATCGCCAAAGAAATATTACAATTAAGAGACGAAGGTGCAACTATTATTTTTTCAACACATAGAATGGAAAGTGTTGAGGAAATGTGTGATTATATTGCATTAATAAATAAGTCTAATAAAATTTTAGATGGTAAGTTAGATGATATTAAGCGTCAGTATAGAACTAATGTTTTTGAAGTTGGATTAAAAACAGATTCACCTGAAGAAGTACAACAAAAATTAAGTCAGAATTTTGAAGTTTCTCCAGCAGATTTTAAATCGCTAAATGAAGGATTAAAGTTAAATGTAAAATTAGCAGGAGGAAATAATGCAAATGATTTATTATCATTTTTAACTTCAAATGGTCAGGTAAATCACTTTGTAGAATTAGTGCCTAGTGCAAACGATATTTTTATTCAATCAATAAACAAAACAATTTAAGATGAACAAGTTAAAGTTAATTATTCAACGCGAGTTTATTGCAAAGGTTAAAAATAAATCATTTATAATAATGACCTTTTTAAGTCCATTATTAATGGTAGGTATGGGAGCTTTAGTATTTTTCTTAACTAAGAAAAATAAAGAGAAAGTGAAAAAAATAGTGTTTGTTGATGAATCTGGAATCTTTTCTAAAGATGTATTTAAAGATTCTAAAACATTACAATTTGAAGATTACACAAAGTTAGGTATAGAAGAAACTAAGAAAAAAGTAGAAGAAGGAGATTACTACGGAGCATTATATGTACCTAAAAAAGATAGTTTAGAAATTCTGGCAAAATCAATAGAGTTTTATTCTAAAGACTCTCCAGGATTAACTGTAATGGATAACATAGAAAGAAAGATAGATTCACGTTTACGAAATCTTAAATTAACTGATTTCGGGATAGATTTAGCAAAAATAAAAGCTTCTAAAATTTCTTCAGATGTAAAAATGTATAACTTTTCAGGAGAAGAATCATCTAAAGCAAAGAATGTAGCTAGTATTATTGCTGGAGGTGCTGCAGGTTATCTACTGTTTATGTTTGTTTTAATTTACGGGACTTCTGTAATGCGTAGCGTTATTGAAGAGAAAACAAGTAGAATTATCGAAGTAATCGTTTCTTCAGTAAAACCCTTTCAGTTAATGTTAGGTAAAATTATAGGTAATGCATCAGCAGGTTTGTTACAATTCTTTATTTGGGGAATTATACTATTTGCTTTAAGTATGATTTTACCAGCAATATTTGGTGTAAGTATTTCTGAAATGCAAACAGCTCAAGTTTCTGCAGAACAAATGGAAACGATAAAACAAGCAGCAGATATGAGTAAGTTTGAAAAGATAATTCAAGGTGTTTTAGATTTACCATTACTTAAAATGTTTATACTATTTATCTTCTATTTCTTTGGAGGTTATATGTTATATAGTTCTTTGTTTGCAGCTATTGGGGCAGCAGTAGATAACGAAACAGATTCACAACAATTCATGACTCCAATAATGTTACCTTTAATATTAGGAGTTTATGTTGGATTCTTTACAGTAATAAATGATCCACACGGACCAATTTCTGTGATATTTTCCTATATACCATTTACATCACCAATTGTTATGTTAATGCGTATTCCATTTGGTGTAGCTTGGTGGGAAATTTTAATCTCGTTATTAATATTAATTCTTACTTTTATAAGTGCAGTATGGATTGCCGCTAAAATATATAGAGTAGGTATTTTAATGTACGGAAAGAAACCAAACTATAAAGATCTATGGAAGTGGATTCGTTATAGTTCATAAGAAAAAATAATGGAAGAAATTAATAATGTATTAAACTACACTTTTCATTACAATGATCATATTAGTATCAGTGTAAAATCAATACTAATATTAGTAGCTGTAATTATGCTAGCTTCATTTCTTTTAAAATTATTTAAAAGATATATAAAAGGTAAATTACAGGCTCAAGATAAAAACAAATTCGATACAGTTTTTTCTTTTGGAAAGTGGTTGTTATACATTATTATCTTCTTAATTACATTACAAAGTTCTGGAGTTCAAATTACAGCAGTTTTTGCGGCATCTACTGCCTTATTAATTGGTGTTGGTTTGGCACTCCAGACTTTCTTTCAAGATATTATCTCTGGAATCTTTATTATTATGGATCAAAGTGTTCATGTTGGAGATTATATCGAAATAGATGGTAAAGTAGGTAGAGTTGTCGAAATAAAATTACGAACAACAAGAGCTGTAACCATCGAAAATAAAGTACTGGTGATTCCAAATCACATGTATTTAAAAAATAGTTTATACAATTGGACACAAAACGGAAGTAAGACTAAAAGTTCGGTAGAAGTAGGTGTTGCTTATGGAACAGATGTTCAGTTGGTGAAGAAAATATTACTTCAAACAGCTGATGAGCACAAGCAAATTTTAAAAACACCTGAGCCAATGGTTTTATTTAAAAATTTTGGAGACAGTTCTTTAGATTTTGAACTTATTTTTACCATTCATAATAGTTTCCAGTTGGCAGTTATACAAAGTGATTTACGCTTTAGAATAGATGAATTATTCAGAGAGCATCAAATTAGTATTCCTTTTCCACAACGAGATATTCATCTATATACCAAAAACGAATAGCAACTAATCTCAAAAATTCAGCAAGATGAAATTTCAGCTTTACCTTTTAATTTTTTCAATTTTTATTATAGGATGTGATCAGATAAAGAAAGAAGAAAAAGAAGAGGTGAAAACAGAAATAATCGAGATTAAAAATATCTTTAATGAAGAAGAAGTTAAGTGGTTTAAAAATAAAGGAACAGCTACAATAAAAGGCGTAGCAAAGTTTAAGCCTAAAAAAGGAAATATACGTTTTGGTGAAGAGTTTTCTGTTGAATTAATGCCTTATACTGCTTATTCAGAAGAACGGTTATCTCATATTTATAAAGACAAAAAAGCAGATTTTGTATTTATAGCAGACGGAGTGCCAAAGTTTACTCCAGACCCTAAAGGATATCATGATACAATAAAGGTAACTTGTAATGCTGATGGAACATTCGAGTATGTAAATTTACCACCAGGGAAATACTACATAGTAGCTTTCATGATTTTTGATGGAGGAGGAGGAATTATGAGACATTTTGAACTTAAAGATGGAGAAAATAAGACGTTAGAAATGACTAACTATTAAAATATTAATTGCTAAAAGTTAATGAAAATAAGAAAAGTATTAAAAACATCATTATTTATTTGTTTCGGATTATTTTTTTTGTTCAGCGTAATTGATGTTCAATTATCTATTGAAATAGTTTTATTCTTAGTTATAACTCTAGTTGTAGTTAAACTATATGAATTATTCATGATTTATTTCGGAAGTAGTAATAGAATACTATTAGGCAAAATTGAATTGTTTAGATCAAAAATTTGGGATTATTTAATTTCTATCCTAGCAATTGTTCTTTTGTATTTAACAATAAGGTATGGCTATTTGATAGAATTTAAACCTAATACTTTTGTCAATTTCTTTTTTGACTCTACAGCGAATCATTTTGCTTATTATATAATTTCTTTAATTTATCTTATTAGTTTTATAATAAATGATAAGCGCATTTTTTATTTTACAAAGCAAGGTTTGGTTAGCAAGGCAAATTACTTTGAAGACTATCTTTGGGAGGATTTTAAAGCCTATACATTAATTGAGGAACAGTCTTTGATTAGGTTTACAAATAAAAATGATAAATTTCTTTTTGTTAAGTACGAAGAGTCGTATTTTCAAGAAAACAAAACAGAGATTTTAAACGTGTTGAATAAAAACATACCATATGTCTAAAATATTAATCATAGAAGACGAAGCAGCTATTCGTCGTGTACTGAAAAAAATTATTTCAGAAGAAAATGATAGTTACCAAGTAGAAGAAGCAGAAGATGGATTAGCAGGAATCGAGCTAATTAAGAACAACGATTATGATCTTGTACTTTGTGATATTAAAATGCCAAAGATGGATGGAGTAGAGGTATTAGAGAAAGCAAAAAAGATTAAACCAGAAATTCCAATGGTGATGATCTCTGGTCATGGAGATCTAGATACAGCCGTAAATACGATGCGTTTAGGCGCTTTCGATTATATCTCAAAACCACCAGATTTAAATCGTTTGTTAAATACAGTTCGTAATGCTCTAGACAGAAAAGAACTTGTTGTAGAAAACAAGCGTTTAAAGAAAAAGGTGAGCAAAAACTATGAAATGATAGGGGAGAGTGATGCAATTACCCATATTAAAGATATCATTGAAAAAGTAGCCGCTACAGATGCTAGAGTTTTAATTACTGGTCCGAATGGAACAGGAAAAGAATTAGTTGCACATTGGTTACACGAAAAATCAGATAGATCGAAAGCACCAATGATAGAAGTCAACTGTGCGGCTATACCATCTGAGTTGATAGAAAGTGAATTATTCGGTCATGTAAAAGGAAGTTTTACAGGAGCAAATAAAGATAGAGCAGGTAAATTTGAGGCAGCAAATGGAGGAACTATTTTCTTAGATGAGATTGGAGATATGAGTTTGTCTGCTCAAGCAAAAGTATTAAGAGCTTTACAGGAAAATAGAATTTCAAGAGTTGGTTCAGATAAAGACATAAAAGTTAATGTACGAGTATTAGCAGCAACCAATAAAGATTTAAAAAGGGAAATTGCAGAAGGACGTTTTCGAGAAGATTTATATCATCGATTAGCTGTAATTTTAATTAAGGTTCCAGCATTAAATGATAGGAGAGAAGATATTCCTTCATTAGTAGAATTTTTTGCAAATAAAATTGCAAATGAACAAGGTACACCTAAGAAAGAGTTTGCTAAAGAAGCGATTAAATTATTACAAGAATACGATTGGACAGGTAATATTCGTGAGTTACGAAATGTAGTTGAACGTTTAATTATTCTTGGAGAAAAAACAGTATCAGCAAACGATATTAAATTATTTGCAAGTAAATAATAAAATGTGCATTTAAGAGTTTTTATGACCCTTAGATGAGTTTTAAATTCTAGCAGAACATAAAAACAAAAAAGAAGAGTTTTGCTCTTCTTTTTTTATTTATAATAATTTTAAAAGAAATTATCGCACTAATTTTTTTGCTAAATTATACATTCCTAATCTAGTTATTGTTTTTACAACTGTAGTCATCCAATTATTTATAGATATATTTTCTTTAAATTCATACTTGATTAATTTTATTTCTTCAAAGGCTATTTTACGTTGCAATTTTAATTTTTTTAGTTCTTTCGCTATTTCTTTTTGATTTCTATAAGATTTCTTCATCGTCGAAATATTTTTTAGATAAACTTTTTATTACTTTATTCTCGATATAATTCTTTCCTAGATATCCTACAAAAGCAAAAAGAATAAAAATAAGAGCTACAACTATATATCCTAAAACCTCACTATTAAGATAGTTTCCAATAGCAGATGATGCAAAAACTGCTAAAAAAATAAAAGCGATAAGTAAGAAAATACCTACAATGGCAAATCTGAAAATTAAGCTAATAGATGATGTCAATATTTGAAAAATCTTTAACTCATAATATTTTTTAGAATGATTTAAAAACTCTTCAGTCTTATGAACTGCTTTTTCTGATGTAGTATCTATAGATTTTAAAATAGACATTACTTTGATTGTAATTTTTTGTTCTTAGCTTTTAAAACTTTTAATTTCTCTTCTAAGTTCGTAATAATGTCATCAGTTTTGTAACTAGCATCTTTTATAATCTCCTCGATTTTATCTTCTAAACTACTCTTTTTTGAGTGAAATGAATCAGAAATATTATTGGATAAATTTTCTACTTTATTATTTAATTCGTCACTTATAGAATTAGCTTCATCGATAACTATATCTTTAGTAGCTATAGCGCTATCAACTATTTTTTTTCTTGTTTTACTTCCTTTATTAGGAGCAAATAAAATACCTAAGCCAGCTCCTGCTGCAACACCTAAAAGTATTCCTAAAATATTATTATTGTTGTTACTCATATTTATTGTTTTTAATGTTAATAATTACTGTCACAAAATTATAACTAGAATATGTTTACTCTTAGCTCAATACGTATTAACATTAACTCAATTACAATTGTTAAATGAGCTAATCAAAAAATGATTAGGGGTAAACTATTTTAATTCGAGAGATTACTTTTGAATAACAATTAATCGATTTATATATGAATTCCAATCCTTTATCAAAAACAATAAAAACAACAAGTATTATAGTATTAATATTATTACTAGTGTTGTTTCTGATTTTTTCCTTTAGGATTTTGTTTTTGATTTTAGGTGGTGTATTAATAGCGTTAATATTTAATGGTGTTAGTAATGGAATAAAAAAATATATACCAAGAGTTAAAAAATCAATTATTACATCAATAGTAATTATCGTAAGTTTTATTTCGATTAGTTTTTTACTGTATTTACTTTATCCTAGAGTTGCAGAACAAATTTTAGATTTAAAAATAGAATTGCCACAAGCAATAAATAAAGTAAAAGAAAAAGTAAAGTCCAATGAAGCTTTAAGTTTTATAGCTGATACAATTAATCAAACTACCAAGAATAAAGATTTTACAAAAAATATAAAGTTCTTCTTTAATTCTATTTTTGGATTCTTTGGTGATTTTTACATCATAATTATTTTAGGACTGTTTTTTTCTATGGAGCCTTCAGTGTATGTTAAAGGAATAACAGTATTGTTTCCTGTAGAAAAAAGAAGAACAGTATCTAAACATATAAATAAAATTGGAACTATTTTACAAAGATGGTTGGTAGGTAAAATTTTGTCAATGTTAATAGTAGGTGTTTTTACAGGAATTGGTTTGTATTTATTAAAAATACCACTGGCTTTATCGTTAGCAATAATAGCAACTTTATCAGCTTTCATTCCTAATATTGGACCGATAATAGCGTTAATACCAGCATTGTTAATCGCATTTGTGAAAGGTGAAGAATATGTATTATACGTTTTTGTATTATATGCAGGAATACAAATTTTAGAGAGTAATATAATCACACCGTTAATACAAAGAGAAGCTATATCTTTTCCAATGGCTTTAATTTTAATTGCTCAAATAGTTCTAGGAATATTCACGGGTTATTTAGGTTTAATACTAGCTACACCAGTTATGGCAATACTGTTGTTTCTTGTAAAAGAGATTTATGTAAATGGATATTTAGAGAGAAATAAAAAAGCCTTAATTGATTAAGGCTTTTTAGTGATTATTTACATCTCCAATAACCAGTAAAGTTTCTCCTTTTTTTATTGGAGGAGTTCCAATAGTTAAAAGTATAATTCCATCAGCTTTAGCATAAACTGTTTCTAGTGTATTGCCAAAGTAATCTGTGATTTCACCAATTTTCATTCCTTTAGTAATATAATCTCCAGATTTTTTGAAAGGGTAATAAATACCATCAAAAGCACTACTTTGATAAGTTCGATTTTCAATAAATAAATAAGCGTTTTTCTGAATAGCTTTTTCCAAACTAATTTTCATATTTAAATGAATAAGCATATTCAATATTCCTTTTTCTATTTTAAGAACAGCTTCATTTTCAACCATTCCTAATCGACCACATTCAATATCTACAGAAGGAATATTTCTTTTAAAAGCTTCAGCAGAGCAATATAAACTTGGTTTGTTTTTTTTTAGATAATCTTTTCCGTCTGTTTTAAAAATAACGATATGATCAAAAAGTAAAGCTTCTGCCATTTTTCGTCCTTTAGAAGAAGCAGAGGGCATTGTAGTATTTGAATAATATGCAGCATATGGCATTAAATCTTCAGAAGCATCTCCAGCATGAACATCAAGAAAAAAATCTGATTTTGAAATTATAGAATTGGTAATAAAATCTGCGATTTTTTCGGTAACTGTTCCGTTAGAATTTCCAGGGAAAGTTCTGTTTAAGTTCTTTTTGTCTAAAGCATTTACAAATGGAGATCTGTTTGAAAAACTTCCAACATTAGCAATTTGAACTAAAATAACGACTCCTTTTAATCTTTTAGGATTAATACTTTTAATTAAACGTTGTCCTGCCATAATTGGCGGGTATTCATAACCATGAACACCAGCAGTAACTCCTAAAGTTGGTCCTTTTTCTATACCACAGAAAACAGTTATAGGAATAAAGGTTGTATGATTTTTATCAGAAATAGGAACTTTAAAATGTTTTTTTGTTCCAGCCGCTATAGTTTCTCCTTGAAAGGAAAATTGACTAAAAGATGCATTTGCAAATAAAAAACACAGAATACCAATTAAATATTTCATCTTAAATTATTTTCTAAAGTGTATCAAAAGACTTGAGACAAGCAAAATTAGGGTTAATAAAAGGATTGGAATAATTGTTTTAATTAAGCTAAAGTTGTTTTCTGCTTTAAAAAACTCTGGCTTATAGTTTTTCCAATCTACAGAATTCACACTTTCATTTTCAAAAATTCTAGGATAGAAATCCAAACGTTTTCTTTCATGAAAATCAGAAGTAGCGTTTAAAAATTTTACATGTTGAGCTAAACTTGTATTGGTTATAGTGTTCATAGACAATTGAATTTGTAAAGGAGGAAAAAACTGAGCTATTTGTTTACTCAATTCAGCTCTTTTTTCAATTTTATCATACATCTGTGAACGTTCTAGTTTCGATTCATCATCTCCCATTTGTTGCATTGCATAATACCAAATCCACGAAAAACCCTTGTCTTCAACTTTGTATTTAGAAAATTGAGGATAATGTGCGTAAAACTTTTTCATAGTTTCTTGCTTATCAGTATCCCATCTTTTATGATATTCATCACGCTGTTTAATTGTCATGCTTAAAGCTTCACCAACTGGATATTTATTAGTGATGTAATTATTTACCAATACTGGTAAAAATACAACCAATACAAGCCAACTTGTTAAAAGTGTAATTGCATTTGTATTAGATGAATTTCTTAAAGTGATGACAAAGAAGCAAAGTGCAAACCAAAAAAAGATATAAATGTAACTTATGATAATCATGTTTATAAAGTCACTAGAAAAAGGGATGCTTAATATTACTTTTGCTAGAATGAATAGTACAGCTAAAACAATAGAAACGAATACTAATCGAATAGATAATTTCATTATTAAATATTGAAAAGTAGACTTTCCTTGTAGTGTCACCATTTTCCAAGTTCCATTTTCTTCTTCTTCAGATAGAATATTGAAATTTAAAGCAATAATAACTAAAGGAAACAGGAAAATAATAAGAAAACTAAGATCTAAATTTCCGACTTGCAAACGCATTGGGTTTACTAAGTCTGTATCATATTTCTGACCTTCTAGGTTTAAAATCTTGACATTTTGAATATGAGAATTTACATCGCTTTGTCCAATCGCTATTCCAGCAGTAGGTTGTAAATTATTGATAAACGAAAATTTTAAATAATACAATAATAAACCAATATCATCTTTATGTAAATGAACTTGATTTTCTATATGTTTTCGTTGTTGTTCTGTAGTTTTTTCTATTGCAGTTTGCTTCTGATTAAGAAACTGTTTTCCTGTACTAATTCCTAGGATTCCCAAAAGCATTAAAATTCCAAAGGCAAGTAGTACGGTTTTCGATCTAAAAAACTGTTTTATTAATAATGTATACACTTTAGATGATTTTAAAACGATTAGAAAATTTTATCATAATAACACAAGAAACGATGAACCAAACAAAAAGACTAACAAAGGCAAAAGGTTGATTTTTAATTGTTTTACTTACAGATAAAAACTGATATTCAAACTTTGGAGCAGATTTCCAGTATTCTTGTCCAACGACATGAACTTTTCCTTCGCTACTTGTTGCTTTATTACTTATAAACTTCATTTGAAGTTCATTCATGTATTGAGATTGTTTATATCTGTATTTTTCAGTCTGATTTAAAAAACCTACGTAGGTAGTGAAATCTGTTCCAGATAAACTCATAGATAAGTTTTTAATAGCTAAATAAGGATTAAAAATTACTAAACCATTGGTTATACTATTCTGGTTTTTGTATGATTGAATTAATTTATCTTGTTCTTGATTGTAAATTAAAGCTGTTTGTTCTTCTCCTTTACTCATTAAGAATCCACTATAATTGAATGGTAAGTCTTTAACGTCGGTAACATTGTGAACTTTTAAAATTGAATCGCGAAGTCTATTAAAATGTGGATCGTTCGGATCATGACTATCACCTTTTTTAGAAACCTCTTCTTCAACTTCTGCTCTGAATTCAATTTTAGATAAATTTGGGTAAATAGAGTTACCAACTACTTGTGAAGTTTTTGGAATAATAACAAAGAACAACAACCAACCACCTAATAAACTTAATAAAGCTTTATTTGAATTAGCACTTCGTCCTGAGATAATTATGGTAAGGCTACATAATATAGCATAAAATAATATGTAACAAATGCTTATTAAAATTATACGTACTAAAACAGCAGCGTTTTCAAGATGAAAATCATCTACCAAAGCGATACTCCAAAGTGCTAATAAAGCAGGAATAAAAAATAGAGCAGTAATTAAAAATAGACCAAAAGATTTACCTAATAATAATTCTTTCATGGTTACACCCTGAGTGTAATAAATTTTAAGAGTTCCGCTTTCTTTTTCAGAAGAAATAGCTGCATAACCAATAAAAAAAATTATTAAAGGTAAAATTAACTGTAGAAGCATAGCTATGTTTAAATCTCCAAAACGAACTAACCCGGTTGATAAACTTGCTTCTGAGAAATTTGCTGTATTTTGTCTGTGGGCTTCTAAAAAAATAGAATTACCAGTATAGCTTTCAATTCCAGAATCAAAAATTCGTAACGGATGTTGAGTTCGGAAAGCGAAAGTTCCGAAATGTGCCATACGATGTGGATGTTTGTCTGGATTATCTTCCCAACTTTTTCTTGCTTTATCTTGATGATGTTCTATGGTATGATGATTTGCTTCAAAAGCATTCCATCCATCTACAGTAACATAAACAAGTACAAGTAAGAAAATCATTAATAGAGCTAAAAGACCTTTAGAGTTAAAGGTCTTTTTAAAGAATTGCTTTGCTATTAAAATAACAACTGACTTCTTCATCTATTAAAATTTGTAAGTAGCGTTTAATAATACATTTCTAGGTGCTCCAGGTGCTAATCTTGAAGGGTTTAAACCACCTAACCAATATTTATTATCTAATAAGTTATTTACCTTTAAAGTTAATTGAATATTGGTATTGTTTGGTTTATAATACACAGCAGCATCAAATACAGTGTAACTTGGTAATAAAACTCTATCTGGAAGATAAGCTGGGTTGTACCAAGTGTATCTTTCATCTACATATTGTGCACCTAAACCAATTCCTATACCTTTTAAAGTTTTATTAGAGAAGTCGTAACGTCCCCAGAAATTAGCATTATGTTTAGGAGCTCCACCAATTCGTTCTCCAATGAATTCTAATATTGAATCATCTATGATTTTAGCATCTGTATAACCGTATGATGCTGTAACCTGAAAATTCGGAACAACATAACCAGAAATGTCCATTTCAAAACCTGTACTACGTTGTTCTCCTCTTGTAGTTAAGTTATCTGTATCAAAAGTATCTCCTAATAAAATGTTTTTCTGAGTAACTTCAAATAAAGCAAAATTTGCATTTAATTTACCATTGAAAAATGATCCTTTTGCACCAAATTCAAGTAAACTACTTTCTAAAGGATCAAATCTTCCAGGAGAACCTGCCCAAAAGAATCCTTCAGCTGAAGGAGATAATGATACAGTATTTGTATGTGGTTGAAAACCTTCTAAATATGTAGTGTATAAACTAATGTCGTTTGTAACTTCATATGTAGCTCCAAGTCTAGGAATAAAAGCCTGTTGTGTGAATTTTTGCTCATCGCCTTCATAATCAAAAATGTCTGAAAACCATTCGTATCTTAGGTTAATTAAAGCTGAAAACTTTCCTATTTTAAATTGGTTTTGAAGATAAATACCATCTGAAGATGTTAAGTTTGCAGGAATTTCAAATTGAGATAATGGATAATTACTAGTATTTCTTATTCCATTAAAAGGGTTTGTTAAATCGAAGTGTGGTACGGCTGGAACTAATAAACCATTTTCTTGTTGGAAATCATTTGGATCACTCGTTCCTGGTCTAAATCTACCAATAGAACCATCATTTAATAAATATCTTCTAGCAGAATTTTGCCCGCCTATTTTTCTTTCCCAGCGTGTTGCATCATAACCAACTAAAATTTTGTTCGTAATGTTATCACTTTTAATATCGTAATTAAAATATGTACTAAAGTTATTTGTATTCCAAGATTGTTGTCTTTCAGCATATCGCATTGCTGCTAAATTCGGAACTACATTTCCATTAATATCATATGCTTGATTAAAAGCATCGATTCGATGTTCTTGTAAATCTTCATCCCATGTTTGTTTCATGTACTGAGCATTAAAACCAAAGTCTTCAGTAAACTTTTTACTAAAGCTTGTCATAAACATGATTTCTTTAGTTTTGTAAAAATCATTAGCAGCACCTGGATTTAAACTAATAGGTGTACTGTTTGGATCATAATTAGCACCAACAGCTGTAAATATAGGTTGTCCTCTATCTAAGTTACCTTCTCCATTTGTATAAACCATTTCAACATTAAGAGCAGTATTCTCATTAGGAACATAACTAAGAGATGGAGCAACTAAAAAGGTATTACTATTTACGATATCTCTAAAAGAGTCTGCTTCTTGGTAAGCAGTATTAAAACGATATAATAAAGTTTTTTCTTCGTTTAAAGGCCCAGTAAAATCTCCAGTAGCTCTTAAAGTACCAAAACTTCCAGTAGACATGGATATTTCTCTGTAGTTTTCTTTTAAAGGTTTTTTAGTAACCATATTTACAGTTCCTCCTGGATCGGCACTAGAAAAAGTAACAGAAGAAGGTCCTTTTATAACTTCTACACGTTCTAAATGAGAAGTAATTGGTTGGATAAAGTAATACTGACGAGTACGCATTCCATTTACTACTTGACCATCATCTGCTTGAGTAATACCACGAATATTATAGTGGTTATAAAGCCCTGTAATAGAAACATTACTTACGGTTTTTACAGCATCTGTTAATTGAAATGCTTGACGATCTGCAATTAATTCTTTTGTAACGGTAGAAACTGCTTGTGGTAATTCTTTGTTTTTGATAGCAATTTTTGTTGCTGAAAAAGAATAATCACTATTGTAGTCATCTCGTTTTCTTCCTATAATTTCTACAGATTGAAGTAATTCTGCAGATTCTTTTAAAATAATTGTACCTAAATCGATATTATTATTAGAAATAGTTACGGCTTTTGTTTGAGTTTCAAAACCTACAAATGTTATACGAATTAGATAATCATCATTTTTATTAGTTTCTAAAATGAATTTCCCATCGTAATCTGTTACTACCCCTTTTACATTTTTAGATCCTTTTGTTAAAATAACATTGGCTCCAAATATAGGGTTGTTGTCTGTATCTAAAACCGTCCCCGTGATTCTAGATTGTGAAAAACTTACATGTACCAGAAATATGAAAATTCCTAGTACCAACTTTCTAAACTTCATTTTTACGTATTTATATTGGTTAAATTGTTTTGATATATAGTTCTTGTAATTGTTGAGCTGAAATATTTTCTGTTTCCTCGATATGAACTAGTGTTCCCTCTTTCATTATTCCTATTCGAGCACAAATATTAACAGCATTAAATATGTCGTGAGTAGCCATTAGTATCCCCACACCATTGGCAGATAATTCTTTACAGGTATTAGCAAATTCAACTGAAGCTTTTGGATCTAAACCAGAAGTAGGTTCATCCATTAAAATATATGAAGCATTTTTAGCTAAGGCTATAGCTATTCCTACTTTCTGTCGCATACCTTTAGAATATTTTTTTAGCTTTTTCTTAAAAGCATCAGGTTCTAAATTAGCTTTGGTTAAGTATTGTTTTAATTCTTCTTCACTGTAAGAAAATCCAGCTAAACGACTAAAGAAATCTAGGTTTTCTAATCCTGTTAAGTTTCCATATAATTGAACAATTTCAGGAATATATGCTATTGAATTTCTTGTTGAGTTATTGTTTTTGTTTACAGGGATTTCATCAATAAGAGCTTCTCCAGATGAAGGTTCCAATAAACCTAAGAAAATATTAATAGTGGTGGTTTTACCTGCTCCATTTTGTCCAAGTAGACAAAAAATTTCCCCAGGAGCTACAGAAAAACTTAAATCTTTTAACGCTATTTTTTCATTATAGCGCATGCTAAGCTTTTTTGCTTGTAACATAACGATTGTGTTTAAAATGTGATAAATAAGTTCTTAAGAATTAAGAACATTTTTTAGCAGATAATTTGCTAGATAGATGTAATACATTCAACAATATTGATTAAAAATCAATTGTTTTAAATTTTAAAAAAAGATTAAATGTATTTTATAAAATTAGGTGGCGACCTAGATTGTTTAAGGTAAAGTATTATTGAGTCTAGACTATTGTCTAGTTGAAATATATCTTTTGAAAAGAGATGAGGAATAAATGAATAAGTTGATTGTAAAAAAGATTTTTCTAGATCTAAATCTAAATAAACATCACAAAGTTTACAGTCCTCATTTAAACTGTTATTTTGTTTAAATTCTACATCTGCAGAAGTAATGGTTGTATCGTTATGATGAGAGTCATGTATTTCATGAGCAACTGTATGGAAAAAAACTACAAAATGTGTTAATAGTATAACACAAGACATAAAGAAACTTGTTATGCTTTTTAGTTTTTTCAATTTAAAGGTTTATTGCATCAAAGTTGCAAATATAATGTAAATTAAAATTATTCTGAATAATTACGAGTGTTAAAAGCTTGAAATAAAAAAAGACCAGAATCAAATCTGGCCTTTTTGAGTAATAAATATTAAAAAAGATTATAAATCAAATCTGTCTAAATTCATAACTTTAGTCCATGCTTTTACAAAATCGTTAACGAATTTTTCTTGACCATCATTAGCACCGTAAACTTCACAAACTGCTCTTAATTCTGTATTTGAACCAAAAATTAAATCAGCTCTAGTTCCAGTGAATTTAGTAGCACCAGTTCTACGATCACTACCAGCAAATTCTTTATCATCAGATGAGGTAGCTTTCCAAGTCAAAGCAAAATCTAAAATGTTAGTAAAGAAATCGTTAGTTAAACTTCCTACAGTATTTGTAAATACTCCATGTTTTGAGTTGTCGTAATTAGCTCCTAACACACGTAAACCTCCAACTAAAACTGTCATTTCAGGAATAGAAAGCGTTAACAAATTAGCACGATCTACAAGTAAATCTTCATCTGCAGCGTTTTTTAGTTTCGGATTGATATAATTTCTAAATCCGTCTGCTAGAGGTTCTAAATGGCTGAAAGATTCTAAATCTGTTTGTTCTTGAGTAGCGTCACCTCTTCCTTGAAAAAAAGGAACACTAACATCGTGCCCTGCATTCTTAGCAGCTTCTTCCACACCTGTATTACCAGCTAAAACAATTAAATCTGAAAATGAAATTGTTCCATTAAATTCTTTTTGAATTCCTTCTAAAACTGATAATACTTTATTTAATTCTTCTGGATTGTTTACTTCCCAATTTCTTTGAGGCTCTAAACGAATTCTAGCTCCGTTAGCGCCACCACGTTTATCTGAACCTCTATACGTCGAAGCAGAAGCCCAAGCTGTTTTTACTAATTCAGAAATTGATAATCCTGAAGCTAAAATCATTTTCTTAAGAGAAGCGATATCTTCTCCAGTCAATGTATAATCAACTTTAGGAATTGGATCTTGCCAAATTAATTCTTCAGATGGAACTTCAGGACCTAAATAACGATCGATTGGTCCCATATCACGGTGTGTTAATTTAAACCAAGCACGAGCAAATGCATCTTCAAAAGCAGCATGATCTTTATGAAAACGTTCTGATATTTCTCTATACACAGGATCCATCTTTAAAGCCATATCTGCTGTAGACATCATTAAAGCTTGTTTCTCATTCGGATTTCCAGCTTTTGGAGCCATTTTAGCATTAGAAGCGGCAGTTGGTGTCCATTGATGAGCTCCTGCTGGACTCTTAGTTAATTCCCATTCGTAATTTAATAAAACATCAAAATAATCATGATCCCATTGAATTGGGTTTGGAGTCCAAGCACCTTCTAAACCACTAGTAATTGTATCGTCTAATACTCCAGTTCCATAAGAATTTTTCCAACCTGTACTCATTTGATCTATTGAGGCTCCGTGTGGTTCTGCACCAACGTATTTATCAGGATCAGCAGCACCATGTGCTTTTCCAAAAGTATGACCACCAGCAACTAAAGCAACAGTTTCTTCATCATTCATTGCCATACGACCAAAAGTGATTTTAATATCATGAGCAGACTTCAAAGGATCTGGCTCTCCATTTGGTCCTTCAGGATTTACATAAATTAATCCCATGTGTACAGCTCCTAAGTGTCCTTCTAATTCACCATCACTAGTATCGTAACGTTCGTCGTTACCTAACCATTGGTTTTCGCTTCCCCAGTATATATCTTGTTCTGGTTCCCAAACATCTTCTCTTCCTCCTGCAAATCCAAAGGTTTTAAACCCCATAGATTCTAAAGCACAATTTCCTGCTAAAATCATTAAATCTGCCCAAGAAATTTTATTCCCATATTTCTTTTTTACAGGCCAAAGTAATAAACGAGCTTTATCTAAATTTCCATTATCTGGCCAGCTATTTAATGGAGCAAAACGATGTGTACCAGTTCCAGCGCCACCTCTTCCGTCACCAACACGATATGTACCAGCACTATGCCAAGCCATACGAATCATAAATCCTCCATAATGTCCATAATCTGCAGGCCACCAATCTTGAGAATCTGTCATTAAATCAATAACATCTTGTTTCAATGCAGCATAATCTATACTGTTAAACGCTTCGGCATAATCGAAATCTTCTCCCATAGGATTAGACTTTGTAGCATTTTGGCGTAAAATGTTTAATTTTAATTCATTTGGCCACCAATCTCTATTGGTTGTTCCTCCACCAGCAGGCTTTTTTTGAGCGCTATGAAAAGGGCATTTTGAAATGTCTCCAGAGTGTTTGTTACTATCGTTCATTATTATAAGACTTTTTTAAGTTAGTTCGAGTTCAAAACTACAATAAAAGCAAGTATTATTTTTATCTATAAATTTTATATTAAAATAAGTTTTAGCTATTTAATTGTTTATTTATTTGTTTTATAGTGTTTTATAAAGATACAATAAAAGCGATTTGGTTAGTATTGAATTTTCTTATGATTGAATAAGATTTTCATTTAGAATTTGATTTGTTTCGGGCTAATAAGAATGTAATTTTGCACCTGTTTTTGAAAAACAATGTAAATAATAATTCAATTTTAAAAATAATAGAATGGCAACATTAGTTGGAAAAAAGTTCCCAAACTTAAACGTAGATGCAATGAACGAAATGGGAGACACGTTCAAATTAAACGTTTTAGAAGAAGCAGTAAACAACAAGAAGAAAGTGGTATTATTTTGGTACCCAAAAGACTTCACTTTTGTATGTCCTACTGAATTACATGCTTTCCAAGCTGCTTTACCAGAGTTTGAGAAAAGAAATACTATCGTAATTGGAGCTTCTTGTGATACTCCTGAAGTACACTTCGCTTGGTTAAACCAATCTAAAGATAACGGAGGAATTGAAGGTGTTACTTACCCATTATTAGCAGATAGCAACCGTAACTTATCTTCTATATTAGGAATTTTAGATATTACTAACGAAGTATATGACGAAGCTACAGGAACTGTACAAGTAGAAGGAGATAATGTAACTTATAGAGCTACATATATTATCGATGAAGAAGGAACTGTTGTACACGAAGGTGTAAATCACATGCCAATCGGTAGAAATGTAAACGAATATTTACGTTTAATCGATGCTTATACTCACGTACAAGAAAAAGGTGAGGTTTGTCCAGCTAACTGGGAAGAAGGAAAAGCTGCTATGCAACCAAATGCTAAAGCTACTGCTGAATACTTAGCTGTAAACTAATATTATAATAATATATCAAAGGAGAGTTTCAGGTTTCCTGAACTCTCTTTTTTTTAAAGAATACAAAAATGGTACAAGAATTAAATAGCGATAATTTAACGAATATCGTTTCAGAAAATAAAACTGTAGTAGTACAATACTCTGCAACTTGGTGTGGTAACTGCAGAATAATGAAACCAAAGTTCAAAAAATTAGCAAACGAGAATGAAAATGTTTCTTTTGTAATTGCTGATGCTGAGAAATTCCCTGAAAGTAGACAATTAGCTACAGTTGATAACTTACCTACATTTGCAACTTTTGTTGATGGTAAATTTGTAAATCAAGTTCAAACAAATAAGTTTGAGGTGTTGAAAGAATTAGTAGAGGAAGTATTATAGTTATGAAATTACCAGTAATTAAGCATTTAACTTCTTTTATAGAAGAAAATGATCAGGATTATATTATTGAAACAATTGAAACTTTAGAAGCTTTAACAGAAGTTCCATCATTAAAAGATGAAGAATTAGATGTTATTGGAGAGTTAATTTCTAATATGTATGGAGCAATAGAAGTTGATAAAATGATAAAAGAAGGAACTCCAAAGAAAGAAGCTTTAAATAACTTTATGAAACGAGTTCTTGGTTCAATAGATAAATAAAAATCCTAAGCCTTAGCTTAGGATTTTTTATTTTAATTAATTTCTTTCCAATACTATAGATACGTTATCATAATATAAAATTAAATTTCCTTCTATAATGTCGTATCGATTTACTTTATGTAATTGATATAGTTTTGTCCATTCAGGTTCATTTATTAATGTAGATATCACAGAAAAAGAGATGCTTTTATTTTCTTTGAATTCATATTCGCCGTTATAAAGATTACTAACAGTATGTCCAGAAGCAAATCTTTCACCTTCTTCATTTATTTCAGTTAATTTAAGAGTAATTTCTCCATCATTAACATTAGGCCAAGTAGGTTTTTCAGTTTTGGTAATTTTATTACCATTTTCTAAATAATATACAACTTTCCAGCTTCCTTCTACCTCGTTAGGTTGAATGCTATTGACTTCATCTTTAGAACAACTTGTTAGTCCTATTAAAAGAGTAAATAAAGTAATTGATACGATAGTTTTAATTTGTTTTCTCATGTTCATATAAAGTTTATACTCTATAGATATTTAAAAATAAAAAAGGTTGCGTTTTATTTACAACTTGTTTTTAAAGCAAAGAATTGGTTTAAACCCATGAAAAGAACAATAAGTGCAATTACAGATATGATAATGTTACCAGTGTTGGAGATTTGAAAAAGGTTAGTGATTAGAATAATGCAACTAGCAATTACCCAAAGAAAATCTTGAATTATAATCCATAAAACAGCAATCTTTCTTTGCTTTTTTATTTCATAAAAAATAGTTGTCATAAAATAGAGTAGAATGAGTCCGATAATCCAAAAAACATTGTTGTTATTTAGTTGAAAAACTTTTGCTGTTGAGTTATAAAATAAGATTAAGATAAAGCCAGAAACTCCAGAGAAGATAGCATTTATTAAAAGAGATTTTTGAAGACGATTCATAATGTGAAATTTAGATTTACACAAAATTTGATCATTTCTTTGAATTCTCTCTTGACAAATGGTAAGAAATCAAATTAACTTACATTTTTTCGAAGTCGACTTAAAGATTCTGGGGTAACTCCAATCATAGAAGCTATATATTGTAAAGGAACGTCTTTAAATAAGTTAGGTTCTTCTTTTATTAATAAATTATAGCGTTCTTGAGCTGTGGTGTGTAGTTGAGAAAACATGTTTTTTTCTAATAAAGCAAAAGAGTGTGCCAGTAAAAGATTATCAAATTCTAACCATTTAGTTTCTTGTTTACATAATGTAAAATGTTGCTCTCTTGATATGGTTTGAAGTGTACAATCTGTAATAGCCTGAATATTCCAGAAATTACTGGTTTGAAATACAAAACTAGCTACAGAAGTTATAAATCTTCCAGTACTACCTATCCAAAGTGTAATTTCTTTTCCATCGGCAATGCTAAACATTCTAATATAACCAGATTCAATAAAAGCCATTTTTTTACATACAGTTCCTGACTTTAAAAAGTATTCACCCTTTTTTAAATCTACAGTTTCAAAAACATTAGTAATATTATTTAGAGTTTCATTAGTTACACTAATATGGCTAGAAATACAGTTTTTAAGTAATTTCATAGTATAATGTTTTAACCAGGTAAATCAATTCTTTTTAAATCTTTTCCGTGGAGTTTTATCAATTCATTTTCTAAGTATTGAAGTAATTCAGGACAATCACATTTATAATCTTCGCAGGTAATTGTTTTTTGTTGTTCTTTATATTTAATATGAACAGTTAAATTACTTGTACAAGAACTTTCACAAGAATAGTTCTCACTGAGATTCCAAATATTACTAGTTTCAATTTTTTGAATTAAATTCATCAATTGTGTTTTGGAAATATATTGCTCAGACTTTTGATAATATTTAGCTAATTCTGATTCATTTCCAAGAGCATTATTACTTAGTTTCTCTGGGTAAAAAGAAAGTAAAGTGTCTTTTAAAATAAAAGTATCGTAATGAAAAGCTCCTCTTTCTAATTTAATTTCAATACTATTTAGAATTGCATCTTTTTTTTCAATGCTTCTAGAACAGTTAATTAAGAAGGTAATAATAAATAGAAAAAGAATTGATTTTTTCATTTTTAATGATGTGTAAGTCGTGTAATTATTTCCTCATGTTGTGGAAATAATTCTATTAATACCTTTCGTTCAGGCAATACAAAATCATTAAAATCAAAACCAGGAGCAACAGTGCATCCTGTAAATGAAAAACTGTTTTCATCTACAACTTCAGCAGCAAACCAATATTGAGCAGGAACTACAAATTGCGGAATCTCGTTATTTACAATATCATTCCCAATAAGTACGAAAGAATATTCACCTTCAGGAGAAATCATATGCAGTTTTAAGGTTGTTCCTAAATAAAAATGCCACATTTCATCTTGATTTATTTTATGAAATGCAGAAAAACTATCTGAAGTTAATAAGAAGTAAATACCAGTACTGTGATTTCTATCACCAATAAAATTCTTTGATAAATTCTCATTTTTTATAACTCCGTTACTTCTATAGGTTTCTTTAAAATATCCACCTTCAGGATGTTTTGTAAGATCAAATTTATTAACTATCTGTTGTGCTGTCATTGTTTTCTTCTGCTTTAGCTTCGTTTGCTTTTTTTATAATTGCTTTTAAACGTTCTTTAGTTTTTTGTTTTTCTAGTCGAAGCTTATTCTCTTTTTGCTTCATTAATCGACTATGTTTAGCCTTATTTACTGTGTTTTTAGCTTTTCCTTTTTTAGACATTCTCTTTAGTTTTAATGAATAATAATCCTAGAAAAGTTAAGAATCCGTTTAGAATTAAAATAGCAAAACTGAAATCGAATCCTAAACTATTTTTACTGTAATTACTAATTAAAAAAGTAGCTACAGGAGCTATAACACAAACAAAAGGAACTAATTTATCTTTTACTTTAAGTTTGGTAAATAACCCGAATGCATATAATCCTAAAAGCGGACCGTAAGTATAACCAGCAAACTGAAATATTTTCGCAATTACACTTTCATCTGCAATAAAATATTTGAAAATTAAAATAGTAATTACCAAAATAAAAGAAAATAATACATGAATTTTTTTTCTAGTTTTTTCTTTTTCAGCTTCGTCTTCTTTTTTATCGATTTCTAAAATATCGATACTAAATGATGTAGTTAAAGAAGTTAAAGCACTATCGGCACTAGAATATGCTGCGGCAATTAAACCTAATAGAAAGAATAAAGAAGCAGCAATTCCTAATTCACCACTCATTGCAATAGTTGGAAATAACTGATCTTTATGAGCATCGATACCATTTAGAGTTGCAAAATCTGTAAGTAAAATTCCTAAGGCAAGGAAAAAGAAGTTAACTATAACTAAAACCAAAGTAAACCAAAACATGTTTTTTTGAGCATCCTTTAAACTTCTACAAGTAAGATTTTTTTGCATCATGTCTTGATCAAGACCAGTCATTACAACAGCAATAAAAGCTCCAGAAAAGAATTGTTTCCAAAAGTAATTTCCAGCTTTTACATCATCGAAAAAGAAGATTTTTGAGAGTTTACTTTCAGAAACATAACTGAATAAACTTTCAATTTGTAACGCATCTTTAATAGCTACGATACAAACACCAACCGCAATCAACATAAATAAGGTCTGTAAAGTATCTGTCCAAACAATAGTTTTTATTCCTCCTTTAAAAGTGTACAACCAAATTAATAAAATGGTAATAGTAACAGTTACCCAGAAAGGAATTCCATATGCATCAAATAAAATTAATTGTAAAACATTAGCAACTAAAAATAATCGGAAAGCAGCTCCTATAGTTCTAGATATTAAGAAAAATGAAGCTCCGGTTTTATAACTCATTTTTCCAAAACGTTCTTCCAAATACGTGTAAATGGAAGTTAAATTGAGTTTGTAATACAGTGGCAATAAAATAAGACCTATTATAGCATAACCTAATATATAACCCAGAACCATTTGCATATATCCCATTTGTTGATTCTCTACCCAACCAGGAACAGAAATAAATGTTACTCCAGATAAAGAAGCTCCAATCATTCCAAAAGCAACTAAATACCAAGGAGAGGAGTTATTTGCTTTAAAAAATGTTTGATTGTTTGCGGATTTTCCTGTTAAATAGGCAATTAGTATAAGTACACTAAAATAGGATACAATTAAGAGTACAATATGTATTGGTTGCATTACTTTAAATTTATTAGAAGACTAAGATAGGAATAAATAAAAAGTGCCAACAATTATAAAATTGCCAGCACTTTTAAAAAATAGTCCCCAATTAAAATTTTTCTAGTTAGTTGAAGTCCAAGGTTACTTGGTCAATATTTTTGCGGACCTTCTTTAAATCTTTCATATAGTCGTCTTCAGCTCTAAAACCTAACGGTAAAACTAAAACAGATTGTAAGTTTTTTTCATTTAGTTTTAAAATTTCATCATATTTCTCCGGAATAAAACCTTCCATAGGACATGAATCTATTTTTTCTAAAGCACAAACAGTTAGTAAATTACCAAGAGTAATATAGGCTTGGTTTTTGTTCCAGGTTAGTAATTCTTCTTGAGTTTTTTTTGAAAAAGAATCTATTAAATAATCTTTGAAAGGATTTAAAATTTCATCTGGTGTATTTCTGATGTTTTTTACTAATTTGAAGTAATTTTCAACATCTTTTGTTGTTTGTTCTTTAGGTACACATAAAACTAAAACATGTGAAGCTTGTGCTACTTGTTGTTGGTTCCAAGAATGTTCCACTAACTGTTTTTGTAATTCTTTATTTTTAATTACTACTAAAGTTACTGGTTGTAAACCGTAAGATGTTGCAGTTAAATTAAAAGCTTCTTTTATAGTTTGTATCTGTTCATCAGATATATATTTATTATCGTCAAATTTCTTTACAGCATAGCGCCATTTTAAACTTTCAATAGTTGTACTCATTGCTTTGTTTTATAAATGCATTGCAAAATTACAATTAACTTTTACTTGAAAATGAAAATGAATATTGAAAAAAACTATAGTTAAAATGATGAATTTTATAGTGAATTTTTATCAATGATTTTCAGGAAAGTAGCTGGTTCCGGTCTAACTCTATAGTTATCTGTAAGGTCTGCAAAAACGACTTCATTTTCTTTATTGGTAATAATTACAGTAGGCATTACAACATCAGATTCATATCCAAAAACTTGAAATCCCATAGGTAATCCATTTTCATGAAGAATATTTAAATTTCTTGCATTCTCGTTGTTTATATCAGTCAAATAATGAAAAGGAACATTATGTTTTTTAGCTAAACTTTCTGTAAATTCATGAGGTTGTGAACTAATTAAAAATACATCAGTATTTCTCTTGGAAAGTTCTTGATATTGATTTGCTATTTCTTTGATTTGTGCCATACAAAGCGGACACCAATTTCCTCTGAAAAAAAGCAAAACTTTATAATCACTATCAAATTCTGAAAGATTCACTTTTTGTTTCTGAGTATTTTCGAAAGTTAATGATGGTAATCTTTTTCCTACTTGAATAGTATTTTGATCTCTCTTTTCAAATTTAGAATACCAAGTCAAATATAAAAACCATCCTAAAGCTAATGCTATACTAATTACGATTGCATTTAAATTTAATGTAAATAAAGTCACAGCTGTTCCAATTATTACTGGAACGGTAAAAGAAGTTAATGTTGTACTTGTTCTTGCTACAGGTTTTATAAATAAAGAGCTAAAGAAAATTATAATTGGTAATGCATTAAGTAAAAGTCCAATATTAGTAAGATTACTATCGAACTGTACAAGTGTTTTCACAAAAATGATTAAAGCAAAAACAGGTAATGCACTTATAAAAATTGACTTAAGTAGATTTTTCATAAATTTATTGTCGAAAAAAGAAAAAGAAATTACAAGCTATGAAAGAAAATTTCCTTCATTATGTATGGCAGTACAAGTTATTTAACACGCTTAACTTAAAACTGACATCAGGAGAAACACTTCAAATATTACATTCTGGATTATCTAATAAAAATTCTGGTCCAGATTTTTTTAATGCAAAAGCAATTATTGATGAAATTTTATGGTATGGTCATGTGGAAATTCATGTGAAATCATCAGATTGGTATCAGCATCAACATGAGGAAGATAAAAATTACGATGCCGTAATTTTACATGTTGTTTATGAACATGATGTAGATATTTATAGGAAAGGAAACAAACAAATTCCCACTTTAGAGTTAAAAGAATTTATAGATAATTCTATTGTAGAAAAATATGCATCAATATTTCAACAACAAATAAATTGGATTTCTTGCGAAAAAGAAATTCACACGATTAATAGTTTTATATATCAAAACTTTACAGAACGGCTGTATTTAGAACGATTAGAAAGTAAATCTAAGTTTATTTTCACTTTACTAGAGAATACGAATTATGATTTTGAAGCTGTATTGTTTCAATTGTTAGTCAAAAATTTCGGACTTAAAGTTAATGGAGATTCTTTTTTTAAATTAGCAACCTCATTCGATTTTTCTTTAATTAGAAAAATTGGAGCAAATGAATTTCAATTATCAGCTTTGTTATTCGGTCAAGCAGGGTTTTTAAATGAAATAGAGGAAAGTGAATATCAAAATGAACTTAAAAAAGAATATGAATATTTAAAACATAAATATCAACTAAATTCATTAGGTAAAAATGAATTTCAATTTTTTAGAATGCGACCTAATAATTTCCCAACGATACGATTGGCACAAATAGCTACTTTGTATTCGAGCTACAGAAGTTTATTTTCTAAACTGATTCATTTAGACAATGTTGATGATTTTTATGAATTACTTTCTACCGGTGTAAATGAATTTTGGGAAGAGCATTATACGTTTTTGAAATCATCAAAGAAGAATAAAAAACAATTAACAAAGTCATTTATAGATTTACTTTTAATCAATACTATTTTACCCTTAAAATTTGTGTATTTAAAACACAGAGACGAATTTGATGAAACTAACTTTTTCAAATTACTTGAAAGTATTCAACCAGAGAAAAATACTATTATTCAAAAGTTTGAATCATTAAAAATTAGCTCCAAAAATGCTTTAGAGAGTCAAGCTTTAATCCAGTTAAAAACAAACTATTGTAATCACAAAAAATGTTTATCCTGCAGTTTT
This sequence comes from uncultured Tenacibaculum sp., assembly GCF_947502995.1. GTDB lineage: Bacteria > Bacteroidota > Bacteroidia > Flavobacteriales > Flavobacteriaceae > Polaribacter. Next base: position 63,419 of record NZ_CANNBW010000005.1, on the reverse strand, counting down.
GGAAATGCGATGTTGAGAGGTTAAAGTAATAGAAAGTTTACAATTAGTTAAAAAACAGTAATTTGTAATGTTATACATTTATAAAATATTTACCTGAGAAATAGGTGTTCACTTTAACTAAAAACTTATTCATTGAGCTTAAATACTAAACAATACTACAATAGAGATTTATCTTGGTTACGATTTAATCACAGAGTACTACAAGAAGCGCAGGATGCTAGAAATCCTTTGTATGAGAGGATAAAATTCTTAGCAATATTTTCATCGAATTTAGATGAGTTTTTTAAAGTTAGAGTTTCAGATATTAGGCAAATAAAACAGTTAGATAAATGGCTACGAAAAAAGTTAGTTTCTAAACCTAATAAGTTATTAAAGCAGATTAAGAAAGAAGTAGATAAACAGCAAAATGAGTTCGGTAAAATATTTAGAACTCAGATTTTACCAGAGTTGAAAAGTCATCGTATTCATTTAATAGATGAAAAAAACTTAACTCCTTCTCAAGAAAAATTTTGTGTGAATTTTTATGAAAAACTTCTAGAAAATAAACAAATAGAAATTAAAGAAGAAGTTTTTGTAGAGAACGAAAAACTATATTTATTTGCTGTAAAAGAAGAACAGGAATTATGGATGAAAATTGATGGGGTTTCAAGGTTTGTTGTGCTTCCAGAAGAAAAAGAAGAAGATCAGCATTACATTATGTTTGTTGATGATATTATTCGTTTGAATCTTCAAAAACATTATGAGGTAAATTTTTATGAAGTTAAAGTTTCACGAGATGCTGAGCTATATATAGATAATGAGTTTTCTGGAAATTTATTAGAAAAAATTCAAGAGTCTTTGCCTAAGAGAGATGTAGGACAAGTTACAAGAATTTTAGTTGATGAAGTTATTCCTGAAACATATTTAAAACAACTTAAAAAAAGTTTAGATGTAAATGAAACAGATATTGTAGTAGGAGGAAGGTATCATAACTTTAAAGATTTCTTTTCATTTCCAAATCCTACAGATCAAGATTTAAGTTTTGTTGATTTACCACCAATTCAAATCAAAGAGCTTGACCAGTATAGTTCTATGTTTGATGCTGTTTTAGAAAAAGATAGACTTTTTTCTTATCCTTATGAATCGTTTGATAGTTTTTTAAGATTTATAAATGAAGCCGCTTCAGATACAACGGTTACTGAGATTAAAATGACATTATATCGTATGTCTAGTGATTCTAAAGTTGCCCAAGTATTAATAAAAGCAGTAGAAAATAATATTAAAGTGACAATCTTTATTGAAACTAAAGCGAGATTTGATGAAGAGAATAATATTAAATGGGGAAAGATTTTAGAAGAAAAAGGAGTAAAAGTTCATTACAGCTATCCTGGAATAAAAGTACATTCTAAGATTTTATATGTGAAAAGAAGTTTAGATGGAGAAGAACAAAACTTTGCTTACATAGGCACAGGGAATTTTAATGAGAAAACAGCAAAAATTTATACAGATTTCGGGCTCTTAACTTCAAAGAAGAAAATTACAACAGATATAGCAAACGTTTTTTCGGTGTTAGAAGGAAATTTAATTATTCCTAAAACTAAAAAGATTTTAGTTTCGCCATTTACAACACGAATTGGTTTTACTGAATTAATTCAAAATGAAATTGAAGCTGTAGAGTCTGGTGATGAGGCAAGCATTGTTTTAAAATTGAATAGCCTACAAGATGAAAAATTAATAACACAATTATATAAAGCAAGTAATAAAGGAGTACAAATTAAAATTATTTGTAGAGGTATTTGTTGTTTAGTTCCTGGGGTAAAATTACAAAGTGAAAACATAGAAGTAATTAGTATTGTTGATCGTTTTTTAGAGCATGCACGTGTTTTTATTTTTTCTAACAAAGGAAAAGAGAAAATATATATTGGTTCAGCAGATTATATGACTAGAAATTTAGATCATAGAATAGAAGTAGTAACTCCTATTACAGATAATGAAATTCAATTTAAAATTAAACAGATTATTAATTTACAATTAAATGATGCTGTAAAAGCTAGAATTATTGATGAAAATCAAAAAAATAATTATGTTCAAGAACATCACGAGAGTTACTCAGAAAGTGCTCAACATAAAATTTATGAGTATTTAAAAAGTTATTACTAAAATAGTTTCATTGCTAGCGAAAATGAACTGAATAGTATTTTACAATAACTTAAAAAAGATAATGTTAGTTATAATTATATATTTGTAGTTAAAATCAATTAAAATGAAAAAAATATTTATTGCTGTTATTTCAATTTCTTTATTAGTAGTTGGATGTAAAACTGAGAATGGAACTTCAAAAAACACAACTGTAAAAACAAATAACAATTCTGAAACTGAAAGTACTTCTGTAGATGACGGATCTGGAGATGCAATTTGCTTATTAGATAAATTATCTGTTAGAGAAACTCCTACGGCTAAAGGAAAGTGGATTACTTCTATGAGTTTAGGTGAAAAAGTATACTTTACAGGTGAAAAACATATTGATTCTGTAACTAAGAAAGATTACTTTAAAGTAAAGTTGATCGATGGTAAACAAGGTTGGTCTAGAGCTCCGTTTTTAGCAGTTAATGGTAAAGTAGGAGTAATGGTTAAAAATGCAAGTGTATACAAAAGACCAGATTTATTAACCAAGACTGAGAATGAATTTAGTCCAATGGATATTATCGCTGTTATTGGAAATCAAGACGATTGGATTCAAGTAAAAGGAAAAAGAGCTACAGGAAAGTATATCGAAGAGGTTTGGGTAAAATCAAATAATATTTCAGATAAATCAGTAGATATTGCAGCTGCAAAATATGCTAGTATTGCAATAACGAAACCAACAATGACAGATAGAATTAAAGCTTTACAAGAAGTTGTGGGAAATAGTGATTTTTCTGAGTCTATATTTATTGATTTAATTCAAGAAAAAATTAAAGATTACGAGTCTAAAAATGTGCCAGTAGATGTACAAGATGTAAAAGTAGATGAATAATATTTTTAGAATATAATAGATATAAAAAATCCCGATGAAATTCATCGGGATTTTTTTTTGTTATTTTTTAGGATTTAAAATTGAATTAATTCTATTTAAACAATCTTTGTAGTGATATTTTGTGATTTTGTTTGTAGCTCTTTTGCTAGCTAAGTTCACTTGATATTTTAAAGAATTAATTTCTCCTCTCACGATAGAAGGAATATCTGTATTAGTAATTTTATCGTTCTTTAATAATTTTTCCATTCTACCTATAAAACTTTTCTGTAAATTTCTTCGGTAAACATCTACATTTCTTAAAGCGTTAGCTTCAGAAAATAATCCTTTTCTTAAATCTCTTATAAACTCTGAAGCACTGTAGAAATCAGAGCTAATTACTTCGGTGTTAATCATACGTTCTAACCTGCTTGTATTTAGTAAACTAGAAAGTTGTCTGTTTTGTAAAGAAAGCATTGTATTAGTATATTTTGTATGATTAATTTTTGCCAGAATATTTTTGTCTAACAACCAATTTTGAGTAGCAAATACATTTTTAAGTAACCAGTTTAAAGATTCTTTCTGTTTTGCTTTTGGAAGTACAGTATATACATTTCCTGTTTGTTCAGGTTTTTTATTGTCTTCAAAAACACCACCTACATTACCAACAACATGACCAGAATATCTACTCCAAACACCAAGTAATTCACGATATAATTCATTTAAATCATCATAATTATTAGTTTGATCAGAAGTCCATTTTTGTAAGTTTTTAGCAACTATTTTTAAGTTTTTAATTCCATAAGTACTAGCTTTTACTTGATCATTTCCTATACCTTCAGTTTGAGAAGCCGGATCAAAACCATTAAAACGCTGAATTCCGAATTTGTAAATAGGATCTTTAGCTTTATCAGTAATCCATTTATCTAAAGTTTTTACTTCATCTTCAGGTTTACCAGCAAAAGGTAAATAACGATATCCCCAATTAATAGAATAATGATCGTACGGACCAATTTGACGAATGAAACGAATGTTCTTGTCACCAGGTTGCGCTACATAATTATAACGTGCATAATCCATAATAGTAGCAGCAATACCATACTTTTGAGTGAACTTTCCTGAACGTAACGAGTCTACAGGATAAGCGTAACTCGCTGCCATATTATGAGGTAATCCTAAAGCATGACCAATTTCATGTGCAATAACCATTCGCATCATTTCTCCAATTTCTTCGTCTGGAGTTTTTAAAGTTCTAGCTGAAGGATTAGCAGCTCCGGTTTCTAATAAATATCTATTTCTGTAGGAACGTAAATGATTATGATACCATACAATATCACTTTCTATAATTTCACCAGAACGAGGATCGGAAACACTTGGTCCCATTGCATTTCTTGTGGTACTAGCTACATATCTGATAGAAGAATAACGAATATCTTCCATGCTAAATTCAGGATCTTCTTCTTTCGTAGGAGGATATTTAGCAATAATTGCATTTTTAAATCCAGCGGTTTCAAAAGCTTGTTGCCAATCTTCAACACCTTGTTTAATGTATTTTCTTAGTTTTTTGGGAGTAGCAGGATCTAAGTAATAAACAATAGGTTTTATAGGTTCTACTAATTCTCCTCTGTTATACGCAGCTTTATCTTTAGGTTCTAATCTCCATCTTCTGATGTATGTTTTATAGTCTGCTTTTAAAGCTTCAGAGCCGTAATCTACTGTACCAACTGAAAAATAACCAACACGTTTGTCAAATATACGAGGCATCATAGGTTTTTCAGGAAGTAAAATCATAGATTGATTCATTCTAATACTAATACTTCCAGCAGCTCTTTGTGATGGAGGAGTAGCAGCATCATAAGTAAAGTCTTGAACTACTTCTATGTTTTTTGGATAACTTTTAATAGCGTTGATAAAACTACGTTTAGGGTCTAATCTTCTTACTTTGTATTGTCTTCTTGCTCTAGCACCAATTCCGCTAATTGCTTTTATATCTGAAGTAAAAAATTTAGAAACATCAATAAGAACTGCAGTAGAGTCATTATTCTGAACTTTAATATCAAAAGCATGAATTATAGGTTCTAAATTATTTGATTTTACAGATTTGTAGATAGGAAGAGAATCGTTAGCTGTAGCTTGGTAGGATTTTATTTTTAATAAAATTTTCTTTTTGTAATGCTCCCAAACAACAACTTGTTCGTTAGTTTTAGAACCAGCGTTCATAAACCCGCCTCCAAAACCAGAAGGTAATGCTTTTATTCTACTAACTAATAACATTTCTTTTCCTAATAAAGATTTAGGAATTTCATAGTAATATTTACCATTAGTTTCATGGACTTTAAACAATCCATTGTCAGTTTTTGTTTTTTTTGTTACAAAATCAGTGTACTTAGGTTTCTTTTTCTTGGGAGTTTTTTTAGCAATTTCTTTTTTATCGCTTTTAGCTTTTTTTCTTTGTGCTTCTATTTGGCTAGGAATAGCTAAACTCATTAAGAGTAGAAGCAATACTACTTTTCGCATGGTTTTTAAAAATTAGTTGATAAGGGAACTAAATTATTAAAAACTTACGAAATAGCTTATTAATCTAGTATTTTAAAAAAATGAAGCATAAAAAAACCGATGAAATTTCATCGGTTTTTAAATCTTATATATAAAATTATTAGTATAAACTTTTAAATTTAGTAGGATTTACTTCATGCATAATTTCATAAACCTTTTCGAAGATATCTTCTACTGAAGGTTTAGAGAAATAATCTCCATCAGTACCATAAGCTGGTCTATGTGCCTTAGCTGTTAACGTTTGAGGTTTACTATCTAAGTGTACATATCCGTTTTGGTTTTCTACAATTTCTTGTAATAAATAAGCAGAAGCACCACCAGGAACATCTTCGTCTACTACTAATAAACGATTTGTTTTCGCTAGAGATTTTACAGTGTCATGATTAATATCAAAAGGTAGTAAACTCTGTGCATCAATAATTTCAATACTAATACCAACTTGAGCTAAGTCTTTAGCAGCTTCTTCTACCAATCTTAACGTAGAACCATAAGAAATAACAGTCATATCTGTTCCTTCTTTAATTGTTTCCACAACACCAATTGGTGTTTTAAACTCACCTAAGTTATTTGGTAACGCTTCTTTTAAACGATATCCATTCAAGCATTCTATGATTAAAGTAGGATCATCTCCTTCTAAAGCAGTGTTATAGAAACCAGCAGCTTTAGTCATATTTCTAGGAACTAATACATGAATACCACGAACATTATTAATAATTCCTCCCATTGGAGAACCAGCATGCCAAATACCTTCTAAACGGTGACCACGAGTTCTAATAATTAAAGGAGCTTTTTGTTTTCCGTAAGTTCTGTAACGAAGTGTTGCTAAATCATCACTCATTATTTGTAAAGCATACAATAAATAATCTAAGTATTGAATTTCAGCAATCGGACGTAATCCACGCATTGCCATTCCAATTCCTTGACCTAATATTGTAGCTTCTCTAATTCCAGTATCAGATACTCTTAATTCACCGAATTTTTCTTGTAAACCTTCTAAACCTTGATTTACATCTCCGATATATCCTGAATCTTCACCAAATACTAAGGTTTCTGGATATTTATTAAAAATAGCTTCAAAATTATCACGCATAATAATACGTGCATCTACTATTTTTTTCTCAGCGTCGTAAGTTGGTTCAACTTTCTGAACTTTAACTGTAGATTTTTCAGTTTCACTGTATAAGTGTGTAGAATATTTGTTTGCTGCATCGTCAATTCTTTCCTTAATAAAGTTTTGAAGTTCAACTTTTTCAGGGAAATTCTCATCAACAATCAGCTGTAAAGTTTTTCTACAAGCAACTAAAATATCTTTTCTAATTGGCTCAATTAAAGCTTCTAAATCATTTTTGTATTTGGTAATAAAAGAACCGTTTTTACTTTTAGCAGCAACTCTTTCTAAAATTTTAGTAGCGTTACTTAATTCAGCTTTTATTTCATTTACGAAAGCACTCCAAGCATTACGTTTAGCTGTACTTACTTCTCTTTTAATTTCTTTATCTAAACTAGTAAGTTCTTCTTCGTCTTCTACAAAACGTAAAATATTACCAGACTCATCTGTAAGCTCAAAGTCTAAAATCCAAGCTCTCATTTTAGCAATACAATCGAACTCTTGCTCCCATTGTAAACGCTCTTTAGATTTATATCTTTCGTGAGAACCAGAAGTAGAATGCCCTTGTGGTTGTGTTAATTCTTTAACATGAATTAAAACAGGAATATGCTTTTCTCTAGCAATTTCTCCAGCTTTGTTGTATACATCTACTAATTTTACATAATCCCAACCATTAACAACGAAAATTTCATATCCGTTACTTTCGTTTTCTCTTTGGAAACCTTTTAAAATTTCAGAGATACTTTCTTTAGTTGTTTGGTGTTTAGCGTGAACAGAAATTCCATATTCATCATCCCAAACACTCATTACCATTGGCACTTGTAAAACTCCAGCAGCATTAATTGCTTCAAAGAATAAACCTTCACTAGTACTTGCATTACCTATTGTTCCCCAAGCAACTTCATTTCCTTCATTTGAAAAATTAGTAAATCCTTCAAGTCCTTTTACATTTCTATATATTTTTGAAGCTTGCGCTAAACCTAATAATCTAGGCATTTGTCCTGCAGTAGGAGAGATATCTGAAGATGAGTTTTTTTGTTGTGTTAAGTTTTTCCACTTTCCATTCTCATCTATAGAATGCGTAGCAAAGTGTCCACCCATTTGACGACCAGCAGACATTGGTTCTTGTACAATATCTGTGTGAGCATATAAACCAGCAAAGAATTGTTGAGCGCTTAATTCACCGATGGCCATCATGAAAGTTTGGTCACGATAATACCCCGATCTAAAGTCTCCATTTTTAAAAGCTTTAGCTAAAGCAAGCTGAGGTACTTCTTTACCATCACCAAAAATTCCGAATTTAGCTTTTCCGGTTAATACTTCTCGTCGACCGAGTAAACTGCATTCTCGACTCATTTTGGCGATTCGATAATCATTTAATACTTCTTTTTTAAAATCTTCGAATGATATCTGTTGTGAGTTTGGTACAGCTACTTTTACAGTCATAAATAAAAAGTTTTGTTTTGGCTATTGTTGCAAAGATAGGTTTTTTAAATGAAATTTAAAAATCGGCCTTAGAGTTTGAATAAATCGTAAAAAAAGCAAAAAAAGTAGTGTTTTGTTGAATTATCTATAATAATCCGCGTCGTAAAAAGTTATAAACACGATCTAAACTTGTTGTAATCACAAAACGAATCTTAGTTGGATATCCAGGTTGGTTAATTTGAAATCCTTCGTTTGTGTAAATAGGAAAGTAAAATTCGAAGATGTTTGGTACAAAATTTAAACGAATTCCGTTTTCATAGAAAAATCGTGCTTTTGTGTTTTTACTTTTCAACATGGCAAAGTCATTATAAATTTCTGCCCATCTCCATACACTAACACTTGTATTCCCAGAAAGCATTAATTGATTAGCAAAAGAATGTTCTTTATAAAAAGATTTAAAACCTCCATCGGAAACTACAAATTGTTGACTAAATAATCCCGAACGTTCTGATCTTCCAAATAAATTTTGCTCAAATAAATAATCTGAACTTCTGTTTAATCCGAAACTAAAGAAATCTCCTTGTGAATGATTGTATAAAAAGAATCCTCCAAAAAACCTTAAATTAAAACTCTGTTTTTCAGAAAAGAATCTTAAATAACGAATGTCTGTAGAGAACTTAGTGAAATTATCGGCAAATTCTCCATTAATAGCATACTGAAATCTTTTTACAACATCTGGTTTACTGTATATATATCTAAAGTTTACAATTTGATATTTGTCGCTTTCAATTTCTGTATCTGTTGGGTTAATTTCTCGATCGACATTAACAATTCTTGATAATAAAAATTTGGTTCCAACATCTCTAAGTGTATTTCTTCTGAATTGAATATTTACAAATGGAGAGATTGTATTATAACTTAATTCTGGAGCGTAATGAAAGTTACTACCACTAATTCCGTAACGAATTTTATAGATCTTAGATTTTTCGAAAAAGTGATCATATCCTAAAGAAAAAGAACCCGTTAAGTTTTCACTTCTAAAAGCGTAATTCGGAGTAATACTAAAATCGAAATTATGTCGAATAATAGCTCTGTTATTAAAGTTAACTCCTAAAATCATTCCGTCGTATAAATTAAATTTTACATTCGGATTAAAGAAAACTTGATTGAAGTTTGGATCTTCGATGTCTTTTAAAAATCGAAATTGGATAGGTTTACTAATTATAGCATTATTCGTTTTCTTGTAATTATTTAAGAAGTTGTATTCTGGGTAAATTTGTTCATAGTTTAAAGCTAGCTTATCAAAATCACCCGCTTTAATTTTTACCGTTTTTATACTATCAACATTTGTAATCCAAGTTTTATATTTTATAGAATCATCTTTAATTCCATACAATGAAACGGGAGCAGTGATATTACGTTTGTTTTTTATGGTAACTTCTAAAGAATCTTCAGATTTTATTTGTGTTACTTTTTTGATTTTATAGTCAATTTTTTTAGTAGTTTTTACGTAATCACCAAAAAACCAATCTAAATTTTTATCGGTATTTCGTTGTAAAATCTTTTTAAAACTTCCTGAATTTGTTAATCGTAATGATTGATTTTTATAAAATTCTTTAAAAGATTTTTTGAGTACATTATTACCTAAAAAATCTTGTAAATATTTAAATCCTAATCCAGCTTTGTATGGACTGACGATTTTTCTATTAAAATTAGATAGAGAATCTGCAGGTGTTGTTAACGATTGATCGAAGAAACGTCTTGCACTAAATTGATAAAAGAATGCTTGTTTATCATTTTGTTTTAGTTTAGCAAGATTATAATTTTTAAAACCCCAAATCTTTGAAAATCGTCCGAAAACAGTTACATCGGGATAATATTTATTGATGTATTCCATCATTAAAAATGTTTCAATACCATCGCAAAGCCAATAATCTTTTCTATTGTTTAATAAAAGAACATCATCAATATATTTACTAGTTAGAGCTTTAAAAAATCGAATTTCCCATTTAAAATTTTCTGGATAAGGACGTAACCAATTAGGAATACCATAAATATCTTTTAAAGAGTTTTTGTTTACTGTATTTCCATCTACTAAAATTTCTGTATGTGGATGAGAACCAATAAAATCTTCTATAAAAGCTATTTGTTTATTTACAATTTCATTTGCTTGTATTAATTCAATACGTTTATCGAAAATATCTGTTTTTATTTGAGTGTTTTTAGTTTTAAAAACTCTAAACTTCTTACGATTACTAATACTTAGTATAATGTCTTTCTTTTTTTTGCCAACAAGGTAGTAATGATTAAAATTTTCCTTTTCTGTTTTATATTGATATAAATTACTTTCTAGATTTAATGTTTTAGGAATATCAATTTCTAAAGTATAGTCAGCAATATCTTCATAAAGATCGTCCATATTTAAATTGCTCATTAACTCCCATCTATTGTTATAAACAGCTGGAGTTAAATACCAAAACCTTAAATGGTAACCGTCTCCAGTTCTACCATAACCTGTATAACGAGCTTTAGGTAATTTTAAAGTGTATTTAGCAGTTAAAGTAATACTATCATTAATCGCAAGTGCATCATTCAATTGAATTTGAATAATATCATCTTTTTTTCGTAATTCTTGAAAATCTAATTCCTGATTATTAGAGGTAATACTATGTACTTTAGAAAAACCACGTTCATTTTTTTTAGAAAAGTAAAAATCTTTCTTATAATCTTTAATTAATCTTTTTCCTAATGGAGTAGTGTTATCTTTAAAACTATTGCCCCAATTGTGTAAGTAAATTTCTTCTAAATAAGTGTTAGAAGTGTTAATATAAGTGAGTTTTTGATGTACAGTAAGTGTATGTTGTATCGTATCTAATTTAGCAGAAATATAATGAGAGTTTTCTTGAGCTATTGCATAGAAAGAGCATAGTATAAGAATAATATGTAGTATTTTTTTGATCACTTACATTAAATAAAAAACTCGTTGTTTTTAAACAACGAGTTGAAGATAGAGTTTATTTTTTAATTTGAAATCAGTTCTGTTTTTTTAACAGAAAATCAGATTAGAAATTTGGTTTTAATTGATATTTAGCATAGAATTTATTGAAGTGTTCAACAGCTTCTTCAGCAGTATCTACAACTCTAAATAATTTTAAATCACCAGGACTAATATTTCCTTCTTCTAAAAGAGTATTTTCTATCCAATCTAATAAACCACTCCAGAATTTTTTACCAACTAAAACAATCGGAAAACGTCCAATTTTATGTGTCTGAATTAAAGTAATTGCTTCAAAAAGTTCGTCCATTGTTCCAAAACCTCCTGGCATTACAACAAAACCTTGAGAATATTTTACAAACATTACTTTACGAACAAAGAAATAATCAAAATCTAAACTTTTACCAGGATCAATCCAAGGATTGTCATGTTGTTCAAAAGGCAATTCAATATTTAAACCTACAGAAGTTCCTTTTCCTCTATTAGCTCCTTTATTACCAGCTTCCATAATACCTGGTCCACCACCTGTAATTACACCAAACCCACTTTGAGTAAGTTGATAAGCAACTTCTTCAGCTAACTTATAATATTTATGATCTGGTTTTGTTCTTGCAGAACCAAAAATAGAAACACAAGGTCCGATTTTACTTAATCTCTCATACCCATCTACAAACTCGGCCATAATTTTAAAGATAGCCCAAGAATCGTTTGTTTTTATCTCATTCCATGTTTTTTGTTGAAGTTTCTCACGGATTTTTCTATCGTCGTTTGTCATTTTATCAATTTTTAAAGGACTTGCTAATTTAGTGCTTTTTTTTAGATTAAAAATGCTTTAAAACAAACAAAAGGAGAAACTCATGTTTCTCCTTTGTAGTTGATTCGTTATAAAATTAACTATTTCACGAAACCTATAAAACCTGAACCACCGTCATTACCACCACATTCTGGAAGTAAATTACCATGTTCATCATGTTCTGGTATAGGACAATCATAAGTTTTTGAAAAAGTTTTTTCACAATTATTGTATTTGGCAGTAACTGTTGCCTTTTCAATTCTATCAGTCTTTATAGCAGCAAAAATTCTTCTTGATTTATCTGTAGAAGCTGGGTAATATCTTGTATTTCCATTTTTATATTTTATGGCCCATGTATATGTTGTTCCACTAGGAAAGTTACCACTAGCTTCAAGATGAATAAAATTAGCGCCACTTAATGTTCCATCTAAATAATTATCACTTATTCCAGGGGAGTAAGTATCACAGATAGATCCTGTTCCACCATTTCCACAGTTATTAATTTGAAGAATTACAGCACAGTTTAAAACACCATTTCCTGAAACCATGACAGAACCACCAGAAAAATTATTTCCGAAATTTAAAGTGACTGTATTGGTGTTTTGTCCTCTTATTATAGTTATATCACCACTGACTATACTCCAAATAGTGTTTGTGCTAGGTGAACTTGAAAAATATGTGTATGAAAGTATTTGATTTCTGTTGGCACAGTTTTCACCTATCACACCACAACCACTTGGTAATGCTATAGATTTATTTTTAGTTAGCGAACTATTAATTTCTCCCTCAAATAATACTGTATTTGAAATTTTAGTATTTGAATCAATTATTATATCATCAGATTCAGAATTACAAGATAATAAAAGGATGAATATTAATAGAATAGATAAATAGGATGTTTTTTTCATTTTAAATATTATTAAATACCAAAAAATTTAAAGACACTTTTGGTTTATGTCTTTTTTAGCTAAAAATAATATTAAATTGCAATTTTTATTTAGTACAAATATATACTTTTTTTAGATAAAAAATGCTTTAAAACAAACAAAAGGAGAAACTCATGTTTCTCCTTTGCATTAATAGAAAAGTTAATCCCCTCAATTTTTACTTTTCATATTAATTTCCCCAAAAAATATTAGAAAGAAGTTTGTTTTTTTAGAGAAAGAAAGGCTTGTTTTACCCTCATTTTATAACTAAGCTGGAACTGGCGCGTCTGGAGCTTTTATTTCATAACAGCTACCGCTTCCACAATGTGGATCATTCCATGTTCCAGTAGCATAATTACATATACAATTATTAACAGGATTAGCACCTGTTGATGTTCCTCCAGTTAAATCAAAAAAGGAATGATTTCCTCCTTTAATTTGTTGTTGTTGTGTTTTATCTAATAATTTTCCAAAGTTTAAAATCGATTTTTTCATGATTTTTATGTTTTTATAATTAATATTTTGATGATTAAAAAAGTTATCTGGAAGTTAAATCCAGATAACCTGTTTTAAATTACATTATAATCTAGCACCTTCGTTATCATCACATTCTGGTAAACTATTGTCAATTAAACAAATAGGCATACGCCCACCTGTAACATGTCTTTGTTGAGTTTTGTCTAATGGTTTTCCTAAGTTTAAAATTGATTTTTTCATAATTTTTGTATGATTTAAATAATTAAATCCTTGAGCATTTTAAGACATTCAAGGTGTATGTCTATTTTTCGCGAAAAAAATATTATTGAAATAGAAGTTTGTTTGTTAAGCAACTTATTATTCATGATTTTTTTAATAGATAGGCGATTACAAATAGATGTGTAATCTTTATTTTTCATTTTATTATAGCAAGATTGATATTCATCTTTACAATAACGTTCCTTGCATAAATGAAATGTTAACCTGTTTTTTGAAAAATTTTTAAAATATTGAAGTTTGAAAAGAAATAACCAGATTACTTATTTTTTATAAGAACAAAGAAAGGAGAAACATTAGGTTTCTCCTTTTAAATTAATTTTTTAGAAATAATAAGATATGGAGGTTATTCTCTATATTCATTTAAATCTTCTTCAATAGCTTCCTCATCATAACAGCTACCGCTTCCACAATGTGGATCATTCCATGTTCCAGTTGCATAATTACATACACAATTATTAACTGGATTAGCACCTGTTGATGTTCCTCCAGTTAAATCAAAAAAGGAATGATTTCCTCCTTTAATTTGTTGTTGTTGTGTTTTATCTAATAATTTTCCAAAGTTTAAAATCGATTTTTTCATGATTTTTATGTTTTTATAATTAATATTTTGATGATTAAAAAAGTTATCTGGAAGTTAAATCCAGATAACCTGTTTTAAATTACATTATAATCTAGCACCTTCGTTATCATCACATTCTGGTAAACTATTGTCGATTAAACAAATAGGCATACGCCCACCTGTAACATGTCTTTGTTGAGTTTTGTCTAATGGTTTTCCTAAGTTTAAAATTGATTTTTTCATAATTTTTGTATGATTTAAATAATTAAACCCTTGAGCATTTAAAGACATTCAAGGTGTATGTCTATTTTTCGCGAAAAAAATATTATTGAAATGGAAGTTAGTTTGTTAAGCAACTTATTATTCATGATTTTTTTAATAGATAGGCGATTGCAACTAGATGTGTAATCTTCATTTCTTCATTTTATTATAGCAAGATTGATATTCATCTTTACAATAACGTTCCTTGCATAAATGAAATGTTAACCTGTTTTTTGAAAAATTTTTAAAATATTGAAGTTTGTATAATAATGAGTGAATTATATGGCTGTAAAAACAAACAAAGGAGAAACAATTGTTTCCCCTTTTGTTTTGTAAAAAAGATTTCTTTTTCATCACTAACTTTTTTACATTTCCCTTTTCATAACTTTTTCCCGTCGCAATTTCCCCGTAAGACGTTACATAGCAATTTTGTTTTCTTTTTCTAGCAATAATGATCAAACTTAACCAACACTATTGTTATGAGAAATAACTCTTGAAATATGTTATTTACACCCTTACGTTCATTAGATTGTAAATTGTTACCCTCTTTTTTTGAAAAAAATAAAAAAAAGAGAAAAAAGATTTAATAAAGTCAGCTATTAAAAAATATTATTTTAGGGTTAAGTTTTTGTTTTTTATTTGTTTAGGTGTTTTTATAATGAAAAAACCCAGTACTATATACTGGGTTAGAAATTTTAAATATTTAAAATATTTGTAATTTATGAGTCACAGTTGCTACAACGACGGATGTACCAATTTTTTTGCTCTCTACATTCTAATTCACCACAAATTCTTTGGCTTCCTCCGTTCACTTTTTGCTGTTCTGCTTTTTTTAATTCTTTTCCTAAGTTTAAAATTGAATTTTTCATAAAATTTATATTGTTTAATTTAAAAAAACCTCGATCATTTAAAGACACTCAAGGTTTGTGTCTGTTTTTTTATTGAATTGATTTTAAATATATCTTACTCTGTATCCTGGGTAACCATTATGTGTTTTACAAGGTTCACATTTTACGGGTTGAGGTCCGTTTGGTCCTGCTGAATCTAATATCATTTTACAAAAATCTAGTGTATGCCAACAAGGACTAATAACAGGAAACCCATCCGATAATCCTCCATTAATTTTTTTTTGCTCTTTTTTATTTAATTCTTTACCTAAGTTTAAAATTGATTTTTTCATAATTATTTGTGGTTTTTTAAAAAGACAGTATTTATAGATATTTAAGTATCTA
Source organism: uncultured Tenacibaculum sp. (assembly GCF_947502995.1). Taxonomy (GTDB): domain Bacteria; phylum Bacteroidota; class Bacteroidia; order Flavobacteriales; family Flavobacteriaceae; genus Polaribacter. Next base: position 47,837 of record NZ_CANNBW010000005.1, on the reverse strand, counting down.
AACTTCTCTTCTTTTTATTGAACTTATTATTGATATTTTAACTTTTTAGAAAGGATATCTTTTAAAATATCCTTTCATAACGATACTTATTCTAGAATAAGCAATGTCCTTCTATACAAAAAGCTGGACATGGAGGTAAAGTTTGATTTGAAGGATTACTACTTCCTGGACAACGGTAATATACTCCACCGTTAACACTTTTTTGTTCAGTCTTATTTAAAACTGTACCTAGTTTTAAGATTGATTTTTTCATAATTAAAAAGATTTAAAATCGATTAAATCCCCAAACATTTTAAGACACTTGAGGTTTTATGTCTATTCTTCGCGAAAAATATTTTAGTACTCAGTTAGTTCAATTTGATCGACTAACCGATTATGGTGATTGCTCTTAATTTTCATAGCTTTAATTAAAATATCTTATTCATACTTTTTTTAATTAATTTTTTGTGATTTAAAGAAAACAAGAAAAGTCTACTAAAACACAAGCTTTATATTTTTCTGGTAATTGATGATAATCGTTACAAGAATTTTCATCAAAAGAAAATGGACCAAAATAGTTTGAACAATTATTAAGACCACTTCCGTTAATTTGTTTCTGTTCTGCGTTAGTTAAAGTTTTCCCTAAGCTTATAACTGATTTTTTCATAGTAAATAAATTTAAAATTGAGTTACCCTGAATATTTAAAATACTCAGGGTTTATACTCAGTTTATATTAAAAAAGTATGTAAAAATTACATGATTAAGATGCTGTTTTGCAAGTGTAACATCCATGAATAATTACCCATGGACTTATACAGTTTACACTAGCATCAGGGTAAGAATAACAACCAGATCTTCCTCCGTTAATACTTCTCTGTTCTACTTTATTTAAAATTTTACCTGATTTTAAAATTGATTTTTTCATAATTAAGAAGGTTTATAATTAACTATACTGGTCCAGGATTAGAATCATCATCACCTCCTCCATTTCCAGGGCCAATAATTACTGTACAGATACAGTATAAAGGCTGCCAATATAATTCTTGTAATTTTGGAGAATTACAATATTCGTTACAAGGTCCAGGAAATACTTTATTTAAGCTTTTTCCTCCAGTCACTTTTTTTTGTTCTGATTTAGCTAAAGTTTTACCTAAGCTTAAGATTGATTTTTTCATAATTTTTGTATGATTTAAATAATTAAATCCTTGAGCATTTTAAGACATTCAAGGTATATGTCTACTTTTCGCGAAAAAATATTATTGAAATAGGAGTTAACTCGTTAAGCAATTTGTTTATCATAATTATTTAAAAATTAGGAAAACCGTCATAGCAATAAATTTTCTTTTCATCTCATTTTGTATAGTTAGTATACGTCTTTATAAAGACGTTCCTCAGGCAAACAAAATGTTAACCTGTTTTTTTAAAAAAAATATTTTTTATTAATAAATTTATTAAGAAGAGTTGATTTATAGTAATTTGAATAATTAAGAAAAGTGCTAGTTAAAACAAACAAAGGGGAAACATTTGTTTCCCCTTGTGTTTTGTAAAAAAGGCTTCTTTTTCAGTACTAACTTTTTTACGTTTTCCTTTTCATAACTTTTTTCCATCGTAATTTCCGCGAATAACATTCATAACAATTTATTTTCTTTTTCTAGCAATTATTGATTAAACCAAACAAAATGTATATGTTATGAGAAATAACTCTTGAAATTTGTTATTTACACCCTTATGTTCATCTTGTTTGAAATTGTTACCCTCTTTTTTTAAAAAAAATAAAAAAAAGTATAAGTAATATGGAAAAAGCTATGATATAGTGTATTGTATAGTTCATTTCAAAAGTAGGAGTTGTATCTCCGATTAAAATAAAAGACGCCCAGTAATACGGAGATTTTTCTGAAAGTGAATGAGTGTTTAAATACTTTCTTTTGGCATTGTTTAACGCTTCTGATTTGGATTGATGATCTTTTAAGTTGGTGTAAAAATCTGTCATTAACTTTGTAGTGGCCGCATCATTAACTTTCCATAAAGAAGAAACCACCGATTTAGAACCAGAATAAAAGAATCCACGAGCCAAGTTTAAAATCCCTTCTCCTTTTTTTAATTCGCCAACATTAGTTTCGCAAGCACTTAAAACAACTAAATCTGCATTGTTTTTATAAGTGTATAATTCGTGTAGATTTAAAGAATCTTTGCTAAAATGAATCACAGGTTTTTGGGAAACATCTGCATGAGTTGCTAAATGAATAATTTTAGCATTAGAGGCATTGGTGAAAAAATTATCTTTTGTAACGTCTGCACCTGTAAAGGTTGTTCCGTTTAAATTATTATTAATTGAATTGATTTCCTCTGCGGAATATTGTAATGTAGCAAGATTTTTATTCTGAAATTCAATAGGAGCAAACCCAGCAAAATCTTTTTCAGAAACTCTAGAGATGTTGTTATTTACATTTAAGAAAGACATAGAATAAGCGTAGCTAATATCAGTGTCTTCAATTAAAAATCTATTTGAAGTCGTATCAGTAATAAAAGCTTCAAAAGGAATATTCTGAAGATTATCATCTGGAATAATAACAACTTTTTTATTTTGAATTAAATTCTTTATTTCTTCACTTGGGAATAAACTATTGTACAAAGAATTTGCAATCGAATTGTATTGTTGAACTTCTTTTTTGCTATTTAAAGGTTTAGAAATAAGTTTAGAGAATATTTGTAGTTTGTTTTTTATAGCACTACTTTTTAAAGAAAAAGGAATACTATTGTTTTTGCTGATACATAAACCAATAGAAGTATCTACAGAATTTTCTTCAATATTATTTTGAATAGAGTAGGAAATAATAACAGTATGATCGTCTAAGTTTTTTTGAACCTCCTGAAGAGAAATTAAGTCCGTTTTACTTTTCAATTGAAAATATTTAGGAAAAACAGTTCGGATGGAATCTTTAAATTGTTGGTAAGAAAACCTAAGATCAAATAGAGAATCTTTTGTGGATTGAATTTCTTTGTCAACAAGTTTATATTCTAAGTTTAATATATCTTTTTTAAAGCTTTTGTCTTTATCTAAAATTACTTTAGGAAGCTCTTTATTTACATTGTTATGATCTATATTTTGAGCTAATAAAAAAGCCTTGTTTTTTTCTAAATAGTTAAAAGCAGATTGATAATCTTGTTTTAAATAATAAATATAAGCCGCGTAATTATAAATTTCAGAAGCATCTTTTCTCCATTGAAACTGAGATTCTGTATTCGTATCATTATCAAGTATAACAGAGATTAAATTGTTAAAGTTTTTGATAGAGATAATAGCTTCATTAATATATTTTTCTTTTTGATTTGATTGTTCTATTAGAGCAATTAATGCTTTTAAATTGAATTTATAAGTGATTAAAGAACTATTTTTTCTGTTGTTTTTTTGATGTAAAACATCCGGATATATTTTCTTAAACTGTTTATTATTTGAAGTGTAAAAAAAATCAAAAGCCAAATACGAGTTTTCTAAAGCTTTTTGAAATTTGTTCTTAGAATAATAATAATCACTTAAATCTAAATAAGCATTTGCTTTAGTTAATCTTGAATCCTCATAACTTAATTTTTTACAATACTCTAGACTCTTATTAAGAAAATAAATGCTACTGTCATTTTTGTTTTCTAAGTAATGTTCCCCTATATTTCTTAGTATTGTAGCAGAGTTACCAATGTTATGATTTAATGCAGCATATTTCAAAGCTTCATTATAATAATAATTGGCTTTACTAAAATTATTCATGACTTTATGGGAATAAGTATTAGCTGTGTATAGTTTAATTATGGTTATTAAATTATTATCATTCAATTTTTTTTTGTTTTTTTCAAATACAGAATCGGCTAGTTTCAAAAAAAGAAGTGATTTTTTTATATGTTTTATATTTAGAGTAAAGTTAGAGTTTAGAGAAGCATCTAATGAATGAGCAATAATACTTGTAGGTTTTCCATAACTTTTTAAAAGATTAACTCCTTTTTCATAATAAATTAAAGATTTACTATAATCTCCTTTATTGTAAAAACATTTTCCCAATAAACAAAAAGCTTGACCTTTCCTTTTTTTATCAAAGTTAAGGTTAGATGCTCGATTTAATGTTTCGATAGCTAATTCTAAATTTTTGTTTTTATAATAAAAATATCCTAATTGAAGAATTAGATGTTGATAATGAGGGTCTTTCTTTTTTAGTTTTTCTATTGTTTCTATCTCAAGTAATGAATACTTTATAGCTAAAGAAATATTTTTCTTTTTGTAAAAATATTTTACGAATGAAGATACAGTTTTTTTGAGTTCTTTTTTGTCGTTCTTTATTGAATTAATAAGACTATCAGCATATTTTTCTGATAATTCTATTTTCTTATTTTGAGTGATTTGTTTTAAAGGAGATTGTCCTTTTACCAAATTAGATAAAAGGACAATTAAAAAAAATAAAGGTATTTTCTTTAATTTAGAAAATTTCATTTTCAGAAAGGATTTTATCATTTAAATCATTATTACTATTATCATATGTGTAGTAATCATCCAAATAATAATGCGTTATATTTATTGAGTCATCACAGTTTTGAGGAGGTGTTAAATTAATATTTTTACCAACTAATAAGTCATCGTCTTTAACAATATCTGAACCATCACCATCTCTAGGATTTCGTATTTCTATATATGCCCATACTTCACAATTATTAAATGTATTTATTCTGTTTAATAAAAGAATTTTTGGTTTAGGGATATTAGGATTAAAAAACCAGCACTTTATAGCTTCATCTTTCTGTTCTCTTGTTAATTTTGAAGAAAAGCAAAATTGAATAAACTTTTCTTTTGTGTTTTCACTAGTTTCATTATTATCATCATTGTTATTTTCATCTTTTACAATAATACCATCAGTAGTAAAACTATTTTCTCTACCCATTAACTCAAGTTCTGGCTCAATAATTTCGTCTAAATTTTCATTATCATTACAGCTAAAAGCAAATATTAAAATAGAAAATACTACAGTTAACTTTAAATAATTAAATAATTTCATTGTGTTTTTGTTTTTATATATTTCCCCTTTGTTTAAAAAACATAAAATTGTTACCCGCGCAAAAGTATAAAAATTTTATTTCCCTCTATTTATTAGTTTTTTAGAGATAAAAACAAGAAGTAATAAACCTATAAATCCTAGGAAAATCCAATAAATTAAATTACTATTTTCAAAAGTAGGAGCAGTATCTCCGATTAAAATAAAAGACGCCCAGTAATACGGAGATTTTTCTGAAAGTGAATGAGTGTTTAAATACTTTCTTTTGGCATTATTTAAAGCTTCTGATTTGGATTGATGATCTTTTAAGTTACTGTAAAAATCTGTCATTAATTCTGTAGTGGCTGCATCATTAACTTTCCATAAAGAAGAAACTACCGATTTAGAACCAGAATAAAAGAATCCACGAGCTAAGTTTAAAATACCTTCTCCTTTTTTTAATTCGCCAACATTGGTTTCACAAGCACTTAAAACAACTAAATCTGCATTGTTTTTATAAGTGTATAATTCATGTAGATTTAAGGAATCTTTGCTAAAATGAATCACAGGTTTTTTGGAAACATCTGCATGAGTTGCTAAATGAATAATTTTAGCATTAGAAGCATTGGTGAAAAAACTATCTTTTGTAACATCTGTACCTGTATAGGTTGTTCCGTTTAAATTATTATTAATTGAATTGATTTCTTCTGCTGAATATTGTAATGTAGCAAGGTTTTTATTCTGGAATTCAATAGGAGCAAAACCAGCAAAATCTTTTTTAGAAACTCTAGAGATGTTGTTATTTACATTTAAGAAAGACATAGAATAAGCGTAGCTAATATCAGTGTCTTCAATTAAAAATCTATTTGAAGTCGTATCAGTAACAAAAGCTTCAAAAGGAATATTCTGAAGATTATCATCAGGAATAATCACAATTTTTTTATTTTGAATTAAATTCTTGATTTCTTCACTTGGGAATAAACTATTGTACAAAGAATTTGCAATCGTATTGTATTGTTGAATTTCTTTTTTGCTATTTAAAGGTTTAGAAATAAGTTTACGATAAACATGTAAATCCTCTTTTAATTTCTTGATATTTGCAATAGAAAAAGGAATAGTTTTATCTTTTCCGATGAGTAAACCAGAAGAAATATTAATAGCTGTGGTTTCGTTATCTTGAATAGCATAAGAAACAATTACAGTTTTATCATTTATTTGTTGTCGGACATTTTGTAAAGAAGTTAGTTTTACTTTAGCCTTACTTTCAAAATGTTGCGGATAAACTTTTTGTATAGAATCTTTAAAGTTTTGGTAAGCAAATTTTAGATCAAACAAAGAATCTTTTAGTTTTTTTGTTTCAGTATTTAAAACTTGATTTTCTAACTGTAAAATTTGCTTTTTATAACTTAATTGTTCATTAACAATATGATTCGGTAAGTTTAAAGAATAGTTATTATCATTTATACTTTGGGTAAGTAAAAAGGCTTTATTTTTCTCTAAATACTGAAACTGTAAATTATCATCATCTAATAATTTTGCTGCATATACACCATAATTATAAATTTTTGATACATCATTACGCCAAGAAAATTGTGTGCTAGCTTCTGTACTATCTTCTAAGATGATTTCTATAAGTTGATCACTAATATTAACCGTTTCAATAATCTGTGTTAAGTATTTTGAATCTTTGTTTTTTAAGTACAGTTGGTTAAGAATCCTGATTTTTGTATTTAGAGCTTTAGAAATATTTAATCTGTTATTGGTTTTTAGCAGTTGAAATTTAGTTGGAACTGTATTTTTTTTATTAAGTTGAAAACTAGCTTTTAAAGATGTGTTTATGTTTTTCAGAGATTCGAATAGGTTGTTTTTTAATAAATGATAATTAGCAATATTTCTGTGTATTTCAGTATTTAGAGGTTTGTTATTTAGTGTTCTATTTTTCTCTAGACTTTTTTGTAAGAAAAAAATAGAACTGTCACTTTGTTTAGATAAAAAAAGTTCACCTAAATTCATGTAATTTAAAGAAAGAAAAAAAATATTAGATTCTTTTTTAGATTTAGAAATTACTTTATTGTAGAAGTATCTTGCTTTTTTGAAATCGTATATTTGCTTTTTTGAATAATGATTAGCTAATCCAGTATAAACTAAATTTAGTTTATGTTGATCAATTTTGTCATCAAGTATTATTTGTTTAGCTAAATTTAAATATTTAATACCTAAATATATTTCGCTTTTAATATTAGAAAAATTACTGCTAAATGATAAGTTAATGCAATGGGTTAAGATACTTGTTTTTTTTCCATGTATTTTTAACAATTCAATCCCTTTGATTAAGTAATTAATTGATTCACTATAGTTGCCTTCTGCTCGAAGAAGTTTCCCAATTTCACATAAAGATTGAGCCGCTTTTTTAGGATAAATATTTAAGTTAGAGGATTCTTTTAATATGCTTTTGGCTTTATCTCTTTCGTTATTTAAAGCAAGGTATTTACCTAATAAATGAAGAGCATTATGATAGTCTTTATTTATGAGATTTAATTCATTTAAAATATTTAATTCAATTTTGCCATACTTTAATGCTAAATGATAATTTTGTTTTTTATAAAAGAAACGTGAAAAATTATGAGCAACTTTTGATTTTTCATAACTGATCTTTAATGTATTCAGAATACTATCTGTTTTAATTTCATTAAAATCTTTTTGAATAAGAATCTTTTCAATATTAAGATTGTTTTGCGAAAATGAAGAAAAATTCAAAAAATAAATAAGTAAGAAAAAAAATATTCTTAAATTCATATAACAAAACTATTTAGACTTAATTTTTTTGAAGAACAAAATTAAAAACAAGGAAAAAATAGCAACACTAATTAACCCCCAATAAATTAAATTACTATTTTCAAAAGTAGGAGCTGTATCTCCAATTAAAATAAAAGACGCCCAGTAATACGGAGATTTTTCTGAAAGAGAATGAGTTTTTAAATACTTTCTTTTGGCATTATTTAAAGCTTCTGATTTAGATTGATGATCTTTTAAGTTGGTGTAAAAATCTGTCATTAACTCTGTAGTGGCAGCATCATTAACTTTCCATAAAGAAGAAACCACCGATTTAGAACCAGAATAAAAGAATCCACGAGCCAAGTTTAAAATACCTTCTCCTTTTTTTAGTTCTCCAACATTGGTTTCACAAGCACTTAAAACAACTAAATCCGCATTATTTTTATAAGTGTATAATTCGTGTAGATTTAAAGAATCTTTGCTAAAATGAATCACAGGTTTTTGGGAAACATCTGCATGAGTTGCTAAATGAATAATTTTAGCATTAGAGGCATTGGTGAAAAAACTATCTTTTGTAACATCTGCACCTGTAAAGGTTGTTCCGTTTAAATTAGCATTAATTGAATTGATTTCCTCTGCGGAATATTGTAACGTAGCAAGATTTTTATTCTGGAATTCAATAGGAGCAAAACCAGCAAAATCTTTTTCAGAAACTCTAGAGATGTTGTTATTTACATTTAAGAAAGACATAGAATAAGCGTAGCTAATATCAGTGTCTTCAATTAAAAATCTATTTGAAGTTGTATCAGTAATAAAAGCTTCAAAAGGAATATTCTGAAGATTATCATCTGGAATAATAACAACTTTTTTATTTTGAATTAAATTTTTGACTTCTTCACTAGGGAATAAACTATTGTACAAAGAATTAGCAATCGTATTATATTGTTGAATTTCTTTTTTACTACTTAAAGGTTTAGAAATGAGTTGACGATAAACATGTAAATCGTCTTTTAATTTCTTGACATTTGCAATAGAAAAAGGAATGGTTTTATCTTTTGTGATGAGTAAACCAGAAGAAATATTAATAGTTGTGGTTTCGTCATCTTGAATAGCATAAGAAACAACAACAGTTTTATCATCTATTTGTTGTCGTACATTTTGTAAAGAAGTTAGTTTTACTTTGGCCTTACTTTCAAAATGTTGCGGATAAACTTTTTGTATAGAATCTTTAAAGTTTTGATAAGCAAATTTTATATCAAACAAAGAATCTTTTAGTTGTTTTGTTTCAGTGTTTGAAACTTGATTTTCTAACTGTAAAATTTGCTTTTTATAGCGTAATTCTTCATTAACAATATGATTCGGTAAGTTTAAAGAATAGTTATTATCATTTATACTTTGGGTAAGTAAAAAGGCTTTATTTTTCTCTAAATACTGAAACTGTAAATTATCATCACCTAATAATTTTGCTGCATATACACCATAATTATAAATTTTTGATACATCATTACGCCAAGAAAATTGAGTGCTAGCTTCTGTACTGTCTTCTAAGATGATTTCTATAAGTTGATCACTAATATTAACCGTTTCAATAATCTGTGTTAAGTATTTTGAATCTTTGTTTTTTAAGTACAGTTGATTTAAAACTTTAATTTTTGTGTTTAAAGCTTTGGAAATATTTAATCTGTCGGTAGTTTTTAATAATTGTATCCTTGAAGGGTAAGTGTCATTTTTATTTAAATCTAAGCTAATTTTTAAAGATGTATTTATGCTCTCTAAAGCTTTAATTAAATCGTTTTTCCAAAAAAAGTAATTGCTGATATTTCTGTGGATTTCCGAGCTTAAAATTGTATAGTTTTGATTTTTTTTAATGTTTTGATTTAAGCTTTTTTTTAGGTAGAAAATTGAACTGTCACTTTTTGTTTTTAATAAAAGTTCACCATAATTCATACTTGCAAGGGAAATAAAAAAAGGATTTTTCTCTTTTTCTGAGATTTTTAAGCTTTTTAAATAATGGTGTTTTGATTTTTGAAAATTAAATATTTGAGATTTACTATATAAATTTCCTAAAGAGTTGTTAATATTGAAAATATCTAGAAAAACAATAGAATTTGAATAGTTTTTTATTAGTGAATCTGCTTTTAATAGATAATTAACCCCATCTTTTATCTCAGAGGTATTATTACTGAAATTACAGGTTAAAGCTAGATTAATAGAATGTGTTATAATACTTTTTTTGTTGTTTAATTTTTTTAATGAGTTAATCCCTTTTTTATAGTAGTCTAATGATTTTTTTATATCACCTTTAGCTCTAAAGCAACTTCCTAGCATACACAATGATTGGGCTGATTTTTTAGGATAGATGTTTAAATTGGTTGATTTTTTCAAAGCTTCAATTGCTTTTTCATACTGCCCGTTATCATGATAATAACACCCAATTAAATGTAGTGCTATATGATATTTTTTATTTTTTAATTTGAGTTTTTCAAAATAATCTAATTCTTTATTACCATACTTTATAGCTAGTTTATTATTTCCTGTCACTCTAAAAAACCTTGAAAAATTATGATATAAATTTTTCTTATCGTTAAAGTTTTTTTCTTTTGATATTAGAGAATCAACTAGCTTGTTATCTATCTTTTTATTATAGCTTAGATTTTTTATGTCTTCTATAGATAAAGTTTCTTGAGTAAAAGATAAAGTATTAATAAATAAAGTAAAAAGGATGATTATTACTCTATCTTTCAATGAATTTATAGGTGAAATCATCCTGGTTTTTATTTTTAGTTATTTGTGGTGATTATATTTTTATTTAATAAATCTCAAAGTAGGAGTGCCAAAATCGGGATCGGTATAAGGAGTCAAGTGATAAGGAAAATGACAAGGTATTTCTGCCTCTTCTGGATCGTTAGATGATACACCTGTTGTAGTGTGATGTTTATACCTAACTTTCCAAATTTCTCCTATCGTATTAGTGCTATTTAATAAACTAATAAAAATAAATTTTTCACTTAGACATTCTCTTATTTCTTCAGAATTAGCATGCGAATTAGGATAAATATGCATATTATAATACTTGATTTGTAGAGTAGTATTATTTGATGAATAATTATTTTTATTTGAAGTTTTATTAAAATTTGTTTGAGTAAAACTAAAACAAGCAAACACTAATAAAGCTAAAATTGTTCGATTAACTAATTGTAATAATTTCATAATATTTTGTTTTTATATATATTCGTTGTCCCCTTGTTTATAAAACTTTAAAATGTTACCCGCGCAAAAGTATAAAAATTTTATTTTTGCGTATCAGATTGTAAAAATGGATAGTAGTTTATATTTAAATGCGCTAGTTGAAGGAAATTCAAGAATTATCTCAAAAATTTATAGTACTAACTTTACCCAAGTAAAACGATTTATACTTCAAAATAGAGGAGGAGTAGAAGATGCTGAAGATGTTTTCCAAAAAGCGTTGTTACAAATCGCAGTTCGTCATAAAAAAGAAGGTATAGAAATTAATAGTAGTTTCGATGCTTATTTGTTTACTGTTTGTAAAAATTTATGGCGTAGAGAATTAAATAGTAAAAAAAATAGGGTAACAAATAAGGAGGTTATTGAACTGGTAAGTGAAGCTAAAGAAAATGCAAGTGCTTTAGTGGAACAAAAACGACACGAGTTGTTTTTAGAAAAACTAAATCTAATTTCAGATAATTGTAAGAAAATACTATCACTTTTCTTTGCTAAAGTACCATATGCAGAGATTGTTGAAAGTACAGAATACAATTCTGAAACAGTAGTAAGACAACGAGTATTTAAGTGCAAAAAGAAATTAACCGACCTAATTAAAGGAGATAAAAGATATCTCACGTTACAAGAATTATGAATTTAGAAGACGATATACTAATAGAACGTTTTTTAAGAAATGAACTTTCAGAAGAAGAAAAGTTGAGTTTCTTAAAACGTTTAGAAGACGATCTCAATTTTAAAGAGCATTATCTTCTAGAAAAACAATTGTTCGAATCTTTAAATGAAGAAAGTTGGAGTTTTATTGATAATGTCGATGATGCTGAAGTTAAAGAGTACGAAGAATTATATAATAGTGCAGAAGTAAAAGCGATTCGAGAAGCAATTAAAGGAGCTGCTAAAACGAAAACGACAAATAATAGAAGTAAAGTTATAGCATTAGTTTCTGGTTTTGCTGCTGCAATTATTTTCATTTTAGCATCAAATATCTTTCTTAAAGAAACCGTAGATGCAGAAACTTTATATGCTAATCATATTCAACTAGAAAAATTACCATCATTTGTTACTAGAAGTGGAACTGAGAACTCAAAATTAGTTGATGCAGAGAAGTTGTTTAAAGCGAAACGATATGAAGATGCTCTAGCAATTTTTTCTATTGAACTAGAAGAAAATAAAAAGAGTGCTGTTTTTATTTATAAAGCACTTTCTGAAATCGAATTGAAAAAGTTCGATGAAGCCAAAAGCACTTTAAAAACATTAATTAATAGTGATTTAATAGATGCGGAAAAAGGACAATGGTATTTAGGTTTGTTATATTTAAAATCTAATAATAAAAAAGAAGCTAAGAAAGTATTCAAGAAAATAACGAAAGAGAAATTATATAAAGCAAAAGAAGCCGAAGAAATTTTAGATAAAATGTAAAAAAAAGGAGAGTTTTAAACTCTCCTTTTTTATTTATAGTATCTCCTTTGAAAGTAATATTAAATTGCATTTCAGCTTTTTATTGAGCTGGTCGTTAATTGCAATCTAATTTTTCTTTTATTGATAACTTTAAAAACCATGAAATAGTATTTTAAGCTTAACAATTTTTTTACTTTCAATTTTTTATTGTCTTAAATAGCGCAATCAATATGGGAAATAACAGATAATTTACATGCATCAGAAAGCATTGCGAATTCAGCACAAGTACCGCAGAAACTAGATGATGGCGCATAACATATATGTTCACCACAATTATTATCAATTGGTTGTGGTCCAGTAGGTCCGATAGGTCCCTGAGGTCCAATAGGAGTGTTTCCTCCTTTAATTAATTTTTGATCAGCTCTTTTCAAAACCTTTCCTAAGTCTAAAATTGTTTTTTTCATGATTGATTATAATTTAAGATTAATTTTCAACTTGCAATTTTTATAGACACGCAAGATTTGTGTCTTTTAATTATTTATATAGAATGTTTTTAAAAAGAAAGAAGTCCCTAAAAAGGAAGTTTTCTAGCAAATTTTTATGAATAGCAATACGAAAGTAAATGTAAGTTCATTTTTACTTTTAGAATATTGTTTTAATGTTAAAATAATATTTTAAAACAAGTAAATAAAGGTTAGACGATTTAAAAATAAAAAGAGCCAAAATGATAACATTTTGGCTCTAGTATTATTAATATAATGTTTATTGTAAGTCTACACTAACACATACACCAAGAAGACCAGGTCCTCTAAATTCACAAATATGCATTGGGTCACATAAACTTCCAATGTTTCTACAATATCTAATTGGTCCGAAACCACCGTTAATAGTTTTTTGTTCTACTTTGTTTAAAGCTTTACCTAGATTTAAAATTGATTTTTTCATAATATTAAAATTAAAAATAATTAAATCCTCGAACATTTTAAGACACTCAAGGTTCATGTCTATTTTCGCGATAAATATTTTTATTTTAATTCAGCAATCTTTAAGATGTAATTTGAAACTAAATTCATAGCTATTAGATTCAAGCAATTTGTAAATGAAAATATTCACTGTGAATATAAGAATAAATTTTAATAAAAAAAGAGCTGTTAAAAATAACAGCTCTCTTTTTTAAATTTTTATTTTACTACTTTTCTAGTATTTGATTAAATATTATTGGCATACACATATGAATTTATGTATGTGTCCAAATCCAAAATCTTTAAAATTCCCATCTTTAACAGATATTTCAATTCTTTTAGAATCTGCAACACAAACTTCACCAGGATTACACCCTGCATTTGAGCCTTCAGTACATTTTTTTAAAGAAGAGTAATGACATTTAGAAGAAGGACCTGCAGAAATTATTTCATCATCTCCACCTTTGACTCTGATTTGATCTGCTTTGTTTAAAGCCCTACCTAAGTTTAAAATTGATTTTTTCATAATAATTAGTGTTTTTTCTTTTTGTAAAAGCTTGAACATTTAAAGACTCTCAAGTGTAAGTCTTAAAATTTTAGCTAAAATCATATGGAATTGCAATTTCTTTATCAAATATATAAATTGAAAAATGCTTCGAAATTATTTTAAATGTTAAAAAAAACTTAAAACACAAAGCGGCTTATTTTTTAATTAATGATAATCGTAAAAAGAAAACCTTGAATATTTATCAAATATTCAAGGTTTATAGTAGGTTTTATTTATTTAATTTTATTCTGCAAGAATTCCAAAGCAACGCAAAGGAGCTGCATTTATATCACATGGAAAGTTTACAAAAACATACCTTACACCAATTAAACTAGTTGGGTCTGGAACTTCTATACAGTCGCATCCAATTAGTTCTGGAGTAGGAGAAACTCCTCCAAAAATTTCTTGTTGTTTAGTTTTATTTAAAGTTTTACCTAGATTTAAGATTGATTTTTTCATAATAATTAAGATTTAAAATGATCAAATCCTTGAACATTTATAGACACTCAAGGTTTGTGTCTTTCTTCGCGAAAAATATTTTTATAATATTTCTAAGGTTGATGTAATTAAAAAATTACTTTATTTAACATATGTATTAAGAAACATTTTAGTAATAAAAAATCATCAGTTTTATATTATCTACTATCAATTAGGCTAAACTCCATATAAAATTCAATCTTTATGAATAATTAATGAGTTTGTTTTAAAACTTAGCTTGTGGAAAGACTAAAAAGAAAAAATAATATGAATTAATAATTAATTACATAGTTTCTATACTATATAGAGTGTTAAAAAGGACAAGTTGTGAATACCTGATTTTGGCAGTGTAAAGGTAAGTTTTTGTATTCTTCACAAGGAGCACATTGAGGCGATCCTAAACTAGTTATTCCATAACAAATAGGGTAAGAAGCGCAAGTGTTACCTCCGTTAATAGTTTTTTGTTGGTTTTTGCTTAAAGTTTTACCTAGATTTAAGATTGATTTTTTCATAATAATTAAGATTTAAAATTGATTAAATCCTTGAACATTTATAGACACTCAAGGTTTGTGTCTTTCTTCGCGAAAAATATTATGAGAGATATTCGTTAAAATTATCTCGTTTGATACAATGTTGTTAAAATAAAAGATTGGATAGCAACTACAATTTTTTACTTTTTCATATGACGTAAATATAACGATAAAAACCACTAATGATATTGTTTTCATTAGTGGTTTTTTTATTTTTTTCGATGTGCTTTATTTCTAGAGTTATAACTCTTTCTTTAAAAATTTAGCAGTGTAACTTTCTTTGTGTTTTACTACTTTTTCAGGAGTTCCGGTAACAAGAATTTGTCCGCCACCTTTTCCACCTTCCATACCGACATCTATAATATGATCGGCTAATTTTATAACATCTAAATTATGTTCAATAATTAAAACGGTATTTCCTTTTTCTACAAGTTTATTTAAAACTTCCATTAAAACACGAATGTCTTCAAAATGTAAACCAGTAGTGGGCTCATCTAAAATATAAAAGGTGTTTCCTGTATCTCGTTTAGAAAGTTCGGAAGCTAGTTTAATACGTTGAGCTTCTCCACCAGATAAAGTAGTGGATTGTTGTCCGAGTGTTATATAACCAAGACCAACATCTTGAATGGTTTTTAACTTTCTGTAAATTTTAGGAATGTGTTCGAAAAAAGCAACCGCTTCATTGATCGTCATTTCTAATACATCGGAAATTGATTTTCCTTTATAACGAATTTCTAAAGTTTCTCTATTGAAACGTTTTCCTTGACAAGTTTCACATTCTACATGAACATCGGGTAAAAAGTTCATTTCAATTACGCGTAAACCACCTCCTTGGCAAGTTTCACATCTTCCACCTTTTACATTAAAACTAAAACGTCCTGGTTTATAACCACGAATTGAAGCCTCTGGTGTTTTAGCAAATAAACTACGAATTTCACTAAATACTCCTGTGTAAGTTGCAGGGTTTGAACGTGGCGTTCTACCAATTGGAGATTGATCAATATCAATTACTTTATCTACATGTTCTAATCCTTTAATGCTTTTGTAAGGCATCGGTTTTTTTACACCTCTATATATGTGTGCATTTAAAATAGGATAAAGGGTTTCGTTAATTAAAGTAGATTTTCCACTTCCTGAAACTCCAGTAACACAAATCATTTTTCCTAAAGGAAATTCTACAGAAACATTTTTTAAGTTGTTTCCAGAAGCACCTGTTAATTTTATCTTTTTTCCATTCCCTTTTCTACGTTGTTTAGGAACTTCAATAGCTTTTCGCTTTGCTATATAATCTGCAGTTAGTGTTTGTTGTTTGGTTAAATCTTCAAAAGATCCTTTACTTACAATTTCTCCACCATGTCTACCTGCACCTGGGCCAATATCTAAAACATAATCAGCATGTTTTATCATGTCTTCATCATGTTCTACAACTAAAACAGAGTTACCAACATCTCTAAGTTTTATTAAAGAATCAATTAACTTCTGATTATCACGTTGGTGTAAACCAATACTTGGTTCATCTAAAATATAAAGTACGCCTACTAGTTGAGATCCGATTTGAGTTGCTAAACGAATACGTTGCGCTTCACCACCAGATAAAGATTTTGAAGTTCGATCTAAGGTTAAATAATCTAAACCAACATCTAATAAAAACTGAATTCGAGTACGAATTTCTTTTAAAATCTCTGAAGCGATTTTTAATTGCTTAGCACTTAATTTTTCTTCAATATTAGCAAACCAATTAGCTAACTCGCTAACATCCATTTGTGCTAAATCACTGATGTTTTTATCTGTGATTTTAAAGTTTAAAGCTTCTTTTTTTAATCGTTTTCCTTCACAACTTGTACATTTTACTTCATCCATAAACCCTTTCGCCCATCTTTTGATAGATGAACTGTCGGAATTTTTATATTGATTTGTAATGAATGAAATAATTCCTTCAAAGTCGATATCGTAACTACGTGTAACTCCAGCTGTTTTAGATTGGATTTTAAAACTCTCTTTTCCTCCATTTAAAATTACATCTAATGCTTCTTCTGGAATTTTATGAATAGGGTCTGTAAGTTTAAACTTGTAGCGTTCTGCAATATTCTGAAGTTGTTTAAAAATCCAACTGTTTTTTTGTTCACCTAATGGAACAATTCCTCCATTTTTAATGGAAATAGAATCGTCAGGTATTACTTTTTTAAGATTAACTTCGTTGTTAATACCAAGTCCGTTACATTTTTTACAAGCTCCTTTTGGGGAGTTAAAAGAAAAAGTATTTGGTTCTGGATTTGGGTATGCAATTCCAGTAGTAGGACACATCAACTCTCTACTAAAATATCTTGGTTTTACATTATCAACATCAATAACCATTAAAATATTATTTCCTGTATATAGAGCAGTTTTAATGGTTTCTTCTAATCTTTTTTCAGCTTCATTATTAACAACAAGTCGATCTATAACTACTTCTATATCGTGAGTTTTATAACGATCGAGTTTCATGCCTTTTTCTATTTCTCTGATTTCTCCATCAACACGAACTCTAACAAAACCTTGTTTAGATATTTGTTCAAACAATTCACGATAATGTCCTTTTCTAGATTTAATCAAGGGAGCAAGAACAGCAATTCGTTTATTCTCAAAATCTTTTAGAATTAATTCCTTGATTTGATCATCAGAATAACTAACCATTTTTTCTCCTGTATTATAAGAGTATGCGTCTGAAGCTCTCGAGAATAAAAGACGTAAGAAATCATAAATTTCTGTAATTGTTCCAACGGTAGAACGCGGACTTTTATTTGTGGTCTTTTGTTCTATGGAAATTACAGGAGATAAGCCATCAATTTTATCAACATCAGGTCGTTCTAATCCGCCTAAGAATTGTCGTGCATAGGCAGAAAATGTTTCAATGTATCTTCGTTGTCCTTCAGCATAAATGGTATCAAAAGCTAATGAAGATTTTCCACTACCGCTTAAACCAGTGATTACTACGAGTTTTTCACGAGGAATTTTAATATCTATATTCTTTAAGTTATGAGCTCTGGCTCCGTAAACTTCAATGAATTCTTGTTCTTTCAAAGTAATATATTTGACAAAGAGCAAATTTACTGAATACATTCTGATTTTTAAATTGATATTGATAACAAATAAAATTCGATGTATCTTGCGTTAAATTATAAATGTAATGGTTGATTCAATACGACATTTTTTTGAACGAAATGGTTTTGATGTGTCTTCTAGATTAGGAGACAGACTAGGAATGCGAGTGGTAAATGTGCGTTTGTTTTTTATTTACTTTTCATTTGTAACCGTAGGATTATCTTTTGGATTATATTTAATTTTAGCTTTCATTTTAAAACTAAAAGATAAAATATACACTAAGCGAACTTCTGTTTTTGATTTATGATTCGAATAGTTTTAAAATCTCGTCTTTATAAAGCTTTCTTTTTTACAGGATTGATTTTCTCTATCGGAGTTTTAGGATATTTATTCCTTTTTAATTATTCTTTCATCGATGCTTTCTACATGACTGTAATAACAGTTACAACTGTTGGGTTTGGAGAAGTTCATCCATTTTCTACAGAAGAAAAAGTATTTACCACATTTTTAATTTTATCGAGTTTATTTACTTTTGGATACGCAGTATCTTCTTTTTCTGAATATTTAATAAGTGGCGATTTTTTTCAACAACTAAAAATAAAAAGAGTGCAAAAACAAATTGAACAATTAGAAGGGCATACGATTGTCTGTGGTTTTGGAAGAAATGGAAAGCAGGCTTTAGCAAAACTAAAAAGTTATAAGAGAAAGGTTGTTATTATTGAAAAAGATAAAGAGCTTATTAAACATTTAGATGAAAACCGTGTTTTAAATGTAGAAGGAGATGCAACTTCAGACGAAACTTTACTTAAAGCAGGAATAAAAAAAGCGAAGTATTTAATAACAGCATTACCTTCAGATGCAGATAATTTGTTTGTCGTTTTAACTGCAAGTCAATTAAATAAAGAATGTAAGATTATTAGTAGAGCGTCCAAAGAAACTACATATAGTAAACTGAAAATCGCAGGAGCTCATAATGTAATAATGCCAGATAAACTGGGAGGAGCACATATGGCTTCTTTAGTGGTAACTCCAGATGTTATTGAATTTGTAGATCGATTAACAATTGAAGGCGATACAACAGCAAACTTAGAAGAAATTGCTATAAATGATTTACCTAAAGAATATTTAAATAAAACAATCTTAGATTTAGATCTTAGAAAAAAAACAGGTTGTACTGTAATAGGCTATAAAACTTTAAAAAACGAATACATAATAAATCCAGATGCTTCTTTAAAGTTAGAAACAGATGGGAATTTAATTGTATTAGGAAGACCTGAACAAATTAATAAGTTAAGAGCGCTATTTTAACTCATAAAAAAATCATTATTTCTTTTTGATTAAAGCAATAAAAAATAGTTTTAACGAGAAAAACTTGTTAAAAGTTCAGTTTTTTAAGATATTGCGAGCTACTAATTCAACAAAACTATTATTTACACATGATGAATAAAAAACTAACGGCATTACTATTGGGGTTGATGCCGATGCTAACTTTCGCCCAGGAGAAAGGTTTAGATCAAAAAATAGATGAGGCGTTTCAACCAATTTCTAATTTCTTTAGTGAAGTAATTTTCTTTCCTGTTTGGAAAGATCCTAATATTCCATTCGTATTAGTACTATTAGTTTTTAGTGCAGCGTTTTTTACAATTTATTTTGGTTTTCCAAATATTCGTCACTTTCTAACTTCTATAAATGTAGTAAGAGGAAAATATGACGATTTAGATAAAGCTGTGGTTGAAACAGCTTATGGTGATTCAACTCCAGGAGGAGATTCTATAGAAACGATTAGAGATGAAAGTAAAGAAGGAGAGGTAACTCACTTCCAAGCTCTAGCAACTGCAGTATCAGGAACTGTGGGTAATGGAAATATTGCTGGTGTTGCATTAGCAATCGCTTTGGGTGGTCCAGGTGCTACATTTTGGATGATCGTTTGTGGTTTGTTAGGAATGTCAACAAAGTTTGTTGAATGTACTTTAGGTGTACAGTATAGAGATGTAGATGAAGAAGGTACTGTTTACGGAGGACCTATGTATTACCTTTCGAAAGGTTTAAAAGAGAGAGGTTTTGAAATGTTAGGTAAAATTTCAGCTGTATTATTTGCGATTTTCTGTATTGGAGGTTCTTTTGGTGGAGGTAATGCCGCACAATCGAATCAAGCAACAGTAGTAATTAAAGATTTATTAGGATTACAGAGTACTAGTGCAGGAGCAATTATTGGTTTAGTATTAGCTTTTGTTGTTGGTATCATTATTATTGGAGGTATTAAACGTATTGCTACTGTAACAGAAAAAGTTGTTCCTCTTATGGCTGTAGTTTATATTCTTGCATGTTTATATATTATTTTTAGTAACTTCTCTTTAGTTGATGATGCGTTTGGATTGATTTTTAGCGAAGCATTCAGTCCTAAATCTATAGCAGTTGGAGGTTTTATAGGAGTTTTATTGCAAGGATTTAAAAGAGCGGCTTTCTCAAATGAAGCAGGAGCAGGTTCAGCTTCTATTGCACACTCTGCAGTAAAAACTAAATATTCTGCATCTGAAGGTTTAGTAGCATTATTAGAACCATTTATTGATACGGTTGTAATTTGTACAATGACTGCTTTAGTAATTATTATATTTAATACAGGTGGAGTATTCGAATATGGAGGAGATGGAACTGGAGCTGTATTAATTGATGGAGTAGCCTATGAAGGTGCAGGGATTACATCTAAAGCTTTCGCAGAATATATTCCTTATTCTAATGTTTTCTTAACTGTCGCAGTAGTATTATTTGCTGTATCAACTATGATTTCTTGGTCTTACTATGGATTACAATCTTGGAAATTCTTATTTGGTAGGGGAAAGAAAGCTGATTTAACATACAAGGTTTTATTCTTAACTTTCGTAGTAATTGGAGCAGCTGCAAGTATGGGATCTATTTGGGCATTCTCAGATGCAATGATCTTTGCAATGGTATTCCCTAATATGGTAGGATTATATTTCTTAATGCCTGTTGTTAAGAAACAATTAAAAAGATATTTAGACGCTATCAAAGGATAGTGAATAAAATTATCATATGAAAAATTTCAAATCCCATTTCTGGTATTCTAAAAGCCAAAGAAATGGGATTTTATTTTTGGCTTTATTAATCATATTATTTCAATTATTATACTTTTTTATTGATGTCTCTCCTGAATCAGAACTTCCAATAAATACAGAAGAGATAGTAAGGTTACAGTCAGAAATAGATAGTTTAAGAAAAGAAAAAGAAGAGAGACTTAATAAAATCTATCCGTTTAATCCAAATTATATCTCAGATTTTAAAGGAGAAAAATTAGGTATGTCTTTACAAGAAATTGATAGATTACATGCATTTCGTAAACAGAATAAGTTTGTGAATTCTGCATCAGAATTTCAAAGTGTTACTAAAGTTTCTGATAGTCTATTAAATGTAATTTCACCATACTTTAAATTTCCAGATTGGGTTGTTAAAAAGCAAAAACACAAATCAAAACAAACTTTAACTACATCTGTTATTGTTGAAGATAATGAGACTGCAGAGAAAGAGATTTCTACAAACGATATCAATAAAGCTAATGTTAATGATTTTACTATTGTAAATGGAGTAGGAGAAGTAATTTCTAAAAGAATTATTAAGTATCGTTCTAAATTAAAAGGATTTAGTTTTAAAGATCAACTTTATGAAATTTGGGGTTTAGAAAAAGAACTTGCTGATGAAATATTAAAAACTTTTATAATTAAAGAAAAACCTAACATTGAGAAAATCAATGTTAACACTGCGTCTTTTAAGGAAATACTCAATTTACCTTATATAGATTATAACTTGTGCAAGAAGATTTTTGATTATCGAGACGAGGTTGCTGAACTTCAAGATATAAAAGAATTAAGAAATATTAAAGATTTCCCTCAAAACAAATACGACAGAATAGTCTTATATTTGAAAGCAGAATAACAAACAACAAACTTAATTAAAACTTATTTACAGTATGTATTTTACTGAAGAACATGAATCATTTCGTAAAAGTTTCAGAGACTTTTTACAGAAAGAAGTAGTTCCTCATATAGAAAAATGGGAGGAAACCGGTACTATAGATCGCTTTATTTGGGAAAAATTTGGTGAGATGGGATATTTCGGTTTGTATCAACCTGAAGAGTATGGCGGATTAGATCTTGATTTATTTTATACAATTATATTTTTAGAAGAATTACAAAGAATTAATTCTGGTGGTTTCGCAGCTGCTATGTGGGCTCATGCTTATTTAGCAATGACACATCTTAAAAAAGAAGGTGATCATAGAATAAAAACAGAATATTTAACTCCAAGTATAGAAGGAAAAAAAATAGGTTGTTTATGTATCACAGAACCTTTTGGAGGAAGTGATGTTGCAGGTATGAGAACTAGCGCAGTGAAAGATGGTGATAATTATGTTTTAAATGGTTCTAAAACATTTATCACGAATGGAGTTTATTCAGATTATCTAATAGTTGCTGCCAAAACTAATCCTGATGACAAATATAAAGGAATGAGCATTTTCCTTGTAGATAGAGATACAAAAGGGGTTTCATCTACGAAATTAAATAAATTAGGATGGAGAGCATCAGACACTGGTGAAATAGCTTTCGATAATGTAGTTATTCCTAAAGAAAACTTAATGGGTGAAGAAGGAAAAGGTTTTCCTTACATCATGCAGCATTTTGCGTTAGAACGATTAATTATGGGAGTTAATGCTCATGCAAGAGCAGATTATGCTTTAGAATATGCATTAGAGTATATGAATGAACGTGAAGCTTTTGGTAAAAAAATTAATGAATTTCAGGCATTAAGACATAAAGTTGCAGAAATGGCATCTAAAGTTGATATGTGTAAAGAATATAATTACTCTATTACTAAAAGATTAAATGACGGTACTTATGTAGTAAAAGAAGCGAGTATGAGTAAATTATTATCTACAAAAATTGCAGATGAAGTAATTTATGATGCGCTACAACTGTTAGGTGGTTATGGTTATATGGAAGATTATCCTTTAGCAAGAATGTTTAGAGATAGTAGGTTAGGACCTATTGGAGGTGGAACTTCTGAAATCTTAAAAGAAATTATTGCAAAAATGATTATTGACAAGAAAGAATATAAGCCAGCAACATAATTTTGTTGACTTTAATATATATAGAAGAGGATGTTTACACATCCTCTTTTTTTATGATTAATTTTCGATAAAATTGTTTTTTTAGCGCCTATCTATTATTAATTGTTCAATTTATTAACACGAAATCGATTTCGCATCTACACCGATTTCGTAGTTTGGTTTTCATTAAATAACTTGAAAAAAACAAATAAACCTATTCAAAATGAAAACCCTTTTTAAATTTTTGATAATTATATTATTTATCAATTACTCTTGCTCCAATAACGAAGTTGGAGTAACATCAATTGAAGGTGAAACTTCAAAATTAAATGAAAACGAAAACTCTTTAGTTGCAAGGCAAGGTTTAAAACAAATTGGAACAGGAGTTATGATGCAAGCTTTTTATTGGGATGTTCCTGCTGGCGGTACTTGGTGGGAAAAAGTAGAAAGTAAAGTTCAAAGTTGGAGCGATGCCGGAATCGATGCTATCTGGTTACCTCCTGTGTCTAAAGCCCAAAACGGAGCTTTTTCTATGGGATATGATCCATTTGATTATTATGATTTTGGAGAATACGATCAAATGGGGAGTGTGGAAACACGCTTCGGTTCAAAGTCAGAACTTCAAAGTTTAATTAGTGAAGCACATAATGCAAAATTAAGTGTAATTGCTGATATTGTAATCAATCATAATAGTGGAGGAGAGTTAGAAGATAATCCATATACAGGTACACCTTATTACACTGATTTTAATCCAAAGTCAGGAAAGTTTTTTAGAAGTAACAGTGATTTTCATCCAAATGCTAATTGTAATAGTGATTCAGGAGTGTTTGGAGGTTTTCCAGATTTGAGTCATTGTCAGCCTTATGTTCAAGATTGGTTATGGAAAAGATCTAATAGTGTAGCTAAATATTATAAGAACGTTATGGGATTTGATGGTTGGAGATTCGATTATGTAAAAGGTTTTGAGCCTTGGGTAGTAAGAGAATGGAAAAATGCAGTAGGTGGTTTTTCTGTAGGTGAATATTGGGATGGTAATGCCGGAACTTTAGATTGGTGGTCTGGTGAAGCTCAAGTTTCTGCTTTCGATTTTGCTTGTTATTATAGAATGAGAGACGCATTTCAAGGAAATAATTTAAATAGATTGAATGATGATATGCTTTGGAAAAGAAATTCTAGTAAAGCAGTTACGTTTGTAGCTAATCATGATACAGATGAAATATTTAATGGTAAACTTTTAGCTTATGCTTACATTTTAACACATGAAGGTTATCCTACTATTTTTTATAGAGATTATGAAGAGTGGTTAAGTAAAACTAAATTAAATAACTTAATATGGATTCATAATAATCTAGCTGGAGGTAGTACATCAATTCTTTATGTAGATAATGATGAATACGTAGCAAGAAGAAATGGATATAATAATGCAGGTTTAGTTGTTTACATAAATAACTCTAATTCTTGGAAAGAACGATGGATAGAAACAAATTGGTCTAATACAAGAATAAAAGATTACACAGGTAATTCAAGCTGGCAGCCAGTAACTCAAGGAGGCAAATGGGTTAAGATCCAAGCACCACCTAAAAGTTATACTGTTTGGTCTCCAAAATAAACGGTTGATTAATTGGAATATATAATTTAATATGTATCTTTGCAGTCCGAAAAAATAAGAATATAATTTTTGAAATCAGTTAAGTTGTTGATTTTGAATATAAAAATATAAAAGATACGTATGAGAGGAGGTGCAAAAACATGTTAATTATTCCAGTTAAAGAAGGTGAGAATATCGATAGAGCTTTAAAACGTTATAAGCGTAAATTCGATCGTACGAAAACAATGAGAAACTTACGTGCTCGTAAACAGTATACAAAACCATCTGTTGCTAAAAGAGCTCAAAAGATTAAAGCTTCTTACATCCAAAGATTAAGAACACAAGAAGAAATTGGTTAAACCAATTTTTTACAATAAGAATTTAAGCCCATACATTTTGTGTGGGCTTATTTTTTTATTAATATTATTCAAAATTGAAGTTGGTTTATGTTTATTGATTCTTTTTTAGATTATTTGTCTCTTGAAAAAAAATATTCACCTCATACTGTTTTAGCATATAAAACAGATTTAACAGCATTTAAAGATTTTTGTGAAGTAGAATTTGATCAAATTGATTTAGAATCTATTCATTATAATCAAATAAGAAGTTGGATTGTTTCTTTAGTAGATCGAGGTGTTTCAAATAAAACTATAAATAGAAAAGTTAGTAGTTTAAAAACATTTTATAAGTTCCTTCAAAAAATAGATGTAATCACAGCCAACCCTCTTTCTAAACATAAATCATTAAAAGTACAGAAGAAGAATGAAGTTCCCTTTTCAATAAAAGAAATGCAGAATGTTTTTGAAGAATTAAAAGATGAAGATTTTGTTTCTCTAAGAAATAAGTTGATAGTAGAATTATTTTATTCAACAGGTATGAGGAGAATAGAATTAATTAATATTAAAGTATCAGATGTTAACTTTAGTTCTGGTACGATTAAAATTTTAGGAAAAAGAAACAAAGAAAGAATAGTTCCTTTGTTAGCTACAGTAATTCAAACGATAAGAAAATATATAATTGCTAGAGCTGAAATGAATATAAATAATGAGTACTTATTTGTTACTGAGAAAGGAAATAAAATTTATGAAACACTTGTTTATCGAGTAATAAATCGCTACTTTAGTAAGGTCTCGACAAAGACTAAAAAAAGTCCGCACATCCTTAGGCACACTTTTGCTACACAATTACTCAATCAAGGTGCGGATTTGAATTCGGTTAAAGAATTACTAGGACATTCTAGTTTAGCCTCAACCCAAGTTTATACTCATAATAACTTGGAACAATTAAAACAAGTGTTTAACAAAGCTCATCCTAGGAGCAAAAAAAAAGACTGAAGATTATGAAGGTATTCACGCAATCCGTAAATTTTAAAGTAGATGGAGATTTAGTTAATTTCATTCAGAAGAAAGTGGGAGGTTTAGAAAAGTTCCACGATAAGATAGTTGATGCGGAAGTTTTCTTGAAAGTTCAAAAAACTAGTGATAAAGAAAATAAATTTACAGAGATTAAAATAAATATTCCAGGCAACGAATTAATCGTAAAAAAAATGAATAAAACCTTTGAAGAGGGTGTCAGTCTTGGGGTTGAATCATTAAAAAGACAGTTAAGAAAGTCAAAAGAAAAAAAAAGAGTATCTTTGGTACTATAAAAAGTTTATAAAAAAAATGCAAAAAGTTTTATAAATTCAAAATTACTTTTTAAATTTGCAGTCCGTTAGAAATAACGGATTGTTTTTTTAAACAAAAAGCCGATATAGCTCAGCTGGCTAGAGCAGCTGATTTGTAATCAGCAGGTCGTGGGTTCGAGTCCCTCTATCGGCTCAAAAAAAACAAAAGTTCATTAAAATATTGATAAGATTTAAAGGGGAGATTCCAGAGCGGCCAAATGGGACGGACTGTAACTCCGTTGTCTTTCGACTTCGCAGGTTCGAATCCTGCTCTCCCCACAAAATCTTAATTAGTATTATTGCGGGAGTAGCTCAGTTGGTAGAGCGTCAGCCTTCCAAGCTGAATGTCGCCGGTTCGAACCCGGTCTCCCGCTCAAAATCATTTATAATTTTTGGTTTTTGAAATTGAGTAATAAATCAAAGTAATAATTATAAATGTGACGCCGGTGTAGCTCAGCTGGTAGAGCGCATCCTTGGTAGGGATGAGGTCACGGGTTCAAGTCCCGTCATTGGCTCAATAAAATAGAGTTTACGATAACACTAAATATATTTAACTAAGAATTAAAATTAATAATCATGGCAAAAGGAACTTACGATCGTTCGAAACCGCACTTAAACGTAGGTACAATCGGTCACGTAGATCACGGTAAAACTACATTAACTGCTGCTATCACTAAAGTATTAGCTGACGCAGGATTTTCTGAGCAGAGAGCATTTGATCAAATCGATAACGCTCCAGAAGAGAAAGAAAGAGGTATTACAATTAACTCTTCTCACGTAGAGTATGCTACTGCAAACCGTCACTATGCACACGTTGACTGTCCAGGTCACGCCGATTATGTAAAGAACATGGTAACTGGTGCTGCACAAATGGATGGTGCTATCTTAGTAGTTGCTGCTACAGATGGTCCAATGCCTCAAACTCGTGAGCACATCTTATTAGGTCGTCAGGTAGGTATTCCACGTATCGTTGTTTTCTTAAACAAAGTTGATATGGTTGATGATGAGGAGTTATTAGAGTTAGTTGAAATGGAAGTTAGAGAATTATTATCTTTCTATGAGTATGATGGAGATAATAGTCCTGTGATCCAAGGTTCTGCTTTAGGAGCTTTAAATGGAGAGCAAAAATGGGTTGATACAGTATTATCTTTAATGGAAGCTGTTGATACTTGGATTGAGGAGCCACCAAGAGATACTGAGAAGGATTTCTTAATGCCGATTGAAGATGTATTCTCTATTACAGGTCGTGGTACTGTTGCTACTGGTCGTATCGAAACTGGTATCATCAATTCTGGAGATCCTGTAGAGATTATAGGAATGGGAACTGAAAAGTTAACTTCTACTGTTACAGGAATCGAAATGTTCCGTCAGATTTTAGATAGAGGTGAGGCTGGTGATAATGCAGGTATCTTATTAAGAGGTATTGATAAGACTGATATCAAAAGAGGAATGGTAATCGTTAAGCCAGGTTCTGTAACTCCACACGCTAAGTTTAAAGCTGAGGTTTATATCTTAAAGAAAGAAGAAGGTGGTCGTCACACTCCTTTCCATAATAACTACCGTCCACAGTTCTACGTACGTACTACAGATGTAACTGGTAACATTGGTTTACCTGATGGTGTAGAAATGGTAATGCCAGGTGATAACTTAACTATTACAGTTGATTTAATCCAACCAATTGCATTAAACATCGGTTTACAGTTTGCTATCCGTGAAGGTGGTAGAACAGTAGGTGCTGGTCAGGTAACTGAAATTTTAGACTAATAATTAATTAGTAATAAGACTAGAGGCGTCCCAGCCGGGACGTCTTTATAATACGGGTTTAGCTCAGTTGGTAGAGCACTGGTCTCCAAAACCAGGTGTCGGGAGTTCGAGCCTCTCAACCCGTGCAAATTTTATAAGTGATGAACAACTTTATACAATATATTAAAGATTCTTTTGAAGAATTAAGTACTAACATGACTTGGATTTCTCGTGAAGAAGCACAGAAATCTACAGTAGTAGTTGCAGTTTTCACAATTGTTTTTGCTTTAGCTGTAGCGTTTATTGATAAAGTTTTTCAATCAAGTTTAGATAAATTTTTTAATTTATTTTAAGGATGGCTGATTCAGTAATGAAATGGTATGTCGTGAGAGCGATAGGTGGGCAGGAGAATAAAGTCAAGTCTTACATCGAAACAGAGATAGCTAGACATGGATTATCTGACTATGTTAATCAAGTTATCGTTCCTACAGAGAAAGTTGTTCAAATTAGAAATGGTAAGAAAATAAATAGAGAAAGAGTTTATTTTCCTGGATACATAATGGTTGAAGCTAACTTAGCTGGTGAGGTTCCTCACGTAATAAAATCTGTTACAGGTGTAATAGGTTTTTTAGGTGAAACTAAAGGAGGTGATCCAGTTCCTATGCGTAAATCAGAAGTTAATAGAATGCTTGGTAAAGTAGACGAGTTATCTGTTAATGAAGAAAATGTAGCTATTCCTTATACTGTCGGAGAAACTGTGAAAGTTGTAGATGGTCCATTTAATGGATTTGACGGAATAGTTGAAAATGTAAACGAGGAAAAACGTAAGCTTGAAGTAATGGTTAAGATTTTCGGAAGAAAAACTCCATTAGAATTAAGCTACATGCAAGTAGAGAAAATATAACAGTTACATATATATTTTATTTAGATGTATTAGCTTCCATAATTAATGCATCGTTAAAACTTAAACAATGGCAAAAGAAGTAAGTAAATTAGTTAAACTACAAGTAAGGGGAGGTGCTGCGAACCCATCGCCACCAGTTGGACCCGCTTTAGGTGCTGCCGGAGTTAACATCATGGAGTTCTGTAAACAGTTCAATGCTCGTACACAGGACAAACAAGGTAAAGTATTACCAGTAGTGATTACAGTATATACTGATAAATCATTCGAATTTGTTGTTAAAACTCCACCAGCTGCAGTACAATTACTAGAAGCGGCCAAAATTAAGAAAGGTTCTGGAGAACCAAATAGAAAGAAAGTAGCAAGTGTTACTTGGGATCAAGTTAGAACAATTGCTGAGGATAAGATGGCAGATTTAAATGCTTTCGAAATCGAATCAGCAATGAGAATGATCGCAGGAACTGCTCGCTCTATGGGATTAACAGTAACAGGTGATGCACCTGCTTAAACTAAAAGAGAATTAAAATGGCAAGATTAACAAAAAAGCAAAAAGAAGCTCGTGCTAAGATTGACAACTCTAAGGTTTATGACTTAAAGGAGGCATCAGCATTAATCAAAGATATTACAAACGTAAAGTTTGATGCATCTGTTGATTTAGCAATACGTTTAGGAGTAGATCCTCGTAAAGCTAATCAAATGGTACGTGGAGTTGTAACATTACCTCACGGAACTGGTAAAGATGTAAAAGTTTTAGCATTAGTTACTCCAGATAAAGAAGCCGAAGCTCAAGCAGCAGGTGCTGATTATGTTGGATTAGACGAATACCTTCAAAAGATTAAAGGAGGTTGGACAGACGTAGATGTTATTATTACTATGCCTAGCGTAATGGGTAAATTAGGTCCCTTAGGTCGTATTTTAGGACCAAGAGGTTTAATGCCAAACCCAAAGACTGGTACAGTTACTATGGATGTTGCAAAAGCAGTTACTGAAGTAAAAGCTGGTAAAATTGACTTTAAAGTTGATAAAACTGGTATTGTTCACGCTGCAATCGGTAAAGCATCTTTCGATGCAGATAAAATTGCCGAAAATGCTAACGAGTTAGTTCAAACACTTTTAAAATTAAAGCCAACAGCAGCAAAAGGAACTTATATTAAGAGTATTTTTATGTCTTCAACTATGAGTCCTAGTGTTCCTGTAGATGTGAAATCTGTTTCATAGGCAGTTAAAATCTATATATCATGACTAGAGAGGAAAAATCACAAGTAATACAAGATTTAACAGCGCAATTAGCAGATACAAGTACAATCTATTTAGCAGATATTTCTGGATTAGATGCTACAACTACATCTAACTTACGTAGAGCTTGTTTTAAAGCTAACGTTACATTGGCTGTTGTAAAAAATACATTGCTAGAAAAAGCAATGGAAGCTTCAGATAAAGATTTTGGAGAATTACCAGAAGTTTTAAAAGGTAATACTTCAATGATGATTGCAGAAGCAGCAAATGCGCCTGCAAAAGTTATCAAGGAGTTTAGAAAGAAATCTAAAGATAGACCTTTATTAAAAGGAGCTTTTGTAGAAGAAGCTGTTTACATTGGAGACGATCAGTTAGACGCTCTTGTAAATATCAAATCTAGAGAAGAACTTATCGGTGATATTATCACATTATTACAATCGCCTGCTAAGAATGTTGTTTCAGCATTACAATCAGGAGGTAGTAAGTTATCTGGTATCTTAAAAACTTTATCAGATAAATAATTAAGCGCACTAATAAACTAATAATAAAAAATTAAAACAATTAAAATGGCAGATTTAAAAGAATTCGCAGAACAATTAGTTAACTTAACAGTAAAAGAAGTTAATGAATTAGCAGATATCTTAAAAGATGAGTATGGTATCGAGCCTGCAGCAGCGGCAGTAGCAGTAGCAGCTGGACCAGCAGGAGGTGGAGATGCAGCTGAAGAGAAAACTGAGTTCGACGTAATCTTAAAAGCAGCAGGAGGTTCTAAATTAGCAGTAGTAAAATTAGTTAAGGAATTAACTGGTTTAGGATTAAAAGAAGCTAAAGGAATCGTTGATAGCGCACCAGCTCCAGTAAAAGAAGGAGTATCTAAAGATGAGGCTGAAGGTCTTAAGAAGTCTTTAGAAGAAGCAGGAGCTGAAGTAGAGTTAAAGTAAGCTTACTCCCCACAATAAAGTGGGATAACAAAATACAGGTTTAGGTTCTAGAACTATTTGTTCTAGGCCTAAACCATTTTGTGTATATATTTGTTCTTAAAATCACATTCAAATCGTTTGTGTTTTTTTACAACTTTTAATTATTGATTATCAAATTATTAATTTTTAAATTTAGTTGTAGAGTGTTAGAAAAAAACTTTATTAGTTTAACAAGATATTTTTAATTCAAAAATAGTTTCTCTTTTGGCAACGATAAAAACTACTGAAAGAATCAACTTCGCATCTTCACGCATTGGAGCAGATTATCCAGATTTTTTGGATATTCAAATTAAATCTTTCCAAGATTTTTTCCAATTACAAACAAAAGCTGAAGAAAGAGGAGAAGAAGGTTTATATAAAACCTTCATGGATAACTTCCCAATTACAGATACAAGAAATCAATTCGTTTTAGAATTTTTAGATTACTTTGTTGATCCACCAAGATACAGTATACAAGAGTGTATTGAAAGAGGTTTAACATATAGTGTACCTCTTAAAGCAAGGTTAAAGTTATATTGTACAGACCCTGAACATGAAGATTTCGAAACCATTGTTCAAGATGTGTATTTAGGTACGATACCTTACATGAGTGGATCAGGAACATTCATCATAAATGGAGCAGAGAGAGTTGTAGTATCTCAATTACACAGATCTCCTGGAGTTTTCTTTGGTCAGTCTTTCCATGCAAATGGAACAAAATTATATTCAGCAAGGGTAATTCCTTTTAAAGGTTCTTGGATTGAATTTGCTACGGATATTAATCAGGTGATGTATGCTTATATCGATAGAAAGAAAAAATTACCTGTAACAACATTATTCCGAGCAATTGGTTACGAAAGAGATAAAGATATTCTTGAAATTTTTGATTTAGCTGAAGAAATAAAAGTTTCTAAAGCTGGATTAAAAAAAGTATTAGGTAGAAAATTAGCAGCTAGGGTATTAAAAACTTGGCACGAAGATTTCGTAGATGAAGATACAGGAGAGGTAGTTTCGATTGAGCGTAATGAAATCATTTTCGACCGTGATACTATTTTAGAAAAAGAACATGTAGATGAAATAATTGAAGCAGGTGCAAAAACCATATTATTACACAAAGAAGATAATGATATGGCAGATTATGCTATTATTCATAATACATTACAAAAAGATCCTACAAACTCTGAAAAAGAGGCAGTAGAACATATTTATCGTCAATTACGTAATGCTGAACCACCAGATGAGGAAACAGCAAGAGGTATTATAGATAAATTATTCTTTTCAGAGCAAAGATATAATTTAGGAGAAGTTGGTCGTTTTAGAATGAACACTAAGCTTCAATTAAATGAAGATATTGATCAAAAAGTATTAACGAAGAACGATATCATCACTATCGTTAAATACTTAATTGAATTAATTAATTCGAAGGCAGAAGTAGATGATATTGATCACTTATCTAACCGTCGTGTACGTACAGTAGGTGAGCAATTAGCAGGTCAGTTCGGTGTAGGTTTAGCTCGTATGGCTCGTACAATTCGTGAAAGAATGAATGTTCGTGACAATGAGGTGTTTACTCCAATTGATTTAATTAATGCAAAGACATTATCTTCTGTGATTAATTCTTTCTTTGGAACAAATCAGTTATCTCAGTTTATGGATCAGACGAATCCTCTTGCTGAGATTACACATAAACGTCGTTTATCTGCATTAGGACCTGGAGGTTTATCTAGGGAGAGAGCAGGTTTCGAGGTTCGTGATGTTCACTATACTCACTACGGTCGTTTATGTCCAATTGAAACACCAGAAGGTCCAAACATTGGTCTTATTTCATCTTTAGCGGTTTATGCTAAAGTAAACCCAATGGGATTCATCGAAACACCATATAAAAAGGTAAATGAAGGTAAGGTATTAGACGAAGGACCTATTTATTTGAGTGCTGAAGAAGAAGAAGGAATGAAGTTCGCTCAATCTAATATTGAAGTTACTGATGACGGTTCTATTGATAGAGATAAAGTAATTGCAAGAGAGGAAGGAGATTTCCCTGTAGTTACTCCAGAAGTAGTAAATTATATGGACGTTGCTCCTAACCAAATAGCTTCTATATCAGCTTCATTAATTCCTTTCTTAGAGCATGATGATGCAAACCGTGCATTAATGGGATCTAACATGATGCGTCAGGCTGTGCCTTTATTAAGACCTGATGCACCAATCGTAGGAACTGGATTAGAAAGAAGAGTAGCTAAAGATTCTAGAATCTTAATAAACGCAGAAGGAGATGGAGTAGTAGAGTATGTTGATGCAAATACAGTTACTATTAAGTATGATAGAACTGACGAAGAGCGTTTAGTAAGTTTTGATTCAGATGATAAATCATATGACTTAATTAAGTTCAGAAAAACTAACCAAGGAACTAATATTAACTTAAAACCTATTGTAAGAAAAGGTGATAGAGTTGAAAAGGGACAAGTTCTTTGTGAAGGTTATGCAACGCAACAAGGAGAGTTAGCTTTAGGTAGAAATATGAAGGTTGCCTTCATGCCTTGGAAAGGATATAACTTTGAGGATGCGATTGTAATTTCTGAAAAAGTAGTTCGTGAAGATATATTTACTTCTATCCATATTGATGAATATTCTTTAGATGTTCGTGATACAAAATTAGGAGCAGAAGAATTAACAAACGATATTCCAAACGTTTCAGAAGAGGCTACTAAAGATCTTGATGAAAATGGAATGATCCGTATAGGAGCTGAAGTGAAGCCTGGAGATATTTTAATTGGTAAAATTACTCCTAAAGGAGAAAGTGATCCAACTCCAGAAGAAAAATTATTAAGAGCAATTTTTGGTGATAAAGCAGGAGATGTAAAAGATGCTTCTTTAAAAGCTTCTCCATCATTAAAAGGTGTTGTAATTAATAAGAAATTATTTAAGAGAGCTGTAAAAGATAAAAACAAAAGAGCAAGAGATAAAGAAGCAGTAGCTACTTTAGAAGCTTCTTTTGTATCTAAGTTCGAGGATTTAAAAGATCAGTTAATTGAAAAATTATTCCACCTAATTAGTGGAAAAACATCTCAAGGTATATTTAACGATTTAGGTGAAGAAGTTTTACCAAAAGGTAAGAAATTCACTCAAAAGATGTTAAACTCAGTAGATGATTTTACTCACTTAAGTGGTGTTTGGACTACAGATAAAGAGTTAAATGCTCTTGTTGTAGAGTTAATTCATAACTATAAAATTAAAGTTAACGACTTACAAGGAGTTTTACGTCGTGAGAAGTTTACAATTTCTGTAGGAGATGAATTACCAGCAGGTATTTTAAAGTTAGCTAAGATTTATATTGCTAAAAAGCGTAAATTAAAAGTTGGAGATAAGATGGCAGGACGTCACGGTAACAAAGGTATTGTTGCTCGTATTGTACGTCAAGAGGATATGCCTTTCTTAGAAGATGGAACACCAGTAGATATTGTTTTAAATCCATTAGGGGTACCTTCTCGTATGAATATTGGTCAGATTTATGAAACTGTTCTTGGATGGGCAGGTCAAAAATTAGGTCAGAAATATGCAACTCCAATTTTCGATGGTGCTTCTTTAGATGAAATCAATAAATTAACAGACGAGGCAGGAATTCCTAGATTTGGTCATACATATTTATATGATGGAGGTACAGGACAACGTTTCGATCAGCCAGCAACAGTTGGGGTAATTTATATGATTAAGTTAGGACACATGATTGAAGATAAGATGCACGCACGTTCTATCGGACCATACTCTTTAATTACGCAACAGCCATTAGGAGGTAAAGCTCAATTTGGAGGTCAGCGTTTTGGAGAAATGGAGGTATGGGCTCTTGAAGCATATGGAGCTTCTAGTATCTTACGTGAGATCTTAACTGTAAAATCGGATGATGTATTAGGTAGAGCTAAAGCTTACGAAAGTATAGTTAAAGGTGAAGCTATGCCAGAACCTGGATTACCAGAATCATTTAACGTATTAATGCACGAACTTAAAGGTTTAGGATTAGACGTTAAATTAGAAGAGTAAAAAAAGATAATCAAGATTGCTTTTTAGCAATCTTGGTTTCAGTGTTTATATAATTTATAATTTAAGCATTATAGCTTAAAGCATTTTGCAAACTATTATGGCAAGAAAGAACGAAAAATACACTGTTAAGAAATTTAACAAAATTTCAATTGGTTTAGCATCTCCTGAATCTATTTTAGAAGCATCTAAAGGAGAGGTTTTAAAACCAGAAACAATAAATTACCGTACGCACAAACCAGAAAGAGATGGACTTTTCTGTGAAAGAATTTTTGGTCCTGTTAAAGATTATGAATGTGCTTGTGGTAAATACAAAAGAATCCGATACAAAGGAATCGTTTGTGATCGATGTGGAGTTGAAGTAACTGAGAAAAAAGTTCGTAGAGATAGAGTAGGTCACATCAATTTGGTAGTACCAGTTGCTCATATTTGGTACTTTAGATCATTACCTAACAAAATGGGATACTTATTAGGTTTACCATCTAAAAAGTTAGATATGATCATCTATTATGAGCGTTATGTAGTAATTCAACCAGGTATTGCTAAAAATGCCGAAGGTGAACCATTACAGAAATTAGACTTCTTAACAGAAGAAGAATATTTAGATATAGCTGATTCTTTACCACAAGATAATCAATATTTAGAAGATACAGATCCTAATAAGTTTATAGCTAAAATGGGAGCTGAGTGTTTAATTGAGTTATTAGCTCGTATCGATTTAGATGAGTTATCTTACCAATTAAGACACAAGGCGAATACTGAGACTTCTAAACAGCGTAAAAATGAAGCTTTAAAGAGGTTAAATGTAGTAGAGGCTTTTAGAGATTCTCAAAAGAATAGAGAGAATAAGCCAGAGTGGATGATCATGAAAGTTGTTCCTGTAATTCCACCAGAGTTACGTCCATTAGTACCATTAGATGGAGGTCGTTTCGCTACTTCAGATTTAAATGATTTATATCGTCGTGTAATTATCCGTAACAATCGTTTAAAGAGATTAATGGAGATTAAAGCTCCTGAAGTAATCTTAAGAAATGAGAAACGTATGTTACAAGAATCTGTAGATTCATTATTTGATAATACACGTAAATCATCAGCAGTTAAGACAGAATCAAACAGACCATTAAAGTCATTATCTGATTCGTTAAAGGGTAAACAAGGACGTTTCCGTCAGAACTTATTAGGAAAGCGTGTTGATTACTCTGCGCGTTCTGTAATTGTTGTTGGACCAGAATTAAAATTATACGAATGTGGATTGCCAAAAGATATGGCAGCTGAATTATACAAGCCTTTCGTAATTCGTAAGTTAATCGAAAGAGGTATTGTTAAGACGGTTAAATCTGCAAAGAAAATTATAGATAGAAAAGAACCAGTTGTTTGGGATATTCTTGAAAATGTAATTAAAGGTCATCCAGTTTTATTAAACCGTGCTCCTACGTTACACCGTTTAGGTATTCAAGCATTCCAACCAAAATTAATAGAAGGTAAAGCAATCCGTTTACACCCATTAGTATGTACGGCATTTAACGCCGATTTCGATGGGGATCAAATGGCGGTTCACTTACCTTTAGGACCAGAAGCTATCTTAGAAGCTCAGTTATTAATGTTAGCTTCTCACAATATCTTAAACCCTGCAAATGGTGCTCCAATTACTGTACCATCTCAGGATATGGTATTAGGGTTATATTACATGACTAAAGAGCGTAAATCTACTCCAGAGTTAGTAATCAAAGGAGAAGGTTTAACATTCTATTCTCCAGAAGAAGTTACTATTGCTTACAATGAAAAGAGAGTAGACTTAAATGCTGGTATTAAAGTAAGAACTCAAGATGTTGAAGATGGTCAAGTAGTAACTAAAATTATAGAAACTACAGTAGGTAGAGTTTTATTTAACGAAGTTGTACCAGAAGCTGCTGGTTATGTAAACCAGGTTTTAACTAAGAAATCTTTAAGAGGAATTATTGGTGATATATTAAAAGTTACAGATATTCCTGCTGTTGGTAAATTCTTAGATGAAATCAAAAACATGGGATATAAATTTGCCTTCCAAGGTGGTTTATCTTTCTCATTAGGAGATATCATTATTCCAGAAGAAAAGCACACTATGATTGCTGAAGCTAATAAAGAGGTGGATGGAATTGTAATGAACTATAACATGGGTATGTTAACTCAAAAAGAACGTTATAATCAGGTAATTGATGTTTGGGGTTCTACAAACAACCGATTAACAGAATTATCGATGAAACGTTTACGTGAAGATCAACAAGGATTTAACTCTGTATTTATGATGTTAGATTCTGGAGCCCGTGGTTCTAAAGAGCAGATTCGTCAGTTAACAGGTATGCGTGGATTAATGGCAAAGCCTAAAAAATCGACTGCTGGTGGTGGAGAGATTATTGAAAACCCAATTCTTTCTAACTTTAAAGAAGGTCTTTCAATTTTAGAATACTTTATCTCTACGCACGGTGCTCGTAAAGGATTAGCCGATACCGCATTAAAAACTGCCGATGCTGGATATTTAACGCGTCGTTTAGTAGATGTATCTCAAGATGTAATTGTAAATGAAGAAGATTGTGGTACATTACGTGGATTAGAGATTATGCCATTAAAGAAAAACGATGAAATCGTTGAGTCTTTAGCGGATAGAATTGAAGGTAGAGTATCTTTACATGATGTTTATAAACCTAATTCAGATGATATTTTAGTAAATGCTGGTCAACTTATTACTGAACCTTTAGCTAAAGCAATTCAAGCTACAGGTATCGATAGAGTAGAAGTACGTTCTCCTTTAACTTGTGAGTCTAAGAGAGGAATTTGTGCTCAGTGTTACGGTAAGAGTTTATCTACGGCTAAGAAAGTACAAAGAGGAGAAGCTGTTGGTGTAATTGCTGCACAGTCAATTGGAGAGCCAGGTACACAGTTAACAC
Organism: uncultured Tenacibaculum sp.; assembly: GCF_947502995.1. Taxonomy (GTDB): domain Bacteria; phylum Bacteroidota; class Bacteroidia; order Flavobacteriales; family Flavobacteriaceae; genus Polaribacter. The sequence goes on along the minus strand of NZ_CANNBW010000005.1, from coordinate 9,667 downwards.
TACGTACATTCCACGTTGGAGGGGTAGCAGGAAACATTTCAGAAGAAAATAAATTAATTTCTAAATTCGACGGTAACGTAAAAATTGAAGATTTACGTACAGTTAATGGGAAGGATAGTAATGGAGACCCTGTAGAAATTGTTATTTCTCGTACAGCTGAAATTAAAATTATAGATAAGAAAACTGGAATTACTTTAAGTACTAATAATATTCCTTACGGGTCTATCATTTTTGAAAAAGAAAGAAAGACGATCAAAAAAGGAGATGCAGTATGTCAATGGGATCCATTTAATGGAGTTATTGTTTCAGAATTTGGAGGTAAAGTTAAGTTTGACAATTTAGAGCAAGGTATTAACTACTCTGTAGAAGTTGATGAACAAACAGGATTCCAAGAGAAAGTAATTACAGATTCTAAGAATAAAAAGATCATTCCTTCTTTAATTATTGAAGATGCTGATGGTAATGCTTTACGTTCGTATAGTTTACCTGTAGGAGCTCATTTAATTGTAGAGAATGGAGATGATGTAGAAGAAGGTAAAACTTTAGTTAAAATTCCACGTAAGTCTGGTAAAGCAGGGGATATTACAGGAGGTTTACCACGTGTAACAGAATTATTTGAAGCACGTAATCCATCAAACCCAGCTGTAGTTGCTGAAATTGACGGAGTTGTATCTTTCGGAAAAATCAAGCGTGGTAATCGTGAGATTATTGTAGAGTCTAAAACTGGAGATATTAAGAAGTATTTAGTAAAGTTATCGAACCAAATTTTAGTTCAAGAAAATGACTTTATTAAAGCAGGTATGCCATTATCTGATGGTGCTACTACACCGGCTGATATCTTAAGAATTAAAGGACCTTCAGCAGTTCAAGAATACTTAGTAAATGAAATACAAGATGTATACCGTTTACAAGGGGTGAAAATTAACGATAAGCACTTTGAAGTTGTAGTACGTCAAATGATGCGTAAAGTTAAGATTATTGATTCTGGAGATACATTGTTCTTAGAGAATCAATTAGCTCACAAGAACGATTTTATCGAAGAAAATGATAAAATTTACGGAATGAAAGTAATTGAGAATGCAGGAGACTCTGAGAATTTAAGAGAAGGTCAATTAATTACAGCACGTGAACTAAGAGATGAGAATTCTATCTTACGTAGAGCAGATAAAGAATTAGTAATTGCAAGAGATGCTCAGCCTGCAACAGCAGAACAAGTATTACAAGGAATTACTAGAGCTTCGTTACAAACGAAGTCATTTATCTCGGCAGCATCGTTCCAGGAAACAACGAAAGTGTTAAATGAAGCAGCTGTTAATGGTAAGATTGATACACTTGAAGGATTAAAAGAGAATGTAATTGTAGGTAAACGTATACCAGCAGGTACAGGTCTTAGACATTATGAGCAAGTAATAGTTGGACCAAAAGATGAAATCCAACAAAGTTTATAATAACAAACTTAAAGGCCTCTTACTATAAGAGGTCTTTTTTGATTTAAAACACATATGGAAGATAAAAATAAAGACCCACAAATTAACATTGAATTAGATCAAGATGTTGCTGAAGGAACTTATAGTAATTTAGCCATTATCAATCATTCAGTTTCAGAATTCATTGTAGACTTTATAAACATAATGCCTGGAGTACCTAAGGCTAAAGTAAAGTCAAGAATTATTTTAACTCCTCAACATGCTAAACGCTTAACTAAAGCTTTAGCAGATAATGTTAGAAAATTCGAACAAGTTCATGGTGAAATTAAAGAGTATGAACAACCACCGATTCCAATGAACTTTGGAGGAACAACAGGTGAAGCATAACAAATTAAAAAAGATCGAGAATTTTCTCGATCTTTTTATTTCACAAAACTTTAACTTAAAAGTTTATATTATTTTTTCATTTTATGTAAAAAAATTATATTTGCCGCATAAGATGATATTGAATTAAGGCAACACTTAAGGCAATACCTTCTAAAACCAAAACTAATACTACTTTATTTTTAATGTTCTTCCCCCAAAAAGAGAAGATTAAAAATGTAAATTTTTAACTAATTCTAATTTAAGATGTAAAAGAGCTATTTGCCATATGCTTTTCTTAATTAAACTGAGAAAACATGCAGATCACAGTCATAAGCTTTTTTAAAGGAAGAATAGATAGTAACTTTAAAAGTCGACAAACTTTTAAAATTTAAACTAAAGTATTAATGAAGAAAATTATTTTAATTTATTTATTATTAGTCACTGCAATTGGTTATTCGCAACGTAGATACGCAGCAGATCGCTATTACAATGAATTTGCTTACAAGAAATCTGCTGAGTTATATAAAGTTTTATACGATAAAGGTGATGAATCATTATTAGTTATAAGTAGACTAGGAGATTCACATTACTATAATACAGAATCTGTAGAAGCAGAAAAGTGGTATAAACTTTTAATGGATAAGTATGCTAATGAAGTATCTCCAGAATACCTATTTAGATATGCTCAAACTTTAAAAAGTAATGGGAAGGTTAAGGAATCAGATATTTGGTTAGAGAAATTAAAAGAAATGAACGCTAATGATTCTAGAGCTATAGAATTAGTTAATAATCGTAATTATTTTGTAGAGTATTCTAATAGAAAGAAAACTTTTGTAAATGTAAAAAATTTATCAATTAACACAGAGTACTCAGATTTTGGAGGTTTTATCTACGGAAGTAAATTATACTTTGCTTCAACTAAACCTAATGGATCTAAATACGATAAGAAAAGATATAAATGGAATAATCAACCTTTTTTAAATGTTTATACAGCAGAAGAACAGTTTAGTGATATAGCAGAAGGTTTAGAGTTAGGAGAAGTAAAAAAGTTCGATGAAATAAGTACTCGTTACCATGAGTCAAATACTATACTTACTGAAGATGGGAATACTGTCTATTTTACAAGAGACAATTATGATGGTGATAAATTAAGAGGTGACAAGCAAAAGATCACGCATTTAAAAATTTACAAAGCAGAAAAAGTAAATGATAAATGGAAAAATTTTACAGAATTACCTTTCAATAGCGATTTATACTCTTGTGGTCATCCAGCTTTAAGTGCAGATGGAAAAACACTATATTTTGTATCAGATATGCCTGGCGGAATTGGAGCTACAGATATTTATTCTGTAGAAATTAGAGAAGATAATACATACGGTACTCCACTAAATCTTGGAAGAACAATAAATACAGAAGGAAGAGAAATGTTTCCTTATGTAGATAAGGAAAATACAATGTATTTTTCATCAGATGGTCATTTAGGTATTGGCGCTCTAGATATTTTTGAATCTAAAATTGATTCTAACGAAAAATTTACAACACCAGTTAATCTAGGTACACCAGTTAATAGTCCTTTAGATGATTTTAGTTTTGTGATTAGTGAAGATAAGTCTTACGGATATTTTTCTTCAAATAGAAAAGGAGGAAAAGGAGATGATGATATTTACAGTTTTGTAATTTATAGATGTAAAGAGGAAATTACAGGAGTTGTTACAGACTCAAGAACTGGTACACCTATTGAAGGAGCCACAGTTCGTTTAATAGATGAGAAAGGTGAACCTATTAGTCAGCAAGTAACAAGTAACGACGGTAGATATACATTTAAAGATATTGCGTGTGAAAATAATTATACGGTAACTGCATCTAAAGAAGATTACAGAAACGATAAAAAAGACACTTCAACAGAAGATATAGATAAAAAAGCAATTCAAGCAGATTTAACATTAGAGTCATTAATTGTAGAAACACCTAAAGAAGATGCTCAAATTGTAATTAATCCTATTTATTTTGATTTTGATTTATACAACATTAGAGAAGATGCAGAGTATGAATTAGAGCATATAGTTACAGTGATGAATAATCATCCAGATATGGTAATTAAAATTGAATCCCATACAGATAGTAGAGGAACTAAAGCTTACAATAGAACTTTATCTACAAATCGAGCTAAATCTACAAGAGATTATTTAATATCTCGAGGAATAGCTTCAAATAGAATCCAAAGTGCTATAGGTTATGGAGAAGATCAATTGTTAAATGATTGTAACGATGCTAATCAGAGAAAATGTACAGAAGAACAGCATCAACGAAATAGAAGGTCTTATTTTTACATAATTAAAGGAGATAAAAATATTACTACAAATCAATAATTCAAATAAAGGCATGTAAATTTTATATGCCTTTATTATTTATCTTCAATGTTAATTTTTTTAATTTTTCTAAAAAAAAGTTAACGTATGTTAAAAAAAATATTATATTAGTAATGTCTTAAAGCTTAAACAGTAAAAGACGTTAACAAACTTGCTCCCCTAAAAATAATTATATTAATTTGATATCTATCATCTTATGCTTTGGCTATAGATGAATGTTCTTTGAAGTTTTACTGAATTTTAATATGTTAAAATTTGTTAAAGAAACTTCAAATAGTTATTTTAGTATAAATTTTATTACAAATCGTAACCCCCGATTCTATGCAAAAAAATACTTTTAAAAAACAAACCTCAGTCAACTTTTTTTGTAATTATAAATTATGTAAGTTTTTATTGTAGAAAAAGATACACAAACCAAACACCAATTACTATTTAATTTTTTTGTAAACAACTTTTTCCTATAGTCTAATGATTTAGATTATAAGGTTAGTAGTTAATATCGTAAAATAAAAAACCCCACAATTGTTACACTTTGGCGAGCGGAAACAAGAGTAGGGCATGAATATAACAATCAATTAATACACTGATCATTATGTTAAAATGTCTTCAGGTTATTTTTTTAAGATTATATGATATATTTCTTAAAAAAATAAAAGCAAAATTATCTGTAGAAATATTAGAATTTTCACGAAAACTTACAGCTTCGCAATTTAGAAAAAATTACAGTAAATCTAACGGTTTTGCTAAAGTTTTACACAGTATTTCTTACACATTTAATAGAACTAAAAAGAAAGAATACATTGGTTCTTTGCTTTTTGGAAATAAATTAAAATACTTAGGAGTTTTAATACTTTCATTAACTGTAACTATAAATGTTAATTCTCAATGTGCTAATCCAACGGATTGTGATAATGATGGTATTTTAAATTTATCAGATTTAGATGATGATAACGATGGTATTCTTGATACAGATGAAGGTTGTCCAGCACCTACAACAATTTCCTTTACAAATGTTAGTGCAATACCAGCAACTGCATTTGTATCAGGAGGAGGAACAATTCCAGATGGTTCAGAAGGTCTTCGTATTTCTGATATTACAGGAAATTATTCTATAGATATTTATCAAGGAGCAGCTACTGTAAGCTCTGGTGATCCTGTAACTTTTAATACAACTACAGGTCTAATATCTAATAATGATCCTATATTAGATAATGAATATGTAGAGTTAATTTGGACTACTTCAAACTCAGCAACTAGTTTTAATATTCCTAGATTGTTTATAAATGATATTAATAGTTTAACAGCTCCTGCTAATAATACAGATGTTAGGGATTCCTATGCTTGGAGTGAAGATGGAGTTTGGACAATAGATACTGATCCTCTAAGTGGTAATCCTGGGGGGGCGATTGTGAGTTTTGACGATGCAGCAGCAGATGATGTAGGTAGTTTTATTGTTAATGATAAAGATGGTGGTAATGATATAAATTTCATAGGTAATTTTAATTCCTTAGCAGCTTTAGATACTACGCCATCTAATGTGTTACTTAATATGACAGGTGATCCAAATGGACATTCTGCTCAATTTGACTTTAATACTCCTCAAACGACAGTATCTTTATATTTGTTTGATAGTAGAAATATTGGTTCGGCAGTAGCCATGCTTTGGAATTTTTTTCCGCAAGGTTCTGTAACTATCGAATCTGCTGGTTTAGATAGTGATGGAGATGGAGTAGACAATTGTGTAGATTTAGATACCGATAATGATGGAATATATGATGTTTTAGAAGCTGGTCATGGAATAGCGCATACTAACGGTGTAATTTTAGGGGCAGTAGGAGCAGATGGTATTCCTGATGCTGTACAAGCAGCAGGGCAAGAAGACAGTGGTACAATTAACTATACTTTAGCAAATTCAGAACCAACTCCAGATACTTTATTTGATTTTCAAGATACAGATAGTGATGACGATGGATGTTCTGATGCAAATGAAGCTTACAATGATTCCAATGCAGATGGAGGTGATGGAGGTTCATTTGGAACAGGTGAGCCACAAACTAATGTTGATAGTGCTACAGGTTTAGTAACATTTGTTGGGGTTGATTATACCGTAGGAACAAATAGTAATGTAACAGATGACACTGTTAGTACAGGGTGTGTAGTTAATCCAGATACAGATGGTGATGGAAATCCAGATACAACAGATTCTAATCCTTCCACACCTACAGCAGTAAATGATAGTGCGTCGGCCACAGCAGGTATTTTAGAAACTATTTCAATTTTAGCAAATGATGATTTTACGGATAATACTAATGGAAATTCAGATCCGGATAATATAAATCCTATAAGTGTTACTACTTTAAGTACAGTAGTAGGAATTAATACTACAGCAGCAGGTTTAATATCTTATGATGCTGGCACGGGAGAGTTAAATTATACACCATTATTAAGCGAGGGTGGTACTGTTGTAACTATTGAATACCAAGTCTGTAACGATGTAAATGGAGATAGTCCAGGAACAACAACAGATGATGTTTGTGATACAGCAATAGTAACAATAAATATTGCTTTTGGTGATTCAGATGGTGATGGAGTAGTTGATGGTTCAGATATTTGTCCAGGAGGAGATGATGCTTTAGATGCAGATTCCGATGGTGTTCCTGATGGATGTGATCAAGACGATGATAATGATGGAATTTTAGATACAGATGAGTTTGATTGTCCTACTTCTGGATTGGTAGCTTTAGGACAAACATTTACACAAGCAAGCACAGGAACTACTTCAGGTTCTTCTGCTTCTGGAACAGTTAATAATGTTTACAATCATGCAGGTGTAACTGGAACTTTTAGTTTCGAGGTAATTAATGGAGCTACTTGGGCTGGTGGTGTTAGTAGTACTTCAAATGGAGGGATAACCGGAGATTATGTAAATGTTCAACCGAATAATACAAACTTCCCAGTAGGAACTTCTTATCCTGCAGATGCAGGATCAATTAGTGTAGCAGTGTATACATTTACATTCGATGAACCAATTCAAATCTCTGATTTTAAATGGGGTGGTTTAGATTTTCAAGATAGAGCAGACTTTTCAGCATCTTTATCAGGATCAAATGTAGCTTTAACAGTTTCAGATATAAATTTAGGAACAAGCTTTATTCGAGCAAATAGTCCTCAATCTGTAATAAGTTCAGCTACAGGTTCTAACGCACCTAATAACTCAGTTTCAATAAGTTCTTTAGATCCAATAGATACATTAGTTATAGTTGCAGGTAAAGCTAATGGAAGTGGTGGTAATGTTACAATGCAGTTCTATGAGTTCTCTTATTGTTTCTCACAAGATTTTGATGGTGATACGGTACCAAACTCATTAGATTTAGATTCTGATAATGATGGAATTTATGATGTAGTTGAAGCAGATGGAGCAGATGTAAATAATGATGGTATTGCAGATGGTGTGCCAAATACTTCAACAGGTATTCCTTCTTCAGCTAGTACAGGTTTAACAGTTCCAAACACAGACGGAGACACAGATGGAGGAAATCCTTATGATTTAGATTCAGATAACGATGGTTGTTCAGATTCAAATGAATATTATAATGATACTAATGCAGATGGAGGAGGAGGTCAGTATGGAAACGGAACAACCGATCCAGCTCCATCAAATGCAAATGGTACAGTTATAGCAGCTAGTTATCCAGCTACAGCAGCAGATACAGATACTAACAGTACAGCAGATTATGTAGAAGGTACAGCAGGTACCCCATTACCAAATACTGATGGAGATAGTCTAGCAAATGCTTGTGATTTAGATGATGATAATGATGGAAATCCAGATACAACAGACACTACTAATCCAAATACTCCAACAGCAGTTGATGATTCAACTTCAGCTACAGCAGGAGTTTTACAAACTGTTCAAATTTTAGCAAATGACGATTTTACAGATAATACAGATGGAAATGGAGATCCAGATAATATAAATCCTGCAAGTATTACGACTATTAACACGGTAGTAGGTGTTAATACTACAGCAGGAGGGACTATAACTTACGACGCAGATACAGGTGAGTTAAACTATTTGCCGTTATCAAGTGAAGGAGGAACAACAGTAACTATAGAATATCAAGTTTGTAATGATATTACAGGAGATGGAGCAACAGGAGATGATGTTTGTAGTACTGCAATTGTAACGATTACGGTTGCAATTGGAGATGCTGATGGAGATGGTGTTTTAGATAATTTAGATATATGTGCAGGAGGAGATGATAGTGCAGATGCAGATTCTGATGGAGTACCAGATTTTTGTGATGAAGATGATGATAATGATGGTATTCTTGATGTAGACGAATGTGTGATTAATTTTATTAGTATTCGCCCATTCGAAGATTTAGGAATTTTAGATAATACAACCAACAATACTATAACTGATGTAGACATAAGTGCTAGATTAGGTTTAGCACCTGGTAGTGTTTTAATTTCTGCTACAGGTCTAAATAGGCCAGATACAAATCCAAATTTATTTGTAGGTGATACCTTTTCGGGTACTCCATCTACATTTACAATTTCAGGTACAGCAGCTTCTAGAGTCCGTGCAAGATTAGAACATGGAGGAGTGATTCAAGCAGGAAGTGCAACAGATGTAGTAGAAAGTTTAGATGGAACTTTGTATGATTTTACAACGACATTAACAGGAGATTTTAATGATATTAGTAATCCTCTTAAATATGAAATTCAAAATATAACTACTACTAACGCAAATAATGGTAGTAGATTTACTTGGGAGTCAACTAAAGCTGGAGTTACAAATTTCAGTTTTAGTTCTAATGATACTGGAGATGATAGCGCAATTTTCCTTTCATTGTCTGTTGATCCTGATTTTGATGGAGATGGACTTGCGGATTGCATCGATTTAGATTCTGATAATGATGGAATTTATGATGTGGTTGAAGCCAATGGAACAGATATAAATAACGATGGTTTCGCTGATGGAATTCCTAATACTTCAACAGGTATACCTTCTTCAGCAGGAACAGGTTTAACTGTGCCCAATACAGATGGTACAGATAGAGGAAATCCATATGATTTAGATTCTGATGATGATGGATGTTCAGATTCAAATGAATATTACGATGATAGTAATGCTGACGGTGGTGGCGGTCAATATGGAAACGGAACCACAGACCCTGCACCAGTAAATCTTAATGGTACAGTAATAGCAGCGTCATATCCAGCTACAGCAGCTGATACAGATACAAATACTGTTGCAGATTATATAGAAGGAACAGCAGGAACTCCTTTACCAGATTTAGATGGAGATTCATTAACTAATGCATGTGATTTAGATGATGATGGCGATGGAAATCCAGATACTACAGATCCAAATCCAACAACGACTACAGTTGCCAATGATACAGCTACAGTAGCTTCAGGTACACCAGTTACTACGAATGTTTTAACCAATGATGATTATGTAGGCGATACAGATCCAGCAAAACAGGCAGGAACTAC